>NZ_CP054919.1:4090000-5527500 GCF_013364235.1 Kitasatospora sp. NA04385 | reverse complement strand
GGCACCGATGTGGTCCTCGTGGCCGTGGGTCAGGACGATGCCGTCGACCTTGTCGAGGCGGTCCCGGATGTAGCTGAAGTCGGGGAGGATCAGGTCGACGCCGGGCTGCTCGTCCTCGGGGAAGAGCACGCCGCAGTCGACGATCAGGATCCGGTCGCCGTACTCGAGGACCGTCATGTTGCGGCCGATCTCGCCGAGACCGCCGAGCGGGGTGATGCGGAGGGCGCCTTCCTTGAGTGCGGGGGGCGCGCCGAGTTCGGGGTGCGGGTGGCTCAAAAGACTCTCCTCACGACGCACGCCATATGCCCGGGGGGTTCCTCCCCCGGTCGCATATGGCGTGCGTCCATCGTGGTTACCTGACTGCCGATGTGCCGCGCGCCTTCGGTCCCGGTCCAGCGGCGGACCCGGGTGGATCCGGCGAGCCGGGGACGCGCACGTCTGTTGTTGGTTACAGGTGTACCCCGCCGGCGGCGAGATCCTCCTTCAACCGGGCGGTCTCCGCGTCCGTGGCGGGGACCAGGGGCAGCCGGAGCGGGCCGGCCGGGTGTCCCTGCAGGTTCAACGCAGCCTTGGAGAGGATCACTCCCTGGGTGCGGAACATTCCGGCGTAGACCGGCAGCAGGGACTGGTGGACGGCGAGCGCCTTGGCGGTGTCGCCGGCCGTGAAGGCCTCGATCATGGTGCGCATCTCGGCGGCGACGACGTGGCCGACCACGCTGACCACGCCCACGGCTCCGACCGAGAGCAGCGGCAGGGTGAGCACGTCGTCCCCGGAGTACCAGGCGAGGCCGGAGCGGGCGATGGCGTGGGCGGCGGCGGCGACGTCGCCCTTGGCGTCCTTGTTGGCGACGATCCGGGGGTGCTCGCCGAGGCGGACCAGGGTGTCGGTCTCCAGGGCGACGCCGGACCGGCCGGGGATGTCGTACAGCATGACCGGCAGGTCGGTGGCGTCGGCGATGGCGACGTTGTGCCGGTACAGGCCCTCCTGCGGGGGCTTGCTGTAGTAGGGGGTGACGGCCAGCAGGCCGTGCGCGCCGGCGGCCCGGGCCTGGCGGGCGAGCTCGACGCTGTGGTGGGTGTCGTTGGTGCCGACGCCGCTGACGATGTGGGCGCGGTCCCCGACCGCCTCGACCACGGCCCGTACCAGCTGGGCCTTCTCCGCGTCGGTGGTGGTGGGCGATTCGCCGGTGGTGCCGTTGAGCACCAGGCCGTCGTTGCCGGAGTCCACCAGGTGGGCGGCGAGGCGCTGGGCGCCGTCGAGGTCGAGGGCGCCTTCGGGGGTGAACGGGGTGACCATCGCGGTCAGGACCCGGCCGAAGGGCGTCTGCGGTGTGGAGGTCGGAGCCATGGGTCCAAAGCTACTCGTAGGGCGGTGGTCGGTAGCGACGCAGGTCCAGGGTTTGGACAGTCCGGGGTGTCGGGAGGGCGCCGGAACCCGGGCCGGACATGGGATTCCGGTGCTGCGCGCTCGGGGGTTCACGCAGCACCGGAATCCGTGTCCTGAGCGTATGGAGCGCCCGAGAAAGCCGCAATCCAGACATGCCGGACGGTCCGCCCATCTGCCCGTCGGCGCAGGTCAGCGGGCGGCCGGGCGCCCCCGGCCGAAGGCCGCACGGGTGAGGGCGGCGGGGACGGCCGGCGGACCCGCCGTCAGACCTTGCGCCAGCCCGGGACCCAGGCGCCGTCCTCGACGGTGTAGTCGCCGAACAGCGCGGGGGCCTCCTTGACCATCAGCTCGCCGATCTTGCCGAACAGCAGCCGGATCTCCTCCTCGGCGCCCGGCGCGGTGCGGTTCTCGATCACGTGCCGCAGGGTGCGGACGTTGGCCGACCAGACCAGGCCGGTGGCCAGGCCCTCGGGGGCGAAGCGGCGCATGAAGGAGGTCTTCTCCTTCTTCTCGTGGAAGGGCACGCCCTCCTCGTCCAGCCCGAAGTGGTCGGCCATCCAGTGCTGGAACTCCTCGATCTCCTTCATCAGGCCGGTGGCCCGGGCCATCAGCGCCTCGTCCTGCTTCGCCCACTCGGGGAACCAGAACGGGATGTCGTCGAGGCGGACGAAGCGCAGCGACTCCTGGGAGACCGCGACGCCGGCCCGGTGCCGGACCAGCTCGTGGGTGACCACCCGGCTGACGTTGTGCAGCACGAAGGAGAAGGAGACGTGCTCCAGCACCGAACCGTGCGCGCTGGCCAGGATGTTCTTCAGGTAGACGTCCTGGTCGGTGCGGACCTTGGTGACGTTCGGGTTGAGGCCCGGCTTCCAGGAGCGGTAGCAGATCCGGCCGGCGAACTCGGCCAGGTTCTGGGCGTCGTCCAGGTCGCCGCGGTCGACCCGCTCCAGCCAGCTCTCGCCGCCGACGTCCTGGAGGTAGGCGGCGACCTCGTCGTAGTCGAGTTCGGGGCGGGCGATGAGGTGGACCTGGGGTTCGACTGCGCGCATGGGAGAACGTCCTGGGGGGGTCTGGGAGGGGTCCGGGTCAGTCTACGGTCGGGCGGCCGGAGCCCCGGCATCGTGCAGCTTGATGGCGTGCTGCATGGCCTTGCGGGCGCGCGGCACGTCGCCCGCGTCCGCGTAGGCGACCGCCAGCCGGAAGAAGTTGCGCCAGTCGGCCGGGGCGGCCTCGGCCTCGGCCTTGCGGCGGGTGAACACCGCGTCGGCGGAGGCGCGGTCGATCCGGCCGCCGCTGCTGCGCTTCAACTCGTCGACGGGCAGGCCGCCCTCGGCCTCCAGCTCGCGGGCGAGCCGCTCGCTGGCGCGGCCGAAGCGGACGGTCTGGGCGAGGAACCAGACGCCGATCATCGGGATGACGAAGGCGCACGCGCCGATGCCGACGCCCAGCGGCTTCCCGGTGGCGACCAGTTGGACGCCCTCGCCGATGCAGATCAGGCTGACCAGCAGCAGGACGCCGGCGAGGACGAAGAATCCGGTGCGGGAGGTCATGTCACAGGTCCAGGAAGTGTTCCAGGCCGAAGGTGAGGCCCGGGTGGTCGGCGATCTTCCGCGCGCCGAGCAGGATGCCGGGCATGAAGCTGCTGTGGTGCGTGGAGTCGTGCCGGAGGGTGAGCGTCTCGCCGGTGTCGCCGAACATCACCTGCTGGTGCGCCAGCAGGCCGCGCAGCCGCACCGCGTGCACGGGGACGCCGTCCACGTCGGCGCCGCGGGCGCCGGGCAGGCCGTGGGTGGTCGGGTCCTGCTGCGGGGGCCGGCCGGCCTCGGCGCGGGCGGCGGCGATCAGCTGGGCGGTGCGGGTGGCGGTGCCGGAGGGGGCGTCGGCCTTGTTGTCGTGGTGGAGCTCGATCACCTCGACGGACTCGAAGTACCGGGCGGCGGTCTGCGCGAACTTCATCCCGAGGATCGCCCCGATGGAGAAGTTCGGGGCGATCAGCAGGCCGAGCCCGGGGGCCTTCGCGAGCAGGCCGCGGACGGTCTCCAGGCGCGCCTCGGTCCAGCCGGTGGTGCCGGTGACCACGTGGATGCCGTTGGTGAGGCAGTAGTCGAGGTTGGCCATCACCGAGTCGGGGTGGGTGAGTTCGACGGCGACGTCGACCCGGGCCTCGGTGAGTTCGGTCAGCTCGGAGCCGCGGCCGAGGGCTGCCACCAGCTCCATGTCCCCGGCGGCCTCGACGGCCTTGACGGCCTCCGAACCGATCCGGCCCTTGGCGCCGATCACGGCGACGCGCAGCGTCATGTCAGTCTTCCTCTCAGGCCGGTCGGTCAGACCAGCAGGTCGGCGAGCTTGGCGGCCCGCCGGTCGGTGATCGGGCCGATCAGGGCGAGCGAGGGGCGGTGCGCCCCCAGCACATCACGGGCGACGGCGTGCACGTCGTCCAGGGTGACCGCGGCGATCTTCCCGAGCATCTCGTCCACCGACAGGTGGTGGCCGTAGGCGAGTTCGGCCTTGCCGATCCGGTTCATCAGCGAGCCGGTGTCCTCCATGCCGAGCACGGTGGAACCGGAGATCTGGCCGATGGCGCGGCGCAGCTCCTCCTCGGTGATGCCCTCCTCGACCACCCGGGCGAGTTCGGCGCGGCAGATCTTCAGCACCTCCTCGACCCGCTTGGGCTGGCAGCCGGCGTAGATGCCGAACAGGCCGGTGTCGGCGTACGAGGAGGAGTACGAGTAGACGGAGTACGCCAGGCCGCGCTTCTCCCGGACCTCCTGGAACAGCCGGGAGCTCATCCCGCCGCCGAGGGCCGCGTTGAGCACGCCGATCGCCCAGCGGCGCTCGTCGTGGCGCGGCACGCCGGGGACGCCGAGGACCAGGTGGGCCTGCTCGGTGGGGCGGTTGAGGACGGCGGCCCGGCCGGCGGTGCGGACGGCCTTGACGCCGCGGCGGACCTCGGCGGGGTGGCCCTTGGACTTGGCCAGGACGGGGGCGAAGGCCCGCTCGACCAGCTTGACCACCTTGGCGTGGTCGAGGTTGCCGGCCGCGGCGACCACCAGGTTCTCCGGCTTGTAGCGGCGCTGGTAGAAGCCGGCGATCTGGTCCCGGGTGAGCCCGGTGACGGTCTCCTGGGTGCCGAGGATGGGGCGGCCGAGCGGGCCGTCCCCGAAGATCACCTTGGCGAACAGGTCGTGCACCACGTCGCCCGGGTCGTCCTCCGCCATCGCCATCTCCTCGAGGATGACGCCGCGTTCGGACTCGACGTCCTCGGGGCGGATCAGCGAGCCGGTCAGCATGTCGCAGACCACGTCGATGGCGAGCGGCAGGTCGGTGTCCAGGACCCGCGCGTAGTAGCAGGTGTTCTCCTTGGCGGTGAAGGCGTTCATCTCGCCGCCGACCGCGTCCAGCGCGGCGGAGATCTCCAGCGCGTCGCGCCGGTCGGTGCCCTTGAAGAGCAGGTGCTCCAGGTAGTGGGTGGCACCGTTGAGGACGGGCGTCTCGTCGCGGGAGCCGACGCCGACCCAGATGCCGAAGGTCGCGCTGCGCACCGTCGGGAGCGTCTCGGTGACGACCCGCAGGCCGCCGGGGAGCACCGTGCGGCGGACGGTGCCCGCGCCGTCGGTGCCCTTGAGCAGGGTCCGGGTGGTTCCGGGGCGCTGCTTCGCCGCCGAGGCCTGGGCCACGGGTGTTCCTTCCAACTGCTGCTGCACGAACAGGACTTCACGAACAGGACTTCACGAACAGGGTGCGGCCCGCACGCGCCGGGAAGGGCGTGCGGGCCGCGGGTGCTACGGGGTCGTCACTCGGAGGCGGCGGCCTCGCCGCCCTCCTCGCCCTCGACGACCGGGATCAGCGACAGCTTGCCGCGCGGGTCGATCTCGGCGATCTCGACCTGCACCTTGGTGCCGACGCCGAGCACGTCCTCGACGTTCTCGACGCGCTTGCCGCCGGCCAGCTTGCGGATCTGCGAGATGTGCAGCAGGCCGTCCTTGCCCGGCATGAGCGAGACGAAGGCGCCGAAGGTGGTGGTCTTCACCACGGTGCCCAGGTAGCGCTCGCCGACCTCCGGCATGGTCGGGTTGGCGATCTGGTTGATCGTCGAGCGGGCGGCCTCGGCGGCCGGGCCGTCGGCGGCACCGATGTAGATGGTGCCGTCGTCCTCGATGGTGATCTCGGCGCCGGTGTCCTCCTGGATCTGGTTGATCATCTTGCCCTTGGGGCCGATGACCTCGCCGATCTTGTCCACCGGGATCTTGATGGTGATGATCCGCGGCGCGTTCGGGGACATCTCGTCGGGCGCGTCGATGGCCTCGTTCATGACGTCGAGGATGTGCAGGCGGGCGTCCTTGGCCTGCTTCAGCGCGGCGGCCAGCACGGAGGCCGGGATGCCGTCGAGCTTGGTGTCGAGCTGCAGCGCGGTGATGAAGTTCCGGGTGCCGGCGACCTTGAAGTCCATGTCGCCGTACGCGTCCTCGGCGCCGAGGATGTCGGTGAGGGTCACGTAGTGGGTCTCACCGTTGATCTCCTGCGAGATCAGGCCCATCGCGATGCCCGCGACCGGGGCCTTCAGCGGCACGCCGGCGTTCAGCAGCGACATGGTGGACGCGCAGACCGAGCCCATCGAGGTCGAGCCGTTGGAGCCGAGCGCCTCGGAGACCTGGCGGATCGCGTAGGGGAACTCCTCGCG
Source organism: Kitasatospora sp. NA04385 (assembly GCF_013364235.1). NCBI lineage: Bacteria > Bacillati > Actinomycetota > Actinomycetes > Kitasatosporales > Streptomycetaceae > Kitasatospora > Kitasatospora sp. NA04385. The sequence goes on along the minus strand of NZ_CP054919.1, from coordinate 5,521,432 downwards.
GGTCGGCAGGACCGGGAGGATCGCCCGCTCGGCGAGGGCGCCGTGGCCGATCTCGCGGCGCTTGGGCGAGCCCACGCGGCCGGTCTCGCCGACCGAGTACGGCGGGAAGTTGTAGTTGTGCATGTAGCGGCGACGGGTCTCCGGGGAGAGCGTGTCGAGCTGCTGCTCCATGCGCAGCATGTTCAGCGTGGTGACGCCCAGGATCTGGGTCTCGCCGCGCTCGAACAGGGCCGAGCCGTGCACCCGCGGGATGGCCTCGACCTCGGCGGCCAGGGTGCGGATGTCGGTGACGCCGCGGCCGTCGATGCGGACCTTGTCCTTGATGACGCGCTCGCGGACGATCTTCTTGGTCAGCGCGTTGTAGGCGGCGCTGATCTCCTTCTCGCGGCCCTCGAACTCCGGGAGCAGCTTGTCGGCGGCGACGCCCTTGATGCGGTCCAGCTCGTTCTGGCGCTCCTGCTTGCCGGCGATGGTGAGCGCCTTGGCGAGCTCGTCCTTGACGGCGGAGGTCAGCGCGGCCAGCACGTCGTCCTGGTACTCCAGGAAGCGCGGGAACTCGCCGGTCGGCTTGGCGGCCTGCTTGGCGAGCTGGGACTGCGCGGCGCAGAGCACCTTGATGAAGGGCTTCGCGGCCTCCAGACCGGCGGCGACGACCTCCTCGGTGGGCGCGTCGGCGCCGCCCTCGACCAGCTTGATGGTCTTGTCGGTGGCCTCGGCCTCGACCATCATGATCGCGACGTCGCCGTCCGGCAGGACGCGGCCGGCCACGACCATGTCGAAGACGGCCGACTCCAGCTCGGAGTGGGTCGGGAAGGCCACCCACTGGCCGTTGATCAGCGCGACGCGGACGCCGCCGATCGGGCCGGAGAACGGCAGGCCGGCCAGCTGGGTGGAGGCGGAGGCCGCGTTGATGGCCACCACGTCGTACAGATGGTCGGGGTTGAGCGCCATGACCGTCACGACGACCTGGATCTCGTTGCGCAGGCCCTTGACGAAGGACGGGCGCAGCGGGCGGTCGATCAGGCGACAGGTCAGGATCGCGTCCTCGGAGGGGCGGCCCTCGCGACGGAAGAACGAGCCGGGGATGCGGCCGGCGGCGTACATCCGCTCCTCGACGTCCACCGTGAGGGGGAAGAAGTCGAAGTGCTCCTTGGGCTGCTTCGAGGCGCTGGTGGCCGACAGCACCATGGTGTCGTCGTCCAGGTAGGCCACGGCGGAGCCGGCGGCCTGACGGGCCAGGCGGCCGGTCTCGAAGCGGATGGTGCGGGTACCGAAGCTGCCGTTGTCGATGACGGCCTCGGCGTAGAAAACGTTCTCTTCCACCTGGAAGATCTCCTCTTTCGTACGTCTCCCAGGAGCGTCCCTGCGCTTGCCTGCCGTGGCCCGGGCAGCTGGGCCGGTCTTCGATCGAAGCCACCGGGTCGGACCCTCGTGTCGGGGTTCCCGGCGGCCACTACCGAGGACCGGCGCCTTTCGGCGTGCGGCGGTCGGCGTGCGGACGCTCCTGCGGGGTGCGGGCGGCCTCCGTTGGAGGCCTTGATTCGGCCCGCTAGGGCGGACATGCCCTTTACCTTACAAATTCACACCCTACCGAGCGCGGCTTTGTCGCGGGCGGCTTCGTCGCGGGGCGTGGTCGCGGGGTGGCGCGGAATGCGCCGAGGGGCGGCTCCCCCGGAGAGGGGAGCCGCCCCTGCGAGCGGTGTCAGCGGGCGCCGCCGGCGGCACCGCGGCGGATGCCGAGGCGGTCCACCAGGGTACGGAAGCGCTCGATGTCCTTCTTGGCCAGGTACTGCAGCAGGCGGCGGCGCTGGCCGACCAGGATCAGCAGGCCGCGGCGCGAGTGGTGGTCGTGCTTGTGGAACTTGAGGTGCTCGGTCAGGTCCGAGATCCGGCGGGAGAGCATGGCCACCTGGACCTCGGGGGAGCCGGTGTCGCCCTCCTTCTGGCCGAACTCGGCGATGATCTGCTTCTTGACGTCAGCGGCGAGGGCCACGGGCATCTCCTTCGGGGTGTGGCCGAGCGGTCCTGGTAGGAAGCACAGGGCCTGACAAGACTCGGACGGACCAACGATACCAGCGCGGCTCAGCCGGTCGCGCCGCGCACCACGTTGTAGACGTCGAGGACGGCGAGCGCGAGCGGGACGAGCGAGAGCAGCAGCAGGCTGTCGACCATGTCCAGGATGCGGCCCCAGAACGGGGACACCCCGGAGCGGGGGACGATCAGCGCGATGGCGGTCATCACCGCGGCGCCGGCCGCGATGGACGCGGACAGCCACACGGTGCGCAGGTCGCCGCCGCCCTCGTTGGTGAGCTTGGCCATCAGCAGGTGCAGCGGGGTGTGCAGGGCCAGGCCGAGGACCAGCAGGGACAGCGCGGCCAGGCCGGAGATGGTGAGCGCGAACACCTGCGCGGTGTAGCGGAACAGCCGGGCGCGCAGCATGGTCGAGATGCCGATGGCCAGGGCCAGCAGTTCGGCCCAGGTGCGGTCGCTGAAGCCGAGCACGGCGCAGGCGCCGACGATGGTGGCGGAGGCGCCGCCGACCAGGCCGACCAGCACCTCGTGGCCGCGGCGGGCCTGGGCGGCGATCCGCTCGTACTGGACGGTCTCGGCGCTGTTGGCCTCCTCGCCGTAGGCGCTGCCGCGGGTGCGGGTCTGGCCGGGGGCGCTGAAGCCGACGGGCAGGCGGGCGAAGCGGGCGGACAGCGCGGGCAGGAAGCCGATCGCGGCGACGCCGGCGACGCCGGTGACGGAGGCGATGTCGGTGATCGCGGTGCCGGACATCAGGACGGCGGCGAAGGTGGCCAGGGTGCCGGCGGCGGCGAGGAAGGAGGAGGCGACGAACGCCGAGTCCCGCTCCGGCAGCAGGCCGACCAGCAGGACGGAGACCACCAGCACGGTGACGCAGCCGACCAGGAACTGCAGCCGGCCGGGGCCGGAGCCGTCCGGGACCTGGATGATGCCGGAGCCGGCCAGCATGGCGTGCGGCAGCGCGCCCAGGCCGAGGGCGAGGGCGGCGGTGTGGTCGGCGTAGACCCGGGCGCGCACGCCGGCGAAGGTCACCAGGACGATCGCGGTGACGCCGGAGAGGATGCCGGGCAGGCCGAACATGTCGTGCCGCAGGTCGGAGAACCACAGCGCGAAGGCGAGCAGCGCGAGCAGGACGGTGCCGGCGACCAGGCCGAAGGCCCGCATCAGGTCGGGGCTCCAGAACCGGCGGTCGGCCTCGACGGCGGAGGCGATGGCGTCGGCGACGTCGTCGTACACCGCGGGCGGCAGCGACTCGGCGAACGGGCGCAGGCTCAGCAGGTCCCCGTCGCGGACCTGCTGGGCGGCCAGCGGCAGGCCGCTGTCCAGCACGGTGCCGTCCCGTCGGACCAGGTGGAACCCGGTGGGCGTCCCGTCCACCTGGGTCTGCCCGGAGAGCCTGAGCACTTCCGGGTAGATGTCCGCGAGCGGGACGTCCTCCGGCAGGGCGACGTCGATCCGGCTGTCCGGTGCCACCACGGTGACCCGGCAGAAACCGGTCGTTGCGTTGTTGCTCACCGGCCCTCTCCCCCTCGTTGGCTGTGTCGGCAAGTCTGCTGACCAATCGTCGCAGCGGTTCCGGAACTGTCACGGTCCGAACGAGAGTTGGTGCGGCGACACCTTACCCTTCGCCGGAAGGGTGGTGTACGCGGGGTGTCGGCGCCCCGGGCCCGGCGGCCCCGGCGCGGCCTTGACTGCGGGTCAGTCCCCGGTGGGGGGCCGGTCCGACCCCGTGGACGAACGGCTTGGCGTGCGCAGTAGGATCGGCCCCTGCGCACGGCGTACGGGGGCGGCGGTCGAAGACGCGACAGCCCCGCGCGCCTGCGGTTCGGCGGAGCGGGGGCGGCGTCATCACACGGGGCGCCCTCACCGTACGTATCCAGATGCGTGAGGGCGGATTGTGAGCGAGCGATGGGGGCGCCCCCTGTCAAGTGCCCTGGAAGGGCGCGTCGTTGAGAACGGGGAGCCGCGCTCTGCGGCTGCCGCCCGGGACGGGGTGACGGCATGAACGAGCGGAGCGAGTTCATCATCGAGAGGTGCGCGTGCGCGAAGCGCCCGCCGAGCGCCGGCGAGGTGGCGGCATGAGCACGGTGACGGTGAAGCGCCCGCCGCGGGCGTTCCCGCCGGCGGTGTCGGAGGAGCCGGTCGAGCTGGTTCCGCCGCCCGAGCTGCCGCGCGGCGGCGGCGAGGACTGGCTGATGACGCTGATGCCGATGCTCGGCATGGGCGGCAGCGCGGCCTTCATGTTCCAGGGCGGCCAGGGCCCGATGAAGATGATGGGCGTGCTGATGATCGCCTCGACCGCCGCGATGGCGGTGATGCAGATCGTCAAGGCCCGCAAGGGCGGCAGCGCGGCGACCTCGGACGAGCGCCGCGACTACCTGAAGTACCTCCAGCAGAAGCGCCGCGAGGTGCGTCGCACGGCCGAGCGGCAGCGCGGTGCGCTGCTGTTCACCCACCCGGAGCCGGACCAGCTGTGGTCGGTGGTGGCCGAGGGCCGCCGGCTGTGGGAGCGCCGGCCGACCGACGCGGACTTCGCGCAGATCCGGGTCGGCCTCGGCCCGCTGCAGCTGTCGACGCCGCTGGTGGCGCCGCAGACCGCGCCGATGGACGAGTTGGAGCCGCTCGCCGCGGAGGCGATGGGCACCTTCATCAAGACCCACGGCACCCTGCAGGACCTGCCGCTGGCGGTCTCGCTGCGGGCGTTCTACCACATCACGGTGTGCGGCGACCCGGACTCGGTGTACGGCAACGTGCGGGCGATGGTGGCCCAGTTGGCGACCCTGCACTCCCCCGAGGACCTGATGATCGGGGTGGCCGCCGCGCCGGGCGCGGTGGAGGAGTGGGAGTGGGCGAAGTGGCTGCCGCACACCCAGCACCGCAAGGAGAGCGACGGGGCCGGCTCGCGCCGCCTGATCGCCTCCGGCCTCGGTGAGCTGGAGGAGCTGCTGGCGGGCGAGCTGGCCGGCCGCAAGGGCTTCTCCCGGGACAGCACGCCGACCCCGGACCAGCCGCACCTGGTGGTCATCATGGACGGCGCCTCGGTGCCGGTCGACTCGGTGATCGCCGGGGCGGAGGGCGTCCAGGGCGTCACCGTGATCGAGGTCGTCCCGGGTGACCTGGACGAGCCGAACGGCCACCTGGTGATCACCGTCGGCAAGAACGAGCTGCTGCTGGAGGCGGCGTCCGGGGCGAGCTACCCGGGCACCCCGGACACCCTGTCGGCCTGGCAGTCGGAGGCGCTGGCGCGGCAGCTGGCGCCGTTCCGGGCGTCCGCGGGCGGCGACGACAGCGACCCGTCGCTGGTGTCGATGGACTTCACCGAGATGATGCACACCGGCGACCCGGGCTCCTTCGACCCGACCCGGCACTGGCGTCCCAAGCCGATCCGCGAGAAGCTGCGCGTCCCGCTGGGCGTCGGCAGCAACGGCGAGTACGTCTGGCTGGACATCAAGGAAGCCTCGCTGGAGGGCATGGGCCCGCACGGCATGTGCGTCGGCGCGACCGGTTCCGGCAAGTCCGAGGTGCTGCGCACCATCGTGCTGGCGCTGGCGGTCACCCACTCCTCCGAGGTGCTGAACCTGGTCCTCGCGGACTTCAAGGGCGGTGCGACCTTCGCCGGCATGGCGGAGATGCCGCACACCGCGGCCGTGATCACCAACCTGGAGGGCGAAGCCACCCTGATCGACCGCATGCGCGACGCGATCGAGGGTGAGATGAACCGCCGCCAGGAGCTGCTGCGCGCGGCGGGCAACTACGCGAACATCAACGAGTACGAGCGGGCCCGGGCGGCCGGCGCGCCGCTCGACCCGCTGCCCTCGCTGCTGATGATCATCGACGAGTTCTCCGAGCTGCTCACCGCGAAGCCGGACTTCATCGAGCTGTTCATCCAGATCGGCCGGATCGGCCGTTCGCTCGGCATGCACATGCTGCTGGCCTCGCAGCGGCTGGAGGAGGGCAAGCTCCGCGGCCTGGACACCTTCCTCTCCTACCGCCTGGGTCTGCGCACCTTCTCGGCCGCCGAGTCGCGGGCCGCGATCGGCGTGCCGGACGCCTACCACCTGCCGCCGATCCCCGGCGTGGGCTACCTCAAGTTCGGCTCGGACGTGATGGAGCGCTTCCGCGCCGCCTACGTCTCCGGCAAGTACCGGGCGCCGGGCGCCCAGCGCGCGGTCGGCGGCCGGGTGGTCACCGCCCAGCCGGTGCTGTTCACCGCCGCCGAGGTCGAGGTCGTCGAGCCCGAGGTGGAGATCCTCCCCGAACTCCCCGAGGAGGAGGAGAAGGACGAGGCGCTGCTGGACACCATGCTCGACGTGTTCGTGCAGCGGATGATCGGCCAGGGCCCGCCGGCCCACCAGGTGTGGCTGCCCCCGCTGGACGCCCCGCCGTCCGTGGACACCCTGCTGGAGCCGCTGCAGGTCAGCCCGGACCGCGGCCTGACCCCGGCGGCCGTCCGCCAGGGCAACCTGGTCGTCCCGGTCGGCATCGTCGACAAGCCGCGCGACCAGCGCCGCGACGTGATGTACCTGGACTACTCGGGCGCCGCCGGCCACGGCATGATCGTGGGCGGTCCGCGCTCGGGCAAGTCCACCATGGTGCGCACCATCGTGGCCGGCTTCTCGGTCACCCACACGCCGGTGGAGACGCAGTTCTACCTGCTCGACTTCGGCGGCGGCGGCTTCGGCTCGCTGGCCGACCTGCCGCACGTCGGCGGCGTCGCGGGCCGTCTGGACGTCGAGAAGGTCCGCCGCATGATCAGCGAGGTGCACGGCGTGCTCAACCGCCGTGAGGAGCTGTTCCGGGCGACCGGCATCGACACCATCGCCACCTACCGCTCCCGCCGGGCCGCCGGGCAGCTGCCCGACGAGCAGTTCGGCGACGTGTTCCTGTTCGTCGACGGCTGGATGACCTTCAAGCAGGAGTTCGAGGTCCTGGAGCCGGTCATCGCCGACATCGTGCAGCGCGGCCTCGGCTACGGCGTGCACGTGGTGATCACCGCGGCCCGCTACGCCGAGGTGCGCCCGGCGCTGAAGGACCAGCTGCAGAACCGGGTGGAGCTCAAGCTCGGCGACTCGATGGAGTCCGAGATCGGCCGCAAGGTCGCCGCGAACGTCCCGCCGATCCCGGGCCGCGGCCTGACCGCCGACCAGTTGCACTTCCTGTCCGGCCTGCCCCGGATCGACGGCTCCAGCGAGACCGCGGACCTGGTGGACGGCGTGGCCGGGCTGGTCGCCCAGGTCAACGCCGCCTGGTCGGGCCCGCGGGCCCCGCAGGTGCGCATGCTGCCGCCGGTGCTGGACGGCCACTCGCTGCCCAAGGGCTTCGAGCACCCGGAGCTGGGCGTGGCGTTCGGCGTCGACGAGGTCGAGCTGGCGCCGGTGTTCGTCAACTTCGAGTCCGACCCGCTGTTCGTCGTCTTCGGCGAGAGCGAGTCCGGCAAGTCGGCGGTGCTGCGGATGCTGATCAAGCAGATCACCGAGCGGTACACCCCGGACCAGGCGGGCATCGTGGTCGGCGACTTCCGCCGCTCGCTGCTCGGCGTGGTGCCGCCGGAGTACCTGGTGGAGTACGCGGCCGCCGCGCCCGCCATGTCGGCGATCGTGGAGATGCTGCGCGGGGCCTGCGGGCGCCGCCTGCCCGGCCCGGACGTCACGCCGGAGCAGCTGCGCAACCGCAGCTGGTACAGCGGCAAGGACATGTTCGTGATCGTGGACGACTACGAGCTGGTCGCCACCCAGTCGGGCAACCCGATGGCGCCGCTGGCGGAGTTCCTGCCGTTCGCGCGCGACATCGGCCTGCGTCTGATCATCGCCCGCAACGCGGGCGGCGCCGGCCGTTCGCTGTTCGAGCCGGTGATGCAGCGCATGCGCGAGCTGGGCGGCCAGGGCCTGCTGCTCTCCGGCGACAAGGGCGAGGGCGCGCTGCTCGGCACGGTCAAGCCGCAGCCGCTGCCGCCGGGCCGCGGCGTGTTCGTCTCCCGCCGGATCCAGGCGGGCCAGACGGTGCAGACGGGCTGGCTGCCGACGCAGGTGTAGGTGTAGTGCGGACGCCGCTCACGCACGGTGACCGAAAGGGCCGGGCTCCGGAAGGGGCCCGGCCCTTTCGGCACTTCCGACCTGGAACGGTGTCATAACGTTATCTTCCGTTTTTCGCGGTTTTCCTTCGGTTCCCGTACCCCTCCGGGCCGATCGGGGGCGGTTTTCGGCCCAGCAGCGCGGCACGGCGGAGCGCCTTGGAATCGGCGTTGCCCAGCTCACTTCACCTTCGATTCAAGCGAAGTTCACCGGAGTTGACACTACGGAAACATACGTCCCACCCGCTTTGGAGCTGCGTTCCGCAGGCAGAACGGCCTTACGACAACGGAATCCGCAGCCGATCCCGCGTTGACTGGACCAATCGGCCCAGGCAACCTGGCGAATCGGGAGCGAAGCAGAACCCAGACCGCGAGACCGTGCTTCGGAGGCGATAGCGCTCCCGACCCCCACACCGCCGCTCAGTGGATCGGATGCCCCATGACCGACACGCTCCCCCCGCAGGTAGCCTCCCCCGTCACGGAGGACGCTGCGGGCAGCCCCAGGAAGCTCGCCCGATCGCTCGGCGTCGTGGGCGGCACGCTGCTCACGCTCTCCTGCGTGACACCGGCATCCTCACTCTTCGTGATCGTCCCGGAGCTCTTCAACTCGCTCGGCACCTTCACCCTGATGTCGATCCTGATCGGTACGGTCATCTGCGTCGCGGTGGCGTTCTGCTACTCCGAGCTCGGCACCCTGGTGCCCTCCGCGGGCGGCGAGTACGCCATGGTCGGCACCCTGGCCGGCAAGTTCACCGGCTGGCTGGTGTTCATCCAGTCGCTGATCGTGGTGATGATCGTGCCCTCGCTGATCGCCATGGGCACCGCCGACTACCTGGAACCGATCATCCACCTCGACCCCAAGTGGGCCGGCGCCGCGGTGATGCTGGCGGCCACCGTGGCCGGTCTGCTGGACCTGCGGGCCAACGCCTGGATCACCGGCATCTTCCTGGTGCTGGAGGTCGTCGCCTGCGCCGTGGTCGCCTTCCTCGGCTTCGGCCACTCCGAGCGCGGCGTGGGCAGCCTGCTGCACGGCTCCGTCGCCGACGCCACCACCGGCGCCACCGGCGGGGTGGGCTTCGCCGCGATCCTGGCCGCGATGGGCACCGCGCTCTTCGTCACCCAGGGCTTCTCCACCGCGATCTACCTCTCCGAGGAGCTGGAGAACCCGCGCAAGAACGTCGCCCGCACCGTGCTGTGGACGCTGGGCCTGTCCGCCGCCGTCATCCTGATCCCGGTCGCCGCGATCACCGTGGGCGCTCCCGACCTGAAGGCGCTCAGCGAGGGCAACATCTCCGCCCTGGTGATCGGCTGGAGCAACAGCGGCGTCGGCACCTTCATCAGCCTGTGCATCGCGCTGGCGATCATCAACGCCGGCATCGTGATGGTCATCCAGAACTCCCGGGTGCTGTTCGCCTCCGGCCGCGACAAGGCCTGGCCGGAGCCGGTGAACCGGGCCTTCGGCACCCTCAACAAGTTCAGCGCCCCGTGGATCTCCACCCTGGCGGTCGGCATCCCCGGCGCCGCGCTCTGCTTCGTCGGCCAGGACCTGCTGACCAACATCACCGGCGTCGCGGTGGCCGCGCTCTACCTGCTGGTCGCCGTCGGCGCGCTGTTCTCCCGGCGCGGTCAGCACAGGGACGCCCCGGCCTGGCGCCAGCCGCTGTGGCCCGCGCTGCCGATCCTGGTGATCGTGGCCCTGGCGTACGTCCTGACCCAGCTCGACCCGACCGCGCTGTGGTGGACGCTCGGCATCACCGCCGCCGCCAGCCTGTACTGGGCGCTCTACCTGCGGCCCCGCCCGGACACCCGCTGGGTGATCACCCTCCCCGAGGACGAGCGCGTCTGACCCCCGCGGACCGCTCCCGCGTCGGCCCCCGCCCGGTCCCCGAGACCGGTCGGGGGCCGGCCCCTTTCCCGGGGCCGGCCCCCGGCCGGTGCGGACGCGGGCGGTGCGTCAGCCGTGGCGGCCGCTCCGGCGGCGGCCCATGTCGCGGGCGACGACCGAGCCGCCGGCCAGCCCCGCCACCACCAGGGCGCCGATCCCCAGCGCGAAGGTGCCGGTGCGGCGGTCCCGGTCGGCCTGGGTCTCCTCCAGCCCGAGCGGCTGGGCCACCAGCGGCACGGCGTCCAGCTTGGTCGAGGGGTCCGGGTGCGGAGACTCGGACTGGCCCGGCACGGTGGTGTACTCCACGGCCTTCACCGGGTCGACCACGCCCCAGCCGATGTACTTGTTGGGGCCGTGCTCGGTGCGCTGCGCGGTCTGCTCGATCACCGTGCGGATCTGCTGGGCCTTCCAGGCCGGGTGCATGCCCTTGAGGACGGCCGCCAGGCCCGCGACGTACGGGGCGGAGAAGCTGGTGCCGTTGTCGGTGCACTGGCCGTGCCCGGGGACGGTGGAGAGCATGTCGACGCCGGGCGCGGCCACGTCCACGAAGTCGCCGTACTGGGAGAACGAGGCCCGCTCGTTGTTCCGGTCGGAGGCGCCCACGGCGAGCACCGACGAGTAGGCGGCCGGGTAGGTGGGGCCCTCGCCGCCGTCGTTGCCCGAGGAGGCGACCACCACCACGTCGTGCAGTTCGGCCTGCTTCAGCGCATCGGTGAGCCTCTGGGCGTCCGGGAACGTCGGGTGGTCCAGGTCCACGGCCGGCGCCTGGTTCGGGTCGGTCTCGATCCGGACGTCCTGCGAGATGTTGATGACCTTGGCGCCCTTGGCGACCGCCTCGCTGATCGCGTCGGCCAGGGTCCGGACGCTGCCGTGGCCCTCGGCGTCGTTCTGCCGGATGGACAGGATGGTCGCGTCCTTGGCCAGGCCGACGAAGCCGATGCCCGGCTTCTGGGCGGCCGCGATGATGCCGGCCACCTTGGTGCCGTGGCCGACCTTGTCGGTGAGGCTGTTGCCCTCCGGGCGCTGCTGGTCGGCCGGGGTGCTCTCGGCCAGGAAGTCCCGCCCGGCCTCCACCTTGCCGGCCAGCTGCGGGTTGGCGGAGTCCACGCCGGTGTCGATGACGGCGACCTTGACGTTCCGGCCCGTCCGGTTGTCCGGGTCGTCGCCCTGGGCGGCGCCGCTCGGGGAGGCGCTGGGCCTGCCGCCCTGCTGGCCCTCGCCCCACAGCTCGGTGAGGAACACCCGCTGCAGCGCCCACGGCTTGGACACCACGTCCTGCTCGATCGGGAAGTTGCAGTCACCCGCCGCGGCGAGCGCCAGCGCCGCCCGGGAGGTGGCGCCGCCCGCGGGGACGGGCTCGGCCCAGGCCGGGCCGGCGGCGACCGAACCGACCACCCCGAGCACCAGCAGCACCGCACCGGCCCGGCGCAACGATCCTGACGACACCTCTGCTCCACCCCTCACTGCGTTCCACCCGTGTTCCGTCCACCGTGCCGCCCCGTGCGGCACGCGAAGGGCGGGCGCCCTGAGGGCGCCCGCCCGTGTCGAGCACTGCCGTGCCGGTTCCCCCGTGCTGCCGACCGGCGGTCAGCCCCAGATGGCCTGGTTCTGGTTCTCGGTCTGCTGGTAGCTCTGCGCGGCGTTGTCCAGCGCGGCGGCGATCCGGCCGAGGACGTCCTGCAGGTCCGCCGCCTTGGCGTCCCACTGGGACTGCCGGGCCTGGTAGCCCTGCTGGGCCGCACCCTCCCAGCTCGCGGCGATGCGCTGCACGCCCGCCTTCAGGTCGTCCAGCTGGCTCTGGATGCGGGCCGCGGTCTGCCGGACCTCGGAGCTCGCGTTCTGGATGGTCTGGAAATTGACGAGAATGCCGGACATTGATCTCTCCCCTTCGATGGATTCACGGCGCGCCCGCGAAGGGCGCAGTGTGGTGGGTGGTACGAGCTACCGGCGTCAGCCGATGCCACCGACCGCAGCGCGCTGCTCCTCTTCGGTCATCGAGTAGGCCTTGGTGGTCGCCTCGATGGCCTGCCGGATCTCGTCCAGGATCTTGTTGAGCGCGTTGGCGTCGTCGTTGAACTGCGCCTGCATCTGCTGGTACGCGGTCGCGGCCGCGCCCTTCCAGCCGCTGCCGACCTCGGAGACCAGGGTGTTGAGACGGCCGATCTCGCCCTGGACCTGCTGGTTGACCTCGCCGATGCGGTTCGCGAAGGCGGTCATTTCCTCCGCGGTCGTCGTGAACTGACCTGCCATGATCCACCGTCCCCCATGAGACAGACTACGTCCGGACGCCCCTGTGGCGAACGTCCGTACGGGCACCACTGGTGTGGTGCTCTGAAGCACTGTAACGGCCAACTGCTGTGCACCCAACACCGGGTAGCGGGTAGTTACCAGACCATGACACTGAACCGCCGCACCCGGGGTGACGGCCCGTCAGGCGTTCTGCGCCTGGAGTGCGGAGTTGGTGTTGAGCACCGGACCGGCCGGGACCAGCTTGGACCAGACCAGCGGGACCCGGGGCGGCAGCACGTCCTTGTAGCCGAGCCGGGCCTGCGCCTCGTTGGTGCTGTTGGTCTTGCCCGGCTCGGGCGAGGCGGTGGCCGTGCCGGCGGCGCCGCCGTCGCTGTTGGCGGGCAGCGAGTAGCGCAGGCCGGAGTCGGTGATCAGGAAGTCGCTGCCGGAGGAGGCCGCCTGGCTGTCGGTGCCGAGCGTGTCGCCCTCCACCGCGCGGTACAGCAGGCCGTGGCCGGGCGTCACGTGGGCGCTGACCGAACCGGAGGTGACCTGCGCCGGGTAGTCGGTGTGCGCCCAGACCGAGCGCTTGATGCCGCCCTTGTCGTCGACGCCCTCGAAGGTGGAGCAGACCACCGAACGGGTGGCCTTCTCGCCGACGTTGACCGCCTGCTGCTTGTAGACCGGCAGGTCCTTGGAGGCCGACATCATGTCCTTGACGGTCTTGGTCGCCAGCTTGCTGATGTCGGCGGCGCCGACCTCGTCGATGGTCGGCGCGCCGCCGTCGGGGTAGGCGTCCTGCATCAGCGGGTCGGTGCGCATCAGCTGCGCCTGGAACTCGGTGATCTGGTACAGCTTGTTCTCGCCGACCGCGTAGTACGCACCCTGGAAGGTCAGCAGCCGGCCGATCCGGTTCTGGTCCGGGTTCGACAGCCCCAGCTTGGAGGGGCCGGACTTCCGGGTGGTGCGGAAGGTGTCGATCCGCGGGAACTCCACCAGGTCGCCGTTGGCCAGCGTGTCCAGCCACTCCTTGGTGACCTGCTGCGGCTTGACGTCCGGGCCGCTCAGCGCCATCAGCAGGTCCTTGCGGTCCTTGTCCGCCATGTCCCGCTTGCCCAGGGCGTGCTTGACGCCCTTGGAGTCGACCAGGTAGATCGAGCCCTCGTCGTTGCCGCTGTTCACCGGCGGCTCCTGGACCAGCAGCATCTGGTTGTCGTTGAGCACCTTGTCCGGGGCGGCCAGGGTCTTCTTGTCCGGCCCGGCGGCGATGAACACCGACTGGCCGACCGTCGCCTGCAGGTTGTCCTTGCCCATCTTGTCGCAGACCGACCAGGTCTTGGCGTCGCCGGCGTCGCCCTTCGCGGGCAGCTTGTCCGGGGCGTACGGGATGCCGATGGTGGCGCCGCGCCGCGGGTACTTGTCCAGCACGTCGTCGGCGACGGTCTGCACGGTGGCGTTCTCCGGCAGCACCAGCCGGGCCGAGGACATGTTCAGCACCTGGTGCAGGGTGGGCTCCTTGTTGGGCCCGTCGTTCAGGATCACGTAGCGGGTCGTCGAGGACTTGCCCTGGATGACGAACTTGCCGCTGTCCCAGTTCGGCGGCGCGGCCGGCTTCAGCACGCCCCACATCCCGAAGCCCGCGACGACCACCGCGGCGACCACGAAGCTCGGCAGCACCGCGCGCAGCGGACGCGGGGCGTCCTCGTCGTTGCCGCCGCCGCCCGGCTGCAGGAAGGCCCCCACCATCCGCTTCCGGGCGAAGGTGTAGGCGTTCAGCTCGTCCCGGCGTGATGCCATGCTCGTCCCCGTCTCCCCTGTGTGACCCGCCCCGCGGGTGTCAACGCGCTCGTGCCGTCGGTTCGGTTGAGTCTGCCACCCGGAGGGCGACCCGCTCGGCGGCCCCTCTACGATGCGGCAGCAGACGGTGAGTACGGTAACGGGTAGGCTCCGACGGTCCGCCATCCGGGCCGCCGACCCGGCCCCCGCCCGCACGCACGTCGCCGGGCCCGCAGGGGGATCTGACGGGACATCTGAAGCAGAGAGGGCAATTCGGGGGATGCCAAGCCAGTCCGCTCCAGCACGACGCCGCTCCACCTCGCACGGCCGGGGGCCGGACGCCCCGGGCGGACGCCGGGCCCGCAGCGCGCCGTCGGCGCCGTCGGCGATCGGCCCGGTGGGCCTGCGGCTGCTGCCCAGGCCCGGGCTGCTGAGCCGCCGCCTGGAGCTCAAGCAGATCGTCCAACTGGAGGTCGCCGCCGCCCTGGTGGCGGTCGGCTGGTCGATCGACACGATGATGGCGGCCGTCTTCGCGGTGCCCGCGCTGGTCCTGGTCGTGGTGGCGCTGCTGCGGCTCGGCGGCCGCACCACCGGCGAGGCGATGGGCGTCCGCTCGGCGTACAACTCCCGCCGCCGGGAGGCGAAGTACAACGTCCCGCCGCCCGGCACCGACCCGGCCATCGCGCCCGTGATGGAGCTCGACCCGGCGCTCAAGACCTGCACCCACGCGATCGAGACCGACCTCGGCGACGGCCGGCCGCTGCGCCGCGAGACCGGCATGGTCGGCGACGGCACCTTCTTCACCTCGGTGCTGCTGGTGCAGTCCAAGGACCAGCCGCTGCGCCCGGGCCGGGCCGCCTCCGCCGTCCCGCTGGACCTGATCTGCTCGGTCCTCCAGGTCGACGACATCGGCCTGGAGTCGGTGCAGTTGGTCCAGCACACCCAGCCCGCGCCCGCGCCGCACCTGCCGGAGCACTCGCTGGCCGCCCGCGCCTACCAGCAGACCCCCGGCGGGGTGGACACCCCGGCGCTGCGGCTGACCTGGGTCGCGCTCAAGCTCGACCCGGAGCGCGCGGCCACCGCCGTGCTGGCCCGCGGCGGCGGCGAGGAGGGCGCCCGCAAGACCCTGCAGCGGGTCACCGACCAGCTGGCCGGCCGACTCAACAGCGCCGGGTTCACCGCCACCGTGCTGGACGAGCGCGAGCTGATCGCCGCGCTGGCCATCTCGGTGTGCGCCAACCCGGTGGCGGTGGCGGGCCGGCAGGGCTCCGGCGGCGGCGGGGTCGGCGTGCGCCGCGCCCAGGAGTCGGCGAAGTACTGCCGGATCGACGACCGCTGGCACGCCACGTACTGGATCTCCAAGTGGCCGGTGCTGTCCCGCCCCGGCATGGGCGGCGGCCGGGTGGCCGCCCCGGACCTGGTCAACCAGCTGACCGGCACCCCCGCGTTCGCCTCGACCTTCTCGGTCACCGCGACCCGCGCGCTGGGCGGCTCGGTGGCGCTCAGCGGCCACCTGCGGCTGACCGAGCACAACGAGGCCAGGCTCGTCCAGATGGGCCGCCAGGTGGAGTCCCGGGCGCAGCACAACGGTGCCGCGCTGACCCGCCTCGACCTGGAGCACGCCCCGGGCCTGCTCGCCACGCTGCCCCTGGGAGGGACGTCCTGATGGCCTACCAGACCTACTCCGGCCAGGCCCCGCAGCCGGTCGAGCAGCGCCCGGTGCGGGTGCGTCCCGGGTTCGGCCTGCGCGGCCCGCGCCGGGAGAAGCACGTGCTGACGGTCGAGGACCTGTCGGCGCTGGCCTTCCCGGTCGGCGACGACGGCGTGGTGATCGGCCTGGACCACCAGCAGCAGCCCGCGGTGATCGGCCTGTTCCGCCCGTCGGCGTTCGAGGTGGTGCTGGTCGGCGGCATGTGGACGGCGCAGCTGATCGCGCTGCGCGCGGCCGCGACCGGCGCCCGGATCGCGGTGGAGACCGGCCGTCCGCAGGCGTGGGCGCCGATGGCGCAGGCCGCGGGCGGCGGGCAGCCGTGCGTGACGGTCCACCAGGTGGGCCGGCTGGGCGCGCAGGGCGCGTCGGTGGCGTCCCCCGTTCTGGTGGTCCGGGACCTGGGCGCCCGGCCCAACCGCAGCCGGCTGTCGGCGACGCCCTGGCAGACCACCCTGACGGTGCTGCCCTACCTGGGCCCGAACGCCGGCCGGGTGATCAACGCGGCCGACCTGGTCGGCCTGCAGCGGGTCTCGCCGCAGGAGGCCGACCTGCTGGGCCGGCTGCTGTCGCTGGCCCCCGGCGACGTCAGCGCGCTGCCGACGCTGCCGGACAACGTGACGCTGTGGGCGACCCGGATGCGGCGCCAGTACGTGATGACCAACCAGGGCGACGCCGAGACCCAGGTGCTGGGCGGCCCCCGCCGGATGGACTGAGCGCTCCCCGGCCGGTCGGCGCGCCCGGGACGGGCCCCGGGCCCGCCGGGGCGGGCCCGGTCGGCCGGGCCGCCCGGGTCCGCCGGATCCGCCGTCAGGTCGGGCACCGCCTTCAGCGCGGGCACCTGCACGGCCTAGTCTTGTTGCCCGACGGCAAGCGCCGAAGCAGCTTCGGCGAGAACGAGGGAGCCCCAGTGAGCAGCGATCGGGACGGCGTCTACGTCGGCGACAACGCGGCCGAGGACGACGATGACTGGTCCGACGCCCCGGACTACAGCGCCCCGTCCTGGTACACCCAGAGCGCCGCACCGGGCGCTCCGGTAGCGGCGCCGCCGCCGCAGCCGCCCGTCCAGCAGCAGGCCCAGCCGCCGCAGGTGCAGCCGCCGCCGGGGCAGCAGCAGGCGTCGCCACCGCTCCAGCAGCAGGTGCCCGCGCCGCAGCCGCCGGTCGCCCAGCAGCCGCCGGCCCAGCAGCAGGTGCCCGGGCCGCCGCCGGTGGCCGAGCAGCCCGCTCCCCAGCCGCCCGCGCCGCAGCCGCCGGTGGCCGAGCAGCAGGCTCCCCAGCCGCCCGTCCAGCCGCAGGCCGTCCAGCAGCCGCCGGCCCCCCAGCCGCCGGTGCAGCAGCAGCCGTACCCGCCGCAGGGCCAGCAGCCGTACCCGGCCCAGCCCGACGCCCAGCAGCCGCAGGCCCCGCAGCAGGCCCAGCCGCCGCAGCAGTGGCCGAACCAGCCGTACCCGCAGCAGGGCCAGCCCCCGCAGCCGTACCCGCCGCAGGGCCAGCAGCCGCAGCAGCAGTGGCCGAACCAGCAGCAGCCGGTCGACCCGCGGGCGGGCGGCTGGCCGCAGCCCGGGCAGCAGCAGCCGCCGCAGCAGTACGCGCCGCAGCCCCCGCAGCAGCACGGCGTCGGCGGTGCGCCGCAGGCCCCGGCGCAGTTCCAGCAGGCGGCGGGGCAGCCCTCCGCGCACGGTGCGGCGCTCGGCTACACGGCCGCGGTGGAGCTGTCCTCGGACCGGCTGCTGCGCGGCCAGCCGAAGGTGCAGAAGCAGTCGAGGTTCCAGTTCGGCGGCAAGTCGGCGCAGGCCGGCCGGCAGCAGAAGCTGGAGCTGATCCGGCACCCGGTGATGACCTGCTACCGGATCGCGGTGATCAGCCTCAAGGGCGGTGTCGGCAAGACCACGACCACCACCTCGCTGGGCGCGATGCTGGCCAGCGAGCGGCAGGACAAGGTCATCGCGATCGACGCCAACCCGGACGCGGGCACCCTGGGCCGCCGCATCAAGCGGCAGACCGGGGCGACCATCCGCGACCTGGTGACGGCGATCCCGAACATCCGCAGCTACATGGACATCCGCCAGTACACCTCGCAGGACCCGAACTCGGGCCTGGAGATCGTCGCCAACGACGTGGACCCGGCGGTCTCCACCACCTTCGACGACTCGGACTACCGCCAGGTCATCCAGGCGCTCGGGCAGCACTACCCGATCATCCTGACCGACTCCGGCACCGGTCTGCTGTACTCGGCGATGCGCGGCGTGCTGGACCTCGCGGACCAGCTGATCGTGGTGGCCACGCCCAGCGTGGACGGCGCGTCCAGCGCCTCGACCACCCTGGACTGGCTGTCCGCGCACGGCTACGCGGACCTGGTGCAGCGGTCGATCACGGTGGTCTCCGGGGTGCGCGAGACCAGCAAGATGATCAAGGTCGAGGACATCGTGGCGCACTTCCAGACCCGCTGCCGCGGCGTCGTGGTGGTGCCGTTCGACGAGAGCCTGGCGGCCGGCGCCGAGGTCAACCTGCAGATGATGCGGCCGAAGGTCCGCGAGGCCTACTTCGAGCTGGCGACGCTGGTCGGCGAGGACATCGCCCGCTCCCAGCAGCAGGCCGGCTGGCAGGGCCAGCAGCAACAGCAGCAGTACCCGCAGCAGGGCGGCTACCCGCAGCAGCAACAGCAGCCGTACCCGCAGCAGCCGTACCCGCATCAGGGCGGCTACCCGCAGCAGGGCCAGCCCTGGCAGCAGCCGCCGCAGCCCGGCTACCCGCAGCAGGGCCAGCAGCCGTACCCGCCGCAGGCCCCGCAGCCCGGCTACGGCTACCCGCCGCCGCACGAGGCGCCGCCCCCGGGGTACGGCTACCCGCCGCCCCACCAGGGCTGAGCCGGGCGCGCGGACGACCGGAGCCCCCGCGGAGCAGTGCTCCGCGGGGGCTCCTCGCGCCCGCCCGGGGTCAGGGGCGCTCGGTGAGGTCCCGGGCGCGCTTGACGTCCTCGGCCATCCGCTCCAGCAGGGCGTCGACGGAGTCGAACTTCTCCATGCCGCGCAGCCAGGCCAGGAAGTCCACGGCGACGTGCTGCCCGTACAGGTCGAGGCCGACCCGGTCGATGGCGTACGCCTCGACGGTGCGGGCGGTGCCGTCGAAGGTCGGGTTGGTGCCGACCGAGATGGCGGCGGGCATGGTCTCGCCGTCGGCGGTCAGCCAGCCCGCGTACACGCCGTCGGCGGGGACCGCCGAGTGCGCGACGGTGTCCACGTTGGCGGTGGGGTAGCCGAGTTCGCGGCCGCGCTGGGCGCCGCGGACGACCTCGCCCTCGACCCGGTGCGGGCGGCCGAGGATCTCGGCGACGCCGGCCATGTCGCCGGCCGCGACCAGGCGGCGGCACAGGCTGGAGGAGAACGGCTCGCCGTCGCCCGCGGTGCCGCGCACCTGGAGGTCGACCACCTCGACGGTGAAGTCGGCGGCCCGGCCGAGCTCGGCCAGCAGCTCGACGTTGCCCGCCGCGCGGTGCCCGAAGCGGAAGTTGGGGCCCTCGACGACCGCCTTGGCGTGCAGCGCGTCGACCAGCACCGAGCGGACGAAGTACTCCGGGGACTCCTGCGAGAACTCGGCGGTGAACGGCAGCACCAGGACGGCGTCCACGCCCAGCTGCTCGACCAGTTCGGCCCGGCGCGGCTGCGGGGCGAGCAGCGGCGGGTGGGTACCGGGGCGGACCACCTCGCTGGGGTGCGGGTCGAAGGTGACCACCACCGACTTCGCCCCCAGCTCGCCGGCCAGTTCCACCACCCGGTTGATGATCAACTGGTGTCCGCGGTGGACCCCGTCGAACGATCCGATGGTGACGACGCTGCGCCCCCAGTCCCCGGGGATCTCCTCCAGGCCGTGCCAGCGCTGCACCTGACCGCTCCTTGTTCCTACGGTGTGCACAACCCGTGCACTCGAAAGACCGAAACCGAACCCCTATAGCGTGCCATGCGACCGGCCCTGCCCAGGTACCGGAAGGCCCTTGGTGTGACCGGTCAGACGGCCGCCGGGACGGTCGACCCGCCGCTCGGCCTCGGCCGCGGCGTACTGCGGGTCCCGGCCGGACGCGGCGAGGGCCCGCATCAGGGCCAGCCGGGGCCCCTGGGGCGGCGGCGGGCCCTCCTCGGGCCAGGACGCCAGCAGCCGGGCGAAACCCGCCCAGCGGCCCGCACAGCGCACCAGGGCGGCGTCCGCGCCCGGCCACCGCTCGGCGACCAGGCACAGCAGCCCGCGCACCCGCCGCCCGGGGTGCCCGGCGTGCCGGGCGGCCAGCGCCTCCACCACCGCGGCCAGCACCCCGGCGTCCCGCTCGGCGGCCAGCAGGGCGTCCAGCAGCTCCTCCCGGCCGCCGCCGGGCGCGGCCAGCACCGGCACGAAGACGGCCCGCACCGGCGGCCCGGCGGCCAGCACCGCGTCCAGCAGCGGCCGGCCGTCCCGCCCGGCGTCCAGCAGCCGGTCCAGGTGCCGGGCGACCTCCCCGGCCCGCTCGGGGCCGCCGGGCAGCAGCTCGGCGGCGAGCAGCAGCCCGGAGCGGGCCGTCGCCGGGTCGGCGGCGGCCTCCAGCACCCGCAGCTCCTCCTCCGGCCGGGCGTCCGGCGCCCGCAGCCGCTCGCGCACCGCCGCCAGCACCTGGGCCGGGTGCTCGGCCAGCAGCCCGGACAGCACCTCGGCGGTCAGGAACGGGTCGCCCGCCCGGTACGCGGCCAGCGCGGCCGCCAGGTGCTCGGCCCGGCCCTGCGGATCGCGCACCAGCAGCGCCAGCGCCGCGCCGTGCAGGGCCGGTTCGTCCTCCCGGGCCAGCAGCGTCCGGGCCGCCAGCCGCAGCAGCCGGGCGCCGGAGCCGCCCGCGTGCGGGGCGGTGCGCAGCGCGTGCACGGCCGCCGCGACGTGCCGCTCGGGGCGCGGGTCGTGGCTCCACCGGTCGACCGCCCGGCACAGCGCGGAGGGCTCCCGCTCGGCCAGCCGGCCCAGCAGCGCGTCCGCCCGCGGGTGGGCGGCGGCGACCAGGGCCTCCGTCAGCTCGTCCAGCGCCAGCGTCCGGTGCTCGTACAGCAGTTCGTCGGCCAGCTCGGCGGCGCCCCCCTCGTCCCCGGCGGTCCGGCCGTACCAGGCGCACAGCAGCGGCAGCACCCCGTGCGGGTCGGCGGCCAACAGCTCGGCCGCCGCCGCCCGGACCACCTCCCGGCGGCCCGGGCCGTGCGCCAACCCGCCCAGCAGCGCGACCCGTTCGGCCACCGGCAGCGGCAGGCCGGCCCAGAACGCCGCGCCGAACCGCTCGTCCCGCCCGGCCCGTTCGGCCAGCCGCTCCAGCAACTCCCGGTGCGCGGACGGCTCCGGGCTCCCCGCCAGGCCCGCCGCCAGCAGCCGGCCGGCCCACCAGTCGGCCTCCCCGCCGCGCTCGGAGCGCTCCAGCGCCGCCAGGGCCCGCCGCAGCCACCCGTCCAGCGCCGCCGCCCCGCGCGCCTCCCCGGCCCGCCGCAGCGCCCCCGTCACCACCCCGACCCGGCACCGCCCGACCCCGGCACCGGCGCCGGTCCCGTCGAGGGCCTCGACGGGGGTCTCGGCGGGGGCCTCTACGGGGGTCTCGGCGAGGGCCGTGGCAGGCCGGGCAGCGGCAGCGGCCCGGGAGCGGGCCGGGGCCGCCGCCGTCCGCGGGGTGCGCGGCGCTCCGCCGGGCCCGGCCTCCCCCGCGTCCGGCTCCGCCCCTCCTCCAGCACCAGCCGCAGCGCCGCGTCCAGGTCCAGGTGCAGGCTCTGCAGCCACTCCCCCCACTCCTCGTGCCCGGCCCGGTACCCCGCGCCCGCCGGCACCAGCAGCCGTTCCTCCCGGACGGCCCGGGCCCACCCGCCCGCCTCCGGGAACAGCCGCGCGAACTCCTCGGCGGGCAGCGCCCCGTCCCCCGCGCCGAGCATCAGCCGCGCGGCCTCGTGCAGCCGCCCGGCCGCGACGGCGGCCAGCCGGCGCACCTGCCGGGCGTCCTCGCCGGGCGCGGCCGGCCCGCCGCGGCGGTGCCGGCGCGGGCCGCCCGGGTGGGGCGACCCGGCGGGCGACGGTGAGGCAGGCCAGGTCGAGCCAGCCGTCGAAGAGTTCGGCCCGGCTGCCGACCGGGCCGTGCACGCCCGCGCCGCGCAGTTCGCCGGCCAGCCGCAGGGCGAGCGGGTGGCCGCGCTCGGCCGGGCCGAGGAACGCCCTGGCAGCCCGTAGCGCCGCCCGGCCCGGGCCGCGGCGTCGTCGGTGAGCGGGCCGAGCCACAGCGCGCGGGCGGCGGAGCGCCAGGGGCCGAGCTGGTCCCAGCCGTCGGGGCGGCAGGCGACCAGGGCCCTGGCCCGGTGGGTGCGCAGCCATTCCAGCCCGGCGGTCAGCCAGCGCGCGGACAGCGCGAGCGGGGCCTCCTCGGGCCCGTCGAGCACCACCAGCAGCGGCCGTCCGGCGTCGGCGCACAGGGCGGCGAGCTCGCCCGGTTCGACCTCGGGCAGGCCCGACTCCCGGGCGGCGGCGGCGAGTCGGCGGCGCAGCGGGTCGCCCAGGGTGCGGTCGCCGGGGGCGAGGTCGGCGCCGCGCAGCCACAGGGTGGGCAGCGGCCGGGCGGCGCCCGCGCGGCGGACGGCGAGCGCGGCGAGTTCGGTGGTGCGGCCGCTGCCGCTGCCGCCGAGCAGCACGGTGAGCACGTCCTGCGGCTCCTCGCCGCTGAGGCCGTCGGGGCGGTCGACCCGGTCGGCGGCGAGGTCGGCGATCCGGCCGGGTCCGGCGGCGGCGCCCTCCAACTGGGCCCGGGCCAGCCGCAGCGCCCCGCCGAGGTTGAGCGCCCGCCCGTACGCGGGGGCGTCGGCGGCGTTGCGGGCCAGCAGCCGGCCGAGCGGGTGTCCGCGTCGGGCGCGGTGTCGGCGGCGAGCGGGACGGCGGCCGTGCCGGGGCCGGGGACGGCGCGCACCCGGGGGGCGATCACGGCGAGCACCGCGCCGGTCTCCGGGTCGAGGACGGGCGCCCCGGCGAGCGGGGTCGCCGCCAGGTCGAGCAGCAGGACGCCGGGGACGGTGCGCACCAGGGCGCCGTCGCCGCAGCGGCCGCTCTCCCGGCCGAGCGGGCCGCCCCGGGCCAGGGCGGGCGCGCCGTCCTCCCAGCGCTGGTGCGGCACGGCGACGGGGCCGGTGACCGGGCCGCGCCCGATCGGCAGGGCGGGGCCGGCACGCCGCCGACGGCGGCGGTGCGCAGCAGGGCCAGGCCGCGGTCGGGCAGCAGGTCGACGCTCTCGGGGCCGAGCACCCGGCTCTGCCCGCCGGGGGTGTGCAGCACCAGCCGGGGCAGTCCGGCCACCGCCTCGTGCGCGGTGACCACCGTGCCGCTGCGGTCGGCGACGAAGCCGAGGCCGCACAGCCGGCCCTGCTGGTCCCTGATCCGCAGCAGCGCCTGTGCCGGATCCCCCGCGAAGCCGGCGTCCGCACCCTCGCCCATCCCGCCAGTCCTCCCGCCGGGCCGCGTCCGGCCCCGCGCGGGACCGGGGTACGGCCGCCGTACACGCCGCGGTCAGCCTGCCCCCCACCCGTCACACGGCACCCCGTACGCCCCTCTCACCACACCGTTTCACTCCGCGCGCCCCCTGCCGGGCTGTCCGGCGCGCACCCCGGGCCGGACCACCCGGCCCGCCCCCGTCCGCCGGTACCGCTCGGGGCGTACGGCCCCAACTGTCAGCCCATTTCGCGCACTTGGGTGAAGCGGGCGGCGACGGCGGGCACCGCGCGGCGCGGCAGCAGCCGGGGGGAGGCCGCGGTGAGCCGGTTGAGCAGGCCGTCGACCCGGCTGGCCCGGCCGCGGGCGAGGGCGCGCAGCGCGGTGTCCACCACCTGTTCGGGGGTGCGCTTGCCGCCGGGGCCGGTGACCTCGCCGCCCAGCACCGAGAAGAACGGGGTGTCGGTGGCGCCGGGGCAGACCGCCAGCGCCCGCACGCCGGTGCCCCGCAGTTCGTGGGCGAGCGCCTCGGTGAAGGAGAGCACGTACGCCTTGCTGGCCCCGTAGACCGCCATGCCGGGCAGCGGCTGGTAGGCGGCGGTGCTGGCGAGGTTGACCACGGCGCCGCGGCGGCGGGCGAGCATGCCGGGCAGCAGCCGGGTGGTCAGTTCGGTCAGGGCGAGGCAGTTGAGCCGCACCTGGTCGGCGATCCGCTCGGGGTCGGCGGCGCCGAGCGGGCCGTGCGTGCCGAAGCCCGCGTTGTTGACCAGCAGGTCGGTCTCCAGCCCCCGTTCGGCGAGCGAGCGTTCGAGCCGGGCGGCGGCGCCGGGCGCGGTGAGGTCCAGGGGCAGGGCGAGGGCCGGGACGCCGTGCGCGGCGGTGAGTTCGGCGGCGAGCGCGGCCAGCCGGTCCCCGCTGCGGGCGACCAGGACCGGGTGCGCGCCGCGGGCGGCGAGTTCGCGGGCGAAGGCGGCGCCTATCCCGGTGGAGGCGCCGGTGATCACGGCGGTGCGGCGGGCGTGGTCCATCACTGGCTCCTGACGGGCGGGCCGCCCGGGATCGGCGGCGACGGGACCGAATGTAGTCGCCGACTACAAAGTGGTCAATGGCTACATCCGCCTATCATGACCCCATGCGAACGGGCCGCTACCACCACGGGGACCTCCGCGCCGCACTGCTGGCCCAGGCCGAGAAGGCCCTCCAGGAACACGGCCCGGACGCCCTCTCGCTGCGCGAACTCGCCCGCGCCCTGGACGTCAGCCACGCCGCGCCCAGCCGCCACTTCCGCGACAAGCAGGCCCTGCTCGACGCCCTCGCGCTGACCGGCATCCAGCGGATCTCCGCCGCCGCCCGGGCCCGGCTGGCCGAGGCCGGCCCCGGCTTCGACGCCCGGATCCGCGCCTTCGCCCGCGCCTACACGGACTTCGCCGCCGAGCGCCCGGCCATGCTCGAACTGACCTTCATCCGCAAGCACGCCCCCGGCGTCACCGACGAACTGCGCACCGCCTGGCAGCCGTTGGAGTCCGAGGCGTACGAGGTCATCGCCCGCGGCCAGCGCGCCGGGCTGGTCCGCCCGGGCAGCCCGGAGCGCGTCTTCGAGGTGCTCTTCACCGCCGTCCACGGCGTCGCCGCCCGCGCCGCCGCCGGCGTCCTCACCGGCCCGGCCCTCGGCCAGGTCCTCGACGACGTCCTCGACCACCTGCTGCGCGGCCTCGCCCCCGCCCCCGGCGACGCCCCGCTCGCCCCGCCGGCCCGGCCCGCCTGCCCGGAGCCGCCCGGCCCCCGCTGAGCGCCCCGCGCCGGAAAACCGCTGGCGCCGCCCCGCCGCCCCGGGCCACCCTGCCCGGCATGGACGTCCGCCTGGAACCCTGGTCCGACTCCCGCCTCGGCCTGCTGCGCCGGATCAACACCCCGGCGATGCGCCGGCACGTCGGCGGCCCGGAGACCGAGGAGCAGCTGCTCCTGCGCCACCGCCGCTACCTCGCGCTCCCGGCCCTGGGCGGCGTGGTGCACGCGGTGCTGGTCGACGGCGCGGAGGCCGGCTCGATCGCCCGCCACCGGCGCGAGTGGCGGAGCGCCGAGGTGCACGAGAGCGGCTGGAACGTGCTGCCGGAGTTCCAGGGCCGCGGCGTCGCCCTGGCGGCCGGCCGGGCGCTGCTGGCCGAGCTGCGCGCCCTGGTGGCCGCCGACCCCGCCGCCCCCGGCACGCTGCACGCCTTCCCCGCCGTCGACAACGCCCCCTCCAACGCGCTGTGCGCGCGCCTGGGCTTCACCGACGGCGGCCCGTGCGACTTCGAGTACCCGCAGCGCTCGGGCCGCTTCCTGCGCAGCACCGACTGGCACCTGGCGCTGCGCTGAGCCGCCGGCGGCCCCGGCCCTCGGCCCCTGACCCCCGGCCCTGGGCCCTCAGCCGACGAACACCGCCACCGGCTTGGCCTTGCCGCCGCGCTCCTCGATCAGCGCCAGGAACCGCCCGTCCGGGTCGAAGACCGCGACCGGCCCGTCCGCGCCCAGCCCGGGCGCGTCCAGCCGGACGCCGTTGGAGAGCAGCCGGGCCTGTTCGGCGTCCACGTCCCAGCGCGGGAAGGCGGCCGCCGCGGCCTCGGCGATCGGCAGCACCTCCAGCTTCTCCTCCAGCTGCTCCAGGGTGCGCGCGGACTCCACCGCGTACGGCCCGACCCTGGTGCGCCGCAGCGCGGTCAGGTGCCCGCCGACGCCGAGCGCCGCGCCCAGGTCCCGGGCCAGCGCCCGGATGTACGTCCCGGAGGAGCACTCCACGGTGACGTCCAGGTCGAGCACCGGCGTGCCGTCCTCGGCGACGGCCGGGCGCACCTCGTGCACCGTGAACGCGTGCACCGTGGTGGGCCGGGCGGCCAGCTCGAAGTCCTCGCCCTCGCGGACCCGGGCGTACGAGCGCTTCCCGTCGATCTTGATCGCGCTGACCTTCGACGGCACCTGCATGATCTCGCCGGTGAGTGCGGCGATCCCGGCGTCGACGGCCTCGCGGGCCACGCCGTCGGCCGGGACGGAGGCGGTGACCTCGCCCTCCCGGTCGTCGGTGACCGTGGTCTGCCCGAGCCGGATGGTGGCCTCGTAGGTCTTGGCGGTGAGCATCAGGTGCCCGAGCAGCCGGGTGGCCCGCTCGACGCCGATCACCAGCACGCCGGTGGCCATCGGGTCGAGGGTGCCCGCGTGCCCGACCTTCCGCGTCCCGGCCAGCCAGCGGAGCTTGGCGACCACGCCGTGCGAGGTGATGCCCTCCGGCTTGTCGACGACGACCAGCCCGTCGGGGCCCGTCCCTTTACGCTTCATCGCTCATCATCATTTCGAGATCCTGCGCGCGTCGATCGTTTCGCGATCCCGCGCGCGTCGCTGCGCGGCCGCTCCGGCGGCCCGACCGCCGGACCGCACGAGCCTAGCGCGCGCCCGGCCCCGCGGAGTCCGCCGCCGCCGCGACCTCGGCCAGCGCCGCCCGGAACCGCTCCACCACGGCGTCCACGGCCTCCCGCGCGCTGAACCCGGCCGCGTACACGTGCCCGCCGCCGCCCAGCCGGGCGCACACCGCCGCGACGTCCACCGCGCCGCGCGAGCGGCAGGAGCCGCGCAGCGTGCCGTCCGGGTCCTGCTTGAGCACCAGCGCGACGTCCGCCTCGGCGGGCTTGCGCAGCACGTCGATCAGGCCCTCGATCTCCTCCACGGTGACGCCGAACAGCGCCAGGTCCTGGTACGGCACCCAGGTCCACACCAGCCCGTGCCCGCCGGCCTCCTCGGGCTCGAAGGCGGCCCGCTCCAGCGCCCCGGCGAGCACCTTGAGGTACCCGAAGGAGGTGGTGTCCCACAGCTGGCGGGAGATCAGGTCCTGCCGGATGCCGGTGGCCAGCATCCGCCCGGCCATCTCGTGGGTGGCGGGCGTGGTGGCCCGGTACTTGAACGAGCCGGTGTCGGTGGCGATGCCGGTGTACAGGCAGGTCGCCAGGGACTGGTCGAGCGGCACCCGCAGCCGCCGCAGCAGCTCGTCCACCAGGACGGCGGTGGCGGGCGCGGCCGGGTCGATCAGCCGGACGGTGCCGAAGCCGGGGTTGGAGGCGTGGTGGTCGAAGACCACCAGCGCGCCCGCCGCGAACGCCTTCTCCCGCAGCAGGCCGAGCCGCTCCTCGGAGGCGGCGTCGAAGGCCAGCACCAGCGCGGGCGCGGCGGGCACCGCGGCGGCGGGGACGATCAGCTCCTGCCCGGGCAGGAAGGACAGCGACTCCGGGATGACCTGCGGGTCGTCGCCGAACGACACCCGCACCCGCTTGCCCAGGCCGCGCAGCGCCAGCCCGGCGGCCAGCGCCGAGCCCAGCGCGTCGCCGTCCGGGCAGATGTGGCAGACCAGGTCGATCTCGTCGCTGTCCGCGATCAGTTCGAGGGCGCGCCGCCACTCCTCCTCGAACCGGCCCGGGCCGCCGCTGCCGCCGTCCGCCTCCGCCCCGGAGGCGGACGGCGAGGCGCTGCGCGGGCCCGGAAGCACCGCGAGGGCGGTCTCCACCCCGATGGTGGAGACCGCCCCCGCGGCACCGGACTCGGCCGGCTCCCCGGCCACGGTCACTCGTCCTCGTCGTCGTCGCGCGCCGCCTTGTAGGGGTCGGCCTCGCCGGCGTACGCGGCTCCGGCGGCGGCCGTGCGGACGGCGGCGTCGGAGAGCCGCGCCTTGTCCAGCAGGTCGTCGATGTTCCGGGCGTTGTCCGGCAGGGCGTCGGCGACGAAGGTCAGGGTCGGCGTGAACCGGACCCCGGTCTGCTTGCCGACCTCGGAGCGCAGGATGCCCTTGGCGCTCTCCAGCGCGGCCGCGCTGGACTCGCGCTCGGTCTCGTCACCGTAGACGGTGTAGAAGACGGTGGCCTCGCGCAGGTCCCCGGTGACCCGGGCGTCGGTGATGGTGACGTACCCCAGGCGGGGGTCCTTGATCCGGCGCTGCAGGGTCTCCGCCACGACCACCTGGATGCGGTCGGCGAGCTTGCGCGCCCTAGCGGTGTCGGTCACGTTGCCTCCTCGTGCAGTAGGCGCGTACCCCGGGTCATGACCTCACCCGGTGGGGCCCTCTCCCCAACGTACCCGCCCGCGCCCAGCCTTGTGGGCGCTCTCGGTCCTGTGCGGGTGTGACGGTGGTGACTCCCGCAGGTCATTCGTCGTCGTCGTGGTGGTACCGCCTCCGTGCGGAGAGCAGCACCACCTCGGGGCGGCCGGCGACGAGCCGCTCACAGCTGTCCAGGATCTCGCTGACGTACCCGGCGTCGCCGGACACCACCGCGCAGCCGATCTCGGCCCTGCGGTGCAGATCCTGGTTGCCTACCTCTGCGGCGCACACGCTGTACTTGCGCTGCAGTTCGGCCACGATGGGCCGCACGATCGAGCGCTTCTCCTTGAGCGAGTGCACGTCGCCGAGGAGCAGGTCGAAGGTGAGTGTTCCTACGAACATGGGGGACAGACCTGAGCCGGTCTGGGGGCCTCGAAGGATGTTCCGACTGGCCCCGACCCTAACAAGCGCGGCCGGGGCCGGTCGACGGGTTAACGCACCCGCCGACCGGCCCCGGTCAGGCACCTGCTACGAGCGCGGCTTCTCCCGCATCTCGTAGGTCTCGATGACGTCCTCGACCTTGATGTCGTTGAACGAACCGAGGGTGACACCGGCCTCGAAGCCCTCGCGGACCTCGGTCGCGTCGTCCTTGAAGCGGCGCAGGCCCTCGATGTTGAGGTTCTCCGCCACGACCTTGCCGTCGCGCAGCAGGCGCGCCTTGGTGTTGCGGCGGATGATGCCCTCGCGGACGAGCACACCGGCGATGTTGCCGAACTTGGAGGAGCGGAACACCTCGCGGATCTCCGCGGAGCCGAGGCGCACCTCCTCGTACTCAGGCTTGAGCAGGCCCTTGAGCGCGGCCTCGATCTCCTCGATCGCCTGGTAGATGACCGAGTAGTACCGGATGTCGACGCCCTCGCGCTCGGCCGCGGTACGGGCACGCCCCTCGGCGCGCACGTTGAAGCCGATGATGATGGCGTCCGAGCCCATCGCCAGGTCCACGTCGGACTCGGTGATGGCACCCACACCGCGGTGCAGGATGCGCAGCTCGACCTCTTCGCCCACGTCCAGCTTGACGAGCGCGTCCTCGAGGGCTTCGACGGAACCGGAGACGTCACCCTTGATGATGAGGTTGAGCTTCTCGATGTTGCCGGCGGCCAGCGCGGCCTCGAAGCCCTCCAGCGAGACGCGGACGCGGCGCTGGGCCATCGAGGCGTTGCGGTCGCGGGCGGAGCGCTTCTCGGCGATCTGGCGCGCGGTGCGGTCCTCGTCGACGACGATGAAGCTGTCGCCGGCGCGGGGCACCGAGGTCAGACCGAGCAGCATGACGGGACGGGACGGGCCGGCCTCGGAGAGGCTGTTGCCGTTCTCGTCCAGCATCGCGCGGACGCGGCCGTAGGAGTCGCCGACCACGATCGAGTCGCCGACCCGCAGGGTGCCGCGCTGGATGAGCAGCGTCGCCATGGCGCCGCGGCCCTTGTCCAGGTGGGCCTCGATCGCGATGCCCTGGGCGTCCTGCTCCGGGTTGGCGCGCAGGTCGAGGGAGGCGTCCGCGGTCAGGACCACGGCCTCCAGCAGCTCCTCGATGTTGAGGCCCTGGCGGGCGGAGATGTCGACGAACATGGTGTCGCCGCCGTACTCCTCGGCCACCAGGCCGAACTCGGTGAGCTGGCCGCGGACCTTGGTCGGGTCCGCGCCCTCGACGTCGATCTTGTTGACCGCGACCACGATCGGCACGCCGGCGGCCTTGGCGTGGTTCAACGCCTCGACCGTCTGCGGCATGACGCCGTCGTTGGCCGCGACCACCAGGATCGCGATGTCGGTGGACTTGGCACCACGGGCACGCATGGCGGAGAACGCCTCGTGACCCGGGGTGTCGAGGAAGGTGATCCGGCGCTCCTCGCCGTTCACCTCGGTCGCCACCTGGTAGGCACCGATGTGCTGGGTGATGCCGCCGGCCTCGCCCGCGACCACGTTGGTCTTGCGGATCGCGTCCAGCAGTCGGGTCTTGCCGTGGTCGACGTGACCCATGACGGTGACCACCGGCGGACGCGGGGCCAGCATCTCCTCGTCGCCCTCGTCGACACCGAAGTCGATGTCGAAGGACTCGAGCAGCTCGCGGTCCTCGTCGTCCCGGCTGACGATCTCCAGCACGAAGCCCATCTCGTCGGCCAGCAGCTGCAGCGTGGCGTCGGAGACCGACTGGGTGGCGGTGACCATCTCACCGAGGTTGAACATCACCGAGACGAGCGCCGCCGGGTTGGCGTTGATCTTCTCCGCGAAGTCCGTCAGCGAAGCGCCGCGCGAGAGGCGAACGGTCGAGCCGTTGCCGCGCGGCAGCATCACGCCGCCGACGGACGGGGCCTGCATGGCCTCGTACTCCTGGCGCTTCGCGCGCTTCGACTTCCGGCCGCGCGCCGGACGGCCGCCGGGGCCGCGACCGAACGCGCCCTGCGTGCCGCCACGGGCACCCGGGCCACCGGGACGACCGCCGAAGCCGCCGGGACGGGCACCGCCGCCACCGAAGCCGCCGCCGCCACCGGCACCGCCACCCGGACGGGGGCCGCCGAAGCCGCCGCCGGCCGGACGCGAGCCCGGACCGGCCGGACGGCCCTGGAAGCCGGGACGGGCACCGCCCGGAGCACCCGGACGCGCACCGGGGCCACCCGGACGCGCACCGGCACCCGGACCCGGGCGCGGGCCCGGACGCTGCGGCATCATGCCGGGGTTCGGACGGGGCATCCCGGACGGGCTCGGCGCACCGGGGCGCGGAGCGGCCGGACGGGGCATGCCGTCGGGACGCGGGGCACCGGCACCCGGACCACCGGGACGCGGGGCGCCACCGGGACGGGGACCGCGCTCACCGGCCGGGGCACCGCCCGGACGCGGCGCACCGGCGCCCGGAGCGCCACCGGGACGGGGACCGCGCTCGCCACCGGGACGGGGACCGCGCTCGCCACCCGGCGCACCGGCCGGACGGGGACCGCGCTCGCCACCGGGGCGGGGACCGCGCTCACCGGACGGCGCACCGCCCGGACGCGGGGCGGACGGACGGGCCATGCCCGACGCGCCGCCCGAGGTGAAGGGGTTGTTGCCCGGACGCGGACCGGCCGGACGCGGGCCCGGACGGGCCGCGGGTTGGCCGGGCCGGCCGCGGGCGGCCGGACGCGCCGGAGCCTCACCGGCCGGGGCCGGGAGGAGAACTCCGCCGGCGCCGGAGCGGCGGGCGGGCGCCGCCGGGCGCGGACCTGGTCGGGCCGGCCGGCTTCGGCGCGGCCGGACCCGCGGCGGGCGCGGGGGCGGGGTCGGACGGGGCCCGGCGTCACGGTGGGACGCGGGCCGGGGGTGGGGGCACCCGGCTTGGGTGCGGCCGAACCGGCGCCGCCGGTCGGCTGGGGCGCCGCGGGCTTCCGCGGGCCCGGCTTCGCGGAGGACGCGCCGCCGGACGGCGGGGTCGCTCCCAAAGCGTCAGTCAGCTTGCGCACGACCGGCGCCTCGATCGTCGAGGACGCCGAACGCACGAACTCGCCCAGCTCGGTGAGCTTGGCCATGACGGCCTTGCTCTCCAAACCGAGCTCCTTGGCGAGTTCGTATACCCGGACCTTAGCCACTTCGCTCCTGTCTATGCGTCCGGGGTATTCGTCCGCCGGACTGCCGTTACTTCATGGGCGTACTCATCGCGTACTCATCGAGTGCTCATCGCAATCTCGACCTACTTCCATCTCGCGAGGTACCTGACTGGGGCGCACGGCGGCGTGACCGCGTGCCGTGCGCTGGTGCGTGTTGCCGGGCGCGATGCCCGTCAGTGGGCCGACTGCCGGTCGGCCGGACCTGCTCCCGCCCCGAGGTGATCCCGCAGGGCGCCGGGGTCGAGCGCGCCCTGGACCCGAAGGGCCCGGGGGAACGCCCGGCGGCGGACCGCGAGGTCGAGGCAGTTCGGGTCGGGGTGCAGATACGCGCCCCGGCCCGGCAGAGTGCCGCGGGGATCGGGGACGCATCCGTCCTCGCCCGCCACGACACGCAGCAGCTCGTGCTTGGCCGCGCGCTTGCGGCAGCCCACGCAGGTGCGTTCAGGGCATGCCCGGACATGCGTCCGGCCAGACACGTTCAAGTCTACCCCTCCGAAGGGACTCACCGCCGCCGAGTAGATCTCCGGAGGCACCTGACAACGTTGCTAGCGGGCTGCCGATTCCCCGGCGGGGGCCTCGGTGTCCGGACGGATGTCGATCCGCCAGCCGGTCAGCCGGGCGGCCAGGCGGGCGTTCTGCCCCTCCTTGCCGATCGCCAGCGACAGCTGGTAGTCCGGGACGATCACCCGGGCGGAGCGCTGGGCCAGGTCGACGATCTCCACCTTCGTCACCCGGGCGGGCGACAGCGCGGCGGCGACCATCTCGGCCGGGTCCTCCGACCAGTCGACGATGTCGATCTTCTCGCCGTGCAGCTCGGCCATCACGCCGCGCACCCGCATGCCGTTCGGGCCGATGCAGGCGCCCTTGGCGTTCAGGCCCTGGCGGCGCGACCAGACCGCGATCTTGGTGCGGTGGCCGGCCTCGCGGGCGATGGCGGCGATCTCCACCGAGCCGTCCGCGATCTCCGGGACCTCCAGCGCGAACAGCCGCTTCACCAGGTTCGGGTGGGTGCGCGACAGCGTCACCGACGGACCGCGGACCCCGCGCCGCACGCCCACCACGTAGCACTTCAGCCGGGTGCCGTGCCGGTAGTCCTCGCCCGGGACCTGCTCCTGCGGCGGCAGGATGGCCTCCAGCTTGCCGATGTCGACCAGCACGCTCTTCGGGTCGTTGCCCTGCTGGACGACACCGGTGACGATGTCGCCCTCCTTGCCCGCGTACTCGCCGAAGGTCTGGTCGTCCGCGGCGTCCCGCAGCCGCTGCAGGATGACCTGCTTGGCGGTGGACGCGGCGATCCGGCCGAAGCCCGACGGGGTGTCGTCGAACTCCTTCGGCTCGACGCCCTCCTCCAGCTCCGAGGCGTCCTCCAGCGCCCAGACCGTCACGTGGCCGGTCTTGCGGTTCAGCTCCACCCGCGCCCGGCGGCGCGAGCCCTCGGTGCGGTGGTACGCGATGAGGAGGGCCGACTCGATCGACTCGACCAGCAGGTCGAACGGCACGCCCTTCTCGGTGACCAGCCCGCGCAGGGCACTCATGTCGATGTCCACGACTACGCCTCCTCTTCCTCTTCGTCCACGTCCGCGATGTCGGCGGCGGCGTCGAGCAGTTCCTCGTCCTTGCGGTTGAACTCGACCTGCACCCGGGCCCGCGCGATCTCGGCGAACTCCAGTCGGCGCTCCTTGGGGCGGCCGCGCCCCTTCACCGGCTGCACCTCGACCAGCGCGCCGTCCTCGTCGCTCTCCAGCACCCGCGCGGTCAGCTCCGCGCCGTCCACCAGCTTGACCGCCGCCAGCCGGCCGGTCGCCCGGCGCCAGTGCCGCGGCTCGCTCAGCGGGCGCTCGGCGCCCGGGGAACCGACCTCCAGCAGGTACGGGGTCTCGCCCATCAGGTCCGACTCGTCCAGCGCCCGGCCCACCAGGCGGGAGAACTCCGCGATCGCGTCGAGGTCCACGCCGCCGTCGGCGTCCACGTCGATCTGCACCTGGCGGCGGCTGCCGGCCTGGGTCACCTTGACCTCTTCGAGGTCGAGCCCGGCCTCGGCGGCCAACGGCTCCAACAGAGCGCGCAGCCGGTCAGTGGGGGTGGTGCTCATCCGGGTGACTCCTCGGCCGCGTCTGCTGTTGTCGAAGGTGCTAACTCATCGCGAAGCCTATCGGGTCAACCCCCGAACCGCCGATTCCGACCCGGACGCCCGCACCCCCCTGCGAGCAAGCTCACAGCGGTCGGATAGCGTCCGAGGTCCGTACGGAGCGCGTGCGACTCCGGTAAAGATTCTCCCGACGGGGTGCACCGGGCCCCCACCTACCCGCTGGAGCACCGATGCCCGCGCCCGCACGCCGGACCTTCCTGGCCCTCGGGGCGCTCGCCGGGCTCCAGCTGCTCGCCGGCTGCACCGGCGGGCACCCCGCGGAGGCCGCCCGGCCGCAGGCCGAGGACCCGGACCGCCCGCTGAGGCTGCGCCAACTCGCCGCCACCGACGCCCTCCTGGCCGACTACGACGCCGTCCTCGCCACCGGGCCCGCCGAGGCCGACCGGCTCGGCGACCTGCGCGAGGACCTCCTCCGGCACCGCGAGGCGCTCGCCCGGACGCTGCCCTCGCCGTCGCCCTCCCCCACCGGCTCGGGTGCCGCTTCCGGCTCCGCCTCCCCCGCCGGTTCCACCGCCCGGACCGCCGCCGACCTGGCCGCCGCCGAACGCCGCACCGCCGAGCTGCGGCTCGCCGACCTCGCCGCGGCCTCCCCCGGGCTGGCCCGGACCCTCGCCTCGGTCGCCGCCTCCGGCGCGGCCCACGCGGCGGCCCTCGGCGACACCACCGCCCCGGCCACCCCGCGCCCGCGCCCGCCGCCCGGACCCCGCGTCCGCGGCCGCCTCCGCCTCCGCCTCCGCCTCGGCCGGGGCGCTCACCGCCGCCGACACCGAGGCCCTGCAGGCGGCGCTCGCCGCCGAGCACGCGGCCGTCTACGGCTACGGCGTGGTCGGCGCGTTCCTGCCCGCCGGGCCCCAGCGCGAGGACGCCCGCAGCACGTACGCCGCGCACCAGGCCCGGCGCGACGGCTGGCAGCGCGTCCTCGCCGCGGGCGGCGCCTCCCCCACCGCCGCGGCCCCCGGCTACCGCCTCCCCTTCCAGGTCCAGGACGGCCCGACCGCCACCCGGCTGGCCGCCTACCTGGAGACCCAGCTCACCGCCGCCTACGCCGACCTGACCGCCGCCCCCGCCCTGCGCGCGCAGGCCGCCGCCGCCCTGCGCGAGTCCGCCCTGCGGGCCGCCCACTGGGGCGCCGACCTCCCCGCCCTCCCGGGCCTCGCCGACGCGGACTGAACCGCAGCGCGCGCACTCAGGGGCTCGGGGAACGGCGAGGCCGTGCTGCTGGTGGTCGGAGCCCATCGGAGTGTCCGTGCTGCTGCGTGTCTTGAACAGAACCCGAAGCCGATGCGCCCAACGGCAATGCACCGCTCGCAGACCCGGGCTCGCCGTTCCCCGAGCCCCTGAATGCGCGTCGCGTGCACCCGGGCCCCCGGCGGTTAATCTCGCTCCCATGGCACAACCTGCGCAGTTCGACGTCCCCGCGCGCCTGGCCGAGTCGGTGCGGACGGGCTCCCCCGCCGGGCGGTCCTGGCTGGCCGGGCTCCCGGAGCTGGCTGCCGAACGGCTGGCGGGCTGGGGGCTGGTGCCGGAGCGGGTCGTGGAGCCGGGCGGCCGCGGCAGCCTGGTGCTGTACGCGCACCGCGCCGACGACCTGGCGCCCGTGGCGCTGAAGCTCGCCGGGCCGTCCGCCGAGGCCGCCGCGCTGCGGACGTGGGCGGGCCGGGGCGCGGTGCTGCTGCTGGACGAGGCGGACGGGGCACTGCTGCTGGAGCGCCTGCACGGGGAGATCCCGCTGCGTTCGCTCGCGGAGCCGAAGGCGATGCTGGAGGCGACCAGCCTGCTGCGTCGGCTGTGGGTCGAGGCCCCGGCGGGGCACCCGTTCCCGGCCCTGGCGGAGCACGCCGGGCGGCTGGCGGAGCGGATCGCCGAGCGGCGCTCGCTGCCGTCCGCCGCCGACGCCGGCCCGCTGGTGGACGAGGCGCTGGAGGCCCTGGCGCTGGCGGCGGACGGCGGCGGGTGGCTGCTGCACGGGGAGTTCCAGCACGGCCGGGTGCTGGCGGCGGACCGTTCGCCGTGGCTCGCGGTGGCGCCGCGCCCGCTGGTGGGCGACCGGGCGTACGACCTGGCGGGCCTGGTGCTGGACCGGCTGGACACCCTGGCCGCCGCCCCGGGTCCGCGCGGGGAGGCCCGGCGCCGGCTGTCCCGGCTCGCGGAGGCGGTGGAGCTGCCCGCCGACCGGGTCCGGGCCTGGACCCTGCTGCGGGCGGTGGACACCGCGCTGGGGGCGTTCGCGGCGGGCGACGCCGCGGCGGCCGAACTCCATCTGGAGTTCGCCGCCTGGCTGTGAGACCGGGGCGCTCGGCCGCCCGGGGCGGCAGGTAGTAACGTCCCGCTTCATGGAGCAGCTCACCGGGGTGACGATCGAGGCCATCGACCTGGCGGCGTGGGCACCCGCCGTGCTGGAGGTCCAGGCGGTCGCGTTCGGCCTGGCGCCGCACGAGGTGGCGGTGCGGCTGCCGATCGTGGGCCGGCACGCGGCGCAGCCGGGGGTGGTGGCGCTGGGCGCGATGGCCGGGGGACGGCTGGTGGGGTTCGGGTACGGAATGCCGAACCAGCGGACGCACTGGTGGTCGACGGTGATCGAGCCGTACCTGGAGGCGGGCGGCCACGAGGGCTGGCTGGACGGCGTGTTCGCGGTGACCGAGCTGCACGTGCTGCCGGAGTTCCAGGGCCTGGGCGTGGGCACCCGGCTGATCCGTTCGCTGTGCGGGCGCTCGGGCCTGGACCGGTCGATCCTGTCGGCGATCGACGCCGAGACCCCGGCCCGCCGGCTGTACCGCTCGCTGGGCTACCGGGACCTGGCCGCGGCGGTGCGCTTCCCGAACACGGTGCGCCCGTACGCGGTGATGGGCGCGCACCTGCCGCTGCGCGACCCGGCCCGGCGCTGACCGGCCGTCAGAACAGCACGCTCATGAACGCGCCGACCTCGCGGAAGCCGACCCGGCGGTAGGCGGCCCGGGCCCGGACGTTGAAGTCGTTGACGTACAGCGAGACGACGGGGGCGACCTCGGCCAGCGCGGTGTTGACGACGGCGGCCATGCCGGTCTCGGAGAACCGCCTGCCGCGGTGCTCGGGGGCGACCCAGACGCCCTGGATCTGGCAGGCGGCGGCGGTGACGGCGCCGATCTCGGCCTTGAAGACGACCTTGCCGTCCTCGTCGAAGCGGGCGAACGAGCGTCCGGTGGAGACGAGTTCGGCGACCCGGGCCTGGTAGAGCAGTCCGCCGTCGCCGGCCAGCGGGGAGATGCCGACCTCCTCGGTGAACATGGCCACGCAGGCGGGCATCAGCGCCTCGATCTCGTCGCGGCGGACCCGGCGCACCAGCGGGTCGGGCTCGACCTCGGTGACGGGCGTGGAGGTGGCCATCAGCGGCTGGTGGGCGCGGACGTCCCGGGCCGGGCCCCAGGAGCGCTCCAGCAGCGCCCAGAGCATCGCGGTGGCCTCGGCGGGGCCGACGATGGAGGAGCAGCGGCGGCCCTGCCGGCGGGCGCGCTCGGCGAAGGCGCGGACGGCCTCCGGCCCGGCGCCGACCGGGACCAGATTGGCCCCGGCGTAGCAGAGCGCGTCGAGCCGGCCGTCGGCGTCGTGCCAGCCCCACATCTCGCCGCCGAGCCGCCAGGGGTCGAGGCCGACGGCCTCCACCCGGGTGGCGACGAAGGCGTTGGCGACGGCGTCGCGGTGCAGGATCTCCAGCGCGTCGTCGAGGTCGGGGGCCTCCAGCACGCGGGTGGCGGCGAGCGCCCGGGCGGCCTGGAAGGGGCCGGGCAGCATCACACCTCGGTCGAGCACGGGGGCACCTCTCGAACGGGCGGGGCCGCCCGCTGGGCGGCCCCGCCGGGGGACTTCAGGCCGTCACTCGGCGGCCACGACGACGGGGGCGCCGGATTCGACGCCCTCCTCCTGCATCTGCTCGGCCAGCTTCATGGCCTCCTCGATCAGGGTCTCGACGATCTTCGACTCGGGCACGGTCTTGATCACCTCGCCCTTGACGAAGATCTGGCCCTTGCCGTTGCCGGAGGCGACGCCGAGGTCGGCCTCGCGGGCCTCGCCGGGGCCGTTGACGACGCAGCCCATGACGGCGACCCGCAGCGGCACCTCCATGCCCTCCAGGCCGGCGGTGACCTCCTCGGCGAGCTTGTAAACGTCGACCTGGGCCCGGCCACAGGACGGGCAGGAGACGATCTCCAGACCGCGCTGGCGCAGGTTCAGCGACTCCAGGATCTGGATGCCGACCTTGATCTCCTCGGCCGGCGGGGCGGAGAGCGAGACCCGGATGGTGTCGCCGATGCCCTCGGCGAGCAGCGCGCCGAAGGCCACCGCGGACTTGATGGTGCCCTGGAAGGCCGGTCCGGCCTCGGTGACGCCCAGGTGCAGCGGGTAGTCGCAGGCGGCGGCGAGCTGCCGGTAGGCGTTGATCATCACGACCGGGTCGTTGTGCTTGACCGAGATCTTGATGTCGCGGAAGTCGTGCTCCTCGAACAGCGAGCACTCCCACAGCGCGGACTCCACCAGCGCCTCGGGGGTGGCCCGGCCGTACTTCTCCAGCAGCCGCTTGTCGAGCGAGCCGGCGTTGACGCCGATCCGGATCGGCACCCCGGCGTCCTTGGCGGCCTTGGCGATCTCGCCGACCTTGTCGTCGAAGGCCTTGATGTTGCCCGGGTTGACCCGGACGGCGGCGCAGCCCGCGTCGATCGCGGCGAACACGTACTTCGGCTGGAAGTGGATGTCGGCGATCACCGGGATCTGCGACTTCTTCGCGATGATCGGCAGCGCGTCGGCGTCGTCCTGCGAGGGGACGGCGACCCGGACGATCTGGCAGCCCGAGGCGGTCAGCTGGGCGATCTGCTGGAGCGTGGCGTTGACGTCGGAGGTGAGCGTGGTGGTCATCGACTGCACCGAGACCGGCGCGTCGCCGCCGACCGGCACGTTGCCGACCATGATCTGACGCGAGTGGCGGCGCCGGGCCAGCGGCTTCAGCGGCAGGGAGGGGATACCGAGCGAGATCGCGGTCATGTGTGCGGTGTTTCCTCTGGAGAGGTCGGTGATGCCGGGGCGCGCGCGCCGTGGTGGCGGGCGCCCGGCGTCCAACGGTACGGCACGGCCGGGTGGCGGGGCACACCCGGCCGTGGGTGGCGCGCGGCTAGTTGATGCGCACCGGGTTGACGATGTCGGCGGCCATCACGAGGCCGGTGAAGCAGACGAAGATCCCGGCGACCACGTAGGCCAGCGGCATCAGCCGGGCCACGTCGAACGGCCCCGGGTCGGGCCGGCGCAGCACCCGGGCGGCGGTGCGGCGCACCGACTCCCACAGCGCGCCGGCGATGTGGCCGCCGTCCAGCGGCAGCAGCGGCAGCATGTTGAACAGGAACAGCATGAAGTTCATGTACGCGAGCAGCTGGACGAAGAAGGCCAGCTGCTGGGTGGCGGGCAGGTCCATCGCGAACACGTCGCCGCCGAGCCGGGCCGCGCCGACCATGCCGACCGGGGAGTCCTGCTCGCGCGGGGTGCCGTCGACCACGGCGTGCCACAGGCCGGGGATCTTGCCGGGCAGCTGGCCCAGCGACTGCACGCCGTGCTCCGCCATCTTCGCCATCTCGTCGAAGCTCTCGCCGACCGCCATGTGGTGGACGCCGGTGGCGGGGGTGATGCCGAGGAAGCCCGCGGTGACGGTCTTGTCCTTGATCGGGGCGCCGTCCTTGTCCACGGCGGCGAGGGTGTTGGTCTTGATGTCGGCGCCCAGGGTGCCGGGGGTGCCGTCCTTGTGCCGGACCTCGATCGCCACGTGCTTGCCGGCCGAGTCCCGGATCAGGGCCTGCAGCTGGGGGTAGTCGTGGATCCGCACCCCGTCGAAGGCCAGGATGGTGTCGCCGGCCCGCAGCCCGGCGGCGTTGGCCGGGGACTTCTCGGCGCCGGGCGCGCAGGTGTCGGTCTTCTCGCTGACCGGGACGACGCACTCGCTGACCGAGTTGACGGTCGGGGTGGAGCGGGTGATGCCGATGCCCATGAACAGGGTGAGGAACAGGCCGATCGCCAGGATCAGGTTCATGCCCGGGCCGGCGAACATCACGATGACGCGCTTCCACGGCTTGCGGGTGTAGAACAGCCGGGTCTCGTCGCCGGGCTGGAGCTCCTCGTAGGAGGCGGCCCGGGCGTCCTCGATCATGCTCCGCCAGGGCGAGGAGGACCGCTTCGTTATCCGGCCGTCCGCCCCGGGCGGGAACATGCCGATCATCCGGATGTAGCCGCCGAACGGGATCGCCTTGAGGCCGTACTCGGTCTCGCCGCGCCTGGTCGACCAGATGGTCCGGCCGAAGCCGACCATGTACTGCGGCACCCGGATGCCGAACAGCTTGGCGGTGGACAGGTGGCCGAGCTCGTGCCAGGCGATCGAGAAGAGCAGCCCGCCCACGAAGATCAGGACGCCCAGCACCCACATCAGCTTGTCCACCGCGTCGCCTCCGTCGTACCTAACCTGCCGCCAGTTCCCGGGCCCGCGCGCGGGCCCAGTGCTCAGCCTGGAGTACGTCCTCCACCGTGAGCGAAGTTCCCGCCGCCGGGGTGCCGTGTTCGGCGACCACCTTCGCCACAGTGTCCACGATTCCGGTGAAGGGCAGTGCGCCCTTCAGGAAAGCGTCCACGCATTCCTCGTTGGCGGCGTTGAAGACCGCGGGGGCCGTCCCACCGAGCGTACCCACCTCGCGGGCGAGCGCGACGGCCGGGAAGGCGTCGTCGTCCAGCGGGAAGAACTCCCAGGTCGCGGCCTTGGTCCAGTCGCAGCCGGGCGCGGCGTCGGGCACCCGGTCCGGCCAGCCGAGGCCCAGCGCGATCGGCATCCGCATGTCCGGCGGGCTGGCCTGGGCGAGCGTTGAGCCGTCCGTGAACTCCACCATCGAATGAACGACCGACTGCGGATGGACCACGACCTCGATCCGGTCGAAGGGCACGTCGTACAGCAGGTGCGCCTCGATCACCTCCAGGCCCTTGTTCACCAGGGTCGCCGAGTTGATCGTCACCACCGGGCCCATCGCCCAGGTCGGGTGCGCCAGCGCCTCGGCCGGGGTGACGCCGGCCAGCTGCTCGCGGGTGCGGGTGCGGAACGGGCCGCCGCTGGCCGTCACCACCAGCTTGCGGACCTCGGCGCGGGTGCCGCCGGCCAGCGCCTGGAACAGCGCGGCGTGCTCGGAGTCCACCGGCACGATCTGGCCCGGCCGGGCGACCGCCTTGACCAGCGGGCCGCCGACGATCAGCGACTCCTTGTTGGCCAGCACCAGCACCCGGCCGGCCCGCAGCGCGGCCAGCGTCGGGGCCAGGCCGATCGAGCCGGTGATGCCGTTCAGCACCGAGTGGCACTCCAGCGCGGCCAGTTCGGTCGCCGCGTCCGGGCCCGCCAGCACCTCCGGCAGCGGGGCGCCGCCGGCCTTCGCGGCCAGCGCCTCGCGCAGCGGCCGCTCGGCGGCCGGGTCGGCCACCGCGACGGTGCGCACGCCGAGCGCGACGGCCTGCTCGGCGAGCAGGTCCACCCGGCCGCCGGCCGCGGACAGCGCGACCACCCGGAACCGGTCGGGGTTGCGGAGCACCACGTCGATGGCCTGGGTGCCGATCGAACCGGTGGAGCCCAGGATGACCAACTCCCGGGGGCCGTCCGGGTCCTGGACCGCCGGGGTGAAGCGCGAGTGCGGATGGGCGAGCGAGTTCATGCCCCCATTGTGTCCTGCCGCCGGGCCCGCCCCGGCCCCGACGAGCCGCGCCCCGCCGCCGCGACGGGCGCGGCGGCGGGGCGGCGGGGGCGGAGCGGGAGGGCGCTCAGAGGTCGAGACCGGTGAGGACCAGCACCTTCTCGAAGGTGAAGTCGTCCATCGCGTAGCGCACGCCCTCGCGGCCCACGCCGGAGTCCTTCACGCCGCCGTAGGGCATCTGGTCGGCCCGGTAGGACGGCGCGTCGCCGATCACCACGCCGCCGACCTCCAGCTCCCGGTGGGCCCGGAAGGCGGTCTGCACGTCGTGCGTGAACACGCCCGCCTGGAGGCCGAACGCCGAGTCGTTGACCGCGGCGAACGCCTCCTCGGTGCCCTCCACCCGGTGCAGCGACAGCACCGGGCCGAACACCTCGGCCCGGGCCAGGATCGCGTCCGCGGGCAGCTCGGCCAGCACGGTCGGAGCGTACGCGGCGCCGTCCCGGCTGCCGCCGATGAGCAGCTCGGCGCCCTTGGCGACGGCGTCCTCGACCCAGGACTCGACGCGCTTCGCGGCGTTCTCGTCCACCAGCGGGCCGACGTCGGTGGCCTCGTCCGACGGGTCGCCGGTGACCTGGGCCTTCACCTTGGCCACGACCTTCTCCACCAGGCGGTCGTAGACGCTCGCGTCGGCGATCACCCGCTGCACCGAGATGCAGGACTGGCCGCCCTGGTAGTTGGCGAACAGCGCGATCCGGCTCGCCGCCCAGTCCAGGTCCGCCTCGGAGTTCCAGTCGGCCAGCACCACGGCCGCGGCGTTGCCGCCGAGCTCCAGGGTGACGTGCTTGCGCGGCACCGAGTCCATGATCTGGTAGCCGACCTTGTCCGAGCCGGTGAACGAGATCACCGGCAGGCGCTCGTCCTGCACCAGGGCGGGCATCTTGGCGTTCTCCACCGGCA
The DNA here is from genome assembly GCF_013364235.1 of Kitasatospora sp. NA04385. Classification (NCBI taxonomy): domain Bacteria; kingdom Bacillati; phylum Actinomycetota; class Actinomycetes; order Kitasatosporales; family Streptomycetaceae; genus Kitasatospora; species Kitasatospora sp. NA04385. The sequence continues at coordinate 5,478,815 of NZ_CP054919.1, read as the reverse complement.
GCACGCTCCAGGAGCCGGCCGGCAGGTCGGTCTCGGCCAGGATCTCGCCGAGCACCAGGGCGGACAGCGGGGTGGCCGGGGCGGGCTTGAGGATGATCGGCGCGCCCACCGCGATCGCCGGGGCGACCTTGTGCGCCACCAGGTTCAGCGGGAAGTTGAACGGGGCGATGCCCAGCACCGCGCCGCGCGGGAAGCGCCGCACGATCGCGTACCGGCCGGTGCCGCCCGGGTCGGTGTCCAGCCGCATGGTCTCGCCGTTGGTGCGGCGGGCCTCCTCGGCGGCCCAGCGGAACACCGACACGGCCCGGCCGACCTCGCCGCGCGCCCACTTGATCGGCTTGCCGTTCTCGGCGGTGATCAGCCGGGCGATCTCCTCGGTGCGCTCCGCCAGCCGCTTGGCGACGTGGTCCAGCGCGGTCGCCCGCTGGTGGGCCGGGGTCGCGGCGAACACCGGCACCGCGGCGGCGGCGGCCGCGACGGCCTCCTCCACCTGCGCGTCCGTCGGCACGCCGACCGTCGCCACCAGGCTGCCGTCGTGCGGGTGGCGCACCTCGAACGCCGTCTCGCCGCTCGCCCGCCGCCCGGCCAGCCAGAACTCATGAGTGGTGGTCACGGTCGCACCGGCCCCTTCCCTCGAAAGACTTGTCGCCTTCACGGTAGGGGTCGGCCCGGGGGTTTCCGATTGGACGGACGGGACGAAAGCAGAGGTCCGATTAGGACGCCGCGGAGGACAGGACGGCCTACTCCTCGCCCGACCTGAGCGCCAGCCACAGCTCCATCCGGACGTCGGTGTCGTCCAGCGAGCGGCCGAGCAACTCCTCGACCCGGCGCATCCGGTAGCGCAGGGTGTGCCGGTGCACGCCCAGGTCGGCCGCGGCGGCGTCCCACTGGCCGTGCCGGGAGAGCCAGGCGCGCAGCGAGGCGACCAGGTCGCCGCGGGCGGTGCGGTCGTGCTCGCGCAGCGGGCGCAGCAGGCCCTCGGCGAAGGCGGTGACCGCCTCCTCGCCGAGCAGCGGCAGCAGCGAGCCGGCGCCGACCTCCTCGTGGTCGACGGTGCGGCGGCCGCCGCGCTGGGCCACCGCGAGGGCGCGCTCGGCCTGGGCCTGGGCGGTCCCGGCGTCCTCCAGGGCGGCGGGCGCGGAGACGCCCAGCGACAGGCCCTCGTGCTCCTCGACGGCGCCCAGGCAGGCCCGGTGCACCGAGCCGTTGTCCAGCGCGAGCACCGTCAGGCGCGGCCCGTGCGCGCCGTCCTCCCGGGCCACCAGCAGCTTCTCGCCGACCTTGCCGCCGGCGTTCTCGGCCCGGTCGGCGAGCTCGCCGAGCGCCTCCGCGGCCTCCGGCCCCGGCCCGGCGGCGGCGACCAGCACCCGGACGGTGCCCTCGGGCAGGCCGCCGAACAGCCCGGCGGCGACCTGCCGGGCGGTGCCGACCTCGCCGGCCAGCACCATCCGCAGCAGCGCGGCGCCCATCCGCTCCTCGGCCTGCCGCAGCTCGCGCGAGCGCTCCAGGGTGAGGGTGAGCAGCGCGACGGCAGCGTTCAGCACGTACCGCTCGGTCGGGGTGATCCGGTCCTCGGTGCCGACCGCCAGGAAGCCGCGCGGACGCCGGTCGGCGCCCAGCGACTGGACGACGACGTAGTCCTCGTCCGCGGTGTCGACGGTGCCGGCCCGGCCCTGCAGCGCGGCGCTGGACGGGGCGGGGCGGCGGCGCAGCCGGTCCACCTCGGCGGCCAGCCGGCCGGCCCGCCGGGCCGCCCAGTCGGGGGCCACCGCGGACAGCGCGCCGGAGCCGTCGTACAGCGCCGCCCAGCCGCCCAGCCGGGCCGCCAGCCGGCGCACCACCGCGGTGGTGCCGTCCTTGCCGAGCGCGGCCCGGGTCAGCTCCTCCTGCGCCTCGAAGCTGGTGGTGACGGCCTCGTACTGCTCGGCGGCCAGCGCGGCCGAGACGGTCTTGGAGATCGCGATGAACGGCGTCGCCTCGGGCACCCGCAGCAGCGGCAGCCCGCGCTGGGCGGCGGCCTCCACCAGGGCCTGCGGCACCTCGCTGTGCGAGAGGCCGACGCCCAGGCCGAGGCCGACCACGCCCGCGTCGGCCAGCCGGTGCACGTACGCCTGCAGCCCGGCGGCGCCCCTGCCCAGCTTGATGCCGGTGGTGAGGAGCAGTTCGCCCCCCTCCAGGAACGGGGTGGGGTCGTCCAGCTCACTGGTGTGCACCCAGCGGACGGGTCGTTCCAGGTGGTCCGCGCCGGCCAGCACCGTCAGGTGGAGCGCGCTGGTGCGGACGACGGAGGCGAGAGTGGGGGGCATGGCACCTTCGGTGGTTCGACCTGGACGCGCCGTTGCGACCGGGCGAGTGAGGGATCTCTCCCCATTATGTACGCTCCGGCCAACCCGGAGCGCCGAAATCCGCCGGTCCGTAGCTTCCGTGACCCAACGATGACCGCTCCGCGATCCGCCGCCGCACCGCCCGCTCAGTGCCGCAGGTCGACCAGCAGCGGCGGCACCTGCTCCCCCGTCACCGAGGTCAGCGAGACCACCGCGTGCCCGGACGGCAGCGCGTGCGCCAGGTCGGACGGCGACCAGCGGTGCCGCTCGACGTCCCGGGTGGTGACCGACTCGGTCTGCGCGGTGGTGCCCGACAGCGCCTTGCGCAGCAGCCGCCCGGCGCGGCGAACCGTTCCTCCGGAGGTGTCCGGGACGTGCGTGACCGCGGTCTCCCGGACCAGGTGGGTGCCCCAGGCCTCGGAGAACAGCCGGCCGTCCCAGGGCGCGATGCCCGGGAACGCCATCCGGTTGCCGACCGCGCCGAACAGCGGCGCCCGCAGCGCCTCCGGCAGGTCCGACAGGGTGCGCAGCAGCAGCAGCACGCCGGCGTTGGCGCCGCGCAGCCGCTGGACGCCGCGGATCGCCTGCGCGTCCACGGCGGCGGTCGCGTCGTCCAGCACCATCCCGGCGAACAGCTCGCGGTCCCGGCGGTCGGCGGCGGCCTGGGTGAACTGGCCCAGCAGCAGCCGCGACAGGATCCGGGCGGCCTCCGGGTGGCTGCGCTCGGGCAGCTTCACCCGCACCCGCAGCGGGTGCTCCAGGGCGCGCATCGCGAACGCCGGCTTGGCGTCCGGGCCACCGGAGAACCCGGCCGCCAGCGCGGGCCGGTCCAGCAGCGCCAGCCGGTCGGCGAGCAGCGCGCCCGGGTCGTCGGCCCTGCCGTGCATCCGCTCGCGCTGCTGCAGGTCCGCCTCGAACTCCGACCGGCGGCCCGACGTGCGCAGCCGCTCGCCCAGCTCCGCCCAGCCCTCCGCGTCCCCCGCCAGCAGCGCCCGCAGCGCCCGCACCCCCGGGTAGCCGCCGTACGCCGCCCGGTACGGCCCGACCACCTGCTGCATCGCGGCCCGGGCGCTCTCCGCCCGCGGCGCCAGCTCGTCCGGCAGCAGCGCGTCCGCCAGCCGGGCCGCCGCCTCGTCCGAGTGCGGCGCCGCGCCGTACAGGTCCAGGCCGTACGGGGCGGCCGGGTCGCCGGGGGCGATCACCACGTCGTACCAGTCGTCCGGCCCGAGGTCCGCGTCGGCCGCGCCGACCACCACCGCGCAGGCCGCGCCCGCCAGCGCCTGCAGGCAGAGCGCCTCGGCGACCGGACGGGCCAGCGACACGGTCTTGCCGGTGCCGGCCGGGCCGACCGCCAGCAGCGAGGTGCCCAGCACCCGCGGGTCCAGCGCGAAGCCGGCGTTGCGGTGGGCCACCGGGTTCTTCGGCACGTCCTGCGCGGTGCCCAGCCGCACCTGCCGCACCAGCAGGTCGTGCCGCGCCGCCCGCCCGCCCGGCAGGTCCCGCTGCTCCGACGGGTGCGCGCAGGCCGCCGCGCCCCGGGCCGCCAGCTGCCCGGCGAACTCCTGCCACGCGACCGGGTCGCTCCCCACCGTCCGCCACGCCTGGTGCAGCCGCACGTAGTCCACGTCCCCGACCTGCTCCCCCTCCAACCGGCGCACGGCCTCGCCGACCGGCCGCAGCTCGGCCCACACGTCGACGACGGGGGCCTCCTCGGGGGCGGCGGGGACCTCGGTGACGGTGTGGGAGAGGACGGGGGCGATCCAGCGCCGCCACACCTCGGTCCAGCGGCCCATCCGCCCGAAGACCATCAGCACCATGATGATCAGTGCGGCGTTGACGGCGGCGGCGATCAGCAGGGAGATGACGAAGGAGCCGGGGGCGGTGAGCCCGAGGGTGGTCAGTAGTCCCTGCACCAGGGAGACGCCTTCGAGGTAGACGAAGAGCCCGACCGCCAGGTTCAGCGCCGCCCGCAGCAGCAGCGGCCCCGCCGGGGTCCTGGCCTGTTCGGCGGCCTTGGGGTCGTGCGGGACGTGGTGCTGCCGGTAGATGCCGGGGGCGGCCTCGGGGCGCGGGGCGGTGGCCCAGGTGGGGAGGTGGAAGGGGGCGCGGGGCGGGGGGAGATGGGGGTGGGTGTGCTGGGTTCTCGCGTCGTTCAGTTCCACTTCGGGCCCCTCCTACGTTGCCGGCGGTGCCATACCCGCATCGCCGTCCCACCGACACACCCGGGGGCCAATCTAGTGGAGTGCGCGGGCGCGCAACCGATCTTCGGCCACTGGCCGCGCCGGACAATCGGGGCGTCCCGGTACTACCGAGTGGCGCATGCCCGGGCCGGGCGGCCGGTCGTAGCCTGCGGTTACCGCGTCGAGAACTTGGAGAAGACTGATGAGCGCTGCAACGCCGCTCCCGCAGGAGCGCCGACTGGTCACCGCGATCCCCGGCCCGAAGTCGCAGGAGCTGCAGTCCCGCAAGCTCGGCGCGGTGCCGGCCGGCGTGGGCACCACGCTGCCGGTGTACGTGTCGCGGGCCGGCGGCGGCGTGCTGGAGGACGTGGACGGCAACAGCCTGATCGACTTCGGCTCGGGCATCGCCGTGACGAACGTGGGCAACAGCGCCGCGGCCGTGGTGGCGCGGGCGACCGAGCAGCTGGCCGCGTTCACGCACACCTGTTTCATGGTGACCCCGTACGAGGGCTACGTGGCGGTGGCGGAGCAGCTGAACGAGCTGACCCCGGGCGACCACGAGAAGCGCACCGCGCTGTTCAACTCAGGTGCCGAGGCGGTGGAGAACGCGGTGAAGATCGCCCGCGTCCACACCAAGCGGACCGCCGTGGTGGTGTTCGACCACGGCTACCACGGCCGCACCAACCTGACCATGGGCCTGACGGCGAAGAACATGCCCTACAAGCAGGGCTTCGGCCCGTTCGCGCCGGAGATCCACCGCGTCCCGGTGGCGTACCCGTACCGCTGGCTGACCGGTGCGGAGAACTGCGCCGCCGAGGCCGCCGCGCAGGCGATCGAGATCATCAACAAGCAGATCGGCGCGGAGAACGTCGCGGCGATCATCATCGAGCCGATCCAGGGCGAGGGCGGTTTCATCGAGCCGGCCAAGGGCTTCCTGCCGGCGATCGCGGAGTTCGCGAAGGCGAACGGGATCGTGTTCGTGGCGGACGAGATCCAGACCGGTTTCTGCCGCACCGGCCAGTGGTTCGCGTGCGAGGACGAGGGCGTCGTCCCGGACCTGATCACCACTGCGAAGGGCATCGCCGGCGGTCTGCCGCTGGCGGCCGTGACCGGCCGGGCCGAGATCATGGACGCGGCGCACTCCGGCGGCCTGGGCGGCACCTACGGCGGCAACCCGGTGGCGTGCGCGGCCGCGCTGGGCGCGATCGAGACCATGAAGTCCGAGGACCTGAACGGCAAGGCGCAGCGGATCGGCGAGGTCATGCTGGGCCGGCTGCGCGCGTTGCAGGAGAAGTTCGCCGACTCCGACCGGGTGCGCATCGGCGAGGTCCGCGGCCGCGGCGCGATGATCGCGGTGGAGCTGGTGAAGCCGGGCGGCAAGGAGCCGCACCCGGAGGCGACCGCGGCGATCGCGAAGGCCTGCCACGCGGAGGGCCTGGTGGTGCTGACCGCCGGCACCTACGGCAACGTGCTGCGCTTCCTGCCGCCGCTGGTGATCCCGGAGCACCTGCTGGTCGAGGGCCTGGACATCCTGGAGTCGGCCTTCGCGGGCGTCTGAGCCCGGCTCGGCACGCGGAAAACCCCTGGTGGGCGGCGCGGGGGCCGGACGGGGCGGGTCCCGTCCGGCCCCCGCGCGGGCGGCTGCCGGCCCGGTGGGTGGAGGTTGCCCCGCCGGTGGTGAAGATGCTGTGCACGATGGCGGGTCCGCCGTCGCGGGCCCCGGCTTTGACGTACTGTCATCACAGATGGACAGCGAACAGCACCCACTGCCCACCACCCCGTCCGCCGTCGAGGCGGATGCACCTGACCGATCGACCGGCCGTCCCGCCCACACCCCCCGGGCCGCACGGCGCGGCGATCACCTTGGCCGCCCCGGAGCTCTCCCCCCTGCTCCGGGGCGGCCGATTTTTGCTGTCCTGGCCATGACACTGGCGGTGGTGCTGGCCGCGGTCTCCTGGCAGGTGGCGGTGGACGGGCCGTTGCTGGGGCTCGACACGGCGGTCCGCGACGGGGTGCGGCACCTGCGCCGGGCGATCGGCTCGGCGCTGCTGAACCACCTGGGCGTGGCGCTGTCGGACCTGGGCGGCGGGCTGGTCGCCGTCCCGGTGCTGCTGGCCTGCGCGGGCCTGGCGGCCCGGCTGGCCCGGCGCGGCGGCCGACCGCGCTGGTGGGTGCCGGTGCCGGTCGCGGTGGCGGCCGCGGTGCTGGTCCCGCTGCTGGTGGTGCCCGCGAAGGTCCGGTTCGCCCGGCCGGGCCCGTTCGGGGTGCCGTTGGCCGGGGACCAGTGGGGCTGGTACCCGTCGGGCCACACCGCGACCTCCTCGATCGCGTACGGGACGGCGGCGCTGCTGCTGGCTCGGGTGCTGCCCGTGGCGGCCGGGCGGCGGCTGGGCGCGGCGACCGCGCTGGTGTGCCTGGGGGTGGGGGCGGGCCTGGTGTGGAGCGACTTCCACTGGCTGCTGGACGTGGTGGCCAGCTGGTGCCTGGCCGGCCTGCTGCTGCTCGGGCTGCACCTGCTGCTGCCGCGCCTGCTGCCCGACCGGCCGGACCGGCCGGACCGGCCGGACCTCGCGGGCCGACGCCGCGCCGGTCCGCCGTCCGGCCCGGGCCGCTGACGCTCCCGCAGCACGCGACCGCCGGGCGGTGGCGGGAGCCCGCTCCCCCAGCCTCCCCGCGGCGCGTTCCGCCCGCAGGGCTGCGCGGCTACGGGCGCGGGGCGGTCAGCCCTCCTCGCCGGTGAGGCGCTGGACGGTGCCCGCCGCCCCGCCGTCGCGCTGCCAGGCGACGACCAGCTCGTCGCGGGTGCCGAAGCGGACGAGGTGGCGGCCGACCACGTCCTCCAGCTGGTCGAGGCTCTCCTCGGCGCCCTCGACGGACAGCAGCAGCGCGCCGTCCTCGGCGGCGAGCTCGGCCCGGCCGGCGCCGAAGACGAGCGAGCCGCGGCCGGTCTCCTCCGACCACTCGGCGGGGACCTTGCGGCCCATGTGGGCGGCGAGCTGCTTGGCGTAGCGGGCGGGGCGGTCGGTGCTGACGCGGGCGGTGGAGCGGGCCATGACGGACTCCTCGGATCGAAGGCACGGGGGCACTTAGGCTCGCCTAAGCTACTCGATTGCTGAGCCAAGCTCAACAAGTTATCGAGGCGAGATCGGTCACCCTCCGTACCGGCCCCGACCCGACCGCTAACCTGTGCCCATGACCTCCCCGGGCCCCGCCGACACCGCAGCGGAACTCGCCGACGCGCTGACCAGGGCGATGAAGCGGATCCGCCGACGGACCATGCAGCGGCTGGAGCCGTACGGCCTCACCCCCGCCCAGGGCCGGGCCCTGCGCACCCTCGCGCACGCGCCCGGCTGCGAGAGCGCCGAGACCATGCGGCTGAGCGAGCTCGCCGAGCGCCTGCACATCGCGCCGCGCTCCGCCACCACCGTGGTCGACGCCCTGGAGGAGGCCGGCCTGGTCGCCCGCACCCCCGACCCGGCCGACCGCCGGGCGGTGCGCCTGGTCCTCACCGAGGACGGGCACGGCGCGCTGGAGCGGATCTCCCGGGTCCGGCACGAGGTCGCCCAGGAGTACTTCGGCCCGATCGGCCCCGCCGAACAGGACGCCCTGCTGCGCGCCCTGCGCCGCGCCGAGGAGGCCTACGAGGCCGGCCCCACCCCGTAGCGGTCCCCGGGGTGCCGGCGGCCGCGTCACGCCAGCCCCACCACCAGCCACATGAACCCCACCCCCAGCAGCGTGCAGGCGAGCGTCGCCTTCGACGGGTGCGGGCTGTGCGCCTCGGGCAGGATGTCCGAGGTCGCCAGGTACATCAGGAACCCGCCGAAGAACCCGAGGTAGAGCCCGAGCAGCTGTTCCGGGATGGTGAACAGCAGCGTGATCCCGGCCCCGGTGACGGGCGCGAGCGCGTCGGCGAACAGCAGCGCGACGGCCCGCCGCCGGTCGTTCCCGTAGAGCCGGGTGAGGGTGTACGTGTTGAAGCCGTCCGCGAAGTCGTGCGCGACGACGGCGATGGCGACGACCGTGCCGACCGTCGTCCCGGCCTGGAAGGCGGCGCCGATCGCGAAGCCGTCCATCACGCTGTGCAGGACCAGCGCGGAGGCGGCGGCGATCCCGACGCCCTGCTCGCGCTGCCGCCCGCCGTGGCCCGCCCCGTGGCCGTGACTGTGCGCGTGGCCGTGGCTGTGCGCGGCGTACTCGCCCTCGTGGCCGCGGTGGATGGCGACGGCGCGTTCGACGACGTGGATGGTGAGGAATCCGGCGGCGAACATCAGCAGCGCCTCGGGGACGCCGTGCAGTTCCTGCGGGGCCTGCTCCATCGCCTCGGGCAGCAGGTCGAAGGCGACCACGCCGAGCATCAGGCCGGCCGCGAAGCCGAGGACGAGGTGGCGGCGGTCGCCGGTGCGCTGAGCGACGAATCCGCCGATCAGGGTCATCAGGAAGGCGCCCGCGGCGACCAGCACGGCGGTCAGTTTCGGCCTCCCCGTCGCACGGTGCCGGGGGCCGGACGGCTGTGCTGACCGCTGCCCACGGGCATCCAGTCCGTCCGGCCCGGGCCGGACGGTGCCGGGCCCTGCGACCAGCCTGCGGGAGGCGGCGGCGGCGCGCCGCCCGGGCGGACCGTCGGGGTGACGGGCGCCGCGCGGGGCGCTCAGCCGTCGCCGGCCGCCCGGTAGACCGCGGCGAGCTGCGGGGCGCCCTGCTCGGCCCAGTCCCGGCCGATCGCCGTGGCGTCGAGCTCGAAGCCGGTGCCGAGCACCATCAGGGGGCGGCCGTCGGCGGCGAGCCGCCAGCGGGCGCCGGGCACCCCGCGGCGGATCACCGTGCCGAGGTAGAGGCCCGCGTCGGTGCCGAGCCACTGGGACACCTGCGGGTCGTCGCGCCAGCGCGGCAGCAGCTGGTCGAGGGCGGTCAGCGAGTCGACGGTGTCGTCGAGGCGGACGCCGGCCGACTCGGCGAGCTCGCGCAGCAGCCCGCACTCGGCGTACATCTCGGTCATCGCCAGTTCGCGGTCGTGCTCGGACGCCTGCCGGGTCGTCCGCGCGGCCGCGCGCCGGTCGTCCCGGTGACCGGGGAATCGATTCTCCACTCCCCCAGCCTGACAGCCCGTCGGGCCGCCCGCCGGGCGAACCCGCCGGTTCACACCGACCTCACAGGGTCAGCGGCAGCGCCAGGTGGGTGCGGGCGAGTTCGCGGATGCCGGGGCCGTCCATCAGGTGGATGCGCTGGTGGCGTTCCTCGCCGGTGAGGTCGAGCGCCTCGTCGGTGAACCGGCCGCAGGTCATCCGCAGGCCGCGGTCGGCGCCCTCCTCGCGGACGGCCTCGGCGAGGGTGGCGATCTCCTCGGCGGTGACCGGCCCCGGGCCGCGGGAGGCCCACACCACCCAGCGCCCGGGCAGCCCGCTGCCCGGTTCGCCCTCGGCGGTGGCGACCAGCCCGGCCGGTCCGCGCAGCCGCACGCTCCAGTCCCGCAGCCCGCCCGCGGTCAGGACGGCGCGCACCAGCAGGGCGAACTCGCCGGGCGACAGCTCGCCGAGCGCGGGCACCGCCGAGGAGGCGCTGCCCCAGGGCTGCACGGCCTCGCCCGCGTACGGGTCGGGGGTGATCACGGCGGCCAGCGCGCGCAGCCGCAGCAGCGACTCGTCGTGCTCGGCCTCCGCGTAGACGCCGCCGTCCGCGTCCTCGTCGCCGAGGTGCCCGGTGTCGGGGACGAGCCGGGTGCGGGCCAGCGCGTCGCGGTCGGCGTCGACGCTGAGCAGGCACTGCGGGGGCTGCCCGGGCACCCGCAGCCAGCCGTTGAGGACGACGCCGGACAGCACCTCGTCGGTGTCGACGGCGTCGGCGGCCTGCAGGGCGCGCAGCGCGAGCCGGGCGGCCAGCCGCAGGTAGTCGGTGCGGACGTCGGCGGCGGGGCGGGGCACCGGTTCGATCCCGCCGGCCTCGGTGAGCCGGTGGCCGGAGAGCGCGGGGACGGTGTCCAGCGGCGGCAGGTCGAGGTCGAGGACGGCGGTGCGGGTGAGGGCCCGGAACACCGCGCGGCAGGGGGCCGGCAGGTCCCGGGTGGCGCCCTCGGCGGCGGCCAGGGCGCGTTCCAGCAGCGACTCGACGGCGGCGGGCTCGGCCTGCCGGTAGGCGCGGCGGCACTCCTCCAGGCTGTCGTTGTACTCCTGGACGGCCCGGGCCCGGGCCTGTTCGGCCTCCTCGTGCGCCCGCCGGGCGGCGACGGCGCCGCTGTCGGCGAGTTCGGCCTGCCGGGTGCGCCACTCGCGCAGTGCGCGCTGGTGGCGCAGCCGGGCCTGGGCGAGTTCGCGCTGGTAGCCGGAGTCGAGCAGGCGGCGCGAGCGCGGCTGCTCGGGGTCGGTGTCGGCGGGCTCCGGCGGCGCGAAGTCGGCCCAGGCGGGCTCGGGTTCGGCCGCGGGGCCGGCGTCCGGGAAGGGTTTGGGCTGGTAGCTGCGCAGCTGGCTCTCGAAGTCCATCGCGGAGACCGGCTGGGCGGCCCGGCGCAGCAGGTCGGCCAGGTGCCGGTGCTCGGCCTGGACGGCGAGGGTGCGGTGGTGGGTGAGCGCGGCGGCCCGGCCGTGCGCGGCGACCGGGTCGTCCGCCGCCGGGTCCACCGCCTCGTCCGCCGCCTCGTCCGCCGCCGCGTCCGCCGGGGCGGGCGGTGGTCCGGGCTGCGGCGGCACCACGGGCGGGGCCGGCGCCGCGGCGGGGCCGGGTGCGGTGGCGGGTTCCTCGTCCTCGTCGGCGCCGAGTTCGCGGAACAGCGAGGCGAGGAATCCGGGCTGGAGCACCGTGGTGGTGCCGTCGGTGCTGCCCTCGGCTGGATGCTGCATCGGCGGTGGTTCCCCCTGCTCGTCCGGTCGTCCGGTCGCCCGGCGCACGTCGGCGGGCCGCCGTGGCGGGGCCCGAGCAGCATTGTCCCCCGTCCGGGGCGCGGGGGCGGCCAACACCGGTGGTTTGGCCGACCCTTGACGTCCGTTCGGTACCGTCGGCAGGGGGCGGATGCGCCACCGCCCCCTGCCGGACGGTCAGTTGGTGCGGGTGTTGGTCAGGTGCAGCCCGATGTAGCCGACGTAGATCCGGCCGCTGCCGGAGCAGTCGTCCAGGTAGTGCACCCGGGGGGCGGTGCCGCCGCCGCCGATCCGCAGGTGGGCGCCCATGAACGCGCGGCAGGAGGCGTCGACGGCGGCGGGGACGGGCAGCATCCGCTGGCGCTTCCACTTGCCGTGGCTGGCCACGGTGCGGGACTCGCCGCGGACCGCCTTGCGCGGCGGGAAGCGGTGGCAGCCGGGCGGGGTGTGCTCGCACCACTGCTTGAAGTCGCCGCCGGCCTCGCCGAGGACGGCGGCGGCCGCGTACTCCTGGAGCGCGGTCAGGCCGTCCCAGGTCAGCCGGGCCCAGCCGTCGGCCTCGCTCTGGCCGTCCAGGGCGAGCGTCTCCTTGCTGTCGCCGGTGAACTGCAGCAGCGGGAACTCGCCGAAGCGGTCGACGAGTTCGCCGAAGCTGACGGGGCCGCCGCCGACGCAGCGGGAGCGGCGCGGTTCGCGCGGAGGCTCGATCCGCAGCCGGCAGCGCTCCAGCCGCACCGGCGGGCGCTCGACGACGGCCCGGGGCGCGGCGGGGGCCTTGCGGGCCTCGGGCGGCAGCCACAGCCCGGGACGGCGTCCAGCGGGCGGGCAGCGGCAGGGCGGCCGCGATCCGGCGCGGTTCGCGGGCCAGCAGGGCGGCGGCGCGGCGCGGGTTCTCGTCGATCCGGCCGCGCGGCAGGACGGGGTGGCGGGTGGCGTCGGCCCGGGACGCCGGGTCGACCTCGGGCAGGAAGGTGCGCACCGCGCCGCCGTAGACCTTGTGGTACTCCAGCGCCAGGTTGAACCGGGGCAGCGCGCCGTGCCCGAGCACGTACAGCGAGGCCAGGCCGGGGAGTTGGCGCAGCAGCGGGTCGAGCACCCGGTCCTGCCACTGCTCGACCGGCACGGCGGGCGGCACGCTGGCCACCACGGTGGGCAGCGTCCGCTCCGGGTCGCAGAGCTCGTCGATCAGGCCGTCCAGGTCGGCGGGGGCCAGCAGCCGGGGTGCGACGGTGAGCGGCACGGGGCCCTCGGCGGCGTCGAGCAGCGGCAGCAGGCGGCGGACCAGTTCGGGGACGGGCACCCGGCCGGGCGGGACGGCGGTGGGCCCGGCGGGGAGGTACTCGGCCTCGATCCGCAGCCGGGTCGGGCCGTCGGCGGTGTCGGAGGCCAGGGTGAGGGTCAGTTGGTCGGTACCGGGCTGCACGGCGGGCGTGCGCAGTCTGCGGCGGCTGTAGCGGGCTCGGGGGGCGCGGCCGGGCAGTGGGCCGTCGTCGCGGTCCAGCAGGACCCGGTCGCCGAGCCGTAGTCGTTCGGCGGGCGCCTGCCGTGCGCGGGGCGCGGGCTCCTCGTGGCCTTCGGACTTGAGCCACTCGGCGAGCAGTTGGTCGGCGAGGGCGGCGGTCTCGTGGTGCGGGCGGGGTGTCGCGGCCGTCAGCCGGTACGGCGGCTGGGCGTGGTCGGTGGGCATGCGCGGAACCTCCCGTGGTGCGGTGCTGGGGTCTGCGAGTCCTCCTCCCGGAAGTCGATGGCGAATCGTTGTTCCTGCTACCTAGGAGACGAAACGATCAGGAGCGGAAGTTCCGCATCCGGACCCGTTTCCTTCGATCGGGTGTCATCCGGCGACAACCGGAACACTTCCGGTGCCGCCTCTGCTACCCGCTCGCCCGCGAGGGATGCACGCGTCCCCGGGCTTTCCGCGCGGGAGCTGACCGGGCGTCAGACCTCGACCTCGACGAAGGTCCGCCCCGCCGGGCGGGCCTCGGCCGATCCACCGGTCGCCCCGGCCAGCCAGGCGTGGAACCCGGCCGCGTCCGGCTCGGGGACGCCCACCTCGATCCGCACCCCGTCCGCCAGGTACTCCAGCCCGGCGACCGCGTACCCGGCCGCCCGCAGCTCGTTCTCCAGCCGCCCGGCCCGGGTGTGGTCGACGGCCACCGACAGCAGCGCGACCGGCCGCCGCTCCAGCAGCCCGACGCCGTCCAGCGCCTCGGACACCGCCGCCCCGTACGCCCGCACCAGGCCGCCGGCGCCCAGCTTGATCCCGCCGAAGTAGCGGGTCACCACGGCGGCGGTGTCGGTCACCCCGCGCCGCCGCAGCACCTCCAGCATCGGCACCCCGGCCGTCCCGGCGGGCTCCCCGTCGTCGCTGGAGCGCTCGCGCGGCTGCTCGCCGCCGACCACGAACGCGGTGCAGTTGTGCCGGGCGTCCCAGTACTGCTTGCGGACGGCCGCGATGAACGCCTGCGCCTCCTCCTCGTCGGCGACCCGCGCCAGGTGGCAGATGAACCGGGACTTCTTGATCTCCAGTTCACGGCTGCCGGAGCCCCGGACGGTCAGGTACGGCTTGGGGCTCGGCTCCGCCATGGCGCTGGTGCTCTCCGCTGTCGGTCTCGGCTGTCGGTCTCGGCTGTCGTCCCGTCCCGGCGGCCAGGTGCGCCGCCGGTCCCGCCGTCCAGCCTATGCCCGGCGCCCGGGGCCCCCGTTCAGCGGCCGGCCAGGGCGTCCAGCCGGGCGCGGTCGAGGCCGGTGCGGCCGGTGACCTCGGCGGGGTCGACCGCGCCGCAGTCCAGGCCGCGCAGCAGGTAGCCGCTGAGCGCGCGGGCGGTGGCGGGCTCGTCCATCACGTCGCCGCCGGACTTGGCGACGTACCCGGCGAGCCGGGCGCAGGCCGCGTCCAGGCCCTCGCGGTAGAAGGCGTACACCGCCGCGTACCGGGTCGGCAGGTGGGCCGGGTGCATGTCCCAGCCCTGGTAGTAGGCGCGGGCCAGCGAACGGCGGACCAGGCCGTGGTGCAGCCGCCAGGCGGCGTGCACCTGCTCGGCGGTGCCGGCCGGGACGACGTTGGTGGAGCCGTCGGAGAGCCGGACGCCGGTGCCGGCCGCGGCGACCTGCATCACCGCCTTGGCGTGGTCGGCCACCGGGTGGTCCATGCTCTGGTGGGCGGCGGAGACCCCGCAGGCGGCGCTGTAGTCGAAGGTGCCGTAGTGCAGGCCGGTGGCGCGGCCCTCGGCGGCGTCGATCATCAGGGCGACGGTGGCCCGGCCGTCCGGGCCGAGGATCGCCTGGGTGGTCTCGATCTGGATCTCGAACCCGATCCGCCCGGCGGGCAGTCCGGCCCGCCGCTCGAAGTCCTCCAGCAGCCGCGCCAGCGCGCCGACCTGGGCGGCGTGGGTGACCTTCGGCAGGGTCAGCACCAGCCCGTCCGGCAGCCCGCCCCCGGCCACCAGGGTGCCCAGGAACAGTTCCAGGGTGCGGATGCCGCGGGCCCGGACCGGTGCCTCCATGCACTTGGTCCGGATGCCGACGTACGGCGGGGCGCTGCCGTCGGCGACCGCCGCGGCGACCAGGCGGGCGGCCCGGACGGCCTCGGCGTCCTCCTCGGCGTCGGGGCGCGGGCCGTAGCCGTCCTCGAAGTCGATCCGCAGGTCCTCGACCGGCTCGCGCTCGAGCTTGGCCCGCACCCGGGCGTGCACGTCGGCCAGCAGCGCGTCGTCCGCGACCCCGAGCGCCTCGGCGAGCCGCCCGGGCGTGCCGGCGTGCTCGTCGAACACCGCCAGCGCCTGCGCGCCCCACTCCCGGACGGTGTGCGCCCCGAACGCGTCGGCCGGCACGTACACGGTGTGCACCGGCTGCCGCGAGCCGCTCTCGCCCGGGTAACGGCACGTCAGTTCGGCGTCCACCGGGGTCAGCAGCGCCTCGACGGCCGCCCGGGCGGTGTCCGAGAACGAGACGGGCCGGGCGGCATCGAACTGGGCAGGCTGCGACATCCGGGGGTCCTCCGCTCACCACACGACTTCAACAATTTGTTGATGTGAAGGTAGTGGCGGCGCCGCGGAAGCGTCAATGGCCGCCCGGCCGGAAGAACCGGCGGACGGCCATCGCGTTCCTGTGCTTACCTCCGAACGGCGGGACCGGCCCCCGGCCCGGACCACCCGGCCCGGGACACCGCCGCCCGCTGCCGGGTCACTCCCCCCGGCCGGACTCCATGTACCGCTCCTGGAGGTCCTGCCAGACCTTCTCCACGTCCTTCACCGCGACGCCGCCGTCCGGCCGCGAACCCGGGACGCCGCGCTGGCTCAGGTACTCGGCGAACCGACGCTCGTCGGGCTGCCGCTGGTTCTCCTCCATGTAGCTGACCAGCGCGTCGAAGCACTCGTTGGCGTCCAGCGGCTCGGGAGCGCCCGCGATCGGACGGCGCGCCGGGGCCTCCTGCCCCTCGAACGGCAGCGGCTCCGACTCGGGCGCCATCATCGTCTCCAGCCGCACCGGCCGGCCGGGCACCAGGATCGGCTCCACCCCCGCCGCCACCCCCGCCTCCGTCGGCGCGTGCTGCTGGATGTGCTGCTGGACGTGCTGCTGCGGGTGGGGCGCCGGAGCGTGCCCGCCCGCCGCCGGGTGGTACTCCTCCGGCCGGTACTCCTGCGCGGGGTACCCCTCCGGCCGGTACTCCTCCGGGTGGACGCCCTGCTCGGCGTACGCCTCGGCCTGCGGCGGCTGGTAGCCCGACTGCGGCCCGGCCTCCTCCTCCGGGCCGCTCGGGCGCGGCGCCTTGAACCACGGCGAGGCCTGCCCCGGCACCCGCGCCGTGTGCACCTGGCCCGGCTGCTCCAGGTGCGAGCGCACCGGGCGGGCCGTCCACACGTTCAGCTCCGCGGACGGGTCGATCACCGGCGCGGCCTGCGCCGCCTCGGGGTCCTGCTGGTCGCGCAGCCGCACCGCGGCCAGCTTCGCCAGCGTCGGCACCGCGACCGCCGCCGACACCTGCGGCACCGCCTGGGCCTGCGCCGGGCCCACCGGTGCCTGCACCTGGGCCGTCGGGGCCTGGGCCCGGGCGGCCTGCACGGGCGGCCGGGCCTGCGACCGCGCGTGCGGGCCCGGCGCCCCCAGGGCCGCCGGCCCGGCCGACGAAGCCTGCTGAGCCTGCGTCACCTGACCGCCCCGCACCGCCGGGAGCTCCTGCTCGGACTCCTCCACCGCGCCGCCAGGCACCATCAGCGGACCGTCGATCCGGTCCAGCACCGTCGGGTCCAGCGGGACACCGTACTTCGCCAGCTTCAGTGGCAGCAGCGCCTGGAACGGCGCCGACCGGCGCCAGCCCCGCCCGTACCGGAACCGCAGCTGCGCCCGGTACACCAGCCGGTTCTGCTCCAGCCGCACCGTCTCGTCGTACGAGCGCAGCTCCCAGAGCTTCATCCGCCGCCACAGCCGGAAGGTCGGCACCGGCGACAGCACCCAGCGCATCAGCCGCACCGACTCCATGTGCCGGTCCGCGGTGATCGCCGCGATCCGCCCCACCGCGTGCCGCGAGGCCTCGACCACCACCACGAACAGCACCGGGATCACCGCGTGCATCGCCATGCCCAGCATGTCGCCCCAGGAGGCCGCCGCGTTGAACGCGATCGTCGCCGCGGTCAGCAGCCACGCCGTCTGCCGCAGCAGCGGGAACGGGATCCGCAGCCAGGTCAGCACCAGGTCCAGCGAGAGCAGCACCACGATGCCCGCGTCGACGCCTATCGGGAAGGCGTAGGAGAAGGCGCCGAAGCCCTTCTCCATCGCCAGGTCGCGCACCGAGTTGTACGACCCCGCGAAACCGATGCCCGAGATCACGCACGCGCCGACGGCCACCACACCCAGCAGTGCCCGGTGCGCGCGGGTAAGGGAAGGACGTGCCATTCGTTGATCAACCCCTGGGACTCGGCAGCTGCCGTATACGACCTGTAGCCGCCGAGTACACGTCCCCACCCCGGGGCGCACGCTTCACGTCGTCGCGTCAGGACACGATGACGGTGCACCGTCGACAGACTCGGCCCACCGGATACTACTCGTACGGGCGTTCTCCCCCGCCGCCAGCCCGGGCCACCGCCCCCGATCGCCACCACACCTCCACTGGTCCACACCAATGGCGCGTCCGCACGCAGCGCCGCGCCCGGCACCGCACGCCTCGCCCGGACGTCCGCCGGCCCTCCGGCCTGCCGCTTCAGCCACCCACCGACCGCTCCGCCCCGCCGTTCAGGTACGCCAGCACCGCGAGCACCCGCCGGTTGCCGTCCTCGGTCGGCGCGAGCTCCAACTTCCCGAAGATGTTGGCGATGTGCTTGGCCACCGCGCCGTCGCTGACCGTCAGCCGCGCCGCGATCGCCGAGTTCGAACAGCCCTCCGCCATCAACCCCAGCACCTCCCGCTCCCGCGGCGACAGCCGCTGCAGGGGCTCCGACCCGGCGTTGTGCTGCAGCAGCCGGCCGATCACGTCCGGGTCCATCGCCGTCCCGCCCGCCGCGACCCGCCGCACCGCGTCCACGAACTGGTCCGCGTTGAACACTCGGTCCTTGAGCAGGTACCCCACTCCGCCCGTGCCGTCCGCCAGCAACTCCCGCGCGTACAACTGCTGCACGTGCTGCGACAGCACCAGCACCGGCAGGCCGGGAATCTCCCGGCGCGCCGCCAGCGCCGCCTGGAGCCCCTCGTCCGTCAGCGTCGGCGGCAGCCGGACGTCCACCACCGCCACGTCCGGCCGCTCCGACAGCAGCGCCGCCAGCAGGTCCGGCCCGGTCTCCACCGCCGCCGCGATGGTGAACCCGTGGATCTCCAGCAGCCTGGTCAGCCCCTGGCGGAGGAGGTAGAGGTCCTCGGCGAGGACAACGCGCACGGCAGCTCCATCGTGATCGTGGTCGGCCCGCCCACCGGACTGTCGAGCGAGATCATTCCGTCGAACGTACCCAATCGCTTCTCGATCCCCCGCAGCCCGCCGTCCGCCTCCATCCGCGCACCCCCGTGCCCGTCGTCCGTCACCACCACCCGCAGCCGGCCCGCCCGGTGCAGCACGTCCACCCACGCGTGCCGGGCCCCGGCATGCTTGGCCGCGTTCACCAGCAGCTCGCTCACGCTGAAGTACACCGCCGTCTCCAACGCCGCCTCCGGACGCCCCGGCAGACTCACCGTCACCTCCGTCGGCACCACCGAGGTCAACGCCAACTCGCGCACCGCGTCCGGCAGCCCGCGCTCCGCCAGCACCGGCGGATGGATGCCCCGCACCAGGTCACGCAGTTCCTGGAGCGCCTTCGCCGAAGCCTCCCGCGCCTCCGCCAGCAACTCCAGGGCCGCCGCCTGGTCCGTGGCCATCAGGTGCTCGATCGTCCCCAGCGTCAGCCCGATCGTCACCAGCCGTGCCTGCGCCCCGTCGTGCAGGTCACGCTCGATCCGCCGCAGCTCCGCCGCCTGTGCGTCCACCGCGTCGGCCCGGGTCTCCGTCAGGTGCGCCACCCGCTCGGTCAACTGCGCCCGGCTCTGCTGCGGCCCACCGCCCAGCACCCGGCAGGCGAACGCCCCGTGCATCCGCACCGCCCACGGCATCGCCGCCAGCCCCGCCACCGCCAACACCCCACCGATGAGCCCGGAACACAACAGGTTCACCGGCCGGCTGTCCAGTCCGAAGAAGTGCCGCGAATCCACCGTCGCCGAGGCGGCGAACACCAACCCGCCCCACAGCAGCGCCATCGGCACTCCCAGCAGCACCACAACCCCCGCCGGATTGGCCAGCAGCCACACCCCTTCCCGCTGCACCTGGTGGTCCCGCAACGCCCACCGCGCGAACTGGACCAGCCGTGCCACTCCCTGCCTTCGGTGGTACGACACCCCCGTCCACCAGAACCCACGCGCGTCCTGCTCCAACGCCTCCCGCGTCGAGTACACCACCCCCCACCGCTCACCCGCCTCCCGCTCCACCCGCTGCCGCGTCCACACCGCACCGCGCCGCACGAACCAGTACAGCGTCGACACCCCCGCCACGGCCGCACTCGGCACCTCCGCGTACAACCCCAACGGCCCCTGGTCGAACAACTGCCCCACGGCCAGAGCCGTGAACACCGCCGCGAGCACCGGCATCACCAGACCGGCAGCAGCCGCCACCGCCATCACCACGGCCTGCCCACCGGCCCGCACCGCCACCCGAGCCCGCTCACCCGCCACAGACCTGGCGCCCCCGCCATCGCCGAACCACACTGTCGTTGCCAAAGCCCGCTCCCCGAGAAGTCGAACGCCGTTCCCTGAACGCCCTCAGTCTCTCCCCGGCACCACGGCCGGCACATTGGCCGTGCCACCCGTCTTTGAGGTGGACCTAGCACCACCCCTGGCGGCCGCCTGGGCGGGTCCGGAAATGCAGAAAGGGCCCCAGCCTGACGGCTGGAGCCCTTTCCTGAATGATTGTTCGGCGGCGTCCTACTCTCCCACAGGGTCCCCCCTGCAGTACCATCGGCGCTGTGAGGCTTAGCTTCCGGGTTCGGAATGTAACCGGGCGTTTCCCTCACGCTATGACCACCGAAACACGGTGAAACTTTTCGCCGCCCACCCGCCCGCCGCGGCGGGGGTGGGGGTCGTTGTTTCAGAACAACACAGTGGACGCGAGCAACTGAGGACAAGCCCTCGGCCTATTAGTACCGGTCAACTCCACCCCTCACAGGGCTTCCATATCCGGCCTATCAACCCAGTCGTCTACTGGGAGCCTTACCCTCTCAAGGAGGTGGGAGTGCTCATCTCGAAGCAGGCTTCCCGCTTAGATGCTTTCAGCGGTTATCCCTCCCGAACGTAGCCAACCAGCCATGCCCTTGGCAGGACAACTGGCACACCAGAGGTTCGTCCGTCCCGGTCCTCTCGTACTAGGGACAGCCCTTCTCAACACTCCTACGCGCACAGCGGATAGGGACCGAACTGTCTCACGACGTTCTAAACCCAGCTCGCGTACCGCTTTAATGGGCGAACAGCCCAACCCTTGGGACCTACTCCAGCCCCAGGATGCGACGAGCCGACATCGAGGTGCCAAACCATCCCGTCGATATGGACTCTTGGGGAAGATCAGCCTGTTATCCCCGGGGTACCTTTTATCCGTTGAGCGACGGCGCTTCCACAAGCCACCGCCGGATCACTAGTCCCTACTTTCGTACCTGCTCGACCCGTCAGTCTCACAGTCAAGCTCCCTTGTGCACTTACACTCAACACCTGATTGCCAACCAGGCTGAGGGAACCTTTGGGCGCCTCCGTTACCCTTTAGGAGGCAACCGCCCCAGTTAAACTACCCACCAGACACTGTCCCTGATCCGGATCACGGACCCAGGTTAGACATCCAGCACGACCAGAGTGGTATTTCAACGTCGACTCCACCCGAACTGGCGTCCGGGTCTCACAGTCTCCCACCTATCCTACACAAGCCGAACCGAACACCAATATCAAGCTATAGTAAAGGTCCCGGGGTCTTTCCGTCCTGCTGCGCGAAACGAGCATCTTTACTCGTAATGCAATTTCACCGGGCCTGTGGTTGAGACAGTCGAGAAGTCGTTACGCCATTCGTGCAGGTCGGAACTTACCCGACAAGGAATTTCGCTACCTTAGGATGGTTATAGTTACCACCGCCGTTTACTGGCGCTTAAGTTCTCAGCTTCGCCCGACCGAAGTCGGACTAACCGGTCCCCTTAACGTTCCAGCACCGGGCAGGCGTCAGTCCGTATACATCGCCTTACGGCTTCGCACGGACCTGTGTTTTTAGTAAACAGTCGCTTCTCGCTGGTCTCTGCGGCCACCACCAGCTCGGGGAGAAAATCCCGTCACCAGCAATGGCCCCCCTTCTCCCGAAGTTACGGGGGCATTTTGCCGAGTTCCTTAACCACAGTTCACCCGAACGCCTCGGTATTCTCTACCTGACCACCTGAGTCGGTTTGGGGTACGGGCCGCCATGAAACTCGCTAGAGGCTTTTCTCGACAGCATAGGATCATCCACTTCACCACAATCGGCTCGGCATCAGGTCTCAGACTATGTGCTGCGCGGATTTGCCTACGCAACGTCCTACACCCTTACCCCGGGACTACCACCGCCCGGGCTGGACTACCTTCCTGCGTCACCCCATCGCTCACCTACTACAGGCTCGGACCGGCGGCTCCACCACGTCCCATCGTCCGAAGACTCCGGGCCGGCTTCACGGCCTTAGCATCACCTGGTTCGACGTTGGCGCTTCAAAGCGGGTACGGGAATATCAACCCGTTGTCCATCGACTACGCCTGTCGGCCTCGCCTTAGGTCCCGACTTACCCTGGGCAGATCAGCTTGACCCAGGAACCCTTGGTCAATCGGCGCAAGAGTTTCCCACTCTTGTATCGCTACTCATGCCTGCATTCTCACTCGTGAACCGTCCACAACTCGATTCCTCGGCTGCTTCACCCGGCACACGACGCTCCCCTACCCATCACAGCCTCCGTTGGGAGTATTGCTGCAATGACACGACTTCGGTGGTGTGCTTGAGCCCCGCTACATTGTCGGCGCGGAATCACTTGACCAGTGAGCTATTACGCACTCTTTCAAGGGTGGCTGCTTCTAAGCCAACCTCCTGGTTGTCTCTGCGACTCCACATCCTTTCCCACTTAGCACACGCTTAGGGACCTTAGTCGGTGTTCTGGGCTGTTTCCCTCTCGACCATGGAGCTTATCCCCCACAGTCTCACTGCCGCGCTCTCACTTACCGGCATTCGGAGTTTGGCTAAGGTCAGTAACCCGGTGAGGCCCATCGCCTATCCAGTGCTCTACCTCCGGCAAGAAACACACGACGCTGCACCTAAATGCATTTCGGGGAGAACCAGCTATCACGGAGTTTGATTGGCCTTTCACCCCTAACCACAGGTCATCCCCCAGGTTTTCAACCCTGGTGGGTTCGGTCCTCCACGAAGTCTTACCTCCGCTTCAACCTGCCCATGGCTAGATCACTCCGCTTCGGGTCTTGGGCATGCAACTCGAACGCCCTATTCGGACTCGCTTTCGCTACGGCTACCCCACACGGGTTAACCTCGCTACACACCGCAAACTCGCAGGCTCATTCTTCAAAAGGCACGCAGTCACAGCCCGAAGGCTGCCCCCACGGCTTGTAGGCACACGGTTTCAGGTACTATTTCACTCCGCTCCCGCGGTACTTTTCACCATTCCCTCACGGTACTATCCGCTATCGGTCACCAGGGAATATTTAGGCTTAGCGGGTGGTCCCGCCAGATTCACACGGGATTTCTCGGGCCCCGTGCTACTTGGGAGAAGCTCAAGCGAGCCGTACAGATTTCGTCTACGGGGGTCTTACCCTCTACGCCGGACCTTTCGCATGTCCTTCGACTACCCATACGGTTTCTGACTCGCCCAGCCGCCGGCAGACGACTGAAGAACTTTCCCACAACCCCTCGAGCGCAACCCCTGCCGGGTCTCACACGCTCAAGGTTTGGCCTCATCCGGTTTCGCTCGCCACTACTCCCGGAATCACGGTTGTTTTCTCTTCCTGCGGGTACTGAGATGTTTCACTTCCCCGCGTTCCCTCCACATACCCTATGTGTTCAGGTATGGGTGACAGCCCATGACGACTGCCGGGTTTCCCCATTCGGACACCCCCGGATCAAAGCTCGGTTGACAGCTCCCCGGGGCCTATCGCGGCCTCCCACGTCCTTCATCGGTTCCTGGTGCCAAGGCATCCACCGTGCGCCCTTAAAAACTTGGCCACAGATGCTCGCGTCCACTGTGCAGTTCTCAAACAACGACCAGACACCCACCCTCGGGAGCATGACGCACCCTCAAGTGAAGCCGGCATCCCAGAGACAACGGCAAGCCGTTCCCTCAGGACCCAACAACGTGCCCGACACAGTCACTCCCAGAGATCCGCGGTCCACGCCCCGAAGGGCAGTACTGGCGTCCTGTTCGCTTCCTGTGCCGAATAGTCAACGTTCCACCCATGAGCAACCGTGCGAGACATTCGCTCGCATCCGGCCGTGTGCTCCTTAGAAAGGAGGTGATCCAGCCGCACCTTCCGGTACGGCTACCTTGTTACGACTTCGTCCCAATCGCTGGTCCCACCTTCGACGGCTCCTCCCCTTACGGGTTAGGCCACCGGCTTCGGGTGTTACCGACTTTCGTGACGTGACGGGCGGTGTGTACAAGGCCCGGGAACGTATTCACCGCAGCATGCTGATCTGCGATTACTAGCAACTCCAACTTCATGGGGTCGAGTTGCAGACCCCAATCCGAACTGAGACCGGCTTTTTGGGATTCGCTCCGCCTCACGGCATCGCAGCCCTTTGTACCGGCCATTGTAGCACGTGTGCAGCCCAAGACATAAGGGGCATGATGATTTGACGTCGTCCCCACCTTCCTCCGAGTTGACCCCGGCAGTCTCCTGTGAGTCCCCGACATTACTCGCTGGCAACACAGAACAAGGGTTGCGCTCGTTGCGGGACTTAACCCAACATCTCACGACACGAGCTGACGACAACCATGCACCACCTGTACACCGACCACAAGGGGGCGCCTATCTCTAGACGTTTCCGGCGTATGTCAAGCCTTGGTAAGGTTCTTCGCGTTGCGTCGAATTAAGCCACATGCTCCGCTGCTTGTGCGGGCCCCCGTCAATTCCTTTGAGTTTTAGCCTTGCGGCCGTACTCCCCAGGCGGGGAACTTAATGCGTTAGCTGCGGCACCGACGACGTGGAATGTCGCCAACACCTAGTTCCCAACGTTTACGGCGTGGACTACCAGGGTATCTAATCCTGTTCGCTCCCCACGCTTTCGCTCCTCAGCGTCAGTAATGGCCCAGAGATCCGCCTTCGCCACCGGTGTTCCTCCTGATATCTGCGCATTTCACCGCTACACCAGGAATTCCGATCTCCCCTACCACACTCTAGCCTGCCCGTATCGAATGCAGACCCGGGGTTAAGCCCCGGGCTTTCACATCCGACGCGACAGGCCGCCTACGAGCTCTTTACGCCCAATAATTCCGGACAACGCTCGCACCCTACGTATTACCGCGGCTGCTGGCACGTAGTTAGCCGGTGCTTCTTCTGCAGGTACCGTCACTTGCGCTTCTTCCCTGCTGAAAGAGGTTTACAACCCGAAGGCCGTCATCCCTCACGCGGCGTCGCTGCATCAGGCTTTCGCCCATTGTGCAATATTCCCCACTGCTGCCTCCCGTAGGAGTCTGGGCCGTGTCTCAGTCCCAGTGTGGCCGGTCGCCCTCTCAGGCCGGCTACCCGTCGTCGCCTTGGTAGGCCATTACCCCACCAACAAGCTGATAGGCCGCGGGATCATCCTGAACCGCCGGAGCTTTCCACCGACCCCCATGCGGGAGACGGTCGTATCCGGTATTAGACCTCGTTTCCAAGGCTTGTCCCAGAGTTCAGGGCAGATTCCCCACGTGTTACTCACCCGTTCGCCACTGATCCACCCCGAAGGGCTTCACCGTTCGACTTGCATGTGTTAAGCACGCCGCCAGCGTTCGTCCTGAGCCAGGATCAAACTCTCCGTGAATGCTTCTCACGAAAGAGCGGCACGGCAACCACCGGAATAAGGCGGCCCCGCGCACTGCGTCCTCGCTAGTGATACTTCATAAAGGAATCTCCAACCAACCGATACCGGCCGGCCGGGGATGTCAACATATCTGGCGTTGACTTTTGGCACGCTGTTGAGTTCTCAAGGAACGGACGCTTCCTTCGACCGGCCTTCCGACCGCATCTCCGGGCGCTTCGTTCTTTCGTGTTTCCAGCTTATCAGATCCGAGCCTGTGCTCTTTCCCGACTCGCTTTCGTCTTCTGCGGCTTGACGCCCCGTCCGACGTTTCAAACTCTAGCCGATCCCCGCTTCGCAAAGCGAATCGGCCGCAATCTCCGGAAAAGCGCACGCCGACAATACGAACGGGGACGCGAAAAGGACGCGACCCGTCACGGATCATCGAACTGGTTTCTCAGGGGATTGGCCGCCCCGGGACCGTCCACACAGATGCGTGTCCGGTGCTCCCTGCCGAGCGACCAGTGAACACTACGCCGGATCCGCGCCAGGTGCAAACATCGCCTGGCCGGAGGCGTGGCCGGGCGCCGGACAGCCGGAAGGCCGGCCCCGGGTGGGGGCCGGCCTTCCGTCACGCCGGGGCGCGGTGGGCTGCTCAGTTGTTGGTGGGGAAGCCCAGGTTGATGCCGCCGTGCGAGGGGTCGAGCCAGCGCTGGGTGACGGCCTTGCCGCGGGTGAAGAACTGGACGCCGTCGGCGCCGTAGGCGTGGCTGTCGCCGAACAGCGAGGCCTTCCAGCCGCCGAAGGAGTAGTAGGCGACGGGGACGGGGATCGGCACGTTGATGCCGACCATGCCGACCTCCACCTCGTTCTGGAAGCGCCGGGCCGCGCCGCCGTCGTTGGTGAAGATGGCGGTGCCGTTGCCGTACGGGTTGGCGTTGATGAGCTCCAGGCCCTCGTCGTAGGAGGGGACCCGGACGACCGACAGGATCGGGCCGAAGATCTCATCGTTGTAGACGGACATGCCCGGCTTGACGTGGTCGAACAGGGTGGGGCCGAGCCAGAAGCCGTCGGCGGTGGGGGCGCCCTTGGCGTCCTCGGCGGCGATGGGGTGCTTGCGGCCGTCGACGGCGAGCTCGGCACCGTCGGCGACGCCGGACTCGACGTAGGAGGTGACCTTGTCGCGGTGCACGCCGGTGACCAGCGGGCCCATCTCGGAGTCGCCGTTGCAGCCGGGGCCGACCTTGAGGGTGGCCATCCGCTCCTTGATCTTGGCGACCAGCTCGTCACCGATCGGGTCGACGGCGACCAGGACGGAGACGGCCATGCAGCGCTCGCCGGCCGCGCCGAAGCCGGCGTTGATGGCGGCGTCGGCGGCCAGGTCGAGGTCGGCGTCGGGGAGCACCAGCATGTGGTTCTTGGCGCCGCCGAGGGCCTGCACGCGCTTGCCGTAGCGGGTGCCGTTCTCGTACACGTAGCGGGCGATGGGGGTGGAGCCGACGAAGGAGACCGACTTGACGTCGGGGTGCTCCAGCAGGCGGTCGACGGAGACCTTGTCGCCGTGGACGACGTTGAAGACGCCGTCGGGGAGGCCGGCCTCCTTCCACAGCTCGGCGATGAAGTTGGCGGCGGACGGGTCCTTCTCGGACGGCTTGAGGACGACCGTGTTGCCGGCCGCGATCGCGATCGGGAAGAACCACATCGGCACCATGGCCGGGAAGTTGAACGGCGAGATGATGGCGACCGGGCCGAGCGGCTGGCGGATCGAGTAGACGTCGACGCCGGTGGAGGCCTGCTCGGTGAAGCCGCCCTTGATCAGCTGCGGGATGCCGCAGGCGTACTCGACGACCTCCTGGCCGCGGGCAAGCTCGCCGAGGGCGTCGGAGTGCACCTTGCCGTGCTCGGAGACGATGATCGCGGCGAGCTCGTCCTTGCGGGCGTTGAACAGCTCGCGGAAGTTGAACAGCACCTGGGTGCGCTTGGCGATCGAGGCCTTGCGCCAGCCGGTGAAGGCCTGGGCGGCGGCGGCGACGGCTTGGTCCACCTCGGCGATCTCGGCGAAGTCGACCTGGCCGGTGACCTGGCCGGTGGCCGGGTCGTGGATGTCGCCGCGGCGGGGCGCGGTTCCGGCGGTGGCGACGTACTGGCCGCCGATCCAGTGGGTGATGTGCTTGCTGCTCAAGGGTCTCTGCCTCCGACTGTCCACGGTGTCCCGCGCTCGTCCTCCAGTCTGCGCGGGACGGCGGGCCCGCTCAACGAGCACCCTGACGGAGAAGCGCGATTCACCCTTACAGGTCGTCGGTGGGGTCGGCCGGGTCGGCTCCGGCGCGGTCCGGGTGGGCGTCCGGGGAGGGGTCGTGCAGGTAGGGGTCGTACAGGCCGTCGGCGAGCTCGGTGGTCTCCAGCAGGTCGAGGCGCAGGTCCTGGGCCCAGGTCTCGGCCCACTTGCGGGTGTCGGCGGTGTCGGTCTCGGGCGGCAGCAGGGCGGCGGCGGTCTCCAGCCGGTCGGCGAGCGTACGGGTGCTGAAGTCCTCGTCGAACGCACCGGCCAGGGCGAGGAGTTCGCCTTCGCGCCGCTGCGCGGTGAGGGCGTGCAGCGCGTGCAGGTCGGTGGGCAGGGCGCGCTCGCAGAGGGTGAGGACGGCGAGCGCGGCGGTGTCGTCCAGCGCGGCGACGGGGACGGGGGCTCCGGCGGGGAGGGTCGGCGGGTGGCGCAGCGGTTCGCGGCGCAGTTCGACGCCGAGCTCCGGCTGCCCGGCGGCACCGTCGGTGTCGGTCCCGGCCAGGCTGCCGAGGGACGGCTCCCCCGGACCGGCGGCGGGCACGCTGACGGCGAGTTGGCACCGGCGCGCGCTGCCGGGCGCCTGCCGGACGCGGTGGCCGGCGGCGCGCAGGGTCTCGGCGAGCCCGGCGGCGAGGTCGGCGAGCGGCGGGCCCCCGGCAGTGACCAGCAGCAGGCCGGTGTCGTGGACGGGGGCGGCCAGGCCGTGCAGGCGCAGCGCGTCGGGGCCGGCCAGGGCGAGGGCGTGCTCCAGGCAGTACGGCTGGGCGTCGGCGAGCAGCGCGGCGCGGTCGGCGGTGCCGGGGTCGGCGGTGCCGTGGTCCGCGGGCTCGACGGGGCTGGTGTCGTCCATGCTGGACAGTCTGTCCCGTCCTGCCGCGTCCAGTCGGCCGTACCCGCCACGGCCCTACCCGCCACGGCCGTGATCGCTGCGGCCGTGACTGCTACGACGCCAGCACCTGGTGGCGCCTAGCGGGGCCTGCGCAGGTGCGCGGCGGCGTCGTGCAGGGCGAGTTCGAGGGCGCGGGGGTCGACGAGCCGTCCGCCGGGGCGCGGCGGGATCAGCCAGTGCGGGCCGCGGGTGGGGCGGGTGGGGTGCGGGACGGCGATCCAGGTGCCGTGGCCGGAGGTGCGGATGCCGGTGCCGGTCCAGCGTCCGGCGGTGCCGACGGGGACGAGGAAGCCGACGGTGTCGCCGTCCGGGTCCTCCAGGACGGGGCCGGCACCGGATCGGTCGAGCAGGGCGGCGGCGGGTCGGCCGAGCGGGCCGGGTGCGTGCAGGACGTCCCAGCGGCGGCCGGCGGGCAGCAGGGCGAGGCCGAACCCGGTGCGTTCCCAGGCGGCGCGGCAGGCTTCGGGGTCGGGGGCGGCGGCGGCCAGCCAGTGCAGGGCGCTGGGGTGGCGGGTGGTGCTCACGTGGGGTTCCTCGTCTCTCCCGGGTGGCGCGCGGCGGGCGGGTGCCTGCTGTCGTCACCCGGGAGAGCGGGGTACCGGGGATCTCTTACACGGATCTCCGGACGGCCGGGGCCGCGGGACCGCCGGAGATCCGTCGGCGGTCGGCCGCAGAACCGGGGAGGAACTGTTCGGGGAACCGGTCAGCGGTCGCCGAAGATCGTCCGGTGCCAGTCCTTGCGGGCGACGGCGGTGGTGTCGAACATGACGTGCTTGACCTGGGTGTACTCGTCGAGCGAGTACTGCGACATGTCCTTGCCGTAGCCGGACGCCTTGTACCCGCCGTGCGGCATCTCGCTGATGATCGGGATGTGGTCGTTGACCCAGACGCAGCCGGCCGCGATCTCGCGGGTGGCGCGCAGCGAGCGGTGGACGTCGCGGGTCCAGGCGGAGGCGGCCAGGCCGTAGGGGGTGTCGTTGGCGAGCCGCAGGCCCTCCTCGTCGCTGTCGAAGGGCAGCACGACGAGCACCGGGCCGAAGATCTCGCCCTGGACGACCTCGCTGTCCTGGGCGGCACCGGTGATCAGGGTGGGGCGGTGGTAGGCGCCGAGCGAGAGGTCGGTGCCGTCGTGGCCCTTGCCGGTGGCGGCGCCGCCGGTGACGACGGTGGCGTAGGCGCGGGCGCGCTCGACGAAGCCGGCGACGCGGTCGCGGTGGGTGAAGGAGACCAGCGGGCCCATGTCGGTCTGCGGGTTCAGCGGGTCGCCGAGCCGGATGCCGTCGTAGAGCTCGGCGACGCCGGCCACGAAGGCGTCGTACAGCGGGCGCTGGACGTAGGCGCGGGTGGCTGCGGTGCAGTCCTGGCCGCTGTTGATCAGGGAGGCGGCGACCGCTCCGTGCACGGCGGCGTCGAGGTCGGCGTCGTCGAAGACCACGAAGGGGGCCTTGCCGCCGAGTTCGAGGTGGGTGCGCTTGACGGTGGCGGTGGCGATCTCGGCGACGCGCTTGCCGACGGCGGTGGAGCCGGTGAAGGAGACCATGGCGACGTCGGGGTGGCCGATCAGGTGTTCGCCAGCGGTGCGTCCGGCGCCGGTGACGACGTTGACGACACCGTCGGGGATGCCGGCCGCGGTGCAGGCGCGGGCGAACATCAGCGAGGTCAGCGGGGTGATCTCGGCGGGCTTGAGGACGATGGTGTTCCCGGCGGCGACGGCCGGGAGGATCTTCCAGGCGGCCATCTGCAGCGGGTAGTTCCAGGGCGCGATGCTGCCGATCACGCCGATCGCCTCGCGGCGCACGTACGAGGTGTGGTCGCCGCTGTACTCGCCGGCGGCCTTGCCTTCGAGGTTGCGGGCGGCGCTGGCGAAGAACGCGGTGTTGTCGATGGTCCCGGGGACGTCGAACTCGGTGGACAGCTTGATCGGCTTGCCGGTCTGCGCGGTCTCGGTGCGGGCGAACTCCTCGGCGTGCTCGGCGAGGATGCCGGCGAGGCGGTTCAGGGCCTCGGACCGGGCGCCGGGGGTGGCGCCGGACCACTCGGGCAGGGCGGCGCGGGCGGCGGCGACGGCGGTGTCGACGTCGGCGGCGGTGGCGAGCTCGACCTGCTGCACGGTGGCGCCGTTCGCCGGGTTGACCACGGCGAAGGGTTCGCCGCCCGGGCTCCGGGCCGGGCGGCCCGCGATGTGCTGCGCGCCGTCGTTGAAGCTGGTCAGGTCCATGAGTTGCCTCCATTGCCTACTCGACCCGGCCGACGATGCCTCGGTTCGGGTGCCCGGGGCAAGCGTCACTCAGCAACGGGCGGAACGAAGGGCCTTACACGCTGCAAGGCTGCGTCCGGGCGACAGGGCGTCGCCGTCGAGCATGATTGACCTGACACCCTGCGAACCCCCCGGAGGTACCCGCGATGCTGCCCACCGTCGCCCGCGTGCTCGACCTGGACGTGATGCGGCGCGGCCTGCCCCAGGTGGTGGCCGGGTCCGGTGCGCTGGAGCGCCCGGTGCGCTGGGTGCACGTGAGCGAGCTGCCGGACGTGGCGGGGGTGCTGCGCGGCGGCGAGCTGGTGCTGTCGACCGGCATCGCGCTGCCGGAGGACCGGGAGGGGCTGGCCCGGTACGTGCGGGAGCTGGCCGAGGTCGGGGTGGCCGGGCTGGTGATCGAGTTCGGCCGCCGGTACTTCGACTCGCTGCCGCGGGCGCTGGTGGCGGCGGCGGAGCGGCACGGCCTGCCGCTGGTGGCGCTGCGCCGGGAGCTGAAGTTCGTCGCGGTGACCGAGGCGGTGCACGCGCTGGTGGTGAACGCGCAGCTGGAGCAGCTGCGGGTGTCGGAGGCGGTGCACCAGGTGTTCAACGAGCTGGCCACCGAGGGCGCCGAGCCCGCCGAGGTGGTGCGGCAGGTGGCCCGGATGGGGGGCGCGCCGGTGGTGCTGGAGAACCTGGCGCACCAGGTGCTGGCGCACGACACGGCGGGCCGCGGCGAACAGGAGCTGCTGGAGAACTGGGAGCACCGTTCGCGGGGCGTCCACCTGCCGGGCCGCACCGGGTACGACCCGCGTTCGGGCTGGCTGGTGACCACGGTGGGCGCGCGCGGCCAGGACTGGGGGCGGCTGGTGCTGGTGGACGAGCCGGTGCCGCTGCCGCCGGACGTGCCGCACCCGCACGCGATGCTGCTGGAGCGCGGCGCGGCGACGCTGGCGCTGAACCGGCTGGTGGTGCGCGACCGAGAGTCGCTGGAGCGGCAGACCCACCGCACCCTGCTGTCGGGCATCCTGACCCACGCGCTGACCGTCTCCGAGGTGGCGCTGCGCGCGCAGGCGCTGGGCGTGCCGCTGGAGGGGCGCCGGCTGGTGGGCGTGGTGCTGCGGCAGCGGCAGGGTCCGCTGCCGGCGGCGCTGGAGGCACAGGCCCGGCTGCGGGACTTCACCGAGCTGGCGGCGACCGCGATCCGCACCTCCCGGCTGTCGGCG
The DNA here is from genome assembly GCF_013364235.1 of Kitasatospora sp. NA04385. Classification (NCBI taxonomy): domain Bacteria; kingdom Bacillati; phylum Actinomycetota; class Actinomycetes; order Kitasatosporales; family Streptomycetaceae; genus Kitasatospora; species Kitasatospora sp. NA04385. The sequence continues at coordinate 5,447,324 of NZ_CP054919.1, read as the reverse complement.
CTGGTGGGCGCGCTGGACGACGAGGGGGTGGGCCTGCTGGTGGCGCTGGGCTCGCAGCAGGAGGAGCACGCCTCGCTGGAGGCGTTCGCGGCGGCGCTGCGCCGGCTGTCGGCGGAGGCGGGCCGGGACGGTTCGGCGGCCGAGCCGGTGATAGCGGTGGGCTCCTCGGTGGGCTCGGTCCGCGACGCCCGGCGCACCCTGCTGGAGGCCACCCAGGTCGCGGACGCGGCGCTGCACGACGCGCCGGGCGGCCGGGCCGCGTACTACCGGCTGCCGGACGTCCGGCTGCGCGGCCTGCTGCACCTGCTGCGTGACGACGAGCGCCTGCAGACGTACGTGGAGCGGGAGTTGGGCCCGCTGCTGGCGTACGACGCGGAGCACGGCGGGCAGCTGGTGCAGATGCTGCGGATCTACCTGGAGCAGGGGCGGAACAAGTCGGCGGCGGCGGACGCCGCGCACCTGTCCCGCCCGTCCTTCTACGACCGGCTGCACAAGGTGGAGCGGATCCTGGGCGTGGACCTGGACCAGGTGGAGTCCTGCCTGTCGCTGCACGTGGCGCTGCTGGCGCTGGACGCGGTGCGCCGCTGACCGGCGGCGCCGGTTCCACCGCTTCCGTCAGTTCCCCTGCCGCGGCGGCGGGAGCTGGCCGCGGAGCAGCGTCTCCAGGGCCCGGACGTGGCTGTCGGGGCTGACGTCGAGCGCGACCCGGGAGCCGTCCGCGAAGTACGCCTCGACCCGGCTGGACCAGGAGCCGTTGCGCGGTTCGATCCTGGCGAGCTGGGCGCGCGGGATCTCGCCGTACCGGTCGTAGCCCTGGGAGAGGGTGTCGCCGAGCAGGATCCGGTGGTCGGTGAAGACCAGCGTGGTGCTGCGGTTCTCGTACCTGACCCCGGCCCGGCCGCCGGTCAGCACCTGGACGGCGAACCGGCCGGCCTGGCTCTCCCAGCCGCCGGCGAGGCCGCGGCCGCGGAAGATCCGCCGCAGGTTGCGGAAGAAGCCGCCGACGGCCTCCTCGACCGCCTCGGCGACCACGGCGACGGCGTTGAACAGGAGGTCCAGCACCCGGATCAGGCCGTCCCGCTCCTTGGGCCGGTGGCGGCGGGGCACCCGGCGCAGCAGATCGCTGAGCTGGACGTCGACGACGGCGTGCACCCGCTCGCCGGGCGCCAGGTGCGGTGCGATCAGCGGCAGGTGGGAGCCGCCGCCGAGCCGGTGCGGCTCGTAGACCTGCGGCGCCGCGCCGGGGTGCTGCTGCTGGTACTGGCCCGCGCCGTACGCCGCGAATGCCCCGGGTCCGCCCCGAAACCCCGTGTCCCCCATGGTCTTTCCTTTGCTCTGCCAATCAGGCGGATCATCGTACTGGCCGGGTCGGCAGAGACGTCACCGGGCCCCGGACGGATCGTCCGGGGCCCGGTGGAGGAGTCGTGAATGACCGTCAGACGGTGTGCGCGTCGGTGAGGGTGAGCACCTCGTCCAGCACCGCGAGGCCGGTCTTGGCCTCCTCCGCGCTGACGTTGCACGGCGGCACCACGTGGAAGCGGTTCATGTTGGTGAACGGCCACAGGCCGCGCTGCTTGCAGGCCGCCGCGAGCTGCGCCATCGGCGCGTTGTCGGCGCCGGCCGCGTTGTACGGCACCAGCGGCTCGCGGGTCTCCCGGTTCTTCACCAGGTCCAGCGCCCAGAACACGCCCAGGCCGCGCACCTCGCCGATCGACGGGTGGCGCTCGGCCAGCTCGCGCAGGCCGGGGCCGAGCACGCTCTCGCCGATGTGCTTGGCGTTCTCCACGATGCCCTCCTCGGCCATCGTGTTGATCGTCGCCACGGCGGAGGCGCAGGCCAGCGGGTGGCCCGAGTAGGTCAGGCCGCCCGGGAACGCCTTCTGCGCGAAGGTCTCGGCGATGGCGCCGGAGATCGCCACGCCGCCCAGCGGCAGGTAACCGGAGTTGACGCCCTTGGCGAAGGTCAGCAGGTCCGGGGTGATGCCCCAGTGGTCGGCGGCGAACCACTCGCCGGTGCGGCCGAACCCGGCCATCACCTCGTCCAGGATGAACACGATCCCGTAGCGGTCGCAGATCTCCCGCACGCCCGCCAGGTACCCGGCCGGCGGCACCAGGATGCCCGCGGTGCCGACCACGGTCTCCAGGATGATCGCCGCGACGGTGCCCGGGCCCTCGAACGCGAGGGTCTGCTCCAGGTGCGCCAGCGCGCGCTCGCACTCCTGCGCCTCGTTCTCGGCGTGGAAGTTCGAGCGGTACGGGTACGGGCCCCAGAAGTGCACGATGCCCGACACGCCGGCCTCGTTCGCCCAGCGGCGCGGGTCGCCGGTCAGGGCGATCGCGTTGGCGGTGGCGCCGTGGTACGAGCGGTAGGTGGAGAGCACCTTGTGCCGACCGGTGTGCAGCCGGGCCATCCGGATCGCGTTCTCGTTCGCCTCGGCGCCGCCGTTGGTGAAGAAGATCTTGTCCAGGTCGCCCGGGGTTCGCTCGGCGATCAGCCGGGCGGCCTCGCTGCGCGACTCCTCGGCGAAGCCCGGGGCGATGGTGCACAGCTGCGCGGCCTTCGCCTGGATCGCCGCGACCACCTTCGGGTGCTGGTGGCCGATGTTGGTGTTCACCAGCTGCGAGGAGAAGTCCAGGTAGCGGTTGCCGTCATAGTCCCAGAAGTAGGAGCCCTCGGCACCGGCCACCGCGAGGGGGTCGATCAGTGCCTGGGCGGACCACGAGTGGAAGACGTGCGCGCGGTCGGCGGCCTTGACGGCCTGCCCGGCGGCCGAGTCAGCGGTGGGAGTGCTCATGCGACCAGCGTAGGGAGGCCGCCTCGCCCGGGGCAGCTTCATCCTGTCACGCGAGTCGCGCGCCGCCCTGACAGGGTGAAAAGCCGGGGCGCGGGAAGAGTCTCCCCGCGCCCCCGCCCGTACCGCTAAACGATCAGATCGCGGTCATACTGCGTCCGATCGTCCTGACCCGCTAGATCGCGGTCATGACGTGCTTGATCCGGGTGTAGTCCTCGAACCCGTACGACGACAGGTCCTTGCCGTAGCCGGACTTCTTGAACCCGCCGTGCGGCATCTCGGCGACCAGCGGGATGTGGGTGTTGATCCACACGCAGCCGAAGTCGAGCCGGCGGGACATCCGCATCGCGCGGGCGTGGTCCTTGGTCCACACCGAGGAGGCGAGCGCGTACTCGACGCCGTTGGCGTACTCGACGGCCTGCTCCTCGTCGGTGAACTTCTGCACGGTGATGACCGGGCCGAAGACCTCGTTCTGGATGATCTCGTCGTCCTGCTTCAGGCCGGAGACCACGGTCGCCGCCCAGAAGTAGCCCTTGTCGCCGACCCGGTGGCCGCCGGCCTCGATCTTGGCGTGCGCGGGCAGGCGCTCGATGAAGCCGGCCACCTGCTTGAGCTGGTTGGCGTTGTTGAGCGGGCCGTAGAGCACGTCCTCGTCGTCCACGCCGCCGGTCTTGGTGTCGGCGGCGGTCTTGGCGAGCGCCTCGACGAAGGCGTCGTGGATCGACTCGTGCACCAGGACGCGGGTGGCGGCGGTGCAGTCCTGGCCGGCGTTGAAGTAGCCGGCGGTCGCGATGCCCTCGACGGCCTCGGCGATGTCGGCGTCCTCGAAGACCACGACCGGGGCCTTGCCGCCGAGCTCCAGGTGGACGCGCTTGACGTCCTTCGCGGCGGACTCGGCGACCTGCATGCCGGCCCGGACCGAGCCGGTGATGGAGGCCATCGCCGGGGTGCGGTGCTCGACCATCAGGCGGCCGGTCTCGCGGTCGCCGCAGATCACGTTGAAGACGCCGGCCGGCAGGTCGAGGTCCTTCAGCACGCCGCCGATGATCTCGGCCAGCAGCACGGTGGAGGCGGGGGTGGTGTCGGACGGCTTGAGCACCACGGCGTTGCCCGCGGCGATCGCCGGGGCGAACTTCCACACCGCCATCATCATCGGGTAGTTCCACGGCGCGACCTGCGCGCAGACGCCGACCGGCTCGCGGCGGACGATCGAGGTCAGCCCGTCCATGTACTCGCCCGCGGCCTTGCCCTCCAGCAGGCGGGCGGCACCGGCGAAGAAGCGCAGCTGGTCGACCATCGGGCCGATCTCCTCGGAGAGGGTCAGCCCGCGCGGCTTGCCGGTGTTGCGGACCTCGGCGTCCACGATCTCGTCGGCCCGGGCCTCGACCGCGTCCGCGACCTTGAGCAGCAGCTTCTGCCGGAGGGCCGGGGTGGAGTCCCGCCAGACCGGGAACGCGGCCGCGGCGGCGGCCATCGCGGCGTCCACGTCGGCCGCGCCGGAGAGCGGGGAGGTCGCGTAGACCTCGCCCGTGGTCGGGTCGACGACGTCGAGCGTGCGGCCGTCCGCCGCGTCGACGAACTCGCCGTTGATGTAGTTGCGCAGCGTACGAAGCTCGCTCACGGTCTCTCCTCGGTCTGGGCCTGCGTCGTTGCAGCCCCGGGCGTCAGGTTACTCCGGGGTCGGGACGGCCACGGCATGTCAGCGACAAGCCACGATCGGCGGTGTGCAGGCGCGCGCGGGTACGTAGCCAGAGTACCCATTGGGCTTCCGGTATCGACAGGGGCTCGCATCGGACACCACGCTTTCCGCGCCACTTCTTCGAATCGGCGACGAAATCAGCAGAGTCGACGCTTGCGCTTCCGCCGCCCGTCGGGCACAGTGGCGGCGTGGCCAACCGTGACCGGAACGCCAGCGTTCCCCTCGACGCCGCCTCCAAGGCGATCATCGAGCAGCTCCAGGAGGACGGGCGCCGTCCGTACGCCGCCATCGGCAAGGCCGTGGGCCTGTCCGAGGCGGCCGTCCGGCAACGCGTCCAGAAGCTGCTCGACCAGGGCGTGATGCAGATCGTCGCCGTGACCGACCCCCTCACCGTCGGATTCACCCGCCAGGCGATGGTGGGCATCCGCGTGGAGGGCGACATCGAACCGGTCGCCGACGCGCTGGCCGCCTTCGACGAGGTCGACTACGTGGTGTGCACCGCGGGTTCGTTCGACCTCCTCGCCGAGCTGGTGTGCGAGGACGACGAGCACCTTCTCGAACTGATCAACAAGCGCATCCGCTCGCTTCCCGGCGTGCGGAGCACCGAGAGCTTCGTTTACCTGAAGCTCCGGAAACAGACCTACACCTGGGGCACCCGATGACAGCCGACCCGGCCCAGAAGGACCTTTCCAAGACCGCCTACGACCACCTGTGGATGCACTTCACCCGCATGTCGTCGTACGAGAACTCCCCCGTGCCGACGATCGTCAAGGGCGAGGGCACCTACGTCTGGGACGACAAGGGCCGCAAGTACCTCGACGGCCTGGCCGGCCTCTTCGTGGTGCAGGCGGGCCACGGCCGCGAGGAGCTCGCCGAGGCCGCCGCCAAGCAGGCCAAGGAGCTCGCCTTCTTCCCGGTGTGGAGCTACGCCCACCCGAAGGCCGTCGAGCTGGCCGAGCGCCTGGCGAACTACGCCCCGGGCGACCTGAACAAGGTGTTCTTCTCCACCGGTGGCGGCGAGGCCGTCGAGACCGCCTGGAAGCTGGCCAAGCAGTACTTCAAGCTGACCGGCAAGCCGACCAAGTACAAGGTCATCTCCCGCGCGGTCGCCTACCACGGCACCCCGCAGGGCGCGCTGTCCATCACCGGCCTGCCGGGCCTGAAGGCCCCGTTCGAGCCGCTGGTGCCGGGCACCCACAAGGCCCCGAACACCAATATCTACCGCGCCCCGGCCTTCCTGGCCGGCCCCGACGGCACGGTCGACCCGGAGGCCTACGGCCGCTGGGCCGCCGACGAGATCGAGCAGGCCATCCTCTTCGAGGGCCCCGAGACCGTCGCCGCCGTCTTCGTCGAGCCGGTGCAGAACGCCGGCGGCTGCTTCCCGCCGCCGCCCGGGTACTTCCAGCGCCTGCGCGAGATCTGCGACCGCCACGACGTGCTGCTGGTCTCGGACGAGGTCATCTGCGCCTTCGGCCGCCTGGGCACCATGTTCGGCGCCGACAAGTTCGGCTACGTGCCGGACATGATCACCTGCGCCAAGGGCATGACCTCGGGCTACTCCCCGATCGGCGCCACGATCATCTCGGACCGCATCGCCGAGCCGTTCTACAAGGGTGACAACACCTTCCTGCACGGCTACACCTTCGGCGGCCACCCGGTCTCCTCCGCGGTGGCGCTGGCCAACCTCGACATCTTCGAGCGCGAGGGCCTCAACCAGCACGTCCTCGACAACGAGTCGAAGTTCCTGGCCACCCTGAACAAGCTGCGCGACCTGCCGATCGTCGGCGACGTCCGCGGCAACGGGTACTTCTACGGCATCGAGCTCGTCAAGGACAAGGTCACCAAGGAGTCGTTCAACGACGACGAGGTCGAGCGCGTCCTGTACGGCTTCCTCTCCAAGGCGCTGTTCGACAACGGCCTGTACTGCCGCGCCGACGACCGCGGCGACCCGGTCGTGCAGCTGGCCCCGCCGCTGATCTCCGACCAGTCGACCTTCGACGAGATCGAGCAGATCCTGCGGACCAGCCTCTCCGACGCGTGGCAGAAGATCTGATCCTCCTTCCCCACCCTCCACCGAAGGGCGGCCCCGGCTCCTCACCGCCGGGACCGCCCTTCGGCGCGTCCGGGGGCGCCCCGCGCCCGGCCCGGACCTCCAGCAGGGTGAATCCGCGCCCCGACACGCCGCTTTCGGGGTGGTTCATCCATGTTCGGGGCAGTGCGGCGCACCCGCGCCCCCGCCCGATCGTTCTAATCTGACGACTGTCATATCCCCGTCGGCACCTGGATGGATCTCATGTCAGCGGCCCCGCCCGACAACGACGTGCTCTGGGCCCGAGGCATCGTCAAGTCCCACCACGGCACCCCCGCCCTGCGCGGCGTCTCGCTGGGCGTCCGGGAGGGCGAGATGCTCGCCGTCACCGGCCCGCGCGGCTCCGGCAAGTCCACCCTGCTCGGCTGCCTGTCCGCGCAGCTCCCGGTCGACGAGGGCGAGGTCTGGTTCCACAGCTCCCCCGTGCACACCCTGGGCCGGGCCGGGCGCGAGAAGCTCCGCCGCGAGCGCTTCGGCTACGTCGGCCCCGAGCCGCACCTGGTGCCGGAACTGACCGCCCGCGAGAACGTCGCCCTCCCGCTGCTGCTGGCCGGCGCCGGCCACCGGGCCGCGTACCAGGCCGCCGGCGACTGGCTGGAGCGCCTCGACGTCGCCGACTGCGCCCGGCTGCGCCCCGCCGACCTGCGGCAGGACCTGCGCCAGCGGATCGCCGTCGCCCGCGCGCTGGCCCCGCAGCCGCCGGTGGTCTTCGCCGACGACCCCACCGCGCCGCTGCACCACGACGACCGCGAGCAGGTCCTGCGGATACTGGCCAGCGCCGCCCGCTCGCACGCGCTGACCCTCGTGCTGGCCACCCACGACCCGGCGCTCGCCCGGTACGCCGACCGCACCGTCCAGCTGGTCGACGGCCGGATCGCGGCCGAGCCCGCCGCCGTCGCCGCCGCCGAGCGCTGAGGGGGCCGCCGTGTACTACCTCAGACTCGCCCGCGGCTACCGCACCCTCGACCTCGCCCGCGGACTGCTCACCGCGACCGCCGCCGCCGTGGTCGCCGCCTTCCTGCTGCGCGCGCTCGGCCGCGCCCTGCAGGGCACCGGGGGCAACCTCGAACGGCTGCTCTGGTGCCTGCCGCCGCTCGCCGCGGTCGCCTGGTTCGCCGCCGCGGCCGCCCGCGCCGTCCCCGCCCAGCACCCCGAGCGGATCACCGGCCTGACCGCGGCCGGCGCCGGGCCCGCCCGGATCCGGCTGCTGGTGGCCGGCGAGACCGCGCTCGCCTGCGCACTCGGCTCGGCGTTCACGCTGCTGCTGTTCCTGATCCTGCGCAACGACATCGCCGGGCCCTCACTGGCCCCCGACATCGGCATGGGCGTCCCGCTGCCGGCCGCCGCGCCGGTCGCCCTGCTCGCGGTCCTCCCGCTGGTCGCCGGCGTCTCCGCGGCCTGCGCGGTCCGCTTCCCCGAGCGCCTCCCGGGCCGACCCGCCGAACCCGCCCGCTCCCGGTACGGCGCGCTGCGGCTGCTGCTGCCCGCGCCGGTGCTGCTCGCCGGGCTCGGCCTCGAACTGTACGGGCTGCGCCCCGACGCGACCGACGCCGAGCGCACCGTCACCCTCCCCGCCGGGCTCCCCGCCACCAGCCCCGCCCTGCTCACCGGCTGGGCGCTCGCCGGGCTCGCCCTGGCGCTGTGGACCGGACCGCTGCTCGCCCTGGCCGGCCGGCTGCTCGCCCTGCACCGGCCCGCCCCGCTGCGCCTGCTGGCCGGTCGCGGCCTCACCGCCCAGGCCCGCGGCCTCGGCGCCCCGCTGGCCGTCCTCACCTCGATCGTCGTGCTGATGCTGGTCGCCTGGCGGAGCTGGGCCGGGACGGGCACCGCCGCCCCGGCGCTCACCCTGGTCGAGGGCGCGCTCGTCCTCGCCTGCGCGGTCGCGGCGCTCGCCGCCCGCCTGTACGAGCTGCGCGCGGCCCGCCGCCCCGCCCTGGACGCGCTCGACCGCCTGGGCACCCCGCCCGGGCTGCTCACCGGCACGGCCACCCTGCGCACCCTCACGGCGAGCACCGTCCTGCTGCTGACCGGCGGGCTGACCGTCCTGCTCTGCCCGCTGGTGTAGCGGCGCACGCGCCGGGGCCCGGGAGGAACAGTCCTCCCGGGCCCCGGTCCGTTCTGCGTCCTGCCCGGGCGCTCAGCCCGCGGCGGCCAGCTGCCCGCAGGCGCCGTCGATCTCCTGGCCGCGGGTGTCGCGGACGGTGGTGGGCACGCCGTGGGCCTGCAGACGGCGGACGAACTCCCGCTCGTCCTCCGGCCGGGAGGCCGTCCACTTCGAACCCGGCGTCGGGTTGAGCGGGATCAGGTTCACGTGCACCCGGCGGTTCTTGATCAGCCGGCCGAGCAGGTCGGCGCGCCACGCCTGGTCGTTGATGTCCTTGATCAGCGCGTACTCGATGGAGACCCGGCGACCGGACTTCTCCGCGTAGTTCCACGCGGCGTCCAGCACCTCGTCGACCTTCCAGCGGGTGTTGACCGGCACCAGCTCGTCGCGCAGCTCGTCGTCCGGGGCGTGCAGCGACAGCGCGAGCCGGCAGCTCAGGCCCTCGTCGGCGAAGCGGTGCATGGCCGGGACCAGGCCGACGGTGGAGACGGTGATGCCGCGCTGCGAGAGGCCGAAGCCGTCCGGGGACGGGTCGGTGAGGCGGCGGATCGCGGACAGCACCCGGTTGTAGTTGGCCAGCGGCTCGCCCATGCCCATGAACACCACGTTCGACAGCCGGGCCTCGCCGCCGGGGACCGCCCCGGACTTGAGGTCGCGCATGCCGGACGCGATCTGCTCGACGATCTCCCCGGTGGACAGGTTCCGGGTCAGCCCCGCCTGGCCGGTCGCGCAGAACGGGCAGTTCATGCCGCAGCCGGCCTGCGAGCTGATGCACATGGTGACGCGGTCCGGGTAGCGCATCAGCACCGACTCGACCAGCGTGCCGTCGAACAGCTTCCACAGCGTCTTGCGGGTCGCGTCGTCGTCGCAGGAGACGTGCCGCACCACCGACATCAGCTCGGGCAACAGCGCCTCGGTCAGCTTCGCCCGGCTCGCCGCCGGGATGTCCGTCCAGCTCTCCGGGTCGGCGGACATCCGTCCGAAGTAGTGGTTCGACAGCTGCTTCGCGCGGAACGGCTGTTCGCCCAGCTCGGCGACGGCCTCCTTGCGCTCGGCAGGGCTGAGGTCGGCGAGGTGTCGCGGGGGCTTGGCGCCACGCGGCGCGACAAAGGTCAGTTCTCCGGGCTTAGGCATGGTTGTTCCAGTGTCTCAGATCCGGAGAACCGGTCCGCGTCCCGCTGGGGCGGGCGCCGCTCGGCGCCCGGCAGTCGCGGCGGTGCTCCCGGCACCGGCGGCGCCCCGTCTTCCGGGGAGCGGACGGCCCCCGGACGCGGTCGTGTTACGGGGGCCGTTCGAACGCCGCGGGCTTGGCGGCGGCTGCCGGGCTCAGCTGCCGACGAAGGCGGCGAGCAGCAGCCAGACCACCGGGGCGGTGGGCAGCAGGGAGTCCAGCCGGTCCATGATGCCGCCGTGGCCGGGGAGCAGGGTGCCCATGTCCTTGATGCCGAGGTCGCGCTTGATCATCGACTCGGCGAGGTCGCCCAGGGTCGCGGTGACGGCCGCGCAGCCGCCCAGGATCAGGCCCTGCCACCAGCTGCCGCCGTCGATCAGGAAGTGCATCATCAGGGCACCGGCGATCATCGACAGGCCGACGCCGCCGGCCAGGCCCTCGCGGGTCTTGCCGGGGCTGATGGTCGGCGCGAGCTTGGTGCGGCCGAACTTGTAGCCGACGGCGTAGGCGCCGGTGTCGGAGCAGACCGTGACGACCAGGAACAGCAGGATCCGCCAGGCGCCGTCCTCGGCGGCCAGGATCAGGGCGACGAAGGTCGCCAGGAACGGCACGTAGAAGGCGGTGAAGACGCCGGCCGTTATGTCGCGCAGGTAGTTCTCGGGCGGGGTGGCCATCCGGGCCACCATCATCGCCAGGCCGGTGACGGCGAGGATCGCGGCGGCCCACTGGCCGCCCGCGAAGTAGCCGGTGACGACCATGCCGACGCCGCCGACCAGCAGCGGGACCTGCGGGACGCGGACGTCCTTGCGCTCGGCGAGCCGGCTGGTGAGCTCCCAGATGCCGACGGCCACGGCGGCCGCGACGACCACCATGAAGACCGCCTTGACCACGAACAGCGAGGCCGCGATCACGGCCCCGAGTCCGACGCCCACGCCTATCGCGGCGGGCAGGTTGCGGCCGCCGCGCGGCTTGCGGGGCTGCTGGTCGGTCTGGGCCACGGGGCTCTCCTGGGCGGGGGGCATGAACTGAGTCTGTGCCGCGCCGCCCCCTCGCCATGCCGGGGGCCGCCGCGCGTGACCCGTTTGGTGTCGGCCGGGTCGGGCCGCCGGCGCCGGTCCGGCCGGAGCGGATCCGGCCCGGGTGGAGCCGCGCCCCGGGCCGGGCGGTCTGGCCGCCGGTCCGGGGCGTTGCGGGCAGGGGTCCGGATCAGACCTCCAGCAGCTCGGCTTCCTTGTGCTTGAGCAGCTCGTCGATCTGCGCCACGAACTTGGCGGTCAGGTCGTCGAGCTCCTTCTCGCCGCGGCGACCGTCGTCCTCGCCGATCTCCTTGTCCTTGACCAGCTTGTCGATCGCGTCCTTCGCCTTGCGGCGGACGGAACGGACCGAGACCTTGGCGTCCTCGCCCTTGCCGCGGGCCTGCTTGATGTACTCGCGGCGGCGCTCCTCGGTGAGCTGCGGGAGCACCACCCGGATGACGGAGCCGTCGTTCGACGGGTTGACGCCCAGGTCCGAGTCGCGGATCGCGGTCTCGATGGCCTTCAGCGCGGTCTTGTCGAACGGGGTGACCATGGCCATCCGCGGCTCCGGCACGGAGAACGAGGCCAGCTGGTTGATCGGCGTCAGGGCACCGTAGTACTCCGCGACGATCTTGGCGAACATCGCCGGGTGCGCGCGCCCGGTGCGGATGGCGGCGAGGTCGTCCTTGGCGACGCCCACGGCCTTCTCCATCTTCTCCTCGGCCTCGAGGAGGGTCTCATCGATCACTGTCTGCTCCCTGTCCGGTTCATCTGCTGTTGTCCCGTCCCGGTGCCCCGGACGGCTGGTGCTGCTCAGAGCCGCCGGCGGCTAGGCCCGGGCGGAGTCCTCGCTGATGAGTGTGCCGATCTTCTCACCCTTGACCGCGCGGGCGATATTGCCCTCGGCGAGCAGCTCGAAGACCAGGATCGGCAGCCCGTTGTCCTTGCAGAGGGTGATCGCGGTCAGGTCGGCGACCTTGAGGTCGCGGGAGATCACCTCGGTGTAGTCCAGCGCGTCGAACCGGACCGCGGCGGGGTTGGTGCGCGGGTCCGAGTCGTAGACGCCGTCGACGCCGTTCTTGCCCATCAGCAGGACGTCGGCGTGGATCTCCAGGGCCCGCTGCACCGCGGTGGTGTCGGTGGAGAAGTACGGCATGCCCATACCGGCGCCGAAGATCACCACGCGGCCCTTCTCCAGGTGCCGGATGGCGCGCAGCGGCAGGTACGGCTCGGCGACCTGGCCCATGGTGATGGCGGTCTGGACCCGGGTCTCCATGCCCTCCTTGATCAGGAAGTCCTGGAGCGCGAGGCAGTTCATCACGGTGCCGAGCATGCCCATGTAGTCGGAGCGGGCCCGGTCCATGCCGCGCTGCTGGAGCTCGGCGCCGCGGAAGAAGTTGCCGCCGCCGATGACGATGGCGACCTCCGTCCCGGCCCGGACCACCGTGGCGATCTCGCGGGCGATGGCGTGCACCACGTCCGGGTCGACGCCGAGGCCGCCTCCGCCGGCGAACGCTTCGCCGGACAGCTTGAGCAGTACCCGGCGGCGTGCACCGCCCGGCGCGGTCTCCTGCGTCTCCTGCATGGACTTTCTCCTTCTCCACCTGCTGGTCAGCAGATCTGCAAAGTGCTGGTCACGGCGCCGGGTGTGCGGACCCGGTGCCGTGTACACGAGAGGAGGCCACTGCCGCGGGAACCGGTACGGTCTCCTGCACGGCAATGGCCTCCTCGTCGTTCATGGTGCCGACGCCGCCCCCGGTGGGTGCTCGGGGGCCCGGTCGGCGCGCTCCTCCGTCCTCGCGGACGGGAGCGGTCCTCCTACTTTATGTCCGGCCCGGGGCCGGAAGGGGCGGGACGGACCGCGGGAACGGGTCTCAGGCGCCGACGCGGAAGCGGACGAAGCGCTTGAGGGTGACGCCGGCCTCGTCGAGGACCTTGGCGACGGACTTCTTGTTGTCCTTGGCGAACGCCTGCTCCAGGACGGCGTTCTCCTTGACGAAGCCGGTGACCCGACCCTCGACGATCTTCGGCAGGGCGGCCTCGGGCTTGCCCTCCTCGCGAGCGGTGGCCTCGGCGACGCGGCGCTCGTTCTCCAGGTCCTCGGCCGGGATCTCCTCGCGGGAGAGGTACTTCGGCGCGAAGGCGGCGATGTGCTGGGCGACGTCCTTGGCGGTGTCGGCGTTCTCCTGGTCGAGCTCGACGAGGACACCGATGGTCGGCGGCAGGTCCGGGTCCGACTTGTGCAGGTAGACGCCGACGAAGCCGTCGTTGTCGAACTGCGCGAAGCGGCGGAACACGATCTTCTCGCCGAGGGTCGCGTTGGCCTCGTCCACGAACTGCTGGACGGTCTGGTCCGGGGCGATCTCGGAGGCCAGGGCGGCGTCCAGGTCGGCCGGGGAGGTGGCGGCCACGTGGGCGGCGATCGCGTTGGCGACCTCGACGAACTTGCCGCCCTTGGCGACGAAGTCGGTCTCGCAGTTCAGCTCGACCAGGACGCCGGACTTCTTGTCCTCGGCGATCAGCGCGGCGACGGCGCCGTTGGAGGCGTCGCGGCCCTCGCGCTTGGCAACGCCCTTCTGGCCCTTGATGCGCAGGAGCTCGACGGCCTTCTGGACGTCGCCCTCGGCCTCGTCCAGGGCCTTCTTGCAGTCCATCATGCCGGCGCCGGTGAGCTCACGGAGCTTCTTGACGTCCGCGGCGGTGAAGTTCGCCATGGTTGTGATCTCTTCTCACGTCTCGCGTGTCTGCGTGGGAAAGTGCCGGGGTCCGGGGTGCGGACCCCCGGCACGGGAGAGAGGGGCACCCACCGGCTCAGCCCGGCCGGTGCCCCTCACCCTGGTGGTGCGTCAGGCCTGCTCGGCCTCGGCGGCCGGAGCCTCGGCAGCGGCCTCGGCCTGCTCGGCCTCGGCGGCGGGGGCCTCAGCAGCAGGGGCCTCGGCAGCGGCCTCGGCGGCGGGGGCCTCGGCGGCCTTCTCGCCCTCGAGGATCTCCTTCTCCCAGGCGGCCAGCGGCTGGTCGGCGCCCGGCTCGGCCTTGGCGTCGCCCTTGGCGACACCGGCGCGGGACTTCAGGCCCTCGGCGACGGCGTCGGCGATCACGCGGGTCAGCAGGGTGACGGAGCGGATGGCGTCGTCGTTGCCCGGGATCTTGTAGTCGACCTCGTCCGGGTCGCAGTTGGTGTCGAGGATGGCGACGACCGGGATGTTGAGCTTCCGGGCCTCGCCGACCGCGATGTGCTCCTTCTTGGTGTCCACGATCCAGACGGCGCTGGGCACGCGCTGCATGTCGCGGATACCGCCGAGGGTCTTCTCCAGCTTGTCGTACTCGCGCTGGAGGACCAGGAGCTCCTTCTTGGTGAGGCCGGAACCGGCCACGTCCGTGAAGTCGATCTCGCCGAGCTCCTTGAGGCGCTGCAGGCGCTTGTAGACGGTCGAGAAGTTGGTCAGCATGCCGCCCAGCCAGCGCTGGTTGACGTACGGCATGCCCACGCGGGTCGCCTGCTCGGCGATGGCCTCCTGGGCCTGCTTCTTGGTGCCGACGAAGAGGACGCTGCCGCCGTGGGCAACGGTCTCCTTGACGAACTCGAAGGCGCGGTCGATGTAGTTCAGCGACTGCAGGAGGTCGATGATGTAGATGCCGTTGCGCTCCGTGAAGATGAAGCGCTTCATCTTCGGGTTCCAACGACGGGTCTGGTGACCGAAGTGGACGCCGCTCTCCAGCAGCTCCCGCATCGTGACGACGGCCATGTGCCGTGCTCCTCGTGTGTTGCCCGGCGCGCCGTTCGGCGGGTTGCAGCCTGTGGGGTGCCGGGGTACTCGGTTTTGTCCGTGCCGGTCGGGCGACCGTCACGCCTGACGCCCCGACGTGCCAAGCCGCTCGGCCTGCGCGAGGCTTGCGGCCTCGGCAGGCTCGGCGGACCGAGCGGCACTCGCACCGTGACGACCGCTCCCCGAGGGGGCGGACCGCCGGTGGCGGGGCGTGCGAAGTCGACCCGGCAGACCGGGTCGCGTGTGAAGTGTACGGGAAGCCCCGAGCGGCGGGCGACTCCCGGCGGCCCCGTCACCCTGTTCAACGCCGCTCCGGACGGTCCGCCCCCCGCCGTTCACCCCTGCGGGGGACGGCGGTTGTCCACAGCCACCGGTCTGTCCACAGCTCCCGGAACCGACACGCGCAACGGCCGCCGCGGGCCCCACCCTGACGGTCGGCCCCGGCGAACGCTTTCGGCCGTTTTCGGCGGGTGCGGACGGGGGTCTGTACGTACGGGGTCTGTACGTGCGGGGGGCGGGGGTCGGCGGGGGTGTGGGTCGGACGTGTCGGTTCGGGTGCTCGGGTTGGGAGTCGGTCTTGGTCGGGGTGCGGCGGGTGCGGGTGCGAGTGCGGGCATGGCGGCGGGTGGCAGGACGGGCAGCGGCGGGGCGGGCGTTGGCGCTGTTGCTGGTGCAGGGGGTGGTGCTGGTCGCGCTCGGCGGGTTCGCTCCGGGTGCGGGGGCGGGCCGGGTGCGCTCCGCCGCGGCGGAGGTGGCGGGGGCGGTGGGGACCCTGGGACCGGCGGGGCCGGGGCGGGCGTGGCCGGTGGGTGACCGGTCGGGGCTGCTGCGGCGGTTCGAGCCGCCCCCGGCCCGCTGGGCGGCCGGGCACCGGGGGGTGGACCTGGCGGCCGCACCGGGCACGGTGGTGCGGGCGGCTGCGCCGGGCACGGTGACCTTCGCCGGGCAGGTGGCCGGGCGCCCGGTGGTCGTGGTGACCCACCCCGGGTCGGGTGCTCCCCCGCTGCGGACCACCTACCTGCCGGTGGCGGCCTCCGCGCCGGTCGGCACCGCCGTCGCGGCGGGCGACCCGATCGGGGTGGTGACCGCCGGCTCCGGCCACTGCCCGGTCGACTGCCTGCACTGGGGGCTGGTCCGGGGTGACCGCTACCTCGACCCGCTCGCCCTGCTCGGCTCCGGCCGGGCCCGACTGCTACCACTCACCCCGCCCTGACACGAGGTCAGCCCTCGTCCGGACCGACTGCCGCGCCGGTCGCGGTAGGGACTGGCGTGCCGGTCGCGGTAGGGACTGGCGTGCCGGTCGTCGGGTCGACTGCCGGGTCGGTCGTCGGGTCGACTGCCGGGTCGGTCGTCGGGTCGACTGCCGGGTCGGTCGTCGGGTCGGCTGCCGGGCGCAGGCCGTCGAGGGCGAAGCGCACCGCGGTGTCGGCGATCTCCTCGACCGCCGCGGGCCCGGCACCGGGGGCGCCGTCCCTCCCGCAGATCCGCTCGGCCTGGCGGACCGCCGCCTCCACCACGCCCTGGAGCAGCGAGGCCGCGACGCCGGGCCGGTCATGGCCGAGATCCTCCAGGGTGCGGACCACCATCGCGGTCAGCCCGGCGTGGGCCGCCCTGATCCTGGCCCGCGCCGCATCGTCGAGCTCGTGCTCGGCGACGGCCACCACCGCGCGGTGGACCGGGTCGGTGGCCAGCGAGACCTGACCGCGGACGTACGCCTCGATCCGCTCGACCGCACTGTCGCGGGCCGCCATGCCGGCCTCGATCTCGGCGGCCCAGAGCGGGAGGTCGACCGTGCAGAGCGCTTCCACCAGTGCGGACTTGGAACGGAAGTATTCGTACACCGAGGACCTGGCCAGGCCGGTGCGCGCCGCGAGCGCGCCGAAGCTCAGCGCCTCCCGTCCGCCCTCCGCCAACAGGACGCGTGCGGCGTCCAGCAGCGCTGCCTGCTGCAACTGTCGATGCTCGGCCACCGTGGCCGCCCGGATTTTCGGCACGTCCCAACTCTACGGACGCCGACGACCGGTGGGCACGACATCGCACTCCCACGGCCACTACGTGCCACACCGCACCGCGCCAACGGCCTGCCGGACGCGCGTCCGGTGATCACCGGACGCTCACCGAGCGCTCACCGGGCGTCGGACATCTTCGCCCGCAGTTGCAGCACCGACTTGGTGTGGATCTGGCTGACCCGGCTCTCCGTCACCCCGAGCACCTGGCCGATCTCCGCCAGGGTCAGGCCCTCGTAGTAGTAGAGCGTCACCACTGTCTTCTCGCGCTCGGGCAGCGTGTTGACCGCCGAGGCGAGCAGTCGCCGCAGTTCGCGGTCCTCGGCGATCTCGACTGGGTTGTCCGCACCGCTGTCCGGCAGCGTCTCCATCAGGGTGAGCCGGTCTCCGCCCTCACCCGCCGAGTGCAGCAGCTCGTCCAGCGCCACCACGTTGGCCAGCGACAACTGGCTGAAAATGGTGTGCAGTTCGTCCAGTGAGATCTTCATCTCCGCCGCGACCTCGGGGTCGTGCGGAGTGCGCCGCAGCCGGGCCTCCAAGGTGGCGTAGGCCCGCTCGACCGCCTTGGCCTTCTGCCGGACCGACCGGGGGATCCAGTCCAGCGCCCGCAGCTCGTCGATGATCGCGCCGCGGATCCGACTGATCGCGTAGGTCTCGAACTTGATCGCCCGGTCGATGTCGAACTTCTCGATGGCGTCGATCAGCCCGAAGACCCCGGAGGAGACGAAGTCCGCCTGCTCCACGTTGGCGGGCAGCCCGACCCCGACCCGACCCGCCACGTACTTCACCAGCGGCGAGTAGTGCAGGATCAACTGGTCCCGGAGCCCGTGGTCCCCGGTCTCCTTGTACGAGCGCCACAGCGCTTGCAGCGCCGACTGGTCGGCACCCTTCGCGCGCTCGCCGCCCTTGGCCTCGCTCTTGCCCTCGCTCTCCGCGATGACGCCCGCCCGGGGCGCGGAAGCCGGCGCGGGCACCGTCGCACCGGCGCGCGCGCCCGTCCCCGCGCCCGCGCCCGCGCCACTGTGGTCGGCCGGGCTCGCGGGCGCCTTCCCGACCGGGTTCGCGGGCGAACCCGAACCGGGGCGCGGCACGGTCGACGGCGCGGCCGACTCCACCGGCTGCCCACTCCCCGACCCGGGAACAGCCCCGGGTGTGGACCCGGGCACCGCTCCCGGTACGGCTCCGGGCGCGGGCACCGGCGGCGGCACCGACGGCAGTGCGTTCCGTCGGGTGTCCGGACTGCCGCTGGTACCCGTGCTCGCGCCCGGGGCCGGCGGCTCCGGTGTGCGGGCGGGCAGCGGTCCGCCCGCCTGCCTGCGGACCTGGGTGCTGCGCGCGGACGGGTCCTTCGCCTTCGACCGGGCACCCCGCTTGGCCTGGCCGCGCACCGGCCGCCCGCCGACGGACGGGGTCGAACCCTGCGGCCCGGGTACAGGGCCAGCCCCTGTGCTGGGCCCCGGCACTGGCCCGGCAGCGGTTCCGGCCGTTCCCGAACCGAGCCAGCGCCCGTCGATGCCCTGCCCGTCGGTACCTCGCTCTTCGACGCCCCGTCCGTCGGCACCGTGATCGCCACCAGCCCGGTCGGCACCGACCCGGCGCCCGGTACCGGCCGACCTGCCGGGCCCGACATCCGTGCTCGTAGCTGCGCCTGCGCCCGCACCCGCAGCGGCGCCGGTAGCGGTGTCTTCGTCGGTACGCGGCCGGGGCTTTGCCACCGCACCGGGCAGCACCTGGCCGGTGCGGTCCGCCGGCGGGTGTGCCGGGGTCGGCCGGGGGGCGGCCCCCGAGGGGGCCGGTGGGCGCGGGAGGGGTGAGTTGGGGGCGGGACGGAACGGGGGTTGTGGGGGCGCGGCCGGGGAGCCGCCCGGTCGCGTCATTCCCACGACGCCCTTGGATCTGGCCCGCAGTTCCGCGGCGTTGTGGGTCTCGGCCCCCGTCCCGTCCGGGGACCGACCGTCACCGGTCACCCTGTGTCCGGGAATGTGAGTGGGCATGCGTTGGTCTGCGCCGTTCTGCCGAGTCATGTGCTGATAGGGACGCCATGAGCGAGCGTAGCGTGACCGAGTCGCTGCGCAGCGCTACCGCCACTCGGGCGTCGCCCAAATCGGTGGCAGCAAAGGGCGGCGTCGGCGCGTCGCGGTCGGGCCGCCGGGCCCGGCCCGGTGGCTCCCGCCCGGCGGGCCCACCGACCAGCGCGGACCCGCGCCACTCCGGACGTATCGCGGCCCGGGCGCCCTGCCCGGCGCCCCGGCCGAACCGACCGAACCGCCATCGTCCCTCAACTCGCCCCGCATCACCTCCCGTTGACTACTTGACCCGCTCGGAACCCACTACTCTGTCCGGCTCTGCCCGAATGCGATCACTTGCGGCGCACCAACCTCCAGTGCGCTCCGTGCCGTTCGACGAAGCCGAGCGAACTCAGCTCGTGGAGGTGCTGGACCGTCGCGGTCTCGGAGAGCGCCGCGTAGTGGGCGAGGCGCTGGACCGGCGCGCCGTCCGCGCTGGCGGGCACCGCCTCCAGGACCCGGGCCACCGGTGGCTCCAGCGCGTCCCTCGGCAGGAGCGGGCCGGCCCGCTCCGGTGCCAGGTCGGCCCCGATGGAACCGATCAGCTCGCCCACCTCTGCACCGCTGGTGACCATGGTCGCCGCGCCGGACCTGATCAACGTGTGTACGCCCGCCGAGAGTTCGGAGGTGATCGGGCCGGGGATGCCCATGGTGTGCCGGTTGAGGTCCCGCGCCCGCCGCGCGGTGCTGAGCGCGCCGCTGCGCGATGCGGCCTCGACCACCACCGTGCCGCGGGTGAGCGCGGCTATCACCCGGTTCCGCAGCACGAACCTGAACCTGGTGGGGTTCATCCCGAGCGCCAGCTCGCTCACCAGCAGCCCGTCCCGTCCGATCCTCTCGATCAGCGCCTCGTTCCCGCGCGGGTAGCAGATGTCGACGCCGCTGGCGAGCACCGCGATCGTCATCCCGTTGACCGCCAGCGCCCCGAGGTGCGCGGCGGTGTCCACCCCGTGGGCCGCTCCGGACACCACCACCCAGCCGCGCTCGGCCAGTTCGGACCCGAGCTGGCCGGCGATGTGCCGCCCGTACGCGGTGCAGGCCCGCGATCCGACGACGGCGACCGAACGCAGGGCGAGCAGGCGCAGCGACGGCAGCCGCTGTGACGGGAGGCCGCGGACCCACAGCCCGACCGGGCGGCCGTCGCCGAGGTCGTCGAGCTGGGAGGGCCACTCGCTGTCGCCCGGAATGATGAACTTCCCGCCGAGTCTGGCGATCCGTTCCAGGTCGGTGGCCGGGTTGAACTTTCGCAGTCTCTCCTGGTAGGCGGCGATCCGGTCGGCGCCGAGCCCGAGCCGACTGGCGGGCGCCCCTTCGTAGAAGCCCTGCACCAGGCGGACCGCGCCGAGCCGTTGGACCGCCCGGCCGATCGCGGCGTCGCCCGGTTCGATCAGTCTGGTGAGCGCGGCCCGGGAGATCCGCTCGGGCTCGGGCGGGTCGGGCGGGGCTGTGGGCGCGGCCCACGCCGTGGGGCGGATGACGCGGCGTTCGCCCCACGCCGTCCCGGTGCGGAGGGGCCGGTCGGCTGTCGCGGCCCCGGCCGTGTGGTGCGCCTGGTCGGGCCGGCCCTCGGGTGGCGGGCCCGCCGTGTTCGGGCCCTCCGTCCACGGCACGGCCCGGGCGGGTTCCGTCGGCCCGTGGCGCGAGCGGTGCACGGCGGGCGGTCCGGCGCCGCGCATCGGGCGTCGGAGCCGTTCGCCGCCGTCGCACGCCACAGGGGCGTCGGGCGGATGCGGCGGGCAGGGGCCGTCGGACGGCTCGGCCCGGGTCGGCCCGGCTCCGGCGCCTCCGGGCCGGACGAGGCCGAGCCTGCGGGTGGCGTCGTGCGGTGCGGGCCGGTCGGCGATCGGCGCGGCCGGTGGGCCGACGGGGAGGTCCGCGTGTGCGCGGGGTGCGAGGTGTGCGGTCATCGGTGCTCCTTCGTGCTTCCGCTCGTTCCTGCGGCGCAGGTGGTGATGCAGGTGATGCGAGTGGAGAGGGCTCGTCCGTGGAACGGCCCGGTCCTGTGCGGTTCCTGGTGGTGCGGCAGGTGAGGCTGGGTCAGAATCCGCCGTCCGGGCCGGTGCCGGCGTCGGTTTCGTCGTACGGGTAGAGCGGGTCGTTCCGGCGGTCCGTGGGGCGGGCGGCACGCTGGACGCCGGTGCGGAGGGTGAGCGCGCTCTGGAGGTCGGACCGGTGGGGGCGGTCCCGGCCGGCGAGGTCGGCCACCGTCCAGGCGACCCGCAGGACGCGGTCGAGGCCGCGCGCGGTGAGCAGGCCCCGGTCGAGGTCACGTTCGGCGTCGGCCAGCGCACCGGGTGCGAGTTGCCAGCGCGTGCGCAGTTCGTGCCCTGGCACTTCGGCGTTGGTCCGCCACGGGGTGTCGGCGAGGCGAGCGGCGGCCCGCGCCCGGGCCTCCAGCACGCGTGCGGCGACCGTCGCCGTGCTCTCGGCCCTTCCGCCTTGCTGCATCAGTTCGGCCTTGGTGACCCCGGTGACCTGCACCTGGAGGTCCACCCGGTCCAGCAGCGGTCCGGACAGTCTCGCCTGGTAGCGGTTGACCATGACGGGGGTGCATTCGCATCCTTCTCCTCTCAGTGAATAGCGGCCGCAGGGACAGGGATTGGCGGCCAGGCAGAGCAGGAAGCGGGCGGGCAGCCGCATCGAGCCGGCGGCTCTGGCGATCATCACCTCCCCCGATTCCAGGGGTTGGCGCAGCGCGTCGAGGACCCGGACCGGGAATTCGGGTGCCTCGTCGAGGAACAGCACGCCGCGGTGGGCGAGGGAGACGGCTCCGGGTCTGGGCAGGCCCGTTCCGCCGCCGACGATGGCGGGCATGGTCGTCGAGTGGTGCGGCGCGCAGTAGGGCGGGGTGTCGATCAGCGGACGGTCGGGCGGGAGCAGGCCGGCCACGGAGTGGATCGCGGTCACTTCGAGGGCTTCGGTGGGGGTGAGCGGGGGGAGCAGGGCCGGCAGCCGTTCGGCCAGCATCGTTTTGCCGGCTCCCGGCGGGCCCTTCAGGTAGATGTGGTGGCCGCCCGCTGCGGCGATCTCCAGGGCTCGGCGGGCCTCGTACTGCCCGGCCACGTCGGCGAGGTCGGGGCGGACGGCCCGTTCGGAGGTGAGGTCGCGGACGCCGAGGCCGGGCAGCAGCAGTCCGGCGAACGAGGAGTCGGGGCGGCCGGTGGGCTGGTCCGGCGGTTCGTCGGGGACGGGGGCGTCGGTGAGGATCGCGATGAGCTGGCGCAGGCTGCGCACTCCGAGGACGGAGACGCCGGGCACCAGTTTCGCTTCGGCGGCGGTCTGCTCGGCGACCACGATCTGTCGGTAGCCGGCGTCCGCTGCCGCCAGGACGGCGGGCAGGACTCCGCGCACCGGGCGCACCCGGCCGTCCAGGCCCAGCTCGCCGATGATCAGCAGGCCGTCGATCGACGCGGGGTCGAGCCGTTCGGCGGCCGCCAGGACGGCGCAGGCCACCGCCAGGTCGTACCCGCTGCCGCTCTTGGGCACGGAGGCCGGGGTGAGGCCCACGGTGAGCTTGCGCAGCGGCCACTTCTCCCCGCTGTTGGAGACGGCGGCGCGTACCCGGTCGCGGGCTTCCAGGAGGGCCTTGTCGGCGAGGCCCACCAGGCTGAAGGCCGCCAGTCCGGGTTCGAGGTCGGCCTGGACCTCGACCACGACGCCGTCCACTCCGACCAGGGCGACCGAGCAGGTGCGGGCGAACGCCATCTCACACCGCCCCGCGCAGGTGCTCGACCGCGGCGGCGCCCCGGCGGGGGTTGACCACGGCGACCAGGTCGATGCGGATCCCGCCGGGCGGCGGCGGAGCCGGGCCGCCGCTCTCCGGATCGGACCGCGGGTCGGCGCCATCGGACCGCGGGTCGGCGCCACCGGCCCGCTCGGCGGCGAGCACCAGGCGGGAGAAGTGCACCGGCCAGCGCTCGGCGAGCCAGCGTTCGGCGAGGTGGCGCAGCCGGTCGGCCTTGGCCTGGTCGATCGCCTCGGCGGGCTGTTGGAAGCCCCGCTCGGAGCGGGTCTTCACCTCGCAGATCGCGAGGACGTCCCCGTCGAGCGCGACGATGTCGAGCTCGCCCGAGGCGCAGCGCCAGTTGCGTTCCAGGATGCACAGCCCGTGCTCGGCGAGCCGGCGGGCGGCGACCTCCTCGCCGTAGCGACCGAGGCCGTGGGTGGACGTCTTGTTGGGGTTCTGCACGGCAATCACCTCCGGCCGGCAGGTTGCCGTCACGTGCCCGGGGCGGGCCAGCCGAATGGCCAGGCCTGTGGATAACCCGGGCCTGTGGATAACTTCGCTCACCCGTTCGAGCGACATGTCGAAAATGCGCTGGACAGTGCCCGCCCGGCGCGGTCAATCTCGGTGGCCCGGGCACCGTCGCAGCTCACCGAGGTGCGACGGACCTGGCGGGAGGGCGCGGTCGGCCGCGCCGTTCCCGCCCGGCACCGGGCCCCGCGGGGGCCGGCCGCTCAGTCGCGGGGCGGTCAGTTCCCGAAGGCGGAGTCGTCCGAGGGCAGCTCGAGGTCGCTCTTGGCGAGCTCCTCGATGTTCACGTCCTTGAACGTCAGCACACGGACCTTCCGGACGAAGCGGGCCGGTCGGTACATGTCCCAGACCCACGCGTCCGCCATCGACACCTCGAAGAACACCTCACCCTGCACCGAGTGCACCTGGAGGTCGTAGTCATTCGTCAGGTAGAAGCGCCGCTCGGTCTCGATCACGTACTTGAACAGGCCGACGACATCCCGGTACTCCCGGTAGAGCTTGAGCTCCATCTCGGTCTCGTACTTCTCGAGGTCTTCGGCACTCATTCCAAGCGTCCCCTCACTCGTCACGTCCACCCCATTGTGGACCACCGAGCCCGTGCTCAGAGCCTTACTGGCTGTTCTGGCGGCCCATCGGTCAGAACCCGTGCCACCAGTCGGGCCAGCCCCCTGGGGTGGACGGTCTCCCCGGTGGTCCTCAACTCCCCCAGCGTCCACCAGCGGAGAGCCAGCAGCAGGGCGTGCTCGTCCGCCCCGCTCTCCGCCAGGGACACGGCGGTCCGCGTGGTGCGGGCCAGCCGGAACCACTGCTCCTGTCGGTACTCCCTGCCTCGGAAGGAGAACTCCGCCGTGCCGTACGCGACCAGCGGTCCCCAGTCCACGTCCGTCAGCCCGATCTCCTCGGCCAGCTCGCGCCGGGCCGCCTCCTCCGGGCCCTCGCCCGGTTCGATGCCGCCGCCGGGCGTGATCCACCAGGTGGTGCCGGGCTCGGCCGGGTCCATCCCGCGCAGCAGCAGGACGCGGTCCTCCGGGTCCAGCAGCAGCACCCGAACGGCCCTGCGGTGCTCCACCACCTGGCTCGGCTCCGTCCTGAGGCGCTGGGCGCGCCTCCTCGCCGGGACCGGCACCGGTGCCGGTCCGTCGTCGGCCCCCGGGTCAGGCCTTGCGGCGTCCCCGCAGCCGGCGGGTCAGCGAGACCGCCCAGCCCGCCGCGGAGGCGGCCACGATCAGGACCGCCCCGCCGACCGACGTCCACGTGGCGGGCACCAGCGGGCCCGGCCGGTGGGCGGTCGGCGCGCCCAGGTCGTCGAAGGCCCGGACGGGCGACTCCAGCCCGGCCCGGGACAGCGGCCGGATCACCGCCTCCACCCTCGCCTTCACCCCGGAGGCGGGCACCGAGCCGAACGCCACGTCGAGGTGGCTCCGCGAGTCCAGGGAGTTCCCCCGGAAGTCGCCGAGCAGGAACAGCCGGCCCTCGGGCACCGTGACCGAGAACTCGGTCGTCCCCATCTCGGCGGGGGCCAGGTAGGGCTCGGACACCTGGTGGCCGTTGACGGCGATCCGCCCGGCCCGGTCACCGGAGACGGTGTCCCCGCCGACCGCGACCACGCGCTTCACCAGGGTCGCGTTGCCCCAGTCCTCGTCCTGGAAGACCACGATGTCGCCACGGCCGACCGATCCGCCGGTCCGGGCCAGGACGGTGTCGCCGATCGCCAGGGTCGGGCTCATCGAACCGCTCGGAATCCGGTAGGGCCGGTACTGGAGCGCCAGCACCGCGAAGCCGCCCACCAGCATCACGAAGCCGAGCGCGATCGCCACGCCCTGCACGATCGACCCGGCGCTCCGGCGGCGGGCCGGTCCGGCCCCGGTGTGCGCGGTCCGCTCCGCGACGCTGCTCATCGGCTCCGCCCTCTCCTGGCTCCAGGCTGCCCCGCCGGAGCACCGGCGGCCGGTCCGCGGTCGGCCGTCCCGGTCCGGACAGCGCTGCGGGCCGCGGCACGTGCGAGCAGATTACTCGCCAGTACCACGGCCCGCGCAAGAGGCGTTCCCGACCGGTCGGTGTCCGGTCAGCGGCGGCGCCGGCGCAGCCACCACACGGCGGGGACGGCGAGCGCCGTGCCGGCCATGGTCGGAGCGAGCGGTCCGGCGGCGGCCAGGCCCTTCTGGTCGAACGTCTCCGGGATGGGCAGCGTCGCCCAGTCGCCGACCGGCCAGGCCACCACGAACGCCCGGCCGACCACGTTGCCGACCGGCACGGTGCCGCCACCCGGCTGGTCCATGTGGTACCGCGAGTCCAGGGAGTTGCCGCGGTGGTCGCCCATCACCCAGATCCTGCCCTTGGGCACGTTCACCGGCCCGAACGGCTTCTCCCCGCACGGGGTGTTGCCGGGGAAGATGTACGGCTCGTCGAGCGCCACGCCGTTCACCTTGACCGGGCCGGAGCCCTGGCACTCCACGGTGTCACCGCCGACCGCGATGACGCGCTTGATCAGGTCCTTCTCGTCGCTGGACGGCATCAGGCCGATGAAGCTGAACACGTCCTGCACGCCGCGCACGAAGGAGTTGTCGCTGCGCTGGGTCGGCTCGTCGTTCAGCCAGCCGCCCGGGTCCTTGAAGACCACGACCTCGCCGCGCTCCGGCTCGGAGCCGAACCACGGGGTGAGCTTGTCGACCAGGACGCGGTCACCGACCTGGAGCGTGTTCTCCATCGACCCCGAGGGGATCGAGAACGCCTGGACGAAGAAGGTCTTGATCACCAGGGCCAGGATCAGCGCGATGCCGATCAGGATCGGCAGCTCCTTCCAGAAGGAGCGCTGCTTGGGCGCCTTCCTGGACGGTGCCTCCGTACTTCCGTCGGCTTCCGCCCCGGCCTCGGCGTCCCGGAGCGCCTCGCCGTCGCCGGCGTGCGCCCCCTCCTGGTTGCCCACGGGTTCCCCGTCGGGCTCCGGAGCACCTGAGCGGGCACCGATCACCAGATCCCCCACGACATCTCCTCCCTGCTGTGCGGACGCCTGCGCGTCCGCGCTCACCAGTGCCGCACAGCGGGCACCACACTCTGAGATCGGCCGAGAACCCGCCTCTGGCTTGCCCTACGGGGGCAGACCCGACACCAGGCCGGAACCGAGCACTTCACACTTCTCTATCACTCCCGGTCGACGCGCCCGTGCTCCCACGCGCCCGCCGGAACGTCAGTCGGCCACCGGCCCGTCCCTCCCGCGCGTTCCGCGGCACCGGACGAGGAGCGGAAGGACGCCCAACACACCCATAACGAGCGGGGGTTCCGCAGGAACCGGCCCGATGGCCGCCGATCCCGCGGCCCGCACCGGCAGGGAGGAGAGTGAATCGGGAACGTCTAGTTGACCGAAGTGGGAGAGCGGCCAGGCGATCACGAAGGCGCGCCCCACCACGTTCCCCACCGGGATCGTTCCGGAGCCCGGATTGCCCATGTGGTAGCGGGAGTCGGCGGACAGGTCGCGGTGGTCGCCCATCACCCAGAGCCGGCCCGGGGGCACCGTCACCTTGAAGGTGATCCGCGAGGGCGAGTTCCCGGTCGCGATGTACGGCTCGTCCAACGGGGTGCCGTTCACGCTCACCCGGCCGTGCTCGTCGCAGCACTCCACGGTGTCACCGCCGACGCCGATCACCCGCTTGATCAGGTCCCGTTCGTCATCGGAGGGAAGGAGCCCCACCGCGGAGAACAGCGACTTCACGTTCCGCATCACGGGTCCGTCCGTGGACGGCTTGTGGTCGTTCTCCAGCCAGCCGCCCGGGTCCTTGAAGACCACCACCTCACCGCGCTCCGGCTCGGCGCCGAACCACGGGGTGAGCTTGTCCACGACGACCCGGTCACCGATCTGCAGGGTCTGTTCCATCGAACCGGAGGGGATCACGAACACCTGGAGCAGGAAGGTCTTCATCACCAGCGCGATCACCAGGGCGACCAGCACGATCACCGGAAGCTCGCGCAGGAAAGAGCGCCGGCTACGGCGCGCGGCGCGCTTGGCCGCGCGGCGACGCTCGGCCCGGCCCCGGACGGGACGGCTCCCCGGGTCGGAGGCACCAACACCGCCACCGCCACCGCCACCGCCACCGGCCGGGAGGTACACGGACTCGGGCTCGGAGTCGGAGTCGGACGCGGAGCCGGTGCGGGCGCTGCGGTCCGGACCGGCGGTGGAGTCGGACGGGCCGTCGGGGGCGGTCCGGGGTCTACCTCTGCTCCCCATGGCCACCCGTCCCCTCAATCGCGGCGAACGCCGCCGGGCGGTCGAGGGAGGTGGCACGGCCGAGGGGGAACATCACCCAGTCCGCGCGGCCGATCACCTTGTCCTCGGGCACGGCGCCGCCGCCGGGCTCGCCGAGGTGGTCGCGGGAGTCGCGGGAGACACTGCGATGGTCGCCCATCACCCAGAGCCGGCCCGCGGGGACGACGATGTCGAAGGGCACGGCGGAGGGCGCGTCGCCCGGGAACAGGTACGCGCTCTCGTCCAGCGCCACCCCGTTGACCTTCAGGCGGCCGTCGGTGCCGCAGCAGGTGATCCGGTCACCGCCGACGCCGATCACCCGCTTCACGTAGACCGTGTCGCCGGCGGGGGCGAGACCAGCCCCGGCCAACAGGCGCTTCAGCCCGGACGGTTCGTGCTGGTACGGCAGGAAGGAGCCGATGCCGTCGAAGACCACCACGTCGCCCCGCCGGGGGTGCCCGCCGAAGGCGTACGCGAGCTGGTTGACCAGCACCCGGTCGCCGGGCTCCAGCGTGCCATCCATCGAACCGGACGGCACCGCGAACGGCCGCGCCACGAAGGCGTTCACCAGCAGCAGGACGACCACGCACACCGCGCCGATCCACAGCAGGTCCCGCGACCACCGCCGCCCGCCCCCGCCGTCTACCTCGCCGTCGGCGCCCTCGGTGGCGTCGTCGCCGTCATCGCCGTCGGTGCTGTTGTCGCCGCCGTCCGTACCACCGCCCGCACCGCCATCCGTACCACCGTCGGTGCCGCCGGCGCCCACGCCGCTCTCACCGGTGGCCGAGCCGAGGTCCGGACCGGCGGCCTGGCCGGGGCGCGGGTCGGTACCGAGAGCTGGTCCGGGGGCGGAAACGACGGCGGACCGCGTCGGCGAGTCCGCACCCGTGGGTGCGGGACTGCCGTCGCGGTCCGTCGGTGGCTCGTGCGTGCTCATCGGGGGTGAGCTTATCCCCCCGGTCTACACCGGAAGGAGGGCCGACCCCGTCGAGCCCGCGCGATCACGCGTCGCGCTTCTCCTTGATCTTCGCGGCCTTGCCGCGGAGGTCACGCAGGTAGTACAGCTTGGCGCGGCGGACCGCACCGCGGGTCACGACCTCGATCTTCTCGACGACCGGGGTGTGCACCGGGAAGGTGCGCTCGACGCCGACGTTGAAGCTGACCTTGCGAACGGTGAAGGTCTCACCGATGCCGGCGCCGTGGCGACGGATGACGACGCCCTGGAAGACCTGGACGCGCGAGCGGTTGCCTTCGATGACTCGGACGTGCACCTTGAGGGTGTCGCCGGGGCGGAAGGCGGGGACGTCGGTACGCAGCGAAGCCGCGTCGACAGCAGCGAGCTTGTTGCTCATCGTTGCTCTCCATCGCAGGCGCCACGGGCCGCCCACGGATATTCGTGTCAACTGGGTGGTGCTGCGGGCCGCTTCGGCTGGCGGTGATCCCCCCGTGGCGGGGGCACCGGTCCACTGACTCCCTGGACGGGAGCCGGGCGACAGACAGCAGTCGCCTATTGTTCCACAGGCTCGGCCGCGGACCGAAATCGGCCGGTGGTCTCGTCCCAGGCCAGGCCCAGCACGCTGAGCGCCTCGCGCTCCTTCTTGCTGAACGCGTCCCGCTGCCAACGGGCCACCAGGTCGGGCCGGTTGTCGAGGGTGCGGGCGAAAGCCTGCTCGCGCCGCCACTGGGCGATCTTCCCGTGGTGTCCGCTGAGCAGGACCTCCGGCACCTCGCGGCCGCGCCACTCGGCCGGCTTGGTGTACACCGGGCCCTCCAGCAGGTCGGCCATGGCGCCGGGGGCGAAGGAGTCGTCGCGGTGCGACTCGGCGTTGCCCAGCACGCCGGGCAGCAGCCGGGCGATCGCCTCGACCATGACCAGCACGGCGACCTCGCCGCCGGCCAGCACGTAGTCGCCGATGGAGGTCTCGACCACCGGCATCCGGGTCGCGGCCTCCTCGATGACCCGCCGGTCGATGCCCTCGTAGCGGGCGGGCGCGAAGGCGAGCCAGGGGCGGCCGGCGAGGTCCTGGGCGAGCTCCTGGGTGAAGGGGCGCCCGCTGGGGGTGGGCACCACCAGGGTCGGCACCTCGCCCTCGGGCCCGGCGGCCAGGACGGCGTCCAGCGCGGCACCCCACGGCTCGGGCTTCATCACCATGCCGGGGCCGCCGCCGTAGGGCGTGTCGTCCACGGTGCGGTGGATGTCGGTGGTCCACGACCGCAGGTCGTGCAGGTGCACGTCCAGCTGGCCGCGGGCCCGCGCCTTGCCGACCAGGGAGACGTTCAGCGGCTCCAGGTACTCGGGGAAGATCGTGACGACGTCGATCCGCATGTCGCTCACGCGCCGCCACCCTTCCCGCCCGAGTCCGAGTCCGAGCCCGAGTTCCCGTCCGAGTCCGAGTCCAGGTCGGAGTCCGAGTCCGAGTCCGCACCGGCACCGGCACCGGCACCGGCACCGGCATCAGCGTCCGCGTCGACCGGGTCGATCAGGCCGGGCGGCGGGGTGATGACGACGCGCTGCTCGTCCAGGTCGATGGTGGGGACGATCTGCTCGACGAACGGGATCAGCACCTCGGTGCCGTCGGGGCGTTCGACCGTGAGCAGGTCCTGGTACGGGAGGTGGACCACCTCGGTGAGCTCGCCGACCGGGGTGCCGTCGGCCAGCACCACGTCCAGGCCGATGAGCTGGTGGTCGTAGTACTCGTCCGGGTCGTCGGGGGTCTCGTCCGGGTCGACCTCGGCGATCAGCAGGGTGCCGCGCAGGGCCTCGGCGGCGGTGCGGTCCTTGACGCCGGCGAAGCGCAGCAGCAGGCGCCCGCTGTGCACCCGGCCGGTCTCGACGGTCAGCGGTCCGGTGGCGGCGGGGTCGGTGAGGAGGACCGCGCCGGGCCCGAGCCGCAGTTCCGGCTCGTCGGTGCGGACTTCGACGCTGACGTCCCCCCGGATGCCGTGGGCACGGCCGATCCTGCCGACGACGAGCTGCACGGTGATCGTTCTCCTGAGAGGTGGTGGCACGGGAAGGGGGCGGGGTGCCCCGGAAACGGGAAGGACCGGCCGGGACGACGGATGCGTCCCGGCCGGTCCTGAAACCCGGTGGCCGACCTGGCGGTCGGCGCCCTCGGCGGTCGAGCGGAGGTCAGCGGAGGCTGTCCACGTCGACCAGGTCGACCCGGACGTTGCGTCCGCCCAGGGCGCCGACCACGGTGCGCAGCGCGCGTGCCGTGCGGCCGCCCCGGCCGATCACCTTGCCGAGGTCGTCAGGGTGCACTCGCACCTCGATGGTGTGGCCGCGGCGCAGGTTGCGCGAACGGACCTGCACCTCGTCGGGGTGCTCGACGATGCCCTTCACCAGGTGGTCGAGGGCTTCCTCGATCATGCTCAGGCCTCGGTGGAAGCGGCCTCGGCCTCGTCAGCCTTGTCCGACTTCTTGGCCTTCGGGGTGATGGCGACACCGGTGGTGGCGTCCTCGAAGCCGGCGACGGCCTTGGCGAACAGGTGCGAGAAGTCCTCGACCTTGGGCTCGGCCACCTTCAGCGGCTCCGGAGCCGGCAGGCCCTTGAACTTCTGCCAGTCGCCGGTCAGCTTGAGGATGGCGAGCACCGGCTCGGTCGGCTGGGCGCCGACGGACAGCCAGTACTGGGCGCGCTCGCCGTCGACCTCGATCTTCGAGGGGTTGTAGGTCGGCTGGTAGATGCCGATCTCCTCGATCGCGCGGCCGTCACGCTTGGTGCGCGAGTCGGCGACGACGATGCGGTAGTGCGGGGCGCGGATCTTGCCCAGACGCTTCAGCTTGATCTTGACAGCCACGGGTGTGGATTCTCCTGGTTTTGACGTGGGTGAGCAGCGCTCCGCCGCGTGGGGCTGCGGCGAGAGGTGCCGTTCAAGGGACACGCCAGCCTTTGGGAGAGAGGGTCCTGCTGGGCTGCCGAGTACTCAGCCATCCATTCTGCCACATCGCGAAGGCCCCCCCGAACCGCGCCCCCGCACGGTACGGCAGGGCCTCCGGGCCTCCTCGGGCCTGGCGGCCCGGGCGACAGCGGTACTCCCGGACGGGCCGCGGGCACCCCGCCCGCGTCCCGGTCAAGCAGTCCGTTCCGGCCAAACGGCGTCCGTGGTCGGCCACCGTTCGGTCCGGCGTCGTACGGAGGGTTCAGGCGATCTTGAACGGCTGCTGGCAGGCGCCGCAGACGATCGCGGCCTGGGCCAGCACGGACGGGACCACGCGGACGTTGCGACCGCAGCCGCACACCGCCTTGACCCGGACGCCGCCGCCCGAGGAGCCGTGCCGGGCGGCCGGGCCGCGGAAGGCGCGGTGGTTGCCCTCGCCGGCCACGGCGAGCTGGTGCGCCCCGAGCGCGCGGTCGAGACGCTCGATGGTCTCGGCGTAGCGGTCGCGGGTCTCGTGCCCCATCGTCACCTGGGAGAAGCCGCTGCTGGCGTGCGGCTCGACCGGGTGGGCCAGGCCCAGCTCGGAGGCGAGCAGCAGGAAGCGGCGGTTGTGGTAGCGGCCGGCCCGCGAGGTGTCGCGGATCTCCCGGGCGGCGGCCAGGCCGTGGGCGGCCTCGTGCAGCAGCCGCTCGAAGTTGAGCTGGGTGCCGCAGGCGGACGAGGACTCGCCGATCAGCGCCTCGGGCGACGCCAGGTCGGGCAGGTCCCGGTGGTGGGCCTGGATGTCGCTCCAGGCGGCGGCCAGTTCGGCCGCGAGGACGAGGGGCTGTGTCGTGCTCACGCTGTACCAACGATGGGGAGAGAGCCGATGTTCCGGTGGGCACCCGTGTTCGGGAATTCCCAGCGGACTCTCAGGAACGCATTTTCGCGCGCGAATTGCGCGGCTCCGGACTGACGCAAGACCAACCCCCTGCACGTGTGGACCCGGCGGGTTTCGCCGGGCTTCGGCACCCGCCGCGGAGCCCAACATCCCCACGACGGACGGCCCGCGACCTGTCCGAAAATTGACAGGGCCACGGGCCGTATACCGTACCGCTTGTGGGGTACCTCGGGGAGTTGACTGGTCAGTAGTCTCAACTGCCAGCACGCGGGCCGGGGTTCCGGAATTCTCCGGGCCCCCGCCCGCGGTCCGGATCAGTACGCGCGGGCGACCAGGGCGAGGTTGCCGGGCTGGTCGTCGGCGGCCGGAACGGTGCCGTCCGCGGCGATCAGGCAGCGCACCGAGACGCCCTGCTCGGCCAGCTTGGCCTCGCCCTCGGGGCCGAGGTCGGCCCAGGAGATCCGGCCCCAGCCGGTGGCCGCGGCCTCGACGGCCTCGTCGATGTCCTTGACGTCCACGGTGCGGGACTCGCGGCGCTCGCGGGACTCGCGCAGCAGCTGCGCCTGGTCCTCCTCCAGGATGCCAGGGACGATCGCGGCCAGGGAGTCGACCGCGACCGGCTCCTTGCCGCCGGCGATCCGGCGGACCAGCATCGCGGTGCCGGCCTCCAGGTCGCGCGGGCCGACCTCGATGCGCAGCGGGACGCCCTTGAGCTCCCAGTCCACGGCGCGGCGGCCGAACGGGGTGTCGGTGCGGTCGTCGACGACCACCCGGACGCCCGCGGCCTCCAGCCGGGCGCCGATCTCGCGGACCTTCGCCAGCACCGCGTCGTCGCCCTTGATGGCGAGCACCACGGCCTGGACGGCGGCCAGCCGCGGCGGCACCCGCAGGCCGTTGTCGTCGCCGTGCGACATGATCAGGCCGCCGACCATGCGGGTGGAGACGCCCCAGGAGGTCTGCCAGACGTACTCGCGCTCGGCGCCCTGCAGCTGGTAGGTGGTGTTGAAGGCCTTGGCGAAGTTCTGGCCCAGCTCGTGGCTGGTGCCCATCTGCAGCGCCTTGCCGTCGCCCATCATGCCTTCGAGGGTGAGGGTGTTGATGGCGCCGGCGAAGCGCTCCTTGGCGGTCTTGCGGCCGAGGACCACGTCGATGCCCAGGACGTTGGTCATGAAGTCGCCGTAGACGTCGGTGTGGATCCGCGAGGCGTACGCGCGGGCGTCCTCGTAGGTGGCGTGGGCGGTGTGGCCCTCCTGCCAGAGGAACTCGGTGGTGCGCAGGAAGACGCGCGGGCGCAGCTCCCAGCGGACCACGTTGGCCCACTGGTTGATCAGCAGCGGCAGGTCGCGGTGGCTCTGCACCCACTTGGAGAAGTACTCGTTGATGATGGTCTCGGAGGTGGGCCGGACGACGACCGGCTCCTCCAGCTCCTTGCCGCCGCCGTGGGTGACCACCGCGAGCTCGGGGGCGAAGCCCTCGACGTGCTCGGCCTCCTTGGTCAGGTAGGACTGCGGGATGAACATCGGGAAGTAGGCGTTCTGCGCGCCGGCCTTCTTGATCCGCGCGTCCATCTCCTGCTGCATCCGCTCCCACAGGCCGTAGCCGTACGGTCGGATGACCATGGTGCCGCGCACCGGACCGTTGTCGGCCAGCTCGGCCTTGTTGATGAGGTCCTGGTACCAGCGGGGGAAGTCTTCCGCCTGGGGGGTGAGAACGGGTGCCTTAGCCATGGGCCGAATGGTACGGAAAACCCGGGCCCGACCGTGAATCCGGTTCACCGTACGGCCGCGGGCCCGTCCCGCCGCCGCACGCCCCGCGCACACCCCGGGGCGCACACCCGCGGCGCACGGATACCTGCTCGCACCCCTCTGGACGTCGGGGGCGGCCCGCTGTTCGCTGGAGAGGGGACCGGGGGGCAGGGCTGCGGGGGCCGCAGCCGATTCCGAGGACCGAATGGGAGGCCGCGATGGCTTCAGCGCAGGTGACCGGCAGCACCGTGGACCGGGTCCGGACGGACGGGCCGGCCGGGCGCGGCGGTCGGGCGCGGGACTGGGCGGAGATCCAGGAGCGCATGCTCGTCCCCCTCTACCAGGACGTTTACCGGCGGCTGGAGGTCGGCTCGGCCACCAGCCTGCTGGGCGTGGGCTGCCGGTCCGGGCTGGCGCTGCTGCTCGCCGCCGAGCGCGGCGCGCAGGTCGCGGGGGTGGAGGCGGACGGCGGTCTGCGGGAGCTCGCGGCGGCCCGCGGGCTCCAGGTGGCGCCCGGCGGCCGGGCGGAGGACGTCGCCCGTTCGGCGCACCCCGTCCCCCGCCCGGCGCACTCCCTGGTGACGGTTTTCGAGCAGCCGCCGGTGCCCGCGCTGGTCGCCCGGGCGGCTGCCCGCGCGCTGCCCGGCGGGCAGGTGGTGGTGGCCTCCTGGGGTCCGGCGGAGCGCTGCGAGAGCGCCGCCGTGCTGGAGGTCGCGCGCCGGCACGCCCCGCTCGGCACGCCGGACCCGTTCGCGGCGGCCGGCCCGGGCGCGCTGGAGACGCTGCTCGTCGCGGCCGGGACGCACCCGTCCGGGGGCGGCCGGGTGGCCTGCCCGTTCGCCTACGCGGGCCTGGACTCGGCGGTCCGCGGCCTGCTGTCGACCGGCCTGTTCGACCGGGCCGAGGAGGCCGCGGGTGCGGCACTGGTGGCGAAGGAGCTCCAGGAGGCGCTGCACCCCTTCCTGCGCCCGGACGGCTCGGTGCGGATGGCGAACGAGTTCCGCTGGTCGGTGGGGACCAAACCCCGCGCCTGAGGGACCGTCCCGGCGGACGGCGGAACAGCAGGGAAGGCAGGGCAGGCAGGGCAGGCAGCGGCGGCGGAACCCCGCGGGCGGCGTCAGGAGGACCGGTCGAGCCCGGCGGCGGCGTACGCGGCGGCCTCGTCCAGGGTCTCGGCCTCCAGCAGGGCGGCGGCCAGCGCGTCGAGCCGGTCTCGGTGCCGGTTCAGCAGCGCGACGGCCTCCTCCCAGCACTCGCCGACGATCCGGCGGGCCTCCTCGTCGACCGCGTCCAGCGTGGTCGGGGCGGCGGCCAGCCCGTACGGGGACTGGCTGTCGTCGGGGATCGCGGTGACCCGGCCGACCCGCTCGCTCATGCCCCAGCGGCCGGCCATCGAGCGGGCGATGGTGGTGAGCTGTTCGAGGTCGCTCTCGGCGCCGGTGGTGACCACCCCGTAGACCACCTGCTCGGCGGCCATCCCGCCGAGCGCGCCGATGATCCGGCCGCGCAGGTAGGGCTCGGTGTAGGAGTAGCGGTCGGTGTCGGGGGTGGAGAGGGTGACGCCGAGGGCGCGGCCGCGCGGCACGATGGTGATCTTGCGGACCGGGTCGGCGCCGGGCTGCAGCATGCCGAGCAGGGCGTGCCCGGACTCGTGGAAGGCGGTCCGCTCGCGTTCCTGCCGGGGCATCACCAGCGGGCGGACGGCGCCGAGCTGGACCTTCTCCAGGGCCTCGGAGAGGTTCGCCTGGTCGACGGCGTCCTGCTGGCGCTTGACGGCGATCAGCGCGGCCTCGTTGACCAGGTTGGCCAGGTCGGCGCCGGTCATGCCGGGCGTGGTGCGGGCGACGGCGCCCAGGTCGGTGCCCTTCGCCAGCGGCACCTGGCGGGTGTGGATCCGCAGGATCTGCTCGCGGCCGGTGCGGTCGGGCGGGCTGACGGTGATCCGGCGGTCGAACCGGCCGGGGCGCAGCAGCGCCGGGTCGAGGACCTCGGCCCGGTTGGTCGCGGCGATCACGATCACGCCCTCGGCGCCGGAGAACCCGTCCATCTCGGTGAGGATCTGGTTGAGGGTCTGCTCGCGCTCGTCGTGGCCGCCCATGCCGCCCCCGCCGCCGCGCTGGCGGCCGATGGTGTCGATCTCGTCGATGAACACGATCGCGGGGGCGACCTTGCGGGCCTCGGCGAACAGCTCGCGGACCCGGCCGGCGCCGACGCCGACGATCATCTCGATGAACTCGGAGGCCGAGGCGGAGAAGAACGGCACGTCGGCCTCGCCCGCGACGGCGCGGGCCAGCAGCGTCTTGCCGGTGCCGGGCGGGCCGGACAGCAGGACGCCGCGCGGCATCTTCGCGCCGAGCCGGCGGTAGGCCTGCGGGTTCTTCAGGAAGTCGACCACCTCGCTGAGTTCGGCCTCGACCTCGTCGATGCCGGCCACGTCCCGGAAGGTGGTGCGCTTGCCCTGGGTGGTGTCCACCGGCTTCGGCGGGGCCTTGCGGCCGAGCGCGCCGCCGCCGATCCCGCCGGCCATCCGGCGGGCGATCAGCACCCAGACCCCGATCAGCAGCAGCATCGGCGCCAGCGAGATCAGCAGGTTCGCCAGGAAGCTGCGCTGCTGCACCACCGGGCGGGCCGTCACCTCGACGTTCTGGGACTGCAGGGTGCCCCAGATGTTGTCGGTGGCGAACGCCGGGCGCTGGGTGGTGAACTCCTTGTAGTCGCCCTTCTCCCCGTCCGGCTTGGGCTGCCCCTCCTTGAGCGTGCCCTCGATGGCGTCGCCCTTGGAGTAGATCTTGGTGACGTTCCCGCTGTTCAGCTGCTTGCTGAACTCGGTGTACGAGATCGTGGTCGAGCCGCCGTTGCCGAAGAAGCTCAGCAGGGCGTCCGACAGCAGGAACACCACCAGCGCGGTGAGGACCAGGCCCGTCCAGCCGCCCGGCATCCGCTTCTTCGGCGGCGGCGGGGGCGGGGCGCCCTCGGAGCGCCAGGGCTGGTCGGGGGTCTGGCGCGGCGGCACGGGGTTGCTCACCCACCGGACGATACGGACCGCCCGCCGCGCCGGGCGGCGCGCAACGCCGCGGCCCGGCCGGTCAGCGCACCGGCGTCGGCCACTCCTCGGCCGTCAGCGCGAACCGCTCGTGGTCGCGCCAGGCGTCCTGCAGGAACAGCATCCGCGGCGTGAAGCCCTCGTGCCGGAAGCCCAGCCGGCGGGCCAGCGCGATCGAACGCCCGTTGTCCGGCTGCACGTTGATCTCCAGCCGGTGCAGCCCCAGCCCGCCCCGCTCGGGCGGCGTGAAGCAGCGCTCCACCACCAGCCGCATGCCCTCCGTCATCCGGCCCGTCCCGACGAACGGCTGGTACGAGTCGTAGCCCAGCACGCCGTTGCAGAACCGCGCCATCACGATGTTCGCCACGTTGCACTTGCCGACCAGGCCGCCGGTCCCGGTGTCGACGACCATGAACGTCCGCAGTCCGGCGCCCTGACGGCTCAGCAGGTCCGGCATGCCGTCCGGCTCGACCGGGTTCCACCGCCCGATGTGCGCGGCGGAGCGCCGCACCGCCTCGGCGTAGGGGACGACGTCATCGGGGCGGGGGGCTCGGATCGTCACGCGCATACGGGACATCATCGCGCAACGGGGCGCGAAAACGGGGGCGCGGGGAGAACCCGGTCGCCCGTGGTCCTCCCCGCGCCCCCGGGGGTGCCTACAGCAGGTCCTTGAACTCCTTGGGGAGGTCGAAGTCGGCCGGGCCCTTGCCCGGCTGGAGGCCGAACGCGCCGCCCGGCTGGGTGCCCTGGCCGGGGCCGAGCGCCTTGCGCTCGGCGGCGGCCGCCTCCTCCTGCGCCCGCTTGAGCGGGTTGCCGCTCTTGCGCTTGCCCTTGGCGACCGGGGCCTTCTTGGCGGAGCGCTTGCCGCCGCCGCCCATCCCGGGGATGCCCGGCATGCCGGGGATGCCCTTGCCGGAGGCCATCGCGGACATCATCTTGCGGGCCTCGAAGAACCGCTCGACCAGGCTGGAGACCTCGCCGACCTGGACGCCGGAGCCCTTGGCGATGCGCAGGCGGCGCGAGCCGTTGATGAGCTTGGGGTCGGACCGCTCGGCCGGGGTCATCGACTTGATGATCGCGCCGACCCGGTTGACGTCCTTGTCGTCCAGGTTGTTGATCTGCTCCCGGATCTGGCCCATGCCGGGGAGCATGCCGAGCAGCTTGGAGATCGAGCCCATCTTCTGGACCTGCTCCAGCTGCGACAGGAAGTCGTCGAGCGTGAAGTCCTTGCCGCCGCCCTGGAGCTTGGCGGCCATCTTCTCGGCCTCGGCCTGGGAGAAGGTCTGCTCGGCCTTCTCGATCAGCGAGAGGACGTCGCCCATGCCGAGGATGCGCGAGGCCATCCGGTCGGGGTGGAAGGCGTCGAAGTCGTCGACCTTCTCGCCGTTGGAGGCGAACATGATCTGGCGGCCGGTCACGTGGGCGACCGAGAGCGCGGCGCCGCCGCGGGCGTCGCCGTCGAGCTTGGAGAGCACCACGCCGGTGAAGTCGACGCCTTCGAGGAAGGCCTGGGCGGTGGTGACCGCGTCCTGGCCGACCATGGCGTCGACCACGAACAGGACCTCGTCCGGGTCGACCGCGGCGCGGATGTCGGCGGCCTGCTGCATCAGTTCGGCGTCGATGCCGAGGCGGCCGGCGGTGTCGACGATGACGACGTCGTACTGCTTCTGCTTGGCGTACTCGATGGAGTCGCGGGCGACCTGCACCGGGTCACCGACGCCGTTGCCGGGCTGCGGGCCGTAGAAGGCGACGCCGGCCCGCTCCGCGACGACGCCGAGCTGGGTGACGGCGTTGGGGCGCTGGAGGTCGCAGGCGACCAGCAGCGGGGTGTGCTTCTGGGACTTGAGCCAGTGGCCGAGCTTTCCGGCCAGCGTGGTCTTGCCCGCGCCCTGGAGGCCGGCCAGCATGATCACGGTCGGGCCGGTCTTGGCGAAGCGCAGGCGGCGGGTCTCGCCACCGAGGATGCTGACCAGCTCCTCGTTGACGATCTTGATGATCTGCTGGGCCGGGTTCAGCGCGCCGGAGACCTCGGAACCGAGGGCACGGTCCTTGACCTGCTTGATGAAGGCGCGGACCACGGGGAGCGCGACGTCCGCCTCCAGCAGGGCGATCCGGATCTCGCGCGCGGTGGCGTCGATGTCCGCCTCGCTGAGACGGCCCTTGCCCCGGAGGTTCTTGAACGTCGCTGCGAGGCGGTCGGAGAGAGTGTCGAACACGTCGGTCGCGGGTCCCTTGCGGCATCGAGTACGGGTACTGTCGTCGCCCCCAAGGGTAGCCGTACCCCGGCCGGGGGTCTGCGCCCCGGCGGGAACAGCGGGTCAGTGCGCCTCCAGGGCGGCCCGGACCGCCCGGGCGACCTCCTGCGCGCGGTCCGCCGCCAGCGGCCGGCCGTCGGTCGAGGTGAGGTAGAAGGCGTCGACGGCCTCCGCGCCGAGGGTGGAGACGTGCGCGGTGCGGACCCGCACGCCGGAGGCGTCCAGGGCGCGGCCGATCCGGTGCAGCAGGCCGGGCGCGTCGTGCGCGCGGACCTCCAGCACGGTGGCGGAGCGCGAGGCGTCGTGCGGGGCGACGGTGACCACCGGCGGCGGGGTGCTGATGCCGCGGCGGCGCGGCGCGGCGGCGTCCCGCTCGGCGAGCTTGCGGGTGACGTCGAGCGAGCCGTCCAGGGCGCGGCGCAGGTCGGCGCGGAGCCGGGCCGCCTCGGGCAGGTCGCCGTACTCGGCGGCGACCGTCCAGGACAGCAGCAGCACGGGGCCGGCGCCGACCGGGTCGAGTTCGCGCAGGCCGGCCTTGCGGACGGCGAGGCGGTGCACGGCGAGCACGCCGGCCACCGTGCCGAGCAGGCCGGGGCGGTCGGGGATGGCCAGGGTGAGTTCGACGCCCATCGGTTCGCCGCCGCCGCCCTCCGGCGCCGGTTCGGCGTGGGCGGTCAGGTCGAGTGCGGGGCCGCCGGTGCGGGCGGCCTCGACGGCGAGCCGCTCCTGGTCGGCGGTGGTCTCGGGGTCGGTGGCCCCCGGCCGGGTCTCCCCCGCCAGCCGGGCGGCGGTCCGCTCGACCAGGGTGGCGACCAGCGAGGCCCGCCAGGCGGACCAGGCGGCGGGGCCGGTGGCGGTGGCGTCGGCCTCGGTGAGGGCGTGCAGCAGCTCCAGGTGGGCCTGGGTGCCGACGGTCTTGGCGATCAGGTCGGCGGTGGCCGGGTCGTCGGGGTCGCGCCGGGTGGCGGTGTCGACCAGCGTCAGGTGGTGGCGCACCAGCAGTGCCAGGGTGTCGGTGTCCTGCTTGTCGAAGCCCATCCGGACCGCGACGTCGCGGACGATCACCTCGCCGGCCTCGGAGTGGTCACCGGGCCAGCCCTTGCCGAGGTCGTGCAGCAGGGCGGCGACCAGCAGCAGGTCGGGGCGGGCGGTGCGGCGGGTCATCGCGGCGGCCCGGACGGCGGTCTCGATCAGGTGCCGGTCGACGGTCCAGCGGTGCACGGCGTTGCGCTGCGGCCGGCAGCGGACCCGCTCCCAGTCGGGCAGCATCCGGCTGATCAGCCCCTCGGCCTCCAGCGCCTCCCAGACCGGCAGGCAGGCCTCGCCGGCGCCGAGCAGGGTGACCAGCTGTTCGCGGGCCTCGTCGGGCCAGGGCACCGGCAGCGGCCCGGTCTCGGCGGCGAGCCGGCGGACGGTGGCGTAGCCGACGGTCA
The DNA here is from genome assembly GCF_013364235.1 of Kitasatospora sp. NA04385. NCBI lineage: Bacteria > Bacillati > Actinomycetota > Actinomycetes > Kitasatosporales > Streptomycetaceae > Kitasatospora > Kitasatospora sp. NA04385. Next base: position 5,406,882 of record NZ_CP054919.1, on the reverse strand, counting down.
GCCCGGCTTGGGCGGCCGCGGCGGCGGCCCGCAGCGGCAGCACCGGGTCGGTGGCGGGCCGGGCGGCCTGGGCGAGCACCGCCTCGCCGTCCTGCTCGACCACGCCCTCGGCGAGCGGGCGGCGCTCGGGCGCGGCCGGTCCGGCCGGGCGCGCCGGGCGCCGTTGAACGGGAAGCCGAACCGGACGGCGCGGCGCGGCGCGGCCCGGCGGCGCTCGGCCAGCACCCGGTCCACCGAGCGCCAGGTGACGTCCCCGGCGTACGCGACGGTGCGGGCGGCCTGGTAGACCTGCCGCAGCAGGGTGTCGGCGTCGAGCACGCCGAGGCGTTCGGCGACCTGGTCCTGGTCCTGCAGGGAGAGCCGTTCGGTGGCCCGGCCGGTGGTCAGGTGCAGCGCGTCGCGGACGTCGGCGAGGGTGCGGGCGGCGGCGTCCAGGCCGTCGCGGGGGGCGTCGGCGAGCCAGGTGGCGGCGACCGCGTTGAGGGCGACCAGGTCGCGCAGGCCGCCGCGGGCCTCCTTGAGGTCGGGTTCGAGCAGGAAGGACAGCTCGCCGTGCCGCTCGGCCCGGGCCCGGCCGAGTTCCCGCAGCTCGGGGAGGCGTTCGGGGGCGGCGGCGCGCCAGTCGGCGAGGACGGCGGAGCGCAGGTCGGCGGTGAGCTGCGGGTCGCCGGCCAGGTGGCGGGCGTCGAGCAGGCCGAGCTGGGCCTTGAGGTCCTCGGCGGCGACCGCGCGGGCCTCGGCGGGGGTGCGGACGGCGTGGTCGAGGGCGACGCCGCCGTCCCAGACCGGGTACCAGACGCGTTCGGCGAGGTCGGCGGCGAGCGGGCCCTCGTGCAGCAGCAGCACGTCCAGGTCGCTGCGCGGGGAGAGCTCGCCCCGGCCGTAGCCGCCGACGGCGACCAGGGCGGTGCGGGCGGGGGCGCCGGCCATCCGGTAGAGGCCGGCCAGCCAGTCGTCGGTGAGCCGGGCTAGGGCCGCGCGGCGCTGCGGGCCGGTGGCCCCGGGGTCCGCCAGCAGGCGGGCGCGTTCGGCCGGGTAGCCGTACTCGGCGGGGTCGGTGCTGCTCACGTCTGCTCCCGGTGCGTACTGGTGCCGGATACGCCTTCGGCGGACCTGCCGCAGGGGCAGGTCCGCCAGGAGGGTTTTCGGCGGTGGATCAGAGCGGGTCGGGGGTTCCTCGGGGACCGGCGCGCTCAGAGGGCGTCGGGGCCGCGTTCGCCGGTGCGGACCCGGACGGCGGTCTCGACCGGGATCGACCAGACCTTGCCGTCGCCGATCTTCCCGGTGCGGGCCGCCTTGACGACCACGTCGATCAGCTGCTCGGCGTCCTCGTCGTCGACCAGTATCTCGATCCGGACCTTCGGCACCAGGTCGACGGTGTACTCGGCGCCGCGGTAGACCTCGGTGTGGCCGCGCTGCCGGCCGTAGCCGCTGGCCTCGGTGACGGTCAGGCCGTGCACCCCGAACGCCTGCAGGGCGTCCTTGACCTCGTCCAGGCGGTGCGGCTTGATGACGGCGGTGATGAGCTTCATCGGGCGTCGACCTCGGTCTTCTCGGCAGGGACGGCCACCGGGGCGGCCACGGTGCGGGCGAGGCTGGCGCCGACGGCGGTGAAGTCGTAGGCGGACTCGGCGTGCTCGGCCTGGTCGATGCCGGACACCTCGACGTCCTCGGAGACCCGGAAGCCGATGGTCTTCTGGATCGCCTGGCCCAGCAGCCAGGAGAGCACGAAGGAGTACACCAGGACGGCGACCACGCCGAGCGCCTGCTTGCCGAGCTGGCCCAGGCCGCCGCCGTAGAACAGGCCGGACGCGGTCTGGCCGACGTGGCCGGTGGCGAAGAAGCCGATCAGCAGCGAGCCGATGACGCCGCCGACCAGGTGGACGCCGACCACGTCGAGCGAGTCGTCGAAGCCGAACTTGTACTTCAGGCTGATCGCCGCGGCGCACAGCGCGCCGGCGATCAGGCCGATCGCGATCGAGCCGAGCGGGGAGACCGAGCCGCAGGCCGGGGTGATGGCGACCAGGCCGGCCACCGCGCCGGAGGCGGCGCCGAGGGTGGTGAACGCGCCGTGCTTGATCTTCTCGTAGGCCAGCCAGCCGAGGACGGCGGCGGCGGTGGCGACCTGGGTGTTCACGAAGGCCATGCCCGCCACGCCGTTGGCGGCCAGCGCCGAGCCGGCGTTGAAGCCGAACCAGCCGAACCACAGCAGGCCGGAGCCGAGCATCACCAGCGGCAGGTTGTGCGGGCGCATCGGGTCCTTCTTGAAGCCGATCCGCTTGCCCAGCACCAGCGCCAGGGCCAGGCCCGCCGCACCGGCGTTGATGTGCACCGCGGTGCCGCCGGCGAAGTCGATCACGCCGTTGCGGTCACCGAGCCAGCCGCCGTTGCCGCCGTCGAAGAAGAACACCCAGTGCGCGACCGGGAAGTACACGACGGTCACCCAGAGCGCCACGAACAGGCTCCAGGCCGCGAACTTCGCCCGGTCCGCGATCGCGCCGCTGATCAGCGCCGGAGTGATGATCGCGAACATCAGCTGGAAGGCGGCGAAGCCGGTCACCGGGATCGTTCCGGTCAGCGCGTTCAGGTCGATGCCGCGCATGCCCAGGAAGTCGAGGTTGCCGATCAGGCCCGCCCCCGCGTCCGGCCCGAAGGCCAGCGAGTAGCCGTACAGGACCCAGAGCACGGTGACGATGGCCAGTGAGATGAAGCTCATCACCAGCATGTTGAGGGTGCTCTTGACCCTGACCATGCCTCCGTAGAAGAAGGCCAGGCCCGGGGTCATCAACATGACCAGGGCCGCACAGATGAACACAAAGGCGGTATCGCCCGCGCTGAAGCCGTCCGGCATCGGCGTCTCCTCCGAAATGAGAGCCGCACCACGACCGGGATACCTGTCCCGTGCCATCCCGGCGTGTCGGCGATGAGAGGAGAGTGCCCAAGCCGGGTTTCCGCCGATGCGGCACGGTGTTTCGCCGCAGTGACGCGGTTGACGCGCCCGTTACGGGCAGGTGAACCACACCTGGTGACGCGTACTGGACAGCCCGTGTCATACTCCGACGGCCGTCCGGGCGGGGGGCGGACGGCCGTGGACGCAGGGGCGGGCGGCGGGGGTCAGACCACCGAGACGAACTCCGGGATGTCGTGCACCACCCGCTCGGCCAGCCGGGCCACCCCGGGGGCGCCGCGGAAGTCCCGGCTGGCGGCCTCGGAGGTCTTGCGGACCCGGGTGTTCAGCCGCTCGGAACGCACCTTCTTGGCGATGTCGACCGCCTCCTCGCAGAACTTCGCCGCCTCCTCCGGCTCGTTCTGCAGCAGCCGCACCGAGGCCATCCCGACCAGGTTGAACGCGTAGGTGCGGACGTGGTCCTGGTCGTCCCGGAACCGGTCGACCGCCTCGGTGATCAGCCGCTCGGCGGGCTTGGCCATCGCCGCGCCGTGGTCCGAGGTGTACGCCAGGTCCCGGTAGGAGTGCCCGTTCTCCGCGCACAGCTCGGCGTACGAGAAGAACTTGAGCCAGTTCGGCGTCTCCTCGTTGCTCTCCCTGATGTCGCTGAAGGTGTCCTCGGACAGCCGGACCGCCCGGGCGCACCGGTTGAGCTCGCCGATGTTGGAGTACGCCCGCGCCTCCATCGCGTACAGCAGCGACTGCTGGCGGGCGGTGGCGGTGTCCCGGCTGCCGTACTGGGCGAGGTGGATCAGCTCCAGCGCGTCCTCGCCGCGGTTGAGGTGGATCATCTGCCGGCTCATGTCGGTCAGCACGTGCGCCCCGAACGGGCGGTCGCCGGCCTCCTTGGCCGCGTGCAGCGCCAGCACGTAGTACTTCTGCGCGCTCGGGTGCATGCCCACGTCGTACGACATGAAGCCCGCCAGGTGGGCGAGTTCGGCGGTGATCCGGAACAGCCGCTTGGTGATCGCCTCGGGGTAGCTCTCCTGCAGCAGGTCGGTGACCTCGTGGAGCTGGCCCACCACGGCCTTGCGGCGCAGGCCGCCGCCGTTCTGCGCGTCCCACTTGCGGAACATCTCGGTGGTCTGCTCCAGCAGCTGCATCTCCGGCTCGGACAGCCGCCCGGTGAAGTGCTCGCCGCCGTTGGCCGCCGCCAGGATCGGGGTGGGCGCGCCGTTCGGACCGGGCGTCAGCCAGCGCTGCATCGGCTCGATCAGCGCGGCGCCGGCCGTCAGCGCCAGCGAAGTGCCCAGGAAACCCCGGCGGTTGAGCATCAGGTCGCTGCGCGAGTACTCGCTGATCGCCTGCACCGTCTGCTGCGGGCTCCAGGGCAGGTCCACCCCGCTGCCGGCGGTGGTCACCTGGACCACCGCGCGCAGGCCGAGGTCCTCGACCGAGACCACCGAGCCGAAGCGCTCCGAGAACAGCTCCGACATGATCTTCGGGATCGGCTCGCGCGGCTGCTCGCCGTCCAGCCAACGGCGCACCCGCGAGGTGTCCGTGGAGACGTGGTGCGCGCCGATCTGCCGTGCCCTGCGGTTCACTTGGCGCGCCAGCTCGCCCTTCGACCAGCCGCTGCGCGCGAACCAGGAGCCAAGCTTCTCGTTCGGCTGCTTCTCACCCATGGGACCGTCCCCATCCCGCCCCGACCCCGGGGCCCCGCATTCGCCTTGACCCTTGTCCGTCGCCGCCCGCGTGACCGGCCGACTGCGTTCCGTGTGCCGAACGTAGCGCCCCTGCGCCATCCGGGGGAGCAACGCCGGAGAAACGCCACCTTTCGCCACCCCCAAGGGTGAACTACCGGACCGGCGGGCGCGATTCACTGTCAGTCAGCCCGGCATGACCCCGGCACATGCCCGGACCCGACGGAACCCGACGGAACTCGACGGAGGCACGCGTGCGGCAACGACGATCCGGCATCCGAAGCGCCGGTGCAAGGCGCCTGCTCGCGCGGGCCACCCGGATCGGCGCGCGCCGCACCGCGCGCGCCTCCGGCGCACCCCGCACCCCGCACCCGACCGGCGACGCGCCGTCACCGTCCCGTAACCAGCGGCGACCGGAACAGGTTGGGGGTGGCATGGACAAGCTCTTCGGCACCCTGCGGCTCACCCCCCTCGGCGGCCGCCGCCGCACCCGGCCCACCGCGCTGCAGGCCGCCGCCGAGTACTCCGGGCGCTGGGGCTGGACGCTGGCCGCCGGCAGCCCGACCGTGCGCGCCGGGACGGCCTGCGACTGCGGCGTCCCGCGCTGCGCCGCGCCCAACCTGCACCTCCGGGTCGGCCCGGCCATCGCCCCCGGCGCGACGGCCGCCGAGCTCGCCGTCCGATGTCCGGCCGACGCCGCGCTGCTCCTGCCGACCGGCCACCAGTTCGACGTGCTGGACGTGCCGGCCCAGCCCGGCCTGCAGGCGCTGGTCCGGCTGGAGCGGATGGGCACCCAGGTCGGCCCGGTGCTGGCCTCCCCGGCCGGGCGGCTGCTGCTGTTCGTCGCCCCCGGCACCGCCGAGCGGCTGCCCGACCTGCTCTACCGGATGGGCTGGGACGACGCCTCGCTCGACCTCGCCTGCCACGGCCTCGGCTCCTACCTGGCCGCCCCGCCCACCCCGCTGGGCCCGCTCGGCCCGATGCGCTGGCTGCGCCGCCCGACCGCGGACGGCGCCCCGCCCGAGGCCCGCCTGCTGCTGGGCACCCTCGCCTACGCCTGCCACCGCACCCGCGACCGCCAGACCGAGTTCGCCAGCTAGCGGCCCCCGGGGGCGATGCCCCCGGCAGCCGCAGGGCCCGTCCGGGAGGGGGCTTCCCTCCTCGAACGGGCCCTGTGCGGTCGGGTGGCGGCGGCTCAGCCGAGCAGCGCGTCCACGAAGGCGCCCGGCTCGAACGGCGCGAGGTCGTCCGCGCCCTCGCCGAGGCCGATCAGCTTGACCGGCACGCCGAGTTCGCGCTGCACCGAGATGACGATGCCGCCCTTCGCGGTGCCGTCGAGCTTGGTGAGCACGATGCCGGTGATGTCCACGACCTCGGCGAACACCCGGGCCTGGACCAGGCCGTTCTGCCCGGTGGTGGCGTCCAGCACGAGCAGCACCTCGTCGACCGGGCCGTGCTTCTCCACGACCCGCTTGACCTTGCCGAGCTCGTCCATCAGGCCGGTCTTGGTGTGCAGGCGGCCCGCGGTGTCGACCAGGACGGTGTCGACGCCGTCGGCGATGCCCTGCTTGACGGCGTCGAAGGCGACGGACGCCGGGTCGCCGCCCTCGGGGCCGCGCACGGTGTGCGCGCCGACCCGCTCGCCCCAGGTCTGCAGCTGGTCGGCGGCGGCGGCGCGGAAGGTGTCGGCGGCGCCGAGGACGACCTTCCGGCCGTCGGCGACCAGGACGCGGGCGAGCTTGCCGGTGGTGGTGGTCTTGCCGACGCCGTTGACGCCGACCACCAGCACCACGGCCGGGCCGTCCTCGTGCTTGACCGAGCGGACGGTGCGGTCGGCGTCGGTGCCGATCAGCTCGACGAGCTCCTCGCGGAGCAGGCCGCGCAGGTCGTCGGGGGTGCGGGTGCCGAGCACCTTGACCCGGGTGCGCAGGTTGTCGACCAGCTCCTGGGTGGCGGCGACGCCGACGTCGGCGGTGAGGAGGGTCTCCTCGATCTCCTCCCAGGTGTCCTCGTCGAGGCGGTCGCGGGAGAGCAGGGTGAGCAGTCCCTTGCCGAGGGTGGACTGCGAGCGGGAGAGCCGGGAGCGCAGCCGGACCAGGCGCCCCGCGGTGGGCTCGGGCACCTCGATCGCGGGCGCGGCCTCGGCCTCCTCGACCCGCACCTCCTCGGCGGTCGGCGCCCCGGGCTCGCCGGCCGCGGGCTCGCCGGCCGGTGCCGCGGGGGCCTGCGGCGCCTCGGTGGCCCCGGTCGCCGCGGGCGGCGCGGTGGGCTCGGCGGCCCCCTCAGCGGGCTTCGCCGGGGCGGGCTTGGTCGGGGCGGGCGCGGTGATGGTCGGCGCCTGGCCCGGCTTGTCCAGTTCTTTGCGTCGTTTGCCGGAAACGACGAGTCCGGTGATCGCGCCGATGGCGACCACCGCGATGACAACGGCAAGGATCACGTATTCCATAACCCGTCCAGTATCACTTAGCGCCTATGCCGGGCCCGGCTCCGCGGGTTCCAGCGCTGTCCTGTGCTCGTCCTTGCGTTCCGGTTGTCCTGGTACCCGCAGCCGCTGGCTGATCACCTGCGAGATGCCGTCGCCCTTCATGGTGACGCCGTACAGGGCGTCGGCGGACTCCATGGTGAGCTTCTGGTGGGTGATGACGATCAGTTGGGAGCTCTCCCGCAGCTCCTCCATGATCCCGACCAGCCGCCGCAGGTTGGTCTCGTCCAGCGCGGCCTCGACCTCGTCCATGACGTAGAACGGGCTGGGCCTGGCCTTGAAGATCGACACCAGCAGGGCGACGGCGGTGAGCGAGCGCTCGCCGCCGGAGAGCAGCGAGAGCCGCTTGACCTTCTTGCCCGGCGGCCGGGCCTCGACCTCGACGCCGGTGGTGAGCATGTTCTCCGGGTCGGTGAGCAGCAGCCGGCCCTCGCCGCCGGGGAACAGCCGGGCGAAGACGCCCTCGAACTGGGCGGCGGTGTCGTGGTAGGCGGCGGTGAACAGCTGCTCGACCCGGGTGTCGACGTCGCGGACGATGTCCATCAGGTCGCGGCGGCTGCGGCGCAGGTCGTCGAGCTGTTCGCCGAGGAACCGGTGCCTGGCCTCCAGTGCGGCGAACTCCTCCAGCGCGAGCGGGTTGACCTTGCCGAGCTGCTGGTGGGCGCGTTCGGCGGCCTTGAGCCGCTGCTCGACCTCGGCCCGGACGTACGGGCGGGGCTCGCCGGGCTCGGCGTCGTCCCCGGCGGTACGGCCGTCCCCGGCGGCGCGGCCGTCCCCGGGCGGCGGGGCGGGGACGGGCTGGTCGGGGCCGTAGCCGGCGAGCAGGTCGCCGCCCTCGATGCCGAACTCCTCCAGCGCCCGGGACTCCAGCTGTTCGATCCGCAGCCGCTTCTCGGCGCGCAGCACCTCGTCGCGGTGGCCGGCGTCGACCAGGCGGTCGAGTTCGGCCTTGAGCTCGCGGCCGTGCTCGCGGAACCGCCGCAGTTCGGCCTCGCGGGCGGCGCGGTCGGCCTCGACGGCGGCGCGCTCGGCCTCGGCGGCGGCGAGCGTCGCCTCGATCCGGCCGAGCAGGTGGCGGGCGCCGGTGGCGACGGCGGTGGCGGTGGCGGACTCCCGGCGGGCGCGTTCGCGGCGCTCGGTGGCGCGGGCGCGGCCTCGCGTTCGGCGCGGGCGGCGCGGTCGAGCTGGTCGGCGCGTCCGGCCAGGCCGCGGACCCGCTCCTCGTGGGTGCGGACGGCGAGCCGGGACTCCAGCTCGGCCTGCCGGGCGGCGGACGCGGCGGCGGCGAGCCGGTCGCGTTCGGCGGGTCGGGCTCGTCCTCGCCGCCGTCGGCGAGTTCCTCGGCGGCGGTGAGCCGGGCGGCGAGCTCCTCGGCGGCGGTGCGGGCCTCGGCGAGCGCGCCGTCCGCCCCGGCGGCGGTGGCGGCGCGCCCGCCCTCGTCGGCGGCGGCCCGGGCGGCGCCGGCGGAGCGGCCGAGGGCACCGGCGAGTTCGGCCCGGCGCTGTTCGCCGCGGCGCCGCAGGTCGGTCAACCGTTCGACTTCGGCGGCGAGTTCGGCCCGGTGTTCGCGGGCGGCGGCGAGCTCTCCGGCCGACTGCCCGCAGCGGGTGTCGAGCTCCTCGATGCCGCGGGCGGCCTCGGCGACGGCGGCCCGGGTCTCCAGCGGGCTGGGCGCGCCGGGCGAGCCGCCGTGGGCGAGGGCGGCGGAGAGCAGGTCGCCGTCCCGGGTGACGGCGCTCCAGTGCGGGTGGGCGGCGACCAACTGCCGGGCGGCGGCCAGGTCCTCGACCACGGCGGTGCGTTCCAGCAACCGCCGGGCAGCGGCCGCAACGGCGGGCGGCCCCTCGACGAGGGCCCCGGCCCAGCGTGCTCCGGCGGGCGGCTGCACGGCTGGCGCGGCAGGCACGGCGGACCCGGCGGATGCAGCGGACCCGGCGGGCGCGGTGGATGAGGTGAATGAGGTGGACGCGGTGGACCCAGCGAACGCGGCGGACGCAGCAGGCGCGGCGGATGCGACAGGCACGGCGGACCCGGCAGGCACGGCAGGCACGGCGGACCCGGCGGACCCGGCGGACCCGGCGGATGCAGCGGACCCGGCGGGCGCGGTGGATGAGGTGGGCGCGGTGGACCCGGCGGATGCGGCAGGCACGGCAGACCCGGTGGGCGCGATGGACCCAGCAGACGCGGTGGGCGCGATGGACCCGGCAGACGCGGCAGACGGGACAGACGCAGCTGACCCGGCGGACCCGGCGGACCCCGCGGCGCTCGTTCGGTCGGCGACCAGCAGGGCGGCCCGCCCGGCGTCGGTGGCGCGTAGCCAGGCCAGGGCCTCGGCGGCGGCGTCGGTGTCGGGGACGGCGACGGCCGCGGCGGCGGGGCCGAGCGCGGCGGCCAGCGCGAGCTCGAACCCGGGTTCGACGGTGAGGAGTTCGGCGGCGGAGCCGAGGACGCCGGGGCGCTCCAGCAGGGCGGCGCTGCCGTCCTTGCGGCGCAGGCCGAGGGCGAGCGCGTCGTGCCGGGCGGTGAGCGCGGCGCGTTCCCGCTCGGCGGCGGTGAGCGCCTCGCGGGCCGCCGAGACCGCCCGTTCGGCGTCCCGCAGTGCGCCGCGGGCCCGGTCGCGGCGCTCCTCGTCCTCCCCCTCCCCCGCGGTGAACTCCCGGTGCTGTTCCTGGAACCGCTCGTGCTCCTGCCGGGCGGCGGCGGCCCGCAGCAGGGCCTCGTCGCGGGCGGTGGCGAGCCGCTGCGCCTCGGCCCCGGCGGCGGCCCGGGAGCGGGCCGCCGCGGCGGCGCCCTGCAGCCGGGCGAGCCCCTCGCGCCGGTCGGCGATGGCCCGGGCGGCGGCCCGGAGCCGGGCCTCCTCCTCGGTCAGGGCGCGTTCCAGGTCGGCGCGTTCCTCGACGGCCTCGGCCAGCGCGTACCGCGCCTGTTCCAGCGCCTCTTCGAGGGCGGCCTCCTCCGCGCGGACCCGGGCGGCCTCGCGTTCCAGGTCCTCCGGGTCGCGGCCGCGGCGCTCCTCCAGCTGTCCGGCGGTGGCGGCGGCCCGCACCCGGGCCTCGGCGAGCCCGATGGTGCCGCGGGTGCGCTCGGCGAGCGAGGAGAGTCGGTACCAGGTCTGCCGGGCGGCCTCCAGGGCGGGCCCGAGCTGTTCGACCTGGGCCTCCAGGACGGCTTCGCGCTGGAGGGCGGCGGCCAGTTCCTGCTCGACGGTGGTGCGCCGGAGCGCCAGGGCGAGTTCGTCGGCGACCTCGGCCTCGACGGCGCGGCGCAGGGTGAGCAGGTCGTCGGCGAGCAGCCGCAGCCGAGCGTCGCGCAGTTCGGCCTGGATGCCGGCGGCGCGCCGGGCGATCTTCGCCTGGCGGCCCAGCGGGCCGAGCTGGCGGCGCAGTTCGGCGACCAGGTCCTGGACGCGGTTGAGGTTGGTCTGCATCGCGTCGAGCTTCCGCAGCGCCTTCTCCTTGCGCTTGCGGTGCTTGAGGACGCCGGCCGCCTCCTCGATGAAGGCGCGCCGCCCCATCGGGTCGGCGTGCAGCACGGAGTCGAGCTGGCCCTGGCCGACGATGACGTGCATCTCGCGGCCGATGCCGGAGTCGGAGAGCAGTTCCTGGATGTCGAGCAGCCGGCAGACGGTGCCGTTGAGCGCGTACTCGCTGCCGCCGTTGCGGAACATCGTCCGGGTGATGGTGACTTCGGAGTAGTCGATCGGCAGGGCGCCGTCGGTGTTGTCGATGGTGAGGGCGACCTCGGCGCGGCCGAGCGGGGGGCGTCCGCTGGTGCCGGCGAAGATGACGTCCTCCATCTTGCCGCCGCGCAGCGACTTGGCGCCCTGTTCGCCCATCACCCAGGAGAGCGCGTCGACGACGTTGGACTTGCCGGAGCCGTTGGGGCCGACCACGCAGGTGATGCCGGGTTCGAAGCGCAGGGTGGTCGCCGAGGCGAAGGACTTGAACCCGCGCAGGGTCAGGCTCTTGAGGTGCACCCGACCGTCCTCCTCGCCGTGCCGCGAACCGCCGCACCGCGACCCGCCACCTGCCGTTCCCCTCCGGGACGGCCCGCCGCCTGCGACTGTATCCGGCGCACCGCCGACGGACCTTCAGGCGGTGGTTTGGCCGTGCGGCGGGTCGGGCAGTCTCACGGCAGGACGACCGGCGTGGACACGACGAAGGGACGTCCGCATCGGACGTCCCTTGCAGGCTGCCATCCCCTCGGCGGGGAAGCGCCGGGAAGCTCAGTGCACGACTGCGTCGATCGTGAGGACCACGAGCGATCAGGTCAGGGCCGGCTCGCGCTGGTCCAGGTCGATGCTGCTGAGCAGCGAGTGCTCATCCGCGACGGCGGACAGCGCGTCGTTCTCGGCCTGGAGCTTGACGAGCTCGTTCTCCAGGTCCTGGACGCGCTGCTGCAGCCGTCGCATCTCGGAGAGCATTCGCGGGTCGGGGCCGCCGACGTACCCGAGAAGCGCCTTTGCCATGATGTGTGGTCCTCCACGCTGAGTGACCGAACCGTGTACGGTGGGTCTTTGGGGGAAGGGATACGCACGCGTCTGCGCGCCGGACGTGCTGGCTGGGCACTACGAGGGCATCCGCTGGTGAGTGACACACTCACAGGCGTGGCCCCGCCGGTTAAACGCAAACCTGTGCGCGGGTTTCCAGCGTCTCACCAAAGACCGTACGGGTCAACACGATCACCGCACGCTACCGCGCCCCTGTCACCTGCATGGCGGGAACCTCACACCATCGGCCGGGCTAGTGGATCACTACGTCTGCGGAGTCAACCACGAGTCGGGGCCGAAGGCAACCCTGTGACACCGGCAGTTGCCGGGGGCTCTCCTCCCGCCGGCAACTGCGGTGTGCTCATCGGATCGCGAAGCCCGGGTAGCCGTCGCCCACGGCCGTCCAGATCTCGGTGACCCCGCTGACCTGACCAGGCGTTCCGGGCCCGCGCAGCGCGGCGAGCAGCCGCTCGCAGTCGGCGCGCGACCCCTCGGCGACCACCTGGACGCGGCCGTCCCCGAGGTTGCTCGTGTAGCCCGTCAGCCCGATCTCCAGGGCCCTGGCCCTGGTCCACCAGCGGAACCCCACCTGCTGGACGCGGCCGCGCACCCAGATGGTGGCGCGGACGGATCGGTGGCTGTCGTGACCTTGCATGTGTCCGACCATAGTCGGGCACTTCGGGGGCGCTCGGAACGGGCTTCACGCCCCTTCCACCGTCCCTCCCCACCACCACCCGCCCCGCCGCCGCCCGCCCGACCCCGCTGCGGGGTGTCAGTCGCCGAAGCCGCCGCCGAAGTCGCCACCGCCGCCGAAGTCCCCGCCGCCGTCGAAGCCACCGCCGCCGTCGAAGCCGTCGCCGAAGTCCGCGGAATCGAAGTCGGCGCCCGAGTGGTCGCCGGCGCCCGCGTCGCCGGTGTAGTCGTACCCGCCGTCGTGGCCGCCCGCGTAGGCGTAGCCGGGGGTGGCGAGCACCGAGCCGAGCATGGTGCCGACCAGCAGGCCGGGCAGCAGGCCGCCGCCGAAGTAGCCGCCGGCCCAGGGGCTGTAGGCGGGGCCGGCGTCCCAGTACGGCTGGTGGCCGTGCTCGGTCCGCACGGTGCGGACGTCCGGGTCCTGGCCGCTGGAGATCCGGGCCGCGTCGGCGGCGCAGGCCGGGACGGAGCGCACCGCGCCGCCCTGCGGGGCCCAGTCCACGTCGGTGCTAGAGGGGCCGTGCCGCGGGTCGAAGAAGCACGGGACGCGGCGCTCGGGCAGCGGGCGGCCCGCGCGGCGGGCGGCCAGGGTGGCCAGCGCGAACCGGCCCCGCTCCAGCGCCTCGGTCACCGGGCGGACGTCCTCGGGCTCCTTCGCCTCGTCCATGGCCCGCTTGGCTCGGTCGTAGGCGTCCAGCGCGCCGGTGTAGTCGGCGCGCTGGGCGTCGTCCGCGTCGGGGGCGCCGGGATCGAAGTCGAGCCGGTCGAGCTCCTCGCCGAACGCGGTGATGTCCTCGTCCACCACGGTGCGCAGCTGGGCGAGTTCGGCCCGCAGCCGCTCCTCCTTGCGCTTCCTGGCGCGGCGGAGGAGCAGCAGGACGCCGACGCCGAGCAGCACGAGCAGCAGCACCGGGACGATCACCCAGGCGATCGAGGTGCTGTGCTGCGGGCCCTCGCCCCTGGTCTGCTTGGCCGCCCCGTCGACGAACTCGTCCAGGGTGGCGGCGATGTCCCCGGAGTTGGAGCGGAACGCGGCGCCGGCCAGGTTGTCGGTCGCGCTCCGGCCGAGCGCCTCGGAGTCCGCGTCGGCGGCGAACTGGTCGCCGCGCCAGATCGCGTAGACGCCGACGATGCCGACCTTGGTGCGCAGGTCCTTGAAGACGGTCTTGCCCGGGTACGCGTCGCCGGCGGGCAGCACCGCGACGAAGATCGGCTTGTCGGCGTCCTTCAGCTTCTTCGCCAGCTTCTCCGCCTGGTCCGCGGAGAACCGGCCGCTCATCGCCGGGTCGACGTAGACCTGGGTCTTCTTCAGGGAGTCGGCCGCGTCGTTCAGCCCGGACGCCGAGGCGGGCGCGGACAGCCCGAGCACCAGCAGCAGGCCGAGCAGCGCCGCCAGGACGGCGGCGGGGCCGGTGGGCCGGGAGCGGCGGAGCACAGTTCTCATGTCACCGACCGTACCGGTCCGCCGACCGGCCGACGCCCTCCTCCGGTACTGCTCCCACCCGGAGACCGACCCCTACTCCGGGCTGAGGGCGGCGGCCCGGACCCCCGCCGACCGGCCGGAGTTCGCGCCCGGCGGTCCGGCCGGGGCCGCGGAGCGGGCATAGTGGTGACGATCTTCCGCAGCGGTGCCCGTCAGCGGTACCCGTTCCCCCCTCTCCCACCGACAGGAGACCCCCGGTGATCCTCGGCCTCGTCACCGCCGTCGCGGCGTCCGCCTGCTACGGCACCGGCTCGGTGCTGCAGGCCCTCGGCGCCCGCCGCTCGGCCCGGCAGGAGGCGGCGGCGGGCACCCTCACCGAGCACGGCGGGCCGAGCCTGTCCTCGACCGCGAAGGCCGCCGTCACCTGGGAGTTCATCCTCGGCACGGTGCTCGACTTCATCGGCTTCGGCCTCGGCGCGCTGGCCGCCTGGCTGCTGCCGCTGTTCCTGTCGCAGACCATCATCAGCGCCAACCTGGTGATCACCGCGGTGCTCTCGGTCCGGCTGCTGGGCCTGCGGCTGCGCCGACCGGAGTGGCTGTCGATCGGCATCCTGTGCGGCGCGCTGGTGCTGCTCGCGGTGGCCGCCGGTCCGGAGGGCGGGCACGAGGCGGACCGGACCTTCCACTGGGCGCTGCTGATCGGCTCGGCGGTGCTGATCGCGGGCGGTTCGCTGCTGGTGCGCCGGCTCGGGTCGAGCGGGGCGATCGTGGCGGGCCTGCTCTCCGGCCTGGGCTTCGGCGCGCTGGGCATCGGCGTGCGGATCCTGGACGGCGTGCAGCCGTTCTCGCCCGGCGCGCTGCTCGCCGACCCGGCCCTGTACGCCGTCCTGGTCGGCGGCCTGGGCGGGATGTACCTGCACACCGTCGCCCTGCAGGTCGGCTCGGTGAACGGCGCGACCGCCGCCCTGGTGGTCGGCGAGACGGTCGTCCCCGGCGCGGTGGGCGTGCTCTGGCTCGGCGACTCCTCCCGGGACGGCCTGGGCTGGCTGGCCGTCTCCGGCTTCCTGCTCGCCGTGGTCAGCGCCGTCGGCGTGGCCTACTTCGGCGAGGAGGGCGGCGCGCTGCAGGCGGCCGCCGAGGAGGAGAAGGCCTCCGCCGGGAACCCGGGCTGAGGGTCAGGCCCGGGGCGGGCGCTGGCAGGTGGGGCAGGAGTAGCTGGAGCGGTTCATCCAGGCGTCCCGGCGCATCGCGGTGCCGCAGCGGCGGCAGGGCCGCCCCTCGCGGCCGTAGGCGTCGAGGTCCCGGGAGAAGTAGCCGCTCTCGCCGTTGACGTTGACGTACATCGAGTCGAAGCTGGTGCCGCCGACGGCCAGCGCCGCGGTCATCACGTCCCGGGCGTGGCCGAGCAGTTCGAGCGCGGCGGGGCGGGTCAGGGTGGCGGTGGGGCGGTCGTAGTGCAGGCGGCTGCGCCAGAGCGCCTCGTCGGCGTAGATGTTGCCGACGCCGCTGACCAGGGTCTGGTCGAGCAGGGCGCGCTTGACGGTGGTGCGCTTGGCGCGCAGGGCGCGGGCGAAGGCGGCGTCGTCGAAGCGGGCGTCGAGCGGGTCGCGGGCGATGTGGGCGAGCGAGAGCGGGGTGGCCTCGGGGTCGTCGGCCTCGGCCTCCTCGACGGCCAGGCCGCCGAAGGTGCGCTGGTCGACGAAGCGCAGCTCGGTGCCGCCGTCGGCGAAGCGGAGCCGGGCCCGCAGGTGCACGGAGTCGGCCATCTCCGGTTCCTGGACGAGGAGTTGGCCGCTCATGCCGAGGTGCCCGATCATCGACAGGCCGTCGCCGAGCGGCACCCACAGGTACTTGCCGCGGCGCTGCGGTTCGCCGAGCGTGCGGCCGCGCAGCAGGGCGGCGAACTCGTCGGCGCCGCCGGCCTGGCGGCGCACCGCGCGCGGGTGCAGCACCTGGACGTCGGCGACGGTGCGTCCGGCGGCCCAGCGGGCCAGACCGCGGCGGACGACCTCGACCTCGGGCAGCTCGGGCACGGCGCGACCGCCGTCAGACCGTCGCGGCGGGTTCGCCGGCGGCCCGGTCGGCCTCGTGCTTGGCCTTGATCGCGCGCCAGGCGGACTCGGCGGCCTTCTGCTCGGCTTCCTTCTTCGAGCGTCCGCTGCCGGACCCGTAGTCCTCGCCGGCCACCCGGGCGGCGGCGGTGAAGGTCTTCTCGTGGTCCGGGCCGGACTCGGTGACCACGTACTCGGGGACGCCCAGGCCGACGGAGGCGGTGAGCTCCTGGAGGCTGGTCTTCCAGTCCAGGCCGGCGCCGAGCTGCGCGGACTCCGCGATCAGCGGGTCGAACAGGCGGTGGACGAACTCGGTGGCCGCGTCCAGGCCCTGGTCGAGGTAGGTGGCGCCGATCACGGCCTCGACGGTGTCCGCGAGGATCGACGACTTGTCGCGGCCGCCGGTGCCCTCCTCGCCCTTGCCGAGCCGGATGAAGGCCCCGAGGTCCAGGCCGCGGCCGACCTCGGCGAGCGCGCGGGAGTTGACCACCGCGGCGCGGAGTTTGGCGAGCGTCCCCTCGGCGACCTCCGGGTGGAGGCGGTAGAGGGTGTCGGTCACCACGAGGCCCAGCACCGAGTCGCCGAGGAACTCCAGGCGCTCGTTGGTGGGCAGCCCGCCGTTCTCGTACGCGTACGAGCGGTGGGTCAGGGCGCGTACCAGAAGGGCGCGCTCGAGCGAGTACCCGAGGCGCCCTTCCAGGACGTCGTATTCGGTCGAAGCCGGCCCACCGCCCTTGCCCCCGTTGGTCCCGGGGTTCGGCTTGCGGGAGGAACTGCCACTGTCCGACATCGATCCGTGCACCCCGCCGATCAGACCGAGAGGACCTGGCGACGGTTGTACGTGCCGCAGCTCGGGCACGCGATGTGCGAGAGCTTCGGCTCGTGGCAGCGGTCGCACGCGACGAGCGCGGGCACGACGGCCTTCCAGTTGGAACGGCGGTGACGCGTGTTGCTGCGCGACATCTTCCGCTTCGGAACAGCCACGGTAAATCTCCTGGTTCTACGGCGAGGCCCTCACGGGCAGCGCTGTGTCTTATTCCTCGTCACCCTCGTCGCCGGGGGCGGCGGAGAGTCCCTGCAGGGCCGCCCACCGGGGGTCGGCGGCGTCGTGGTGGTGCGACGGGTCGTCGCTCAGGCGGGCTCCGCACTCGGAGCACAGACCCAGGCAGTCGTCCTGGCACACCGGCTGCAGCGGCAGTGCGAGCACCACCGCGTCACGCAGCACCGGCTGGAGGTCGAACAGATCGCCCTCCAGGCGGTAAGTCTCGTCCTCGGACTCCTCGTCGACGTCGTCCCCCGCGATCGCGCGGTGACGCTCCTCGGACTCCGGGTAGTAGTACAGCTCCTGGAAGTCGACCTCCAGGTCGTCCTCCACCGGCTCCAGGCAGCGGGAGCACTCGCCGGTGACGCGGGCCTCGGCGGTGCCGGTGACCAGCACGCCCTCGACCACCGACTCCAGGCGGAGCTCCAGCGTGATCTCGCTCTTCTCCGGAACGCCGATCACGTCCGCGATGCCGAGCTCCGCCGGGGCCTCCAGGGTGCGGGCGACCTTGCGCAGCGATCCGGGGCGACGGCCGAGCTCGTGCGTGTCGAACACGAGGGGGTCGCGGTGGTCGAGGCGGTTCAAGGTTTCCTGACTTCCTGCTGCGGCGGCGCGCATCCCTGCGCGGCGCGGGTTTTCGGCTTCCTGCGGCGTTACGGCGGTTCCCGAGGCCCGGCGGCCCGGAAGCGGGCGCACGGCGGACCCGGCGCGAACAGGCCGGAGTGGTCAGACTACCGGAGAGTCCGCGCCGAACCCAACTCGCCCCTCAGCGGCCGCCCAGCTCCCGGAGCCTGGTCATGTCGATCATGCTGGTGTCGAAGAAGCTGGTCTCGTCCAGCCCGGCCTGCTGCTGGGGCAGCTGCGCCTGCTGCTGGGGCTGGTAGCCGTACGGGTCGACGGGCAGCGGGTTGCCCCACTGGTCGAAGCCCTGCGGCTGCTGGTACTGCGGCTGCTGGTAGTACGGGTCCACCGGCTGCTGGTGCCCGTAGGGCTGGCCGTACGGGTCGGTCTGCGGGGCCGCGGCCGGGTCGTAGCCGCCGCCGTACACCTCGGCGTACTGCGGGCTCTGCGGCTGGGCGTGCGGGTCACCCCAGCCGGAGCCCGGGGAGGGGTCCTCGCCGGGCTGCTGCCAGCCGGCCGCGGCCGGGGTCTGCTCCGGCCAGGACTGCTGCTGCGGGACGTCCGCGTACCAGTTCTGCTGCTGCTCGTCGGTGCCGGCGCCGCTCCCGCCGTCGACGGCGGCGAAGCCGGCCGCCACCGCCTCGGCGCGGTCCTTGAGCTGCTGGGCCTCGTCGGCGGCGGCCAGGTAGGCGCCCAGCTCGTCGATCGGGGCCTTGCCGAGCAGCTTGTCGCGGCCCTTGCCGACCGCCTCCAGGGTGGCGGAGAGCACCGCCTCCAGGGTGGCCAGCTTCACGTCGACGTACTCGTCGGCCTCCGGGCTGGGGCTGATCCGCGGCCGGAACTCCTCGCCGTCCTCGGTGCCGTCCGCCTCCGGCTCGTACACCCCGGACTCGCCGCGCAGCTTCTGCCGGCCGCGGCCGACCGCGCCGAGCGTCTTGGTGAGCACCACCTCGAAGTTGGCCAGCTTGGAGTCGACGTAGTCGTCGGCCTCGGCCCGCTTGGTGTGCACCTCGGCCCGGGCCTCGGTGAGGATGCGGTCCGCCTCGGCCTGCGACTGCCGGACCACCTCGGTGTCGGAGATCAGCGAGCCGCGCTCGTCGTGCGCGCCGCGGATGATCTGGTCGGCCTGCGCCCGGGCATCGGCCACCATCTGCTGGTGGTCGGCCACCACCGACTGCGCCTGCGCGAGTTCGGCGGGCATCGCCTCCCGCAGCTCCCGGAGCAGTCCGGTCAACTCGGCACGGTTGACCACGCAGGACGACGACATCGGCATGGCCTTGGCCTTCTCGACCACGGCGATGATCTCGTCGAGTTTCTGCTGCACGTCCACGGGCGTCTTCAGTCTTTCCGTGTGCCGCCGAGGTGCGGCGGAGGCAGTGCCCGAGGACCGCCGGCTGCGGCCCCGGGTGCGGGACTACAGACTGTACGGCCACTCACCCCGCCGCCCGCAACGCCCGGGGTCAGTTGCGGCGTTCGGCGATCCGCTCGACCAGTCGGCGGTGCACCGTGTCGGGCAGCAGGTGGGAGACGTCGCCGCCCAGCGAGGCGACCTCCTTGACCAGGCTGGAGGAGAGGAAGCTGTACGTCGGCGAGGTCGGCACGAACAGCGTCTCCACGCCGGTCAGCCCGTGGTTCATCTGGGCCATCTGCAGTTCGTAGTCGAAGTCGCCGGCCGCCCGCAGGCCCTTGATGATCGCCGGAATGCCGCGCTCGCGGCAGAAGTCCACCAGCAGGCCGCTGTGCGACTCCACCTCGATGTTGCCCAGGTGGGCGGTGGTCTCCGCGATCAGGGCGATCCGCTCCTCGATCGAGAACATGCCCTGCTTGTTCCGGTTGATCAGCACCGCCACGTGCACCACGTCGTACAGCTTCGAGGCCCGCTCGATGATGTCGAGGTGTCCGTTGGTGATGGGGTCGAAGGACCCCGGACAGACGGCGCGGCGCATGCGTGTGCTCCCTTGTGGGGCGGGATGTTCTGCTACGAGTCTTGATCAGCCCCGTCGGCGGCGCGACCGTACCAGAGCGTGCCCTCGCCGTACCTGCGCGAACGCAGCCCCTCGAAGCCGTCCGGCCAGCCGAACTCGCCGCCACGGGTGCTGCGTTCCACGGTGACGAGAACGTGCTCGGACAGCCAGCCCCCGGAGCGGAGTGTGACCAGCATCTCGCGCAGCGCGGCGTCCTCCACCGCGTACGGCGGGTCCAGGAAGACCAGGTCGTACGGCTCGGCCGGGGGCGGCCCCGCGATCACCTTCTCGGCCTTGTCCGCCCGCACCTCGGCGCCGGGCAGGCCCAGCGCGCGGACGTTCTCCCGCACCGTCCGCACCGCGCCCGGGTCGGCCTCCACCAGCAGGGCGTGCGCGGCCCCGCGGGAGAGCGCCTCCAGGCCGACCGCGCCGCTGCCCGCGAACAGGTCGAGCATCCGGGCCCCGGTGATCGGCCCGGCCAGCGCCTCGACGGTGGAGAACATCGCCTCCCGCGCCTTGTCGGAGGTCGGGCGGGTGGTGCGGCCGGGCGGCGCGGCGAGCGGGCGGCCTCCGGCACGGCCGGCGATCACGCGGGGCATGGCGTTGGGTCCTTTGCGGGTGGAGGGTGCTGCGCGCCCGACCATAGCCGACCCGGGCGGCCGTGGCCGGGCGCGCGCTCCCCCGCGCGGGGCCTACTCGCTGGAGGCGGCGCCCAGCAGCGTCGGCGAGGCGTAGCGCGACCAGGACAGGCAGCCGTCGGGCGGGCAGTACTCGGGGCGGCGCGGGTCGTGGCCGAGCTCGCGCAGCTTGGTGCGGACGGAGTCGGGCGTGCGGCCGTAGCGGGCGGCGATCCGGGCGACGGTGTCGCCGTCGTGGAAGCGGCGCACCAGCTCCTCCTCGTGCTGCGGCACCCAGGGGGAGCCGTGGCCGGGGTAGAGCTCGCGGAGCACGTCCCGGTCGGGGATCGGCTCGGAGACGTCGGCGACGATGGCCAGCGCGCGCAGCGCCCGGTTGAGCGCGATCCGCAGCGAGGCGACGTCCTCCACCGGGAGGCGGAGCTTGCCGGAGGCGACCGGGTTGGCGGAGTCCCCCTCGCGCCAGCCGGTCAGGGTGAGGGCGACTTCGCGGTCGTCCTCGCTGGCGACCTCGATCCGGAAGACCTTGTCGCCGAGCGGGAGCTCGTTGAGGTGACGGAATGCCATGCAATGACCCCCAGTTCTCGCGCCGGGGACGCGACGTGGAGTGCGCCCCGAACAACTCCATTCTCTCCCGGGGCACTGACAACCGGGGTGTCCGAACGACCCGCCTCAGCCCTTCTCCAGGTACTCCGCGCGGTCCTCGTCGAGCAGGCTCTCCAGGGCGGTGCGCAGCTCCGGGTGGGCGGCGAGCTCCGGGTCGGCGGCGACCAGCCGGGTGGCCTCGGCCCGGGCGGTGGCGATGACGTCCTCGTCCTCCAGCACCGAGAGCACCTTGAGCGAGGACTTCACGCCGGACTGGGCCTGGCCGAGCACGTCGCCCTCGCGGCGCTGTTCGAGGTCGATCCGGGAGAGCGCGAAGCCGTCCAGGGTGCCGGCCACCGCGTCCAGCCGGGCCCGGGCGGCGCTGGCCGCGGGCATGTCGCTGACCAGCAGGCACAGCCCGGCGGCGGAGCCGCGGCCGACCCGGCCGCGCAGCTGGTGCAGCTGGGAGACGCCGAACCGGTCCGCGTCCATGATCACCATGACGGTGGAGTTGGGGACGTTGACGCCGACCTCGATGACGGTGGTGGCGACCAGCACGTCCACCTCCCCGGCGGCGAAGCGGCGCATCACGTCGTCCTTGGCCTCGGGCGCGAGCCGGCCGTGCAGGACCTCCACCCGCAGCCCGGCCAGCGGCCCCTTCGCGAGCTTCTCGGCGGTCTCCAGCACGGCCAGCGGCGGCCGCCGCTCCTCGCCGTCCGCGCCGGCCCCCGCATCGACCTCCTCGGGCTCCTCCTTCCGCTTCTTCTTCCCCTTCGCCGGCTCCTCCTCGTCCCCGATCCGGGGGCAGACCACGTACGCCTGGTGGCCCTTGCCGACCTCCTCGCGGACCCGCTCCCAGGCCCGGACGAGGAAGTTGGGCTTCTCCAGCGCGGGCACCACGTGGGTGGAGATCGGCGAGCGGCCGGAGGGCAGCTGGTCCAGGACGGAGGTCTCCAGGTCTCCGAAGACCGTCATCGCGACCGTGCGCGGGATCGGCGTGGCCGTCATCACCAGCAGGTGCGGGGGCTGCTCGCCCTTGGCGCGCAGCGCGTCGCGCTGCTCGACGCCGAAGCGGTGCTGCTCGTCGACGACGACCAGGCCGAGGTCGGCGAACTGCACCCGGTCCTCGATCAGGGCGTGCGTGCCGATCGCGATGCCGGCCTTGCCGGAGGCCATGTCGAGCAGCGCGCCGCGGCGGGCGGCGGCGCCCATCGAGCCGGTCAGCAGGGCGACCCGGGTGCCGATCTCGGAGCCGCCGATCATCCCGGCCTCCGCGAGGTCCCCCATCATCTCGACGATCGAGCGGTGGTGCTGCTGGGCGAGCACCTCGGTGGGGGCGAGCAGCACGGCCTGCCCGCCGGTGTCGACCACGGCGAGCATCGCGCGCAGCGCCACCAGCGTCTTGCCGGAGCCGACCTCGCCCTGGAGCAGCCGGTGCATGGGGTGCTCGGTGGCCAGGTCGGCGAAGATCTCGGCGCAGACCTTGCGCTGGCCGTCGGTGAGGGTGAACGGGAGCCGGTCGTCGAAGGCGTCCAGCACCCGGCCGGGGACGGGGCGGCGCGGGACGGCGGGCAGCGCGGAGTCGGCGGCCCGGCGCCGGGCGAGGGCGACCTGCAGGACGAACGCCTCGTCCCAGCGCAGCCGGTCCTGGGCGCGCTCCTTCTCGGCCTGGCTGTGCGGGCGGTGGATCAGCTCCAGCGCCTCGGGCAGCGGGATCAGGCCGTGCTCGGCGCGCAGGGCGGCGGGCAGCGGCTCGCCGACGTCGGACAGGTGCTTGGTGAGGGCCATCCCGACGCACAGCGCGAGCTTCCAGCTGGGCATCTGGGAGCTGGCCGGGTAGACCGGGATGAGCCGCCCGGCGAACTGCTTCGCCGCCGCGGAGTCCTCCTCGTCGTCGATCAACTGGTAGTCGGGCGAGGCGAGTTGGCGGCTGCGGTTGAACAGGCCGACCTTGCCCGCGAACAGGCCCTGCCGGCCGGGGCGCAGCTCCTTCTGCCGCCAGCCCTGGTTGAAGAACACCAGCGAGAGCTTCGAGCGGCCGTCGGTGACCACCACCTCCAGCCGGTCGCCCTTGCGGCCGCGGAACGGGATCAGGGTGACCTTCTCGATCCGGGCCAGCACGGTGGCGTGCTCGTCCACCTCCAGCTCGTCCAGGCTGGTGAGCTGCCCGCGCTCGACGTACCGGCGCGGGTAGTGGTGCAGCAGGTCACCGACCGTGCGCAGCTTGAGACTCTCGGCCAGCACCTTCGCGGTGCGGTCGCCGACCAGTTCCTTCAGCGGTTCATCGAGAGCGCCCATGGCGTCCCATTTCACACCACCGGAGTGACGCCGGGGCGTCACTCCACCCCGATGAGCAGCGGGGCGGCCTCCCGCCCGCCGCGGTAGGCGACGGTGTCGACCTCGGGGCGGGTGCGCCGGGCGTGCGCGATCAGCCGGTCGGCCAGGCCGTCGGGGGCCTCTTCGCCGAGCACCAGGGTGACCAGTTCGCCGCCGGCCGCGATCATCCGGTCGAGCACGGTCAGCGCGGTCTCGGTGAGGTCGGTGCCGATCACCGCGACGTCGCCGTCGATCAGGCCGAGCACGTCGCCGGCCTGGCAGACGCCCGCCATCGTCCACGACTCGCCCTCGGCGACGGCCAGTTCGGCGTACCGGGTGGCGCCGGCCGCGGAGGTCATCGCGACCACGT
Organism: Kitasatospora sp. NA04385; assembly: GCF_013364235.1. Taxonomy (NCBI): domain Bacteria; kingdom Bacillati; phylum Actinomycetota; class Actinomycetes; order Kitasatosporales; family Streptomycetaceae; genus Kitasatospora; species Kitasatospora sp. NA04385. The sequence goes on along the minus strand of NZ_CP054919.1, from coordinate 5,383,621 downwards.
CCTCGTCGAAGCGCCGCCCGGCGTCGTGCACGGCCAGCGCCGCCAGGCCCTGCACCGGGGAGCGGGTGGGCAGCACGGCGATCCGCACGCCCTCCTCGCGCAGCTGGTCGGCGGCCGCGCCGGCGGCGGGGCGCAGTTCGGGGTCGTTGAGCAGCAGCACCACCTCGCGGGCCCCGCAGCGGTGCACGGCGGCGACCAGCTCGGCGCTGGCGGGCGGGCGGTCCGGGTCGGCCGCCAGCACCACCGAGCCGGCCTGCTCGCACAGCTGCGCCAGCCCGCTGCCGGTCACCACGCTGAGCACCGCCCGCCCGTGCGAGACGGTCTCCTCGCGCTCGCCGGAGCGGGCCGCGGCCTCGGCGAAGTGGGTGATCCTGATCCGGTGGGGCCGGCCGGCCTCGACGCCCGCCTCGACGGCCGCGCCCGCGTCGTCCACGTGCACGTGGACGTTCCACAGGCCGTCGCCGCCGCCGATCACCAGCGAGTCGCCGAGCCGTCCCAGCCGCTCGCGCAGCAGCGGCAGCTGCTCGTCCCCGGCCTCCAGCAGGTAGATCACCTCGAAGGCGGGGTGGCCGGAGCCGGGCGGCCGCTCGTGGCTCTCGCAGCCCGCCACCGGGGCGCCCCGGTCGGCGTCCCGGCGCAGCGCGACCGGCCCCATCGGCTGCTGCCCGGAGACGGCGTCCACCAGCGCGCCCAGCACGGCGACCAGGCCCCGGCCGCCCGCGTCCACCACGCCGGCCTCGGCCAGCGCGGAGAGCTGGCCGGGGGTGAGCAGCAGCGCCTGCCGGGCCGCCCGGTACGCCTCCCGGGCCTGGCCGGTCAGGCCGTCCGCGGCGTCGGCGGCGTCGGCGGCCTTCGCGGCGGCGGCGGCGACGGTGAGCAGGGTGCCCTCCACCGGCACGGCGACGGCCCGGTAGGCCGAGCGGGCGCCGTGGTCGAGCGCGGCGGCCAGTTCGCCGCCGTCGGCCAGCACCTCGGCCAGGCCGCGCAGCCACTGGGCCAGGATGACGCCGGAGTTCCCGCGGGCCCCGATCAGCGCGCCGCGGGCGGCGGCGGCCGCGGCGACGGCCAGCTCGGGCTCCTCGGCGGCGGCGAACACCGCGTCCAGCGCCTCGGCGGCGGACTCCACCGTCAGGTAGAGGTTGGTCCCGGTGTCCCCGTCCGGCACCGGGTACACGTTCAGCGCGTCGATCTCCTCGCGGGCCTGGCCGAGGGCCGCCAGCGCGAGCCGGCACCAGGTGCGGACGGCCGGGGCGTCGAGGGTGTCCAGCACCAGGTCTCCTCCGGATGAACGCCACGGGAACACGACAGGACGCGGTGGCGAGGGGCGATGCTGGCAGGTTATCGGCCCCCGCGGGGGTGCCCGCCGCAGGCTCGTGCCCAGCTCGGGGGAACGATCACCCCGGCGATCGTGGTAGTTTCGTTGAGCGGGAGTCACCGTTGTATGCTCTCCCGGTTGCCTGGAGCACCCCGGGCTAGTGACAAGTACCTGATCTGAAGTCTTGGAGTGACTCCTGTGGCTGCCAACTGTGACGTCTGCGGCAAGGGCCCGGGCTTCGGCAACAGCATCTCCCACTCGCACCGCCGCACCCCCCGTCGTTGGAACCCCAACATCCAGACGGTGCGCGCTGTGATCGGGCGGACGCCGAAGCGGCTCAACGTCTGCACCTCGTGCATCAAGGCCGGTAAGGTCTCGCGCTGACGCGCAGACCGGTAACCCGGTCACCTGCTTTCCCGAAAGCCGACCACACCCTCCGGGGACCGTGGTCGGCTTTCGGCTTTTCGCATTCGGGGGCTCGGAGGACGGCGAGTCCGAGCCCCCGGCGGGGCTGCTAGCTCCGGGCCTGCCAGAAGTGGTCCACCGGTCCGATGCCGGCGCCGAGCGCGAAGCCGTGCGCGATCGCGCCGGTGACGTACGCCTTGGCGTGCGCGACGGCCGTCGGTACCGGGTCGCCGAGGGCGAGCCGGGCGGCGATCGCGCTGGCGAGGGTGCAGCCGGTGCCGTGGGTGTGGCGGTTGTCGTGGCGCGGGGCCCGGTACCAGTGGGTCTCGCCGTCGGGGCCGAGCAGCAGGTCGGCGGCCTCGCCCGCCAGGTGGCCGCCCTTGACCAGGGCCCAGCCGGGCCCGAGGTCGCGCAGCGCCTTCGCGGCGTCGAGCATGTCCGCCTCGCCGGTGACGGTGCGCCCGGTGAGCTGGGTCACCTCGTGCAGGTTGGGGGTGGCCAGGGTGGCGACCGGCAGCAGCCGGGTCCGCAGGGTGTCGACGGCGTTCGCGGCGAGCAGCGCGTCGCCGTGCTTGGAGACGCCGACCGGGTCGACCACGACGGGGGCGGGGGCGTCGGCGAGCAGCGCGGAGACGGTCTCGACGAGTTCGACCGAGGCGAGCATGCCGGTCTTGACGGCCTGGACGCCGATGTCGTCGACGACGCTGCGGTACTGGGCCCGGACGGCTTCGGCGGGCAGTTCCCAGTAGCCCTGGACGCCGAGCGAGTTCTGCGCGGTGACGGCGGTGATGACGCTCATGCCGTGGACGCCGAGGGCGAGCATGGTCTTGAGGTCGGCCTGGATGCCCGCACCGCCGCCGCTGTCGGAGCCGGCGACGGTGAGGACTCGGGGCGGGGCGGCGGTTTCGGTGCTCATGCGCCCCAACCTACCGACCCGCGGGGCGGCTCAGAGCACGGCCTCGGATTCCGTCCAGCGGTCCTGCGGGACGGTCTTGAGCTGGACGACGGCGTCGGCGATCGGGGTGAGGTGGATCTCGGTGCCGCGCAGCGCGGTGAAGTGCCCGAACGCGCCCTTGTGGACGGCCTCGACGGCGTGCCAGCCGAACCGGGTGGCGAGCACGCGGTCGAGCGCGGTGGGGGTGCCGCCGCGCTGGGTGTGGCCGAGGATGACCGGCCGGGCCTCCTTGCCGAGCAGGTTCTCCAGTTCGATGGCGAGCCGGGTGCCGATGCCGCCGAAGGTCTGGTGGCCGAACTGGTCGACCTGGCCGTGCTCGAAGCGCAGCGTGCCGGGCAGCGGCTGGGCGCCCTCGGCGACGGCGATGATGGCGAACTTCTTGCCGCGCTGGAAGCGCTCCTCGATCATCCGGGCCACGGCCTCGATGTCGAAGGGCTTCTCGGGGATGAGGATGCCGTGGGCGCCGCCGGCCATGCCCGCGGTGAGGGTGATCCAGCCGGTGTGGCGGCCCATCAACTCGACGACCATCACCCGCTGGTGGGACTCGGCGGTGGTCTTGAGCCGGTCGATCGCCTCGGTGGCGACGTGCACGGCGGTGTCGAAGCCGAAGGTGACGTCGGTGGCGTCGATGTCGTTGTCGATGGTCTTGGGGACGGCGACGACGGGCAGTCCGGCGTCGCTGAACAGCTTGGCGGCGGTGAGGGTGCCCTCGCCGCCGATCGCGATCAGCGCGTCGATGCCGATGTCCGCGGCGAGCCGCTGCGAGTTCTCGACCGCCCAGCGGATCTTGTCGCGCTGCACCCGGGCGGAGCCGAGGATGGTGCCGCCGAGGGTGAGCAGGCCGGTGACGTCCTCGTGCGAGACGGGCCGGGCCCGGCCCTCGATCAGGCCGAGGAAGCCGTCCTCGATGCCGAGGATCTCGTCGCCGTGCACGTCGGTGCCGCGGTGCACGATGGAGCGGATGACCGCGTTCAGGCCGGGGCAGTCGCCGCCGCTGGTGAGAACGCCGATTCGCATGGTGGCTGGCTCCTGCTCCTGGGGGTTCGCCCCCGCGTACGTAGGTGGACCGGACCGTCGACGCTGTCGGTCCGCCCGACAGGCGCAACACTACGCGCTCGGGGGCCGACGGCCCGGCAGCCACCAGGGCCGGCCTACTGCTCGGCGAAGTGGTCCCAGCCCGCGGTGCGGTCCCAGGGGGCGCCGTCGACGGTGACGGTGCCGCCGCGGCCGGGGCGGGCGGTCCGCACGACCTCGCCGATGACCCGCCAACGGGCGGGCAGCGCGGCCGACTTGGGGAAGGTCGCGACGATGGCGTGGTCCTCGCCGCCGGACAGCACCCACACCAGCGGGTCGACGCCGACGGCCTGCCCGATGTCGGCCATCTGCGCGGGGACGTCGAAGTCGGCGGCGCGCAGGTCGATGTCGACGTCGCTGGCCCGGGCGACGTGGCCGAGGTCGGCGACCAGGCCGTCGGAGACGTCGACCATGGCGGTGGCGCCGAGCTCGCTGGCGGCGGGGCCCGCGTGGTACGGCGGTTCGGGGCGGCGGTGCGCCTCGACGAAGGCCCGCGGGGAGCGGAAGCCGCGCTGCAGGACGGTCAGCCCGGCGGCGGACCAGCCGAGCCAGCCGGTCACCGCGACCACGTCCCCGACCTGCGCGCCGGAGCGCACCACCGGGCGCCGGCCCTGGAGGTCGCCGAGCGCGGTGATGGCCAGCGTGATGGTGTCGCCGCGCACCACGTCGCCGCCGACCACGGTGGCGCCGGCCACCTGGCACTCGTCGCGCAGCCCGTCCATCAGCTCGGTGGCCCAGGTGGTGGGCAGGTCGGCGGGGGTGACCAGGCCGAGCAGCAGGGCGGTCGGGACGGCGCCCATCGCGGCGATGTCGGCCAGGTTCTGCGCGGCGGACTTGCGGCCGACGTCGTACGCGGTGGACCAGTCGCGGCGGAAGTGCCGGCCCTCGATGAGCACGTCGGTGGTGGCCACCACCCGCCCGTCGGGCGCCTTGACCACGGCCGCGTCGTCACCGGGCCCGAGCTCCACCGCCGGGGTCATCGGCAGCCGCGCGGTCAGCTCCCGGATGAGCCCGAACTCGCCGAGTTCGCCCACGGTCCCCTGCATCAGCCCGTCCTCCGCGTTCCCCGTGTCTGTCCGATTGGTGAGTGTGCGCCCCGTGTCGCCGGGGACCCCCGTCCCCCGCGCCCGCAGCGTACGCCTTCCGGGCCCTCCGGGGTCTCCCGCGTCCGTGCCCCCGCGCGGTAGCGTGGTGATCAGACTGTGACGGTCGCCACTCCCCCACCCAGCCGCCCGGAGGTCCACCGTGGTGCAGGCGTACATCCTGATCCAGACCGAGGTGGGCAAGGCCACCTCGGTGGCCGAGTCCATCGCCAAGATCGCCGGGGTGATCACCGCCGAGGACGTGACGGGCCCCTACGACGTGATCGTCCGGGCCGAGGCGGAGTCGATCGACGAACTGGGCCGCCTGGTGGTGGCCAACGTCCAGCAGGTGGAGGGCATCACCCGGACCCTGACCTGTCCGGTGGTGCGGCTGTAAGGGTGCCTACCATCGGGGGGTGTCCCTCTCCCGGTCGTTGAACCGCCTGCCCGCCCCGGTGCGCTGGCTGGCTCCGCCCGCCGTGCTGCTGGCCCTCACGGCGGGGCTGGTCGCCGCCTGGAGCGGCGAGCCCGACGTCACCCCACCGGTGCCGGACGCCGAGACCGCGAAGTACTGCGCGGCGCTGGACGCCGCGCTGCCCGCCGACGTCCTGGGCCGCGCCCGCAAGGACCCGGCCCCGGCCTCCCCGTACACCGCCGCCTGGGCGTCCTCCCCGCGCACCGTGCTGACCTGCGGCGGGGAACGGCCGGACTTCCTGGACGACGGCACCCGCCTGGGCCCGTGCGTCAACGAGGTCAGCTGGGGCGTGGGCGAGGACGGCGACGGCGGCTACCGCTTCGCCACCGGGCTGCGCAAGGCGTACGTGGTGCTGCACGTCCCGAAGGGCGCGTACGGCAACTACGCGGACCCGCTGGCCTCCCTCGCCGACGCCGTCCGGTCGACCGTCCCGACCATCGACGGGAAGGCCGACTCGGGCTGCCTGGACGGCTCCTGAGGCCTACCGCAGGCCGGTGGAGCGGCGCAGCGCGGCGGCCAGCAGGCGGTCGATCAGCTCGGCGTAGGGCACGCCGGTGGCCTCCCACATCTTGGGGTAGGCCGAGATCGGGGTGAAGCCGGGCATGGTGTTGACCTCGTTGACCATCCACCGGCCGTCGGCCAGCAGGAAGAAGTCGACCCGGGCCAGGCCCTCGCAGCCGAGGCCCTCGAACACCTCGACGGCCTGCCGGCGGATCTCGGCCTGCTCGGCGCCGGTGAGGTCGGCGGGGATGCGGACCTCGGAGGAGTCGATGTACTTGGCCTCGAAGTCGTAGAACTCGAACTCCCCGTCGACCAGCACCTCGGCGGGGACGGAGGCGCGCGGGCCGTCCTCGAACTCCAGCACGCCGCACTCGATCTCGCGGCCCTCGACGCCCTTCTCCACGATGACCTTGGGGTCGTGGCGGCGGGCCTCCTCGACCGCGGCGTCCAGGTCGGCGAGGTCCTTGACCTTGGTGATGCCGATCGAGGAGCCGGCCCGGCAGGGCTTGACGAACAGCGGCAGGCCGAGCGCGGCGATCCGCTCGCGGGCGGCGGCGCGGCCGGCCTCGGACTCCCACTCGCGCGGCTTGAGCACCGTGTACTCGCCCGCGTACAGGCCGAGCGACTCGATGATCCGCTTGGTGAACTCCTTGTCCATGCCGACCGCGGAGGCCAGCACGCCGGAGCCCACGTAGGGCACGCCGGAGAGCTCCAGCAGGCCCTGCAGGGTGCCGTCCTCGCCCCACGGGCCGTGCAGCAGCGGCAGCACCACGTCGACCTCGCCGAGCACCTTCGGCGCGGCACCGGGCTCGCTCCACACCACGTCCCGGCTGCCGGGGGCGAGCGGCAGCGCCACCTGGCCCTCGGTCGACTCGGCCACCTGGTCGACGTCCGGCATCCGGCCGTCGGTGATGGCCATCCGGGCCGGTTCGTCGCCGACCAGGGCCCAGCGGCCCTCGTGGGTGATGCCGATCGGCAGCACCTCGTACTTGCTGCGATCGATCGAGCGCAGCACGCTGGCGGCGGTGACCACGGACACGCCGTGCTCGGAGCTGCGGCCGCCGAAGACGATCGCGACGCGCGGCTTGGCCGCCTGGTTCGGGGTGGTGTGTTCGATGCTCATATCGGCGTTGAGACTACCGTCCGATTCCGGTCACCGGCGCTCAGGCTTGGCCGAACGGGACATCAGTCCCTTCAGCACCTCCTGGGTCGGCCGCCCCTTGTGCACCACGTCCACCACGGCCTCCACGATCGGCATGTCCACCCCGTTGCGCCGGGCCAGGTCGAGCACCGACTCGCAGGACTTCACGCCCTCCGCGGTCTGGCTGGTGGCGGCGATGGTCTCGGCCAGCGTCATGCCGCGGCCCAGGTTGGTGCCGAAGGTGTTGTTCCGGGACAGCGGCGAGGAGCAGGTCGCCACCAGGTCCCCCATGCCGGCCAGCCCGGCGAAGGTGTGCGGGTCCGCGCCCAGCGCCAGGCCCAACCGGGTGGTCTCGGCCAGCCCGCGGGTGATCAGCGTGGCCTTGGTGTTGTCGCCCAGCCCCATGCCGTTGGCCATGCCGACCGCCAGGCCGATCACGTTCTTCACCGCGCCGCCCAGCTCGCAGCCCACCACGTCGGTGTTGGTGTACGGGCGGAAGTACGGGGTGTGGCAGGCCTTCTGGAAGCGCTTGGCGACCTCCTCGTCGGTGCACGCCACCACGGTCGCGGCGGGCTGCCGGTTGGCGATCTCGCCGGCCAGGTTCGGCCCCGAGACCACCACGACCCGCTCCGGGCCGACCCCGGCGACCTCCGCGACCACCTCGCTCATCCGCTTCACGGTGCCCAGCTCGACGCCCTTCATCAGGCTCACCAGCGCCGTCTGCGGCTCGATCAGCGGCGCCCACAGCGCCAGGTTGTCGCGCAGCGTCTGGGACGGCACCGAGAGCACCGCGAAGTCCGCGCCGGCCAGCGCCTCGGCGGCGTCCGTGGTGGCCCGGATGCCCGCGGGCAGCACCAGCTCCGGCAGGTAGTCCCGGTTGACGTGGTCCCGGTCGATCGCGTCGACCAGCTCCTGCCGGCGGCCCCAGAGCGTCACCTCGCAGCCGGCGTCGGCCAGGATCATCGCGAAGACGGTGCCCCAGGAGCCCGTCCCCATCACCGCGCAGCGGGTCACCGGCCGCCCTCCTCGGCGGCGCGCTCGCGCTTGGCCTGGGCGGCCGCGGCCCGCTCCCGGGCCGCCCTGCGCATGTCGTAGCGCTCCTTCGGGGCCTGCTCGCCGCGGATGCCCTCCAGCACGGCGGTGATCGCGGCCATGATGTCGTCGGTGGCCTCCTTGAGCACCTGGGCGGTGATCTCCTGCCCCTGGTACTTGCTCAGGTCGACCGCGGGGCCGGCCGCCACCACGACCCGGTGCCGCGGGAACGGGCGGTACTTGCCCCGGCCCTTCCCGTACGGCGGGATGATCTCGTGCGCGCCCCAGTGCGCCACCGGGATCACCGGCGCGCCGGTCATCAGCGCGACCCGGGCCGCGCCGCTCTTGCCGGTCATCGGCCACAGGTCCGGGTCCCGGGTGAGGGTGCCCTCCGGGTAGAACTGCACGCACTGGCCGCCGTTGACCGCGTCGATCGCGGCCCGGAACGCCTCGGCGGCGTCGGTGGACTCCCGGAACACCGGGATCTGGCCGGTCTTGCGCAGCATGAAGCCGATGAACGGCACCGAGAACAGCGAGGACTTGGCGAGGATCCGCGGCGGGCGGCCCGAGTTGTACTGCCAGTGCGCGTAGAACACCGGGTCGATCACCGAGTTGTGGTTCACCGCGGCGATGAACCCGGTCTTCTCGGGCAGGTGCTCCCAGCCGCGCCACTCCGCCTTTGCCAGGGCGTTGGTCACCGGCTTCACGAGCACCGCCGCGAAGCGGTACCAGATCCCGTAGTCGGCGTTTCCGAACCTGGCGTTAGAGCGGCGGGCCACCCCAGCTCCTCCTCATCCGTGCGGCGCCCCGTAACTGCGCCGCGGTCTCTCCTCGCCGGGGGCCGGCCAGCGGCTCCGGGGCGCCGACCAGTCTCGCCCGGGAGCCGAGCCTGTGTCGAGCAGCCATCACCGCCACCGCCCGACCCGTCCCCCGCCGGCCGCCCCGGGGCGGCCGGGACACGCTGGCCAGGGCTCCCCGGCCGACGCCACAATGGCGCCGATGACAGAGGACACCGTACGCCCCGCCGCGGTCGGCCCGACCGCCCCGGGGCGACCCCGCCCGGAGCGGGCCCGACCGCGGACCGGCTGGTCGGTGGTCGTCCCGGTCAAGCCGCTCGCCGGGGCGAAGAGCCGGCTGGCCGCGCTCGGCCCGCTGCGGCCGCGACTGGCCCTCGCGTTCGCGCTCGACACCGTCGCCGCCGCGCTGGCCTGCCCCGCGGTCGGACGCGTCCTGGTGGTCACCCGGGACGCGCGCGCCGCCGGGCGCTGCGCGCGCTGGGGCCGAGGTGCTGGACGACGAGCCGGGCGGCCTCAACCCCGCGCTCGCGCACGGCGCCGCCACCGCGCACCACCGCTTCCCCCGCTCCTCCGTCACCACCCTCTCCGCGGACCTGCCCGCGCTGCGGCCCGCGGAACTCGACCGGGTGCTGGCCGCGGTGCCCGCCCGGGGGCGGGCCTTCCTGGCCGACGCCCCCGGCACCGGCACCGTGCTGCTCGCCGGGCCGCCCCGCGCACCGCTGCGCCCCGCGTTCGGCCCCGGCTCCCGGGACGCCCACCTGGCCGGCGGCGCGACCGAACTGCTGCTCCCCGACGCGCCCTCCGTCCGCCGCGACGTCGACACCCCCGCGGACCTGGCCGCCGCCCACCTGCTCGGGCTCGGCCCGGCCACCGCCGCCCTGCTCCGAAGCCCTATGCTGGCTCCCATGCAGGCCACCGCGTTCAGCTACGACCCCACGACCCGCTCCGGCTCGGTCCTGCTCGACGACGGCACCCCCGTCCCCTTCGACGCGCCCGCCTTCGACGCGGGCGGTCTGCGCCTGCTCCGGGCCGGCCAGCGGGTGCGCATCCGCACCGCGGGCGAGGGCGCCGAGCGCCGGGTGGTCTTCCTCACCCTGCAGACCTTCCCTGACCCGGAAGCCGGCTGAACCTCCCGCCGATCCCACCACCGGCCCCGCCGCCGACCCCACCACCGGGCCCGAATCCGCCCCCGCCGCCGGGCCCGCCGCCCGGTGACGCCGCGTGACGCCCGCCGTCCAGCCGCAGCGCGGCGACCTCCGGCGAGTCGACCAGTCTGAGCGGCGCGGGCACCGACTGGGGCGTGCCGTGCTCCCCGGGGACGACGGTGATCAGCCTGGTCCGGCCGAGCAGCGCGAAGCCGAGCTGGAGCCGCCCGTCCCGGGCCAGGAACGCCTCGGTGCGCTCGACCGCGCCCGGGCCGAAGAAGTAGCGGTAGGCCTCGAACTGCGTCCAGCCGAGCGGCAGCGTGTTCAGCGTCCACCAGAGCGAGGCCAGGGCCGGGGCCAGGGCGGGGAACGAGGTCGGTTCGGTGATGCCCCCGATGACCACGGTGTAGCCGGTCGGCGTGTTCTTCACGATGGCTCCTGCGGCGGGTCGAATTCGGCCCAGACGGTGTGGGTGCGCGCGCGGTAGCGGTGCCCGTAGCGGTCGGCCCGGCCGAGCAGGTCGAGCACCGCCCGGTGGTCGTGCGTCGCCGGGTCCCCCGACAGCTCCGCCTCCACCCGGTAACCGCCGTCGGGCAGTCGGCTGATCCTGGCTTCGGCTCCGGTGGCCGCCGCGAGCCCGGACGCGAGGTCGAACACCCTCGTGCTCCGCATGCCACACCTCTCCCCGAAGTCAGCTCGTCACGCGCAGTGAATCTAAAGCATTAGATTCCACCTGATGCATTAGATTGTCAAGCCGAACCACCCCGTCCCTCACCCGTCCTGCCGCGACCCGGCAGGCCCCGCCCTCCCCCGGGAGATGCCAGATGCCCAAACAGGACCCTCCGTACCTCCGCATCGCGGACCACCTGCGCCGCCGGGTGCTGGGCGGGGAGTGGAAGGTCGGCGAGCGGCTGCCGTCCCGGGCCAAGATGGCCAAGAGCTACGACGTGGGGACGAACGTGGTCCAGCGGGCCCAGGAGGTGCTCATCGCCGAGGGCCTGCTGGAGGGCAAGACCGGCTCGGGCACCTACCTGCGCGTCCCGGAGCCGCGCCTGCCGCTGGTGCGCACCCGGGCGGTGGAGGCCTTCCCGGCCGCGCCGGGGCCGGGCGGCGAGTGGGAGTCGGAGACCGCGGCGCTCGTCCCGGCCGACGAGGAGGTGGCGCAGCGGCTGCGGATCGAGCCCGGCGCGCTGGTGGTGCACACCAGGTACGAGTTCCTGCTGGAGCGCCGGATCGTCCAACTCGCCGACTCCTGGGAGCCGATGGCGCTCACCGACCGGAGCCCCGTGACGATGCCCGGGTACGGCCCGATGCACGGCCGGACGGTGGTGGCCCGGATGGCCTCGATCGGGATCCGGGTGGTGCGGGCGCTGGAGCGGCCGCGCCCCGCGCGGGCGACGGCGGAGCAGGCCACGCTGCTCGGGATCGGTTCGGGCGATCCGGTGACGGTGATCGAGCGGACGTATCTGGACGACTCCGGGCGGCCGGTGGAGACCGCGGATCTCGTCATTCCGGATTCCCGCTGGGAGATCTGCTACGAGCTGCCGGTGGAAGCGCCCGGGGAGTAATTCCCGCGGTTCCGCGCTTTTCCCCGGGCCCGGCGGCGCTCTGACGCCGCGTCGTTCCGACGGCCGCTCAAGTCGGCCGCCCGGTCGGCCGCCCGGTTCCGTCGGCGCCCGGCCGCGGCGGCCGCCCGAACCGGCCCGCCGGGTTGGGCCGTTCGGGTGAGGCGCGGGCCCGGAGCCGCCGGGGAACGGGAGTCGGCGGAGCGCGGGGGCCGCCGGAAAGCGGACGCGCCGGCCCGGGCCCGGGAGGAACCCGGGCCGGACCGGCGCGTCCGTCGCCCCGGGCCGGACCGGCCGGCGGGGCGGGCGACTACTTGGCGGTGGACTTGCGCGCGGTGGTCTTGCGCGTGGCGGTCTTCTTCGCCGGAGCGGTCTTCTTGGCGGTGGCGGTGGTCTTCTTGGCGGCGGCCGCGGTGGTGGTCTTCTTCGCCGCGGTGGTCGCCTTCTTGGTCGCGGCCGCGCTGGTCTTCTTGGCCACCGCGGTCTTGGCGGTGGTGGCCTTCTTGACCGCGGTCTTGGCGGGAGCCGCCTTCTTGGCCGCGGTGGTCGCGGTCTTCTTGGCGGCGGTCTTCTTGGTCGCGGCGGTGCCCGCGGCGGCGGCGCGCTTGGTCGCGGCGCGCTTGGCGGCCGGGGTGGCGGCCACACCGGACTTGCCCGGGGTGAGCGAGCCCTTGGGCGCCTTCTTGACCGACGGGCCCTCCTTCGGCAGCTTCTTGCTGCCGGAGACCAGGTCCTTGAAGCCCTGGCCCGGGCGGAAGCGCGGGACCGCGGTCTTCTTGACCTTGACCCGCTCGCCGGTCTGCGGGTTGCGGGCGAAGCGCGCCGAGCGCTCCACCTTCTCGAAGGTGCCGAAACCGGTGACCGAGACGCGGTCACCCGCCACGACGGCACGCACCATGGTGTCGAGCACTGCGTCGACGGCCTCTGCGGCAGCCTTGCGACCGCCCAGCTGCTCGGCCACCGCTTCGACAAGCTGAGCCTTGTTCACGTCTTCCCCTTCGGAAACGGGCGCCGGATGATTCCATCCGTTCTTTTCGCACGTTAGGTATGTATCTGCGGACTTTCAATTACCAAACGCGTGAATCACCCTAGTGTCGCAATGGATTTGCGCATGGAGGTGCTCACCGGGGAGGCATCCGCCCCTCGTCGAGGTCCTGCACAAAGCGACTCAACCGCCGTGCCGCCCCCGGGAGATCGCGCTTCGCGGTCTCGGTGACGATCAGCAGTTGTCGGGTGAGAGCGGTCTTTGCGTCCGTCGACACGTTCAGCGCGTGAACGCGGGCGTGGGCTTGCTTCAACCGCTCGGCCACCAGTGCGTAGAGCAGGGTGACTTCCGAGTCGGCAGCACCGTCCCGACCGTCCCCGGACGCCGGTTCGCCGTCCTGGTACGGGGGTTCGGGACTGTGGTGCATGCAACGATTGTGCCATCTGTGCGGAGTTGCGCTACACCAGGGTCTATTCCCGGCTGACGAACTCCCCTGCGAACAACGAAGACCCGCCCCGGAGGGGGGCGGGTCTTGTTGTCGGTCCGTCAGAAAGCGGCGACTCAGGCGGCCGGCTGGGTGCGCGGCTTGTAGGAGGGCCGCTTCGCCTCGAACGCGGCGACGTCGGCCTCGTTCTGCAGGGTGATGCTGATGTCGTCCAGGCCGTTCAGGAGCCGCCAGCGCACGTTGTCGTCCAGTTCGAACGGCGCGGTGACGCCCTCGGCCCGGACCTCGCGGGCCTCCAGGTCGACGGTGATCTCGGCGGTCGGGTCGGCCTCGGTCAGCGCCCAGAGCGCCTCCACGGTCTCCTGCGGCAGGACCACCGTCAGCAGGCCGTTCTTCAGCGAGTTCCCGCGGAAGATGTCGGCGAACCGGGAGGAGATGACGGCCTGGAAGCCGTAGTTCTGCAGCGCCCAGACGGCGTGCTCGCGGGACGAGCCGGTGCCGAACTCGGGGCCGGTCACCAGGACGGACGCGCCCTTGCGCTCGGGCAGGTTCAGGACGAAGGACTCGTCCTTGCGCCAGGCCTCGAACAGGCCGTCCTCGAAGCCGGAGCGGGTGACCTTCTTGAGCCAGTGCGCCGGGATGATCTGGTCGGTGTCCACGTTGGAGCGGCGCAGCGGGACGGCGCGGCCGGTGTGGGTGGTGAACTTCTCCATGGCTCAGGCCTCCACGGCGACGCGGTCGGTCAGGTCGGACGGTGCGGCCAGACGGCCCACCAGCGCGGTGGCGGCGGCCACCTGGGGGGAGACCAGGTGGGTGCGGCCGCCCTTGCCCTGGCGGCCCTCGAAGTTCCGGTTCGAGGTGGAGGCGCAGCGCTCGCCCGGGGCCAGCTGGTCCGGGTTCATGCCCAGGCACATCGAGCAGCCGGCGTGCCGCCACTCGGCGCCCGCGGCGGTGAAGACCTTGTCCAGGCCCTCCTCGACGGCCTGCAGGGCGACCCGGACGGAGCCCGGGACGACCAGCATGCGCAGGCCCTCGGCGATCCGCCGGCCCTCCAGGATGGCCGCGGCGGCCCGCAGGTCCTCGATCCGGCCGTTGGTGCAGGAGCCGACGAACACGGCGTCGACCTTGACCTCGCGCAGCGGGGTGCCGGCCTCCAGGCCCATGTACTTCAGGGCGTTCTCGGCGGCGATCCGCTCCTGCGGGTCCTCGAAGTCCTCCGGGTTCGGGACGTTCGCGCCCAGCGGCGCGCCCTGGCCCGGGTTGGTGCCCCAGGTGACGAACGGGGTCAGCTCGGCGGCGTCGATGAACACCTCGGCGTCGAAGACCGCGTCCTCGTCGGTGGACAGGGTCTCCCAGTAGGCGACCGCGGCGTCCCAGTCCTCGCCCTGCGGGGCGTGCGGGCGGCCCTGCAGGTAGTCGAAGGTGGTGCGGTCCGGGGCGATCATGCCGGCCCGGGCGCCCGCCTCGATGGACATGTTGCAGATCGTCATCCGGGCCTCCATGGAGAGGCTGCGGATCGCCGAGCCGCGGTACTCCAGGACGTAGCCCTGGCCGCCGCCGGTGCCGATCCTGGTGATCACGGCCAGGATCAGGTCCTTGGCGGTGACGCCCTCGGGCAGCTCGCCCTCGACCGTGATCGCCATGGTCTTGAACGGGGCCAGCGGGAGCGTCTGGGTCGCCAGCACGTGCTCGACCTGGCTGGTGCCGATGCCGAAGGCCAGCGCGCCGAAGGCGCCGTGGGTGGAGGTGTGCGAGTCGCCGCAGACCACGGTCATGCCCGGCTGGGTCAGGCCCAGCTGCGGGCCGACCACGTGCACCACGCCCTGCTCGACGTCGCCCAGCGAGTGGATGCGCACGCCGAACTCCTCGGCGTTCTTGCGCAGCGTCTCCAGCTGGACCCGGGAGACCGGGTCGGCGATCGGCTTGTCGATGTCCAGGGTGGGGGTGTTGTGGTCCTCGGTGGCGATCGTCAGATCGGTCCGGCGGACCGGGCGGCCGGCCAGCCGGAGGCCGTCGAACGCCTGCGGGCTGGTCACCTCGTGCAGCAGGTGCAGGTCGATGTAGAGCAGGTCGGGCTCGCCCTCGGCGCGCCGGACGACGTGGTCGTCCCAGACCTTCTCTGCGAGTGTCCGTCCCATCGGATTCCCTCCAGCCGGCCGCTCTGCCGGCCTTCTCGTGATCGTCGAGGTCTTGTCCCGTGCCGCCCTGTGAGGCTCGCTTGGAGTCGCGACCTGCACGCCGGACCGTCCAGGATCCGGACACCCTGGTGGGGTGCCGTCCTAGGTGTCTCCCGGGCTGCTGACTCCAAGAGTGGCGCTTTTCTCGCAAGATTGAACTTGCGTCTCGCTGATTGAGACTGCAGTATCGAGACATGGACAACACTAGCGGCGTCGGCGTTCTCGACAAGGCCGCTCTGGTGCTCAGCGCACTGGAGTCGGGCCCCGCCACGTTGGCGGGGCTGGTCGCCGCCACCGGTCTGGCACGGCCCACGGCCCACCGACTCGCCGTCGCACTCGAACACCACCGCCTGGTCACCCGGGACATGCAGGGCCGCTTCATCCTCGGCCCCCGGCTCGGCGAGCTCTCCGCCGCCGCCGGCGAGGACCGGCTGCTGGCCGCCGCCGGGCCGGTGCTGACGCACCTGCGCGACGTGACGGGCGAGAGCGCCCAGCTCTACCGCCGGCAGGGCGAGATGCGGATCTGCGTGGCCGCCGCCGAGCGGCTGTCGGGCCTGCGCGACACCGTGCCGGTCGGCTCGACGCTGCCGATGAAGGCCGGCTCCGCCGCCCAGGTGCTGCTCGCCTGGGAGGAGCCCGAGCGCCTGCACCGCGGCCTCCAGGGCGCCCGGTTCACCGCCACCGCGCTCAGCGGCGTGCGCCGCCGCGGCTGGGCCCAGTCCATCGGCGAGCGCGAGCCGGGCGTCGCCTCGGTCTCCGCGCCCGTCCGCGGCCCCTCCAACCGGGTGGTCGCCTCGGTCTCGGTCTCCGGCCCGATCGAGCGCCTGACCCGCCACCCCGGCCGGATGCACGCCCAGGCCATCATCGAGGCCGCCAACCGCCTCACCGAGGCCCTCCGCCGCAGCTGAGCCGCCGCGGCAGCGCACGACGCCCTCCCGGCCGGTGGCCGGGAGGGCGTCGTCGGGTTCGGGGCCGGGAGGCGCGGGGAGGCACCGCGGGGAGGCACGGGGCCCGGGCATGCAAAAAGAGCCCCGGATTCCCGGAGCTCGTTCTGTGGAGCGTTTCTTGGCTGGGGTACCAGGACTCGAACCTAGACTAAATGAACCAGAATCACTCGTGCTGCCAATTACACCATACCCCAAAAGTACCCCCGACCGGATTCGAACCGGCGCTACCGCCTTGAGAGGGCGGCGTGCTAGGCCACTACACAACGGGGGCCCGAATGAGCGAGTACCCCCGACCGGATTCGAACCGGCGCTACCGCCTTGAGAGGGCGGCGTGCTAGGCCACTACACAACGGGGGCGGGACTCATTCGTTCTGCAATTGTCAAGAATTGCGTACCCCCGACCGGATTCGAACCGGCGCTACCGCCTTGAGAGGGCGGCGTGCTAGGCCACTACACAACGGGGGCTTACTGCAGTGATGTGCTGCGCTGGGGTACCAGGACTCGAACCTAGACTAACTGAACCAGAATCAGTCGTGCTGCCAATTACACCATACCCCACCAGAGTTCAACCCCTCGTCGGGGTCTTCCTCGGTGTCTTGCGCCTCCCGGCCCGGGCGGCGCAGAAAGAACATTACCCGACGCCCCGCCTCGCTCCAAAATCGATAACCGCAGGCAGCGCGCCGGACACCTGCGGGCCAGGTCAGCGACATGGCCCGCAGGTGTCCCGGAGGCGTCCGGGCGCGGCCGTCAGGAGACCGGGAGCAGCTCCAGGGCGGACAGCAGGCGGCGCAGCGTCTCCTCGCGGCCGAGCAGCTCCATGGACTCGAACAGCGGCGGGGAGACCCGGCGGCCGGTCACCGCGACCCGCAGCGGGGTGAAGGCGAACTTGGGCTTGATGCCCAGGCCGTCGACCAGGGCCGCGCGCAGGGCGGCCTGGATCGGGTCGGGGGTGAAGTCGGGCAGCTCGCCGAGCGCCTTGACCGAGGCCTCCAGCACCGGGCGGGCGTCCGCGGTGAGGACCTTGGCGGCGTCCTCCGGGTCGACGGTGAAGTCGGCGGGGGCGACGAACAGGAAGCCGGCCATGGTGACGATCTCGGAGAGGACGACCATCCGCTCCTGGGTGAGCGGCGCGACCTTCGCCAGCAGGTCGAGCTGCTCGGCGGTGGGCTCGGCCGGGAGCAGGCCGGGGGCCTGCAGGTAGGGCACCAGGCGCCGGACGAACTCCTCCGGCGCGAGGCGGCGGACGTGCTCGGCGTTGATGTGCTCGGCCTTCTTGAGGTCGAAGCGGGCCGGGTTGCCGTTGACGTCGTCGATGTCGAAGGCGGCGACCATCTCGTCGATGTCGAAGATGTCGCGGTCCTCGGCGAGCGACCAGCCCAGCAGGGCCAGGTAGTTGAGCAGGCCCTCGGGGAGGAAGCCGCGCTCGCGGTAGAGGTTGAGCGAGGCCTGCGGGTCGCGCTTGGAGAGCTTCTTGTTGCCCTCGCCCATCACGTACGGCAGGTGGCCGAACCGCGGGGTGGTGCCGTTGCCGACGCCGATCTCCGCCAGCGCGGCGTAGAGGGCGATCTGACGGGGCGTCGAGGAGAGCAGGTCCTCGCCGCGCAGGACGTGGGTGATCTCCATCAGGGCGTCGTCGACCGGGTTGACCAGGGTGTACAGCGGGGCGCCGTTGGCCCGGACGATGCCGTAGTCGGGGACGTCCTTCGGGTCGAAGGAGATCGGGCCGCGGACCAGGTCGTCGAAGGCGAGGATGGTGTCGGGCATCCGGAAGCGGAGGATCGACGGACGGCCCTCGGCCTCGTGGGCGGCGATCTGCTCGGCCGTCAGGTCGCGGCAGTGGCCGTCGTAGCCGGAGGGCCGGCCGGCGGCGCGGGCGGCCTCGCGGCGGGCGTCCAGCTCCTCGGTGGTGCAGTAGCAGGGGTAGGCGTGGCCGGCCGCGCGCAGGCGCTCGGCGACGTCGGCGTAGACGTCCATCCGCTGCGACTGGCGGTAGGGGGCGTGCGGGCCGCCGACCTCGGGGCCCTCGTTCCAGTCGAAGCCGAGCCAGCGCATGGCGCCGAGCAGCTGCTCGTAGGACTCCTCGGAGTCCCGGGCCGCGTCGGTGTCCTCGATCCGGAAGACCAGGGTGCCGCCGTTGTGCCGGGCGTAGGCCCAGTTGAACAGGGCGGTGCGGACCAGGCCGACGTGCGGGTTGCCGGTCGGGGAGGGGCAGAAGCGGACCCGGACGGCGGGGTCCTTGCCCGCGGCGGAGCCGTTGATGTCTGCGTCAGTCACGCTTGCTGCTTCCTTCATCGCTTGACGACCTTGTTGGAGAGGGTGCCGATGCCCTCGACGGAGACGGCGACCTCGTCGCCGATCTCCAGCGGGCCGACGCCCGCGGGGGTGCCGGTGAGGATGACGTCGCCCGGGAGCAGGGTCATCGCCTCGGAGACGTGCACGATCAGCTCGGCGACCGAGCGGACCATCTGGGAGGTGCGGCCGGCCTGGCGGAGCTCGCCGTTGACGGTGCAGGTGACGGCCAGGTCGGCGGGGTCGAGGTCGGTCTCGATCCACGGGCCGAGCGGGCAGGAGGTGTCGAAGCCCTTGGCGCGGGCCCACTGGCCCTCGCGCTGCTGCACGTCGCGGGCGGTGACGTCGTTGGCGCAGGTGTAGCCGAAGACCACCTCGGAGACGCGCTCCAGCGGCACCTCGCGGCACATCCGGCCGATCACCACGGCGAGTTCGGCCTCGTACTGCACGTCCGCGGAGAACGGCGGGTAGGCGATCGACTCGGTGGGGCCGATGACGGCGGTGGAGGGCTTGAAGAACGTCAGCGGGACGGCGGGGACCTCGTTGCCCAGCTCGGCGGCGTGCGCGGCGTAGTTGCGGCCGACCGCGACGATCTTGCTGGGGAGCATCGGGGCCAGCAGCCGGACGTCCTGCAGGCGGTGGGTCTCGCCGGTCGGCTGGGGGGTGCCGAAGGGGTGGCCGGCCAGGGTGTGCACCACCAGCGAGTCGGGTTGTGCGGCGTCCCCCTCGATGATGCCGAAGGAGACCGAGCCCGCCGCGGGGCTCCCTTCACGGACGGAGAACCTGGCGATACGCACAGCCCTGCAACCTCTCGGTTCGTCGGCCGCCCGGACGCTCCCGGGCGGCTGCCGAGCCCGCAGTACCGGGCCCGGCTCGTGCCACCAGGTTATCGGCGCGCGGGTCAGTCCCGCGGCAGGCGGGGGGCCGGGGCGGTCATCAGGACCGTGCGGCGCGGGTTGGCGGTGACGGGGGGCAGCTCGGCGGCGTACGCGGGGGCGGTGCGGCCGGCCGAGCCGGGGAAGTCCGCGACGGAGGCCAGGGTGGTGCGGCGCGGGTTGGCCGTGGAGCGGGCGGCCCCGGTGGTCGTCTCGGACATTTGCGTCAGCACCCTTGTTTCGCTCGAACGGACTTTTGCGCGGGCCGGCCGCTGGGCAGGCTCCGGTCAACCCTGCCAGGTTAGGGAGCCCATTCCACAGCGGCCGTGACCAAAGCTACACATTCGACTGTGAGTTTGCTCACAATTACCGTCACAAAGGGCGCGGAGGTGGCGATTCGGGACCAATGGCGGAATCCACCATTAGGGATATCCCGGACATTCGACGCACAAGCCGATCTTCCCCTTCGTTGACTTGGACACGTCGAGTGTCCGAAAAGGACCGTATTCCGCGGTGGATGGGCAACGGACCGTGAGGCGCCGCGCGCGGAGGGTGGCCCAGGACACCGTGTCGTAACGGCCCTTGTTGGACTTCCCCCGCTGTGCTGGAATGCCACGGAAAAACTCGACACCGCCCTATCTCCGCCCGGCGGGGGAGGGCGCCCGGTCCAGAGGTTGCGACGCCAGTGCAGGGACGTTTCAAGAGGGGCGGCGGCGCCGCGGGTGACCCGGAGTCGCGCGAGCCCGCAGCCGGCCCCCAGCAGGCCGCACCGGCGACTACGGGCCAAGGCGAGCGGCCGTACGGCTCCCCCGCCGAGCCCGCCGCCGACAACGGTGCCCAGGGCGCGAACGGCGCGCCGCAGGAGCAGGGCGGCGACGTGCCTGCCGACCAGAAGAGCCGCCGGTCCAGACTCCGCGGCACGCTCACCCGCCGCCGGGCCACCGGCCTGAGCCGCTTCGCCATGCGCAACTGGCGGATCCGCACCCGCCTGATCGCGCTGCTCTTCCTGCCGGTGGCCGTCGCGCTGCTGCTCGGCGGCCTGCGGGTGCAGACCTCGATGGAGAACTCCCGCGAGCTCTCCCAGATGAGCGACCTGGCCGAGCTCGCCCGGACCGCGACCGACCTGGCGAACGCCCTGCAGACCGAGCGCGACATCGCGGCCGGTCCGATCGTCGCCGACGGCGCCACCCCGGACAGCGACAAGCAGATCGCGCAGGCGTACAAGGACACCAACGCGCTGTCCAAGAAGTTCACCGCCGCGGCCGACAAGTTCGACAACCTGGACCTGGCGGGCTCCAAGACGCTGCTGCTCCAGGTCCGCCGCGACCTGAACGGCCTGCCCCGGGCCCGCACCGGCGCGTACAGCGACCTCAAGAACCTCCAGGCGACGATCACCAACTACAACGTGATCGTCACCGACCTGCTCGGCGCCGCCCAGGACATCGCGGTCACCTCGAACTCCCCCGAGCTGATCACCGCCACCCGGTCGCTGTACCAGTTCTCGCTGGCCAAGGAGAACACCTCGATGCAGCGCGCGCTGCTCTCCGCCGCGTTCGCCAGCACCGACAGCGCCAAGCTCTCCACCTCGGACGAGACCTTCGGCGCCCGGCTGCTGGTCGCCGAGGGCAACGCGCTCCAGAACTTCACCGCCATCTACGGCGAGGCCGAGGCCCGCGCCAAGCAGTCGGCGATGAGCTTCAACAAGGTGGTCGCCGAGGCCGACCGGCTCGCCAAGGCCGCGCTCAGCACCAACGGCATCCAGCAGAACGACAACGTCAGCTACCAGGACTGGTACGAGAAGTCGACCGCGAAGGTCGAGTCCGAGCGCAAGATCGAGAACGACCTGCTCAACGAGCTCGACGGCAAGGCCCAGCGGCTGCAGTCCGACGCCGACACCGAGTCGGTGATCAACGCCTCGCTGGTCGCCCTGGTGCTCATCGTCGCCATCGCCGGGGCCGCCCTGGTGGCCCGCTCGATGGTGCGCTCGCTGACCCGCCTGCAGACCGCCGCCGAGGACGTCGCCGAGCGCCGCCTGCCCGAGCTGGTCAAGACGCTCTCCGAAAGCGACCCGCAGGACGTCGACGTCACCGTCGACCCGGTCGGCGTCGACTCCGCCGACGAGATCGGCCACGTGGCGCACGCCTTCGACATGGTGCACCGCGAGGCGGTCCGACTGGCCGCCGAGCAGGCGCTGCTGCGCGGCAACATCAACGCGATGTTCACCAACCTCTCGCGCCGCAGCCAGGGCCTGATCCAGCGCCAGCTGTCGCTGATCTCCGAGCTGGAGAGCCGCGAGGCCGACCCGGACCAGCTGGCCTCGCTGTTCAAGCTCGACCACCTCGCGACCCGCATGCGCCGCAACGGCGAGAACCTCCTCGTCCTCGCGGGCGAGGACCCGGGCCGCCGCTGGACCCGCCCCGTCCCGCTGGTCGACGTGCTGCGCGCCGCGGCCTCCGAGGTGGAGCAGTACGAGCGCGTCGAGCTGGCCTCGGTGCCCACCGCCGAGGTCGCCGGCCGCGTCGTCAACGACCTCGTCCACCTGCTCGCCGAGCTGCTGGAGAACGCCACCTCGTTCTCCTCCCCGCAGACCCGGGTCCGGGTCACCGGCCACGCCCTGCCGGACGGCCGGGTGCTGATCGAGATCCACGACACCGGCATCGGCCTGTCCCCCGACGACCTCGCCGACATCAACGAGCGCCTCGCCAACCCGCCGGTCGTGGACGTCTCGGTCTCCCGCCGGATGGGTCTGTTCGTGGTCGGCCGCCTGTCCCTGCGGCACGGCATCCGGATCCAGCTCCGCCCGTCCGACTCCGGCGGCACCACCGCGCTGGTCATGCTGCCGGTGGACGTCACCAACTCCGCCGAGCGGCGCGGCAACCGGCCCGGTCCGGGCGCCGGCGCCCCGCAGGGCGGCGGCAAGCAGCGCGGCCTGGCGCCGACGCCGCGCCAGCAGGGCCGCCCCGCGGGCGACCTGCCCGGCGGGCGCACCGCGCTCGGCCAGGCGGGCCCGAACGACCCGCGGGCCGTCCGCAGCTGGGCCAGGGCCCGGCCGGCGGCGGCCCGACCTGTTCTCCCCGGCCGGCTCCCCGGCCCGTCCGCGCCGCGGCGCGCCCCGGTGGTCCCGGTGGTGCGGGCCAGGGCGCGCCGGGCGACGGCGGGTTCGGCCCGGCGGCGCGTTCGGCACCGGTGGCGGCCAGGGCGGCCGCTCCGCCGGGCTGCCGACCCGTTCGGTGGGCCAGTCGCTGCGCGAGAACCCGGCTCCCGGCGGGCCGGGGCCGTCGGCCCCGGCCGGTCCGGCGCAGGTGCGCCGGCCGGCGGCGGGCTGCCGCCGCGGCGGGTGCCGGGCGCCTCGGGCGCTCCGGGCCTGCCGGGCGGCCCCGGCGGCCGGGCGGCGGTCTGCCGCCGCGGCGGCCGCAGCAGCAGGGCCAGCCGGGACAGCAGGGCCAGCCCGGCCAGCCCGGCCAGCCGCAGGGCGGTCCGCAGGGTCCGCGCCGTCCGCAGGGTCCGCAGGCGCCGCAGGGCGGTCCGCTGCCGGGCCGGCCGCAGCGCCCGGGCGGTGAGCCCACCCAGCACGGCCGGGCCGAGCAGCCGCAGCGGCGTCCGCTGCCGCCGCAGGTGCAGCCGGCCGCGCCGATCGAGGCCGCCCCGTCCGAGCAGTCCGGCGCGTTCGCCCGGCCGCGGTTCGAGGCGTCCGACATCGACCCGCGCGACCCGCTGGGCCTCGGCCTGGTGGAGCCGGTGCTGCCGGATCCGGTGGGCCAGGGCGTGCCGCCGCGGCCGCCGCAGGCCCAGCAGCCGCAGCAGCCACAGCAGTTCGCGGAGCGTCCGCAGCCGATGGCGCTGCCGACGGCCGGCGAGCAGCCGTCCGGGCCGGTCGGCCCGGGCCAGGGCCGCGAGCAGTTCCGTCCGCGTCCGTACCAGCCGCAGCGTCCCGGCACCTCCGCGCCGGGCTTCACCCCGCAGCAGGCTCCGCAGGGGCAGGCTCCGCAGGCGGTGCGCCCGCAGGCCGAGCCGGTCGAGCGGCAGCGTCCGCAGGCGCCCGGCCGACCGGGCCAGGGCCTGCCGCCGCGCCCGGTGCAGGGCGGCGCGCCGCAGGGCGCCCCGCAGCGCCCGGCCGGTCCGCAGGGCCAGCCGAACCAGGGCCAGCCGGGCCAGGGTCGGCCGGTTCCCGGCCAGGGCCAGGGCCAGCGTCCGGGGCGCCGTTCGGCGGCGCTCCGGCGGGCGGCCCGGCGGCGGCCCCGCAGGGCGACCCGGACGCGCCGTGGCGCCCGTCGGCGAACGACGAGCGCTGGCGGCGGGCCGAGCAGATGCGCGACCCGCAGACCAGCGGCCTGACCACCTCGGGGCTGCCGCGCCGCACCCCGCAGGCCAACCTGGTCTCCGGCAGCGCCGAGGCCAGCCCGCTGACCGGTCCCCAGGTCTCGCGCAGCCCGGAGGAGGTGCGCGGCCGGCTGACCAACCTGCGCCGCGGCATCCAGCAGGGCCGCCAGGCGGGGACGCAGCAGCCGGGCTTCGGCGGTCCCGCGTCGCAGCAGCGGCCGGGCTTCGACTTCGGCGGGACGTCCGAGGGCTACCGGGGAGCCCGGGGCGGGCGGCCCGACGTCGAGGGCAACAACGGCTTCGGCCCCGAGCACCAGGAGCGTTGAGTTGATCCAGATGAGCCAGGCCGCACAGAACCTGAACTGGCTGATCACCAATTTCGTGGACAACACCCCCGGGGTGTCCCACACCGTGGTGGTCTCCGCCGACGGTCTGCTGCTGTGCATGTCCGAGGGCTTCCCCCGGGACCGTGCCGACCAGCTGGCCGCCGTCGCCTCCGGCCTCACCTCGCTGACCTCGGGCGCCAGCCGGATCTTCGAGGGCGGCGAGGTCAACCAGACCGTCGTGGAGATGGAGCGCGGGTTCCTGTTCCTGATGGCGGTCAGCGACGGTTCGGCCCTCGCCGTCCTCGCCTCGCCGGACTCCGACATCGGCCTGATCGGCTACGAGATGGCCCTGCTGGTCGACCGGGCCGGCGCGGTGCTCACGCCGGCCCTGCGGGCCGAACTGCAGGGCAGCCTGCTGCACTGACGGTCCGGTCCCCCCGACCCCCGACTCCTTCGCACCACCCTCACCGTGCCGGACCCCAACCCGACCCCGGGGTCCGGCACCCCACCCCAGGTCTTCGCCGTACGGTGGCTGACAGCCCGTCAGCCAACGGCCCAGCGGGCTCCGGCCGCGAACGACTGCAGCACAAGGAGGACGCATGACCCCGCCCCCGACACCCGCCGGTGCGTACGGCAACGGGTACGGAAACGGCTACGGCGGCCAGCAGGCCGGCGGGTACGGCGGCCAGCAGTCGGACGGCTACGAGCAGCAGCCGCTGGTCCGCCCGTACGCCATGACCGGCGGACGCACCCGGCCCCGCTACCAGCTGGCCATCGAGGCGCTGATCTCGACCACCGGCACCGCCGCCCCGGGCGGGCTGCTCCCCGAGCACGCCCGCATCGTGTCGCTGTGCCGCGAGGTCAAGTCGGTCGCCGAGATCTCCGCGCTGGCGGGCGTCCCGCTCGGGGTCGCCCGCATCCTCGTCGCAGACCTGGCCGAGGCCGGCCTGGTCGCCATCCACCAGCCCGCCGCCGCGGGCGAGTCGGGCGGTACGCCTGACGTCACGCTGCTCGAAAGGGTCCTCAGTGGACTTCGCAAGCTCTAACGCGGCCGCCGCCCCCAGCCGCGCCACCACCTCCGCCAAGATCGTCGTCGCGGGCGGATTCGGCGTGGGCAAGACGACGCTCGTCGGCGCGGTCTCCGAGATCAACCCCCTGCGCACCGAAGCCGTCATGACCTCGGCCTCCGCCGGCATCGACGACCTCAGCCACGTCTCCGGCAAGACCACCACCACCGTCGCCATGGACTTCGGCCGCATCACCCTCGACGAAGACCTCATCCTCTACCTCTTCGGCACCCCCGGCCAGGACCGCTTCTGGTTCATGTGGGACGACCTCGTCCGCGGCGCCATCGGCGCCGTCGTCCTCGTCGACACCCGACGCCTCGCCGACTGCTTCCCCGCCCTCGACTACTTCGAGAACAGCGGCCTCCCCTTCGTCGTCGCCCTCAACGGCTTCGACGGACAACAGGCCCACACCCCCGAAGAAGTCCGCGAAGCACTCCAACTCAACACCGACATCCCCATCATCACCCTCGACGCCCGACGCCGCGACAGCGCCAAAAGCGCCCTCATCACCCTCGTCGAACACGCCCTCCTCGCCCGACTGCGGTGAGCCCCCGACCTGGCCGGGGGGCGCGCACCAGGGATGGTTCGCACCCCCCGGTAACAGTTCGGTAGGCATTTGCCGGGCCCGTTTGACAGCGCGTAGCCGCTCGAACCCGGTGTGCGCCAATGACCTTGAACTTTGCGGGAGTTCAACCACATATGTCCGTTTTCCACCCCTGGCGTGCGGGCCGGAGGGGCCGTTTGTCCGGCCCACCGGCTCGTGTTGGAATTCCAGCTACCCCGTAGGACACGCGCGGGCCGCGGCCCGTGGGGGGTAGCCGCCGGATAGATCCATGGCCGCCAGTCGGTCGAGAGGTTGTTGTCGAGTGAGGCGTAAGCAGCCAGTCACCCCTCAGCGGCGCTCAGAGCCCCGCCAGCAGGACCCGGGTAGCGGCCCGAACACCGGTCAGTTCTCCGCGTTCACCGCGACCGAGGACCGTGACCGCGCCGAGCAGAACCGCGCCGTCACCGCCGAGCCCGCCGCCCGGCCCGCGACCGGCGCCGGTCCGGCCCCCGCCGAGCAGGCCGCGCGCCGGGGCGGCCGGTACGACTTCCTGTCCCCGCTGAACTGGCGCGTGCCGACCCGCCTGGTGGCCATCCTGGTCATCCCCGTCGTCATCGCCCTGGTCTTCGGCGGCCTGCGCGTCAACACCTCGCTGGACGACTACAACGAGGCCGACCGCGCGGTGCGCATCGCCAACCTGGCCAGCGCCGCCACCAAGCTCGCCGACGCCCTGGAGCAGGAGCGCGACGAGACCCTGGTGCCGCTGCTCACCGGGCAGGGCGACCAGGGCGAGGTGAAGAAGCTCCGGGACAAGACCGACGAGGCCCGCAAGGCCTACGACGCGGCGTTCGCGGACCTCAAGGACGACGCCACCATGAAGCGCCGCAACGCCCAGTTCCAGGAGGCCGCGGCGTACCTCCCGCACCTGCGCGAGAACGCCTACAAGCCGGAGCTGTTCGCGACCGCGACCGCCAACGCCTACTCGCTGATGTTCGCGCCGCTGCTGGCCATCGACAACTCGGTCGGCTTCGGCTCCTCCAACGTCACCTCCAAGGGCCGCGCGATCTACGCGATGTCGCTGGCCAAGGCGTCCGCCTCCACCCAGCGCGCGCTGATGCTCAACCTGCTCGTCGGCCTCGGCGTCGGCGGCGTGGACGGCCACGAGGGCGACGACCTGATCCAGTCGCTGGTGGTCGCCTCCCGCCTGGAGCAGACCGCGCTCAGCGAGTTCAACACCGCCTCCGGCGACGCCGAGATCAAGGTCTACTCGGACGCCCTGGTCGACCAGGCCACCGCCGACCAGCGCCTGCCGCTGCGGATGCCCGACGGCCGCAGCCTGCCCACCATGCAGGGCCTGCTCGCGGTCGGCATGTCCTACGCCGGCCAGCTGTCCAGCACCTCGGCCGGCGGCGACAAGGCCGCCCAGATCATCGACCAGGTCGGCAAGGACGGTCTGACCCGCCCGCTGTGGGACCAGGCCACCAAGAGCCACATGAGCGCGCTGCGCGCCGCCGAGACCGACCTGATCGGCCAGGTCGTGAGCGAGGCCCAGGGCATCAAGGACCGGGCCTTCACCGACTGGGTGCTCAACTCGCTGATCGTGATCGCCTCGCTGGTGCTGGCCGGTCTGCTCACCGGCTACATCGCCCGCTCGATGATCCTCGGCATGCGGACCCTGAACACCGCCGCGCTCGACATCGCCAACCACCGCCTGCCGGAGCTGGTCGACAAGCTCTCCAAGACCGACCCGGAGCGGGTCGACACCTCGGTCAGCCCGATCCCGCTGCACGGCCGGGACGAGATCGGCGAGGTCGCCCGCGCCTTCGACCAGGTCCACCAGCAGGCCGTCTCGCTCGCCGCCGAGCAGGCGCTGCTGCGGGGCAACGTCAACGCGATCTTCACCAACCTGTCGCGCCGCAGCCAGGGCCTGATCCAGCGCCAGCTGGCGCTGATCACCGACCTGGAGAACAACGAGGCCGACCCGGACCAGCTGGAGAACCTCTTCAAGCTGGACCACCTGGCGACCCGCATGCGCCGCAACGGCGAGAACCTCCTCGTCCTCGCGGGCGAGGAGCCCGGCCGCCGCTGGAACACCCCGGTCCCGCTGGTCGACGTGCTGCGCGCCGCCGCCTCCGAGGTGGAGCACTACGAGCGGATCGAACTGGCCGGCATCCCCGAGGCCGACGTGGTCGGCCCCGCCGTGACCGACCTCGTCCACCTGCTCGCCGAGCTGCTGGAGAACGCCACCTCGTTCTCCTCCCCGCAGACCCGGGTGCTGGTCAACGCGACCCGGCTGCCGGACGGCCGGGTGCTGGTCGAGATCCACGACAAGGGCATCGGCCTGACCGCCGAGGACTTCGCCGAGATCAACGAGAAGCTGGCCGAGCCGCCCACCGTCGACGCCACCATCTCCCGCCGGATGGGCCTGTTCGTGGTCGGCCGGCTGTCCCAGCGGCACGACATCCGCGTGCAGCTGCGCCCGTCCGGCGAGTCGGCCGGCACCACCTCGCTGGTCATGCTGCCGCAGCAGCTGACCCACCTGAGCGCGATGGCGCCGGAGCCGCAGGCCGAGGAGTTCACGGTCTCCCGGATCTTCGCGGAGCAGGAGCCGACCGCCGAGTGGGCCTTCGAGGGCCAGGAGCGCACCGCGGCCGAGCTCGGCTTCGACGACCACCTGGCCGGCCAGGGCGCGGTGGCCGGCAACGGCTTCTCCCCCGCGCTGGAGTCCATGCAGCGCTCCCAGCGCCTGGAGGAGCGCCGCCGGGCCGCCCTGGAGATCGGCCCCGGCCCGGCCGCCGACGAGCCCGTGGAGGCGGAGGTCCTGGAGTCGCCCTACGGCGAGCCCGGACGCCCCGGGGACGGCTACGGCTACCCGGAGCCGGAACAGGCCGGCTACGCCCCGCAGGAGGACCCGTACCGGCGTCCCGGGGCGGACGCCTACGGCCGCCCCTTCGAGCCGCAGCAGGCCCCGCGGGACGACGTCTACGGCTACCGCCAGGACGACCCCTACGCGCCCGGGCCGTACGGCGACGAGCCGTACGCCCCGGAGCAGTACCCGCAGGCCCCCTACGGCGACGGGCAGCAGCAGTACGCCGAGGCGTACCAGCAGCAGCCGTACGGGGACGGGGACGGGTACCAGCAGCAGTACGCCGACGAGTACTCGCAGGACGGCTACCCGCAGGACGGCTACGGCCCGGACGGGTACCGGCAGGACGGCTACCCGCAGGACGAGTACGGCTACGAGGAGCCCGCCGGGCACCCGTACCCCGCGGAGGAGCTGCCGGCCCTGCCGCCGGCCCGCTCCGCGGCGGACGCCGCGGCCGGCGGCGGCGCGCTGCCGCAGCGGCGTCCGGGGCAGCAGCTGGCGGGCGGCGGTGCGGGCCGTCCCGCGGGCGGCGAGAGCCCGAACTGGTTCACCGGCGCGCGGGACACCTCGGCCCCGGTCGAGGAGCCGCGCGGCCACGACGTGTCGGCGCTGGGCGGCTACGGGCCGACCGGTCCGACCGCCGCGCCCAGCGAGTGGGAGTCGCCGAACGACGGCGACTGGCAGCGCGCGGAGAAGCTGCGCGAGCCCTCCTCGTCCGGCACGACCCCCTCGGGTCTGCCGCGCCGGGTGCCCCGCCAGAACCTGGTCCCGGGCAACGCCCGGACCACCCCGCAGGAAGGCCCGCAGGTCTCCCGCGACCCGAACGAGGTCCGGGGCCGGCTGACCAACCTGCGCCGGGGCGTCGAGCAGGGCCGCCAGGCCGGCGGCGACCCCGGTGCCACCGGCAGCTTCCGGATCGACCCCGACCAGGGGGCGTACGGTGATGGACCGCACAACAGCAGCACCGATCTCTTCGGCGGCTCGAACCAGCAGGAGCGTTGAGTTGACCCAGATGAGCCAGGCCGCACAGAACCTGAACTGGCTGATCACCAATTTCGTGGACAACACCCCCGGGGTGTCCCACACCGTGGTGGTCTCCGCCGACGGTCTGCTGCTGTGCATGTCCGAGGGTTTCCCCCGGGACCGTGCCGACCAGCTGGCCGCCGTCGCCTCCGGCCTCACTTCGCTGACCTCGGGCGCCAGCCGGATCTTCGAGGGCGGCGACGTGACCCAGACCGTGGTCGAGATGGAACGGGGCTTCCTGTTCCTGATGGCCGTCAGCGACGGTTCGGCCCTCGCCGTCCTCGCCTCGCCGGACTCCGACATCGGTCTGGTCGGGTACGAAATGGCACTCCTCGTGGACCGCGCCGGCGCGGTCCTGACGCCCGCTCTGCGGGCCGAACTCCAGGGCAGTCTCCTGCACTGACGGTTCGTCGGATACCGTCCTGGTATTCGAAAGACCTCATTGCCCGTCCCGAGGTCGCTTCGGCGGCCTCGGGACCGGGCGTTGTACGGCCTTCGCACCACCGGCCACGGCGCTCCCCCGGCGACGCGGCCAGCAACGCACCGCCGCACCCTTTGAGGAGATGAACCGTGACACCGCCCGACCACAGTGGCCAGTTCGGCGTCCCGTACGCGGGCTCCGGCCACGACGCTTTCGGGGTTCCCGGCGTCGGCCACGGTCAGCAGCAGCAGTACGCGCCGCAGTTCGACGGTGGCCAGTCGTACCTGCCCCCGCAGTCCGATCCGCGCTGGTACCAGCAGCCGGACGGATACGGCCAGGCCCACCCCGGCCCCCAGGCGTTCCCCGAACCCGACTTGCCGCACCGGTACGAGGAGCAGCAGCCCGGCCACGTCGAGGAGTACGCCGACGAGGAGGAGGACGCCGGACCGCTGATCCGCCCGTTCGCGATGACCGGCGGACGCACCCGGCCCCGCTACGAACTCGCGCTGGAGGCCCTGGTCTCCGCCGCGGTCGACCCGGCCCGGATGGCCACCCTGTTGCCCGAGCACCAGCAGATCTGCGCCCTGTGCGCCTCCGACGTGAAGTCGGTCGCCGAGATCTCCGCCCTGCTCGGCCTCCCGCTGGGAGTGGCCCGCATCCTCGTGGCGGACCTGGCCGAGGCCGGCCTGGTCGCCATCCACCAGCCCGCAGCCGGCGGCGAATCCGGCAACCAGCCCGACGTCACGCTGCTCGAAAGGGTCCTCAGTGGACTTCGCAAGCTCTAACGCGGCCGCCGCCCCCAGCCGCGCCACCACCTCCGCCAAGATCGTCGTCGCGGGCGGATTCGGCGTGGGCAAGACGACGCTCGTCGGCGCGGTCTCCGAGATCAACCCCCTGCGCACCGAAGCCGTCATGACCTCGGCCTCCGCCGGAATCGACGACCTCAGCCACGTCTCCGGCAAGACCACCACCACCGTCGCCATGGACTTCGGCCGCATCACCCTCGACGAAGACCTCATCCTCTACCTCTTCGGCACCCCCGGCCAGGACCGCTTCTGGTTCATGTGGGACGACCTCGTCCGCGGCGCCATCGGCGCCGTCGTCCTCGTCGACACCCGACGCCTCGCCGACTGCTTCCCCGCCCTCGACTACTTCGAGAACAGCGGCCTCCCCTTCGTCGTCGCCCTCAACGGCTTCGACGGACAACAGGCCCACACCCCCGAAGAAGTCCGCGAAGCACTCCAACTCAACACCGACATCCCCATCATCACCCTCGACGCCCGACGCCGCGACAGCGCCAAAAGCGCCCTCATCACCCTCGTCGAACACGCCCTCCTCGCCCGACTGCGGTGACGACGGGCCCCTCGAAGGGGTAATGAACACGCCAGAAGGGGGCGTGCGGAGCCTTCCGCACGCCCCCTGGGCACTTCCGCGCACCAGCGGCCGTTACGGCTGCTGATCGGCCCTCAGCAGCCCGTAGGTGTACGCGTCCTCCAGCGCCACCCAGGACGCGGCGATCACGTTGTCCGCGACGCCGACCGTGGACCAGGTCGCGGTGCCGTCGGTGGACTCGATCAGCACCCGGGTCTTCGAGCCGGTGCCGTGCTGGCCCTCCAGGATGCGGACCTTGTAGTCCACCAGCTCCAGCTTGGCCAGCGCCGGGTAGACCGGCTCCAGCGCCGTCCGCAGCGCCCGGTCCAGCGCGTCCACCGGGCCGTTGCCCTCGCCGGTGGCGACCTTCCGCTCGCCCCGCGCCCGCAGCTTCACGGTCGCCTCGTTGCCCGCGAAGCCGTTCGGGCCCTGCTCGCTGATGGCCCGCCAGGACTCCAGCTCGAAGAACCGCAGCTTCTCGCCGCCGTTCACCTCGTCGCGCAGCAGCAGCTCGAAGGAGGCGTCCGCCGCCTCGTAGGTGTAGCCGAGGTTCTCCTGCTCCTTCACCCGGGCCACCACCCGGCCGGCCAGGTCGCGGTCGCTGGACAGGTCGTAGCCCAGCTCCTTGCCCTTGAGCTCGATCGAGGCCCGGCCGGCCATGTCGGAGACCAGCATCCGCATGGTGTTGCCGACCAGCTCCGGGTCGATGTGCTGGTACAGGTCCGGGTCGACCTTGATCGCGGAGGCGTGCAGCCCGGCCTTGTGCGCGAACGCCGAGAAGCCCACGTACGGCTGGTGGGTGGAGGGCGCCAGGTTCACCACCTCGGCGACGGCGTGCGAGATCCTGGTCATCTCGGCCAGGGCCCCGGCCGGGAGCACCCGGCGGTCGTACTTGAGCTCCAGCGCCGCGGTGACCGGGAACAGGTTGGCGTTGCCGACCCGCTCGCCGTAGCCGTTGGCGGTGCACTGCACGTGGGTGGCGCCGGCGTCGACCGCGGCCAGCGTGTTGGCGACCGCGCAGCCGGTGTCGTCCTGGGCGTGGATGCCCAGCCGGGCGCCGGTCTGCGCCAGCACGGTGGCGACGATCTCGCGCACGCCCGCGGGCAGCATGCCGCCGTTGGTGTCGCACAGCACCACGACGTCCGCGCCGGCCTCGTGCGCGGTGCGCACCACCGCGAGGGCGTACTCCGGGTTGGCCTTGTAGCCGTCGAAGAAGTGCTCGCAGTCGATGAACACCCGGCGGCCTTGGGAGCGCAGGAACTCCACGCTGTCCCGGACCATCTCCAGGTTCTCCTCCAGCGTGGTGCGCAGCGCCAGCTCCACGTGCCGGTCGTGCGACTTCGCCACCAGCGTCACCACCGGGGCGCCGGAGGCGACCAGCGCGGCCAACTGCGGGTCCTCGGCGGCCTTGCCGCCGGCCCGGCGGGTGGCGCCGAAGGCCACCAGCTGGGCGTGCTTGAACTCCAGCTCCGCCTGGGCCCGGGCGAAGAACTCGGTGTCCCGGGGGTTGGCGCCGGGCCAGCCGCCCTCGATGAAGCCGACCCCGAACTCGTCCAGGTGGCGCGCGATGGCCAGCTTGTCCGCGACCGTGAGGTTGATGCCCTCGCGCTGGGCGCCGTCGCGGAGCGTGGTGTCGAAGACGTGGAAGCCGTCGTTCGGACGGCTGGTGGCCTCGGTGGTCATGGCCCTGGGTTCTCCGTTCGGTGGAGTTACTGCTCTTTGCCGGGATCGGAATCCGGCTCCACTGTCCAGCATCCCGCGCGCGTCCCCGGTGTCTCCGTCCCCTTGTGGGGGCCCGGTGCCGGTCCGGGAGGCAAAACAAAAGACCCCTCGCGGGTGCGAGAGGTCTGCGCGCGGGTCTGGACGCTCGTGGTCGCTCCGCGATCAGGGTGTTGCCGTCGGAGCGGTCACTGCGGACCGGCGCGCCTGCTGCTAATAATCAGCGAAAGCGAGGACACCCTCGCAGTCTTGCACACGCCCGGCCGGACGGGAGGCCCGTCTCGCCATCCGGAACGGGTCAGGCGAACCGGTCGGTGTCGAGCTCGAACCCGAACGGCGCGGGCAGCAACAGGGGGTTGCCGACCGACACCGCGACCGTCACCCCGTAGTCGCCGTCCTCGGGGCGGCTGTACAGCAGGACCTCGTTCCGCCGGCGATCGACCAGCAGGTAGAGCGGGATGCCGGCGGCGGCGTACCCCTGACGCTTGGCCTCACGGTCCCTGGCCGGGTTGCTGGAGGTCACCTCCGCGACCATCAGCACCCCCTTCGGGCGCATCCACGGCGGCTGCGCGTCGAACGCCCCCTCCTCCGCGAACGTCAGGTCCGGAATGTACCTGCCCCCCGGCACGATCAGACCCTTGTTCCCGGCGACGGTGATGTCCTCGCCGGACAGCTTGAACACCCGGCGCACGATCCGGCCGATGACGGCCTCGTGGTCACCGTCCGGCGGTGGCGTCACAGTGATCTCTCCCTCGATGATCTCGGCCTTGAACCCCTGCGGGGTGTCCAGGGCCAGGAAGGCGTCGAGGAGGTCGTCCTCCGGGCTGCGCCACACGTCGGCGTCGTGGATCTCGGCGGCCATGGTCCCTCCCTCCTATCCGGGGCGTTCAACGAGTGGAGTGCTTCCGAGGCCACCGGGCCCGGGCATTCCGCCGTGAAATGCCCGGGCGCCGGTGTCGGGTCAGGCGATGGTGTGCATCCAGCCGTGGGTGTCGGCGGCCTGGCCGCCCTGGATGGCGAGCAGGGACTCGCGCAGGCGCAGGGTGATGGGGCCGGGCTCGCCGGTGGCGACGGTCCAGTCGGCGGCGGCGGACTTGACGTGGCCGACGGGGGTGATGACCGCGGCGGTGCCGCAGGCGAAGACCTCGGTGATGGTGCCGTCGGCGTTGCCCCGCTTCCACTCGTCGGTGGAGATCTTCCGCTCCTCGGTGCCGTAGCCGAGGTCGGCGGCGAGGGCGAGCAGGGAGTCGCGGGTGATGCCGGGGAGCAGCGAGCCGGAGAGCTCGGGGGTGACGACGGTGGCGTCCTCGCCCTCGCCGAGGACGAAGTAGAGGTTCATGCCGCCCATCTCCTCGACCCACTTGTGCTCGGCGGCGTCGAGCCAGACCACCTGGTCGCAGCCCTTGGCGGCGGCCTCGGCCTGGGCGACCAGCGAGGCCGCGTAGTTGCCCGCGCACTTCGCGGCGCCGGTGCCGCCGGGGGCGGCGCGGACGTAGTCCTCGGAGAGCCAGACCGAGACCGGCTTGACGCCACCGGAGAAGTACGCGCCGGCCGGCGAGGCGATGATCATGAAGACGTAGGAGTTGGCGGGGCGCACGCCCAGGCCGACCTCGGTGGCGAACATGAAGGGGCGCAGGTAGAGGCTCTGCTCCGGCTGGCTGGGCACCCAGGCGCGGTCCTGCTGGACGAGCAGCTCGACGGCCTCGACGAAGGTCTCGACCGGCAGCTCGGGCATCGCCAGGCGGCGGGCGGAGGCCTGGAAGCGGGCGGCGTTGGCCTCCGGGCGGAAGGTCGCGATCGAGCCGTCGGCCTGCCGGTACGCCTTGAGCCCCTCGAAGATCGACTGGCCGTAGTGCAGCGTCATGTTGGCCGGGTCGATCTCCAGCGGCGCGTACGGCGTCAGCTGGGCGTCGTGCCAGCCCAGGCCCTCGGTCCAGCGGATGGTCACCATGTGGTCGGTGAAGACGCGGCCGAAGCCGGGGTTGGCCAGTCGGGCCTCGCGCTCCTCGTCGGACAGGGGGTGCGCGGAGGGCTTGAGGTCGAACGTGATGGGCGCCTGGGTGGGCGTGCTCATGGCTGTCTGTCCTTCACCGTGGGGTTGGGCTGGGCCTTCACCGTCGGGCGGGGGAAACGCATGACGGCACGGCCCACTGTCGATACTCGCATCCAGAGGGCCGTGCCGAACAGCCGGGAGGCTGTTGCTCGCTGTGAACCGGCCCACCGGCCGGAGGTTGTCGTCCGGCCGGTCAGCCGGATACTCGGGCGGCCAGCGCGTCGCCGACCTCGGAGGTGGAGCGGGTGCCGGAGCGCTCGGTGAGGTCCGCGGCGACCGCGGCCTCGACGGCGGCGGCCTGCTCGGTGAAGCCGAGGTGCTCCAGCAGCATGGCGACGGACAGCACGGTGGCGGTCGGGTCGGCCTTGCCCTGGCCGGCGATGTCCGGGGCGGAGCCGTGCACCGGCTCGAACATCGACGGGAAGTCGCCGCTCGGGTTGATGTTGCCGGACGCGGCCAGGCCGATGCCGCCGGTGACGGCCGCGGCGAGGTCGGTCAGGATGTCGCCGAACAGGTTGTCGGTGACGATCACGTCGAAGCGCTCGGGCTGGGTGACGAAGAAGATCGTCGCCGCGTCGACGTGCAGGTAGTCGGTGGTGACCTCGGGGAACTCCCGGCCGACCTGCTCGAAGATCCGGGTCCACAGGTGGCCGGCGTGCACCAGCACGTTGTTCTTGTGGACGAGGGTGAGCTTCTTGCGCGGGCGGGCCTGGGCGCGGCGGTAGGCGTCGCGGACGACCCGCTCGATGCCGAACGCGGTGTTCAGCGAGACCTCGGTGGCGACCTCCTGCGGGGTGCCGGTGCGCAGCGTGCCGCCGTTGCCGACGTACGGGCCCTCGGTGCCCTCGCGGACGACCACGAAGTCGATCCGCGGGTCACCCGCGAGCGGCGACTTCACGTTCGGGAAGAGCTTGCCCGGACGCAGGTTGATGTGGTGGTCGAAGGCGAAGCGCAGCTTGAGCAGCAGCCCGCGCTCCAGCACGCCGGAGGGCACGCTCGGGTCGCCGATGGCGCCGAGCAGGATGGCGTCCTGGCCCTTGAGCTCCTCCAGCACCGCGTCGGGGAGGGTCTCCCCGGTGCGGTGGTACAGCCGTGCACCGAGGTCGTACTCGGTGGTCTCCAGCTTGGTGTCGGAGGGCAGGGCGGCGCGGAGCACCTTGAGGCCCTCGGCCACGACCTCCTGGCCGATGCCGTCACCCGGGATCACTGCGAGACGAATGGTGCGAGACATACTGGGACACTACAACCCGTCCCACGGCCTGGGCGCGGAGCGTCCACGATCCGGACGGGCGGTCAGACCAGCTCGACCTCGACCGGGAACGGGTGCTCGACCTTGAGGCGGTCGTGGAAGATCCCGGTGGGGGTGTAGCGGTCGGTCGCCGGGTCCAGCTCGTAGGTGTAGACGACGGGGCGGCCGTCGACGTTCTCCACCCGCCAGAAGTACCGGATGCCGGCGGCGGCGTACTTGCGGGGCTTGACCTCGCGGTCGCGGGTCTGCGACTCGTCGGAGACCACCTCGACCGCGAGCAGGACGTCGGACACCAGGCTGTAGGTCTGGCGCTGGCCCGTGTTCCCCTCCTCGTTGACGACCATGAGGTCGGGTTCCGGCCGATTGCGGGCGTCGATCTTGACCGACATCTCGCGCAGCACCTCCCACCCCGGGGGGACCGCAGCGATCAGCGCGTACTCGAGAGCACGCAGCACCCGCATGTGGAACCTCATCTGCGGACTCACGAAGACCAGGCTCCCGTCGATCAGTTCCGTGTGCGGCGGGAGGTCCGGCAACCGGTCCAGGTCGTCGGCCGTGTAGCCGCCCACGGGCGGGCGGAGCCAGTCCGGGTACGGGTCCGGGTCGACGCTCATCAGTGCTCCCATGGTGGGGATTCTGGCCTGTCCGACCAGGCTACCGGGCCCCTTCCCCGGTGAAGTCACTCTTGGCGGTGAGGAGCTGGATTCGGTTGCCGACCCGGTTGAGGTGGTGGATGACCAACGCGTTCGTGAGCGGGGTGTGCAGGACCTGGCCGGGGTGGACGGGGGTGAGGACGGGGGTGGCGAGGGTCGGGTCGAAGGGGGAGGGGCCGAGGGCGGCGAGGGCCTCGGCCGGGTCCTCGGAGGCGCCGGTCCAGACGGTGTAGCGGGGGTGGGTGAGCGGCGGGAGGGCGGCGAGGCGGACGGGCAGCAGCAGGGTGTCGGAGTCGAGCAGCGCGGTGTCGGTGTCGCCCCAGCGGCCGTTGAGCGGCTGGACGTCGAGTTCGGCGCCGGTGCGGGCGTCCAGGGTGCGGGCGACCAGCACGTCGCTGCCCTTGAGCCGGTCGGCGACCACGGTGGCGTCGGGGGTGCCGTCGCCGTCGGCGTCCAGCGAGGCGCGCACGCCCAGCGGGCCGGCGGGGGTGGCGGCGGGCGCCCACAGCACGGCGGCCAGGTAGAGCGTGCCGTGCCCGTCCACGGCGGCGGCCGCCCGGCGGAGGTTCGCGGAGCGCTCGGCGGGGTCGTCGACGCAGATCTCGTCCCCGGCGACGGGGCAGTCCGGCCAGCGCGGCGCCTCGCCGCCCGGTTGCAGGGCGGTGAGCAGGCCGGGCCGGGGGTTCCCGGAGACCGCGAAGGTCGCGGCGGTGCCGAGCGCGGTGCCGTCGGAGGCGGCGCGCGGGGCGGCGAACAGCGGGACGCGCAGCGGCGGGAGGGTGTCGTCCTCGGGGGTGAGGGTGAGCCGGCCGGAGAGTTCGCCGCGGTAGCTGCGGGCGTGCCCGGCCTGGAGCAGGTCGAGGGTGGGGTCGGGGGCGCGGCCGAGGTCGGGGCCGAGCCGGAGCGTGACGGTGACGGTGGCGCTGCCGTGCGGCGGCAGGTCGACCCGGGCGGGCGAGATCCCGAAGGCGGCGCCGGGCAGCGCGGTGGCGGGCGCGTAGCCGGTGGCGTACGACAGCGGGCGCCCGCCCAGGTTGCGGACGGTCACCTCGCGGGTGGCCGTGGTCGCGCCGGTGGCCTCGACCACGCCGAAGGAGACGCCGACCGCGCCCTCGGTCTGCGCCCCGTACGCGAGCACGGGGGTGCGGACGGCGGCGTCGGCGCGGACCCGGCCGCTGCCGGTGCGCTCGGGGCCGTACACCGGGCCGGTGCGGCCGTCGTGGAGGTAGGTGTCGGTGGCGGTGTCCATCAGCGCGGCCTTGACCTCGGCCGGGTCGTAGTCGGGGTGCGCGGAGCGGACCAGCGCGGCCAGGCCGGCCAGGTGCGGGGTGGCCATCGAGGTGCCGTCCTCGCGCATGCCGCCGGTGCCGGTGCCCGCCTTGGCCGACCAGACGGTCTCGCCGGGTGCGGCCAGGTCGGGCTTGACCACGCCGTCGACGCCGATGCCGCGCGAGGTGAAGGAGGCGAGGGTGTCGGTGCGCTGCGGCTGGTCCTGCGGGACGGCGCCGTGCAGCGGGTTGCCGGGGGTGGCGAGCCGGACGGCGACCGGGCCGCGGGCGGCGGCGTCGAGCAGCCGCTGCCCGTCGGCGCGGGCCAGGATCGCGGCGGGGATGCGGTCGTCCCCGGCGATCTCGCCGAGGTTGTCGCCGTCGGCGGCGTAGAGCGTGCCGACGGCTCCGGCGTCGGCGGCGTGGTCGGCGCGCGGGGCGGAGCCGCAGGCCCGGTCCGGGTCCTTGGTGGTCCAGCGCAGCACGGCGACCTTGCCGCGCAGCCGGTCGGCGTCGGCGGGCGAGAACGGCGCGCAGCCGTCCGACTGGTCGGCGGGGACGGCGAGTTCGCCGCTGACCTCGGTGTCGGCCCAGTGGGTGTACTTGCTGCTCCAGTGCGCGGGGACGTTCCCGGCGAGCGCGGCGGGGGCGAGCACGGTGATGCCGTCGGCGTCGCCGTGCCGGTCGACCGAGGCGGCGGCGGTGAGCACCCGGGCGGCGGTGCCGGGGCTGCCGCCGACGCCGTACACGTCTCCCTCGTTGCCGGCGGCGGCGACCACCACGGTGCCCAGTGCGGCGAGCCGGTCGGCGGCCAGCGCGTCGGCGTCGCCGGGGCGGCCGTAGGGGCTGCCGAGCGAGAGGTTGACCACGTCGAGGCGGTCGGAGAGGTCGCCGTCGCCGTTCGGGTCGGCGGCCAGGTCGAGGGCGGCGGAGAGCTGGTCGGTGGAGCCGTCGCAGCCGAACACCTTGATGGCGTACAACTGGGCGCCGGGGGCCGCGCCGGGGGCGACCCGGAAGCCGGCCGGGTCCAGGCCGGGGCGGTAGGGGCCGGGGTAGGGCCGGCCGTCGGCGGTGACGCCGAACCCGGCGGCGGTGCCGGCCACGTGGGTGCCGTGGCCGTTGGCGGCGCAGTCCAGCGGGTTGTCGTCGGGGTGCGGGTCGGGCTGGTAGTGGGCGGCGGCCGGGTCGGGGTCGTAGTCGTCGCCGACCAGGTCCTTGCCGCCGACCACCTTGGCGTTGGGGAACAGCCCGGCGGGCGCGGGCTTCGCGCCGTCCACCGCGCGGTAGGCCTCGGGGGTGCCGGGGCCGCCGAAGTCGGCGTGGGTGTAGTCGATGCCGGAGTCG
This sequence comes from Kitasatospora sp. NA04385, assembly GCF_013364235.1. NCBI lineage: Bacteria > Bacillati > Actinomycetota > Actinomycetes > Kitasatosporales > Streptomycetaceae > Kitasatospora > Kitasatospora sp. NA04385. The sequence continues at coordinate 5,344,192 of NZ_CP054919.1, read as the reverse complement.
ACGACGCCGATCCGGACGCCCTCGCCGGTGTGGCCCGCGGGGCCGTCCCAGACCTGCGGGGCGCCGGTGAGCGGCACCGAGTACCCGTTGGCGCGGTGCTTGAGGGCGACGGGGCGCACCGCGCGGACGCCGGGCAGCGCGGCCAGCCGCGGCAGTTCGGCGGCGGGCAGCCGCAGGGCGAGGCCGCTGGCCAGGGTGCGGGTGCGGTAGAGCGGGCGGGCGGCGGGGACGGCGTGCCGCAGGGCGGCGGTGAGCGCGTCCAACGAGCGGTCGGCGACGGCCCGTTGGCGCTGCCGGCGCTCGCGGCGGCGCGCCGGGCCTGGTCGGGGTGCGCAGTTGTCGGCGGGCGTCGTCCCGGGCGCGCTGCCAGGCGGTGGCGGCGGGCTCGGTGGCGAGTTCCACGAACACGGTGGTGCTCGGGCCGCCGGCGGGCCGGTCGTCGGCCAGCGCGGGGGCGGCGGCCGGGGCGAGCAGGGCGAGGGCGGCGAGGAGGCCGAGGGGGGTGCGCACGGCCCCAAGGTAGGAGCCGTCGCGGGGCCGGGGGCGGAGGTTCACCCCGTGGGTGACGCTCCGTCACCCGTCCGGCCCAGCAGGGGCGTCGGCGGTCAGCCGCCGATCGGGCCGCCGTTGTCGCGGCGGTCGAGGGCGCGCTGCAGGGCGGCGGCGGTGCGGGGGTCGGCCGGCAGGGCGCGGCGGCGGCGCGGGGCCGCGGCGCGGGCGGCGGCGGTGGTCGTGGTGGCGGCGGGGGCGGTGGTGCGGTCTGCGACGAACGGCATACCGGGCTCCTTGGTGCGGGGGCGCAGCGGCGCGCTGGAGGGACGAGCGGAGGTACGCCGAGCAGGGGTCGCCTGCCGCACCGCGTACGGGCCCCGCGGGCCTGGCTCCCCGTCGTGACGGGGGTGGCTCACCGTAGGACTACTCCACGGTACGACGCAGAGGGCGTGAGGTCAGCAGATTTACTTGGATTTCCTAGTATCTGAGACGGGTTTCGCTCGCGGGCATGCGAACGGCCCTTCCGCCTCAAGGTCGGAAGGGCCGTCGCGGTGGTGCGGGGGGCGTCAGCCCAGGTTCACCGAGCGGGAGAACCGGGCGCCGATCGCGGCCGCGATCTCGGCCAGCACCTCCTGGGAGACCTCGCTGTCCACGGTGATCGAGGCCAGCGCGTTGTCACCGTCCCGGGCGACCTGCATGCCCGCGATGTTGATGCCCGCGTCGCCGAGGATCCGGCCGAGGGTGCCGACCACGCCGGGGCGGTCCTCGTAGTGGAAGAACGCCATGTGGTCGGTGAGCGCCACGTCGACGTCGAAGCCGTCCACGCCGACGATCTTCTGGGTCTGCTTCGGGCCGGACAGGGTGCCGGAGATCGACACCTCGCCGCCGTCGGCCAGGGTGCCGCGGACGGTGATCACGTTGCGGTGCTCGGGCGACTCGCTGGAGGTGGTCAGCCGCACCTCGACGCCGCGCTCCTGGGCGAACAGCGGGGCGTTGACGTAGGACACCGTCTCGGCCACCACGTCCTCGAACACGCCCTTGAGGGCGGACAGTTCGAGCACCTTGACGTCGTGCTGGGTGATCTCGCCGCGGACCTCGACGTCCAGGCGGACGGCGACCTCGCCGGCCAGCGCGGTGAAGATCCGGCCGAGCTTCTCGGCCAGCGGCAGGCCCGGGCGCACGTCCTCGGCGATCACGCCGCCCTGGACGTTGACCGCGTCCGGCACCAGCTCGCCGGCCAGCGCCAGGCGCACCGACCTGGCGACCGCGATGCCGGCCTTCTCCTGCGCCTCGTCGGTGGAGGCGCCCAGGTGCGGGGTGGCGACCACGTTGTCGAAGGCGAACAGCGGGGAGTCGGTGCACGGCTCCTTGGCGTAGACGTCCAGGCCGGCGCCGGCGACCCGGCCCTCCTGGAGCGCCCGGACCAGCGCCTCCTCGTCGACGATGCCGCCGCGGGCGGCGTTGACGATCCGCACGGTCGGCTTGACCTTGTGCAGCGCCTCGTCGCCGATCAGGCCGACGGTCTCCGGGGTCTTCGGGAGGTGGACGGTGATGAAGTCCGAGACCTCCAGCAGCTCCTCCAGGGAGAGCAGCTTGACGCCCATCTGGGCCGCGCGGGCGGCCTGGATGTAGGGGTCGTAGGCGACGATCTTCATGCCGAACGCGGACATCCGCTGCGCGACCAGCACGCCGATCCGGCCGAGGCCGACCACGCCGAGCACCTTCTCGCTCAGCTCGACGCCGGTGTACTTGTTGCGCTTCCACTCGCCGCCCTTGAGCGCGGCGTTGGCGGGGGCGATGTTGCGGGCGACCGAGATCAGCAGGCCGCAGGCCAGCTCGGCGGCGGTGACGATGTTGGAGGTCGGCGCGTTGACGACCATCACGCCGGCCTTGGTGGAGGCGGCGACGTCCACGTTGTCCAGGCCGACGCCGGCCCGGGCGACGACCTTGAGCTTCTTGGCGGCGGCCAGCGCCTCCGCGTCCACCTTGGTGGCGGAGCGGATCAGGATGGCGTCGACGTCGGCGATCGCGGTCAGCAGCTCGGCGCGGTCGGCGCCGTTGCAGTGGCGGATCTCGAAGTCGGGGCCCAGCGCGTCGACGGTGGCGGGCGACAGCTCTTCGGCGATCAGTACGACAGATTTGCTCACGACAGTGTGTCCTTAACTGTCCGGTCCACCCCGCCGCACGGAGTGGCGCGCACAGGGCGGGGAGAAGGTGGCATGTCGCGTGGCTAGACGCACGACGCTGTGGGCCTGACGCGTGGTTCGGAGTCTATCGGCGGGGTGGTGCGGGGACTGCTCCCGTCCGGCGAAATCACCCGGACGGGAGCAGCCTTGTTGTACAACCGGGACGGGAGGGCTCAGGCCTCCTGGTCCACCCAGCTCATCAGCTTGCGCAGCTTCTTGCCGGTGGTCTCCAGCAGGTGCTCGCCGTCCGCGTTCTTGTACTCGTTGTACTTCGGCAGGCCGGCCTTGTACTCGGCGATCCAGGTGTTGGCGAAGGTGCCGTCCTGGATCTCGGCGAGGACCTTCTTCATCTCGGCCTTGGTGTCGGCGGTGATGATGCGGGGGCCGGTCACGTAGTCGCCCCACTCGGCGGTCTCGGAGACCGACCAGCGCATCTTCTCCAGGCCGCCCTCGTACATCAGGTCGACGATGAGCTTCAGCTCGTGCAGGCACTCGAAGTAGGCGATCTCGGGCTGGTAGCCCGCCTCGACCAGGGTCTCGAAGCCGGCCTTCACCAGGGCGGCGGTGCCGCCGCACAGGACGGCCTGCTCGCCGAACAGGTCGGTCTCGGTCTCCTCGGTGAAGGTGGTCTTGATGACGCCGGCCTTGGTGCCGCCGATGCCCTTGGCGTAGGACAGCGCCAGGTCGAAGGCCTTGCCGGTGGCGTCCTGCTCGACGGCCACGATGCAGGGGACGCCGCGGCCCTCCTGGTACTGGCGGCGGACCAGGTGGCCCGGGCCCTTCGGGGCGACCATGCAGACGTCGACGTCGGCCGGCGGCTGGATGAAGCCGAAGCGGATGTTCAGGCCGTGGCCGAAGAACAGGGCGTCGCCCGCCTTCAGGTTCGGCTCGATCGCGTCCTTGTAGACGTCGGCCTGGATCGGGTCCGGAACCAGGATCATGATGACGTCGGCCTCGGCCGCGGCCTCGGACGGGGTGACCACGCGCAGGCCGGCCTCCTGGGCGGCGGCGCGGGACTTCGAGCCCTCCAGCAGGCCGACGCGGACGTCCACGCCCGAGTCGCGCAGCGACAGCGCGTGGGCGTGGCCCTGGCTGCCGTAGCCGATGACCGCGACCTTGCGGCCCTGGATGATGGACAGGTCGGCGTCGTCTTCGTAGAACAGCTCGGCCACGGGGGCACATCTCCTTGCGTGATGGTGATGCCGGGGTTCCTACCGTAGGCGCACCCGGCGGACTTCGATGGCAGTGCTCAGGTTGTGGGACGGCCGCGTCGGCGGACCGGAGCGGACCGGGTCAGGCGGAGCGCTCCAGCGCGCGCAGCGAGCGGTCGGTGATGGACCGGGCGCCGCGGCCGATCGCGACCAGGCCGGACTGCACCAACTCCTTGATGCCGTACGGCTCCAGCATCCGCAGCATGGCCTCCAGCTTGTCGGAGGAGCCGGTGGCCTCGATGGTCACCGCGTCGGGCGACACGTCGACGGTCTTGGCGCGGAACAGCTGGACGATCTCGGTGACCTGGGAGCGGCTCTCCGCGTCGGCCCGGACCTTGACCAGGACCAGCTCGCGCTGGACGGCCTGGGACTGGTCCAGCTCGACGATCTTGATCACGTTGACCAGCTTGTTGAGCTGCTTGGTGACCTGCTCCAGCGGCAGCTCCTCGACGTTGACCACGATGGTCATCCGGGAGATGTCGGGGTGCTCGGTCGGGCCGACCGCGAGCGAGTCGATGTTGAAGCCCCGGCGGGAGAACAGCGCGGCGATCCGGGCGAGCACGCCGGGCTTGTTCTCGACCAGGACGGACAGGGTGTGCTTGGACATGGTGGTCATCGCTTTCTGGGTCCGTCAGTCCAGGTCGTCGCCGAAGTCGGGGCGCGCGCCCCGGGCGAACTGGATCTCGTCGTTGCTGGTGCCTGCCGCGACCATCGGCCAGACCATCGCGTCCTGGTGCACGATGAAGTCGATGACCACCGGCCGGTCGTTGATCTCCATCGCCTGCTTGATCACGTCGTCCAGGTCCTCGGGGCGCTCGCAGCGCAGGCCGACCGCGCCCATCGCCTCGGAGAGCAGCACGAAGTCCGGGATCCGGGTGCCCTGGGCGGGCGGCTCGATGCCGTCGTGGCCCGGGCCCGAGTGCAGCACGGTGTTGGAGTAGCGCTGGTTGTAGAACAGCGTCTGCCACTGGCGGACCATGCCCAGCGAGCCGTTGTTGATGACCGCGACCTTGATCGGCAGGTTGTTCAGGGTGCAGGTGGTCAGTTCCTGGTTGGTCATCTGGAAGCAGCCGTCGCCGTCGATCGCCCAGACCGGCACGTCCGGCTTGCCGGCCTTGGCGCCCATCGCGGCGGGGACGGCGTAGCCCATCGTCCCGGCGCCGCCGGAGTTCAGCCAGGTGGCCGGCTTCTCGAACCGGATGAACTGGCTGGCCCACATCTGGTGCTGGCCGACGCCCGCGGCGTAGATCGCGTCCGGGCCGACCAGCTGGCCGATCCGCTCGATCACCTGCTGGGGCGACAGCTGCCCCTCGGGGGCGGGCTCGTAGCCGACCGGGTAGGTCTTCTTCCAGTCGTTGAGCCGGGTCCACCACTCGGTGTAGTCGCCGCGGTGGCCGGCGTCGAACTCGGCCTGGACGGCGACGATCAGGTCGGCCAGCACCTCGCGGGCGTCACCGACGATCGGGACGTCCGCCGGGCGGTTCTTGCCGATCTCGGCGGGGTCGATGTCGGCGTGCACGACCTTGGCGTTCGGGGCGAAGGAGTCGAGCTTGCCGGTGACCCGGTCGTCGAAGCGGGCGCCCAGGGTGAACAGCAGGTCGCTCTTCTGCAGCGCGGTGACGGCGGGGACGGAGCCGTGCATGCCGGGCATGCCCAGGTGCTGCGGGTGGCTGTCCGGGAAGACGCCGATCGCCATCAGGGTGGTGACCACGGGCGCGCCGGTCAGCTCGGCCAGGATGCGCAGCTCGGCGCCGGCGTTGGCCTTGAGCACGCCGCCGCCGACGTACAGCACCGGGCGCTTGGCGTTCACCAGCAGCTTGGCGGCCTCGCGGATCTGCTTGGCGTGCGGCTTGGTGACCGGGCGGTAGCCGGGCAGCGAGGCCTCGACCGGCCAGCGGAAGACGGTCTGCGCCTGCAGGGCGTCCTTGGCGATGTCGACCAGGACCGGGCCGGGGCGGCCGGTGGCGGCGATGTGGAAGGCCTCGGCGATCACCCGGGGGATCTCGGCCGGGTCGGTCACCAGGTAGTTGTGCTTGGTGATCGGCATGGTGATGCCGCAGATGTCCGCCTCCTGGAAGGCGTCCGTGCCGATCGCCTTGGAGGCGACCTGGCCGGTGATCGCGACCATCGGCACCGAGTCCATGTACGCGTCGGCGATCGGGGTGACCAGGTTGGTCGCGCCGGGGCCCGAGGTGGCCATGCAGACGCCGACCCGGCCGGTGGCCTGCGCGTAGCCGGTCGCGGCGTGGCCGGCGCCCTGCTCGTGGCGGACCAGGATGTGGCGGACCTTGGTGGAGTCCATCAGCGGGTCGTACGCGGGGAGGATCGCACCGCCGGGGATGCCGAACACGGTGTCGGCGCCCACGGCTTCGAGCGAGCGGATGAGCGACTGCGCGCCGGTCATGGTCTCGGTGGTCTGGGGACCCGGAGCGTGGGCGGCCGGGTGGTCCCCGCGGCGGGGGGTTGCGGCGTGCTCAGTCATCTGCCTGTCTCTTCTCGGGTTCTGCTCGGGGGGTGCCGGTCCGGGCGGCGAACGGTCCCGGCCGGTCTCCGGCTCTGCCTCAATCGTCCGGATTTCAGGTGGTCGAGGCCAGTTGTGGTGCGATGGCCCACCAGCATTCGTGCAACAAAAAACCCCTCGTGCCAAGGGCATGCGAGGGGGAGGCGCGTCGGGCCGGTGTCAGCCGACGCGCCCGCCAAGTACGAGAATTCGGGTGGTCATGGCATCGACCTTCCTCCCACGCAGTGGCGGGTGTCAAGCTGGTGGGACCGCCGTCTCACCATGCGGGCCGCTGCTCGGACCGCCCACCACGTGCCGTTGCGGCAGGTCGAGGCCGGTGTGCGGCGGGCCGGGGCGGGCGGTGGCGGCCTCGGCCAGACCACCCGTTCGCGGGTCCGGGGTGAGCAGCGGGCGGCGGCCCGGGCCGGTCGGCGGCTGGGGCTGGCGCGGCACCGGGTAGCCGCGGCGCAGCAGGGCGCGGCGCAGCCGCAGTTCGTCCAGCGGGCGGTCGAAGGCCAGGCCCTGGCCGCGCCGGCAGCCGAGCTCCTGGAGGACGGCGACCTGCCGGGGGTGGTCGACGCCGTCGGCGGCGGTGACGAGGCCGAGGTCGCGGCCCAGCCGCAGGGCGTGGCCGGCCAGGGCGCGGGTGAGGGCGGAGTCGGCGATGTCCTGCACCAGGCTGCGGTCGAGCTTGAGCGCGTCGAAGGGCAGCCGGGCGAGGGCGCCGAGCGAGCCGGCCCCGGCGCCGAACCCGGCGAGCGCGGTGGACACCCCGAGGCGGCGCAGCGCGGCGAGCCGGCGGCCGAGCTCGTCGGCCAGCTCGTCCGGGCAGGTCCGGGCGACCTCGACGACCAGCAGTTCCGGCGGCAGCCCGGTGTCGCGCAGCGCGCCGGCCAGCGTCTCGTACAGGCCGGGGGCGCAGATCCGTTCGGCGGCGAGCCGGACGGCGACCGGGACGGGCGGGGCGGCCGGGCCGTCGGCGCGGCGGCGGGCGGCGGCGGCGACGGCCTCGGTGAGCAGCCAGCGGGTGAAGCGGGTGGCGGCGTCGCCGGAGTCGGCGGTGCGCAGGAACTCGGCGGGGGTGAGCAGCAGTCCGCCGGCCGAGCGCCAGCGGGCCTGGGCCTCGACGCCGGTGAGCCGGCCGCCGGCCAGTTCGACCACGGGCTGGTGCAGCAGGGTGAAGGCGCCCTCCCGGACGGCGGCCCGCAGCCGCTCCTCCAGTTCGCCGCGGCGGTCGATCTCGGCCCGCATCGCCGGGGTGTAGAGCACCACCCGGCCCTTGCCGCGGGACTTCGCCTGGTACATCGCCAGGTCGGCGTCGCGCAGCAGTTCGTCGGCGGCGGCCCCGGCGGCGGACCGGTCGGGTTCGGCGCCGGCGTGCTCGGGCCCGGCGGGGGCGGGTTCGGGCACCGGCGGCGGGGTGTCGGGGCCGAAGGCGATGCCGATCGAGGCGGCGACGCCGAGTTCGGCGCCGCCGATCCAGTACGGCTCGGAGAGCGCGCCGCGGATGCGCTCGGCCAGGTCCCGGACCTGCGGGTGGCCGAGCCGGCCGCGCACCAGGACGGCGAACTCGTCGCCGCCGAACCGGGCCACGGTGTCCTCGCTGCGGACGGCGGCCTGGAGCCGGCGGGCGGCCTGCACCAGCAGTTCGTCGCCGACCTGGTGCCCGGCGGTGTCGTTGACCGCCTTGAAGCCGTCCAGGTCGAGGAAGAGCACGGCGACGGCGGTGCCGGCCGGGCCCCGGGCGGAGAGCGCGGCCCGGACGCGGTGGGCGAACAGCGCCCGGTTGGGCAGGTCGGTGAGCGGGTCGTGGAACGCGTTGTGCTGCAACTGGGCCTGGAGGCGGACGCGTTCGGTGATGTCCCGGCTGTTGAGGATCAGGCCGTCCCGGTAGGGGTTGACGGTGGACTCCACGTGCAGCCACTCCCCCTCGCCGGAGCGGATCCGGCACTCGACCCGGGCGGAGGGCTCGCCGTTGCTGAACCGGGCGCCCCGGGTGCGGGCCAGGATGCGGCGGACCTCGGCCAGCACCCGGTCGACGTCCTCGGGGTGGACCAGGTTGAGCAGGTTGCCGCCGACCAGGTCCTCCGGGTCCCGGTTGTAGACCCGCAGGGCGGCGGGGCTGACGTAGGACAGCGCCCCGGACGGCCCGGCGATCATGATGACGTCGCTGGAGCCCTGCACCAGGGAGCGGAAGTGCGCCTCCTTGGTGGCGAGTTCCTGGGCCAGCGAGAGGTTGTCCAGCAGCATCACGCCCTGCCGAACGATCAGCGCCAGGCCGACGGTGCTGGCGGCGGCCAGCATCACCCGGTCCAGCGGGCGGCCGCCGAGCGCGTTGTAGAGGATGCCGGCGGTGCAGACCGCGGCGGCCGCGTACGGGGTGAGCGCGCTGAACGTGGACGCCACCCGGCGGCGCGGCGAGCCCTGCGCGGAGGGGTGCTCGCGGGACGGGCGGCGGCGGTGCTGCCAGGGGGCCCAGGCGAGCAGCAGCGAGCCGGCGAACCAGCCGGCGTCCAGCAGTTCGCCGGAGTGGTAGTCGCTGTGGAACTGCGGGGTGGTGAACAGCGCGTCGCAGACCACGGTCAGCGCCAGGCCGATCATCGCGGTGTGCACGGCCGTCCGGTTGCCGTCCCGGCCGCGGAAGCGCAGGCCGACCACCAGGCTGACCAGCAGGATGTCCAGCACCGGGTAGCCGAGGGCGAGGGCGAGCTTCAGCGGGTCGTCGCCGTCGCCGGCCGCGACCCGGCCCAGGGCCAGGCTCCAGCTGAGCGTGAACAGCGAGCCGGCCACCAGCCAGCCGTCCAGCAGCAGGCAGAGCCAGCCCGCCGGGGTGTGCGGGCGCTGGGCCAGCACCAGCAGGCCGGTGATGGCCAGCGGGGCGAACAGCAGGAAGGCGTAGTCGGCGTAGGAGTCCGGGGGCAGCGGCTGCCGGAGCACCACCTCGTACCAGCCCCAGGCGCCGTTGCCGAAGGCGACCATGGCGGAGGACAGGCCGAACAGCAGCCAGGCCGGCCGGGTGTGGCCCCCCACCGCGACGCCGTGCGCCAGACAGGACAGGGCGGCCGCGAGGGCCGCCCCGGCGAGACCGAAGTCCCCCATCACCAGCGCGAGTTCGCTCGACCCCCAGCCGACGGCGGCGCCGGCGGCGTACCCGGTGCAGAGCACCGCGAGCAGGACGGCGGTGACCCGGCGGAACGGGGCTCGGGCAGGCGGCACCGACTCGGTGGAGTTCAATCGACATCTCCCCCTCCGGCCATCGGCCGTACCGGTGTTCCCGCTTCGGACCCTACACCACTGCGGTCACGCACTGGCACGCACTCTCAACTTAGAGTAATGAACCGCAGGTGGCGCGAAGCGGGTTGGGGCCGGGATCGCCCGTTCGGCTCAGGCCGGGGGGACGGGGAGGCGGCGCGGCGGGGCGGCGGGCCGGGAGGCGGCGGGGGGCGGCGGGGTCAGTGGGCGGCGGCCTCGCGCACCTCCCGGAGCAGCTCGGCCTGACGGCGGATCAGCGGGTCGGCGGCGGTGTCCCGGGCGGCGACGGCGGCGGCGAACGCGGCGAGCGCGGCGTCGACCTGGTCGGCCGGTTCGAGGGCGATCCGCTCGCTCTCCCCGCCGCGTTCCAGCAGGACGGTGGGGGCCTGGTCGGCGGGCGGGGTGAAGGCCCGTTCGACCCGGATCCGGCCGGTGCTCCCCCACAGTTCGTAGCTGCTGCGGTAGGCGTGCTCCATGCCGAAGGCCAGCTGCGCGGACACCCCGTCGGGGGTGCGCAGCAGGGCCGCGCCGGAGGTGTCGACCGCGCTGCCGGCGCCGCGGTGCAGGACGGCGCCGGCCACGGTGAGGCGGGGGCCGAGGAAGTGCAGGGCGGCCCGGACGGGGTAGTAGCCGACGTCGAGCAGGGCGCCGCCGCCGAGTTCGGGCCGGTGCCGGATGTCGGTGGGCGGCAGCCCGGGGATCGCGAACGCGGCGGAGAAGGCCCGCAGTTCGCCGATCGCGCCGTCCGCGAGCAGGCCGCGGACCCGCTCGTGCGCGGGGTGGTGGACGAACATCACGTTCTCCCGCAGCACCAGCCCGGCCCGCTCGGCCTGCCGCTGGAGGGCGGCGGTGGCGGCCGGGTCGGCGGTGAGCGGCTTCTCGGCGAGCACGTGCTTGCCGGCCGCCAGCGCGGCGGCCGCCCACTCGGCGTGCAGGGCGATCGGCAGCGGCACGTACACCGCGTCGACGCCGGGGTCCTCGACCAGGGCGCGGTAGCCGGCCACCGCCCGGGCGCCGTACTGGGCGGCGAGCGGGGCGGCGCGCTCCGCGTCCCGGCTGGCGACGGCGGCCAGCCGCAGGCCGGGCCGCGCGGCGATCGCGGGCAGCATCCGCCGCCGGGCGATCTCCGCGCAGCCCAGCACGCCGATCCGCAGGGGAGGCCGGGCTGCGCGGAGATCCGCGCAGCCCGGCACGCCGATCCGCAGCGGCTCAGCCATCGCCGCCGGGGCCGTTCAGCACGGCCAGCAGGGTGCGGGCCTGGACGTTGACGTAGTGGCCGTGCCGGACCAGCGCGGAGAGCTGGCCGGGCGTCACCCAGGCGTAGCCCTCGGGCTCCCGGAGCGGCACCCGGTCGCCGACCTCGACGATCAGGTAGTCGGCCTCGGCGTGCAGGAAGCGCCCGCCCTCCTCGGAGTGCACGGCCCGGTAGCGGACCTGCTCGGGGGCGGCGTCCAGCACCAGGTCGAGGAAGGGCGGCCGGTGCGCGTGGTTGCCGGGGGTGCACTGGACGGTGGGGGCGAGCTCCACCGCGTCCAGGAAGCCGCCCTCGACCTTGGCGTGGGCCAGCACGTGCCGGACGCCGTCGATCTCCCGGGTGAGGAAGGCGGCGACGCCGGGGCCGACCGGTTCGATCAGCGGCTGCGTCCAGCTGGTGACCTCGCGGCTGCCGGCCGTCACGTTGACGGCGACCACCTTGAAGAACCGGCCCTGCTCGTGGTCGATGCTCTCCTCGCCCTGCTTCCAGCCGGGCAGGCCGGCCAGCGGGACGCGCTCGGCCCGGATGTCGTAGCGGGAGCGCTGCCCGGTGAACCAGGACAGCAGTTCGGTGTCGGAGTGCAGGGCCCGGCCCCCGGCGTCCTCGACCGGGGCGCAGGACAGCACGGTGCGGGAGTCCATGTTGACCACGTTGTCGCGGCGCAGCAGTTCGGCGATCTGGCCGAAGGTCAGCCAGCAGAAGTCGTCGTCCTCCGGGACGTCGTCCAGCGCCTCGACGATCATGTTGCGGTTGCTCTTGTGGAAGAACCAGGAGCCGTGCTCGGACTGCAGCACGTCGGCCAGCACCCGGCGGGGGCGGCCGCCGGTGAAGTACTCGATGTACTTCACGTCCGCGCCCCGGTGCACCTTGGTGTAGTTGCTGCGGGTGGCCTGGACGGTGGGCGAGAGCTGGAGCAGGTTGCGGTTGCCGGGCTCCATCTTGGCCTGCATCAGGCAGTGCAGGACGCCGTCGAACTCCTTGACCAGGATGCCGAGGATGCCGACCTCGGGCTGCTTGATGATCGGCTGGTGCCACTCCCGGTAGGGGCCGTCGTCGACGGTGACGTGCAGGCCCTCGACCGAGAAGAAGCGGCCGCTGCGGTGCACCAGGTTGCCGGTGTCCGGGGCGAACGACCAGCCGACCAGGTCGGCGAACGGGATCTTCTCGACCTTGAAGTCGTTGGCCCGGCCGCGCCCGGCCAGCCACGTGGCGAACTGCTCGGTGCTCAGCCGGGCGCCCTGGCGGGCGGCGGCGGAGCGGGCGATCCGGGCCGCGGGGCCGGGGTCCTCGCGGGGTCCGGCGGAGGGCGCCGGGGCGTCCGGTGCGGACATCTGACTGCTCCTCAGCTGTTCTTGGCGACGAACTCGCGGACCGACTCGACGATGTAGTCGAGCTGGGCATCGCTCAGGCCGGGGTACACGCCCACCCAGAAGGTGTGCTCGGTGATGATGTCGCTGTTGGTCAGGTCGCCGACGATCCGGTGCGGCCGGCCGATGTAGGCGGGCTGCCGGGTGAGGTTGCCGGCGAACAGGCGGCGGGTGCCGATCTTCCGGCCCTCCAGGAAGTCGACCAGCGCGGCGCGGGTGAACGGGGCGTCCGGCTTGACGGTGATGACGAAGCCGAACCAGCTCGGGTCGGACTTCTGCGTCGGCTCCGGGAGCAGCAGGCCGGGCACGCCGTCCAGGCCCTCGCGCAGCCGGCGCCAGTTGCGGCGGCGGGCGGCGATGAAGCCGTCGAGCTTGGCGAGCTGGCTGAGGCCGAGGGCGGCCTGGATGTCGGTGCCCTTCAGGTTGTAACCGACGTGGGAGAAGATGTACTTGTGGTCGTAGCCGGCCGGCAGGTCGCCCAGCTGGTACTCGAACCGCTTGAAGCAGGTGTTGTTCACGCCGGGTTCGCACCAGCAGTCCCGGCCCCAGTCGCGCAGCGACTCCACGATCCGGGCCAGGGCCAGGTTGGAGGTCAGCACGCAGCCGCCCTCGCCCATGGTGAGGTGGTGCGCCGGGTAGAAGCTGACCGTGGTCAGGTCGCCGAAGGTGCCGGTGGGCTTGCCGTCGTAGGTGGCGCCGACCGCGTCGCAGTCGTCCTCGATCAGGTAGAGGCCGTGCTCCTTGGCGAGCTGGGCGACCTCGCCGACCTCGAACGGGTTGCCGAGGGCGTGCGCGATGATGATCGCCCGGGTCTTGGGGCCGATCGCGGCGGCCACCCGCTCGGCGGTGGTGTTGTAGGTGCCGAGTTCCACGTCCACGAAGACCGGGATCAGCCCGTTCTGCAGGATCGGGTTGACGGTGGTGGGGAAGCCCGCCGCGACGGTGATCACCTCGTCGCCCGGCTTGAGCGCCTTGTCGCCGAGTTCGGGCTGGCACAGGGCGGAGACCGCCAGCAGGTTCGCGGAGGATCCCGAGTTGGTCAGGTGGGCCTTGCGCCGCCCCAGCCGCTTGGCGAACGCGGACTCGAACTTGCGGGAGCTCGGTCCGGCGGCGATCCGCATGGTCAGTGCGGCCTCGACCAGGGCGACCCGGTCCTCCTCGTCCAGCACCGCGCCGGACGGCCAGATCTCGGTGACGCCGGGCACGAACTCACCGCGCGCCTGTTCCTGCTCCTGATGGAACTTGCGAACCTCGTCGAGGACGAGCTCCTTGTGCACGCTCATCGCCGCTCTCCTTCTGATCGGACGTCCGTTCGGGCTTCTCGCCGGTCCGGTCCAGCTTGCGGGCGGCTGCTGGAGCCGGACTCGACGGGCGGTCGGCGGCGCCCGGTGGGGCGGACGGCCCTGCCGGGCGAGGCCGTCGGGGCCGGTCGGCAGCAGGTCAGCGGCCGGGCAGCGGCCGGTCAGCGGCCGCCGGCCACCGTCAGGGACTCGCCGGTGACGTTGCCGTTGGCGGCCGAGCCCAGGTACAGCACCGCCCGGGCGACCTCCTCCGGGGTGCTGAGCCGGCCGCTCGGGGTGGCGGCGCTCTCCCGGGTGCGGACCGGCTCGGGCAGGCCGGTGACCACCCGGTCGGTGGTGGTCAGGCCCGGGCAGACCACGTTGACCAGCACGTCGGTGCCGGTCAGGTCCCACATCAGGCTGCGGGCCAGGCCGTGCAGGCCGGCCTTCGCGGCGCCGTAGAACTCCTGGCCGCGGTTGCCGCCGAGCGCGTTGTGCGAGGAGATCAGCACGATCCGGCCCCAGCCGCGGGCCCGCATCCCGGCCACCGCGCCCTGCACGGTGCGGATGGTCGGCGCCAGGTTCTGCTGCACCACCGGCAGCCAGTCCTCCTCCGGCACCTCCTCGAACGGGGTGCCGGGGGTGCGGCGCCGGCCCCAGCGGACGGCGCTCGCCACCAGCACGTCCAGCGCGCCCCAGCGCTCCGCCACGGCGGCGACGGCCCGGCCGGGCGAGGCCGGGTCCTCCAGGTCGTAGGGCAGCGCGAAGGCCCGGTCGTCGGCGGCGCCGAGCTCGGCGGCCAGCTTCTCGGCCTCCTCCCGCCCGGAGCGGTAGGCCACCGCGACCCTGGCCCCCTCGGCGGCGTACGCCCGGGCCACCGCGCGGCCGATGCCGCCGGTCGCCCCGGTCACCAGTACGGTGCGGTCCCGCAGTCCCAGGTCCATGCCACTCCTCCGCGCGGCCGGGCTCGGTCGGCCGCGCCCGCTGCGGGCGCGTCCCGGCCGCCGGGCCCCGGCACGACCCGCGGGCGGCCGGACCACCGTCCTGCGGGCGGCTAGAGGTGCGCTCGGCCCGCGCCGGGGCGGGCCGGGGCGTCAGCGGGCGGCCACCGGGACCACCGGGTCGAGCAGGTCGCGCAGCGAGGTGTCCAGGTCGCGCACCGGGTGCCAGCCGAGCATCCGGGCGGCCTTGCCGATGTCGACCCGCTGCCAGTCCACGGCGCCGCGCTGCGGGGTGGCGTCGGTCTCCTCCAGGACGTCCACCGGCAGGCCGCTGAGCTCGATCAGCCGGTCGACCAGGCCGCGCACCGGGACGGCCTCGCCGCGGCCGACGTTGAACACCTCGCCGGCCAACCCTCCCCCGGGCCGGGCCAGCCCGGCGGCCACCGCGGCGTCCGCGACGTCCCGGACGTCGACGAAGTCGCGCCGGGCCCGCAGCGGGGTGAGCCGCAGCGGGGCCGGCGGCTCGGCGCCGGGGTCGACCAGCCGGGCCAGGTGCGCGGCGATCATGCCCAGCAGGCTGCCGGCCGGGGTGCCCGGGCCGGAGACGTTGACCACCCGGAGCACCACGCCGTCCAGCCCGTGGTCGCGGGCGGCCGCCAGGACCGCCTCGGTGCCGAGCAGCTTGGTGCGCCCGTACGGGGTGACCGGGGCGGGCGGGCGGTCCTCGGGGATGGCGATGCCGGGCGGGACCGGCCCGTACTCGTGGACCGAGCCGAGGTGCACCACCCGGGGGCGGCCGGGGAGCAGGCGGGCCGCGGCGGCCAGCAGCGCGGGCAGCTCGGCGTTGGCCAGCACCATCTCCCGCTCGGTGACGCCCCAGACCCCGCCGGCCGCGTTCACCACCACGTCGGCGCCCGCGTCGCGCAGCACCCCGGCCAGGTGCCCGGCGGTGCAGCCGGCCAGGTCCAGCCGGACGGGCGTGAACTCGGGCTCCCCCGCGCGGGCGCCGCGGGCGACGCCGTGCACCCGGGCCCCGGCCTCGGCGTAGGCCCGGCAGACCTGGCGGCCGACGAAGCCGGTGGCCCCGAGCACCACCACGGACCTTCCCTCAGCGGCCGCTGGTCGGCCCGCTCTCCACACCTCGGACTGGGACACCCTCGGCACCTCCGTCTGCATCGGCGCACGGCTCGCGCCGCGTGCTCCCCTCGTGGTCACGGCGCATGGTGGGACAGGCGGCTAGAGTCCCGGTCGACGCCCCGGGGGTCGGCCCGGCGCGCCCTACCGGTGCTCTAGTTCGGCTTCTTACAGTCCGCGGCCATGGGGATACAACCAACCGCGGTGCCCGACGCCTACCGGATCACACCGCGTCTGCGCCCCGACTCCCGGGGCAACTTCTTCGAGTCGTACAAACGCGACGAGCTGGCGGCGGCGACCGGCCACCTGTTCACCCCGCAGCAGGTGAACTACTCGACCTCCGCCCGCAACACGCTGCGCGGCCTGCACGGCGTCGCCTTCCCGCCGGGCCAGGCCAAGTACGTCAGCTGCGTGCGCGGCCGGCTGCTGGACGTGGTGGTGGACGTCCGGCCGGGCTCGCCCGCGTACGGCACGCACGTCACCACCGTCCTGGACGCCGCCGAGGGCACCGCCGTGTACGTGGCGGAGGGGCTGGCCCACGGCTTCGTCGCGCTGACCGACGACGCCTGCATCAGCTACCTGTGCTCCACCCAGTTCGTGCCCGGCACCCAGTTCGACATCCAGCCCTTCGACCCGGAGCTGGCCGTGCCGTGGGAGCGCTGGCTCGACGGGGAGCCGCTGCTGTCCGACAAGGACCTGAAGGCGCCGACGCTGGCCGAACTGGCCCGGCGCGGGGTGCTGTCCGGCTACGACGAGTGCCGCGAGCTGTACGAGCGGCAGCGGCGGGAGTGGCAGCAGCAGGAGCGGCGGCAGCGCTAGCGCCGGCGAGGACGCGGAGAGAGGGAACGAGATGCGTGTGCTGTTCACCACCTGGGCCGAACCGGGGCACCTGTACAGCCTGGTGCAGCTGGCCTGGGCCTGCCAGGCCGCCGGCCACGAGGTGCGGGTGGCGGTGCCGCCGGCCTGCGCGCCCGCGGTGGCCGGGACCGGGCTGATCGGGGTGCCGGTCGGCCGGGACGTCGCGGTCGACCAGATCAGGAACCGGGCCGACCTGGCGCCCTGGCGCAGCCCGGTGCGCTGGCCGGAGGGCTGGAACTCCCGCCCGGAGCTGCTGGACGACGGCCACCGCACGGTGCTGGCCGCGCTGCTGGACAAGCAGCTCGCGGTGGCCGGGGCGATGGCCGACGACCTGGTCGGCTTCGCCCGCGCCTGGCGACCCGACGTGGTCGTGCACGACCCGCTGGCCTTCGCCGGGCCGCTGGCCGCCGCGGTGCTGGGCGTCCCGGCGTTCGGGCACACCTGGGGCACCGCCGCGGTGATGCGGATCGAGGCCGCCGGGCCCGGGGACCGGCTGCTGCCGGGCTACCGGGAGCTGTTCGAGCGGTACGGCGCGGACCCGGAGCACGGCCCGTCCGCCTGGTTCGACCCCTGCCCGCCCCCGCTGCGGCTGCCCGACCCGGCGCCGCGCCGCCGCCTGCCGGTGCGCTACGTGCCGTACAACGGGCCGGGGCTGCTGCCCGGGTGGCTGCACGCGGAGCGCTCCGCGCCGCGGGTGTGCGTCACCGCCGGGGTGTCCGGCGGCAAGATCCGCCCGGACCGGCCGCCGGAGCTGTTCACCCGCACCCTGGCGGCGCTCACCTCGCTGGACGTCGAGGTGGTGCTCGCCGTCGGCGCGGGCCAGGGCGGGCAGTTCGCCGGGCTGCCGGAGCGGGTCCGGGTCGCCGAGTCGCTGCCGATGGCGGCGCTGCTGCCGACCTGCGCGGCGGTGGTACACCACGGCGGCTCCGGGACGGGCCTGACCGCGGCCGCGGTCGGGGTGCCGCAACTGGTGCTGCCGCAGGTGCCGGTGGCGGCGGAGATCGGCGAGCGGCTGGCCGCGGTCGGGGCCGGGCTGATCCCGGAGCCGGAGCGGCAGGACGACCCGGCGGGGATCGCCGCGGCCGTCGCCGAACTGCTGGGCGAGCCGCGGTTCCGCAAGGCCGCGGCGCTGCTGCGCGAGGAGATGCTCGCCGACCCCTCGCCGGCCGACCGGGTCGCGGTGCTGGAGGAGGCCGCGGCGGCCGGGTGAGCACCGGGCCGGTGCGAGAGCGCCAGCGGCGGCTACGGCGGGTGCGGCCGGTGCGCCAGCGGCGGGTACGGGGACGGCCGGGGCTGGCGGTGCGGGAGCAGCGGGTACAGGTGCGGCCGGTACGCGAGTGGCCGGGTGCGCGGGTGGCCGGTGCGGGTGCGTGCCGGGCCTGTGCGGGTGCGCCAACGGCGGGTGCGGGAAAGGCCGGTGCGCCAACGGCCAGTGCGGGCGTGGCCGGTGCGGGTGCGTGCCGGGCCTGTGCGGGTGCGCCAACGGCGGGTGCGCCAACGGCCGGTGTGCCAGCGGCCGGTGTGCCAGCGGCCGGTGCGGTCGGTGCGGGAGCGGCCGGTGCGCCAACGGCCAGTGCGGGAGCGGCCCCGACCTTTGGGTCGGGGCCGCTCCGGTGCGTCGGCTCAGCGGGTCAGGTCGACCAGTTGCTCGACGACCTCGGCCGGGCTGGGCTGGGCCAGCGACTCCTCGCGCAGCCGCAGGGCGGCGGCCCGGTGCGCCGGGTCCTCGACCAGGCCGAGGACGTCCTTGTGCACCCGCTGCCCGGCCGCCTCGTCGTCCGCCAGCTCGTTGAACGGGATGTGCCGGGCCGCACCGGCCCGGGCCAGGCGGTCGCCGGTGAGCATCTGCTCGGGGCGCGGGGAGAGCACCAGCTGCGGGACGCCGGCGCCGGTGGCGGTGGTCGCGGTGCCGCCGCCGCCCTGGTGGACGATGGCCGAGCAGCTGGGCAGCAACAGGTTCAGCGGCAGCATGGAGACCGCCCGGATGCCGGCGGGCTGCTCGCCGATCAGCTCGCGCTGGGCGGCGGTGACGGCGAGGACGACCTCCAGGCCGGCCGCGGCCAGCGAGTGCGCGGCCTGCTGGAGCGGCGCGGGCAGCGCCGACTTGGGGTCGAACTTGCCCGCGGTGACGCCCCAGGTGATGCAGACCCGGGGCGCGGTGGGCTCCTCGCGCAGCCAGTCCGGCAGCTCGCCGGGGCCGTTGTAGGAGACGATCCGGGTGTTCAGCCGGGTCGCCGGGGTGGGCAGGCGCAGGCTGGGCGGGCAGGGGTCGACGAAGACGCCGGTGCCCGCGTCGGGCTCGGCCCCGAAGCGCTCGAACAGCGCCCGGTAGCCGGGGCGGGCCGGGCCGCCGGGCGAGGTGTGCTCGCAGTCCAGGACGGCCGGGCTGCCCCACTGGTGGCTGGCCAGCGGGATGCCGAGCACCTCGGCGACCACCGCGCCGGCGTAGGTGCCGGCGTCCCGGACGATCAGGTCGGGCTTGAAGTGCCGGGCGTAGGCCAGCAGGTCCGGCACCATCTTCTCGGCGACCGCGCACTGCCGGTCGGTGAGCATGTCGAGCAGCGCGATCCGGTCCTCGTCGAGCTGGTCGAGGTGCAGCGGCCAGTCCGCGGGCCAGGGCTTCTGCGCGTGCCAGACCTTGATCCGGCCGCTGCCGACGGCCGGGGCGACCTCGGGGGCGGGGCCGACGGCGACGGGGGTGAGCCCGGCGCCGCTGACGTGGGCGGTGCAGTTCGGCGGGACGGCGACCCGCACCTCATGGCCCGCCGCCTGGAACGCCCAGGCCAGCGGGACCATCGGGAAGAGGTGGGACGGTGAGGCCCAAGTGGTGAAGAGGACGCGCACTGTTCTCCTCCATGCGCTCGATTCGGCGGACGACGCGTCCAGCGTCCCGTCCCCCGCTCGAACGGGGCTGGAAAACGGAGCGGGGCGCTCGGCCCCGGCGCGCGGCTTCGGCGCACGAACGGCTTCGGCGGACGGACGGCTTCAGCGCGCGGCGGCGAGGGCGGCCAGGTCGGCGACCAGGTCCGCGGGCGCCGGGGTGGCCAGCATCTCGGCGCGCAGCACGGCGGCGGCGGCGCGGTGGGCCGGCTCCTCCAGCAGCCGGGCGGCGGCGGAGGCCACCGCCGCCGGGTCGCGCTGCTGCTCGGCGGCGGGCAGGCTCAGGCCGGCCCCGAGCTCGGTGGTGCGCTCGGCGTGCTCGGCGGTCCACGGGGTCTGCGGCAGGACCAGCTGCGGCAGGCCGCGGCCGATCGCGGCCAGGCCGGTGCCGCTGCCCCCGTGGTGGACCACCAGGTCGCAGCCGTCCAGGAACAGGTCGAGCGGGGTGGGGTCGACCAGCCGGACGTTGCCGGGCAGCGGGCCGAGGGCCTCCCGGTGCTCGGCGCCGACGGTGGCCACCGTCTCGGTGCCGGGCAGCTCGGCCAGGCCGCGCAGCGCGCCGGCCAGCACCGCCGGGCCCTCCAGGGCGAGGGTGCGCAGCCCCAGCGAGACGCAGATCCGGCGCCGGTCCGCGGGGCGGGCGGCCCAGTCCGGGCGCACCCCGGTGCCGTTGCTGGGCACGAAGCGGACGGGGGTGGCGGGCGCGGCCTCCGGGTGCTGGAGGCTGGGCGGGCAGGGGTCGAGCACCAGGTCGGGCCCGGCCAGCCCGGACAGGCCGTGCGCGGCGCAGGTCGGCGCCAGTGCCTGCTGGACGCGGTCGAAGCTGCGGCTGCTGAACGAGTCGACGCCCCAGCGGTGGTGGACCACCGGGACGCCCAGGACGCCGCCGACGACCAGCGAGGCGTACTCCAGCGGGTCGGCCAGCACCAGGTCCGGCCGCCACTGCCCGGCCAGGTCGAGGGCGGGGTCGAGCACGTCCTCGACCCGGGCCCGCCAGCGCTCGGCGAGGGACTCCCACGGCGGCTCCCGGCGCGAGCCGCCCTCCGCGCCGGGGTCGGCCTCGCCCCGGGCGCGCCGCTCCCGGCGGGTCTCGATCTCGCGCTGCTCGTGCCCGATCACGGCGATCGGCAGACCGCCCTCCCGGGCGGCCCCGACCAGGTCGGGCTGGCCGGCGACCAGCACCTCGTGGCCGGCCGCCCGGGCCGCCCAGGCGACCGGGAGCAGCGGGAGCAGATGCGTGGGAACGGGGCTGGCCATCAGCAGGACGCGCACGGCGGTGTCCTCTCTGTCGGTGCTCACGGAGGGATCGGGGGTGTTCGGGGTGTTCGGGGTGTTCGGGGGCCGGACCGGCGGCGGGCGTTCAGGGGCCGGACGCGGCGGCGGCGGGAAGCGCGGGAGCGGGAAGCGCGGTGGCGAGGCCGCGCAGCAGCAGGTCGAGGCCGGCCAGGAAGGGTTCGGTGCGGTCGACGGGCCACTCGGTGAGCCAGTCGGCCATGTGCGGGAAGCCCTCGGCCCGCAGCGCGCCGGCGAGTTCGCGGGCCCGGGCGTCGTCCCTGGTGCGGGGGCCGCGGGCGTCCTCCTGGAGGGCGAAGCCGGTGATGTAGCTGAGCAGGGCGTCGCCCGCGAAGGCGGCGGTGGTCAGGTCGAAGCCGGCGCCGCGCAGGACGGCGATGATCCGTTCGGCGATCCGCATCGCGTTGGTCGGGCCGGGGGCGGCCTGGGCGGTGGCGACCAGCCGGGCGGCCTCCTGGTGGGCGAGCAGCGCGGTGCGGACGGCGACGGCGAGGCGGCGCAGTTGCTGCTGCCAGGGGCCGTGCGGCGGGGCGAGGCCGGCGACGACCTCGCCGAGGATCAGGTCGGCGACGCCGGCGAGCAGTTCCTGCTTGTTGGCGACGTGCCAGTAGAGGGCGCCGGGCCGGACCCCGAGCCGTTCGGCGAGGCGGCGGGTGGAGAGGGCGTCGAGGCCGGCCTCGTCGAGCAGTTCGAGGGCCGAGCGGACGACCTGGTCGCGGCGCAGGGCCATGGTTCTCCTCGGGTCTCCCCGCGCGCGGCGCGCGGGTGCCGTACGGGGCGTCGTGCGGACGGCATGCGGCCGGCACGTGGGCGGCACGTGGGCGGCATGCGGGAACGGCCCCCGGCGGGCCGGGGGCCGTTCTGGCGGGGTTCAGCCGCTGGTGGCGGGCTGCGGTGCGGTGCCGGTGGCCGGTCCCGCGCCGGTGCGGGCGGCGGTGGCGGACCCGGCCGGCCCGGCGGCCTCGTCGTGGACGACCTCGTGCTCCAGGTCGATGACGTCCATGTCGCTGATCTCCCGCAGCGGCATGTCCCGCAGGAAGAAGGAGAGCAGCAGGGAGATCACCAGGACGCCGGCGGCGACCAGGAAGACCCGGTCGGTGGCGTCGGAGAAGGCGCGGATCGCGAGGTCCCGGGCCTGGGCGGGGAGGGCGGCGAGCTTCTCGGCGTGGAAGCCGTGCTCGCCGGGGGCCTGGACGCCCTTGCCGTCGATGAAGGAGTCGTAGTTGACGGTGAGGATGGCGCCGAACACCGCGCCGCCGAAGGACTGGCCGAGGGTGCGGAAGTAGGTGGCGGTGGTGGTGCCGGTGCCGAGGTCCCGGGAGGGGACGGCGTTCTGCACGGCCAGCAGCAGGACGCTCATCAGCAGGCCCATGCCGATGCCGAGCAGGAACACGGCGACGGCCAGCAGCCAGTAGCTGCTGTCGGGCTTCATCAGGCCGAGCAGGGCGAGGCCGGCCACCGAGGCGGCGGAGCCGATGATCGGGAAGATCTTGTAGCCGCCGCGGGAGGAGATCATCCCGCCGGAGGCGATCGAGGCGCCGAGCATGCCGATGACCAGCGGGATCATGTGCAGGCCGGCCGAGGTGGCGGAGTAGCCGAAGACCACCTGGAGGTAGGTGGCGACGTAGATGATGCCGCCCATCATGGCGAAGCCCATCACGAACAGCATCGGGGTGGCGATGGCGACCACCGGCTCGCGGAACAGCCGCAGCGGGATGATCGGTTCGGCCGCCCGGGCCTGCCGCCACACGAACAGCGCCAGCAGGGCGACGCCGGCCGCGGCCAGGCCGAGGATCTGCCAGGAGCCCCAGGCGTAGCGGTTGCCGCCCCAGGTGGTGAGCAGCAGGATCGCGGAGGTGCCGGCCACGGCGAGCGCCGAGCCGAGCAGGTCGAGGTCGCGGCCGCGGGAGCGCTTGGGCAGCTTCAGGGTGAAGTGGACGACGGCCAGGCCGACCAGGCCGATCGGCAGGTTGACGTAGAAGATCCAGCGCCAGTTGGTGTGCATGCCGAACAGCGCGTGGTCGCCGGTCAGGTAGCCGCCGAGGATGGGGCCGAGGACGGTGGAGACCAGGATGACCACGGCGGCGATGCCCTGGAACTTCGGGCGGTCCTTGGGGGCGACCACGGTGGCGAGCACGATCAGCGAGACGCTGTAGAGGCCGCCGGCGCCGAGGCCCTGGATGACCCGGGCGCCGATCAGCTGGACCATGCTCTGCGAGACGCCGCACAGGGCCGAGCCGGCCACGAAGATGCCGGCCGCGGACAGGAAGACCCGGCGCGGGCCGAAGATGTCGGAGATCCGGCCGTACAGCGGCTGGGTGGCGGTGGACGCCAGCATGTAGGCGGTGATCAGCCAGGGCATCAGGTCGATGCCGGAGGCGGGGTCGAGGTCGCGGACGATCGGCAGCGTCGCGACGGCGACGATGGCCTGGTCGAGGGCGCTGAGCATGGCGGCCAGGATGACGCCGGCGACGGTCCACTTGACCTGTCGTGGTGTCATCAGGAACCGGTCGCCGACCGGGGCGGCGGCCCCCGCGGCGGTCGTCGGGGCACTCATGGGGTTCTCCATTCGGATGTGGCGGTGGTCGTCGCGGGTCAGCCGGTCGGGCCGGACGCGTCGCGGGGACCCGCCTGGACGGGGAGGTGGGCGGCCGGGTCGAGGATCTCGACCACGGCGGCGCCGAGGGTGATGCCGGCACCGAGGCCGACGACCAGGAGGTGGTCCCCGGCGGCGAGTTCGCCGCGCAGGAGCAGCTGGTCCAGGTCGAGCAGCGGGTCGCTGGCGCCCGCGTGGCCGAGGGAGCGGCCGATCTCGAAGGTCGAGGCGGACATCGGCAGGCCGAGCGGTTCCATGACCCGGTCCTCGGTGCCCTTGCCGCTCATGTGGGTGAAGGCGACCCGGGTGACGTCGGAGAGTTCGACCCCGGCCTCGTCCAGGGTGCGGCGGATCAGTTCGTCCTGGCCCTTGACCAGCAGGTCGCGGCCGGCGGCCACCGCCTCGCCGCCGTGGGTGCGGAACTCGACCATGCGCCGGACCAGGTCGATCGGCTGCTCCAGCGGGAGGTGGGGCGGGTACATCGGCTCCACGCCGCGGTGCATCTGCTCCAGGGCGGAGATGGTGACGGTGTTGACGGCGCGCAGCCGGGCGAAGCCGGGGCGCCGGGTGAGCACCACGGCGGTGCCGGCGTCCCCGAAGAGGAAGCCGGGGCACAGCCGCCAGCGGTCGGTGTTCGGGTGCGAGAAGTTGTCCGCCGAGGTGATCATCACGGACTGCCGGTCGGGGTCGGCGGCGAGCTGCCCGACGGCGAGCTCGAACGCGGCGAGCACGCCGGTGCAGGCCTGCCGGACCTCGTAGGCCGGGACCGGGCGGGCGTCGAGCCGGCGGGCGACGTAGGCGCCCGGGTGCCAGAGCTCCAGGCCCTGGTTGAAGACGTCGACGTGGATGAAGGCGTCGAACTCCTCGCCGCTCCAGCCGTACCGCTCCATCGCGGCGCGGCCGGCGGCGACCGCCAGGTCGACGGCCGGGGTGTCCTCGGCGACGAGCGCGCCGGTGAGGCCGTGCACGGCGAGCTGGTCGGCGTCGCACTGCCCCCGGGCTATCGCGTCCTCGGTGTCGACGCGGTCGGGAAGGTGGACGCCGAGCGCGCCCAGGTAAATATTCGGCGTGCGCACGTCAATTTCTCCTCGCTCCCGGGCGGCCCCGGCGCGCGACAGCGGTCGCCGGACGATGGCCCACCGAGTCTGCGGGCCGCCGCTCGGCCGCCGCTCGAGTCCGGGTGGAGCCCGCGCGCGGGGCGCCCGGGACGCGCCGTCACCCTTGCGGGGCTTGCGCGGTGCCGGGGCCGTGGCTAAATTGAACACTGACCAATTGGTCACCGTTCAATTTTCCGGGGAGTGTCGTCATGGCCGTCGCACGGAGCACCGCACCCGAGCCCGCGGGCTCGCCGACCGCCGGCGCCAGGCCGAGCCGGCGGATGATCTGGGCCCTGGTGGGCGTGGTGGTCACCTCGTTCCTGAGCGCCCTCGACCAGACCGTCACCGCGGTCTCGGTGTTCCCGATCGCCCGCGACCTCGACCCGGTGAACGGCGTCAGCCTGATGTCCTGGGTGATCGGGGCCTACATGCTGGGCTCCACCGCGACCCAGCCGCTGTACGGCCGGATCGCCGACATCTTCGGCGCCAAGCGGGTGTTCCTGTTCTCCGCCGTCGGCTTCCTGGTCGCCTCCGGGCTGTGCGGCGTCGCGCAGAGCATGGGGCAGCTGATCGCCTTCCGGGCCCTGCAGGGCATCGGCGCGGGCGGCCTGTACAGCGTGTCGCTGATCCTGATGGCCCGTTCGGTGGCGCCCAAGGACCGGGCGAAGTTCCAGGGCATCGCCGGCATCGTGATCCTGCTCGCGACCATCGCCGGCCCGCTGATCGGCGGCTTCCTGACCGGTGACCACACGGTGTTCGGCCTGCACACCTCGTGGCGCTGGATCTTCTACGTCAACCTGCCGATCGGCGCGGTCGGCATCACCATGGTCGTCACCCTGCTGAAGCTGCCGCACGAGCAGCGCTCGCACCGGGTCGACTACCTGGGCGCGCTGCTGGCCTCCGCGGGCACCGCCCTGCTGCTGCTGATGACCACCTGGGGCGGTACCGAGTACCCGTGGTCGGACCCGCTGATCTGGGTGCTGGGCGCGGGCGGCGCGGCGCTGCTGGGGCTGTTCCTGTGGCGGCAGGCGAAGGCCCCCGAGCCGCTGGTCCCGCTGAGCCTGTTCCGGGTGCGGACGGTCGCGGTCTCCGGTCCGATGCTGTTCGTGGTGGGCTTCGCGATGATGGGCGCGATCACCTACGTCGCGCTGTACCTGCAGCTGGTGAACGGCCTCAACCCGACCCAGACCGGCCTGCGGATGATGCCGATGATCCTGGGCATCCTGGTCTCCTCGATCGGCTCCGGCATCGTGATCTCGGCCCGCGACGGGCGCTACCGGATCTTCCCGATCATCGGCGCGGCGGTCTCCGCGGCCGGCCTGGGCGTGCTCGGCCTGCTCTCGGCGGGCAGCTCGTACTGGCTGCTGGCGGGCGGCCTGCTGCTGCTGGGCGCAGGCCTGGGCCTGCTGATGCAGGTGCTGGTGCAGGCGGTGCAGAACTCGGTGCCGAACGCCGAACTGGGCTCGGCCACCACCTCGGCGATCTTCCTGCGCACCCTGGGCCAGTCCTGCGGCGCGGCGGTGTTCGGGGCGATCCTGGCCAACCGGTTCGACGCCCGGGTGGCGCTCCACCCCGAACTGCCGGCCGGCCTCAAGCCGGAGGGCCTGGCGCACCTGGCCGGCTCGGCCCGGGACGCCGCGGTGGACGCCTTCACCGGCTCGCTGGACGTGGTGTTCCTGGTCGCCGCCGCGGTGATGCTGGTGGCCTTCCTGCTCTCCTTCCTGCTCAAGGAGATGCAGCTGCGCGAGATCGACGACTTCGAGGCGCTGGCCAGCGAGCTGGGCGACGAGTCCCTGGCCGGGGGCGCGGCGGTGGCCGGGAGCCCGGCGGCGGCCGGGAGCACGACCGCGGCCGGGGGCGCGGCGGTGGCCGGGCCGCGCGGCCCGGAGGACGACAGCGCGCCGAGCACCCTGCGGTGAGCGGCGCGGAAGGGCCCGGGGCGGTCGCTCGCCCCGGGCCCGGTCCGGTTCCGGATCAGCTCCAGTCGGGCACCTCGAGGATCTCCACCACCGCGGCGCCGATCGAGATGCCGGGCCCGACGCCCAGCATCAGCACCCGGTCGCCGGGGGCGACCCGGCCGGCCGCGACGATCCGCTCCAGGGTGACGAACTGGTCGCTCGCCCCGAGGTGGCCGAAGCCGCGGCCGAACTCCCAGCCGGAGCGCTCCATCGGCAGCCCGAGCGGTTCGATCAGCCGCTTGGCCACGTGCGGGCGGGAGTTGTTCATCGACACCACCCAGGCGACCTCGTCCAGCTGGGTGCCGGACTCGGCCAGCACCCGGGCCAGCACCTCGTCGCGGGCCTTGCCGAGCAGCTCCTGCCCGTCCGGCACCAGCTTCAGCTCGGCGAACTCCCGCACCCGGGCGCCGAAGTCGAGCGGCCGCCCGGCGGTGGCGCCGGGCGGGAAGAGCGGTTCGGCGCCGCGGTGCAGTTGCTCCAGCTGCGGCACCGAGACGGTGGCCAGCGAGCGCAGCCGGGCGAAGCCGCCGCGCCGGTCGATCACCAGGGCGACGCCGGCGTCGCCGAGGTACGAGCCGGGGTGGGCGGTCCAGCGGTCCACCAGCGGGGAGTCGAAGTTCTCCGCCGAGGTGAGCAGCGCGGCCGGGTGGGACGGGTCGGTGACGAGCCGGCCGATCGCCAGCTCCAGCGCGCTGAACAGGCCGTTGCAGCCCTGCCGGACCTCGATCGCGGGGACGTCGGTGCCGAGCGTCTCGCGGGCGATGTACGAGGGCGGCAGCCAGCCGTCCGGGCCCTGGTGGAAGACCGAGGCGTGCAGCAGGAGCCCGATGTCGGCGGGGTCGACGGCGCCGCGCGCGAAGGCCTGCCGGACGGCGCGGGCCGCGAGCTCCGGCGGCGCCACGTCCCCGGCGACCAGGGCTCCGGTGAGGCCGCCCTCCTCGGAGGACTGGGCGTCGGGGGCCGGCGGCGGCACGGACTCGGGCACGTGCGTCCCGAGCGCCCTGAAGAAGACGCTGTCGACCTGCACGGTTTCCTCCTGCGTACTGGGGGTTCCGGGCGGTGGGCCCCGGGCGCGTCGATTCTGCGGCGGCGGCCTCGAAGCCCCCTGGAGTACCGCTTCCCTACGATGGGACCCCTGGCCGCGCCCGTACCACGGCGCGGCGGAGAGAACGAGGTGACACCCGATGCCGCTGCAACGGACCGACGTGGTCGACGCCGCGATGAGGCTGCTGGACGACACCGGGCTGGACGGCCTGAGCACCCGCCGGCTGGCGACCGAGCTGGGGGTGCGCCCGGGCGCGCTGTACTGGCACGTGGCCAGCAAGCAGGACCTGCTGGACGCGCTGGCCGAGCGGGTGCTCGGCGAGGTGCCGGAGCAGGCCGGCCCGGCCGGTGCGCACTGGACCGAGCGGACCGCGGCGCTGGCCCGGGCGATGCGGGCGGCCATGCTGGCGCACCGGGACGGCGCCCGGCTGCTGGCCGGGGCGTCCGCGCTGGGCCCCAACCGGCTGGGCTTCGCGGAGCGGCTGATGGAGGTACTGGGGCACTCGGGCGCCCCGCTGGCGGCGACCGCCGCCGCGGGGGACGCCGTGATGAGCTACGTGACGGGCTTCGTGCTGCAGGAGCAGAGCAGCCCGCAGATCGGGCCGGAGGGCTTCGATCCGGACGGCGGGGACGGGCCGCGGGGGGCCGCGGCGGCGCCGTTCGACGCCGGGCGGTTCCCGCACCTGGCGGCCCGGCTGACCCAGTGGTCGCCGGACACCCCGCGGCAGACCTTCGCCGCGGGCCTGGAGATCCTGGTCGAGGGCCTGACGGTCTACCTGGGGAAGGCCGCGGCGGCCTGACGGCCCGTCCGCCCGCCCTGGCCGCGCAGCAGTTCGGCGGTGCGGAAGGCCAGGTCGACGGACTGGCTGCGGTTGAGCCGCGGGTCGCAGCCGGTCTCGTAGCGGCGCGGCAGGTCGGCGAAGGTGACCTCGTGGGAGCCGCCGACGCACTCGGTGACCTCCTCGCCGGTGAGTTCCAGGTGCAGGCCGCCGGGGTGGGTGCCGAGCGCCCGGTGCACCTCGAAGAAGCCGGTGACCTCGTCCATCACGTCGTCCAGCCGGCGGGTCTTGTGGCCGGTGGGGGCCTGCACGGTGTTGCCGTGCATCGGGTCGCACACCCAGGCGACCGGGGCTCCCGCCGCGGCGATCCGCTCGACCAGCCGGGGCAGCCGGTCGCGGACGGCGCCGGCGCCCATCCGGGAGATCAGGGTGAGCCGGCCGGGCTCGCCGTGCGGGTCGATCCGCCGGACCAGCTCCAGCACCTCGTCCGGTTCGGCGGTCGGCCCGATCTTGACCGCGACCGGGTTGCGCAGCGAGGCGGCGAACGCCACGTGCGCGCCGTCGATCCGGCGGGTGCGCTCGCCGATCCACAGCAGGTGCGCGGACAGCGCGTAGCGGGCGCCGGTGTACGGGTCGAGCCGGGTGAGCGCGTCCTCGTAGTCCAGCAGCAGCGCCTCGTGGCTGGTGAACACCTCGGCGGGGCCGCCGATGCCGCCGCCGCGGGCGCCGAAGGCGCGCAGCAGCCGCAGGGTGGCCTCGAAGTCGCGCACCGGGCCGCGGTAGCGCTCGCGGGCGGGCGAGTCGGCCACGAAGTCCCGGTTCCAGGCGTGCACCCGTTCCAGGTCGGCGCTGCCGCCGTCGCTGGCGGCCCGGATCAGCTCCAGGGTGCGGGCGGCGGTGCGGTGGGCGGTGCGCAGCCGCTCGGGGTCGGGGCGGCGCTCGTCGGCGGTGAAGCCGGCCCCGTTGACGGCGTCGCCCCGGTAGGAGGGCAGGGTGCGGCCGTCGCGGGTCTCGTGACCGCTGGAGCGCGGCTTGGCGTACTGGCCGGCCATCCGGCCGACCTTGACCACCGGCAGCGAGGAGGCCTGGGTGAGCAGCAGGGCCATCTGCTGGAGGGTGCGGACCTTGTCGCTGACCTGGCCGGCCGAGACGCCGTCGAAGGTCTCCGCGCAGTCGCCGCCCTGGAGCAGGAAGGCCTCGCCGCGGGCGACGGCGGCGAGCCGGTCGCGCAGGCGGTCGCACTGGCCGGCCGAGACCAGCGGGCGGGCGGCGGACAGGTCGGCCAGCACCCGGCGCAGCGCCACCGGGTCGGGCCAGTCGGGCTGCTGGTCGGCGGGCAGGTCGCGCCAGGAGCGGTGGAGGGTGCGGACGGGGGCTTCGAGCGGAACGGTCGTCATGGTGTGGGCTGCGCGGTGCGGGCCGGCGCAGCGCTCCTTCCTGTTCCTGGGCCTGGGGCCGGTTTCCGGAGGTCGGTCAGCGGGTGGCGGCGGTGCGGGTGAGGGCGGCGACGGCGTTGGCGACGAGCCGTTCGCCGACGCCGTCTTGGCCGCTCATCAGCGACTCGGGGTGGAACTGGACGGCGGCCAGCGGCTCGTCGCGGTGCTCGACCGCCATCGGCACGCCGTCCGCGGTCTCGGCGGTGATCCGCAGCTCGGCGGGCAGCCGGTCGGGCAGCGCGTACAGCGAGTGGTAGCGGCCGACCCGGAACCGCTCGGGCAGCCCGGCCAGCAGCGGGCTCTGCGGGTCGAGCACCCGGACCTCGGACGGCTTGCCGTGCACGGGCCGGTCCAGGACGCCGAGTTGGCCGCCGAAGTACTCGACCAGGCCCTGCAGGCCGAGGCAGACGCCGAACACCGGCAGGCCGAGCCGGCGGGCCTCGGCGATGGTCGCGCCGACCGCGAAGTCGTGCGGGCGGCCGGGGCCGGGCGAGAGCACCACCAGGTCGGGGCGGGTGCCGCTGAGCAGCGACAGGTGCCGGCCGGCCCGGTAGGTGTCGACGGTGGCGCCGGTGCGGCGGAAGTAGTCGGCGAGGCAGTGGACGAAGGAGTCCTGGTGGTCGATCAGCAGGATCCGGCGGCCCGCGCCGGGCCCGGCGGTGCGGGCGGCGGGCCCGGCGGCGGGGCGGCGCGGGCGCTCCTGGTCCAGCACCGCCAGCAGGGCGCTGGCCTTGAGCTCGGTCTCGGCCTCCTCGGCCGCGGGCACCGAGTCGTGCAGCAGGGTGGCGCCGGCCCGGACGGTGGCCACGCCGTCGCGGATCTGGATGGTGCGCAGGGTGAGCACCGTCTCCAGGGTGCCGTCGAAGCCGATCCGGCCGACCGCGCCGCCGTACCAGCGGCGCGGCGAGCGCTCCTCGCGCTCCAGGAACTCGACGGCGGCGAGCTTGGGCGCGCCGGTGACGGTGACCGCCCACAGGTGGGTGAGGAAGCCGTCCAGGGCGTCCCGGTCGGGGCTGAGCACGCCCTCGACCCGGTCGACGGTGTGGATCAGGGTGGAGTACAGCTCGATGCTGCGCCGGGAGGTGATCCGCACGGTGCCGGGCTCGCAGACCCGGGCCTTGTCGTTGCGGTCCACGTCGGTGCACATGGTCAGCTCGGACTCCTCCTTCACCGAGCCGAGCAGTTCGCGGATCCGCTCGGCGTCCTCGACGGCGTCCCGGCCGCGCGGGGCGGTGCCGCTGATCGGGGCGGACTCCACCACCAGCCGGTCGCGGTCGGCGCCGAGTTCGCGGCGCACCCGGACGAAGGTCTCCGGGGAGGCGCCGACCAGGTACTCGCCGCCGCCGAGGTTCATCAGCAGGCTGTGCGGGGCCGGGTTGGACTCCCGCAGCCGGCGGAACAGCTCGGACGGCGGGGCCGGGCAGGCCCGCCGGAACACCTGGCCGGGGACGACCTCGAACAGGTCGCCGGCCCGGAACAGCGGCATCGCCCGGGCCACCACCTCGGCGTACTCCCCCGGCCGGTGGTCGCGCGGCTCGTCCGGGACGCCCGGGCGGAACGCCGACTCCTCGTTCCCGCCGGGCAGTTCGGCGGTGCTCGCGCCGTCCACCGCGTAGGCGTAGCGGTGCCGGACGGCCTCGTCGCGGCGCAGGTCGAGTTCCAGGATCTCGTCGGGCAGATGCAGCACCAGGTCCCGGTCGGCGGCGGCGCGCTCCTGGCGGGCCTCGACCCGCAGCAGCTTGAGCACCAGGTCGTAGCCGAAGGCGCCGTACAGGCCCAGCAGGCGGTCGTCGGGGGCGGTGAGGGCGGCGGTCAGCGCGCGGACGGCGGTGAAGACGCCGGCCTGCCGGGTGCGGTCCTCCTCGCGGAAGCCGTCGGGGCCGGCCGGGATCCGGCCGTGCAGCCGGTCGGGTCCGTCGGCCTCCAGGACGAGGGTAACGGCCAGGGCGGTGCGCAGCGCGGGCAGCAGCAGCCGGCCGCGGGCGTTCAGGGCGTGCAGCTCCAGCCGGTCGCCGCGGGCGGTGAGGGCGAGCGGCGGGTCGACGTAGCCGACGGCTCTGTCGGCGCCCTGGAAGGCGAGCAGTCCGCTGCGCCCGTCGAGCGCGGCCTCCAGCCGGGTGCGGGCCAGGGCGGCGCTGCCGGCGGGTTCGGTGGTGCGGGTGATCCGGACGCCGGCGGGGGTGGTCCAGGACCACTGGCCGGCGGTGGGGGCGGCGGTGTCGAGCACGGTCATCGCGGTTCTCCTCGGGTGGCGGGTGCGGGTGGTCAGGCGACGGGCTCGAACGCGTCGCGGGCGGGGGCCGGCAGCGGCTGGGCGGCGACCGCGCGGAGCACGTTGCGCTGGAGCTTGCCGGTGTTGCCGTGCGGCAGCCGGTCGACGAACTCGACGATCCGCGGGTACTTGTAGGGCGCGATGGCGGACTTGACGTGCGCCTGGAGCTCGGTGGCGGTGCGCTGGTCGGCGGGGGTGCCGGGGGCGAGCACCACGAAGGCCTTGACCACGTTGCCGCGCTTGGGGTCGGGGACGCCGACCACGCCGCACTCGGCGACCGCGGGGTGGGTCTGCAGGGCCTGCTCGACCTCGGGGGCGGCGATGTTGTACCCGGCCGAGACGATCATGTCGTCGGAGCGGGCCTGGTACCAGAAGTAGCCGTCGGCGTCCCGGACGTAGGTGTCGCCGGTGAGGTTCCAGCCGTCCCTGACCTGGGTGCGCTGGCGCGGGTCGTCCAGGTAGCGGCAGCCGGTGGGGCCCTGGACGGCGAGCAGGCCGGGCTGCCCGTCGGGCACCGGGCGGCCGTCCTCGTCGACGATCCGGGCCCGGAAGCCGGGGACGACCCGGCCGGTGGCGCCGGGGCGGATCTCGTGGTCGGCGGCGGAGATGAACACGTGCAGCATCTCGGTGGAGCCGATGCCGTCGATCAGCCGGATGCCGGTGGCGTCCCGGAACGCCCGCCAGGTGGCGACCGGCAGGGTCTCGCCGGCCGACACGCAGCGGCGCAGGGTGCCCAGGTCGTAGCGGTCGAGGTGCGGGAGCACCGCGCGGTAGCCGGTGGGGGCGGTGAACAGCACGGTGACCCGGTGCCGGGCGACGGCGGCGAACAGTTCGTCGGGGGTGGCGCGCTCCAGCAGCAGGCTGGCGGCGCCGACCCGCAGCGGGAAGACCAGCAGCCCGCCGAGGCCGAAGGTGAACGCGAGCGGCGGGGTGCCGGCGAACACGTCGTCGGGGCGCGGGCGCACCACGTGCGCGGAGAAGGTGTCGGCGATGGCCAGCACGTCGCGGTGGAAGTGCGCGGTGGCCTTGGGCACCCCGGTGGTGCCGGAGGTGAACGCGATCAGCGCCACGTCGTCCGCGGCGGTGTCCACCGCCCGGAACGGGCCGGGCCGGGCCGCCGCCAGCCGGGCCAGCTCGCTGTCCGCGCCGCCGAACCGGACGACCCGCAGGCCCTCCGCCGCCAGCGGGTCGAGGTCCTCGGTGTGCCGCTCGTCGCAGAGCGCCAGCCGCAGCCGGGCCCGGTCGACGACGGTGCGCAGCTCGCCGGTGCGCAGCAGGGTCAGGGTGGTGACGGCGACCGCGCCGGCCTTCAGCACGGCCAGCCAGCAGGCGGCCAGCCAGGGCGTGTTGGGGGCGCGCAGCAGGACGCGGTGGCCGGGCAGCACGCCGAGGTCCTCGGTGAGCGCCCGGGCGATCCGGTCGGTGGTGTCGCGCAGTTCGGCGTAGGACCAGGTGGTGCCCGCGTCGTCGATCAGGCAGGGGCGGTCGCCGCCGAGCCGGGCGATGGTGCCGTCGAGCAGTTCGGCGGCGGCGTTCAGCCGGTCCGGGTACGCCAACTCGGGCAGGTCGCGCACCAGTTCGGGCCACTCCCCGGCCGGCGGCAGGCGGTCGCGGGTGAAGGTGTCGACGTGTCCGCTCGGGGACGGGTGTGCCATGGCTCCTCCGTACGTGGTGGCCGGGGTCCGGTTGCGGGAGTGTCGGAACGCCCGCCTGAGCCCTGCTGCACCGGGGGTGGAGTCCGCCTCGAACCGGGCCCGGGCGCCGGGCCCGGCGCCCGGGCCCGCGGGCACGCGCGAGGGCCGGCCCGACGGGTGGTCGGACCGGCCCTGCGGCAGAACGGAAGAGGGGGTGCGCGACGACAAGGGCGCGGGAGGGCACGGAAAGGCGCGGCGGGGCGCGGCCGGCCCGGGTGCCCGTGCGGGCACCCGGATCGGCCGTCGCGCGCCGCCGCGTCCCCGGTGCGGCCCGCGGCCGCCGACCGGGCCTCAGCGGGCGGGTAGCGGGTCGGCGGCGTGCTCGCGCAGCCCCAGGGCGCGCAGCGCCCGCTCGGGCCCGGAGGCGGTCAGGCCGGGCCCGGAGGCGGCCAGGTAGCCGTCGGGGCGGACCAGCAGCCAGCCGCCGGCCGGCACGCCGAGGTCGGCGGCGATCCGGCCGTCCGGGTCGGCCAGCGGGCCGGGGACGTCGGGGCGGCCGGTGCGCACCACGGTGCGGACCCGGACGGCGGGCCAGGCCTCGGCGAGGCGGCGCAGTTCGGCGTGGTCGGCCTCGACCGCGAAGGACAGCAGCGTCCAGCCGGGGGTGCGCAGTTCGTCCAGCAGCAGTTCCCAGCCGGGGGTGGGGTCGGTGACCAGGGCGATCCGGCCGCCGGGGGCGACCTTGGCCGTGCCGGGCCCGGCGGGCCCGTCCGGCAGGGCGAGCGGCCCGGCGCCGTAGCCGAGGCCGAGGGCCGACATGCCGCCCATGATCTTGCGTTCCAGCTTGGACTTCACCGGCTTGAGGTTGCGCAGCACGGTGAACAGGGTGCGCAGCGCGGCGGCGGCCCGGCGGCTGCGCAGCTGCACCAGCATGGTGGCCATCTTCGTCGACCGGAGCAGTTCGGCGCCGACCGGGACGCGCTCCTCGCCGTAGCTGTCGAGCAGTTCCTCCCCGGCCTGTCCGGCCAGGACGGCGGCGAGCTTCCAGGACAGGTTGACGGCGTCCTGGACGCCGGTGTTCATGCCCTGCCCGGAGGCGGGGCTGTGCACGTGGGCGGCGTCGCCCGCGAGCAGCACCCGGCCCCGGCGCATCTTCTCGATCATCCGCTGCTGGATGGTGAACACCGATACCCAGCTCGGGAGTTCGACCCGGGCGGGCTTGCCGGTGCCGGTCGCGATCTTCTCGGCGAAGCGGCGGGCCACCGCCTCGTCGCTCTCGTACGAGGCGTCGGCGGTGTCCAGCAGCCGCCACTTGCCCGGGTCCGGGAAGGGGACCATCATCACGGTCCCGGCGGGGGTGCGCATCCAGTGGATGCTGTCCCGGGGCAGGTCGCAGTCGACGATCGCGTCGGCGATCAGCCAGGTCTCGCTGGAGTCGCCGAGCAGCGGCATGCCGAGCTTCTTGCGGACGGTGCTGCGGCCGCCGTCGCAGCCGACCAGCCAGTCGAAGCCGACCGTCTCGGCGCTGCCGTCGGGCAGCCGGAGCACGGTGGTGACGCCGTCGCCGCCGTCCTCGAACTCCTCCAGCCGCACGCCCCACTCGACCTGGACGCCGAGCCGGGCGACGGCGGTGCGCAGCACCTCCTCGGTGATCACCTGGTCGACCATCAGGGTGAACGGGAAGCGGGTGGGCAGCCGGCTGTAGTCGGTGTCGAAGCGGACCAGCCGGCGGCCGTTCTGGTGCAGCGTGAAGTGCTCGACGCGCTGGCCGCGGGGCAGCAGGTCGTCCAGCACGCCCATCTGGTCGTAGGTCTCCAGGGTGCGGGCGTGGGTGGCCAGGGCGCGGCTGGTGGTGGCCGGTCCGCTCGCGGCGTCGACCAGCCGGACCTTCACGCCGTGCCGGGTCAGTTCGTGGGCCGCGGTCAGCCCGACCGGGCCCGCGCCGACCACGAGTACCTGTGCGTCGCTCATGCTGCCTGCTCCTCCTCGCGGTGCTTGACGGCCTTCCACCAGGCCGGGTTGTCGCGGTACCAGTCGACGGTCTCGGCCAGGCCGCGGGCGAACGGGACCTGCGGCCGGTAGCCGAGCTCCTCGCGGATCTTGCTCTCGTCGAGCGAGTAGCGCAGGTCGTGGCCCTTGCGGTCGGCGACCTTGCGGACGGCGCTCCAGTCGGCGCCGAGGTGGTCCAGCAGCAGTTCGGTGATCTGCCGGTTGGTCAGTTCGTTGCCGCCGCCCACGTTGTAGACCTCGCCGGGGCGGCCGCCCTCCAGCACCAGCTGGATCGCCCGGCAGTGGTCGTCCACGTGCAGCCACTCGCGGATGTTGGCGCCCTCGCCGTACAGCGGGACGGGCCGGCCCTCCAGCAGGTTGGTGGTGAACAGCGGGATGAGCTTCTCGGGGTGCTGGTACGGGCCGTAGTTGTTGGAGCAGCGGGTGATCGACACGTTCAGCCCGTGGGTGCGCCAGTAGGCGCGGGCGATCAGGTCGGAGCCGGCCTTGGAGGCGGCGTACGGGGAGTTCGGCAGCAGCGGCCACTCCTCGGTCCAGGAGCCCTCGTCGATGGTGCCGTACACCTCGTCGGTGGAGACGTGCACCACCCGGCCGACGCCGGAGCGCAGCGCGGCCTCCATGACGTTCTGGGTGCCGCCGACGTTGGTGCGGACGAACTCGGCGGCCGACTCCAGCGAGCGGTCGACGTGCGACTCGGCGGCGAAGTGCACCACCGCGTCGTGGCCGGGCATCAGCCGCAGCAGCAGGTCGAGGTCGCAGATGTCGCCGTGCACGAAGTGCAGCCGGGGGTCGGCGGCCGGCAGGTTCTCGCGGTTGCCCGCGTAGGTCAGCTTGTCGACGACGGTGACCTCGGCGCCCTCGGCGCCGGGGTAGCCGTCCGCGAGCAGGGTCCGCACGTAGTGCGATCCGATGAAACCGGCACCACCGGTGACCAGGACCTTCATGCCGCCACCTCCACCTGGGTGTGGTCACCGACCACCAGGCGGTGGTGGTGCTTGCTGCGCACGCTGGTGACGGCCGCGGACCGGCCGATCAGCGAGCCGTGCACGCCGCGGACGCCGGAGACCGTGGCGCCGTCCAGCGCGATCGAGTGGTCCACCCAGGTGTCGCTGAGCAGGCAGTCCCGGCCGATCGCGGTGTGCGGGCCGATGTGGCTGTTCTCCACCACGCTGCCGCGGCCGACCACCACCGGCCCCTCGATCCGGGAGTTGACCACCCGGGCGCTCTCCTCGACGATCACCTCGCCGATCAGGACGCTGCGCTCGTCGACCTCGCCGCGCACCGAGCGGGTGATCCCGTCCAGCAGCTCCCGGTTGCACTCCAGGACGTCCTCCACCCGGCCGGTGTCCTTCCAGTACCCGGAGTACTCGCGGGCCCGGACGTCGGCGCCCTCGGCGACCAGCCACTGGATGGCGTCGGTGATCTCCAGCTCGCCGCGCGCGCTGGGCACGATCGCGGCGACCGCCCGGTGGATGTCCGGGGTGAAGAAGTAGACCCCGACCAGCGCGAGGTCGCTGCGCGGCTGGGCCGGCTTCTCCACCAGCCGCAGCACCCGGCCGTCCGGGTCGACCTCGGCGACGCCGAACGCCCGCGGGTCGGGGACCTTGCACACCACGACCTGGGCGCTGGGCCGCTCGGCCCGGAACTCGGCGGCGATCTCGGTGACGCCCTGCGGCAGCATGTTGTCGCCCAGGTACATCACGAAGTCGTCGTCGCCGAGGAACTCCCGGGCGACGGAGACCGCGTGGGCCAGCCCGAGCGGCTGCTGCTGGCTCAGGTAGGTGATCCGCACGCCGAGCGCGGAGCCGTCGCCGAGCACGGCCTCGATCTCCGGGCGGCGCTCGCCGACGACCACCCCGACCTCGGTGACGCCGAGGGCGCGGATGCCGTCGAGCACGTGCTCGATGACCGGGCGGTTGGCGATCGGGATCAGCTGTTTGGGCATGGAGTAGGTGAAGGGTCGCAGGCGGGTGCCCGACCCACCTGACAGCACCAGAGCCTTCATGGATCCTCTTCTCAGCGAATCTTCTCAGCGAGTACGGCGTGCACCGGGCTCCCGGACAGCGGGAGGATCCGAGCGTCCGGTCGAGAAACGCTGGAAGCGGACTGCACCCGGCCCCGACCTGGAACGATGCCGCACCGGCCGGCCGCGCGGCACCGGCGCCCCCGGGCCGGCCCGCGCCCGGGCACGCCGAAGGGGCGCCCCGCCGGACTGGATCGGCGGGGCGCCCCGGGGCGCGGTCGTGCGGACGGACGGACGGGCGAGCGGGCGGTACGCAGGTAGGGATCAGGAGGCAGGGGTCAGCCGCGGTCGGTGAAGCACTCCTCGGCGATCCGCACCCGGCGGTTGCCGAAGGCGATCCGGTCGAGGATCTTGCGGCCCAGCGGGGTGCGCTGGACGAACCCGGCGAGCTTGGGCCGGATCCGGGCGGCCAGGCCGCCGGTGGAGAGCATGGCCTTGCTCTGCAGGCCCTGGAGCTTCATCACGGCGGCGATGTCCGGCCCGCGCCGCGCCTCGAACTCGCCGAGCCGGGCGGCCGAGGTGTCGCCGTCGGCGAGCGCCCGCACCAGGATCGGGTGCAGCACCACCGCGTCCTGGATCGCCAGGTTGATGCCCTGGGCGCCGATCGGGCTGTGGGTGTGCGCGGCGTCGCCGATCAGCACCAGGCCGTCGTCGGCCCAGCGTTCGGCGCGGCCGGAGAACACGTCCAGCAGGGTGACGTCGCGCGGTGAGCGGATCTGTTCGCGGATCAGCTCGGCGTACGGCGGGATCGCCCCGGCCAGCTGCTCCTTGATGTGCTCGATGCCGCGGCCGGCGATCTCCTGGTAGCCCTTGTGCGGCAGGGTCCAGCCGATCTGCGCGCCGTCGGGGTAGGAGTCGTAGGCGAGCACCGGGTTGCCGCCGTCGCGGAAGACCCGCACGTCGCGGCGCTCGCCCGGGGCGCGCTCGGGCAGCTTGAGCTTGAACCAGAGCACGTCCAGGTCGAAGGCCTCGGTGCGGCCGGCCTCGATCCCGGCCAGTTTGCGCACCTTGGAGTAGCGGCCGTCCGCGCCGACCACCACGGGGGCCCGGACGGTCAGCGCGCCGGCCCGGACGCCGGTGGTGCGGCCGTCCTCCCGGAGCAGTTCGCCGACCCGGTGGCCGTCGAAGTACGCGAAGCCCTCGAACTTCTCGCAGTGCAGCAGCAGTTCGTCCAGCAGGTGGGCCTGCGGCAGGCTCAGCAGGTGGTCGTGCGGGGCGGGCAGTCGGCGGTAGTCGATGTCGAGCAGCACCCGCTCGCCCTCGACCAGCCGGAACCGCTCGTGCGGGTGGGCGCCGCGGGTGCGGGCGCCGGAGAGCACGCCGAGCCGGTCCAGCAGCGCCATCGCGCCGGGCTGCAGGATCTCGCCGCGGAACTCCCGCTGGTGGGCGCGGGCGCGTTCGACCACGGCGACCCGCAGCCCGGACTTCAGCAGCAGCAGGGCCAGCACCAGCCCGGCCGGTCCGGCGCCGACCACGCAGACGTCCGCACCGGCCTCGCGGCCGGTGTCCTCCTCGGTCATGGAACAGCTCCTCTCGGTGGGGTGCGGCCGGGGGTGTGCGGCCGGGGTGTGCGGCCGGTGGTGTCCGGCAGATGGTGTTCCGGCCCTAGAGCAGGCCGAGCCCGCCGTCGGCGGTGACGGTCTGGCCGTGCAGCCAGGCCGCTTCGGGGCTGCACAGCAGGGCCACCACGTCGGCCAGGTCCTCCGGGGTGGTGAGCCGGCCGGCCGGGGTGCGGGCGGCGAGGGCCGCGGCGACCTCGGGCTGCGGGGTGGCCGGGCCCTTGTCGAGCTTCATGGTGGAGACCGCGTTGACGGTGATGCCGCGGCCCGCCAGTTCGACCGCCAGGTAGCGCACCAGGCTCTCCAGCGCGGCCTTGGCGACGCCCGCGGCGACGTACCGGGGCACCACCGAGCGGGCGCCGCTGCTGGAGACCGCGACGATCCGGCCCGGCCCGCCGCCCATCAGTTCGGCGATCCGGGCGCCGCCGCGCAGCAGCGGGTCGAGGGCGGCGCCGACGGCGGCGGTGACCGCCGCGGCGTCACCGCCGACGGCGGGGGTGGGCCGCCAGGGGGCGGCGTTGTGGACGAACACGTCGAGCCGGCCGTACCGGTCGCGGACCTCGCCGAGCAGCAGGTCGAGCCCGGCGGCGGTGGTGACGTCGGCCCGGACGGCGACCGAGGCGCCGGGCAGGCCGTCGAGCTCCTTGAGGGCCAGTTCGGCGTCCTGGTCGGAGTGCGCGTAGTTGACCACCACCCGGGCGCCCCCGGCGCGGAGCCGGCGGGCGACCGCCAGCCCCACGCCGCGGGTCGCCCCGGTGACGACGGCGGTGCGGCCCGCCAGCCGGAGGTCGGAGTGCTCAGACACCGGTGGGCACCGCGGGCGTGCGGGTGCCGGCCACCGGCGCGGCGGTGCGGGCCTCGGAGTCGGCGAGCGCGGCCAGGTCGGCGTGCTCGGGCAGCGCGCGGGCCGCCGCCAGGGCCGCCGCGTCCGCCCAGCGGGTGAGCGCGGTGTAGCCGCCGGGGCGCATCAGGGCCTTGGCCAGGTCGGCCTGGGCGAGGCCGACCCGCTGGGCGGCGGCGGTCCAGGCGGCGAAGGCGGCCTCGAACTTCTCGGCGTCGCCGGTGACGGTGAAGCGCTCGACCGCCAGCACGGTGCCGGTGTCCTCGCCGTCGACGCGCAGCACGCCCGTGGACGGCTCGGCCTGGACGTCCACCAGCTGGTGGAACTCCTTGGCGTGCGCCTGGAAGGTCTCGCTGCCCAGCACCTGCTGGAAGTCGGCGGGGGTGGCCCACCAGCCGAAGTTGACGTACACGCCGGTGTCCACGGTGTCGCGCACCGCCTGGTGGGCGCGGAAGCCGAACTGGGCGCGCATCCACTGGACGTGGTCGAGGAAGCGCTGCTCGAACGCCTCGCCGCCGGCCGGGTCCTTGAGGACGAAGGTGTTGATGACGGTGAACAGCGGGGCGGCCATGCCCTCGCTCCCTTCGGTCTGCGGGTCGCTCAGGCCCAGCCGGGCGGCGAACTGCCCGCCCAGGACCCGGCGTTGGATCTTTCCGTTGCCCGAGCGCGGGATCGTGTCGACCGCCTCGGCGTGCACCAGCCGCTGGTAGTAGGGCAGCTCGGCGTTGACCTGCCCGAGCACCTCGGCGAGCCGCTCGGGCTCGTCCAGCACCAGCAGCGCGCCGGCCACCCGGTAGCCGTGGCCGTCGGGCAGCCCGACCACCACGGCCTCGCGGACCAGCGGGTGGGCGGTGAGGGCCTGTTCGACCTCGGACGGGGCGACCAGGAAGTTGTCGACCTTGAACACGTCGCCGAGCCGGTCGACCAGGAACAGCCGGCCCTGCTCGTCGGTCCGGCCGATGTCGCCGGTGGTGAACCACTCGTCCGGGGCGCGCTCGGGCCCGCCCAGGTAGCCCTTCATCACCTGCGGGCCGCGCAGCTGCACCTCGCCGGGCTGTCCGGCGGGCAGTTCGGCGCCGCTGTCCAGGTCGACCACCCGGCACTCGGTGCCGGGGACCGGGCGGCCGACCGAGCCGTGCGCGGGGTGGTCGGGGTCGTCGCTGTGGGTCAGCGGCGAGGTCTCGGCCAGGCCGTAGCCCTGGAACACCGGGATGCCGAAGCGCTCGGTGAGCGTGCGGGCGGCCTCCACCGGCAGCGCGGAGCCGCCGGAGGCGATCCGGGTGACGGTGCGCAGCGCCAGCCCGTCGAGGGCCGGGTCGGCGGCCAGCCGGGCGAGCCGGACCGGGAGGCTGTAGAAGTGCGTGGCGCCGTGGGTGTTGGCGGCGTGCACCGCGTCGACCGGTTCGGGCGCGGTGCACAGCACCTGGGTGGCGGCCGCGGCGACGGCCGAGTTGAGGTGCATCGGGTGGTAGGTGGGCAAGTGGTTGAGGGTGACGGCGTCGGCGTCGAGCAGGTGCGCGGCGGCGATCTGCTCGGCGTTGACGGTCAGGTTGCGGTGGGTCAGCCGGACGGCCTTGGGCAGTCCGGTGGTGCCGCTGGTGAACTGGATGCAGGCGGTGTCGTCGGGGTCGACGGCGGGCGGCCGCCAGCCCTCGTCGGCGGGGGCGGTGTCGACCAGTTCGTCCAGGGTCGGGGTGGTGCCGTCCTCGGCGCCGCCGATCAGCACCACCTCGCGCAGGTCGGGCAGGTCGGCGCGGACGGCGTTCAGCTTGGGCAGCAGCCCGGCGTCGACGAAGGCCAGCCGGGCCCGGCTGGTGGCCAGCACGTGCCGCACGCCGATCTCCGGGATCAGCGGGTTGACCACCGCGACGACCTGGCCGGCCCGGGCGGCGCCGTAGTAGGCGACCGCGAAGTCCGGGTGCAGCGCGGAGGCCACCGCGACGGTGCCGGGGCCGTCCAGCCGCTCGGCCAGGGCCCGGGCCACCGCGGTGGCCCGGGCGTCCAGCGCGGCGAAGTCCAGCGCGGCGGTGCCGTCGGTGACGGCGGTGCGCCCGGGGTGCGCGGCGGCGGCCCGGGCGGGCAGCGCGTCCAGCCGGCCGGCCCCGGACGGCGTCCGGTCAGCCACGGCGGGCCTCCGCGAAGGCCGCCGCGTGCTTGAGCGTGGTGGTGCTGTTGGTGCTCAGCGCCCGGTGCACGTAGGCGCGGGCGTCGGCGACGGTCTTGCCCTCGCCGAGGATCCGCTCGATCGCGGACGGCTTGAGGGTGACGGTGTGCCGGGAGGTGACGTCGACGCCGCCCTCGACCGGGACGATGGTCCAGCGGCCGGTGTGCGCGGTCATCAGCGCGGGCACGGCGATCTGCTTGTAGACGATGCGGTCCTCGCCGAACACCACCCGGATCGACTTGGTGGTGTGCACCGAGCCGTCGGCGGTGCTGGTGTCCATCGCCATCACCTGGACGCCGGGGACGTCCTCCTGGAGGTCGAGCGCGGCGACGTGCGGCAGGCGCTCGGGCCACAGGTCGGCCCGGTTGAGGAAGTCGAAGACGTCCGCGCCGGCGCCGGCCACGTGCACGGTGTCGTCGAAGCTGAAGACCAGCTCGTCGAGCTCGGCGCCCAGTTCGGCGATCTGCCGGATGCCGGCCAGCTCGGACTCGCTGTTGCGGTCCAGCGCGGCGTTGATCCAGGCGACGTTCTCCGGCAGGTCGTCGACCGCGGTGAAGTCGTGGTGGAGCTCCAGCAGGGAGTGGCCCTCGTCGACCGGGGTGACCAGCCAGGTGCCGCCCATCGAGGCCACCGGCGCCTGGGACACCTCCTGGCGGAAGGTCACCTTGAGGTTCTCGGCGTCCAGTTCGCGGCGCGAGACCCAGCTCTTGACCTCGCCGTTGGCGGTCGCCCAGATCCGGATCCGCTCGCTGCCGGCGGTCTGCTCCAGGTGCTCGACGTGCACGTTGGGCGCGAAGTACTGCGGCCAGGTGGTGACGTCCGCGACGATCCGGTAGACCGTCTCGGCGGGGGCGTCGACGGCGGTGCTGTGCAGGGTGCGGTACTGCTGCAGGGTGTCGGACATGTCAGGTCTCCTTCGGCCC
The DNA here is from genome assembly GCF_013364235.1 of Kitasatospora sp. NA04385. Taxonomy (NCBI): domain Bacteria; kingdom Bacillati; phylum Actinomycetota; class Actinomycetes; order Kitasatosporales; family Streptomycetaceae; genus Kitasatospora; species Kitasatospora sp. NA04385. The sequence continues at coordinate 5,301,207 of NZ_CP054919.1, read as the reverse complement.
GCGGCGGGGCTCAGTAGTTGCCCAGCCCGCCGCAGACGTTCAGCGCCTGCGCGGTGATGGAAGCGGCGGTGTCGGTGGCCAGGTAGCCGACCAGGCCGGCCACCTCCTCGGGGGTCGAGTAGCGGCCGAGCGGGATCTTGGCCTGGAAGCGCTCCAGGATCTGGTCCTCGGTGGCGTCGTACGCGGCCGCGTAGCCCTGCCGGACCCGCTGCGCCATCGGGGTCTCCACGTAGCCGGGGCACACCGCGTTGACGGTGACGCCGGTCTTCGCCAGCTCCAGGCCGAGGGCCTTGGTGAAGCCGACCACGGCGTGCTTGGAGGCCGAGTAGGGGGCGCCCAGCACGACGCCCTGCTTGCCGCCGGTGGACGCGATGTTGACCACCCGGCCCCAGCCGCGCTCCTGCAGGCCGCCCCGGTTGAGCACCTCGCGGGTGGTCAGGAACACGCTGTTCAGGTTGGTGTCGATCACGTCGTACCAGAGCTCGTCGGCGATCTGCGCGGTGACGCCGCCGCCGCTGCGGCCGGCGTTGTTCACCAGCACGTCGATCCGGCCGTACTGCTCCAGCGCGGCGTCCACCAGGGCCTTCACCTGCTCGGGGCGGCGGATGTCGGCAGTGGTGCCGGACACCTCCAGGCCCTCGGCGCGCAGCTCCTTGACGGTCAGTTCGACCGTCTCCGCGTTGCGCGCGCAGATGAACACCGCCAGGCCGCTGGTCGCCAGGCCGCGGGCGACGGCCAGGCCGATCCCGCTGGTCGCGCCCGTCACCAGGGCCACCCTCTGCTCGCCGGTCATCCTGTGCTCTCCTCTCGGTGGGTCGACGCGACCAGCGTGCCGACGCCTTCTCGACACCCGATCGAGCGGCACTGGACGCCGCTGCTCCAGTTCCGTTCGAGGACCGTGCGACCCCGGACGGCCAGGCTCGTCGCTGTCAGAACCGACGGGTTGCCAGCTGAGAGGACCACCCCATGACCACCGTGACGGCGCAGGTGCCCGCCACCGCCGAGCTGTACTTCGAGGTCCAGCAGTTCTACGCCCGGCAGATGCAGCTGCTCGACAGCGGCCGGGTCGCCGAGTGGGCCGACACCTTCACCGAGGACGGCGTCTTCGCCGCCAACGCCCACCCGGAGCCGGCCGTCGGCCGGGCCGGGATCACCTCGGCCGCCCAGGCCGCCACCGACGCCTACGCGGCCAAGGGCATCCAGCGCCGCCACTGGCTGGGCATGGTCTCGGTCGAGCCGCGCGGCGAGGACGCCGCGTTCGGCCGCTGCTACGCCCTGGTGATCGAGACCCCGAAGGGCGGCCAGGCGATCGTCAAGGTCAGCACCGTGTGCGAGGACCTGCTGGTGCGCGGCGCCGACGGCGCCTGGCTGGTCAAGGACCGCCAGGTGTACCGCGACGACCTCTGATCCCCCCGTTCCACCTCCCCCGCCGGTGCCCGCCGCCTCTCTCCCCCGGAGGCGGCGGGCACCGGCACGTGCGCGTCCGGGACCGGGCGGGCGGGCGGCTCTCCCGGGCGGCGCGCCGGAACGCCGGAACGCCGGAACCGCGCGGTGCGGAGGGCTGCTCGGGGTGAGCCCTCCGGACCGCGCGGTTCCGCGCTGCGGGTGCGTGTCGCCGCGTCGGCGCGTCAGGCGGCGACGGCGGCCTGCTCGGCGAGGCTGGCGTTGATGAACTCCAGCAGCAGGCGCGGGGTGTGGGCCTCGGCGACGGTGTCCTCGGCCAGCTCGATGTCGTACTCGCGCTCGATCCGGCCGGTGGTCTGCAGGACCGCCAGCGAGTCGTAGCCGAGGTCGTCCAGCGGGGTGTCGAGGACGTCGCCGCTGAGGTCGACGCTCTCGTCCTCGCCCGCGCACTCGCGCAGCAGGGTGGTCAGCTCGTCCAGGGTCATCTGGGACATGTCGGTGGTTCCTTCCGTGGTGGGGTGCCGCTTGAGGGTGTGGTGGTGGGGGTGGCTCGGACGGGGTCAGGCCGCGGTGACCACGGCGGCGGAGTTGAAGCCGCCGGCGCCCCGGGCGAGGACCAGTGCGGTGCGGACGGGGGCCGGGCGGGCGCTGCCCAGCACCAGGTCGAGGTCCAGGCCCTCGGCCGGGTGCTCGACGTTGACGGTGGGCGGGATCACCTGGTCGCGCAGGGTCAGCAGGGCCGCCGCCAGGTCGAGCGAGCCGCCGCCCGCGTAGAGCCGTCCGGTCATCGTCTTGGGGGCGGTGACCGGCACGCCGCGCGGCCCGAAGACCTCGCGCAGCGCGTCGGCCTCCTGGCGGTCGAGCGCGGGGACGCCCGCCGCGTCGGCGAACACCACGTCGACCTGGTCGGGGGTCAGCTCGGCCTCGGCGAGGGCGAGTTCGATCGCCCGGCGCAGTCCGGGCGGCAGGCCGCGGCCCGGTGCCGGGTCGAAGGTGGCGGCGTACCCGGCGAGCCGGCCGTACGTCGGCACGCCGCGGGCGGCCGCGGACTCGGCGCTCTCCAGGATCAGGATCGCGCCGCCCTCACCGGCCACGTGGCCGCCGGCGGCGGTGTCGAAGGGCAGGTAGGCGCGGGTCGGGTCGGCCTCGGTGGAGAGCCGGCCGCCGGCCAGCTGGGCGGCCCAGCCCCAGGGGCAGATGGCGCCGTCGACGCCGCCGGTGACGATCATCCGGCTGCCCTTGCGGAGCTGCCGGCGGGCCTGCGCGACGGCGTCGATGCCGCCGGCCTGCTCGCTGACGATGACGCCGCTGGGGCCGCGCAGGCCGTGCCGGATGGAGATCTGGCCGGTGTTGACGGCGTAGAACCAGGCGAAGGACTGGTACGCGGAGACGTACTTGCCGCCCTGGCTCCACAGCGCCTGCAGTTCGCGCTGGCCGAACTCGAAGCCGCCGGCGGAGGCGGCGGTGACCACGCCCGCCGCGTACTCGTCGATCTGCTCGGGGTCGAGGCCGGCGTGGCCGATGGCCTCCTCGGCGGCGACCAGGGCGAGCCTGGTCATGTGGTCGGTCTGCGGCAGCAGCCGGCTGGGGATGCGGGCGGCCGGGTCGAAGCCGGGGACCTCGCCGGCCAGGGTGGCCGGGTAGCCGCTGGCGTCGAAGCGCTGCACCGGGCGGATGCCGCTGCGGCCCTCCAGGGTGGCCCGCCACCAGTCCTCGGTGCCCAGGCCGTTGGGGGCGGCCACGCCGATGCCGGTGAACACGGCGGCGACGGTGCGGGCGGCCGGGGCGGTGTGCTCCAGCAGTTCGGCGGTCATGCGGCGGTCCTCCGCTCGGGTCGGGTGAGCACGATGGCGCTCTGGAAGCCGCCGAAGCCGCTGCCGACGCTCAGCACGGTGTCGATCTTCCGCTCGCGGGCGGTGATCGGGGTGTAGTCGAGGTCGCACTCCGGGTCGGGCTCGTGCAGGTTGGCGGTCGGCGGGACGACGCCGTGCTCGATGGCCAGGGCGGAGGCGGCGATCTCCAGCGAGCCGATGGCGCCCAGCGAGTGGCCGATCATCGACTTGATGGAGCTGACGGGGGTGGCGTACGCGTGGTCGCCGAGGCTGCGCTTGAACGCGGCGGTCTCGTGCCGGTCGTTCTGCTTGGTGCCGGAGCCGTGCGCGTTGATGTAGTCGACCGCGGTGCCGGGCAGCCGGGCCTCGTCCAGGGCGACCCGGATCGACTCGGCCATCTCCTTGCCGTCGGGGCGCAGGCCGGTCATGTGGTAGGCGTTGGAGCGGGTGGCGAAGCCGCCGATCTCGGCGTAGACGTGCGCGCCGCGGCGGCGGGCCGCCCCCAGCTCCTCCAGGACGAAGATCGCCGAGCCCTCGCCGAGCACGAACCCGTTGCGGGTGCGGTCGAACGGCCGGGAGGCGTGCTCCGGGTCGTCGTTGCGCGGCGAGGTGGCCTTGATGGCGTCGAAGCAGGCGACCGAGATCGGCGAGATCGGGGCCTCGGTGGCGCCGGCGACCATGACGTCGGCGCTGCCCTCGCGGATCAGCTCGACCGCGTGGCCGACGGCGTCCAGGCCGGAGGTGCAGCCGGTGGAGACCACGCCGGCCGGGCCCTGGGCGCCGACCGCCCAGGCCACCTCGGTGGCGAAGGAGCTGGGGACGAAGTGGTCGAACAGGTGCGGGACGGCGTAGCGGTGGTCCACCAGCCAGCCGCGGCCGCCGTCGCTGACCACGTTGTACTCGGTGTCCAGGCCCATGGTGGCGCCGACCGCGCTGCCGATGGTGATGCCGATCCGGTGCGGGTCGGCGGCGGCCAGGTCGAGTCCGCTGTCGGCGACCGCCTCGCGGGCGCTGACCACGGCGAACTGGGCCGCCCGGTCCATCCGGCGGATCTCCTGCGGGCCGAGGCCGGCCGCGACCGGGTCGAAGTCGGCCTCGGCGGCGATCCGCGAGCGGAACGAGGAGGCGTCGAAGAGCGAGATCGCCCTGGTCGCGGTCCTGCCGTCGGTGAGCAGCGACCAGAACGCCTTGGTGCCGACCCCGCCGGGGGCGACCACGCCGATCCCGGTGATGACCACTCGCCGGCTCATGGCCGCCTCCCCTTGATCGTGTTCACGCCCGTTCCTTCCTCTCGTGGCCGCTCGCGGCCTCTTCACGGCTTTCCCGGCCCTCCGGGTGGCCTCGGGTACCTCTCGTGCTCCGCGGACCGCGACCGCACCGTGTTCCGGCCGGTAGCCTGCGCCGTCCGCCTCAAGCCGCGCTCGACACCAGCCGGGGCGCCGCCGCGGCCTCGCCGAGCACCCCGGCGAGCAGGGCCGGCAGGGTGCGTTCCCGGACGAAGAAGTGCCCGCCGGGGACGGTCCGCAGCTCGAACCCGTCCAGCGCGTAGCGGCTCCACTGGGCGACGCCCTCGGGGGTGGCGATGGCGTCGCCCCGGCCCGCGACGGCCAGCACCGGGCTGTGCAGCGCCGCGCCGCCGGCCGCGCACAGGGCCTCGCCCAGCCGCAGGTCGTCGCGGAGCGCGGGCAGCACCCGGCGCCGCCACAGGCCGGTCTCCTGCGGGTCGACCGCGCCGGGCGGCAGCACCCCGTGGTCGACCAGCCGGTGCAGCAGTCCGTCGTCCGGGAGGGCGGCGGCGGCGAGCACCGGCGAGCGCAGGTGCGGGGGCAGCACGGCCCCCACGGCGACCAGCCGGGGCAGCGGCCGGCCGGAGCGCTGGAGCGCGGCGGCGTAGGTGTGGGCGACCAGGCCGCCCAGGCTGTGCCCGTAGAACGCGAACGGGCGTTCCAGCAACGGCCCGATCAGGGAGTCGAGTTCGGCGATCAGCCGGTCGGGGTCGGTGATCCGCTGCTCCCTGATCCGCGGCCCCCGGCCGGGCAGCAGGACCGGCACCACCTCGGCGGCGGAGCCCATCGCGCTCTGCCAGCGGGCGAACGCGGAGACGCCGGCCCCGGCGTGGTGGAAGCAGATCAGCCGGGGCGGGCCGCCGGTGCTCACTCGTCCACCAGGGCGACGGCGCGGGTCCAACCCGCTCCGGCACCGGCGATCTTGACGGGGAAGCAGGAGACCCGGAAGCCGTGCGCAGGCAGGGTGTCCAGTGCGGCGAGCCGTTCGACCTGGCAGTACTCGCGGCGCCGCCCGGCGAAGTGGGCGGGCCACAGCACGGACTTGTCGCCGGTCTCCTGGTAGGCGCGGATCATGTGCCCGAACGGGGCGTCCAGGCTCCACGCGTCGGTACCGATCACCCGGACGCCGAGGTCGAGCAGGAGGTCGGTGGCCGGGCCGTCGAGCCCCGCGAAGTCGGTGAAGTACCGCGGGGTCCCGGCGTGCCGCGAGGCGCCGGTGTGCAGCAGCACGATGTCCAGCGGGTCGGGGCGGCGGCCGCAGTCGGCGAGCGCCTTCTCGATCCGCTCGACGCCGATCACGCCGGTGCCGACGTCGCTGACGTCGAGCACCTGGGCGGGCCGCAGGAACCAGTCGAGCGGCATGGCGTCGATGTGGCGCGGCACCCCGTAGTCGCCGACCGAGCCGTAGTGCGAGGGCGCGTCGACGTGGGTGCCGGTGTGGCTGGTCAGGGTGAGCGTGTCCAGCGAGAGCAGCTCACCCCCCGGCAGGTCGGCCGGGTCGAATTCGAGACCGAAGTGCAGGCGCATCTCCTCGGCCATGTGGCGGGCGCCCTCGGCGGGCGTCATGATCTCGTGGACGATCGGGTCCGGCTCCCAGCCGGCCGCGTCCACCGGTGACGACAGGTCGATGATCCGCAACTTCTCCCCCACGCTCGGGTCGGGTGCTCCGTCGCCGGGGTGGCGGCGGATCGCGTGGGAGCACTGTGCTGGCCCGGTCTCGAACCCCGTTCGAGGCTCGGCGGAGCGGAACCGGGGCCACCGGTCGGACGCGGCTCAGGCGGCGAACAGGTCCAGCACGGAGGTGCGCTGACGCGGCGTGCGGTCCAGCGCCGGGTCGGCCGCCAGCATCGCCTGCTGGAGCTTGCGCACCCGGGGCGACGGCTCCAGGCCCAGTTCCTCCACCAGGCGCCCCCGCAGCCCCTGGTAGACCTCCAGCGCCTGCCACTGCCGGCCGGAGCGGTACAGCGCCACCATCGCCTGGGCGTGCAGCCCCTCGTGCAGCGGGTGGCGGACGGTGAGGCCGGTGAGCTCGGCGACCAGGTCGGCGTGCCGCTCCAGCCGCAGGTCGGCCTCGATCCGGCGCTCCAGCACCCGCAGCCGGCTCTCCTCCAGGCGGGCCAGCTCGATGTCGAGCAGCGGCCCGGCCTTGACGTCGACCAGGGCCGGGCCGCGCCACAGCGCCAGCGCCTCCCGGTAGATGACGGCGGCGGCCTCGTCGTCGCCCGCGTCGGAGGCATCCCGGCCGAACTCGGCGAGCCGGTCGTACTCGTGCACGTCGACCGCGCCGGGCTGGACCTCCAGCAGGTAGCCGCCGTGCCGGGTGACCAGGACGTCCTTGGCGCCGCACGGGGCGTCCGGGCCGAGGCCCTGGGCGATCAGCCGGCGCAGGTGGAGGATGTACGTCTGCAGCGTGGTGAGCGCGCTGCGCGGCGCGTCCATGCCCCACAGCTCCTCCAGCAGGGTGGGGACCGGGACGACCTGGTTGGCGTACAGGGCGAGCAGCGCCAGGATCTGCCGGGGCTTGCCGGCGCTGGGCACGATCGAGCCGAACCGGGTCTCGGCTTCGAGGGGACCGAGCACTCTGATGTCCATGGGTGTTCCCTCCGTGTGGTGACCCGCGGGCGGCCTGGGGCTCGTCCGGGGGGTGCGGTACCTGACCGGTTCCGCTGCCGTACCAGGCTCCCGCGGCGGCGGTGCGGGCAACCAGTGCCAGGCTCCCGAGGGGAGTGTGCGTTTCGGCAGGCCCCGACCGTGAATCCTTCACATCCGAGTCGTGAGCCCGGCACTGGCCGCCCCGGGGCGGACGGCGGAACACTCTGTCGCATCGAGCCAGCCCCGATCACGACCCGACCGCAAGGAGACCGCCATGGGTGCCAACGCCTCCGTCCTGGGCCACGCCGACGACCTGTTCATCGAGGATCTCGGCCAGAGCGCCGCGGCTGCGGCCGGGCCCGTCACCGGCACCCTGTGCTTCTGCCGGGCCGCCGACGCCTACCTGGCCGCCCCCGCCGAGACCACCACCGGGCGCCGGGCGTGAGCGGGCTCCTCGGCCCGGCCGGCGACGGTCCGTTCCTCTCCTTCCGGCCCCACCTGAGCGTGGAGCAGGTCCCCGGCGAGGCGGTCTACCTGATATCGGACCAGCAGGTCACCGCCCTGCACGGGGCACAGATCGCCCGGCTGGCACCGCTGCTGGACGGGACGAGGAGCCTGGACGGCCTCCAGCGGGACACCGCGGGGGAGCTCACCGCGGAGCAGACCGCCGGCCTGGTCGGCAAACTGCTGCGGGCCGGGCTGGTGCACGAGCGCCCGGCCGGCCGGCCCACCGACCAGGAGGTCTACTGGTCCGCGGCCGGCCGGGACGGCCACCGGGCCGGCCGGCTGCTGGGCGCGGCCACCGTCGCCGCGCTCGACCCGGCCGGCACCGACCCGGCCGAACTGCGCGGCGCCCTGGACGCCGCCGGGCTGCGCACCGCGGACGGCCCGGACGGCGCCGACCTGTCGGTGGTGCTCTGCGAGGACTACCTGGACCCGCGGCTGGCCGGCGTCGACGCCGCGCACCGGGCGGCCGGCCGCCCCTGGCTGCCGGTGCGGGCCAACGGCGTGCAGACCTGGATCGGCCCGTTCTTCGGCGCCGCCGACGGCCCGTGCTGGTCCTGCCTGGCCGACCGGCTGTGGCGCGGCCGGCAGGTCGAGGCGCACGTGCAGCGCTCGCTCGGGCACGACGGCCCGGTGCCGCGCCCCGGCTGCTCGCTGCCCGCCGCCCGGACCGCCGCGCTGCAACTGGCGGCCCTGGAGGCCACCAAGTGGCTGGCCGGGCACCGCTACGAGGGCCAGCGGGCGCTGTGGTCGCTGGACAGCCTGACCCTGGAGGGCCGCCGCCACCCGGTGACCCGCCGCCCGGAGTGCCCGTGCTGCGGCGACCCGGGCCTGGTCGCGGCCCGGATCACCGCCCCGGTGGTGCTGCGCCCGCGCCCCAAGGCGCACGTCGACGGCGGCGGGCACCGGGCGCTGACGCCCCGGCAGGTGATGGACCGCTACGGCCACCACGTGGACCCGCTGACCGGCCTGGTCAAGGAGATCCGCCGGGACGAGCGCGGCCCGGCCGAACTGAACTGCTTCCACGCCGGGATCAACCCGGTGGGCGGCGCCGGCGGCCTGGCCTCGGTCCGGGCCGGGCTGCGCGCGCACGCCTCCGGCAAGGGCGCCACCCCGGCGCAGGCCGAGGTCGGCGCGCTGGCGGAGTCGCTGGAGCGCTACTCCGGGCACCTCCAGGGCGACGAGCCGCTGGTCACCGGCCGCTACCGGGACCTCGCGGCGGACGCGGTCCACCCGGACGCGGTCCAGCTGTTCGACCCCCGGCAGTACGAGGGCCGGGAGCGCTGGAACGCCGGACAGGGCGCCTTCCAGCAGATCGCCGACCCGTTCGACGAGGACGACGAGATCGACTGGCTGCCAGTGTGGTCGCTGACCGAGCGCCGCCAGAAGCTGATGCCCGCCGCGCTCCTCTACTACAACGCCCCGCAGCGGCGCGGCCGCCGCTACTGCCTGGCCAGCTCCAACGGCGCGGCGGCCGGCGGCACCCTGGAGGACGCCGTGCTGCAGGGCTTCCTGGAGCTGGTGGAGCGCGACGCCATCGCCCTGTGGTGGTACAACCGCACCGTGCAGCCCGGCGTCGACCTGGACTCCTACCGCGACCCGTGGATCACCCGGGTGCGCGAGCTGCACGCCTCGCTGCACCGCGAGGTGTGGGCGGTCGAGCTGACCAGCGACCTCGGCATCCCGGTGGTCGCGGCGTTCTCCCGGCGCACCGACAAGCCCGCCGAGGACGTCATGCCCGGCTTCGGCGCCCACCTGGACCCGGAGATCGCCCTGCGCCGCGCGCTCGCCGAGGTGAACCAGCTGCTCCCGAACGTGGTGGACGCGCGGGCCGACGGCACCGGATACGGTTTCACCGACCCGCAGGCGATGGCGTGGATGCACACCGCGAAGGTTGCCGAACTCCCTTACCTGCTGGCCGATCCGAGCCGGCCGGCGGGCCGGATCGCCGCTCCGGCGTTCGCCCCGCACGACGACCTGCTGGACGACGTGGCGGCCGCCGAGCGGCTGGTGCGCCGGGCCGGCCTGGAGATGCTGGTGCTGGACCAGACCCGTCCCGAGGCCGGCCTGCCGGTCGCCAAGGTCGTGGTGCCGGGCCTGCGCCCGCACTGGAACCGGTTCGCGCCCGGCCGGCTGTTCGACGTGCCGGTGCGGCTCGGCCGGCTCGCCGCTCCGACCCCGTACGACCTGCTCAACCCGATTCCCCTGTTCGTCTGACCGCACTCACCCGTGCTCGTCCGGACCTGGCGCGGACCGCGCCTGGATGGCTATGCGTATCGACAACCTGGTAGCTCCACAGCTCAGCGAACTCTGGTCGCTGCGCGAGGACACGTTGGTGGAGAGTGACGACGGGCAGGCCTCGCTGACCGTCCACGACCGTTGGGGCACCGTGGTGTTCGAGGACCCGGACCCGGCGCTGCGGCAGGCCCTGGAGCGGATGACGCTGGGGCCGGTCTCGCTGAGCAACGTGCTGCCCGGCTTCCCCGGGCTGTGGGAGGTCGACCGGCCCGGCGGGCACGGCGCGGAGGTGACCAGGCTGCTGCGCGACCTGGACCGGATCCGCGGCAGCCTGGTGCGCTCGCTGGCGCTCGGCGGCACGCCGGTGCTCAGCGTGGTGCCGCTGGCCCGGGGCGCCTGGTTCACACCGCGCCCGGCGCCCGCGGACCGGCCGTGCCGGCTGTCCCGGTTCACCGTGATGCGCTGGGCGGAGGGCGGGCTGCGGCTGGAGTCGCCGCTCGCCCACCACCGGGTGCAGCTGCACCGCTCGGAGGCGATGCTGCTGCTCGGCATGCTGGACGGCACCGCCCAGGCCGGCGGCCCCCGGCTGGACCCGGAGCTGGCCCGCACCGCGATCGGCTACCTGGTGGCCGCCCGGATCGCGGTGGTCGCCGAGGACGCCGGGGAGCCCGGCCCGGACCGGCCGTCCCGGTTCACCGAGGACGACGACCCGCGGCTGGTCGGCTGGTCCCCCGACGACCTGCTGGTGCACTCGCGCAGCCGGCTGGGCCGCAGCGACGGCCCGTTCGGCGCGACGTACGCGCACCAGGGCCGGATGCCCGCCGAGCCGGTGGTCAAGCCGCTCGGCAACCGGCCGGCGCTCGCCCTGTACCGGCCCGACCTGGAGGAACTGCGCGGCGGGGACGAGCCGTTCACCTCGGTGCTGGAGCGCCGCCGCTCGGTCCGCGACCACGGCCCGGAGCCGCTGACCGAGGACCGGATCGGCGAACTGCTGTTCCGGGCCTGCCGGGTGCGCGAGAGCGCCGGCGCGGGCCGGACCCGCGGCGCCGGCACCGGCGCCGGCACCGGCCCGGGCGGCGACGGCGCGGACGCGGCCTGGAGCGACCGCCCGTACCCGAGCATGGGCTCGGTGTACGGCCTGGAGCTGTACCTGGTCGCCGGGCCCGGCACCGAGCTGGCCCCGGGCGCCTACCACTACGACCCGCTCGGCCACCTGCTGGAGCCGCTCGACGCCCCGCCCGGCGATCTGGACGAACTCCGTTCCACCGCACGGACGTTGATGGGCTCCGAGCAGCAGCCGCCGCTGCTGCTGGTGATCACCGCGCGGTTCCGGCGGGCCACCCACGCCTTCAGCGGGATCGCCTACACCAGCCTGCTGAAGGACGTCGGCGTGCTGCTGCAGAACCTGTACCTGGTGGCCACCGCGATGGACCTCGCGCCGTGCGCGCTCGCCTCCGGCAACTCGGACACCGCGGCCCGCGCCTTCGGGCTGGACTGGCCGGTGGAGTCCAGCGTCGGCGAGTTCGTGGTCGGAACGAAACCGCGGGAGGCGGACCCGCCCACGGCGTAGCCCCGTCCCGTACGATCCGAGGGCAGCGGGAACCGTACGAGTCCCATGGGGGAGCAGTGAACGAGACGACGGCGTGGCCGGCACTCGATCCGGGGGGCCGGCAGCTGGCCCCGAAAGCAGCGGTGACCATCACCGCCCTGGTGTTCCTCGGCTATACCGGAGTCGCCACCGCCTACATTCTGGCACTGGATCCGAGCGCCCTGCTGCTGACCGGTTCGGTGGCCCTGCTCTTCGCCCTGCTGGGCCTCCAACTGGTGCACTCCTTCCCGAGGTTGGCGCCCGCGCTGGCCAGCAGGTGGCCGCTCACCTTAGCCCTCCAGGCGGTGATCACCTACGGGCCGATGTTCTTCCTGGGCGAGCTGTGGATCGGCATGCCGAGCTTCCTGGCCGCCTCGCTGCTCCTGCTGCTGCGCCCGGCCGTCGCCTGGCCCGGCTTCGTCGCGGTGGTGGTGGCCAGCAACCTGCTGATGCTCTGGATCGGCGACGGGCTCGGCCAGACCTTCTACATCAGCGTCGCCACCACCACCAACGGCCTTGTGGTGTACGGCCTTTCGCGACTGACCGACCTGGTGATCGAGGTGCACCGCTCGCGCGCCGAGCTGGCCACCCTGGCGGTGGCGCAGGAGCGGCTGCGCTTCGCCCGGGACCTGCACGACCTGCTCGGCTACAGCCTCTCCGCGATCACCCTGAAGTGCGAGCTGGCGTACCGCCTGGTGCCAGGTCAGCCGGACGTGGCGCAGCAGGAGTTGACGGAGATCCTGCAGACGGCCCGTCAGGCCCTTTCCGACGTGCGGGCGGTGGCCCGCGGCTACCGGGAGATGTCGCTGAGCGCCGAGGCGGAGAGCGCCAAGGCGATGCTGGCCACCCTGGGGGTGCGCTCGGTGGTGCGGCTGGACTTCGGGCTGGTGCCGCAGCAGGTGGAGACGGTGCTGGCGACGGTGCTGCGCGAGGGACTGACCAACATGCTCCGGCACAGCAAGGTCGAGCACTGCGAGATCTCGACGGTCCGCGACGGCCGCACGATCCGCTTCCGGCTGGCCAACGACGGCGTGGGCCGCGGCGGTCCGGAGTCGGCGGCCGCCCCGCGGGACGCCTCGGGCGGTTCCGGGATCGGCAACCTGGCCACCCGGGTGCGCGAGCTGGGCGGTTCGCTGACCGCCGGGCCGCAGGGCCAGGAGTGGTTCGTGGTGGAGGCGGCGATCGACCTGGACGCGGCGACGCTGGCGCTGTCCGGCAGCGGCGGGCGGCAGGGCGCGGCGGCCGTGCCGGCGGCGCCCGCGGTGGCCTGAGCGGCCGCGGACGCCGCACGGGCCGTCATATCCAGTCGGCGTCCCGGGCGATCCGGATCGCGTCCACCCGGTTGCGGGCGTTCAGCTTGCCGACCACGGTGGTCAGGTAGTTGCGCACGGTGCCGGCCGACAGGAACAGCTTGGCCGCGATCTGCCCGGCCTCCAGGCCGTCGGCGGCCAGCCGCAGCACCTCCCGCTCCCGGGTGGTGAGCGGGGACGGGTCGCTGTCCAGTGCGGCGAGCGCGAGCGCCGGGTCGATGGCCCGGCCGCCGGAGGCCACCGTGCGGATCGCGGCGGCGAGTTGGCCGGGTTCGATGTCCTTGAGCAGGAACCCGGCCACGTGCGCGGCCATCGCCCGGCGCAGGTTGCCGGGCCGGCCGAGGCTGGTGAGGATCAGCGTCCGGCAGGTCGGCAGCGCCTCGGCCAGCTGCCCGGCGGCGGTGATGCCGTCCGCCCCGGGCAGGTCGATGTCCAGGACCGCGACGTCCGGCGAGGTCTCCTTGGCCCGGGCCAGCACCTCGTCGCCCGATCCGAGTTCCGCCACCACCTCGATGTCCGGTTCCAGCTGCAGCAGAGCGACCAGGGCTCTGCGGAGCACTTGCATGTCCTCCGCGATGAGAATGCGGATCAATGACGCCCCCGTGAGTGATTCGCGCCGTTCCGGATGAGTGATCAGCTGAACGATATCGGCACGGGAGGCGATTCAGACCGACTCGGGCATCCTGGATGTCCCCGGTCCGTCACCCGTTCGAGAGCGGCGGCGGCCCGGTGCTGGTGGGGGCCGGGCGGCGGTCAGGGGCGGCCTCCGGATCCCAGCGACCTCACCACCTCTCCCAGGAAGCCCTCATCGAGCATGGTCGACACCGCGGTGTCCGGGACGGCCTCGTGCCCGGCGTCGTGGCAGGCGATGCTGACCAGGTAGCCGCGCTCCAGCTCGTGCGTGCCGAAGGTCCACTCGCCGTGCGCGGCGCTGCGGCCCTGGGGGGTGAGCAGGGCCGCGCCGCCCGGGTCGAACCCGAACTCGGTGAAGCCCAGCCGCATGCCCTGCCCGAGCGCCTTGGTGTACGCCTCCTTGCGGGTCCACAGCCGCAGCAGCTCGCGCTCCTGTTCGGGCTCGTCCAGGGCGCCGAGCCAGCGCCGCTCGGCGGGCGTGCACAGCAGGCGGCGCATGTCCCGGTAGCGGACCGTGCGGTCGGCGATCTCGGTGTCCACGCCGATCCGGCCGCGCCGGTTGAGGCCGACCACGATCAGGTCGCGGGTGTGGCTGATGCTGACGCCGATCTGGTCGCAGCCGCGCAGGTACGGGCGGCCGCCGGGCTTGTAGCCGAGCTCGACGGCGTCCGGGGGGACGTGCAGGGCGGCCCCGGCGGCGTACCGGACGAGCAGCCGGGAGGCGGCGAAGCGCTCCCGGGTGCGGGTCCGCTCCAGGGTGGTGAGGCGCTGCCAGTCGCGGGCGCCGAGCAGCACCCGCAGGTCGGGTTCGGCGAGGACGGCGTCCTGCCACTGGTCGGTGTAGGCGTGCACCACGGCGTGGCCGCTCCAGGCCATCGCCCGGCGCACCCGGAGCCAGGGGGCGTCCGGTCCGGCCATCAGCATCGGCGCCTCCACCCGCGGGGCGGGCGGGGCGCCGGTGGTCAGGGTGTCCATCGGGGCGCGCCCCCTTCCGCGAGCGGGGTGTCGTGCAGGTCGTAGGAGCGGGCGCCGGCCAGCCGGGAGAGCACCTCCTCGTACAGCCGCCGCACGCACGCGGGCGACGGCGGGCCGGTGCCGGGCAGGCCGAGCCGGCTCGCCAGCCGGGTCAGCGCGAGCACCGGCCAGGCCGGGTCGGCGAGGAAGCCGCCGCCGTCGCGGGCGGCCTCCCAGGTGCCGAGCACGGCGCCGGCCGCGGCCAGCAGCGCGTACCGCTCGACCTGGGCGCACCAGACGGGGCTGGCGAGCGTGGTGGCGCCGTCCGCGGCCAGCTCCAGGCAGCGGGTGCGCAGCGCGTCGAGTTCGGCGGCGAACGCCCCGGCCAGGTCGGCCAGCCGGGCGCCGAGCTCGCCCGCGGGCGGCCGCCGCCGCAGCCGGCCGGCCGCGGCGGTCAGCGTGGCGGTGAGGAAGTCGGTGCCGCCGGCCACCGCGAGGGCGCCCAGGTCGAGCGGCGGCAGCGGCTCGGTGAAGGCGTACAGCGCGGCCGGCGGTTCGGCCGCCCGGCCCCAGGACTCCCGTGCCAGCAGCGGCAGTTGCGGGATCAGCACGGCCTGGCAGGCGGCGGTGCCGACGTGGCCGAGGCTGGCGGCGGGCAGGTCCCGGAAGAGCTTCTGCAGACTGCCGGGGCCGCCCTCGCGGTCGTACCCGGCGGCGCCGAGCACGGTGGACAGCTCCTCGACGTCCTCCTGGAGCAGGTCGGGCACCAGGTACTTGACGGCGGCGGCGCCCAGGTGGGCGCTGTCGGGCAGCAGGTGCAGGGCGCGCAGCACGGCGGTGGCCGTCGCGTCGGCCATCAGCAGGTCGGCGAGGACCCCGGCGAGCAGGGCGCGGTGGCGCGGTCCGGCGGTGCCGCTGCCGTCCGGTCCGGTGGTGGCCGCCGCGGCGGCCCGCAGCACGGTGTCGGCGGCGGCCAGCACCAGCGCGGGGATCAGGGTGCGGTTGAGCTGGAAGGTGCGCAGCGCCAGCCGGACGCCCTCGCCCGGGGCGCCGACCCGGGCGTCGCCGGACACCGCGAGGTCGGTGAACTCCAGCCCGGCGAAGTGGCAGCCGCGCAGGCCGGTGCTGGCCCGGCGGGGCAGCACCGCGAGGCCGCGGTCGGCCTCGGCGGGGTCGACCAGCAGCACCGAGTGGCTGCCGCCGGCCTCGGGCGCGACGGCGGCGTAGACCACCACCGCACCGGCCCGGTCGGCGTTGATCACCACGTCCTTGCGGCCGTTGAGCCGGTAGCCCGCGCCGTCGGGGGCGGCGGTGAACTGGCCCTGCCACATGGCGTTGCCGTGCGCGAGCTCGTGGTGGGCGATGGCCACCGTCCGGCCGTCCAGCAGCAGGGCGGCGAGCCGGCGGCGCTGCCGCTCGTCGCCGGCCGCCCAGACCGCGGCGGCGGCGAACAGCGAGGTGATGCCGTGGCCGAAGCCCAGCGAGACGTCCCGGCGGAAGACCGGGCGCAGCACCCGGGCCAGGGTGTCGGCGCGGTCGAGGCGGCCGCCGAGCTCGACCGGCACCAGTTCGGCGCCGAACCCGCCGTCGTGCAGCACCCGGACGGCGCCCTCGGCGGGTTCGGCGCGCTCGTCGGCCCGCATCAGGGCCCGGAACCCGGCCGGGTTGTCCGGGTCGCCGGGGTCGCCGAGGCGCTCCTCCCAGGCGGCGACCCGCTCCCGGACCCGTGCTTCCACGGCGTTCACGTGACCACCTCCGGAACGAGCAGACCGTCGTCCAACTCGGCGTACAGCGGGCGCAGTTCGCCGCGCAGGAAGAGCTGGCGCATCATCGACCGGCGGACCTTCCCGCTGGTGGTGCGGCGCACCGAGCCGGGGCTGACCAGCAGCACCCCGGCCGGGCGGGCGTCGAACTCCTCGGCCAGGCAGCCGCGGACCTTCGCGGCCAGCGCGGCCAGCGCGGCCCGGTCCCGGCCGGGCCGGCGGACCTCCTGGACGACCACCAGCCGGTCGGGCTCGTCCGCGCCGAACACCACGGCGGAGGCCAGGCGTTCGCCGCAGTCGATCAGCCGGCGCTCCATCTCCTGCGGGTGGACGCTGCGCCCGGCCACCACCACGGTGTCCTTGAGCCGCCCGGTCAGGTACAGCTCGCCGCCGTGCAGCACGCCGAGGTCGCCGGTGCGCAGGAAGCCGCGGGCGCCGGCCGCGGTGACCGCGCCGAACACCTCGGCGGTCTCCAGCGGCCGCTGCCAGTACCCGGCGGCGACGGACGGGCCGCGCACCCACACCTCGCCCTCGGCGCCGTCGGGCAGTTCGGTGCGGCTGGCCGGGTCGACGATCCGCACCTCGCCGCCGCGCGGGCGGCCGCAGCTGACCACCCGGCGGGCGGGCGGGGCGCCGTCGGGCAGGCCCGCCGCGAGCCGGACGGGGTCGGTGCCGGTGGTGCTGACCAGCAAGGTGGCCTCGGCGAGGCCGTACCCGGCGACCATCGCGCCGGGCCGCAGCCCGGCCGGGGCGAACCGGGCGGTGAACGCCTCGACGGTGGCCGCGGACACCGGCTCGGCGGCGTTCACGGCGTGCTCCCAGCGGGACAGGTCGAGTCCGGCCAGGTCCGCGTCGGTGACCTCGGCGGCGCACCGGGCGTACGCCGAGTCGGGGGCGGCGGCGACCGTCACCCCGTAGCTGTCGATGGCCCGCAGCCAGCGGGCCGGGCGGGCCAGGAACAGCCGCGGCGGCATCAGCACCGCGGTGGCGCCCAGCCACAGCGGGTGCAGCAGCTGCCCGATCAGGCCGAGGTCGTGGTAGCAGGGCAGCCAGCCGCCGATCCGGGTGCCGCGGTGGGTGCCCAGGGCGCGCTGGATCTCCGCCATGGTGGCCAGCAGGTTGGCGTGGGTGACCTGGACGCCGCGCGGGGCCGCGGTGGTGCCCGAGGTGTACTGGACCAGCGCGACGTCGGTGGGCCGCGGCCGGGCCGGCCGCCAGCCGTCCGCGTCCTCGGCGGCCTCGGGCAGCGGGCGGTCCACGGCCAGGCACAGCACCTGGCCCCGGCCGGCCTCGGACAGGCCGCGGGACATGTCGGCCGCGTGCCTGGCCTCGGTCAGCACCACCGGAGCGCCGCTCTCGCGGGCGATCGCGGAGGTCCGCTCGGCGGCGGCGGGCGACGCCGAGGGCGGCGGCACCGGCACCGCGACGGCGCCCGCGTACAGGCAGCCGACCACGGCGACGGCCAGGTCGGCCCCGGTCTCCAGGGCGACCATGACGGGCCGGCCGGCGGCCTGCCGCCCGGTCAGCCAGCGGGCCAGCACCCGGGCCCGGCGGTCGAGTTCGGCATAGGTCAGGGTGTCCGCACCGGCGCCGGGGTCGGTGTCGCGGAGCGCGACGACCGCCGGGTCGGCAGCTGACCGGGCGAACCGGTCGACCAGGGCTTCGGTCAGGCTCTCTGGCTCCCACATCCCGCACCTCCGGCGGCTGAGAACCCGGGCCGGACCTCGGACCGGGCTCCGTCCAGTCTCCGGCGGGCCGCTCAACCGCCTCTTGAAGCCCGCTCTCCTCCGGCTCGGCCGGTCCGCCGGGGCCACCGCGCTCATCGGCGGTTCTCCCCGGGCATCAGCCGGTCCAGGTGCGCGAGCTCCGAACGGAGCGTCAGCTCCAGCGGGGTGAGCGGGACTTCGGGGATCAGCCGCTCGGGGTGCCCCGGCGGCGGCGAGAGCAGCGTGATCGGCGGGTGCAGCGGCGCGTGCAGCGACGGCCGGAACGTGCCGGGGCGCTCGCCGAGCAGTCGGCGGTCCTCCTCCTGCTGCATCTCCAGGTACGCCTGCACCCCGCCGTGCGCGTGCATCCCCCCGAGCATCGCCAACGCCCGGACCACCCGCCGCGCCACCATCGCGAGCAGCCGTACCGAATCGGTCGGCCCGGCCATGTCTCACCACCTCCTCCGTGTCCGACGCTTGCCGGTGGGCAGGATGCGGCTTCGTCCTGGAGTACGGCCTGAGGACGGCCGGAGCGCGGCCGGAGCCCCACCGGGAGGACGGCAGGAGTACGGCAGGAGCCCGGGTCGAACGCGGACCCGGCCCGGCCCGGCCTGGCGCGGGCCGGACGGCGGGCCGTCCGGGCCCCGGGCACGACGGCGGAGCGCGCCGCGGGCCCGCTCAGGAGGGCTGCGCGGCGGGTTCCTCGTCGGGGAACAGCCGCAGCCGGTGGGCCAGGGCGGCGGCCTCGCCGCGGCCGCCGACGGCGAGCTTGGCGAGGATGTTGGAGACGTGCACGCTGGCGGTCTTCGGGGAGATGAACAGCTGCTCGGCGATCTGCCGGTTGCTGCGGCCGAGGGCGAGCTGGCGCAGCACGTCCCGTTCGCGCGGGGTGAGGCCGAGGCCGTCACCGGGGCCGCCCGCGGGGCTCTCCCGGTGGCCGAGGCCGAGCCGTTCGGCGAGCAGCTCGGCGTCCTGCCGGGTGGTCAGGTCGCCGCGGCGGCGGGCGAGTTCGGCGGCCTCGCGCAGGTGCGCGGCGGCCGCCTCGCGGTCGCCGGCCGCGGCGGCGTCCTCCGCGGCGCGCAGCAGCGCGAGCGAGAGCGGTCCGGGAGGGCGGCGGCGCGCAGTTCGGTGACGGCGCCCTGCCGGTGGGCGGCGGTGGGCGGCCGGCCGCGCGGGCGAGTTCGCCGGCCAGCAGGGCGGCCCAGCCGCGGTGCAGGGCGCAGCGCGGGGTGAGCCGGGCGGCGAGGTCGGCGATCCGGGCGAGGGCGGCCTCGCCCTCGGGGGTGCGCGGGTGCTGGTCGGCCTCGGCCTCGGCGGCGTGGGTGAGCAGCGGGAGCAGGTGGCCGTCCTGGCCGGCCAGGACGGTGCCGTCGAGTGCTTCGGCGAGCCGGGCGCGGGCCTGGTCGGGGCGGCCGAGGCGGACGGCGAGCCGGATGCCGAGGGCGGCGGTGGGCAGCACGTGCTGGGGCTGGCCGCCGCCGCCGCCGCTGGCGTGGGCGGCGGCCCAGTGGGTCTCGGCCTCGGCGGTGTCGCCGCGCAGCAGGGCGAGTTCGCCGCGCAGGCGGTCCATGAACTCGCCGTGGGTGTCGGCCTCGGGCTTGTCGTCCCAGTCGGCGAGGACGGCGGCGGCCTCCTCGGTGCGGCCCGCGGCGAGCAGCGCCTCGGCGAGGTTGCCGGTGAGGATGGGGCCGGTGTTGAGGAGCAGTCCGCTGCGGCGGGCGGCGTCGAGGCCGGTGCGGGCGGCGGTGGCGGACTCCTCGGCGCGGCCGTAGGAGAGCAGCAGGCTGGCGAGGTTGTTGAGGCTGCGGGTGTGGACGTCGTCGTTGCCGAGCGGCCGGGACTGTTCGACCGCCTCGGTGAGCAGGGCGACGGCGCGGTCGCCCTCGTCGAAGTCGCCGAGCAGCCCGGCCAGGGTGACCCGGGCGTGCACCTCGACGGAGGGCGCACCGGCCCGGCGGGCGATGGCGACGGCGCGTTCGGCGGTGGCGACGGCCGCGGGGCCGGGGTTGCGGAGCAGGTTGTGCGCGGCCTCCAGGGCGAGCGCCTCGGCCTGGACGGCGGACGGGCCGAGGTCCTGCACCAGCCGGTGGGCGTACTGGATCTCCTCCAGGCCGCCGGTGCGCTTGAGGTGGTCGAGCATCTTGGCGCGCTGCAGCCGGAACCAGGCGGCGCGCAGCGGGTTGCGGGTCTCGTCGACCAGGGCGAGGGCGCGGCGGGCCAGGCTCTGGCCGCGGTCGCGGTCGCCCGCGCGGCGGGCGGCGACCACCGCTTCGGCCAGCACGTCGACGAGTTGGAGCCGGTCGCAGCCGTCGTGCTCGTCGTCGTCGCAGGCGCAGGGCGGGTAGGTGTCGGCCCAGTCGTAGGGGCGCAGGGTGGTGGCGAGGGCCTGTTCGGAGACGGCGTCCCAGAGTTCGAGGGCGCGTTCGAGCATCTTGAGCTGTTCGGCGAAGGCGTTGCGCCGGCGGGCGCCCCGGGCCGCGTCGAGGGCGGCGGGCAGCGCCCGGGCGGGCTGGTGGGCGTGGTACCAGTAGTCGGCGAGCCGGGCGGTGCGCTGTTCGGGCCGGACGAGTTCCGGGTCGGCCTCCAGGACGGTGGCGAACCGCCGGTTGATGCCCTGCCGTTCGCCGGGCAGCAGGTCGTCGGAGACCGCCTCGCGGACGAGGGCGTGCCGGAACCGGTAGCCCTCGCCGTCGGTGTCGGGGCGCAGGATGTTGGCGCCGACGGCGGTGCGCAGCGCGGAGATCAGCGCGTCCTCGCCGCCGGCCCCGCTCTCGGCGACGACGGCGGCGAGCAGGGCGTGTTCGATCCGGGAGCCGCCCTCGGCGGCGATCCGGACGATCCGCTGGGTCTCCTCGGGGAGCGCCTCGACCCGGACCAGCAGGATGTCGCGCAGCGACTCGGTGACGCAGGCCAGACAGCCGTTGCGGTAGGCGGTGGCGAGTTCCTCGACGAAGAACGGGTTGCCCTCGGAGCGGCGGTGGATGCGGTCCACCACGTCCCGTCCGGGGGTCTCGGGGCCGAGGATGCCGGCCAGCTGGGCGGCCACCTCGGGCCGGTCCAGGCGTTCCAGTTCGAGCCGCTGGACGGTGCGCAGCCGCTCCAGCTCGGCCAGGAACGGGCGCAGCGGGTGGCGGCGGTGCAGGTCGTCGGTGCGGTAGGTGGCGACGATCAGCACCCGGGAGCGGTGCAGGGTGCGGACCAGGTAGGCGAGCAGCTCCCGGGTGGAGCGGTCGGACCAGTGCAGGTCCTCGACGGCGAGGACCAGCGTCCGGCCCTCGGTCAGCCGCTCGAAGAGCCGGGCGGTGTGCTCGAACAGCCGGGCCCGGCCGTACTCGTCGTTGCCCTCCCCGTCGGCCTCCCCGAAGTCCGGCAGCAACCGGGCGAGGTGGCCCTCCAACCCGGCGGCGGCGGCGTCCAGTTCGGGGCCGAGCCGCCGGTGCAGGCGGCGCAGCGCGGCCGAGAGCGGCCCGTACGGCAGGCCCTCGGCGCCGACCTCCAGGCAGGCGCCGAGCGCGGTCACCGCCCCGTCCGCCTCGGCCCGCGCCAGGAACTCCTCGACCAGCCGGGTCTTGCCGACCCCCGCCTCGCCGCCGACCAGCACGGCCTGCGGCTCCCCCGCCCCCGCCCGGCCCAGGGCCGCGCCGAGCAGGTCGGTCTCCCGGCCGCGTCCGACGAACACCGGGCTGACTGTCTGCTCCATGTCCGCGAGCATGCCACAGCCCTCGGACCACGCCGAACGGTTATCCCGATCCGCGGACGGGCCGGCCCCGCCGGTCACCCGGCGCAGCCCGCCACGGCGCCCGAACGGCCCTGCTCCGCACCGGACTTGGCCTGCGCCACCGGCGCGGCCTCCCGGCGCACCGCCCGCACCACCCGCTCGACCAGCCCGCTGCGCGACGCGCGGACCGCCTCGCGGGCCAGGCGCTCGGCGGCGGCCCGGCTGTGCAGTTCGCGTTCCCGTACCTTGAACAGCTCGTACTCGTACACGGTGTTTCCCCTCGTCGTCTGCTGGTGTCCAGCCTCCGCTCCCAGGGGGGTGCGCCACATCGGGAGCCTGCCCGATCTGCGCGGGCGGCGGACGGGGAAAACGCCGGTGCCCGCCCCCTCCGGGGGCGGGCACCGTGCTGGGCGGGGCCTAAGGAGCCTCCTTAGGCGGCCGCTCTCGGCCTAGGACTGCTTAGACGAGCTTCTCCAGGATCAAATCCTTGACCCTAGCCGCGTCGGCCTGCCCGCGGGTGGTCTTCATGACCGCGCCGACCAGCGCGCCCACCGCCTGCACCTTGCCGTCGCGGATCTTCGCGGCGACGTCCGGGTTGTCGGCGATGGCCTGGTCGACGGCCGCGCCGAGCGCCGAGTCGTCCGAGACGACGGCCAGGCCGCGCTTCTCGACCACCTGGTCCGGCTCGCCCTCGCCCGCGAGGACGCCCTCGATGACCTGGCGGGCCAGCTTGTCGTTGAGCTTGCCCTCGGCGACCAGCGCGCACACCCGGGCCACCTGGGCCGGGGTGATCGGCTGCTCGGACAGCTCGGTGCCGGTCTCGTTGGCGCGCCGCGCCAGCTCGCCCATCCACCACTTGCGGGCCTGGTCGGCGGGGGCGCCGGCCGCGATGGTCTCCGAGATCGGCTCCACCGCACCGGCGTTGAGCACCGACTGCATGTCCTTGTCGGTCAGGCCCCACTCGGCCTGCAGCCGGGCCCGGCGGACCCGGGGCAGCTCCGGCAGGGAGGCCCGCAGCTCCTCGACCCACTCCCGGGCCGGGGCGACCGGCACCAGGTCGGGCTCGGGGAAGTACCGGTAGTCCTCGGCGTTGTCCTTGATCCGGCCGGCCGTGGTGGAGCCGTCCTCCTCGTGGAAGTGCCGGGTCTCCTGGACGATGGTGCCGCCGTCGGTGAGCACGGTGGCGTGCCGCTGGATCTCGAACCGGGCGGCCCGCTCGACGCTGCGCAGCGAGTTGACGTTCTTGGTCTCGCTGCGGGTGCCGAAGGTCTCGGTGCCGTTGGGGCGCAGCGACAGGTTGACGTCGCAGCGCATCTGGCCCTTGTCCATCCGGGCCTCGGAGACGCCCAGCGCCTTGATCAGCTCGCGCAGCTCGGCGACGTACGCCTTCGCGACCTCCGGCGCCCGGTGGCCCGCGCCCTGGATCGGCTTGGTGACGATCTCGATCAGCGGGATGCCGGCCCGGTTGTAGTCCAGCAGCGAGTACTCCGCGCCGTGGATGCGGCCGGTGGCGCCGCCGACGTGGGTGGACTTGCCGGTGTCCTCCTCCATGTGGGCGCGCTCGATCTCCACCCGGAAGACCTCGCCGTCCTCCAGCTGCACGTCGAGGTAG
The DNA here is from genome assembly GCF_013364235.1 of Kitasatospora sp. NA04385. Taxonomy (NCBI): domain Bacteria; kingdom Bacillati; phylum Actinomycetota; class Actinomycetes; order Kitasatosporales; family Streptomycetaceae; genus Kitasatospora; species Kitasatospora sp. NA04385. Next base: position 5,278,067 of record NZ_CP054919.1, on the reverse strand, counting down.
CCGTTGAAGGCGATCGGCTCGTCGTACTGGCTGGTCTGGAAGTTCTTCGGCATGTCCGGGTAGAAGTAGTTCTTCCGGGCGAACCGGCACCACTCGGCGATCTCGCAGTTCAGCGCGAGGCCGATCCGCACCGCCGACTCCACCCCGACCGCGTTGACCACCGGCAGCGAACCGGGCAGCCCGAGGCAGGTCGGGCAGGTCTGCGAGTTCGGCTCCGCGCCCAGCCCGGTGGAGCAGCCGCAGAACATCTTGGTCTTGGTACCCAGCTCGACGTGGACCTCAAGGCCCATCACCGGGTCGTACGAGGCCAGTGCGTCGTCATAGGACACCAGGCTCATGGTGCTCACAGGAATCCTTTCAATTTCAATGCGTGTTCGGTGTCCGCAAGCCATCGCTGGTACGAGGGCAGCTGGCCGAGAAGGTCGAGATCGATGTGCTGTGCCAGTAGTTCCATGCTGTCGTCCAGCGCCCCGCCGTGGCCCTTGCCGGCGATCGCCTGCCAGACGCGCTTCGCGTAGGCGGGGTGGTCGGGGCTGTTGTGCGCCTTCTCCACGTCACCCGGCTGCTTGTAGGGGTAGGCGGTGAGATCCGCTCCGCCTACCGCGGTGGTGATCGCCTTCCGGTCGGCGAGCATCCACGACTCGGTCATCCGGACGGGGACCAGCACCACCGGTTCGGCGGCTTTTGACCCTTGGGCCCATTCCCTCAGTTCGGCCGCAAGGTCATCCGCCTTCGCGCGTTCCTTTTCGTCGCTGTGCAGAAACAGCAGATGGCAGTCCAACGCCAGCTCCCGAGCCGCTTTCGCCACGCCTGCGGCGGTGATCCTCACAGGCGAAACCTCGCATGGCTGCACGTCCACTGGACCTGGTGCCTTGGCCAGCAGTAGACCCTCCAGCTGACGGGTGATCAGCGTGCGCAGGAACGGCTCGTCGCTGACGCCCTCTGCCACCAACCCGAGTGCCAACCATCGGCTCATGACGTCGCCTGTCCGAGAGCCCTCAGCAGGCGCTCGACCGCTTGGGGTGTCATGGAAGTGCCCGGCTCAGTGTCCGGGGTCCGCGGCAGCAGCGGTCGGGGCACCGTGATCCGCGAGACCGTGCCGCTCCTCGGATCCACATGATTGGCCTGTTCCAGGAAGACGACTCCTCCGGAGACATCGTTCCGAAGTGAAGCCAGCAGGGCGGGCGAGTGCGTGGTGACCAACAGTTGACCGTTGCCGGACAGCCCCGTGCCACGACCGAGCCGGCGCACCAACTTGGAGACCTGTGCCAGGTGCATCCCGTTCTCGATCTCCTCCACGGCGAGCAACCCCGTCCGCTCAGGATCCCAGTACGCGGCGAGCAGCGCGAGCGCCCGCAGCGTGCCGTCGGAGAGCGAGGCGGGCGAGACCCATCCGGTGTGCTCGAACTCCACCTCGAAGTCGAACTCTCCCCGGGTGCGCAGCATTTCGGTGCGGATGCCCCGTACCCCTGGCACCAGAGCCGCCAGATCGGCCACCAGCCGGGTGAAGCGCTCGGGAGCGGTCTCCTCGATCCGGCGCACCACGACGGCCAGGTTGCTGCCGCGCGGCTCCAGCAGCCCGTCGGCCTCGGGGCGTCCGAGTTCGCGCAACGCGGCAGGTTCCAGGACGTACGGTTGCCAGTCCCCGCACTCCTGGGCCACCAGCCCGAGAAGTTCCCATGCTTGAGGCATGTCAGGCAAGGGCAGAGCTTCCTGGTCCTGCAGCAATCGATCAGTGCGTCGAGTTCGCAATCCGACCACCGAAACACCGGTCCTGCGCACGAAGGCGTCCCGCGTCTCCCGAAGGCCGGATCGCAGCTCGTCCGGGTAACCGAGCCGGTCCATCCAGTCCGTGTGCTTCAGTGCGGACACCCAGATCCGGCTGCGCCGTGGATCCATGCCCGCTCGGGAGCCGAGCAGGCGTGCGCACAGTCGTACTCGAACGGGTAGCGGGCCGTCCGGCGACGGAACGAGCATCCCCACCGTGATGGTGAACTCATCCCGCAACGGTTCCCGTTCCACCCCACCTCGGTGGAATAGGTCGCGCACGGCTAGTCGCCGGTCGCCTGCCAGGGTTTCGCTGAACCCCTGGCGGACCGTCCCGGCGACCAGCCGCAGCGCATCGAACAGATTGGACTTGCCGGCCCCGTTGACGCCGAGGAGGACGGTCACCGGATGCACATCCAGCTCGAAGCCGACGAACGACTTGAAGCCGTCGATGCGGATCTGCGTGATCATCTCTTCTCCTCGACCTCTCCGGAACCGGCGCCGCTAGCCGAGCAGGACGTCGTCGTCGCCGAGACGCTTGAGCTCGCGGACGAGGAGTGCGGTGCCGGTGATCAGGGCGGCGACGCCGACCAGGGCGTTGACCAGCTTGAGGGTGTCGTTCTCCTCGCGGGCCTTGCGGACGTCCTTGGCGATGGAGACGGCGCCGAAGGCGCTGGTGCCGATGGACAGCCACAGGCCGGGCTTCGAGTGCTTCCAGCCCTTGGCCTTCTCGATCTTGCTCATAGTGCCGGTGCCTCCTCCAGCAGGGCGTGGCCCCACTTGTCGTTGAGCGCGGCCTCGACGGCGCCGCCCACGCGGTAGAGGCGGTCGTCCGCCATCGCGGGGGCGATGATCTGCAGGCCGACCGGGAGATTGTCCTCCGGGGCGAGCCCGCAGGGCAGCGACATGGCCGCGTTGCCCGCCAGGTTCGAGGGGATGGTGCACAGGTCGGCGAGGTACATCGCCAGCGGGTCGTCGGTGCGCTCGCCGAGGCGGAAGGCGGTGGTCGGGGTGGTCGGGGAGACCAGCACGTCCACGCCCGCGAAGGCGGCGTCGAAGTCCCGCGAGATCAGGGTGCGGACCTTCTGCGCGGAGCCGTAGTAGGCGTCGTAGTAGCCCGAGGACAGCGCGTAGGTGCCGAGGATGATGCGGCGCTTGACCTCGGCGCCGAAGCCGGCCTCCCGGGTGAGCGCGGTGACCTGCTCCGCGGAGCGGGTGCCGTCGTCGCCGACCCGCAGGCCGTAGCGCATGGCGTCGAACCGGGCGAGGTTCGAGGAGGCCTCGGACGGGGCGATCAGGTAGTACGCGGGCATCGCCAGCGTGAAGGACGGGCAGGAGACCTCGACGACCTCGGCGCCCAGTTCGCGCAGCAGCTCGACGGACTCCTCGAAGCGCTGCATGACGCCGGCCTGGTAGCCCTCGCCGGCGAACTCCTTGACCACGCCGATCCGCATGCCGCGCACGTCGCGCATCCGCGCGGCGGCGACCACGGCCGGGACGGGCGCGTCGATGGAGGTGGAGTCCAGCGGGTCGTACCCGGCGATGGCCTCGTGCAGCAGGGCCGTGTCGAGCACGGTGCGGGCGCACGGGCCGCCCTGGTCGAGCGAGGAGGAGAAGGCGACCAGGCCGTAGCGGGACACCGAGCCGTAGGTGGGCTTGACGCCGACGGTGCCGGTGACGGCGCCGGGCTGGCGGATCGAGCCGCCGGTGTCGGTGCCGATCGCCAGCGGCGCCTCGAAGGCGGCCAGCGCGGCCGCCGAGCCGCCGCCGGAGCCGCCGGGGATGCGGCCGAGGTCCCACGGGTTGCCGGTGGGGCCGTAGGCGGAGTTCTCGGTGGAGGAGCCCATCGCGAACTCGTCCATGTTGGTCTTGCCGAGGATGACGACGTCGGCGTCCTTCAGACGCTTCGTCAGGGTCGCGTCGTACGGCGGGACCCAGCCCTCCAGGATCTTCGACCCGCAGGTGGTCGGCATGCCCCGGGTGGTGAAGACGTCCTTGAGCGCCAGCGGCACGCCCGCGAGCGGGCCCAGCTCGGCGCCGGAGGCGCGCTTGGCGTCGACGGCGCGGGCCGCGGCCAGCGCGCCCTCGTGGTCGACGTGCAGGAAGGCGTTGACCTTCTCGTCGACGGCGTCGATCCGGTCCAGGTGGGCCCGGGCGACCTCGACCGCCGAGACCTCGCCCTTGGCGATGGCGCCGGCCGTCTCGGCCGCCGTGTACTTGATCAGCTCGGTCATCTCGGTCAGTCCTCCCCGAGGATCTGCGGCACGCGGAAACGCTGGTCCTCGCTCGCCGGGGCGCCGGACAGCGCCTGCTCCGGGGTCAGCGACGGCCGCACCTCGTCCGCCCGCATCACGTTGGTGAGCGGGAGCGGGTGGGAGGTCGGCGGGACGTCCTGCCCCGCGACCTCGGAAACGCGGGCGACCGCGCCGATGATCACGTCGAGCTGCTCGGCGAAGTGGTCCAACTCCTCCGCCTGCAACTCCAGACGCGACAGCCGGGCGAGGTGGGCGACCTCCTCGCGCGTGATGCCAGGCATGCAGCGATCCTCAAGGGTGAGTTCTGGTGGACCGGGCCTTGCCCCTCGGGCACCCCGGTCCTTTCGGTCCTAAGGGGCCATCCTATGGGCAGACGGCGCACGGCCGTCCGGCCGCACGCGGCGGGGCCCGCCCGGGACGTCCCGGGCGGGCCCCGTCGGGCGGGCGCTCAGCGCGGCAGCGACTCCACCGGCGGGGCGTCGTTGCGCCGCACCAGCAGCCAGGCGGTGGCCTGGTCGGCGGGCAGCGCCGCGGAGACCAGCCAGCCCTGGACGGCGTCGACGCCCATGTCCTGCAGGCGCTCCCAGGTCTCGTCGTCCTCGACGCCCTCGGCGACCACGGTCAGGCCCAGCGAGTGGGCGAGTTCCACCGAGCAGCGGACCACGGCGGCGTCGTGGTCGTCGGCGACCATCCGGGAGACGAAGGAGCGGTCGATCTTGAGTTCGCCGACCGGCAGGCTGCGCAGCCGCACCAGCGAGGAGTGGCCGGTGCCGAAGTCGTCCAGGGACATCCGGACGCCGTAGCGGCGCAGTTCGGCGAGGGTGTCGGCGGCGCGTCGGCTGTCGTCGAGCAGCAGCCGCTCGGTGATCTCCAGTTGGAGCGCCGCGGCGGGGACCTGGTGCCGGGTGAGGTGTCCGGCGACCCGGGCGGCGAAGCCCGGGTTGAGGACGTCGCGCGGCGAGACGTTGACGGCGACCGGGACCATCAGGCCCTGGTGGCGCCAGCGGGCGATCTGGCCGACGGCGCTCTCCAGCACGTAGTCGGTGAGCCGGGGCATCAGCCCGGAGGACTCGGCGAGCGCGATGAACTCGTCGGGCGCCACCCTCCCCTGCCCGGCCCGGTCCCAGCGGACCAGCGCCTCCAGGCCGACGACGCTGCCGTCGAAGGCCACCTTGGGCTGGTAGTGCAGCTGCACCTCGTTCATCTCGATGGCCCGCCGCAGGTCGCCGAGCAGGCCGATCCGGTACGGGGTGTCGAGGTCGCGCGCCTCGTCGTAGCGCTCGACGCCGCTGCGGCCGTGCTGGGCGTGGCCCATCGCGACGTCGGCCCGGCGCAGAAGCGATTCTGCATCCTGGGCGTTGGCGGGGTAGGCGCACACGCCGGCGCTGGCCTCCAGGACGAGCAGTAAGCCGTCCAGCCGGATCGGCGCGGCGAGTTCGGCGATCAGCGCCTTCGCGGTCCGCTCCAGCACCTCGGTGCTGCCCACCCCCGGCAGCAGCACGGCGAACTCGTCGCCGCCCATCCGGGCCACCACCGGGCGCTCGCCGCGCCGCACCGGCGGGGGCAGCGCGGTGCCGTCCTCGCCGTCCCGGGGGTGGCCGGTGCCGGTGCGCAGGGCGCGGTGCAGCCGGCGGGCGATGTGCACCAGCAGCCGGTCGCCCGCGGTGTGGCCCAGGGCGTCGTTGAGCGAGCGGAAGCGGTCCAGGTCGAGCAGGATCAGGCCGACCCCGTAGCCGGGTTCGGCCTGGTGCTTGGCCAGCGCCTCCTGGGTCGCGATCAGCAGCGCCTGCCGGTTGGGCAGGTCGGTGAGCGGGTCGGTGAGCTGGTCGCGCGCCCGGTCCCGGGCGATCCGCCAGGCGGCGACCAGGACGGCCAGGGGAACCGAGAACAGCGGCAGCAGTTCGGGTTCGTAGCGGTACACCAGGACGGCGAGCGGGATGAGCGGCGCGGCTCCGGCCAGCAATACGCCGAGCAACAGGACCGCTCCTGCCACCCCCTGCGGCGGGCGTGTGGGCGCGCCGCCGGTCGTACGATCCATAAGCCCAGTCCTCCGTCGGGCCCGCCCCCCGGCGGGGCCGCCTCACGGTGAGGCACCCCTCTCCGCAGAGGTGCCGGTGGACGTCAGACGAGGGCGTGTCCCCGGGACACCGGTGGAAAACCGGCGCCACACACTCCTGCTGACAGTTCGTAGCGCCCAGGGTAAGCCGGGGTGCCCCACCTGGGCGCACTTTCGGGCCAGCTCTGAGCGCAACGTCATATCCGCGCGTTGTTCAGTGACACAATGCCCGATTTCCTTCTCGAACACCCGACTGACGCGGCATCAGGACGATAACGACCCGTCAGGAAACCTTCTTTTCCGTCTCTTCTCCGGCATTCTCCCCCACCGCGTCCGCTTCGTTCGTACCGGCCCCGCCGGCCTGCGGAGCCGTTCCGTCCGCTCCTCCGACGGCGCCGGGCGCGGCTTTCGCGCCCTTCTCCGGCGCCTTCGCGGCGTCCGGCCCGGGGGTTTCCAGGGGTTCCAGCCCGAGGTGCGCCCGGGCCGCGTCGGCGCCCTGCTCCAGCAGGACGGCGAAACCCGCGTCGTCCAGCACCGGGACGCCCAGCTGCAGCGCCTTGTCGTGCTTGGAGCCGGGGTTGTCGCCGACCACCACGAAGTGGGTCTTCTTCGACACCGAGCCGGTGACCTTGGCGCCGCGCGAGGTGAGCGCCTCCTTGGCGCCGTCCCGGGTGTGCCCGGCGAGGGTGCCGGTGACCACCACGGTCAGGCCGTCCAGCGGGCGTTCGCCCTGCTCCTCGGCGCCCTGCTCGGTGAAGACCACGCCCGCGGCGCGCCACTTCTCCAGGATCTCCCGGTGCCAGTCCTCGGCGTACCACTCCTTGACGGCCCGGGCGATGGTCGGCCCGACGCCCTCGACGGCGGCCAGCTCGCTCTCGTCGGCCGCGAAGACCCGGTCCAGGTCGCGGAACTCGCGGGTCAGGGCCTGGGCGGCGACCGGGCCGACGTGCCGGATCGACAGGCCGTTCAGGAAGCGCCACAGCGGGCGGTCCCGGGCCTTGTCCAGGTTGGCGAGCAGGACGCCGGTGTTCTTCTTCGGCGCACCGGCGTTGTTGGCGAAGAAGAACACCTCCTTCTCCTTGCCGGTCCGGTCGTCCGGCTTGGGCATGCCGGTCTTCGGGTCGCGCACCAGCACCTTGATCGGCAGCAGCCGCTCCTCGGTCAGGCCGAAGATGTCGCCCTCGTTGCGCACCGGGGGCTCGACCGGGGGCAGCGGCTGGGTGAGCGCGGTGGCGGCGACGTAGCCGAGGCCCTCGACGTCCAGGCACTGGCGGCCGCCGAGGAAGGCGATCCGCTCGCGGATCTGGGCCGGGCAGTGCTGGGCGTTGGGGCAGCGCAGGTCGATGTCGCCCTCGGACATCGGGCGCAGCACGCTGTCGCACTCCGGGCACTTCTCGGGCATCGTGAACGGGGTCTCGTCGCCGTCCCGCAGGTCGTAGACCGGGCCGAGGATCTCCGGGATGACGTCGCCCGCCTTGCGCAGCACCACGGTGTCGCCGATCAGCACGTCCTTGGCCTTGACCACCTGCTGGTTGTGCAGGGTGGCGTACTGCACCATCGAGCCGGCCACCTTCACCGGCGCGGCCAGCACCGCGTACGGGGTGGCCCGGCCGGTGCGGCCGATGCCGATCTCGATGGCGGCGAGCCGGCCGGTGACCTCCTCCGGCGGGTACTTCCAGGCGATCGCCCAGCGCGGCGACTTGGAGGTGGCGCCGAGCCGGCCCTGCAGGGCGATCTCGTCGACCTTGACCACCACGCCGTCGATCTCGTGCTCGACCGAGTGCCGCTGCTCGCCGAAGTGCCGGATGAACGCCCGCACGTCCTCCAGCGTCCCGACCACCTTGTTGTGCTTGGCGGTGGGCAGGCCCCAGTCGTGCAGCAGTTGGTACGCGTGCGACTGGCAGTCGATGTCGAAGCCGACCCGGGCGCCGATGCCGTGCACCACCATCCGCAGCGGGCGGGAGGCGGTGATCAGCGCGTCCTTCTGCCGCAGCGAGCCGGCGGCGGCGTTGCGCGGGTTCATGAACAGCCGGATCATCGCCCGGGGCCGCTTGCCCTCCTTGGCCCGCTCCTCGTTCTCCTGGCGGCGGCGCTCGTTCTCCGCGGCGAAGGAGGCGTTCAGCGCGTCGAACTCCTCGGTGGGGAAGTAGACCTCGCCGCGGATCTCGACCAGCTCCGGCAGGTTCTCGCCGTGCAGCCGGTGCGGGACCTCCGCGATGGTGCGGACGTTGGGCGTGATGTCCTCGCCGACCCGGCCGTCGCCGCGGGTGGCGGCCTGCACCAGCACGCCGTGCTCGTACGTCAGGTTGACGGCCAGGCCGTCCACCTTCAGCTCGCACAGGTAGTGGTAGTCGATGCCGGACAGCTCGGTGGCGACCCGCTCGGCCCAGGCGGCCAGCTCCTCGTCGTCCATCGCGTTGTCCAGGCTGAGCAGCCGCTCGCGGTGCTCGACCGGGGCGAACAGCACGGTCGGCGCGCCGCCGACCTTCTGGGTCGGCGAGTCGGGCGTCACCAGCGCCGGGTGCGCGGCCTCCAGCGCCTCCAACTCCCGCATCAGGGCGTCGAACTCGGCATCGGTGACGACCGGCGCGTCCTGCTCGTAGTACCGGGAGCGGTGCTCCTCGACCTCGGTCGCCAGCTCGGCGTGCCGCGTCCGCACCGCCGCCGGGATCTCCTCCCAGCCCTCCACAGCCGCCACCGCGCCGTCCTCCTCGTTCGTCACTCCGGGTTGTCCACCAGGCTCCGGGCGGCCCGCACCGCCGCGGCCAGCGCCCGCCGCGCGTGCACCGGGGACGCCCCCGCCAGCCCGCAGGTCGGCGTCACCACCACGCGCCGGCCCAGCAGCTCGGGGGCCAACCCGAGCCTGCGCCACAGCGTCCTGACACCCTGGACACTACCGGCCGGGTCCGACACCGCTTTTGATTCGGCGGGTGTCGCGTCGGTGGACGGCACGACGCCGGCCAGCAGCAGCGTCCCGCCCTCGACGGCCTCGCCGAGGTCGTCGTCGTCGCGCTCGGTCAGCAGGCCGAAGTCCAGGCTGATCCCGGCCGCACCGGCCCGGCGCAGCAGCGGGATCGGCACCTTCGGCGCGCAACTGTGCACCAGGACGGGCGCGTCCAGGGCGCCGATCAGCTCGCGCAGGGCCTGCTCGGCGAGTTGGCGGTCGACCGCGCGCAGCCGCTGGAAGCCGCTGGCGGTCTTCACCGACCCGTCCAGCACGGCGGGCAGCAGCGGCTCGTCCAGTTGCAGGACGACGGTGGCGCCGGGGACGCGGCGGCGGACGTCGGCGAGGTGGCGGCGCAGGCCCTCGGTGAGCGAGCCCGCGACGTCCCGGCAGGCGCCGGGGTCGCTGAGCGCCTTCTCGCCGTGCCGGAGCTCGATCGAGCCGGCCAGCGTCCACGGCCCGACGGCCTGCACCTTGAGCAGGCCGGTGTAGCCCTGGGTGTACTCCTCCAGGGCGTCCAGGTCCTCGCCGAGCCAGGACACCGCCCGCCGGGTGTCGCGCCCGGGGCGGTCGGTGAAGCGCCAGCCGCTGGGCTCGGTCTGCACGAACAGCTCGGTCAGCAGCCCGGCGCCGCGCCCGATCATGTCGGCGCCCGGCCCGCGCGCGGGCAGTTCCGGCAGGTGCGGCAGCTGCTCCAGCTCGGCCACCACGCCGCGGGCCATCTCCCGCGCGTCCCCGCCGGGCATCGATCCGACTCCGGTCGCCGCACCGGACAGCTCCGCGAAAACGTCCACGTCAGTCACGGGGAGAGCCTACGAGCCCGGCGGGGGGCGCGGGAAACCGCCCGCACCCCCGGTGGTCGTCCTACCGGCCCGGGCGGACGGTGATCTCGGTGATCTCGGCGTCCCGCGGCAGGTCGATCGCGGTGAGGACGGCGGTGGCCACCGACTCCGGCGCGATCCAGCGCTCCGGGTCGTACTCCGCGCCCTCCTGCTGGTGCACCTTGGCCTGCATCGGGGTGGCCGTCCGCCCCGGGTAGACGCTGGTCACCCGGACGCCGTTGGCGTGCTCCTCCTGCCGCAGCGCGTCGGCCAGCGCGCGCACCGCGAACTTGCTGGCCGCGTACGAGCCCCAGGTCGGGTCGGCGCGCAGCCCGGCGCCGGAGTTGACGAACACCACGTGGCCGCGGGCCAGCCGCAGCGAGGGCAGCAGCAGCCGGGTCAGCTCGGCGGGCGCGACCGCGTTGACGTTGAGCTGGTGCTGCCAGGCCTTGACCGGGGTCTCGGCGACGGTGCCGAGCTCGACCACCCCGGCGACGTGCAGCAGCGAGTCCAGCTCGACCGGCAGCGTCTGGTGCCCGAAGGCCCAGGACAGCTTGGCCGGGTCGTTCAGGTCGCCGACCAGGGTCCGCGCGTCGGGGTAGCGCTCGCGCAGCTGGGCGGCGCGGCGGGCGTCGCGGACGAGCAGCCAGAGCTCCTCGCCGCGGGCGGTGAGCTTGTCGGCGACGACGGCGCCGATGCCGGAGCCGGCACCGGTGATCAGGTGGACACCCACGATGGTCTCCCTTACTGGGGCTGGTGTGCGGACAGGTGGGCGAGCGCCTCGGCCGGGGTCTGCGCGAAGGCCACCAGCTCGGCGAGCGGGCGGGGCAGGAAGCCCTCGGCGTCCATCCGCTCCAGCTGGAGGCGCAGGCCGGTGTAGAAGCCCTCGCTGTCCAGGACGACCACCGGCTTGTCGTGCAGGCCGTGCTTCTTCAGCTCCAGCACCTCGGTGATCTCGTCCAGCGTCCCGACCCCGCCGACCAGCACCACCAGTGCGTCCCCGTGCGCCAGCAGCTCGGCCTTCCGGGTCGGCAGGTCCGGCATGGTCACCAGCTCGTCCGCGCCCTCGTACGCCTTGTGCCGCAGGAACTCCACCGAGATCCCCACCAGCCGCCCGCCGGCGGCCTTGACCCCGTCCGCGAGCTGCCCCATCAGCCCGGCGTGCGACCCTCCCCACACCAGCGTGTGCCCGGCCTCGCCGAGCAGCCGGGCGAACTCGGCCGCGGGGGCGGTGTACTTGGCGTCGAGGGAGTTGGCGGAGCAGAAGACCGTGATGTTCATAGTGCTCCCAGTCCTATCACCGCCCGCCGCGCCCGGGTCAAACCGGTTTCCGCCCCCGGCTCACTGCAACAGCCCCCACCACGCGAACGCGGCGACCAGCACGCCCGCGCTCGCCCAGGACAGGAACCGGCCCCTACCCGCAGCAGCCACATCCCGACGGTCGAGGCGACGGCTACCGACCGCACCGCCCCGAAGACGTCCTCGACCCCGCCCTCGCCCTTGCGGTAGCCCCGGCCGGTCGTCGGCGGCACCGGGCTGTCGCTGATCACCTGCGTCCTGTCGTCCAGCCGGTGGACGTACCTGTCCTTCATCGAGGCCCCCTGTCGTCCGCCGCCCCGGAGCGCCGATTCCAAGCGGAACCCCACCTTCCCGGCAGCCCTCCAGCGCCCCCGGAAAACCCCTGGCCCCCGCTCCCCCCGCCTGCCACCATGCCGCGCGTGACGACGGTGGACGAAGCGTGGCGGCAGTTGACGGTACGGGCCCGCGAACCGGTGCTGGAGCAGTTGCGGCGGGCCGCCCGGGGCGAGCCGGTCGTTCCGGCGCTGTACCGCTGGGACAAGGGCATGGACCCGGCCGCACCCGCCGCGCTGCCGTTCCTGATCGCCCTGGTCCGCGAACCGGACCGGCCGAACCGGGAGGAGCTGCTGAGCGCCCTGGCGCGCCTGGTCGGCGTCGGCCGACAGGAGGCCGCCGAGCGCCACGCGCACGGCTGGGCCGCCGCCTGGCGCGAGCACCGCACCGCCGTGGAGCCGCTGCTCGACGACCCGGAGCCAGAGGTCCGCCGGACGGCCCTGTACCTGACGGAGCGGGCCGCACCGCTGCTGGCGCGTATCCCCGAGGAGAGCGAACCCTGGTTTCGAGCAAAGCAGTTGATCCGTCTGGGCGAGGTTGCCGACCCGGCCGACGACGCGGCCCGCGCCCTGCTCACCGACACCCTGCACGGCGCCGACGGCCCGGACGCCGCCGCCCACCGACTGGCCGCGCTGTGGGGGCTGGCCGCGCTGGACGCCGCCGAGCCGGAACGCTGGGCCGACCAGTGGGTGGCGGCCGTCCTCGACCCGGCGGCGCCCGCCGTCGTCGAGCGGCTGTGGACCGAGCCCGACGACGACCACCCGGCGACACTGGGCCGGGAGATCATCTGGACCGGCCGCAGCCTGCCGCTGCGCCTCGCGGCGCACCTCACCGTCCGGCTGGCCCGAGCGGCTGCGGAGGCGGGCCGCCACGAACTGTGCGAGGTCGCGCTGGATGCCGGCTGGCGCCCGCTGCTGGCTCTCCCGTCCGTCGGCCCGCTCTGGCCCGCCACCGCCGGCGCGCTACTGTCCTCGCCCGCCCCAGAGGTCCGGCACCGGGCGGCAGCCGCCCTCGCCGTGCTGGGCCGCGCGGCCGTCCCGTACGCCGACGCGCTGCACGCCCTGCTGGACGACACCGACAGCGACGAGTGCCTCGACGGCAGCACCGCCGACCAGGCGCGCTGGGCACTGGCCCGGATCGGCGACCCGCGCGTCCTGCCCGACCTGGTACGGCGGTTGACGGCGGTGGAGCGGGAGAACGGCCGGGGCTTCGTACGCGGCGACCCGCGCCGCCCCGAACCGTACGACGCGCTGCTCCCGCTGCACGAGCACGCGGCGGTGCTGCGCCCGCAGGTCGCCCGGTGGGCCCGGGAGGGCGAGTCGCACGCCTGGCCGGACCACCACCCGGGCGTGCGGCTGCTGGCCGCCTGGGACGCCCCCGCCGATGACGCGAAGCCGCCCCCGCCCCCGGACCCGGAGGCGGCGGCCCGCGGGCTGCTCCGGATACCGCCGGTCCGCCGGTCCCACGAGGACCCCGCCCCGTACCTGCTCGGCACCCGGGCCGTCGCCGCCCTGTCCTGGCGCGGCCCGCTCTCCGCCGGGGCCCGGGCCGCCGTGGAGCACGCGCTGTCGCTGGACCGTCGGCTGTCCTGGCTCAGCGACTACCGGGCGGTGCTGGACGACGAGCGGCTGCGCGAGGTCCTGCGCCGGGCGCTGCGCGGCGAGGCGGTCACCGTGCCGCCGCTGTCACACCTGGAGGAAGTCGACTTCGAAGTGGGGCACTAGACCGCGACGGCCCGTTCGGTGCTCGCGATGGTGGCCGAGCCGACCACCCGGGTGCCGTCGTACAGCACCACGGCCTGGCCGGGGGCGATGCCGCGGGCCGGGGTGTCGAGGCGGACGTGCAGTTCGTCCTCGCCCAGGACGGCGGTGACCGGGACCTCCTCGCCGTGGGCGCGCAGCTGGGCGGTGTAGCGGCCCTCGCCGACGGCGGGGGTGCCGCACCAGCGGGGGCGGATGGCGGTCAGGGCGTGCACGTCGAGTCCTTCGACCGGGCCGACGGTGACGGTGTTGTTCACCGGGGAGATGTCGAGGACGTAGCGGGGCTTGCCGTCGGCGGCGGGGCGGCCGAGGCGCAGGCCCTTGCGCTGGCCGATGGTGAAGCCGTACGCGCCGTCGTGCTCGCCGAGCTTGGTGCCGTCGGTGTCGAGGATGTCGCCGGTGGCGGTGCCGAGGCGCTCGGCCAGGAAGCCCTGGGTGTCGCCGTCGGTGATGAAGCAGATGTCGTGGCTGTCGGGCTTCTTGGCGACGGCGAGGCCGCGCCGTTCGGCCTCCGCGCGGATGACGTCCTTGGTGGTGTCGCCGAGCGGGAACAGCGAGTGGGCGAGCTGTTCGGCGTCGAGCACGCCGAGGACGTAGGACTGGTCCTTGGCGGCGTCGACGGCGCGGTGCAGTTCGCGGGTGCCGTCGGCGTGGTCGACGATCCGGGCGTAGTGGCCGGTGCAGACGGCGTCGAAGCCGAGCGCGACCGCCTTGTCGAGCAGCGCGGCGAACTTGATCTTCTCGTTGCAGCGCAGGCACGGGTTGGGGGTGCGCCCGGCGGCGTACTCGGCGACGAAGTCGTCGATCACGTCCTCGCGGAAGCGCTCGGCCAAGTCCCAGACGTAGAACGGGATGCCGATCACGTCGGCGGCGCGGCGGGCGTCCCGGGAGTCCTCCAGGGTGCAGCAGCCGCGGGCGCCGGTGCGGAAGGACTGCGGGTTGCTGGCGAGCGCCAGGTGGACGCCGGTCACCTCGTGGCCGGCCTCGACGGCCCGGGCGGCGGCGACGGCGGAGTCGACGCCGCCGGACATCGCGGCGAGCACGCGCAGGCGGCCGGTGGACGGGGTGGTCGGGGCGCCGGGGAAGTCAGTCATGGTGCCTCCAAGCGTAACGGGGACGGCCGGCGCCCCGGCGGTCAGCCGTGGACCAGGGCGGGGGGCTCGGCGCCGGCCGGTTCGGCGCCGGCGGCGGGCCGCTGCCGGGGCAGCGCGAGGGCCAGCAGGAACGCGGCGGCCAGCAGCGCGGCGCCGGTGCCGAAGGCGAGGTGGAAGCCGCCGGTGCCGCGTCCGGCGGCCAGCGCGGTGAGGACGGCGACGCCGAGCGCGGCGCCGACCTGCTGGGTGGTGTTGAGCAGGCCGGAGAGCAGGCCGGCGTCCTCGGGGCGGGCGTCGGCCATGCCGAGCGCGGTGAGGGCGGTGGCGGCGAGGCCGAACCCGGCGGCGCCGAGCAGGGTGGGCAGCACGTCGGCGGCGTAGTCCAGGTGTCCGGCCGGGAGCCGGGTGAGCAGGGCGATGGCGACGGTGAGCAGGGCTAGGCCGAGCAGCAGGGTGCGGCGTTCGCCGAGCCGGGCGATGGCGCGGGCGGCGAGCAGCAGCGAGACGGCGGCGATGGTGAGGGCGGCGGGCAGCATGGCCAGGCCGGTGGCCAGCGCGCCGTAGTGCTGGACCTGCTGGAGGTACAGGGCGAGCAGGATCTGGAAGCCGAACAGGGCGGCCAGCATCAGGAGTTGGATCAGGTTGGCGAGCGCGGTGGTACGCCGGGCGAGGATCCGCAGCGGGAGCAGCGGGGTGGCGGTGCGGGCCTGCCGGAGCAGGAAGGCGGCGAGCAGGACGAGCGCGGCGGCGCCGGTGGCCAGGGTGCGGGCGGAGGTCCAGCCGGCCGGGCCGCCCTCGACGATGGTGTAGACGCCGAGCATCAGTCCGCCGGTGACCAGGGCGGCGCCGGGGGCGTCGGCGCCCGCCTTGAGGCCGGGGCCGCGGTCGTCGGCGAGCAGGCGGCGCCCGGCGAGCAGGGCGGCGGCGCCGATCGGCAGGTTGATGAAGAAGATCCAGTGCCAGCCGAGGCCCTGGGTGAGGACGCCGCCGAGCACCTGGCCGAGCGAGGCGCCCGCGGCGCCGGTGAAGCCGACGGCGCCGAACGCCCTGGCCCGCTCGGCGGGGTCGGGGAACAGCGCGACCACCATGCCGAGGCCGACGGCGGAGGCCGTCGCGCCGCCGACGCCCTGCAGGAAGCGGGCGGCGATCAGCGTCCCGGCGTTGACGGCGAGGCCGCAGAGCACGGAGGCGACGGTGAAGCCGGCGATCCCGGCGAGGTAGACCCGGCGGCGGCCGAGCAGGTCGCCGAGCCGCCCGGCGAGCAACAGCAGTCCGCCGAAGGCGACCACGTAGGCGTCCACCACCCAGGCCAGGGCGGCCGGCCCGGTGTGCAGGTCGGCCTGGATGGCGGGCAGCGCGACGGTGGTGATGGACCCGTCCAGGATCACCATCAGCATTCCGGCGCACACCACCGCGAGGGCCAGCCAGCGGGCGCGCGACGGGTTCTCGGACACGGTTCTCTCCCTCCCCGGGGGTGCGCGGACGCGCTCTCCCGACAAGAGAGACCGTAGCAGATAGTTTTGTAGTAGACGATCTGGAAGTGAACGGTCAGCCCTGCCGGGCCCGCCGCGGCCTGCGCACCACGCCGCCCTCGCCCGTCATCGGGAACTCGGCCGCCTGCTGGAGCCGGTCCAGCGCATCCACGAACACCTGCCGCTCCCCCGCCGACAGCTCGCCCAGCGCCTCCCCGTGCACCCGGTCGACGATCACCTCGCCGCGCCGCACCAGCTCCTCGCCCGCGGGGGTGACCCGGATGACCTTCACCCGCCGGTCGGTCGCGGACGGGTGGCGCTCGGCCAGGCCGTCCCGCTCCAGCTCGTCGGCGGTGACCACCATGGTCGTCTTGTCCAGGCCGGCGATCGCGGCCAGCTGGGACTGGGTGCGCTCGGCCTCCATCGCGTGCAGCAGCACGCAGTGCTTGCGCGGGGAGCTGTCGATCGCGGCCAGCGCCAGCGACAGCCGGGTGTTCATCGCGTGCGCGGCCTGGACCAGCATCCCGGTCAGGTCGCGGACGGTGCGCTCGGGCAGGGGTGCGTTCATGCCCCCAGAGTACGTCCCGAAGCAGAAGGTCCCGTACGGAACCTCAGCTCACCGGGCGGCGCGCACCAGCCCGGCCCGCCGGGCCCGCTCCACCGCGCCGGGCAGCGCCGCGGCCAGCGCCGCCACGTCCGCGGCGGTGGAGGTGTGGCCGAGCGAGAACCGCAGCGAGGCCCGGGCCGGCTCCGGTTCCACGCCCATCGCCAGCAGCACGTGGCTGGGCTGCGGGACGCCGGCCGAGCAGGCCGAGCCGGTCGAGCACTCGACGCCCGCCGCGTCCAGCAGCATCAGCAGCGCGTCGCCCTCGCAGCCGGGGAAGGAGAAGTGCGCGTTCGCGGGCAGCCGCCCGTCCGCGCCCGGGTCGCCGTTGAGCACCGCGTCCGGCGCGGCCGAGCGGACCGCGGCCAGCAGCTCGTCGCGCAGCGCGCCGACCGCGCCCGCGTACCCGGGCTGCCGCTCGACGGCCAGCGCGGCGGCCACCGCGAACCCGGCCGCGCCCGGCACGTCCAGCGTGCCGGAGCGCACGTCGCGCTCCTGGCCGCCGCCGTGCAGCAGCGGGACGGGCTTGGCGGAGCGGGCCAGCAGCAGCGCGCCGACGCCGTACGGGCCGCCGATCTTGTGGCCGGTCACGGTGAG
Organism: Kitasatospora sp. NA04385; assembly: GCF_013364235.1. Lineage (NCBI taxonomy): Bacteria > Bacillati > Actinomycetota > Actinomycetes > Kitasatosporales > Streptomycetaceae > Kitasatospora > Kitasatospora sp. NA04385. Next base: position 5,261,065 of record NZ_CP054919.1, on the reverse strand, counting down.
CGCGGTCAGCCCGGAGTCGGCGAAGGACACCGGCACCTGGCCCAGCGCCTGCACCGCGTCGGAGTGCATCGGCACGCCGAACTCGGCGGCGACGGCCGCGAGTTCGCGGACCGGCTGGATGGTGCCCACCTCGTTGTTGGCCCACATCACGGTGACCAGCGCGACCGACCCCGGATCCCGCTCGATCGCCTCGCGCAGCGCCTCCGGGTGGACCCGGCCGAGCCCGTCCACCGGCAGGTACTCGACCTCGGCGCCCTCGTGCTCGGCCAGCCAGTGCACCGCGTCCAGCACCGCGTGGTGCTCGACCGGGCTGCTCAGCACCCGGCGGCGGGCCGGGTCGGCGTCGTGCCGGGCCCAGTACAGGCCCTTGACCGCCAGGTTGTCGGACTCGGTGCCGCCGCCGGTGAGGACGATCTCGCTGGGGCGGGCGCCGAGCGACTCGCCGAGCGACTCCCGGGACTCCTCGACCACTCTGCGGGCCCGCCGGCCGGCGGCGTGCAGCGAGGAGGCGTTGCCGACGACGCCGAACTGCGCCGTCATCGCGGCGATCGACTCGGGCAGCATCGGGGTGGTGGCGGCGTGGTCGAGGTATGCCATAGCGGGAACCAGTGTAGGCGGCCGAAGAGTCACGATTTGGCCATTGCACCCTCTGCAACGCGCCGTTAGCCTTCCGGCCACGCTGCTGTGAGAGGGAGGGGCCGTGTCCCAGACGGTCGACCGTGCGCTGACCATCCTGGCGTCGCTGGGCGAGGGCCCGGCCTCGCTGGAACAGGCCGCCGCGAAGATCGGCGTGCACAAGTCCACCGCGCTGCGGCTGCTGCGCACCCTGCAGGAGCACGGTTTCGTCCACCGGCAGTCCGACCAGCGCTACCGCCTCGGCGGCCGGCTGTTCGCGCTCGCCCACCAGGCCCTGGAGGGCATCGACATCCGGCAGGTCGCCGCGCCGTACCTGGCGGTGCTCAACGAGCGCTACGGGCACACCGTGCACCTGTCGGTGCTGGAGGCGGACGAGGTGCTGTACCTGGACAAGGTCGAGGCCAAGTACCCGGACCACGGCCTCGGCTGGCTGGGCGAGGCCAGCCGGATCGGCCGGCGCGCGCCCGCGGTGGCCACCGCGGCGGGCAAGGTGCTGCTCGCGGACCTGCCCGCGGACAAGCTCGCCGCCTTCCTCGCCGAGGCGGACTTCCCGGCCCGCACCCCGCAGTCGATCCGCGGCCCGGAGGAGTTCCGGGCCGAGCTGACCGAGGTGCGCCGCCGCGGCTGGGCGGTGGACCAGGCCGAGTACCAGGAGGCGGTGAACTGCATCGCCGCCCCGATCGCCGGCACCGAGGGCACCGCCATCGCCGCCTGCTCGATCTCCGCCCCGGTCCGGGTCGCCTCGGTGACCGAGCTGAGCAAGCTGCTGCCGGAGCTGCTCTGCACGGTCGAGGCGATCTCGCTGGCGTACGGCGGCTCGCCTACTCCTCGCTGGTGCGAGAACCGTTGCGGTGCCAAGCACGAGGTGCGCGCCAGCCGTACTTGAGCGCCAGCATCCGCATCGCGAACGCGGCCACCGCGGCCAGCGAGGCGGCCAGCGGGGTCAGCCGCCCCATGCCGATCAGGATCGCCACCAGGGCCGAGCCGACCAGCGCCGGGACGGCGTATATCTCGCGGTCCCAGCGCAGCAGCGAGGGCGGCTCCATCGCCAGCAGGTCGCGGATCACGCCGCCGCCCGCCGCGGTCAGCATGCCGCAGGCCACCGAGGGGACGGCGCCCAGCCCGTAGGTGTGCGCCTTGATGGTGCCGGTGACGCAGAACAGGCCCAGGCCCGCCGCGTCCAGCACCATCACCGCCCGGGTGATCCGCTCCACCTCGGGGTGCAGGAAGAACACCACCACCCCGGCGACCAGCGGGGTGGGGAAGTACCCGAAGCTGGTGAACGCGGCCACCGGCAGCGCCCCGATCACCAGGTCCCGCAGCACGCCGCCGCCCAGCGCGGTCGCCTCGGCCAGCACGCAGATGCCGAAGATGTCCATGTTCTTGCGGACCGCCATCAGGCCGCCGGACAGCGCGAACACGAAGATGCCGACCAGGTCGAGGACCTGCTGGACGTTGTGCGGGAAGATCTCGGATGTCACCTGGTCAGTCTGCACACCGGGCCCCCGCGGCCGGCCGCCGGGCGGTCAGGCGAACTGCTCGTGCGGCGCGGGCCCGCCCAGCGCGTTCAACCGGGTCGGCATCTTCAGCGTGGTCATCCGCCGCCAGCCGCCCGCCCGCTCGTACGCGTACACCGCGTGGATGCCCGCCGCCAGCGCCGCCGACTTCGCCCGCGGCCAGCGCAGCAGCTCGCCCAGGTGCGCCATCACGGCCAGGCTGACGTCCCGGTAGGTGCGGATCTCGGCCCGGGCGGTGGCCTGCAGGGTGTCCAGGATGGCCCGGCCGTGCCCGTGGTACGCGAGCCGCAGCAGCTCCTCGTGGCAGAACGCCAGGTGGTTGTCCTCGTCGTTGGAGATCATCCGCACCGCCCGGCCGAGCTCGGGGTGGTCGCCGAAGATCCGCTTCAGCATCAGCATCTGCTCGGAGGCCCGCTGCTCGGTCACCCGGCTGTGCGCCAGGTACGTGATCACGTCCTGCTCGGTCAGCGGCTCGTCCCGGCGCAGCCGGGAGTGCGCCAGGCCGATGCCCTGCCGCTCCAGGATCATCGTGTAGTCGGTGTCGTCCGGGACGTCCCGCTCGGCCAGGCCGCGCTTGTGCATCAGCGCCTTGAAGATCCGGCCGTGCTTGTCCTCGTCGGCACCGTGCCGGGCCACCTTCGGCGCCAGCTCCGGGTCCGGCACCAGCCGGGCGATCCGGCCGTTCTCCCAGCCGCCCTGGTCCTCGCCCTTGGCGGCGATCGAACAGAACAGCCGGAACGCCTGGTCGTCGTCGTGGATCTCCTGGAACAGACTGCGGGCCGACAGCATGGTGACCTACCCCTCGCACGGGAGCCGGGACATTCCGCTCCAGTCAAAGCACCGCCCCCACCCCCGGCAACAGCTCGGGCCCGCGGCTGCGCCGTACGAAGGACGGCCTGACCTGCGGCGGCCGACCACGACCAGGCGGCGGCCGCGGGCCTAGCCGACCAGGCGGGCAGCGGGCCTAGCCGACCAGGCGGCGGCAGCAGCAGCGACCCTAACCGACCAGGCGGCGGCGCCAGTCCAGGCCGGTCACCCGGATCGCGTCGCCCGGCTCCCCGTTCCAGGCGGTCGTCAGGCCCGCCCCGGCCAGCGCCGCGACCACCTCCCGGCCGACGGCCGCGGTGGTCTCCGCCGAGCCGTCGAAGCCGCCGTACAGCAGCCACAGGTCCCCGCCCCGGGCCGCGCCCTCGGTGCACTGGGCGTGGAAGAAGACGAAGCCGCGGGCGCCCGGCGCCGACTCAGCCCCGATCTCGGCGTTGCCGCAGCTGCCGCAGCAGGTGAAGTTCTCCCGGGCGGTGATCCCGGCCGCGTCCAGGGCGGCGAACGCCCGGGCCAGCCGCTCCGGATCGGTCTCGCCGACCCAGGTGCGCTGCTCGGCCACCCGCTCCAGCCACAGCCGGTCGGCCAGCTGCCGGGCCTGCTCCTTGCCGACCGGCCGGTGCTCCCCGTCCACCAGGTACTCCTCGGCGACCTCGGCCGCCTGCGCCAGCGTCGCGTACCCGCCCACCAGCAGCAGCCGCACCTCGGCCGTCAGGCTCTGCTCGTCCTCCTCCGACAGCTCCAGCGGCGCGGGCTCCGGATCGGGCCCGAAGTCGATCCGCTCCCACTCCTCCCCCGCCGCCCAGTCCGCGTCCTGCCGGGCCCACCCCGCCAGCAGTTCGACCACCCGCTCCGGCTCGGCCACCCGCGCCCCGAAGTGCCGCGACTGCGCACCGTCCCGGTACTCGACCGTCCAGGCCCCGTCCTCCGGACAGGTCTGCACATAGGTGTCCGGCAGGTCGGGCACCCGCTGCACCACCAGGAAGGCCCCCGGCCACTGCGCCATGTCCCCCACCAGATCGGCGAGTTCGTCCTCCGTGACCCGCACCCGCACGACGTCGTCCTGGTCCCTGACCGCGATCTCCAGCATGCCGCCCACCCTGCCACCCACCACCGTCACTCCCCCGCCCGGGAAACCGGGCCAAGCCCTAACCGCTCAGCGCGGGCGGGTCGCGGCGGACTTCGCTCCAGACGGTTTCGCGGGCGGTGCCGCCGTTGCGGGAGGGCGGCGAGTAACGGTGACCCCACCGGTCGCCCAGGGCGAGGGCGTCCAGGACGGCCCGGTGGTCGTCGGTGCCGTGCGGGCGGAGGTCGTCGAGTTCGATCCGGTAGCGTCCGTCGGGGGTGACGGTCAGCCGGGCCTCCCCACCACCGGTCCTGGCGAGCTGTTCGGCGATCTCCCAGGCGCGTTGCCGCAGCGCGTCGCTCACGAGACACCGTCCAGCACGGAGGCCTGGAAAGGAACGGGCAACTCGCCACGCAAACAGGCAAGTTCGACCAGCGATTCGGCGAGCTTCTGCACCCAGGGCAGTCCGACACACCCCAGTGCGACCGCCCCGAACTCCGGCAGCACGTCGTCCCGGTAGACGGGCGACAGCCCCGCCGGCGGGTCCAACCTCGCCGCCTGGAAAGCCCGTTCCAGCAGATCGGCGGCCCGCTCGGCTTCGGTGAACCTGCCGCGCAGGAACCGGTGGAGGACGTCGCCCTCCTCCACCGGCTGTCCGGTGTACAGCACTTGCTTCCCTCCGTTGGTGCTCGGTGTCGTGGAATGCGTTCAGGCCACTTCGGTGACGGCGCAACGCGGGCAGGCGCAGGCCGGCCAGGTCAGCGCCGGAACCAGCGGTGGGATCTCCTCTTCGTCCGAGAAGCAGGAGGAGACCTCCACCCGGCTCCCGTCGGACCGCACCCGGTAGACCCGGATCGTCAACTTGGCCTTCTGGTCCGGTTTTCCCGGCAACGGGTGGTGTGTCGTCATGGCTGGTGCTCCGTGGTGCGGGCTTGTCGTACGCACTGGGCATGTGGGCTCAGGCCGACGAGTTCCGGTCTTCGGGTGGCTTCGATCTGTGCCGAAACAAGCACACAGGGCAATCGGCCGGGAGACAATGGATCAGGGCGATCCAAGAGCGATCCCATTCTCGAGGTGCACCTTTGATGCCTGATCAGCTGCGTGACGATTTACGAGCAGCCCGTCGGGCATCAGGTATGTCGTGGGCGGACTTCGCCCACGCGGCCGGCTTCGGCGAGGCGTACCTGCGCAACGTGGAGAACGGCAACCGGCGGGTGACGGACCAGGTCGCCGAGGCTTACGACCGGGTCCTGCAAGCCGGGGGCAGGTTCACCCGTGAAGCAGCCGCAGGCGGGGGACCGGCAGCCGTTCCGTGGAGCCAGGACGGAGCGGCCCTGACCGTCCTGACCAACCTGGCCGGTGGGAGACAAGTGGACCGCCGCGACTTCATCTCAGCCGGAATCGCCCTGTCCGTGTCCGCGACCAACTGGGGAACGGCCATCCGTGGCCGCGCGTCGAGTTCCGAAGGAACAGTGGACGGCCCATCGCTGCTCCTGGGGCTGGAGAGCCGTCTCGAACACCTTCGCAGGGTGGACGACGGACTCGGCAGCGGCGAGGTGTTCCACGCCGCACGCAGCGACCTGTCCCTGGCGGTGACAGCGATCAAGTCCGGCCGCTTCACCGGCACGCTCCTGGACCGCCTGTACGCAACGGCAGCCGAAGCATCCCGCCAGGTCGCCTGGGCGGCGTTCGACCAGGGCCGTCCCGGGGTCGCGCAGTCCTACTTCGACGCGTCACTGCGGGCGTCGGCCGAGTGCGGGGACGTGATCGGCGGCGCCTACGCCCTCTCCTTCGCCGCGATCCAGTGCTACTCCACCCCCGGCCAGGCCCGGCGCGCCGTCGACATCCTCGACACCGCCCGAGCCCGGGTCCGCGGCCGGTGCACCCCGCGGATGGAAGCGATGCTGGCCTCCCGCACCGCCCGCTCGCTGTCCAAGACCGGAGACGCGGCAGGGGCCGCACACTGGCTCCACCTCGCCCGAACCGCTCTGGACAAGGGAGTTCACGACGACGACCCCGCCGTCCTCTACTGGGTCACCGAAGGCGAGATCGAGATGATCGCGGGCTCCTCCGCCCTCGAGCTCGGTGACACCCGGGAGGCCCTGCGTCGGTTCAGCACCGGCATGACCATCTACCGGGGTGACGAGGAGTACCCCCGAACGCACGCCATCTACCTCGCCCGCGCCGCCGAGGCCCATCTCGCCGACCACGATCTCGATGCCGCGATCGCCACCGCCCGGCACGCCGCCAAGTGCCTCGGCGGTGTCGACTCCGCCCGCTCGGCCTCCCAGCTCAAGGGACTGCGCGAGAAACTCGCCCCGCACGGCCGCTACCGGCCGGTCGCGGAGTTCCTAGCAGGCGGGTAGCCCCAGCAGTTCACGCAGTTGCCGGGCCACCACCTGCTCGTCCAGTCCGAGCAGTGCGGTGAATCCGAGCTCGGCCGCAGCCTCGACGTTCGTCTCGCTGTCGTCCACGAACAAGCACTCCGCGGCCTCCAGGCCCAGACGGCCCAGCACCACCTGGAACAGGGCCGCGTCCGGTTTGCGCAGGCCGTGGTCGGCGGACAGCACCACGGCGTCGAAGGTGCCGTTCAAGTCGAAGCCCGCGTAGGGGTCGTAGGGCTGTCGGCCGAGGGAGTTCGACAGCACGGCCGTCCTGATGCCTGCCGACCGCGCCTGCCGGACGACCTCCAGCACCGGGTGGGCCGGGAAGGCGTCGTGCAGGTACCGGCCCAGCAGACCGTCCGGCCGCACGCCCATCAGGGCGGCGAAGCCGGTGTTCCAGTCCTCCTGGGTGATCTCGCCGAGTTCGAGCCGGCGGAACAGCTCCTGCCCCCGGGGGTCGGCCCACGCCGTCAGGAACGTCCCCGGCCTGATCCCCTCCCGGGCCTCGAACCACTGGATCACCTCGACCATGTTGGCCGTGAGCACACCGAAGAAGTCGAAGACCGCACCACGAAGAACCCGCCCGCCAGTCATCCCCACAGCGTACGAGCCCGGGCCGGGTCCGGGAGCGTGAAATCCCACGTTCGTCCGGAGTCCCCGTGAACATGCTCAAGAAGCCTGCGGGCGCCTCGTGCTCGCGAACCCTTCGGAGCTGCCGCCACGATCGAAGCCGAATGCGCCTCCAAGTTCTCCTCCACCGGTTTCGAGTGAACTAGCCTTCTTTGGAGGGTACTTACCCCCACGTGCGATGGTGAGGACTCATGCCCAGCAGGACTCCGAAAACCTGGTCCGTCATCGCGGACCACTACCGGCAGCGCATCCTGTCGGGCGAGCTCGAACCCGGCTCCAAGCTCCCCGGCAACAAGGAGATCGCCGGCCGCTGGAACGTCGCGGTCGCGACGGTGAGCCGCTCGCTCCAGCACCTCCAGGTGGAGGGCTACCTCCGGACGTCCCCGCGCGGGACCTTCGTCGCGGACGACCCCCGGGTGACGGCCAGCAGCCGTGACCGGCTGGAGCGGGTCCAGCGCGCGCGGTCCAGCCTGATGGACGGCGAGACCAGCCGCGTGACGGCCGCCGGTCTCGTCGTCCCCCCGCTCTACGTGGCCGACCTGTTCGACCTCGAACACGGGGCGCAGCTGGTCCGGCGCGAGTACATCGCGGGCCGGGGCAAGTCGCGGACCCTCTTCGCGGTGTCGTGGTACCCGGCCCACTTCGCCGCGCTGGTGCCGGACCTGCTCAACACGGCCCCCGGGCGCAACGACGGCATCACCGCCAAGGTCCTCGAAGCCACCGGGCGGACCATCACGGCGGCGCGCGACGACATGCACGCCCGGGAGGCCGACCAGCGCGAGGCGTCGGCGCTGGCGGTGCCCGTCGGCAGCCCGATCCTCGCCCTCGTGCACCGCTGGTCGGACGAGGAGGGCCTGATCGAGTACACGGAGTCCTGCCTCCCCGCCCGGTTCACGATCGGCTACGAGTACACGCCCTGACGCTCCCGCAGCACCGCACGAAGGAGCCGGCGGTGCGGGCAGGGGCCGGGCATCGGCGCGCAGGAGTGGGCGGCGGCGGTCGTCGCCGACCCGGGTCTGGCGCTGTTCGTTCCCGAAGGCGGCTGGCCCGGGGAGCCGCAGTGGATCGCCGAGCCGGCGGTGCGGCCGGAGTCCGGAGGGGCGCTGCACTGGCAGGACGGACGGGTCTCGGCCAAGCACCCGAGCGATGAGCTGCTCGCCGGGATGTGCCGGGTGGCGCGGGTGCTGGGCGCCCGGGTGCAGGGCGACGACGGCCCGGCCCGGTGCACGAACGGCCGGGTCCGCCCGGGGGAGCGTCGGCTCCTCCGGGCGGACCTCGTGGCGGGCCCCGGGCAGGGGCGCTACTCGCCCGCGTTCTCCGGGAAGTGGCACGCCACCTGGTGTCCGGTGCCGGTGGTGGCGAGCGGCGGTTCCTGGCTCGCGCAGACCTCCTGCGCCTTCCAGCAGCGGGTGCGGAAGCGGCAGCCGGACGGCGGGTTGAGCGGGGAGGGCACGTCGCCGGTGAGCAGGATGCGCTCGCGGCGCTCCTTGCGGCGCGGGTCCGGCACCGGCACCGCGGACATCAGGGCGTTGGTGTAGGGGTGCATCGGCCGGGCGTACAGCGCGTCCCGGTCGGCGATCTCGACCACCTTGCCGAGGTACATCACGGCGACCCGGTCGGAGACGTGCCGGACCACCGAGAGGTCGTGCGCGATGATCAGGTAGGTGAGGCCGAGTTCCCGCTGGAGGTCGTCCAGCAGGTTGACCACCTGGGCCTGGATGGAGACGTCCAGCGCGGAGACCGGCTCGTCGGCCACGATCATCTTGGGGCGCAGCGCCAGGGCGCGGGCGATGCCGATGCGCTGGCGCTGGCCGCCGGAGAACTCGTGCGGGTAGCGGTTGTAGTGCTCGGGGCTGAGCCCGCAGAGTTCCAGCAGGTCCTGGACGGCCCGCTTGACGCCGTGCTCGGTGGCCACCTTCTGGAGCCGGAAGGGCGCGCCGACGATGGTGCCGATGGTGTGCCGGGGGTTCAGCGAGGAGTACGGGTCCTGGAAGATCATCTGGATGTCGCGCCGGAACGGCCGCATCGCCGCGACGCCCAGGTGGGTGATGTCGGTGCCCTCGAACTCGACGGTGCCGCCGGTGGGTTCGTCGAGCCGGGTGACCAGGCGCCCCATGGTGGACTTGCCGCAGCCGGACTCGCCGACCACGCCGAGCGTCTCGCCGGCGTTGACCGCGAAGTCGATGCCGTCGACCGCCCGCACCGCGCCGACCTGGCGCTTCAGCAGTCCCTTGGTGACCGGGAAGTGCCGGGTCAGTCCGGTGACCCTCAGCAGGGGTTCGCGGTCGGGCCCGGGCGCCTGGGCGGGCACCTTCGCGAGCTGCGGCACCGCCGCCTGACTGTCCGTCATCGCTGCTCTCCAAATGGGTGGTACGTGCTCACAGCCGGGGCGCGATCTCTTCGGTGAAGATCCGGTGGCGTTCGGCGATCGGCAGGTGGCAGGCGGCGTGGTGCCGGGGCGTGGCCTCGGCGAGCACGGGCACCTCGCTGGTGGAGCGGCCGCCGGTGAGCTCGGCGTACGGGCAGCGCGGGTGGAACGCGCAGCCGGACGGCACGTTGATCAGGCTCGGCGGGGTGCCCTTGACCGGGGTCAGCCGGTCCTGGAGCTCCCGGTCGAGGCGGGGCATCGAGCCGAGCAGGCCCCAGGTGTAGGGGTGCTCGGGGGATTCGAAGACGGCGGCGGCGGGGCCGCGCTCGACCGGCTTGCCGCCGTACATCACCAGGATGTCGTCGGCGAGTTCGGCGACCACGCCCAGGTCGTGGGTGATGATGACGACCGCCGAGCCGAACTCCTTCTGCAGGTCCCGGATCAGGTCGAGGATCTGCGCCTGGACGGTGACGTCGAGCGCGGTGGTCGGCTCGTCGGCGATCAGCAGCGCGGGGTCGTTGACCAGCGCCATCGCGATCATCGCGCGCTGGCGCATGCCGCCGGAAAACTCGTGCGGGTAGTTGTCGACCCGCCGGTCGGGCTGCGGGATGCCGACCCGGTCGAGCATCTCGATCGCCCGGGTGCGGGCCTGCTTCTTGGAGGTGCCGGGGTGGTGGGCCCGGTAGCCCTCGACGATCTGGGCGCCGACCGTGAAGTAGGGGTGCATCGCGGTCAGCGGGTCCTGGAAGATCATCGCCATCTTCTGGCCGCGGAGCCTGCGCACCCGCTCGGGGCCGGCCGTGATCAGCTCCTCGCCGTCGAGCCAGATCTCGCCGCTGATCCGCGGGGCGCCGCGCTTGGTGCCGGTGCGGTGCAGGCCCATGATCGACAGCGAGGTGACGGACTTCCCGGAGCCGGACTCGCCGACGATGCCGAGCGTCTTCCCGCGTTCGAGGTCGAAGCTGAGCCCGTTGACGGACTTGACCAGCCCGTCGTCGGTGGGGAAGTGCACCTTCAGGTCGCGGACGGACAGGAAGCTCTTGTCTGCCAGGTCGGGCTGGTCGGTGTTGCTCATGTCAGCCTCACCCGGGGGTCGACGACGGCGTACAGCAGGTCAACCACGAGGTTGGCCATGATGATGAAGAAGGCGGCGAACAGGGTCACGCCCATGATCACCGGGAGGTCGCTGGACTGGATCGAGGTGACCGCCTCGTAGCCGAGTCCGCGCAGGTTGAAGGTCTTCTCGGTGAGCACGGCGCCGCCGAGCAGGGCGCCGAGGTCCATGCCGAAGATGGTCAGGATCGGGGTCATCGTGGAGCGCAGGGCGTGCTTGCCGATGACCACCGGCTCCTTGAGGCCCTTGGCCCGGGCGGTGCGGATGTAGTCCTCGCCGAGGACTTCCAGCAGGGTGGCCCGGCTGAGCCGGGCGTACGTCGCGGCGAACAGGAAGGCCAGGGTGACCCAGGGCAGCACCAGCCCCTGGAACCAGGAGACCGGATCGTCCGTGAAGTCGGTGTAGTTGTTGGGGAACCAGCCGAGCTGGTTGACGAAGACCGCGAGCGCGACCAGGCCGGTGAAGTACATCGGCAGCGAGACGCCGGCCAGCGCGACGGTCATGGTGATGCGGTCCAGGGCGGTGCCGCGGCGCAGCGCGGAGATGACGCCGGTGGCGGTGCCGAACACCAGCCAGAGCACGGAGGCGCCGATGGCCAGCGAGACGTCCACGCCGACCCGGTTGAGCAGCAGCGGCCAGACCGCCTGCTCGGTCTTGAACGAGTAGCCCAGGCAGGGGGCCGCGCAGTGGGTCATGTCGACGCCGGCGTTGTAGTCGCGGCCGGCGAACACCCCGCGCAGGAAGAGCCAGAACTGTTCGATGATCGACTTGTCGAGGCCCATCTTGTGGCGGATGCCCTCGATCGCCGCCTTGTCCGCGATCTTGCCCACGTAGAGCATCGCGGGGTCGGTCCCGGTCAGTTTCGGCACCATGAAGAAGATGCCGAAGGTCACCGCGGCGACCACCAACAGCATGAAGACGACGTTGATCAGCCGCCTGAAGAGATACACGAGCACTGCGGTCGGCCCTGCCGCGGGCCGGCCGGGCGCCCCGGTGGGGGTGCCGCGGCCGGCCCGGGCAGGGCCTTCACCTGCCCTTCGGACTAGCGGTGCGAACTAAGGGGCGGGCCAGGTCACTTGCCGTCGGAGACGCCGAGCGCCTGGAAGTCCACCTCGCCGAAGGCGTCGGTGATGTAGACGTTGGTCAGGCGCGGGTTGCGCCAGTTCAGGGCCTTGTCGGCGACGATCGGCAGGTAGTAGGCGCCGTCGACGACCTTGTGGTTGATCTTCTTGTAGAGGTCGGCGGCCTTGGCCGGGTCGGCCTCCTGGGCGGCCTGGTCGAACCAGCCGTTGATCTCCGGGTCGTTGATCTCGGAGTAGTTGTTGTTGCCGTTCTGGGTGATGAAGCGGCCGTCGACCAGCGGCTGGAGGAAGCCGGAGCCGGTCGGGTAGTCGGCGCCCCAGCCCATCACGATCAGGCCGTAGCCCTTGGTCTTGACCACGTCGGGCGAGCCGATGACCGAGGAGATCAGCTTGCCGTCGTACTGGTCGACGGTGACGGTGATGCCGACCGCCTTGAGCGCGTTCTGCAGCGCCACCGCGGAGTTGACCTCCTTGGCCTTGTTGCCGCGGACCGCGATGGTGGTGCTGAAGCCGTCCGGCTTGCCGCAGGCGGCCAGCTCCTCCTTGGCCTTGGCCACGTTCGGCTTGCCCTTGGTCAGGCCGAACGGGTCGTAGTCGTCGGAGCCGAGGATGTTCGGGGGCAGCATCGAGCCGTACACCGAGCCGGAGACCGAGCCGCCGCGGGAGGTCTGCAGGGCGGTGGTGTCGGCCGCGTACAGCACCGCGTTGCGGCAGTGCACGTTGTCGAACGGGGCGACCGACGGCGCGATCGAGACGTACCGGATGAAGCCGTTGTACGGGTCGTCGGTGTTGGCCTTGAGCGCCTGGTCCTGGAGCACCTTGACCTGGGCGGCCTGCGACAGGCCGGTCTGGGCCCAGTCGAGGTCGATGGTGTTGGCCAGCAGGCGGGAGTCCATGTCGTCGGCGTTGGTGGTGATGGTCAGCTTGACGACGTCCGGCAGCGCCTTGCGGAACGGGTCCGAGGCCGGGTCCCAGTTCTCGTTGCGGACCAGCTCGTAGCCCTTGCCCGGCTCGACCGACTTGAACTTGTACGGGCCGGAGGAGACCGGCTTGCTGCCGTAGGTGGCGCCGGTGTCCAGCTTCTGCGGGACGGGGGCGGCGGAGCCCATGGCCAGCAGGTACGGGAAGGTCGAGTTCGGCTTGGCCAGGGTGAAGACGATGGTGGTGTCGTCCGGGGTCTGCACCGACTTGAGGCCGAGCTTGTTCGGGTCGCTGTCGGTGTAGGGGCCCTTGTAGTCCTGGCCCTGGTCCAGCTCGTTGATCAGGTAGGTCGGACCGCCCGAGACGACGTCCTGGGCGAAGATCCGCTCGATGCCGTACTTGATGTCCTTGGAGGTGATGACCGAGCCGTCCTCGAACTTCAGGCCGGGCTTCAGCTTGAAGGTGTAGGTCTTCCCGTCCGCGGAGACCTCCGGCTTGGCGGTGGCCAGGTCGGGGACCAGCTCCAGGCCTTCCTTGCCCGGCTTGCCGTCGTAGGCCAGCAGGGTGCGGGTGTAGAAGCGCTCGTAGTTCCACACCGAGGCGTAGTACGCGCGACCGGGGTCGAGCGAGTCGACGTCGGTGCTGCTCCACAGGTTGAGGGTGCCGCCCTTCTTGTCGGACGGGTTCACCACCTTCTCGGCCGCGGCGTTGAAGCCGGCCGCACCGCCCTTCGTGGCACCGGCCTTGTCGCCCCCCGAGCCGCCCTTGGACCCGCCGCAGGCCGCGGTGGTGAGGGCGAGGGCGGCCACCAGGGCGGCCGCGGCGAGCGTCCTGTTTCGCTTCATGGGTTGGAGAACCTCCAGAGTTGCGGGCTCAGTTGCCCTTGGGGTCGAGAGCGTCACGCAGGCCGTCACCGAAGAGGTTGAAGGCGAGCACGGTGATGAAGATGGCGAGACCGGGGATCACCATGTAGGTGGGATCCGCCTGGTAGATCCCGACCGCGTCCGAGAGCATCTGCCCCCAGGACGGGGTGGGCGGCCGGACGCCGGCCCCGAGGAAGCTGAGTGCCGCCTCGTTCAGGATGTTGGTGGGGATGATCAGGGTCGCGTAGACCAGGATCGGCGCCACCAGGTTGGGCAGGAGCTCGCGGAACAGGATGTGGGCGCGGCCCGCGCCGAGGCTGCGGGCGGCGTCCACGAACTCGCGTTCGCGCAGGGACATCGCCTGGCCGCGGACGATGCGCCCGATGTAGGGCCAGCCGAAGAAGCCGATGACCACCGCCAGGATGGCGACCCGGAGCCACTTGTCGGAGAGCCCGAAGGCGGCGTTCGGCATCACCGAGATCAGCGCCATGCTGAACAGCAGCTGCGGGAAGGCCAGCAGGACCTCCATGATCCGGCTGATCACCGAGTCGACCCAGCCGCCGAAGTAGCCCGCCATGACGCCCATCACGACGCCGATGCAGACCGACAGCACGGCCGCGCCGAGCGCCACCAGCAGCGAGATCTGCGCGCCGTAGAGGATCCGGGAGAACACGTCGCGGCCGAAGACCGGGTCGAGCCCGAGCAGGAAGTCGCCGCTGATGCCGCCGAACGCGCCCTTGGGCAGGCCCAGGTCGGGGTTCATCTGGTCCGGGTGCGGCTCGCCGACCGGGTGCCCGAACAGTGCGGTGAGCACCGGGGCGAAGACCGCCGCCAGCACCAGCAGGACCACGACGGCGCCGCCGGCCAGCGCGACCTTGTCGCGCTTGAGCCTGCTCCAGGCGATGCGCCCCGGCGAGCGGCCCTCGATCTGCTTGGCCGGAGCCGGAGTTGACGCAGCGTCGGGCTGCTCGCCGGCCGCCGGGCCGGAGGTGTCGATGGGTGTGGTCATGAGTCGTTCCGTCCCCCTCGCCGGCGGTGGCCGGTCTACGGAGTCGCGTGCGGTGCGGATGGTGCTGGGGCAGGTGCGGTGGTGTCGGCGTGCCGTGCTGCTGCGGGTGTGCGGGTTGCCCCGGACACCGCCGAGCCGTGGTGGGCGGGCGGTGGCGCGTACGGAGCGGTGGTGCGAAGTGCGGTGCGTGCGGTGCGAGTCGGTCTCGGTGCAGGCAGTGCGGTGGTGCTGACGACACGAGCGGGTGGAGCCGGGGACAGCAGGCTGGCCGGATGCCGCACGGAACGGTGTGCCGTGCGGTTCGGGTGCCGGCGGTGGCGCGCTCTCCTTCGGCCGAAGGCGCCGCGCTCCGCATTGCGCAGCACTCTCCGTCATGGGGAGCGCCGGGCGGAAGACCTCGATCGCGAAGGATGCCTAACTGTGATCTGTCAGCATGCAAGATCGCCCAGGTCGCATATCGCTCTTCACACAGCTGTTACGTGTCCGTCAAGAGGAACACTGACGACACCCCGCCACTGGCGGGAAAACGCCAGGTGGCACCTGGGGTTTCGCGCGTAGATCATGAGTCGGCAAAAGCTGGCAAAAAACCCCCGCCGACCGGGGGAAAGATCGGAGCGGGGGTTTTCGGACAGCGCGTCAGGGTAGGGTCAACCGCCCGGACGACCCGGCCACTGGGGCTGTCCCCAGCCCTGGGCGGGCCCGGACGGCGGTTGCGCTGCGTGACCGAAGCCGGTCGGGTGGCCCTGCGGGGCGCCGTGCCGGTCGAAGAACGGGCGGGCGTTGGCCCACATCCACATCGCCACCGGGTCGAACTCGTCGGCCATCATCACGGTGGACACCCCGGGCCCCTCGGGCGCCTGCGCGGCCGCCCGCTGCACCAGCGCCCGGGCCGCCTCGACGGACGGCGGCGAGGCGTCGTACAGGTCCAGCCCGATCGCCAGGTACGCCTCGCCCAGCACCGGCTGCACCCAGGCCCGCCGCAGCGAGCGCAGCGGCCGCACCTCGCCGGCCTGCTGCTCCAGCACGGCGAAGAACGGCGAGGCCGGGGCCGGGGGTTCGGAGATCCGCAGCGGGCCGGCCGGCAGCCGGTCCAGGCCGAGCGCGATCCGCCTCAGGTCGGCCCAGGGCACCCCGACGCCGCCGCCGGGGCGGTGCGGGTCGAGCCACAGGCCCCAGCGCGAGCGGTACAGCGCGGCGGCGATCTCCGGCCCGGAGACCACCTCGTGGGCCCGCGTCCAGCCGCTGGCCGCCAGTTGGGCCGGGGAGGTCGCGCAGGGCGCGTAGCCGTGCCCGCCGACGTCCATGTTCCCGTACTGGGCGTCCGGGCTGCCGGGGCTGCCGTGCCACAGCAGCATCCAGACCTGCCCGCCGGCCAGGGCGCGCAACAGGCCCTCGTACGCCTCCCAGCGCTCCGGTGCGACCGCTGCGAGGGCGCGCTCGACCGCCCCCGGGTCGCCGGCTGCTCCCGTCACGTCGCCGCCCCACTCTCTCGTCCGCTCGCCACCGCGCTCCGGTGTGCCGGGGCAACCCTATGGGGAGCACCCGACGGTCGTCATGCCGCCGTACCGTGCGCGGCCGGCCGGGGCCGGGCGGGCCGTCCGGCGGGGAGCCGCCGTCAGGGGCGCACGTAGAACGGCTGTACCCGCCCCAGCAGCCAGTCCACCACCGGATCGGCGACCAGGTCGAGCAGCACCAGGTGGACGCCCCAGCTCGGCGGCGCGGTTCCGAGCGCCCGGCCCAGCGCGGTGTTGACCTCGGCCGGGTCGGCGGGGGCCGCCGGGTCCAGCTGCACGCCGACGTACAGCAGGGTCGGCTCGCCCTCCACCCGGGCCAGCGCCCGACGGGCCGTCAGCACGCCCGGCAGCGCCACCAGTTCGCCGGTCGCGGCGGCCAGGAAGGCGAACGGCTCCTGGTGCGGCTCGGGCTCCTTGAGCGCCACCCGGGCACCCTCGGTCACCCCCTGCGCCTCCCACTCCTCGCCGCGCGGCCCGCGCCGCAGCTCGCCCACGCCCTCCGGCGGCACCGGGATGCCCACCGGCGCCTCCGGGTTGACCGCGATGCCGATGCCCAGCGGCAGCCCGCGGGCGAACTCCCACATCGGGGCGATCGCGAACGGGATGCCCGGGCAGTGCTGGAGGTACTGCTCCTGCGAGGAGTACACCGGCACGTACGGCGCGCCGGCCAGCTCCAGCGTCGGCAGGTCCAGCGCCTCGGCGTCCGGCGCGGTGCCGGACGGCAGCGGGATCCACACCTGGCTGCGGGCCAGCACCTCGATCACCCGGGGGGTCGCCCCCGGGTCGCCGAGCGCGGCCGTCAGCACCCGCTCCAGTTCGTTGGCCGGCCAGGCCCCGCCCTCCGGAACCCCACCCAGCGGGAACCCCATGTCGCCCCTCCACGTCAGCAGTTGCGATCAGGTTAGCGGCGCGCGGGGGCGCCCCGGTGCGCCGGTGGCCGGGCCCCTCTCCCGCGGGCGGCCCGGGCGTGCCATGATGGGCCCGCTCGAAGTCAAACTTCATACCGGCCGCTCGAACCCGCGCGGGAGAGCCGGAACGGCCCACTGGGCCGCGACCGGCGCCGAAGGAGCAAGTCCTCCCCGGAATCTCTCAGGCACCCCTACCGCCCGGGCGAGGCAGATCTGGAAAGTGGACACGGCCGCGCCGTGCGCCCACCCACGGTGCAAGCCGCCATCCTGTTGGAAGGCGGTGAAGCTCTCAGGTTCGACGACAGATGGGGAGATTCGCCCCAGCCTGCCCGTTTCCAGATCCCGGGAGTCCCGTCGTGTCCCTCCGCCTGACCGCGCTCGACGCGCTGCACCGTTCGCTCGGCGCCACCATGACCGACTTCGCGGGCTGGGACATGCCGCTGCGCTACGGCAGCGAGCGCGAGGAGCACCTCGCCGTCCGCACCCGGGCCGGCCTGTTCGACCTCTCGCACATGGGCGAGATCACCGTCTCCGGCCCGCAGGCCGGCGAGCTGCTCGACCACGCGCTGGTCGGCTTCATCTCGGCGCTGGGCGTGCTGCGCGCCCGCTACACCATGATCTGCCGCGAGGACGGCGGCATCCTGGACGACCTGATCGTCTACCGCACCGCCGAGGACGAGTACCTGGTGGTCGCCAACGCCTCCAACGCCCAGGTGGTGCTGGACGCGCTGACCGAGCGCGCGGCCGGCTTCGACGCCGTGGTCCGCGACGACCGGGACGCCTACGCGCTGCTCGCCGTCCAGGGCCCGGAGGCGGGCGGCATCCTGGCGAAGCTGACCGACGCCGACCTGCCCGGCCTCAAGTACTACGCCCTGCTGCCCGCCACCGTGGCCGACCGCGAGGTCTGGCTGGCCCGCACCGGCTACACCGGCGAGGACGGCTTCGAGGTGTTCTGCGCCCCCGCCGACGCCGAGCACCTGTGGACCGCGCTGACCGGGGCCGGCACCGCCGAGGGCCTGGTCCCGTGCGGCCTGTCCTGCCGCGACACGCTGCGCCTGGAGGCCGGCATGCCGCTGTACGGGCACGAGCTGTCCACCGACCTGACCCCGTTCGACGCGGGCCTGGGCCGGGTGGTGCGCTTCGACAAGACCACCAACGACGGCGCCTTCGTCGGCCGCAAGGCCCTGGAGGAGGCCGCCGCCGCGGCCGAATCCAACCCGCCGCGCAAGCTGGTCGGCCTGGTCTCCGAGGGCAAGCGCGTCCCGCGCGCCGAGTACTCCGTGGTGGACGCCGCGGGCGCCGTGATCGGCCGGATCACCTCCGGCGCGCCGTCCCCGACGCTGGGCCGGCCGATCGCCATCGCGTACGTGGACGCCGCGCACGCCGAGCCCGGCACCGCCGTCGCGGTGGACGTGCGCGGCAAGGCCGAGCCGGTCGAGGTCGTCGCGCTGCCGTTCTACAAGCGCGCCCGCTGACCGCCGCTCCCCCTCGGTTCCCTCCCGAACGGTCCTCCTCCGGTTCGTCCGCCCAGCGGACGGCCGCGCCCTCCCCTCCCGCGATCCTGGAGAATGACGCCATGAGCAACCCCACGCACCTGCAGTACACCAAGGAGCACGAGTGGCTGACCGCCGCCGTGGACGGGGTGTCGACGGTCGGCATCACCGCGCACGCGGCCGACGCCCTCGGCGACATCGTCTACGTCCAGCTCCCGGCGGTGGGTGACACCGTCACCGCGGGTGAGACCTGTGGCGAGCTTGAGTCCACCAAGTCGGTCAGCGACCTCTTCTCCCCCGCCACCGGCGAGGTCACCGAGGTCAACCAGGCGGTCATCGACGAGCCGGCCCTGGTCAACTCGGAGCCCTTCGAGGGCGGTTGGCTGTTCAAGGTCCGGGTCGAGGCGACCGACGAGCTGCTCGACGCCGACGGCTACACCGCCTTCACCGGCGCCTGACCGGGAGACCTTTTACTCATGACGGTTCTCAACCAGTCCCTGCACGCGCTCGACCCGGAGATCGCCGCCGCGGTCGACGCCGAGCTGCACCGCCAGCAGACCACCCTGGAAATGATCGCCTCCGAGAACTTCGCCCCGGTGGCGGTCATGGAGGCCCAGGGCTCGGTGCTCACCAACAAGTACGCCGAGGGCTACCCCGGCCGCCGCTACTACGGCGGCTGCGAGCACGTCGACGTGGTCGAGCAGATCGCCATCGACCGGATCAAGGAGCTGTTCGGCGCCGAGCACGCCAACGTGCAGCCGCACTCCGGCGCGCAGGCGAACGCCGCGGCGATGTTCGCGCTGATCCAGCCGGGCGACACCATCCTGGGCCTGAACCTGGCCCACGGCGGCCACCTGACCCACGGCATGAAGATCAACTTCTCCGGCAAGCTCTACAACGTGGTCGCCTACCACGTGGACGAGAAGTCCGGCCAGGTCGACATGGCCGAGGTCGAGCGCCTCGCCAAGGAGCACCAGCCCAAGCTGATCATCGCCGGCTGGTCCGCCTACCCCCGCCAGCTGGACTTCGCCGAGTTCCGCCGCGTCGCGGACGAGGTCGGCGCCCTGCTGATGGTCGACATGGCGCACTTCGCCGGCCTGGTCGCCGCCGGGCTGCACCCCTCCCCGGTGCCGTACGCGGACGTGGTCACCACCACCACCCACAAGACCCTGGGCGGCCCGCGCGGCGGCGTCATCCTCTCCAAGGCCGAGCACGCCAAGAAGATCAACTCCGCGGTCTTCCCCGGCCAGCAGGGCGGCCCGCTGGAGCACGTGATCGCCGCCAAGGCCGTCGCGTTCAAGGTCGCGGCCTCCGAGGAGTTCAAGGAGCGCCAGCGCCGCACCCTGGAGGGCGCGAAGATCCTCGCCGAGCGCCTGCTCCAGGAGGACGTGGCCGCCTCCGGCGCCTCCGTGCTGTCCGGCGGCACCGACGTGCACCTGGTCCTGGTCGACCTGCGCAACAGCGAGCTCAACGGCCAGGACGCCGAGGACCGCCTGCACGAGGTCGGCATCACGGTCAACCGCAACGCCGTCCCGAACGACCCCCGCCCGCCGATGGTCACCTCCGGCCTGCGCATCGGCACCCCCGCGCTGGCCACCCGCGGCTTCGGCGCGGAGGACTTCCGCGAGGTCGCCGACGTCATCGCCGAGGCGCTGAAGCCCGGCTTCGACGAGGCCAAGGCCCAGGCCCTCAAGGCCCGGGTGAGCGCCCTCGCCGACCGGCACCCGCTCTACCCGGAGCTGTAGCACCCCCGCTCGTCCGGCCGCCCGACCGGCGGCCCACCCGAGCTTTCCCGGGGCACCGCGCACACTGGAAGACGTGCGCGCGGTGCCCCGTCCCATGCCGCGCCCCGTCCACCAGACGGGACCCAGCACCACCACGAGACCGGACAAGGACGTCACCCCGTGGCCATCAGCGTCTTCGACCTCTTCTCCATCGGCATCGGCCCCTCCTCCTCGCACACCGTGGGCCCGATGCGCGCGGCCCGGATGTTCGCCCGCCGCCTGAACTCGGAGGGCCTGCTGGAGCGGGTCGCCACCGTCCGGGCCGAGCTGTACGGCTCGCTCGGCGCCACCGGCCACGGCCACGGCACCCCCAAGGCCGTCCTGCTCGGCCTGGAGAACCACTCCCCCCGCACGGTCGACGTCGACCGCGCCGACCTCGACGTCGAGCGGATCCGCACCGAGAAGCGGCTCAGCCTGCTCGGCCGCCACGAGATCCCCTTCGACCCGGACCACGACCTCGTCCTGCACCGCCGCAAGGCGCTCCCGTACCACGCCAACGGCATGGCCCTGTGGGCGTACGACGCCTCCGGCGAGACGCTGCTGGAGAAGACCTACTACTCGGTCGGCGGCGGCTTCGTGGTCGACGAGGACGCCATCGGCGCCGACCGGGTCGTCCCCGACGACACCGTGCTGCGCCACCCCTTCCGCACCGGCGAGGAACTGCTGCGGCTGACCCGGGAGACCGGCCTGTCCATCTCCGGCCTGATGCTGGAGAACGAGAAGGCCTGGCGCACCGAGGCCGAGATCCGGGCCGGCCTGCTGGAGATCTGGGCCGTCATGAAGGAGTGCGTCGCCGCCGGGATGGCCCGCGAGGGCATCCTCCCCGGCGGCCTCAAGGTCCGCCGCCGCGCCGCGAGCGCGGCCCGCGCCCTGCGCGCCGAGGGCGTCGGCCCGGCCAACGCGATGGAGTGGGTCACCCTCTACGCGATGGCCGTCAACGAGGAGAACGCCTCCGGCCGCCGGGTGGTCACCGCCCCCACCAACGGCGCCGCCGGCATCATCCCGGCCGTCCTGCACTACTACCTGAACTTCATTCCCGGCTCGGACGAGGACGGCATCGTCCGCTTCCTGCTCGCCGCGGGCGCGATCGGCATGCTCTTCAAGGAGAACGCCTCCATCTCCGGCGCCGAGGTCGGCTGCCAGGGCGAGGTCGGCTCGGCCTGCTCGATGGCCGCCGGCGGCCTCGCCGAAGTCCTCGGCGGCACCCCCGAACAGGTCGAGAACGCCGCCGAGATCGGCATCGAGCACAACCTCGGCCTCACCTGCGACCCGGTCGGCGGCCTGGTCCAGATCCCCTGCATCGAACGCAACGGCATGGCCTCCGTGAAGGCCGTCACCGCTGCCCGGATGGCCCTGCGCGGCGACGGCCGGCACCACGTCTCCCTCGACAAGGCGATCAAGACCATGAAGGAGACCGGCGCCGACATGAAGGTCAAGTACAAGGAGACCAGCCGCGGCGGCCTCGCCGTGAACGTCATCGAGTGCTGACCCGCCGACCCGCCGGGAGGCCGCGCGGGCACCCGTCGAGCACGTGCACGCGGTGCCCGAAACCGTCGGCCTCCGGGTGTGCCACTCCGTAGCACTCGGTGGCACACCCGGCTAGCCTGGTGGCATGACACTGCAACCGGAGATCACCCAGCGGGACCTGCGCAGCAGGTCACGAGAGATCATGGACGCCGTCGAGGCCGGGCAGTCGTTCACCGTCACCCGGGACGGCCATCGCATCGGCGAGTTGGTCCCGCTCAAGCGGCGCAGGCGCTTCGTCCCCCGGGCGGAGTTCGCCGCGATGTCCCGCAGCGCGCCCGGGATCTCCCTGGACACCTTCCGGGCGGACCAGGACGCGACGGCCGCCCAGGAGACGGACGATCCCTATGCCCGCTGAGCACGACCGGGGGTTGCTCGACACCAACATCATGATCCTGCGCCGCTGGGTGGACCCGGCCGAACTGCCGGGCGAGATGGCGATCAGCGCCGTTACCATGGCCGAGCTCTCCGCCGGACCGCACGAGGTCCGGCGGAACGAGGAGCAGGCCGACTACGACGAGTACGCGGAGCGGGCACGTCGGCTCGATGTGCTCCAGCGCGCCGAGAACGAGTTCGATCCCATCCCCTTCGGCACGGAGGCCGCCCGCGCCTACGGCCGGATCTGTGCCGCCGTGATCGGCGCGGGCCGGAAACCCCGGCGGCGCGTGGCCGATCTGATGATCGCCGCCGTCGCCGTCGCCGAGGGCCTTCCCCTGTTCACGACCAACCCCGACGACTTCAAGGGGTTGGAGACGCTCCTGACCGTCGTGCCGGTCACCCGTCCGGCACTCGCGGACGGCAGTTGAACGGCCACCGGTCGGCGCCGTAGCGGCCGGGCCGCACCCGGGAAACGGTACGGGGCCCCTGTCCGCGGTTGTTTCGCGGTCCGGGGCCCCTGTGCGTCCTCCGGGGGCCAAGGGGGTGCGTGCCGCCGGAGGGGAAGTGTCGGGTTGTGCTGCCCGACTTGGATGACTATCGCACGCTATGCGGGGGCGGGCAAAATTGAAAAGAAGGCGTGTGCTTCAGTTCACCTTCGGATGCCAGGCGGGCGGCGGAGGGGGCGGGTCAGCCGCCGGTGGTGGCCCGTTCGCGGATCTTCATCTCGAACCAGACGCCCTTGCCGCGCGGCAGCAGGTCGGCGCCCCAGCGGTCGGCGATCGACTCGACCAGGCGCAGGCCGTGGCCGTTGCGGTAGCCGACCTCGGGGGCCTGGATCAGGCAGGGCAGGGCGCGCGAGGAGTCGCGCACCTCGACCCGCAGCCAGCCGGGGCGGCGGGTCACCTTCAGTCCGATCATCCGACCGCCGGTGTGTCGGACGGCGTTGGCCACCAGTTCACCCGTGAGCAGCTCCACCGCCTCCCCGAGCTGGTGGAGTTTCCACGTCCGTAAGACCGAGAGCACCAGCCGCCGGGCCACCCCCGCCGACTGCGGGCGGGAGGGCAGCCGCACCTCCTCCGCGGCGTCGGGGTCGCCGAGCACGCCGAAGAAGAGGTGCTCCATCTCCTCCGGCGTCAGCCGCTCCAGGTCGGCCAGCACCACGCCGGCGCCGACCACCGACGGGTCGTCACCTCGGGTGCCGGCCACTGGAAATGATGACCGCTCTGCTTCGCCCCATGCCGCCATGCGCCCCATCATTGCGGAACGCGAGCAGGTGCGTACGGACAATGAGCAAACGATCACTATTCGTTTGGCATATGCCGACCGCAACCGAACGGACGACCGAGGGTTACCACTGCGCCCAGGGGACGTTCCAACCGCTCAGGCCGTTGGTCGGGTCGACCGTCTTGCCCTTGGAGTTGACCACCTTGAACACGTCCCCGACCAGGCTGGAGTCGTAGAGCTTGCCCGCCGGGGCGCTCGGGCTGCCGGCCTTGGTGTCGGTCACGCCGATGCAGCCGTGGCTGCCGTTGGAGTGGCCGATCACGCCCGCGCTCCACGAGTTGCCGTGCACGTAGGTGCCGGAGTCCGTCAACCTCATGGCGTGCGGAACCACCAGGTCGTACTCGTCGCCGGAGCCCTCCTTGGTGACGCCGGCCGAGGTCATCCGGGTGGTGCCCTCCTTGGCCTCCACCACCATGACGCCGTTCCAGGTGTCGTAGCCGGGCTTGCCGGCGGTGAACTCGACGGTGTCGACCTGCTGGCCGTCCCGGACGACCGCCATCTTGTGGGTGTTGACGTCGACGGTGGAGATCTGCGAGCGGCCGATGGTGAACGGCTCGTCCTTGTCCACGTCGCCGTAGACGCCGGGCGCGGTCTCCACGTTCTTCAGCTTGTAGTGGATGGTGACCTTGGTGCCGGGGTTCCAGTAGTTCTCCGGGCGGAAGTCCAACCGGTTGTTGCCGAACCAGTGGCCCTTGACCGTGGTGCCGTCGGAGGTCTCGAAGGTGATGCCGCCGAGCACCGCGTCCTTGTTCTTCACCGCCCGGTCGAAGCGCACCGAGACGATCATGCCGACGCCGTACTCCCCGTTGTCGGCGATGTTGTCGCTGGTGCCGGCGTCCTTGTCGGGGGTGAGCGTGGTGAAGGTGGAGCGCGCGTTGGCGACCACGCCCTTGGCGTCCTCGGCCAGCGCGTCGACGGTGTAGGCGGTGCCGACGGCCAGACCGGCCTTGGGCGCCCAGCCGGTGCCGTCGGGGGTCAGGTCGCCCGGCACCTCGACGCCGTCCGGGCCGGTGACCTTGACCGAGGTGAGCTTGCCGTTGCCCGCCGTCACCTTGACCGCGCCGGTGGGCTTGACCCCGGTGGAGCCGCTGGCGGGCTCGATGGCTATGGTCGCGGCCGAGACGGCGGGCGAGGCATCGCCGGAACCCGCACTGGCACCGGCGCTGGCCGAGCCCTTGGGGCTGTCCGCCTTCGCCGAGTCCGTGCTGCACCCGGCCGTGGTCATCAGCACCAGGGCGCCCGCGAGCGCCCCCACCACCGCGTAACCCCCGCGCTTGACCATCACGTTCGCTCTCCCCACACACCGGCCCGTCGGGTGACAGGTCTTTCGGTTGATATGACGGGTCGGAACGCGGAAACGTTGCGGAAGAAGTGTCCCGGTACGGTCACGAACGTCCGGTGGCCCGGCGGTCGGACGACCGCCGGGCCACCGGCACGCGCGGGGCGCGCAGGACGAGCGGGGCGCGGACTACCACTTGCTCCACGGGATGGTCCAGCCGCTCAGGCCGTTGTCGCCGTCGACGGTCTTGCCCTTGGAGTTCTTGATCCTCACCACGTCCCCGATGATCGAGGACTTGAAGAACTTCCCGCCGTTGGAGGTGTCGCTGCCGCCCTTGACGTCGGCCAGGCCGACGCAGCCGTGGCTGGCGTTGGACTTGCCGAAGGCGCTGCTCCAGTAGTTGCCGTGCACGTAGGTGCCGGTCCGGGTCAGCCGCATCGCGTGCGGCACGTCCTGGACGTCGTACTCGGCGCCCTTCACGTTGGCGACGGTCGCCGAGTTCATCCGGGTGACCACCTCCTTGGAGTAGATCAGCATGGTGCCGTTCCAGGAGGGGTTGTCGTCGTTGCCCGCGGTGATCGGGATGGTCTGGGTCTTGCCGCCGCCGTTGTCCACCGTCATGGTGTGGGCCGCCGCGTCGACCGTGGAGACCTGGTAGCGGCCGATGGTGAACGGCTCGTCCTTGTCCACGTCGCCGTACACGCCGGGGGACACCTCGACGTTCTTCAGCCGGTACTTGACCGTCACCTTGGTGTTCGGCGTCCAGAACTCCTCCGGGCGGAAGTCCACCCGCTTGTCGTCGAACCAGTGGCCCTTGGCGGTCTTGCCGTCGGAGCTGGTCACGGTGATGCCGTCCAGCACCGCGGCCTTGTTCTTGATCGGCTTGCCGAAGGTCACCGAGACGATCATGCCGACGCCGTAGGTGCCGTTGTCGGCGATGTTGTCGCCGGTGCCGGCCGTCTTCGCCGGGGTCAGCGTGGTGAAGGTGCTGGTGGAGGCGGCCACCAGGCCCTCCGCGTCCACCGCCTGGGCGGAGACGGTGTAGGTGGCGCCGACGCCGAGCTGCCCGCTGGGCTTCCAGCTCAGGCCGTCGTCGGAGACCTTGCCGTCGACCGGCTTGCCGTTCTTGTCGGTCACCGTGACGGTGGTGAGCTTGCCGCCGGCCACCGCCACCTGCAGGCCGTCCTTGGGCTGCACGTCGGTCGCGCCGTCGGCGGGCGTCACGGTCAGCCGGGCCGCCGAGGTCTTCGGGGCCGTGTCGGCCGGGGCCGAGGACGAGCTCCCGCCGCCGGACGCGCCGGACGTGCCCCGGGCGTCCGCGGAGCCGCCGCCCCCGCCGTTGTCGTCGTTGCAGGCCGTGGTGCCGAGCAGCAGTGCGCCGCCCACCAGCAGGGCCGCCGCGGACCGCCTGGCCCGGCGCCCGCGTCCTGCCACCGCTCCGGTCGTACGAACCGTCTCCACCGCGCTGCTCCCCTCCCGGTATTCCCACGAATACCCGTGCTGGCGCCCGGGACGCCTCGCTCCGGGCCGACCGCGCCCCGGGCCCGTTCGGACGGGTTCCGGTGGCGAGCGGCCAGGATAACCGGCCCGTCCGGGTGAAGGTCCGGCGGGAGCGGGGTGCCGGTTCAGTGAACCGCGCCGCCGGCCCGCCAGCGCGCCCAGTCGAGGTTCCAGTCGGAGAGGCCGTTGTCGGGGGCGACCCGCTCGCCGCGGGAGCCGCGCACCTCCACCACGTCGCCGATCCGGACGTGCCGGTAGAGCCAGCCGGCCGGGGAGTCGTCCGAGCCGCCCTTGGCGTCGGCCAGGCCGATGCAGCCGTGGCTGGTGTTGGCGGCGCCGAAGACCGCCGGGTCGCTCCAGTAGTTGCCGTGCACGAACGTCCCGGAGGCGGTCAGCCGCAGCGCGTGCGGGACGTCCGCGATGTCGTACTCGTCGCCGAGCCCGACCGTCTGCGAGTCCATCCTGGTCACCGGGTGCCGCTCGGAGACCACCATGGCGCCCAGGTAGGTGCCGTGCTCGGGGCTGCCGCCGCTGACCGGCAGGGTGCGCAGCACCCGGCCGTCCTGGCGGACGGTCATGGTGTGGGCGTCCAGGTCGACCGCGGCCACCAGCGAGCGGCCGACGGTGAAGTGCACGTCCTTGTCCTGGGTGCCGAGGTAGCCGGGCGCGCCCTCGACGTCCTTGAGCCGCAGCAGCAGGGTGACCCGCGTCCCGGCCGGCCAGTACGCGCGGGGGCGGAAGTCCAGCCGCCGGTCGCCGAACCAGTGCGGGGCGATCTCCAGCGGCGGGTCGGAGACGACCGCGACGGCCCGCTCGACCGCGGCCCGGTCCGCGATCGGGTGCGAGAAGCGCAGCGAGACGGGCATGCCGACGCCGACGGTGGAGCCGTCCTCGGGGGTGAAGGAGCCGACGAAGGTGTGGGCGGGGGCGGCGGTGGTGAAGGCGGTGCGCCGGGCGGCGCGCAGCCCGGCGCCGTCCTCGGCGACCGCGTCCAGGGTGTAGGAGGTGGCGGTGGCCAGCCGGTGGTCGGCCGTCCAGCCGGTGCGGTCGGCGCTGAGCGTGCCGGGGACGCCGACGCCCCGGTCGTCGGCGAGCCGGACGCTCAGCAGCCGCCCGCCGGCCACCGACACCGCGACCGGGCCGTCCGCCGGGACGTCCTGCGCGCCGTCGCCGGGCTGCGCCGACAGCCGCGCCAGGACTGCGGCGGGGCGGCCGCGTCGCCCGGCGGGCCGCCGCCCGAGCAGCCGGTCAGCAGCAGCAGGACGGCCGCCGCCGCCCGCCGGGCCCAGAGCCGTCCCGCGGCGCGCATGCCGCCCTCCCGTGTTCCCTCACCCGTCCGATACCACCCGATACCGGTCACAACGATCGATTCCGCCCACCGGACACGGCCGGATGGTTTCCGCCCCCGGCTCCACTGGGCACATGATCGATCACGGTGCGTCACGCCGCCCGACCCGGGGTGACGAGGGCCGTCGGACAGGGAACAACCGGAAGAACGGGGACGGGCCCCCGGATGGCTGGGAGGGTCGCCATGACGGCGTGGCAGGAGCTGAGTGCGGGCACGGGCCGTCAGGAGCGGTCCGCCGCCCGGTGGAACGGCCCGGCGCCCCGGCCCGGCGGCGCCGAGCCGTGGCCGGGCGGCTGGCAACCGCTGGGCGCCAGGTTCCGCACCGACGCGGAGGGCGGCCGGGGCACCAACTTCGCGCTCTGGGCGCCGGGCGCCGAGGCGGTCGACCTGTGCCTGTTCGACGAGCACGGCCGGGAGAGCCGGCACCGGCTGTCCGAGCAGACGTACCAGACCTGGCACGGCTACCTGCCGGGCGTGCTGCCCGGCACCCGCTACGGCTTCCGGGTCCACGGCCGGTGGGACCCGTGGACCGGCGCCCGGCACAATCCCGCCAAACTGCTGCTCGACCCCTACGCCCGGGCGATCGACGGCGCCTACACCGCCCACGACGCGACCTGCGGGGCCGTGCGCAACTGGCCCGAGCGGGACGTGGCGGACACCGTCCGGGACGACCGGGACTCCGCGCCGTACGTGCCCAAGGCCGTCGTGGTGCACGACGCCGACGACTGGTACGACGACCAGCGGCCGAAGACCCCGTGGGCCGAGACGGTGCTGTACGAGCTGCACGTGCGCGGCTTCACCATGCGCCACCCGGACGTGCCGCCCGAGCTGCGCGGCACCTACGCGGGGCTGGCGCACCCGGCGGCCCTCGCCCACCTGACCCGGCTGGGGGTGACGGCGGTGGAGCTGCTGCCGGTGCACCACCACGTCAGCGAGGACCACCTGCAGGCGCGCGGGATGGTGAACTACTGGGGCTACAACACGCTCGGCTACTTCGCCCCGCACGCGGGCTACTCGGCGGGCGGCAGCCGGGGCCAGCAGGTCGGCGAATTCAAGCGGATGGTGCGGGCGCTGCACGCGGCGGGCATCGAGGTGATCCTCGACGTGGTCTACAACCACACCGCCGAGCAGGGCGTGATGGGCCCGACGCTGTCCTTCCGCGGCATCGACAACGCCGGCTACTACCGGCCGGACCGCTCCCGCCGCGGCTACGCCGACTACACCGGCTGCGGCAACACGCTGGACACCCGCCGCCCGCAGGTGATCCGGCTGATCACCGACTCGCTGCGGTACTGGGTCGCCGAGATGGGCGTGGACGGCTTCCGGTTCGACCTGGCCGCCGCGCTGGCCCGCGGCGGGGACGGGGTGGAGATGGAGCACCCGTTCCTGGCCGCCGTCTCGCAGGACCCGCTGCTCAGCCGGGTCAAGCTGATCGCCGAACCGTGGGACGTCGGCCCGGGCGGCTACCAGGTGGGCGGCTTCCCGCCGCTGTGGGGCGAGTGGAACGACCACTACCGGGACACCGTCCGGGACTTCTGGCGCGGCGCCCGGCCGGACGTGCGAGAGCTGGCGACCAGGCTCTCCGGCTCCTCCGACCTGTACCAGCGCGGCGGCCGCCGCCCGTACGCCTCGGTCAACTTCGTCACCGCCCACGACGGCTTCACGCTGCGCGACCTGGTCAGCTACGACCGCAAGCACAACGGGGCCAACGGCGAGGACAACCGGGACGGCACCGACGACAACCGGTCGTGGAACCACGGCGCGGAGGGCGAGAGCGACGACCCGGCGGTCCGCTCGCTGCGGGTGCGCCAGCTGCGCAACCTGCTCACCACGCTGCTGCTCTCCAGCGGGGTGCCGATGCTGACCGCGGGCGACGAGATGGGGCGCACCCAGGGCGGCAACAACAACGCGTACTGCCAGGACAACGAGACCGGCTGGCTGGACTGGTCGCTGCTGGACGACCCGGACTGGCGCTCGCTGACCGAGCTGACCGCCAGGCTGGTGCACCTGCGCCGGGCGCACCCGGTGCTGCGGCAGCGGGCGTTCTTCTCCGGCCGCCCGGCCGGGCCCGACGGGCAGCGGGACCTGACCTGGCTGACCCCGGCGGGCCGGGAGATGACCGACGAGGACTGGTTCTCGCCGGGGCAGGCGCTGGCGATGCGGCTGTCGGGCCGCGCGATGTCCGAGCGCGACCAGCGCGGCCGCGAGGTGCGGGACGCCGACTTCCTGCTGCTGCTGAACGCCGCCGCCGAGCCGCGGCGCTTCACGCTGCCCGCGCCGCACGTCCCGGTGCTGGACACCGCGCTGGCCGGCGAGCCGGACCCGGCGCCGGTGACGTCGGTGCTGCTGACCGGCCGTTCGGCGGTGCTGCTGACGGCGGGGTGAGGCGGCGGTGCCGGGGCGTCGGGCGGGCGCGCCGGAGCGGGCGCACGCCGTGCCGGAGCGGGCGCACGCCCCCCGGGGCCTGGCCGGATCCCGCCGACAGGGGCAAAAAACCGGATGAGAAATGTCAGCGGTCCGGCCTACCCTCTCGGCGATGGCCGAGAACCAGACCTCAGCTCCGCCCACCCCCGCGGATTCGAACAACCCGTCAACCGACGGCCCGACAGATTCACCCGTACCGGCACACCGGTCCGCGGTGCGCTCGCTGCTGCGCCTGTGGCCCTACGCGCGCGAGGCCCGCTGGCGGATCCTCGGCTCGATGGCGGCCGCCGGGCTCGCCTCGCTCAGCGTGCTGGCCGTCCCGGTGGTGCTGCGCCGGATCGTCGACGGCCCGGTCGCCCACCGCGACCTGTCCGGCCTGTGGCCGCTGGCCGGCGCCCTGCTGCTGCTCGGCGTCGCCGAGGCCGTCCTGTTCGGCGTCCGCCGGGTGATCGTGGCCCGCCCGCTCGCCCGGGTCGAGACCAGGCTGCGCGGCGAGCTGTTCGCCAAGCTCCAGCGGCTGCCGATCTCCTTCCACGACCGCTGGCCCTCCGGCCAGCTGCTCTCCCGGGCCACCTCGGACCTGTTCGTGCTGCGGCTGTTCCTGGCCTTCCCGCTGGTCTTCCTGGTGGTCAACTCCACGGTCTTCCTGACCGGCACCGCGCTGATGTTCGTGCTGGACTGGCGGCTCGCCCTGATCACCCTGCTCCCGGCGATCCCGCTGATGTTCTTCACCCGCCGCTTCGAGGCCGGGTACTCGGCCGCCTCCCGGCTCGCCCAGGACCAGAACGGGGACCTGGCCACCGTGGTCGAGGAGTCGGTGCTCGGCATCCGGATCCTCAAGGCCTTCGGCCGGCACCGCACCATGGCCGAGGAGTTCCGCGACCGCAGCGCCGCCCTGCGCGAGACCGAACTGCGCAAGGCCGGCCTGCTGGGCAACCTGTGGGCGGTCATCGTCGGCCTGCCCGAACTGGCCCTGGGCGCCGTGCTGGCCGCCGGCGCCGTCCTGGTCGCCCACGACCAGCTCTCGGTCGGCACCCTGGTCGCCTTCCTGTCCACCGCGATGGCGCTGCGCTGGCCGGTCGAGTCGATCGGCTGGCTGCTCGGCTTCGCCGCCGAGGCCGCCAGCGCCGCCGACCGCTACTTCGAGGTGATGGACGAGCCGGAGCCCGTCGAGCCCCCGTCCGGCCGCACCCCCTCCGCGGACCTCGGCATCCGCTTCACCGGCGTCCGCTTCCGCTACCCCGACGCCCCGGCCGGCTCCCCCGACCTGCTGGCCGGCGTCGACCTGCACGTGCGCCCCGGCGAGACGCTCGCCCTGGTCGGCGCCACCGGCAGCGGCAAGACCACGCTCACCGCGCTGCTCCCCCGCCTGTACGAGCCCACCGCCGGGTCGATCACCCTGGACGGCACCGACGTCCGCGACCTGCCGCGCGCCGAGCTGCGCCGCCGGATCGCCGTCGCCTTCGAGGACCCGACCCTGTTCTCCGCCACCGTCGGGGAGAACGTCCTGATGGGCGCCCCCGACGCCGCCCCCGAGCAGGTCGCCGCCGCGCTCGCCACCGCGCAGGCCGGCTTCGTCGACCGGCTCCCCGCCGGGCTGGACACCGAGGTCGGCGAGCAGGGCCTGAGCCTGTCCGGCGGCCAGCGCCAGCGCCTCGCGCTGGCCCGCGCCGTGGTCGGCGAGCCCCGCTTCCTGGTGCTGGACGACCCGCTCTCCGCGCTCGACGTGCACACCGAGGCGCTGGTCGAGCGCGCCCTGCGGGAGGTCCTGTCCGGCACCACCGCCCTGGTCGTCGCGCACCGCCCGTCCACGGTGCTGCTCGCCGACCGGGTCGCGCTGCTCGCCGACGGGCGGATCGCCGCCGTCGGCACCCACCAGGAGCTGCTGCGCTCCTGTCCCGCCTACCGGGCCCTGATGTCCGGCGAACCCGAGCTGGAAGGGGCGCTGGCCCGATGACCACCGCCGTCGCCGCACCCGTCGCCGAGGAGGACGAGCTCCTCCCCCGGGCCGAGGACGACCAAGACATCCCCGTCCCGCCCGGCGCCCCGCGCGCCCTGCTCGGCTCGCTGCTCGCCCCGCACCGCCGCCGGATCGCCGTCGCCGTGCTGGCCGTCCTCATCCAGCAGGCCGCGCTGCAGACCGGCCCGCTGCTGGTCGCCTACGCCATCGACCGGGGCGTCCCGGCGCTGCGCGGGCACGACTGGGGCCCGCTGGTCGCCGTCACCGCCGCCTACCTGGGCTGCGCGCTGGCCGCCACGCTGCTGCAGCGGACGTTCATCCGGCTCGCCGCCCGGATCAACCAGGACGTCCTGCTGGAGCTGCGCGGCCGGATCTTCCGGCACGCCCAGCGGCTCAGCCTCGACTTCCACGAGCGCTACACCTCCGGCCGGATCATCTCCCGCGCCACGGGGGACGTGGACACCCTGCGCGAGCTGCTCGCCGAGGGCCTGCAGGAGCTGCTGATGGTCGGCCTGTCGGTCGGCTACATCACCGTCGTCCTGCTGGTCGTCGACTGGCGCCTGGGCCTGGCCGCGCTGGCCTCCTTCCTGCCGATGTACCTGATCGTCCGGTCCTTCCGGCGCCGCTCCCGGCAGGTCTACCGCCGCTCGCGCACCGTCAGCGCCGGGCTGATCGTCCGCTTCACCGAGACCATGAACGGCATCCGCCCGGTGCAGGCGTTCCGCCGCGAGGCCGCCAACGACGCGGCGTTCGACACCGTCAACCGGCAGTCCGCCACCGCCACCGCGGACGGCCTGCTGGAGATGGCCCGGTACGTCTTCCTGTCCCGGCTGACCGCCAACGTGTGGATCACCGGCGTGGTGGTCCTCGGCGCCTTCCTGGTCACCGACGGCAGCCTCGAACTGGGCGTGCTCACCGCCTTCGTGCTCTACCTGCGCCGGCTGTACGACCCGATCGACCAGCTGGCGATGTTCCTCAACAGCTACCAGTCCGCGGCCGCCGCGCTGGAGAAGATGGCCGGACTGCTGGCCCACGAACCGTCCGTCCCCGAGCCCGCCGAGCCCGCCGCGCTGCCCGCCGCCGGCGGCCGGGGCCGCGAGGTCGCCTTCCGGGCCACCGCCTTCGGCTACGCCGACGGCGGGCAGGTGCTCCCGCCGTTCGACCTGCTGCTGCCCGCCGGGCGGACCACCGCGGTGGTCGGCGCGACCGGCGCCGGCAAGTCGACGCTGGCCAAACTGCTGGCCCGGTTCTACGACCCCACCGCGGGCGCCGTCACCCTCGACGGCGTCGACCTGCGCGCGCTGTCCACCGCCGACCTGCGGGCGAACGTGGTGATGGTGACCCAGGAGTCCTTCCTGTTCTCCGGGACGGTCGCCGAGAACATCGCCGTCGGCAGGCCGGACGCCACCCGCGCCGAGATCGAGGCCGCGGCCCGGGCGATCGGCGCGCACGCCTTCATCACCGCCCTCCCCGACGGCTACGACACCGACGTGCGCAAGCGCGGCGGCCGGATCTCGGCCGGCCAGCGCCAGTTGGTGGCCTTCGCCCGCGCCCTGCTCGCCGACCCGGCCGTGCTGATCCTCGACGAGGCCACCTCCTCGCTCGACGTCCCCGGCGAGCAGGCCGTCCAGCACGCCATGCGCACCGTGCTGGCCGGCCGCACCGCGGTGATCATCGCCCACCGCCTGTCCACCGTGGAGATCGCCGACCGGGTCCTGGTGATGGACCGGGGCCGGATCGTCGAGGACGGCACCCCCGCCGAACTCACCGCCGGCGAGGGCCGCTTCGCCACCCTGCACCGGACCTGGCGGGACAGCCTGGTCTGAGGCCCCGCACCCCCACCCGCTTGCCTGCATTCGAGACTTGCACGAACCCTGCCAGTTTCTTGCGCTGTTTGTCACAAGTATTGCTGCCGCATGTCCACCTCACTACCATCCCGACGGCAGGTCGAGGACCTGACAAGGTGTCGGTCAACCGGGCGGAGGCAACGGCATGGTGGTATCGCGGCGCGTTTTCCTGCAGGCGGCGGCAGCGGCGGGCGTGGTCGGAGCGGTGGGTCTGGGCGAGGGCGCGGCGCACGCCGCGAGCCCGGCGGGCGACGTGGTCGGCAAGGTGACGGTCGGCTACCAGGGCTGGTTCGCCTGCCAGGGCGACGGCGCCCCGATCAACGGCTGGTGGCACTGGGCGCAGAACTGGGGCCAGACGCCCTCGAACACCAACAGGTCGATCGTCGCCTGGCCGGACGTCCGCGACTACCCGAAGACGTACGCCACGGCCTTCGCCAACCTGAACAACGGTCAGCAGGCCGCCCTGTTCTCCTCCTACGACCAGTCCACGGTCGACGTGCACTTCCGCTGGATGAAGCAGTACGGCATCGACACCGCCGCCCTGCAGCGCTTCAACCCGACCGGCGGCGAGGGCCCGACCCGGGACGCGATGGCGGGCCGGGTGCGCAGCGCGGCGGAGTCCCAGGGCGTCAAGTTCTACGTCATGTACGACGTCTCGGACTGGACGGGCATGCAGTCGGAGATCAAGGCCGACTGGACGGGCAAGATGCGCGCCCACACCGCCTCGCCCGCGTACGCCCGGCAGAACGGGAAGCCGGTGGTGTGCGTCTGGGGCTTCGGGTTCAACGACAACCAGCGCCCGTTCACCCCCGCGCAGTGCCTGGACGTGGTCAACTGGTTCAAGGCGCAGGGCTGTTACGTGATCGGCGGGGTGCCGACCTGGTGGCGCACCGGCGACCGGGACTCCCGGCCCGGCTTCTCGGACGTCTACCACGCCTTCGACATGCTCTCGCCCTGGCTGGTCGGCCGGATCGGCAGCGCGGCGGACGCCGACAACTTCTACAACGTGGCGACCGTCCCGGACCTGGCGGAGTGCACCGCGCACGGCATCGACTACCAGCCGTGCGTGCTGCCCGGCGGGGTCGGCGACCGGCAGCGGGCGCACGGCGACTTCATGTGGCGGCAGTTCTACAACATGGCCCGGGCCGGGGTGGCCTCCGCGTACATCTCGATGTTCGACGAGTACAACGAGGGCAACCAGATCGCCAAGACCGCCGAGTCCCAGGCCTGGGTGCCCGCCGGGTCCGGGTTCCTGGCGCTGGACGAGGACGGCACGGCCTGCTCCTCGGACTACTACCTGCGGCTGACCGGCGACGGCGGCCGGATGCTCAAGGGGCAGCTGCCCGTGACCGCGGCCCGCCCGACCCGGCCGTTCCCGACCGCGCCGCCGGACACCACCGCCCCGAGCGCGCCGACCGGCCTGCGGGTGACCGGGCAGAACGACACCACGGTCTCGCTGGCCTGGAACGCCTCGGTCGACGACGTGGGCGTCACCGGCTACCGGGTCCTGCTCGGCGACGCGGTCGCGGCCGCCACCGCCGCCACCTCGCTCACCGTCACCGGCCTGTCCCCCTCCACCGCGTACGCCTTCACCGTCCGGGCCCTGGACGCGGCGGGCAACCTCTCCCCCGCCTCCGGCCAGGTCACCGCGACCACCTCCGCCGCCACCGTCCCCACCGGCAACCTGGCGCTGCGCCGGCCGACCGCGGAGAGCGGCCACACCCAGAACTACGGCTCCGGCAACGCGGTGGACGGCGACCCGAACAGCTACTGGGAGAGCCCGAACAACGCCTTCCCGCAGTGGCTCCAGACCGACCTCGGCGCCGCCCTCCCGGTGCGCCGGATCGTCCTCTCCGTCCCCCCGGCCGCCGCCTGGGCCACCCGCACCCAGACCGTCGAGGTCCAGGGCAGCACCGACGGAACCACCTTCACCCGCCTGCTGGCCCCCGCCGGCCGCGTCTTCGACCCGGCCACCGGCAACACCGCCACCCTCGCCCTCCCGGCCGGCAGCAGCACCCGGTACGTCCGCCTGGTCTTCACCGCCAACACCGGCTGGCCGGCCGGCCAGGTCGCCGAACTCCAGGTCTACGCCTCGTAGTCCGCGCAGCCCGCCCGGGCCGGGGGCGCGACGGCGGGAAACCCCGTCGCCGCGCCCCCGGCCCGGCCACTAGCCTCGCTGCGTGAACGGTCCGACGGCCGGCGACCCCGGCGAACCAGACGTCCGCAGCCCTTTTCGCTTCCTGTGCTGGCTGGCCACCAGCCAGCTCCGCCGCTCGCTGGCCGGCACCTTCTTCGGCACCGCCTGGATGCTCGGGCTGACCGTCCAGCCCTACCTGCTCTCCCGCGCCGTGGACGACGGGCTGCGGGCCGGCCGGAGCGCCCCGGTGCTGGGCTGGGCCGCCGCGATGCTCGGCTTCGGCCTGCTCACCCTGGTGCTCGCCTGGTACCGGCACCGCACCATGACGCTGGTCCGCAACGACGCCACCTTCCGCACCGTCGCCGTGGTGCTGCGGCACAGCACCCGCCTGGGCGCGGCGCTGCCCCGGCAGGTGACCGCGGGCGAGGTGGTCACCATCGGCATCTCCGACGTGGTCCGGATGTCCCTGGCGCTGACCTTCGTCGGCCCGGGCGTCGGCGCGGTGGTCTGCTACCTGACGATCGCCGCGCTGC
Source organism: Kitasatospora sp. NA04385 (assembly GCF_013364235.1). Lineage (NCBI taxonomy): Bacteria > Bacillati > Actinomycetota > Actinomycetes > Kitasatosporales > Streptomycetaceae > Kitasatospora > Kitasatospora sp. NA04385. The sequence continues at coordinate 5,224,740 of NZ_CP054919.1, read as the reverse complement.
TGTTCGGCCTCTCCCCGCTGCTGGCCCTGGTCGTCCTGCTCGGCATGCCGCTGCTCGGCCTGGCGGTGCGGCCGCTGTTCGCCCGCCAGCGCGGCGCCGAGAACCGCTACCGCGACCGCCAGTCCCGGCTGACCGCCCGCTTCGAGGACCTGGCCGGCGGGCTGCGGGTGCTGAACGGCCTCGGCGGCAAGGACGTGTACGCCGCCCGCTACCGGGACGACTCCCGGCTGCTGCGCGCCGAGGGCTACCGGGTCGGCGCCGTCACCAGCTGGATCCAGGCGCTCGGCACCGGCCTGCCCGTCCTGCTGCTGGCCGCCGTCACCTGGCTCGGCGCCCGCCTCGCCGTCGCCGGCCAGCTGACCCCCGGCCGGCTGGCCGCGGCCTTCGGGTACACCGCGGTGCTGGTCGCCCCGGTCTACTTCCTGCTGGAGAGCGGCCAGGACATCGCCCGCGGCCTGGTCTGCGCCCGCCGGGTGGTGGACTTCCTCACGCTCGCCCCCGAACCCGACCGCGGCACCGCGCAACCACCCGTCGCGGAAGCCGAGTTGACCGACCCCGAGTCCGGCGTCCGGCTGACCCCCGGCACCCTGAACGTGCTCGCCGGGGCCCGCCCCGCCGACAGCGCCGCCGTCGCCGAACGGCTCGCCCGGCTCGCCCCCGGCACCACCGCCGAGTGGGGCGGCACCCCGCTCGCCGACCTGCCGACGGCCGCCGTCCGCGACCGGATCGCCCTGGCCGAGAACGAGGCCGCCCTGTTCGCCGGCACCCTGCGCGAGACCGTCCGCGGCCGCACCGGCGCCGACGACGCCGCCCTGCTGGCCGCGATCGGGGCCGCCGCCGCGCAGGACGTCCACGACGCCCTCCCCGGCGGCCTGGACGCCCCGATCGCCGCCGGCGGCCGCAACCTCTCCGGCGGCCAGCGCCAACGCCTGCGGCTGGCCCGCGCGTTGACCGCCGACCCGGAGTTCCTGCTCGCCGTCGAACCCACCTCCGCGGTCGACGCCCACACCGAGGCCGCGATGGCCGCCGGCCTGCGCACCGCCCGCGCCGGCCGCACCACCCTGCTCACCAGCACCTCCCCCCTCCTCCTCGACCGCGCCGACACCGTCCACTACCTGGTCGACGGCAAGGTCGCCGCCACCGGCACCCACCGCGAGCTGCTCCGCACCCACCCCGACTACCGCACCCTGGTCGCCCGCGACGCCGACTCCCCCGCCGAGGAGCCCGGTTGAGCACCACCACGCCGACCACCGCCCCCGGCAGGCCGCTCGCACACCCCCACCCCCGACCCGCCACCGCCGCACCGCACTCGGCAGCCCGAACGCCCACCGACTCCCCCACCGACTCCCCCGCCGAGGAGCCCAGTTGAGCATCCTTCCGATCGCCGACGCCCGCCAGGTCCGGCGGGCCGCCGTCGCGCTGGTCCGGGCCGACGGGCGGGCCTTCGCCGCCGTGCTGGGGCTCAACGCCGCGGCCGCCCTGCTCGGTCTGGCCGGGCCCTGGCTGCTCGGCCGGATCATCGACCGGGTCGCCCACGGGGCCACCACCTCCGACGTCGACCGGCTCGGCCTGCTGCTGCTCTGCTGCGCCGTCGTGCAGATCCTGCTCGGCCGGCAGGCCCGCTACCTGGCGCACCGGTTCGGCGAGCGCTCCGCCGCCAAGGTCCGCGAGCAGCTGCTCGACCGGGTGCTCGCCCTGCCCGCCGCCACCGCCGAACGCGCGGGCACCGGCGACCTCACCGCGCGCGGCACCGCCGACGCCACCGCCGTCGGCGAGACGCTCCGGGACGCCGCCCCGGAGCTGCTGGTGGCCGGCGCGCAGGTCGTGTTCATCCTCGGCGCGATCCTCACCGTCAGCCCGCTGCTGGGCAGTTGCGGGCTGCTCACGGTCCTCGGCATCGCCCTCGGCTCGCGCTGGTACCTGCGCCGCTCCCGCCCCGCGTACCTCGCCGACCGCGCCGCCACCGCGGGGCTCGCCGAGACGCTCTCCGCCACCGCGAACGGCGCCCGCACGGTCGACGCCCTCGGCCTGGGCGGCCTGCGCCTCGCCGCCGGCCGCGAGGCCGTCGCCACCGCGCACCGGGCCCGGATGCGCACCCTGGACCTGCGGCTGCGCTACTTCGCCGCGATCAACCTCTCGTACACCCTGCCGGCCGTGCTGGTCCTCCCGCTCGGCGCCGTCCTGGTCGCCCACGGCACGGTGACCGCGGGCACGGCCGTCGCCACCGCGCTGTACCTGCAGCGCGTCATCGACCCGCTCGACACCATCGTCATCCTGCTGGAGGGCCTGCAGAGCAGCACCGCCGCGTACGCCCGCGTCGAGGGCCTGGCCCCGGCCCCCGCCCCGGCCTCCGCCCCCGTCCGGGCCTCCGTCCCCGCCCAGGCCCGCACCGGGGAGGACGGCCCCGCCGACGACCGGATCCGGGTCAGCGGCGTCCGCTACGCCTACCCGGAGGGGCCGGACGTCCTGCACGGCCTCGACCTCGACCTGACGCCGGGCGAGCGGCTGGCCGTGGTCGGCCCCTCCGGCTCCGGCAAGACCACCCTGGGCCGCCTGCTGGCCGGCGTCGACCGCCCGCGGACCGGCAGCGTCACCGTCGGCGGCGTCCCGCTCGCCGACCTCGCCCCGGAGCGGCTGCGCCGCCAGGTCGTCCTGGTCACCCAGGAGCACCACGTCTTCCTCGGCACCCTCCGCGACAACCTGCTGATCGCCGCCCCCGGGGCCGACGACGCGGCGCTCACCGCCGCGCTGGACGCGGTCGGCTGGCAGCACGACCTGCCCGCGGGCCTGGACACCGAGCTCGGCCCCACCGCGACCCGGCTGGACGGCGCCCGGGCCCAGCAGCTGGCCCTCGCCCGGGTCATCCTGGCCGACCCGCACACCCTGGTGCTCGACGAGGCCACCGCCCTGCTCGACCCGGCGACCGCTCGCCACACCGAACGCGCGCTGGCCGCCGCGCTCACCGGCCGCACCGTCATCGCCATCGCGCACCGGCTGCACACCGCCCACGACGCCGACCGGGTGGCCGTGCTCGACCGGGGCCGGCTGACCGCCCTGGGCTCCCACGAAGAGCTGCTGGCCGCCCGGGGCCCGTACGCCGACCTCTGGCACACCTGGCGCACGACCTGACGGCGGGAGGCGGCGGGGCCCCTCGCTCCGGGCCCCCGACGCCTCCCGCCGACCGGCTACCTGAGCACGCCCGCGTCCATCCCGCCGGTCTCGGCCGGCGCCGCCAGCAGCCCCAGCTCGGCGACCGAGGCCAGCCTCGGGTGCGTGGGCAGGACGCGGACGGTGTACCCGAACGGGCCGGTGCGGGAGAGTTCGAGGTGGCCCTCGTAGCGGATCCGCCCGTCGAGGTCGGTGCCGCCGCCCGCGGGCTTGAGCGCGAGCGTGGTCGCCTCGGAGATCCGGTCGCTCTCGTCGACCCGCCCGGAGACCACCTGCACCTCGACGTCCTCGGGCCGCAGCCGCCCCAGGTTGACCTGGACCCGCAGGGCGAGCGTCGCCCCCAGCTCCTGGGCCTCGCCCGCCCCGTCCGCCTCGACGTGCTCGACCCGCACCGCGGGCCACGCCTCCCGGACGCCGGCCTTCCAGCCCGCCAGCTCCTTCGCCGCGGCGTAGTCGCCCGCCGCGCCCTCCAGCCGCCGCTTGGCCGCGGCCGCCGGGGCGTACAGCCGCTCGACGTACTCGCGGACCATCCGGCCGGCCAGCACCTTCGGGCCGAGCGTGACCAGGGTGTGCCGGACCATGGAGATCCACCGGTGCGGGAGGCCGTCCGCGCCCCGGTCGTAGAACCGGGCGGCGACCTGGTGCTCGATCAGGTCGTAGAGCGCGGCGGCCTCGATGTCGTCGCGCCGCTCGGCCTCCTTGCTCTCCGGGTCGACCACGCCCTCCCCGGTGCCGCCGTCGGCGGTGGGGATGGCCCAGCCGTTCTGGCCGTCGTACCACTCGTCCCACCACCCGTCGAGGATGGACAGGTTGAGGCAGCCGTTCAGCGCGGCCTTCATCCCGGAGGTGCCGCAGGCCTCCAGCGGGCGCAGCGGGTTGTTCAGCCAGACGTCGCAGCCGGGGTACAGCGTCTTGGCCATCGCCATGTCGTAGTCCGGCAGGAAGACGATCCGGTGCCGCACCGCGGGGTCGTCGGCGAACGCGACCAGCTGCTGGATCAGCCGCTTGCCGCCGTCGTCCGCGGGGTGCGCCTTGCCGGCGATGACGATCTGCACCGGCCGCTCGGGGTCGAGCAGCAGCGCCCGCAGCCGGGCCGGGTCGCGCAGCATCAGGGTGAGGCGCTTGTACGAGGGGACGCGGCGGGCGAAGCCGATGGTCAGCACGTCCGGGTCGAGGACGCTGTCCGTCCAGCCCAACTCGGCCTGCCCGGCGCCGCGTTGGCGCCAGGAGGCGCGCAGCCGGCCGCGGGCCTCGTCGACCAGCTGGGCGCGCAGCGTGCGGCGCAGCTCCCAGACCTCGGCGTTGCCGATCCGCTCCAGGCCGGTCCACTGGCCGGCGGTGCCCACGGCCATCGCGGCCTCGGCGCGCTCCTGGCCGATCTCGGTGGCGCCGAGCCGGACGACGGCCGGGTCGATCCAGGTGGGGGCGTGCACGCCGTTGGTGATCGAGGTGATCGGGACTTCGGGCGCGTCGAACCCGGGCCACAGGCCGCGGAACATCTCCCGGCTGACGGCGCCGTGCAGGGTGGAGACGCCGTTGGCGCGCTGGGCGAGGCGCAGGCCCATGGCGGCCATGTTGAACAGCTTGGGGTCGCCGCCGCTCCAGCTCTCCGCGCCGAGCGCGAGCACCTGGTCGACGGGGACGCCGGGCAGCGCCGCGTCGCCGCCGAAGTGCCGGGCGACCAGCTCGCGGTCGAAGCGGTCGATTCCGGCCGGAACGGGCGTGTGGGTGGTGAACACGGTGCCGGCCCGGACGGCCTCCAGCGCGTCGGCGAAGCCGAGTCCGGGGTGGGCGGTGGTGAGTTCGCCGATCCGCTCCAGGCCGAGGAAGCCGGCGTGGCCCTCGTTGGTGTGGAAGACCTCGGGCTCGGGGTGGGCGGTGAGCCGGCAGTAGGTGCGGACGGCGCGGACGCCGCCGATGCCCAGCAGTATTTCCTGCAGCAGCCGGTGCTCGCTGCCGCCGCCGTAGAGCCGGTCGGTGACGTCGCGTTCGGCGGGGCTATTGGCCTCGACGTCGGAGTCGAGCAGCAGCAGCGGGACGCGGCCGACCTGGGCGCGCCAGACCTGGGCGGCCAGGGTGCGGCCGCCGGGGAGGGCGAGGTCGATCCGGCAGGGGGTGCCGTCCTCCTCGCGGAGCAGGGTGACGGCGAGCGCGTCGGGGTCGAGCAGGGGGTAGCGCTCCTGCTGCCAGCCGTCCCGGTCGAGGGACTGCCGGAAGTAGCCGTGCCGGTAGAACAGGCCGACGCCGATGATCGGGACACCGAGGTCGGAGGCGGCCTTGAGGTGGTCGCCGGCCAGGATGCCGAGCCCGCCGGAGTACTGCGGGAGGGCGGCGGCGATGCCGTACTCGGGGGAGAAGTAGGCGATGGCCGCGGGCAGGGCGCCGTCGGGCTCGGCGGGGTCGCTCGCGCCCTGGTACCAGCGCGGGCCGGTGAGGTAGTCGCGCAGTTCGTCGGACAGGTCGCCGAGGCGGCGCAGGAAGCGCCGGTCGCCGGCGAGCGCGGCGAGTCTGGTCGCGGGGACCTCGCCGAGCAGTCGGACCGGGTCCTCTCCGACGGCGGCCCAGACCTCCGGGTCGACGGAGCGCAGCAGCTCCCTCGTCTCGGGGTGCCAGGACCAGCGGAGGTTCAGCGCGAGCTCGTGCAGTGGCTGCAGCTGTTCGGGCAGGACGGTGCGGACGGTGAACCTGCGGATTGCCTTCACGCCATGGAGCGTAGCCCCGGACGCACGCCTGAAGGAGCGTCAACCGGCAGGCGCCACACCCGTTCGGAGCAGTGTTGAGATCGTTCCGGGCGCGTGGTGGCAAATCCCGGCGCGCAGGGGGCGCACGCTAGGAAAAGACGCGCCGTCGGGTGTGAACTTCTGGGGACGGAGGTGTTTCGGGTGTCTGTTTCACCGTTGCATACCGGCTGAAACCGCGCGCCTACCCGCACGTAGCCCTTGCCGGTGGTGCGAGGATGCAACAAGGTCGTGAGTGCCGCTGGTGCGCGATCGGGTGGTCGCCCCCTGCTGCCTCGGCCGCTGCATGCCTTGTTCGACGGACCCTCACATTCCTTAGCCCATTCGGCCCCAGTCGCCGCGTCCCCGCGTGTCCTTGTTCCCTGCCCGGTCGTTTTCCGGTGGGTTGGGTCACGCGGGGGGCGTGCACCGAACGACGCGCGCCGGGACACGTGCGTCGTGCTCGGCGCGCCGCCGCGTGGCCGCCGACCGGCGGGCGGGACTGCCTGGGCCGTCGGCGCGGGCAGGCTCCGGTCGCACGTCCTTCCTCACCCCTGTAGTCCTCCCGGTACTCCCGCGGCGCCGCTGCCGCGGGAGCTGCCGCCGATCTCGGGCAGGAGCATTGGCATGCACGGCGACACGCGGGACCAGTCCACGGTGCCGACGGACGACGCACCCGACACCCCGTCGAATCCAGTAGCACCGGCGGACGCCCCGGCGGCCGGGGAGCCCCCGGTCCCGGCCCCGCGCGCCGGGGCGGCCCGCCGGAAGGCCGCCGAACCGGCCGCGAAGCGCGGCCGCGGGCACCCCGCAAGGCCGCGGCGAAACGGACCACCACCGTCAGGTCCACCGCCGCGGTGGACGCGGCCGCCGGCGCCGCGGCCGGTGCCGTGGCCGCCGCGCCCGCCCGGAAGACCGCCGCGGCGCCCACCGACCCCACCGGGACGTCCGGGCGGCCGGCCGCCAAGCGCGCCGCCGCCCGTCCCGCCCGCAAGACGACAGAGAGCGACACCGTGATCGGCCGCATCCCCGTGCTTGACGTGAACCCGCTCGTCGACGCCGGTCGGCGTCCGGCCAAGGCCGTGGAGGGGGAGCGCTTCCTGGTCTCCGCGACGGTGTTCCGCGAGGGCCACGACGCGGTCGGCGCCAACGTGGTGCTGCGCGACCCGCGCGGCCGCAGCGGCCCGTGGACGCCGATGCGCGAGCTGTCCGAGGGCAGCGACCGCTGGGGCGCGTACGTCACGCCGACCGCCCCGGGCCGCTGGTCGTACCTGGTGGAGGCCTGGTCCGACCCGGTGGCGACCTGGAAGAAGCACGCCGCGGTGAAGCTCCCGGCCGGGATCGACACCGCGCTGGTGCTGGAGGAGGGCGCGCAGCTGCTGGAGCGCGCGGCCGCCGGGGTGCCGAAGAAGGACGGCCGGGCCCAGGTGCTGGCGGCGGTGGACGCGCTGCGCGACACCGGCCTGCCGCCGCTGAGCCGCTACGCGGCCGCGCTGGACCCGGAGGTGACGGCGCTGCTGGCCCGCCACCCGCTGCGCGAGCTGGTCTCGGCGACCCGCTCGCAGCCGCTCCAGGTGGACCGCAAGCGGGCGCTGTTCGGCTCCTGGTACGAGTTCTTCCCGCGCTCGGAGGGCGCGGTGGTCGACCCGTCCGGCGTCGAGCCGCCGGTGTCGGGGACGTTCCGGACGGCCGCCGAGCGGCTGCCCGCGGTGGCCGCGATGGGCTTCGACGTGGTGTACCTGCCGCCGGTCCACCCGATCGGCCGGGCCCACCGCAAGGGTCCGGACAACTCGCTGACGGCCGGCCCGCGCGACGTCGGCTCGCCGTGGGCGATCGGCTCCCCGGAGGGCGGCCACGACGCCGTCCACCCGGACCTGGGCACCCTGGAGGACTTCGACCACTTCGTGGCGGAGGCGGGCGCGCTGGGCCTGGAGGTGGCGCTGGACTTCGCGCTGCAGTGCTCGCCGGACCACCCGTGGGTGCACAAGCACCCGGAGTGGTTCAGCCACCGCGCGGACGGCACCATCGCGTACGCCGAGAACCCGCCGAAGAAGTACCAGGACATCTACCCGGTCAACTTCGACCAGGACTTCGACGGGATCGTCCGCGAGACGGTGCGCATCCTGCGGTTCTGGATGGCCCGCGGGGTGCGGATCTTCCGGGTCGACAACCCGCACACCAAGCCGGTGAACTTCTGGGAGAAGGTGCTCGCGGACGTCGCGCGCACCGACCCGGACGTGCTGTTCCTGGCGGAGGCGTTCACCCGCCCGGCGATGATGCACACCCTGGGCAAGGTGGGCTTCCACCAGTCCTACACGTACTTCACCTGGCGCAACACCAAGGCCGAGCTGACCGAGTACCTGACCGAGCTGACCGGCGAGGCGGCCGCCTACATGCGGCCGAACTTCTTCGCCAACACCCCGGACATCCTGCCCGAGTACCTGCAGCACGGCGGCCGGGCCGCGTTCGCGGTGCGCGCGGTGCTGGCGGCGGCGCTCTCCCCCAGCTTCGGGGTGTACGCGGGCTTCGAGCTGTTCGAGAACGAGGCGGCGGCGCCCGGCTCGGAGGAGTACCTGCACTCGGAGAAGTACGAGCTGCGCCCGCGCGACTGGTCCCGGCAGGACTCGCTCGCGCCGCTGCTGACCGCCCTGAACCGGCTGCGCCGCCGGCACCCCGCGCTCCAGCAGCTGCGGGACCTGCGCTTCCACCCCGTCGACAACGAGCGGGTCATCGCGTTCTCCAAGACCGCCGTCACCGAGGACGGCCTGGAGGACCACGTGATCTGCGTGGTCAACCTGGACCCGCACCACGTCCAGGAGGCCACGGTGACGCTCGACGTGCCGGGGCCGCTGACGGTGCACGACGAGCTCACCGGCGCCACCTACGCCTGGGGCCGTCACAACTACGTCCGGCTCGATCCCTCTTCCGGGCCGGCCCACCTCCTCACGGTTCGGAGGAACCCGCAGTGACAGTCAACGAGCCCGTCCCCGACACCTTCGCCGACACCCCCGCCCGGGACCGCGACCCCGAGTGGTTCAAACGCGCGGTCTTCTACGAAGTGCTGGTGCGCTCGTTCCAGGACAGCAACGGCGACGGCGTCGGTGACCTCAAGGGGCTCACCTCGCGGCTCGACTACCTCCAGTGGCTGGGTGTGGACTGCCTCTGGCTCCCCCCGTTCATGAACTCCCCGCTGCGGGACGGCGGTTACGACGTCTCGGACTACCAGTCGGTGCTCCCCGAGTTCGGCAACCTGGCCGACTTCGTGGAGTTCGTCGACGCGGCGCACGCGCGCGGCATGCGGGTGATCATCGACTTCGTGGTCAACCACACCAGCGACCAGCACGCGTGGTTCCAGGCCTCCCGCAACGACCCGGACGGGCCGTACGGCGACTTCTACATGTGGGCCGACGACGACAAGCAGTACCCGGACGCGCGGATCATCTTCGTCGACACCGAGTCCTCGAACTGGACGTTCGACCCGGTCCGCAAGCAGTACTACTGGCACCGCTTCTTCAGCCACCAGCCGGACCTGAACTACGACAACCCGCAGGTGCAGGAGGAGGTGATGGCCGCGCTGAAGTTCTGGCTGGACCTCGGCATCGACGGCTTCCGCCTCGACGCGGTGCCGTACCTGTACGCCCGCGAGGGCACCAACTGCGAGAACCTGCCGGAGACCCACGACTTCCTGCGGCGGGTCCGCAAGGAGATCGACGCCAACTACCCGGACACCGTGCTGCTGGCCGAGGCCAACCAGTGGCCGGAGGACGTGGTCGACTACTTCGGCGACTTCGGCTCCGGCGGCGACGAGTGCCACATGGCGTTCCACTTCCCGGTGATGCCGCGGATCTTCATGGCGGTCCGCCGGGAGTCCCGCTACCCGGTCTCCGAGATCCTGGCGAAGACCCCGGAGATCCCCTCGGGCTGCCAGTGGGGCATCTTCCTGCGCAACCACGACGAGCTGACCCTGGAGATGGTCACCGACGAGGAGCGCGACTACATGTACGCGGAGTACGCGAAGGACCCGCGGATGCGGGCCAACGTGGGCATCCGCCGCCGGCTCTCCCCGCTGTTGGAGAACGACCGCAACCAGGTCGAGCTGTTCACCGCGCTGCTGCTCTCGCTGCCCGGTTCGCCGGTGCTGTACTACGGCGACGAGATCGGCATGGGCGACAACATCTGGCTGGGCGACCGGGACGGCGTCCGCACCCCGATGCAGTGGACGCCGGACCGCAATGCGGGTTTCTCGTCGGCGGACCCGGGCAGGCTCAGTCTGCCGCCCATCATGGATCCGGTGTACGGCTTTCAGGTGACCAACGTCGAGGCGCAGCAGAGCAGTTCGAGTTCGCTGCTGCACTGGACGCGTCGCATGATCGAGATCCGAAAGCTCAATCCCGCGTTCGGCCTCGGCAGCTACACCGAGCTGCCCTCCAGCAACCCCGCGGTGCTGGCCTTCGTGCGCGAGCACGAGGGCGACCTGGTCATGTGCGTGAACAACTTCTCGCGGTTCGCGCAGCCGACCGAACTGGACCTGCGGCAGTACGGGGGGCGGTACCCGGTCGAGCTGATCGGCGGCGTGCGCTTCCCCGCCATCGGAGAGTGGCCGTACCTGCTGACGCTGGCCGGCCACGGGTTCTACTGGTTCCAGCTGCGCCAGGACCGGACGAAGCCGTCCGGGTCGCGGTAGCGGCCGGAGCACCTCAGCACGTCCAGGAAGTAACGATCCCTCAGGCCCCGAACGGGACGTCACCCTCCGCGGGCGCGCGGGAAGTCTCGCGCGCCCCCGGAGGTCTTCGCACCACCGCGTACGGAGAACAGCCCAACGGCCACCCACACGAAGGCGTGACACCGAGCCGCTGCTCGCGTGCCGTCGCCGCCGCGCCGCCGAAATCCGGAAGACTGCTGGGCCCGGCCACGATTCGTCGGGCAGCCGCCCGCTTCCGGGGAAAGGGAGTCATGTCCGAACCCTCCCGTTCTCAAGCCCACGTGCACCGTGAGCCCTCCGACGCCGCCACCGGGCCGGTGGGAACGCGCACGCCGGGGGTCCGGAGAACCGCCGCCGGAGTCAGCGAGCTGGTCCAGGCGGCGCTGCCGCTGATCGCCGAGTGGCTGCCCACCCAGCGCTGGTACGCCGGCAAGGGCCGGCCGATCGCCGCGCTCACCCCGGTGGTCGGCACTCCGCTGCAGGTCGGCGACCCCGCCCTGCTGCACCTGCTGCTGCGGGTCGAGTACGGCGGCTCCTCCCCCGGCCCGGGGGACGTCTACCAGCTGCTGCTGGGCATCCGCTCGGAGCAGCCGGCCTCGGTCGGCCCGATGGCGGTGCTGGGCCGGCTGACGGGCGGCACCTACGACGGGGCGACGCTGTACGACGCGGTGCACGACCCGGAGCTGACCGGGCGGCTGCTGGAGCACCTGGCGACCGGCGACCGGTTCGGCTCGCTGTCGTTCCGGCGCACCCCGGGCCCCGGCCTGCCGGGCAACCTGCCGGGGCGGGCGTCCACCGCCGAGCAGTCCAACTCCTCGGTGATCTACGACACCGAGTTCATCCTCAAGCTGTTCCGCCGGATCAGTCCGGGCACCAACCCCGACCTGGAACTCTCGCTGGCGCTGTCCCGGGCCGGCTCGACCCGCATCCCCCGGGTCGCCGCCTGGTTCGAGTGCCGGCTGGAGCGCTCCGAGCCGGCCACCCTGGGCCTGCTCCAGCGCTACCTGGCGGACGCCGAGGACGGCTGGGAGCTGGCCCTCGACCAGGTCGCCCGGCTCAAGGGCGACCCCTCGCCCGGCAACTTCGCGATCGAGGCGCACCGGCTCGGCCGGGCCACCGCCGAGGTGCACCGGGTGCTGGCCCGCTCGATGCCCACCGCCCGGCTGGACCGGGCCCGGATCGACGAGCTGGCCGGGGCGATGGCCGACCGGCTGGACTCGGCGGTCACCGCCGTGCCCGGCCTGATGCGCTACCGCCCGGCGCTGCGCGCCGCGTTCCAGCAGCTCACCGAGGCCCACCTGGACGGGCTGCCGGTTCAGCGGATCCACGGCGACCTGCACCTGGGCCAGGCGATGCGCACCCCGCAGGGCTGGGTGCTGCTGGACTTCGAGGGCGAGCCGGCCAAGCCGCTGGCCGAGCGCCGCCTCCCGCAGCCCGCGCTGCGGGACGTCGCCGCGATGCTCCGCTCCTTCGACTACGCGGCCGCCCACCTGCTGGCCGGCGCCCCCGGCCAGGACCCGGAGCTCGCCCTGCTGGCCTCCGCCTGGGCCGCCCGCAACCGGGCCGCGTACTGCGCCGGCTACACCGCGGGCGGCGGCCTCGACCCGGCGGGCACGCCGGAGCTGATGCGCGCCCTGGAGATCGACAAGGCGGTGTACGAGGTGGTGTACGAGGCCAGGCACCGGCCGAGCTGGCTACCGATCCCGCTGGCGGCGATCAACCGCCTGGCCGACTCCGTCTGATCCGCCGCCCGGCCGCCCCGCGGGGCGGCCGGGCGGACCGTCTCGCCCGCACCACCCGGGACCCCCCACCCAGCACCCCCGGCCCCACCCGCACCGCCGTCGACCCACGACTCCCGCGTCCCCGCGCAAGGCACCCGATCCTGGAGGATTCCGCCGTGACCCCGCTCGGTCCGCTCGACCCGTCCGCCGACCGCCAACCGGCCGTCCCGGCCACGTTCCGCAGCGGTCCGCGCAGCAAGGCCTCCGCCGGGCGGCCCGCTGCCAAGGCCCCCGCGAAGGCTCCCGCCAAGGCCCCGGCGAAGGCTCCCGCGAAGGCCGCCCCAGCAAAGGCCGCCGCGGCGAAGCTGGCCGCCCGGGCGGCCGCGGCCGGCGCGGCGGACGCCGCCCCGGCGCGGCCGCAGGCCGGCGGGGCGCGCTGCGGCTGCCGGAGGCCCCGCTGCCGCCCGCCGAGGTGGACCGGCTGGTCTCCGGCGCGCACCACGACCCGCACGCGCTGCTGGGCGCGCACGCGCTGCCCGAGGGCACCGCGATCCGGGTGCTGCGGCCGTTCGCGGAGCGGGTGGTGGTGGAGACCGAGCTGGGCCCGGCCGAACTGACGCACCAGCAGGGCGGGCTGTTCACCGGCCTGCTGACCGGGCAGCGCTTCCCGCGCTACACCCTGCGGGTGACGTACCCGGGCGGCGAGCCGCTGGCCCAGGAGGACGGCTACCGGTTCGCGCCGACGCTGGGCGAGCTGGACCTGCACCTGATCCGGGAGGGCCGGCACGAGCAGCTCTGGCAGGCGCTGGGCTCGCACGTGCGCACGGTGGACGGGGTGAGCGGCACCGCGTTCGCGGTGTGGGCGCCGAACGCGGTGGGTGTGCGGGTGATCGGCTCGTTCAACCACTGGGACGGCACCGCGCACCCGATGCGCTCGCTGGGCTCCTCCGGCGTGTGGGAGGTGTTCCTGCCGGACGTCGGCGAGGGCGACCGCTACAAGTACCAGATCCTCACCCGGCAGGGGCACCGGCTGGAGAAGGCGGACCCGCTGGCCCGGGCCGCCCAGTGCCCGCCGGACACCGCCTCGGTGGTGACCGTCTCCCGCCACGCGTGGCAGGACGCCGAGTGGATGGAGCGGCGCGCCCGCGCCGTGCACCACCGCGCCCCGCTGTCGATCTACGAGCTCCACCTGGCGTCCTGGCGGCCGGAGCTGACCACCTACCGGGAGATCGCCGAGGTGCTGCCCGGGTACCTGAACGAACTCGGCTTCACGCACGTCGAGTTCATGCCCGTGATGGAGCACCCGTTCGGCGGCTCCTGGGGCTACCAGGTCTCCGGCTTCTACGCCCCGACCGCCCGGCTCGGCACCCCCGACGACTTCCGCCACCTGGTCGACACCCTGCACCGGCACGGCATCGGCGTGCTGGTCGACTGGGTGCCCGCGCACTTCCCGAAGGACGACTTCGCGCTGGCCCGGTTCGACGGCGAGCCGCTGTACGAGCCGGCCGACCCGCTGCGCGCCGAGCACCCGGACTGGGGGACGCTGGAGTTCGACTACGGCCGCACCGAGGTGCGCAACTTCCTGGTCGCCAACGCGGTGTACTGGTGCGAGGAGTTCCACGTCGACGGCCTGCGGGTGGACGCGGTCGCCTCGATGCTCTACCTCGACTACTCCCGCGAGGGCGGCGCCTGGACGCCCAACCAGTACGGCGGCCGGGAGAACCTGGACGCGGCCTCCTTCCTGCAGGAGATGAACGCCACCGTCTACCGGCGCTGCCCGGGCGTGCTGACGGTGGCCGAGGAGTCCACCGCCTGGGACGGCGTCACCCGGCCGACCGACAGCGGCGGCCTGGGCTTCGGCCTGAAGTGGAACATGGGCTGGATGCACGACTCGCTGGTGTACATCGCCAAGGAGCCGGTGCACCGCAAGTACCACCACAACGAGATGACCTTCTCGATGGTGTACGCCTACTCGGAGAACTACGTCCTGCCGATCTCGCACGACGAGGTGGTGCACGGCAAGCAGGCGCTGGTCTCCAAGATGCCCGGCGACTGGTGGCAGCAGCGCGCCAACCACCGCGCCTACCTGGGCTTCATGTGGGCCCACCCGGGCAAGCAACTCCTGTTCATGGGGCAGGAGTTCGCCCAGGGCGCGGAGTGGGACCACGAGCACGGCCCGCAGTGGTGGGTGCTGGACGAGGGCTGGCCGGGGCACGCCGACCACCGCGGCGTGCAGCGCCTGGTCGGCGACCTGAACCGGGTGTACCGGGACACCCCGGCGCTGTACGAGCAGGACACCGTCCCGGCCGGTTTCAGCTGGCTGGACGGCGGCGCGGCCGAGGACAACGTGCTGTCCTTCGTCCGGTTCGCGGCCGACGGCAGCCCGCTGGTCGCGGTCAGCAACTTCTCGCCCGTGGTGCGGCACGCCTTCCGGGTCGGCCTGCCCCGGCTGGAGGGCGCCGAGCAGCTGTGGGAGGAGGCGCTCAACACCGACGCCGAGTGCTACGGCGGCAGCGGCGTGGCCAACTCCAGCCCGGTGAAGTCCGAGGCCGGGGAGTGGAACGCCCAGCCCCGCTCGGCCGAGCTGGTGCTGCCCCCGCTGGCCACCGTCTGGCTCCGCCCGGCCCGCTGAGCCCCCGCCACCGCCGGGCGGCGCCCGGCGGTGGCGCCCCTCCCCCCCTCCCCCCGCCGACCCGTGCGGCGGTAGCCGCGGCGCCGCGAGCGAGTTCCCCGTGTTGTCCGACGGTATGGTCGGTATGACCGCAGCCCGGGACGACCGCAGCCCGGGACGACCGGACGGAGAGCTCCACCGTGGCGAGCAGCGTGTACGTGACCGGGATCGACCGGGGGGACGGCCGACAGGCCGTGGAGCTCGGGGTCATGGAACTGCTCACCCGTCAGGTGGACCGGGTGGGCGTGTTCCGCCCGCTGGTGCACGGGCCGGACGGCGGCGAGGGCGGCAGCGACCACGTGGTGGAGCTGCTGCGCAGCAGGTACCGGGTGGACCTGCCGGTGTCGGAGCTGTACGGGCTGACCTACGACGAGGCGGCGGCGCTGCAGGCCGCGCACGGGCAGGACGAGCTGGTCTCGGCGCTGGTGGACCGGTTCCACCAGCTGGAGCGGCGCTGCCAGGCGGTGCTGGTGCTGGGCACCGACTTCTCGGAGACCAACATCCCGGACGAACTGGCCTTCAACGCCCGGCTGGCGAACGAGTTCGGGGCGGGCGTGCTGCCGGTGGTCGGCGGCCGGCACGAGGACCCGCAGGCGGTGGTCGCGGAGGTGCGCAACGCGCACCGGGCCTACCGGGACCTGGGGTGCTCGATCCTGGCGATGGTGGCCAACCGGGTCCGCCCGGGGGCCAAGCAGCAGGTGCAGCGGACGCTGACCGAGAAGCTGCCGGTGCCGGTGTACGTGATCCCGGAGGAGCCGGCGCTGGCCGCGCCGACGGTGGCGCAGCTGGTGGAGGCGACCGGCGCGACGGTGCTGCTGGGTGACGCGGCGGGCCTGTCCCGGGACGTGCGGAACTTCGTGTTCGGCGGGGCGATGCTGCCGACCTTCCTGAACGCGCTGACCGAGGGGGCGCTGGTGGTGACCCCGGGCGACCGGGCGGACCTGGTGATCGGGTCCCTGGCGGCGCACGCGGCGGGCTCCCCGCCGATCGCCGGGGTGCTGCTGACGCTCGGTCAGCACCCGGGCCCGAACGTGATGGCGCTGGCCTCCCGGCTGGCCCCGGGGACGCCGGTGGCGGAGGTGGCCGAGGGCTCCTGGCTGACCGCGGCGGCGCTCACCCACCTGGAGGGCCGGATCGGCCCGAACAGCCCGCGGAAGGCCGAGATCGCCCTGGGCCTGTTCGAACTGCACGTGGACACCGTCGAGTTGACCAGCCGGATCGAGCTGAGCCGGTCCGAGCGGGTGACCCCGATGATGTTCGAGCACGCGCTGCTGGAGCGGGCCCGCGCGGACCGCAGGCACATCGTGCTGCCGGAGGGCACCGAGGACCGGGTGCTGCGCGCCGCCGAGGTGCTGCTGCGCCGCAACATCTGCGACCTGACCCTGCTCGGCGACCCGGACGCGGTGCACCGCAGGATCGCCGCGCTGGGCATCGAGCTCCCGCAGCCCGGCGACGCGGGCGCGCAGGCCCGGATCGTCGACCCGGCGGCCAGCCCGCTGCGCCAGCGCTTCGCCGAGCTGTACGCGAAGGCCCGGGCGCACAAGGGCATGACGGTGGAGCGGGCGCTGGACGTGGTCACCGACGTCTCGTACTTCGGCACCCTGATGGTGCAGGAGGGCATCGCGGACGGCATGGTCTCGGGCGCGGTGCACTCGACCGCGGCGACCATCCGCCCGGCCTTCGAGGTGATCAAGACCTCGCCGGGGGCGGCGATCGTCTCCTCGGTGTTCTTCATGTGCCTGGCCGACCGGGTGCTGGTGTACGGCGACTGCGCGGTCAACCCGGACCCGGACGCCCGGCAGCTGGCCGACATCGCGATCCAGTCGGCGGAGACGGCGGCCCAGTTCGGGGTGGAGCCGCGGGTGGCGATGCTGTCGTACTCGACCGGCGCCTCGGGCTCCGGCGCGGACGTGGACAAGGTCCGCACGGCGACCGAGCTGGTCCGGGAGCTGCGGCCGGACCTGCTGGTGGAGGGCCCGATCCAGTACGACGCGGCGGTGGACGCGCGCGTCGCGGCGACCAAGCTGCCCGGCTCGGCGGTGGCCGGGCGGGCCACCGTGCTGGTCTTCCCGGACCTGAACACCGGCAACAACACGTACAAGGCGGTGCAGCGCTCGGCCGGGGCGATCGCGGTCGGGCCGGTGCTGCAGGGCCTGAACAAGCCGGTGAACGACCTGTCCCGGGGCGCCCTGGTGGAGGACATCGTGAGCACCGTGGCGATCACCGCGATCCAGTCCCAGACCGCCGAAGCCCGGCCCGCCGTCGAGACCCCCGCCGCAGGAGGCGCACAGTGACCACCGGTACCCGTGTCCTGGTGCTGAACGCCGGGTCGTCCTCGGTGAAGTACCAGCTGATCGACATGCTGGACGGCTCGAAGCTGGCGTCCGGCCTGGTGGAGCGGATCGGCGAGGAGCGGGGCCGGCTGCTGCACCTGCCGCTGACCGGGGAGCCGCGCGAGCGGCTGCGCCGCTTCGGCGGGCACGACGCGGCGCTGACGGCGGTCGCCGAGGAACTGGCCGCGGACCTGATGGGCCTGGACTCGCCGGAGCTGGCGGCGATCGGTCACCGGGTGGTGCACGGCGGGCTGCGCTTCACCCGGCCGACGCTGGTCACCGACGCGGTGCTGGCCGAGATCCGCCGGCTGATCCCGGTCGCGCCGCTGCACAACCCGGCGAACATCACCGGCATCGAGGTGGCCCGGTCGCTGCGCCCGGACCTGCCGCAGGTCGCGGTGTTCGACACCGCGTTCCACGCCACGCTGCCCGAGCACGCGGCCCGCTACGCGATCGACCGGAAGACCGCCGACGAGCACCGGGTGCGCCGCTACGGCTTCCACGGCACCTCGCACCAGTACGTCTCGCGGGCCACCGCCCGGCTGCTCGGCCGGGACCCGGCGGAGCTGAACGTGATCGTGCTGCACCTGGGCAACGGCGCCTCGGCCTCGGCGGTGGCGGGCGGGGTGTGCGTGGAGACCTCGATGGGCCTGACCCCGCTGGAGGGCCTGGTGATGGGCACCCGGTCGGGCGACGTGGACCCGGGCCTGGTGTTCCACCTGCACCGGGTGGGCGGGATGAGCGTCGACGAGATCGACGACCTGCTGAACCGGCGCAGCGGCCTGCTGGGCCTGTGCGGGGACAACGACATGCGCGAGGTGGTGCGCCGGGCCCAGGACGGGGAGGAGGACGCCAAGCTGGCGTTCGACTCGTACGTGCACCGGATCCGCCGCTACCTGGGCGGGTACTACGCGGTGCTGGGCCGGGTGGACGCGGTGGCGTTCACCGCGGGTGTCGGGGAGAACTCCGCCGAGGTGCGGGCCGCGGTCTGTGCCAACCTGGAGGAGCTGGGCATTTCGGTCGACCCGGAGCTGAACGCGGTGCGCTCGCGGGACGCCCGGACGGTCTCTCCGTCCTACTCGCGGGTCACCGTCGCCGTGGTGCCGACCGACGAGGAGCTGGAGATCGCCCAGCAGGCGTTCGCGCTGGTCCGCGCGGTGTAGGTCCGGCGCGGGATGACTACCCGTCAGTATCCCACCCCTCGGAATGTTCGTTGGCGATATCTGACGATTCGAGCTGAATGCACCGATAACACGAACGGATAGACTGACGGATATGCGCCGAGCGAAAATTGTCTGCACCCTGGGTCCCGCGACGGACTCCTACGAACAGCTGAAGGCCATCGTCGAAGCGGGCATGAACGTCGCCCGCCTCAACATGAGCCACGGCTCCCACTCCGAGCACGAGGACCGGTACCGCCGCGTCCGCCAGGTCTCGGAGGACACCGGCCGCACCATCGGTGTGCTGGCCGACCTGCAGGGCCCCAAGATCCGTCTGGCGACCTTCGCCAACGGTCCGGTGACCGTTGACAACGGCGACACGTTCACCATCACCACCGAGGACGTCCCCGGTGACCAGCACATCTGCGGCACCACCTACAAGGGCCTGCCCGGCGACGTGCAGCCCGGCGACCCGATCCTGATCAACGACGGCGTCATCGCCCTGGAGGTCGTCAGCGTCGACGGCCCGCGGGTGAAGACCGTGGTGGTCGAGGGCGGTGTGCTCTCCAACAACAAGGGCATCAACCTGCCCGGCGCGGCGGTGAACGTCCCCGCGCTGTCCGAGAAGGACAAGGACGACCTGCGCTTCGCCCTCCAGCTGGGCGTCGACATGGTCGCGCTGTCCTTCGTCCGCAACGCCGCGGACATCGACGACGTGCACAAGGTCATGGACGAGGTCGGCATTCGTGTGCCGGTCATCGCCAAGATCGAGAAGCCCCAGGCCGTCGAGGCCATGGAGGAGATCGTCCTCGCCTTCGACGCGATCATGGTGGCCCGCGGCGACCTCGCCGTCGAGTACCCGCTGGAGAAGGTGCCGCTGGTCCAGAAGCAGCTGGTCACCCTGGCCCGCCGCAACGCCAAGCCGGTCATCGTCGCCACCCAGATGATGGAGTCGATGATCCACGCCTCGCGCCCCACCCGCGCCGAGGTCTCCGACGTCGCCAACGCCATCCTGGACGGCGCGGACGCGGTCATGCTGTCCGCCGAGTCGAGCGTCGGCAAGTACCCGGTCGAGACCGTCAAGACCATGAGCAAGATCGCCGAGAAGGCCGAGGAGGAGCTGCTCTCGCAGGGCCTCCAGCCGCTCAACCCGGGCCGCAAGCCGCGCACCCAGGGCGGCTCGGTCGCCCGCGCCGCGTGCGAGCTGGGCGACTTCCTCGACGGCAAGGCGCTGGTCGCGTTCACCAAGTCCGGTGACACCGCCCGCCGGCTGTCCCGCTACCGCTCGCCGATCCCGGTGATCGCCTTCACCCCGGACGTCGCCACCCGCAACCAGCTCTCGCTGAGCTGGGGCGTCGAGGCGTACGTCTCGGAGCAGGTCGCCACCACCGACGAGATGGTCGAGCAGGTCGACCGCGAGCTGCTCAAGATGGGCCGCCTCGCCGAGGGCGACACCGTGATCGTCACGGCCGGCGTGCCGGTCGGCATCCCGGGCACCACCAACATGGTGCAGGTGCACCACCTGGGCGCCCGCTCGGAGGACTGAGCGCCGCGCGACCCGCAGTGAGAAGCCCGCAGGGGCGGGACCCGAGGACCGGGTCCCGCCCCTGCGGGCTCTGCGGTGGAGCCGACGGCGGGTCAGCCGTCGTACGGCTCCTTGTCGTTGAACAGCCGCATGCCGGGGATGGTCAGGTCGCCGCCGAACTGGCCCGCCTGCACCGCCTTGGCGTTGGTCAGCGTCAGGTCCAGCGGGATCGGCACCGCGCCCAGCAGGTCCCACAGCCACTTGGGCAGGGTGTCCGGGGTGAGGGTGATCTGCCCCAGGTCGATCGGGATCGGCAGGCCGTAGACCGCCGCCAGGTTGCCCGACAGGCTCTCCACGTACATGGTGACCGGGCCGTTGCGCATGGTCGAGGTGGACCCCTGACGGCTCTTCACGTGGAAGGTCAGGCCGGGGATCTGGATGGTCGACATGTCGAGGTTCTCGATGTCGACGCTGTCGGTGGTGAACTTCAGCACCCGCTTGGTGCCGCTCTCCGTGGTGACGTCGTAGACGCCGTTGAACACCGAGCCGTGCAGCGACAGCCGGGTCGAGTGCAGCACCCAGTTCTGGTCCGGCACCACGTGGCCCGACGGGGCCGCCTTCGCCCGCAGGCCCTTGGTGCTCACCAGGCAGTTCGGGTCCGCCGAAGCCGAGGCGGAGGCCGAGGGGGACGGGGTGGTACCGGCCTTCGGCGTGCCGCTCTTCGGGGCGGTGGCGCTCGGGGCGGTGGTACTCGGGACGGTGGCGCTCGGGGCCCCGGCCGAGGGCGTGGCGGCGGGCTGCTCGGCGGCCCGGCCGGCCGCGGGCGGGGCGGGCGTCGCCGCGGGGGACGGCGCGGCGTCGGCCGACGGGGCCGGCTTCGCGGACGGGGCGGGGGTCGGGGTCGGCGAGGGGCTCGGGTGGAACAGGTCGTTCCACCAGTCGTCGATCACCCCGGCCTGCTGCACCCCGCCGGTGGCGGCCGCGCCCGCCTTCGGCACGGTGTACACGGCGGACCGCGCGGTGCCGCCGGTGCCGGTGAGCGTCGCGGGGACGGCGGCGGCGCTGCCCGCGGGTGCCTGTCCGACGGCCGCGGCCTGCGACACCGAGGAGTCCGGCAGCACCTTGATCTGGCTCTTCGGGACGGGCGTCTCCTCCAGCACCGTGTCCGGGGCGCAGCTGCCGGTCTGCGGGTCGGCGGCGACCGCCAGCGTGGGCGCGTAGGCGGCGCCGACCAGCAGCGCGGTCGGCACGGCGGCGATCGCCAGCGCCCGGCCGCGCAGCCGGGCCCGCACGCCCTCCCGGGGCACCGCGTGCCGCGGGCCGGGGACGGCCGGACGGTCGTCGCCGGTCACCGCTGCTCCCCCTCGACGGCGGACTGCGGGTGGGCGGGCTGCGGGACGGTGGGCTGCTGGGCGGCGGCCTGCGGGGCCGCGCCGTACTCCAGCGGCTGTTCGGCGGCGGCCTGCGCGGGCAGCTGGGCGGTGGGCGCCCCGCCCTCCGCGGCCTCCGCGGTCTCCGTGCTCTCCACGGTCTGCGCCGCGACGCTCTCGGCGGTGCCCTCGGCCGCCTCCGGCCGGGCCGGCAGCGGCGCCCAGGACACCAGCAGGCCGCCGGCGATCAGGCCGGGCAGGAAGCCCATGCCGAAGCCGCCCAGGTTGGAGACCGGGATGGAGATCAGCGCCAGGATGGTGGTCGCCACCCCGCAGAAGATCCGCACCACCGGCTGGAACCAGGCGGTGAGCCCCAGCACGATCAGCATCAGACCGATGATCAGCGAGCCGGCGCCGGCGGTGGTGGCCATCGCGATCGTCAGCCCGCCCAGGCTGAGCTTGGCGTACGGGAAGTAGAGGATCGGAACGCCGGCGATCATCGCGAGCAGCCCGCCCCAGAACGGCCGGGTGCGCCGCCACGCGCGGAACCCCCGGCGGGTGCGGCCGACCAGACCGGTCGGGCCCTCGGGCCAGGCCTCGACGGTTGCGCTGGACATGGTGCGACTCCTCGATGGTGGGTCCGAGGGGGAAGACGGGCGGCTCCGGGCCGGGCCCGGGGTGCGGTGCGGAGGGGACGGCTCGGCCGCCCCCTCCCACCGGGGTGTGCTGGTCCTGCCGTCGGGCCCGCTCGGCGGGCCCTCAGGGGCGGACTAGTAGCACTCGTAGGTGTTCTTGTCGTCCTGGTGGTTGATGCTCAGCTTGAGGCCGGGCAGCGTGAAGGTGCCCGCCGAGGTCGCCCAGGCGGTCTGCTGGACGTTGCTGAGGTGCGCGGCCTCGGCGGCCTGCGCGAAGCCCTGGGCGCCGCTCGGCAGCGTGCCGCCGTCGTCCTGGAGCTTCTTGACCGCACTGCCCTTGAGGGTGCTGGCGTCCTGGCCGATGTTGATGTTCTTGAACTCGGCGTCGGCGTTCAGCTGGTTGAGGTCGATCAGCAGCTGCTGGGCGTCGACCTGCTTGTCCGGGTTGGTGCTCTCGCCGGCCTTGAGGACCAGGGTCCACTTGCCGAGCGGGCCGAGGTCGGTGACGACCGACTGGCACAGGTTCTGCAGCTTCGCGTGGTCGAAGGCCGAGATGGCCACCGGGTGCGGAGTGCGGTTGGCCTCGGCGTCGACCCCGCCGAACTGCGAGAAGCCCTCGCCGCGGAGGTCGGCGACGGTGACCTTGAACTGCTGGCCGGAGACCGAGAACGAGGCCGCCAGCGCGGAGTTGGCCAGCGAGACGCCGATCGCGGCGGTGGCCGCGACGCTGGGCACCATCACCAGGGCGAAGCGCTTCCAGCGGGTCTTGCCGTAGGACTGGGACATGCGGGTCCTCCTTCTAGGACGTACATCTCCGGTCGTTCCGGTGCGTCCCGCACGTGGTCCGGCCCGGGATGGGAGAGAGCTACGTCCTCGGTAGCGGAGAGCGCCTGCGCCGAGGGGACGGCGACGGCGGTCCCCCCGAGCGACAACCGTGCGGCCGCACGGGTGCGCGGCCGTTGCGAGGCCAGGAACCGCTGCGTGGGATCCGCGGTTACCCCCCTGCCCTCAACCCGGCGGGGACCCCTCGTCGCCGAGGGACCGGGCGTCGCCGATCGTTGTCCAATCCAGGGCTGAGCACAAGAGGTCCGTTACTGACGGGTAATCCAACAGCAACCGGGGCTGATCATGGAATCAGAGGTTCCGCAACGGAGAGTGACCAAAATCGCAGGTTCGACCGTTTTTCACTCGCGGAAACACCAACGAAACACCCCTCCGCCATCACATTCGGTGATGGCGGAGGGGTGATGTCAAGATTTGGTAAACGCGCCCCGAAGGCACTCGAAAGTCGTCAAATCGCCGACGACACCGCAGGTCACCCTCGGTGTCACCGGGTGCCGCGGGACGGCGCCCGGGACGGCGGTCCGGCGGTGCCTCAGAACAGCACCCGGGCCAGCGCCTGCCGGGCCGCCACGGTGCGCGGGTCCTCCGGACCGATCACCTCGAACAGCTCCAGCAGCCGCAGCCGGGCCGCGTCCCGGTCGTCCCCGAACGTCCGGGCGACGGTGTCCACCAGCCGGCCGAAGGCGTCCTCCACGTGGCCGCCGACCAGGTCCAGGTCGGCGGCGCGGAGCTGGGCCGGCACGTCCTTCGGGTCGGCCGCCGCGTCGGCGCGCACCTGCTGCGGGTCGAGCCGCTCCACCCGCTGCAGCAGCTGGGCCTGGGCCAGGCCGAGCTTGGCCTCGACGTGCCCGGGCCGGTCGCTCAGCACGTTCTGGTACGCCTGCACCGCACCGGCCAGGTCGCCCCGGTCCAGCGCGTCGTGCGCCGCCTCCAGCGCCGGGTCGGCCGGCACCCGCGGCTCGGCCGCCGCGCCCTCGCCGCCGCCCGCCGCGCCGCCGACGATGCCGAAGCGCTGCTCGGCCACCGCGATCAGCTGGTCCAGGATCTTGCGGACGTTGGGCTCGCTCTCGGCGCCCTGGAACAGCGGCACCAGCTGGCCCGCCACCACGGCCATGACGGCCGGGATGCCCTGGATGCCGAACTGCTGGGCGATCAGCTGGTTGGCGTCCACGTCGATCTTGGCGAGCACGATCCGGCCCGCGTACTCCTCGGCGAGGCGCTCCAGCACCGGGCTGAGCTGCTTGCAGGGGCCGCACCACTCGGCCCAGAAGTCCACCACCACCGGGACCTCGGCGGAGCGCTGGACCACCTCGACCTCGAAGGTCTCCTCGGTGACGTCCAGCACCAGGGGGTGGTCGGCGGGCGCCGGGCCCTCGCCCGCCGCCGCCTGACGGGCCCGTTCGGCCCTGGTCTGCTCGGCCTTCTGGGCGGCCTCCCCGGCCGCCTTCACCGCGGCGAGGTCCACCGCACCGCGCAGGGCGGAGCTGTTGAGACGCGAATTCCGTGACTGCATGGCTCTATCCTCCCCCGCCGGAGCCGGTGCCGGGCGCCATCCGCCCGGAAAAGCCGGAGCGAGCCGCCCGCCTCCCCGGCGGGGCCCGTACCGTTCGACGCCGGTCCCCACCGGCGTCGCGCGCCCGCCCGATCCCATGGGGCGGGGCGCCGTTGGTCGTCGCTCTTTCGCTACTGGTCGTAGCGTATCTGTCCCCCGGGCTCCCCCCGCAAGCCCCCCGCCCCCTCCCGGAGCGTGAGCTGCCCCACTTTCCGCCACCGGGCGGGTGCCGGTCCGGGCGCCCGGTCGCTACCGTGGGACCGCAAAGTTACTTCTGAGTAAACAGTCTGGAGGCGAGGTGGCCCCCACCACCCGGCAGCCCGCCGAGCACCCGGACCCGCCGGCCGGTGCGGCCCCGCTCGTGCGCGGCAAGGGACGGCCCCGCAGCGCCGCCGCCGACCAGGCCATCCTGGACGCCACCCGCGAGGCGCTCGCCGAACTCGGCTGGGGCGGGCTCACCATGGGCGACGTCGCCCAGCGGGCCGGCGTCGCCAAGACCACCCTCTACCGGCGCTGGCCGTCCAAGAGCGAACTGGTGGTCGACGCCATCGCCAGCCTCTTCGACCAGCTGGAGTGCGCCGACCTCGGCAGCCTGCAGGCCGACATCGAGGCCGTGGTCGCCCGCTTCGCCGAACTGCTCAGCCGGCCCGAGACCCAGGCCGCGCTGCTCGCCCTGTTCGCCGAGGGCTCCCGCGACCCGCAGCTGCGCCGGCGGATCCGGGAGCGCATCGTCCAGCCGCAGAAGCTGCTGGTCGAGCTCGGCCGGGCCAACGCCCAGGCCCGCGGCGAGATGGACCCCGACCGGGACCCGGCCGCCGCGGCCGAGGAGATCGGCATCATCTTCGACACCATCGCCGGCACCGTCGAGCACCGGCTGCTGGTGAGCGGCGAACCCGTCACCGCGGACTGGATCCGCCGCTTCACCACCCTGCTGCTGGGCCCCCTCCCGGGGCTGCTGCGCTGAGCCCGGCTCAGCCGGGCAGCTTGAGCCCGGCCAGCCGGTCCGGGTCGCTCAGCACCTCGATCCGCGCGACCAGGCCGTCCACCACGGTGAACGACATCACCGAGACCGGCTCGCCGTCGACCACCGTCAGCGTGCCGTAGGCACCGTTCACCAGCACCAGGCGGGCGAACGGCGCCAGGTGCCGGAAGTTCTGCGCCGACGACGCGATCGCCGTGTTGCCGCGGATCACCTTGCTGAGCGCCGCCATGGCCGTGCCGCCGTCCGCCCGCAGCACCGCGTCCGGGGCCAGCACCGCCACCAGGCCCGCGAAGTCGCCCTCCCGGGACGCCGCGAGGAAGGCCTCCACCACGGCCCGCTGCGCCGCCGGGTCGCGGTCCGGCTCCGGCGCCCGCTCCTTGACCCGCCTGCGGGCCCGGCTCACCGACTGCCGCACCGCCGCCGGGGACTTCTCCAGCAGCGGCGCGATGTCCTCCAGCGGCACCGCGAACAGGTCGTGCAGCACGAACGCCAGCCGCTCCGCCGGGCCCAGCGTGCCCAGCACCACCTGCAGCGCCAGCCCCACCCGGTCGCCCAGCAGCGCCGCCGCCTCCGGGTCGCCCCGCTCCGGCGCGGCCAGCACCGGGTCGGGCACCGAGGTGTCCAGCTCCTCCTCCCGCCGCCGCTGCCGACCGCGCAGCTCGTTCAGGCAGATCCGGGAGGCGACGGTGGTCAGCCAGCCGCCCAGGTTGTCCACCTCCCCGGCGTGCCGGTCGAGCCGCAGCCAGGTCTCCTGCACCACGTCCTCGGCCTCGCCGAGCGACCCCAGCATCCGGTACGCCACCGCCCGCAGCCTCGGCCGGTGCGTCTCGAACCGCTCGGCGAGCAGCGCTCCCCCACTCATGCGTCCGGGTTCCTTCCCGTCGGTCCTCGATCTTCGATCTTCGAGCTTCGAGTATCGGTGGGCGGAGGAGCGCCTGTCCGGCGGAACCGGGCGGTTCCCCCGGGCCCCGGACGGGCCTCAGAAGCTGGCGTTCTCCCGGTAGGTGCCCCACTCCTCGCGCAGCGCGTGGCAGATCTCGCCGAGGGTGGCCTCGGCCCGGACGGCCCGCAGCATCGGCTCGATCATGTTGGTGCCCTCGCGGGCGGCGGTGAGCATGGCGTCCAGGCCGGCCCGGACGGCGGCCTCGTCGCGGTGCGACTTGCGCGCGCGCAGGACGCGGACCTGCTCGCGCTCGACCTCGTGGCTGACCCGGAGGATCTCCAGTTCGGGGGTGACGCTGCGGGGGTGGCAGTTGACGCCGACCACGCGCTTGTCGCCCTTCTCCACGCCCTGCTGGTAGCGGAAGGCGGCCTCGGCGATCTCGCCGGTGAACCAGCCCTCCTCGATGCCGCGCAGGATGCCGGCGGTCATCGGGCCGATCGGGTGCTCGGCGCCGCGCTCGTCCGGGCTCCCCTTCTCCAGGATGCGCCGGAAGATCTCCTCGACCTGGGCCTCGATCCGGTCGGTGAGCGCCTCGACGTACCAGGAGCCGCCGAGCGGGTCGGCGACGTTGGTGACGCCGGTCTCCTCCATGATCACCTGCTGGGTGCGCAGGGCGATCTCGGCGGCCTGCTCGCTGGGCAGGGCGAGCGTCTCGTCGAGCGCGTTGGTGTGCAGCGAGTTGGTGCCGCCCAGCACGGCGGAGAGCGCCTCGACGGCGGTGCGGACCACGTTGTTGTACGGCTGCTGGGCGGTGAGCGAGACGCCGGCGGTCTGGGTGTGGAAGCGCAGCCACTGCGCCTTCTCGGTCTTCGCGCCGAAGTGGTCGCGCATCCAGCGGGCCCAGATCCGGCGGGCGGCGCGGAACTTGGCGATCTCCTCGAAGAAGTCGAGGTGGGCGTCGAAGAAGAAGGACAGGCCGGGGGCGAACACGTCGACGTCCAGGCCGCGGGAGAGGCCGAGCTCGACGTAGGCCAGGCCGTCGGCGAGGGTGTAGGCGAGCTCCTGGGCGGCCGTGGCCCCGGCCTCGCGGATGTGGTAGCCGGAGACCGAGAGCGGCTTGTAGGCGGGGATGCCGGCCGCGCAGTGCTCCATCAGGTCGCCGATCAGGCGCAGGTGCGGCTCGGGGGCGAAGAGCCACTCCTTCTGCGCGATGTACTCCTTGAAGATGTCGGTCTGCAGGGTGCCGTTGAGGACGCCGGGGTCGACGCCCTGGCGCTCGGCGGCGACCAGGTACATGCAGAAGACCGGGACGGCGGGGCCGCTGATGGTCATCGAGGTGGTGACCTCGCCGAGCGGGATGCCGCGGAACAGCACCTCCATGTCGGCGGCGGAGTCGATGGCGACGCCGCAGTGGCCGACCTCGCCGAGCGAGCGGGCGTCGTCGGAGTCGTAGCCCATCAGGGTCGGCATGTCGAAGGCGACCGAGAGGCCGCCGCCGCCGGAGTCGAGGATCATCCGGTAGCGCTCGTTGGTCTGCTCGGCGTTGCCGAAGCCGGCGAACTGGCGGATGGTCCAGGCGCGGCCGCGGTAGCCGGTGGGGTGCAGGCCGCGGGTGTAGGGGTACTCGCCGGGCCAGCCGATCCGCTCGAAGCCCTCGACGTCCTGGCCCGGGGGCGGGCCGTAGACCGGCTCGACGGCCTCGCCGCTGAGCGTGGTGAAGTCCGCCTCGCGCTTGCGCGCCCCGTCGTACCGCTGCTGCCAGCGCTGCCGCCCGGCCTCGATCTGCTCGGCGTCCATCGGCTCCGACTCCCGCTCCGTGCGGCCGCTCCTCGTGGGGGCGGCAGAACTACTTGGATGTCCTAGTAATTTACTCGGACGTCCTAGTACCTGTCGACGGCCACCCGCCGGACGGGGCGGGGAACGCCGAGCGCCCCTCCCCCGGCGGACGGGGGGAGGGGCGCTCGGGGCGGTCGGTCAGACGCCGGCGGTCTCGCGGGCGGCCTGGGCGGGGACCAGCTTGGTCCGGGCCTCGGCGACCGCCTTGCGCTCGGCGACGAAGGAGGCGAACGGGATGCAGCCGGCGGCCAGGAAGGCGACCATCCGGCCGAGCGGCCACTTGAGCCGCTGGCCGAGCAGGAAGGTCACCACGAAGTAGCCGATGTAGAGGTAGCCGTGCACCATCGCGACGTACGTGGTGGCGTCGGCGCCCGCGTCGAAGCCGTACTTGGCGACGATGAACCCGCAGAACACCAGGAGCGCGACACCGGTCGCGATCGCCAGGGCCCGGTACCAGCCCAGCAGGGGGGTCGCCTTCATCTCTTACCTCGCCTCGCTCGGCCCGTCCGTGGGTCGCGCCCACCTCGGGCGCACCGCTCGTACGAGGGTAACCGCCCCTACGCCCCGTCCCGGCCGGGGCCCTCCTGCCGGGGCAGCTCGAAGTCCCCGGCGGCGACCCGCAGCGGGCGCAGCAGTTCGAAGACCTCCGCGCAGGCGTCGGCGTCGTAGCCGTCCAGGCCGAACTCGACGGCGACGAGTTCGCGGGTGGCCTGCTCGACCACCTGGCGGCCGCGGTCGGTGATGGCGGCGAGGACGCCGCGGCCGTCCAGCGGGTTGGGGCGGCGGGCGACCAGGCCGGAGCGCTCCAGGCGGTCGACGGTGTTGGTGACGCTGGTGGGGTGGACCATCAGGCGCTCGCCGATCTTGGAGAGCGGGAGTTCGCCGGAGCGGCTGAAGGTGAGCAGCACCAGCGCCTCGTAGCGGGCGAAGGTGAGGCCGTAGGGCTTGACCACCGCGTCGACCCGGGCGAGCAGGATCTGGTGGGCGCGCATCACCGAGGTGATCGCCGCCATCGAGGGCACCTTGCCCCAGCGCAGCGTCCAGAGCTCGTCGGCGCGGGCGATCGGGTCGAAGTCGAGGGCGAGGGGCTTGGGCACGCCCCTTACCGTACCCGCGGGCGCGGGCGGGGGTAGCAGGTGTCCACGATGGTGGACAAGCCACCCCACTTGGCGGGATCACGCCAAACAGACGAGAACCGTCCGACGGCGGCTCTTTACCGTGCATATTCCGGCAATATTCAGTGATTGCACCGGAGTTGGGCCTCGGCGCAGCCTGCGCGGCATGGTTCGCAGCGAAACCTCCGATTTCCCGGACCCCCCATTTCCGCCCCGCTGGCGAGAGTTTGCCAATAATCGCCGAACGGCTGTTCCCGGTTGCCGTGCTCTCGTCATGCTTCTGGCCAGCCCCGTTCGACACCGCCGGCCCCACCCCACCGGCGACTGTCGCCTGACCGCACGGAGCTGCACGTCAGCACCCGTTCCGCCCCAGCAGGCACTGACCCCGGTGCCCCGGAGCGCGGTGCGACCGCACACACGCGGTTGATCCGGAAGGAACCCGTACGTGAAGCGAAAGCTCGCTGTCGGCGCCGTTCTCTCTGCCTCGGCCCTGCTGGCCGGTGCGATCCAGGTGAGCGCCGGAATGGCGTACGCCGCCCCCAGCCCCGCCGCCCTGGGCCACGGCGACCAGCTCGCGCTGGCCGCCGCGCAGGCGCCCGCCGCCGCCAAGGCCCTGGGCCTGGGCGCCCAGGAGAAGCTGGTCGTCAAGGACGCCGTCGTCGACGCCGACGGCACCCGTCACTTCCGTTACGAGCGCACCTACAACGGCCTGCCGGTGCTCGGCGGCGACCTGGTCGTGCACCAGGCCGCCAACGGCAAGGTGAAGTCCACCGACAAGGCCGTCTCCGGCAGCCTGGCCCCCGCCTCGCTGAGCCCGAAGCTGTCGGCCGGCCAGGCCGCCGCCAAGGCGACCGGCGCGGTGCAGGCCACCGTCGGCATCACCGCGGACGCCGACGAGGCCGCCCTCACCTCGGTCTCCGGCGCGAGCGGCGACGCCCAGTTGGTGGTCTGGGCCGCCGACGGCGCCCCGCGGCTGGCCTACCGCACCACCGTGGAGGGTGTCCGGGCCGACGGCACCCCGAGCCACCAGGTGCTGGTCACCGACGCGGACAGCGGCGCGCTGCTCTCCAGCCACGAGCAGGTGCAGACCTCCAACGCGACCGGCACCGGCAACGGCGTCTTCGTCGGCAACGTCTCGCTGACCACCACGCTGTCCGGCAGCACCTACACGCTGAAGGACGCCACCCGCGGCGGCCAGTACACCACCACCCTGGCCGGCAAGACCTCCGGCAAGGGCACCGTCTACTCCAAGACCAGCAACACCTGGGGCAGCGGCGCCGCCTCCAACGGCGAGTCCGCGGCCGTGGACGCCCAGTACGGCGCGGCCGTCACCTGGGACTTCTACAAGAACACCTTCGGCCGCAGCGGCATCCGCAACGACGGTGTCGGCGCGTACAGCCGGGTGCACTACGGCAGCAACTACGTCAACGCGTTCTGGGACGACAGCTGCTTCTGCATGACCTACGGCGACGGCTCGGGCAACACCCACCCGCTGACCGAACTCGACGTCTCCGGCCACGAGATGAGCCACGGTGTGACCTCCAACACCGCGGGCCTGAACTACTCCGGCGAGTCCGGCGGCCTGAACGAGGCCACCAGCGACATCTTCGGCACCCTGGTCGAGTTCTACGCCAACCTGCCGAAGGACAACCCGGACTACCTGATCGGCGAGCTGATCAACATCAACGGCAACGGCACGCCGCTGCGCTACATGGACAAGCCGTCCAAGGACGGCGCGTCCGCCGACTACTGGTCCTCCACCGTCGGCAACAAGGACGTCCACTACTCGTCCGGCGTGGCCAACCACTTCTTCTACCTGCTGGCCGAGGGCAGCGGCGCCAAGACCATCAACGGCGTCAGCTACAACTCGCCCACCTACAACGGCGCGGCGGTCACCGGGATCGGCCGGGCCAAGGCCGCCCAGGTCTGGTACCGGGCGCTGACCGTCTACATGACCTCCACCACCAACTACAAGGCCGCCCGGACGGCGACCCTGAACGCGGCGAAGGACCTGTACGGCTCCGGCTCGACCGAGTACAACGCGGTCGCGGCGGCGTGGACCGCGGTGAACGTCAACTGACGCCCGCCCGGTAGCCGAAGAGCCCGCGGCGGTCGAGCCTCCCACGAAGAGGCCCGGCCGCCGCGCACCACGTCCGGGTCAGGCGGTGGCCGGGGCCGGCGCGGCCGACTCGCCGCGCTCCTCCTTGGCGAGCATCCGCTCGGCGAAGAAGCCGCCGGTGGGCACCACCGACAGCAGGAACAGCACGATGCCGCGCTTGGGCTCCCAGCGGCGGGCCTGGTACGCCTGGACCAGGAACACCAGGTAGAGGATGAACAGCACGCCGTGCACCGTGCCCATCACCGGCACGCCGTTGAAGCTGGTGGTGCGCTTGAGCACCGAGCAGACCAGCAGCAGGATGAAGGACAGCCCCTCGGGGCCGGAGACCAGGCGCAGGCGGTGGACGGCGGCGACGCTCTTCACGGGATTCCTCACGGGGGGGCACGGCGGACGGCTGGGTTTGTGAACGGATGCACAAGCCCGCCCCATTATCACCGACCCGACACCGGCGCCGTCGGGAGACCCCCTATCCTGCTGTGCTGCGCGCCCCGAGCGTCGGAGCGCGCGGACCCACGGGGGGAACGCACCATGCTGAAGCGGGACTGGGATCGCCACACCTGCGCCAAGCGCGGCCACATCACCTACGCGCCCGACGAACCCGGCCTGCGCGAGCGCCTGCACGCCGCCACCGCCGTCGGCACCGTCTGGCGCTGCCTGCGCTGCGGCGACTTCGCGCTCGGCGAGCCGCACGGCTCCGGCCCGGCCGAGGACGCGCCGCTGGTGCCCCGCGGCAAGGCCCTGCGCGACCTGTTCATCCTGCGCTTCCTGGCCGTCGAGCGGCTGCTGCGCGGCCTGCTGATCGTGATCGTCGCCTGGGGCGTGTGGAAGTTCTCCAACAGCCAGGACGCGGTGCGCCGGATCTTCGACGAGAACCTGACCGTCTTCAAGCCGGTCACCGAGCACTTCCACTTCGACCTGGAGCACTCGCCGATCGTCGACACCATCCGCAAGACCTTCGACTACAAGCACTCCACCCTGGTCTACGTGGCCGTGGCGCTGGTGGTGTACGCGCTGATCGAGATCGTCGAGGCGTTCGGCCTGTGGTGGGGCCACCGCTGGGCCGAGTACCTGACCGTGGTCGCCACCGCCGCCTTCCTCCCGCTGGAGGGCTACGAGCTCACCGAGCACGTCAGCGCGCTGAAGATCTGCACCCTGCTGCTGAACATCGCCGCGGTGCTCTGGATCATGCTCTCCAAGCGCCTGTTCGGCCTGCGCGGCGGCCGCGCCGCGTTCGAGGCCGAGCGGCACTCGGCCTCGCTGCTGGAGGTGGAGGTCTCCGCGGGGGCGCTGCCGCAGTCGGTCTGAGCTTTTGTCCGGTATGCCCGGCTGACGGTATGTCCGATGTACGGGTTTCGTACCGAACGGGTACCAGCCCGCCCGGCCCCCTCCCCACCGGCGGAGGGGGCCGCTACATTCCCGGACGTGGCACAGTTCCGACTCCAGGGGTCCAGAGTCCTCGCCGTCGATCTCGCCGGGGACACCGTCAAGGCACGCAACGGCTCGATGGTCGCCTACACCGGGCAGATGGGCTTCAAGAAGCTCTCCGGCGGCGGCGACGGCCTGCGCGGCATGGTCACCCGCCGGCTCACCGGCGAGCGCATGGAGGTCATGGAGGTGAAGGGGCAGGGCACCTGCTACTTCGCCGACAAGGCCACCGAGATCAACCTCGTCCG
Source organism: Kitasatospora sp. NA04385 (assembly GCF_013364235.1). Lineage (NCBI taxonomy): Bacteria > Bacillati > Actinomycetota > Actinomycetes > Kitasatosporales > Streptomycetaceae > Kitasatospora > Kitasatospora sp. NA04385. The sequence continues at coordinate 5,191,735 of NZ_CP054919.1, read as the reverse complement.
GCTGAACGGCGAGACGCTGTTCGTCGAATCCGACAACCTGCTCTGCACCGAGGCGACGCTGCGCACCGGCACCTCCTTCACCGGCCTGAACGGGATGGCGAGCGGCAACGGCCTGTTCACCACCAAGGTCGAGGGCCAGGGCTGGGCGGCGGTCACCTCCAACGGCCCGGCGGTGATCCTCCGGGTCGCCCAGGGGCTGCCGCTGCGGGTCGACCCCGGGGCGTACATCGCGCACACCGGCAGCCTGCACCGGGCGCTCAAGTCCGGGGCCGGCTGGTCCACGCTGATCGGCGAGGGCGGCGGCGAGGCCATGCAGGTCGAGTTCACCGGCGAGGGCCTGGTCTACGTCCAGCCCTCCGAGCGCACCACGCTGGGAGGCGAGGTCTGATGGCCTTCACCCGGATCAACGGGAAGATGATCTCCGCGCAGATCGTGCCCGGGCAGCGGATCCTCTCCCAGCGCGGCTCGATGCTCGGCTACACCGGCGAGGTCACCTTCCAGCCCAACCTGATGGGCGGCCAGGGCGGCGTGATGTCGATGATCGGCCGCCGGGTCGCCAACGAGGACACCCCGCTGATGACCGTCGAGGGCCACGGCACCGTGATGTTCGGCCACGGCGGCCACCACGTGCACGTGATCGACCTGGTCGGCGACACCCTCTACGTGGAGGCCGACCGGCTGCTGGCCTTCGAGGGCAGCCTCCAGCAGTCCACCATGTTCATGGGCCAGCAGGGCGGCCTGATGGGCGTGGTCCGCGGCCAGGTCACCGGCCAGGGCCTGTTCACCACCAAGCTCGCCGGCCAGGGCGCCGTCGCCGTGCTGGCCCACGGCGGCGTGATCGAACTCCCGATCCTCCCCGGCCAGTCCGTGCACGTCGACCCGCAGGCGTACGTCGCCCACCGGGGCGAGGTCACCAACAAGCTCTCCAGCGCCCTCGGCTGGCGCGACATGGTCGGCCGCGGCTCCGGCGAGGCCTTCCAACTCGAACTGTCCGGGCAGGGCGCCGTGTACGTCCAGGCCAGCGAGGTGAAGCTCTGATGTCCTACCCCCCGCAGCCCCCGTACGGGCAGGACCCGTACGGCCAGAAGCCCCCGCAGCAGCCGTACGGCCAGCAGCCGCCGTACCCGCCGCAGGGGCCGCCGCCCGGGTACTCCCAGCAGCAGTACGAGCAGTCCCACCAGGCCACCCAGGCCGGGATGCACGTCCCCCCGCCGCCGCCCTACCAGGCCGGCCCCGCCGGGCAGTTCGGCGCGCCGGTGTTCCAGCCGCCCGGCGGCGACACCCCGCAGGTCTGGGACGTCGGGACGCTGCCCGCCGACGACAACGTCAACCCGTACTGCTTCTCGGTCGACCTGAACGGCGCGTACTACCTGCAGAAGGGCAAGATGATCGCCTACTACGGCGAGATGCGCTTCTCCGGGATCGGCCGCGGCGTCCTCGACCGCGTCCTGGAGCAGAACTTCAACTCCCCGCTGCACGCCTCCGACTGGGTGGTCGCCGAGGGGCGCGGCAAGCTGCTGCTCGCCGACCGGTCGTACGACCTCAACTCGTACGACCTGGAGGACGGCAACCTGACGGTGCGCTCGGGCAACCTGCTCGCCTTCGAGCCGACGCTGCGGCTCAAGCAGTCGATCATCCCGGGCTTCCTGACCCTGATCGGCACCGGCAAGTTCGTCGCCGCGTCCAACGGGCCGGTGCACTTCGTCGAGCCGCCGATCCGGGTCGACCCGCAGGCGCTGGTCGGCTGGGCGGACTGCCCCGCGCCCTGCCACCACTACGACCACAGCTACCTGCACGGCGTCATCGGCGGCCTGCGGCACCTGACCGGGATCGGCGGCGCGAGCGGCGAGGAGCACCAGTTCGAGTTCATCGGGGCGGGGCAGGTGCTGATGCAGTCCTCCGAGACGCTGATGGCCGACCGCTCGGTCGGCGTCGTCGCGGCCGAGGCCGGCGTCCCGGGCGCGAACGTCCCGCACCAGCAGCAGCACGGCGGCGCCCCCGGGCTGGGCAACCTGGGCGACCTGGGCCGCCGCTTCGGGCTGTAGGCGGGGGCGGAACCGGCCGCGCGGCTCCCCGCGCCCCCGGTTCCGCCCCGGCGCGGCGGCTCTCCCTACACGGGCGTGAACTCGACCGGGAGGGCCGTCAGGGCCCGGTGGATCGGGCCCGGGCGCCACAGGACGTCCGCGGTGGGGACGGCCAGCCGGAGGTCGGTGAGGCGGCTGATCAGGTACTCGACGGCGGTGACCGCCATCAGGACGGCCGGCTGGCGGGCCGGGCAGCGGTGCGGCCCGGCGCCCCAGGCGAGGTGGGCGTAGGAGCCGCCGAGGGACTCGCTCTCGGCGGGGGTGAGCGCCGCCTGCGCGTTGGCGGAGGCGTAGGAGACCAGCACCGGCTGCTCGGGGGTGAGCGGGGTGCCGTGGAAGACGATCTCGTGCCGGGGGTAGTGCGGGGAGAAGTTGGACAGCGGGGGGTCGTGCCAGAGCACCTCGTTGACCGCGTCGTGCGCGGTCATCGCGCCGCTGTGCAGCGAGCCCGCGTACCGGTCGTCGGAGAGCATCCGCAGCAGCGCGTTCGCGATCAGGTTGGCGGTGGGTTCGTGCCCGGCCATCAGGGTGAGCGTGATGTGCCGGACGACCTCGTCGTCGGCGAGCCCCGCGGGGTGGCCGAGGAAGGCGGAGATCAGGTCGTGCCGGGGCGCGGTGCGCCGGTCGGCGACCTGTTCGGTGATGACGGCGACCAGGTCGGCGTACGCGGCGGCGGCGCCGGAGGAGGTCTCGAAGGCCCGGTTCATCGCGGTGCTGATCCGGTCGATGTCCGGGTCGGGGACGCCGTACCAGGAGGTGAGGATGAGCAGCGGCAGCCGGTAGGCGTACTCGGCCAGCAGGTCGGCCTTGCCGGCGGGGGCGAACTCGGCGATGAGCTGTTCGGCGACCGCGGTGGTGTCGCGCTGGAGCAGGTGGGGTTCGAGGATGCCGACGCTGTCGGTGATGACCTGGCGGTAGCGGGCGTGGGCGGGGCCGTCGGAGAACAGCGCGGTGGGGCGCCAGCCGAACAGCGGCAGCAGCGGGGAGTCGGCGGGCTGGGTGGCCTGCCAGCGGCGCGGGTCGCGGGTCCAGGTGTCGGTGTCGCGCAGGACTTCGAGGGCGACGTGGTAGTCGGTGACCAGCCAGGCGTCGACGCCGGGGGCGAGTTCGACCGGGGCGAGCGGCCCGCGGTCGCGCAGCCGGGCGTAGTGGGCGTGCGGGTCGGCCGCGAACTGGGCTCCGTAGAGGGCGGTGCGGGCGGTGCGGGGGGTCACGGGGCGCTCTCCCGGGGCAGGCGGTCCAGGACGTGCTCGGTGAGCGCGATCAGGGCGTCGACGCAGCCCCGGCGCTCCCGGGCGTCGACCTCGACCAGCGGGGTGGCGGGGTCGAGGTCGAGCGCGGCGCGGATCGCGTCGAGCGCGATCGGCGGGGTGTCGGGGAAGCGGTTGACCGCGACGGTGTAGGGCAGGCCGGCCTCCTCGATCAGGTCCATCGCGTCGAAGGCCTCGGCGAGCCGGCGGGTGTCGACCAGGACGAGCGCGCCGAGCGCGCCGCGGGCGAGGTCCTCCCAGAGCGGGAGGAAGCGGCGCTGTCCGGGGGTGCCGAACAGGTAGAGGACGAACTCGCCGCCGGTCAGGGTGAGCCGGCCGAAGTCGACGGCGACCGTGGTGGCGGTCTTGCCGGGGGTGCGGCTGACGTCGTCGACGGGGACGCCGGCCGCGGTCATGGTCTCCTCGGTGTGCAGGGTCGGGATCTCCGACAGGGTGCGCACGAAGGTGGTCTTGCCGACCCCGAACGGCCCGGTGACCATGAGCTTCATCAGGATCGGGTCGGTGGGGGGCAGGTAGGCCGGGGTTCCCGACGGGGCGTCGCCGGCCAGGGCGGTGCTACTTGAGGGCGCGAAGTCCACTGAGGAGCCTTTCGGCGAGGTCCCGGTTGACCGGCTGGGCGGAGGGGATCGGCGCGCGGACGGAGAGCGCGCCGCGTTCGGCCAGGTCGGCGGCGATGAAGACGGTGGCGCTGACCGGCAGCCGGAGGTGGGCGGCGGCCTCGGCGAGGGTCAGCGCGCCGGGGCGGACCAGTTCCCATAACTGGCGGTGCTCGCCGCCGAGTCCGGCCGGGAGGTCGGCGGCGGCGTGCAGCACGCTGAGCCGGTCCAGGTCGTGGGTGCCGGTCGCGGCGGTGCGGCCGTGGGTGGCGAGGTAGGCGGGCACCAGCCGGCGGCGGGGCGGCGTCGTCATGTGCGGCTCGCCTCCCGGGCGGGACTGGCCAGCGCCCTGGCCAGCGCGGCGACCTGGACCTGCATCTGGTAGGCGATGGTGCCGAGGTCGGCGCCGGGGAGGGCGAAGACGGCCAGCGAGGAGTTCTCGCCGGCGGGGGTGACCACGGCGTAGCCGTGCTCGGACTCGACCACGGTCTGGGTGAGCGCGACCTTCTCGGCGCCGGTGAAGGCGGTGGTGAAGGCCCGGGCGGCGGCGTGCAGCGAGGCGGTCATCGCGGCGACCCGGTCGGCGCCGTCCCGGCCGAGGTCGGCGGAGTGGCCGGTGACCAGGCCGTCGCCGGTGGCGATGACGGCGTTCTGCACGCCGGGCAGGTCGAGCAGCGGGGTGAGGACCCAGGAGAGGTCCTCGGTGTGGCGGCGGAGCGGGGCGGTCACGGGGTTTCGACTCCTTCGGGTGCGGCGGGTCCCTGGGGGGCCGCGGGGCGGTCGGCGGCGCTGCGTCCGGCGGCGGTGCCGGACTGGAGTGCCGACCACGCGCTGCGGGCCCGGTCGGGGGTGGTGGTAGCCGGGGCGGGGAGGGGGGAGGGCGCGTCCTGCCGCTGGGTGCGGGGGGACGCCGCGTCCTGCTGCGGGACGCGGGGGGTGCGGCGCTTGCGGGTGGGCAGGGCGTCCCCCGCGTCGAACACCGGGGCGCTCTGGGTGATCGGGCGGGGGGCGAGGGCGGAGAGCGGGGCGGCCGGGTCGGTCAGGGTGAGCAGGTCGGCGGGCAGCCGCAGGATGGCGCGGACGCCGCCGTACGGGGAGGGCTCGACCCGGCAGCCGAAGCCGAACTGGCGGCAGAGCAGGCCGATCACCGCGAAGCCGGCCTGCGGCGGGTCGCCGAGTTCGGTGAGCAGCACCTCGGCCTGGCCGTCGAGCAGGTCGCCGGCCCGCTCCAGCTGGTCGGGTTCCATGCCGACGCCCATGTCGTCGACCACCACCAGGGCGCCGGAGCTGCCCTGTTCGACGGCGACCACGACCCGGGTCTCGGGGTGGGAGTAGGCGGTGGCGTTGCCGAGGATCTCGGCGAGCGCGATGGCGACGGGCTCGGCGGCCCGGGCGGCCACCGCGAGCCGGGGTTCGCGCAGGTGGTTGGTGATCTCGATGCGGGCGTACCCGGCGACCCGGGACTGCGCGCCGACGCAGAGCTCGGCCAGCGGGGAGTCCTCGCGGGTCATGCCGGGCCAGGCGCCGGAGAGCACCGCGAGGGACTGCACCCGGCGCAGGGTGAGTTCGTTGCGGAAGTCGAGGGCGAGCAGCCGGGGGTCGTCGACGGAGAGCTGGATCTCCTCCAGCAGCGAGCGGACCTGGATCAGCAGGGCCTGGATCTTGGAGGCGGCGCCGCGCAGGGCGGCCCGGGCGGCGGCGTCGGTGCGTTCGCGCTCGGCGAGCGCGGCGCGCAGGGCGGCGGCCAGCACGGCGTCCAGGGCGCGGTGCAGTTCCTCGTTGCCGCCCGCGGTGTCGAGCGGGCCGGGGACGGGCGTGCGGGGGTGGGTGAGCGCGGTGGCGGCGGCGGGCAGCCGCTCGTGCGCGAGGTGGGTGAACTCGCGGACTGCGGCGGCCAGTCGGGCCTCGGCGAGGTGTGCCGGGCCTCGGCGGCGTGCGCCCGGGCCTCGGCGCCGCGGGAGCGCTCCTCGCCGGTGCGGGCGCGGTTCTCGGCGGCCCGGGCGCGGACCTCGGCGCCCTGGGCGCGGTTCTCGCTCTCGGCGGCGCGCTGGGTGGCGGCTCGGGCGGTGCGGACGGCGCGCCGGACGGACCACAGCAGGGGTCCGGCGGTCAGGGCGGCACCGGCCAGCAGGGCGAGCACGATCTCGACCATGGGGTCCTCGGGGGGTCGTCGCTGCGGGGACGGGGGCGCTGGGCGGGTCGGTCAGGCGGTGCGCTGCCTGGCCAGGTGGGCCATCCGGCCGACGACCTCCAGCATGGCGGGCGCCTCGGTGCCGTCGAGGTGCCGGTACTCGGTGCCGATGGTGACCAGCAGCCGCTCGGGGAGCCCGAGTTCGGGGTAGCGGTTCTCGTCGATGACGGTGCGGGCGGCGTCGGCGGCCGGGACGCCGGCGGCGTGCAGGGCGTGCGCGCGGTCGCGGACGTAGCGCAGGTAGCCGGCGTGGGTGCGCAGGTCGGCGCGGGTGAGCAGCGGGCCGTGGCCGGGGACGACGGTCTCGGCGCCGGTGTCGAGCAGCCGCTCGACGGCGTCGATGACGTTGCCGAGCGGGCCGGCCCAGTGCACGGGGTGGTCGCCGGGGTGCTCGGGGGTGGAGCCGAAGACCACGTCGCCGGTGAAGACGGTGGAGCGGGTGGGCAGGTGGACGATCAGGTCGCCGCTGGTGTGGGCCGGCGGGAGGCTGCTGACCTGCACCGGGATGGCGCCGACCCGGAGTTCGAGCTCGCCGGTGAAGACGGTGTCGGGGACGACGGGCGGGGTGTCGGCCCAGTCGAAGCACCCGAAGTGCTCGTGCAGGTAGGCGCCGGTGGCGTCGTCCTCGTCGAGGCTCTGCAGCAGGGCGTGCTGCTGTTCGGGGGTGGGCTCGTAGGCGATGTGGTGCAGCGCCTCGCGGGTGGTGATCACCTCGGCGCCGGGCAGGACGCCGGCGCCCCACAGGTGGTCGCCGTTGGCGTGGGTGACCACGATCCGCTCGACCTCGGCGCCGGGGGCGAGGACGGCGCGGGTGCGCGCCAGGAACTCGCCGGCCAGGGTGCGGTCGTAGGGGGTGTCGATCCACAGCGCGGTGCCGCCGTCGGTGACCAGGCCGCAGTTGGCCAGTCCCCAACCCCGTTGCCGCGGCTGCCATGCGTATATACCGTCGGCTATCGAATGGAAGTGCGCGCTCCGCGTCGTCATGGGCGCGATTATGCCCAACTCTGTGTCACCGTCCGACTCCGGCCCACGGATTGAACATGTGCGTTTCAACTCGGCCGGGCGGGAAGGCGGTTGTGCGGGAACGGAGCATTCCGGCCGGGCCGGGAGCGGAGCCCCGGGTCGGAGTTGTGAATTCGTACAACATTGAACAACTTCGGCTATACTCGGGGCCATGGACAACCCCGTGACCGCAGCGCCCGAGGTCTCCCCCGCCCCGGAGGGCGAGGCCGAGGCCCCGTGGCTGGACGCCCGCGAGCAGCGCCTGTGGCGTGCCCACCTGGAGGTCGGCAAGCTCCTCGACCACCAGCTGAGCCGGGAGCTGCAGACCCACAACCTGGCCATCAACGACTACGAGATCCTGGTCGTGCTCTCCGAGTCCCCCGACCGCCGGATGCGGATGACCGATCTGGCCACCGCCACCCTGCAGTCCAAGAGCCGGCTCTCGCACCAGATCACCCGGATGGAGACGGCCGGCCTGGTGCTGCGCCAGGAGTGCCCGGGCGACCGCCGCGGCCTGTACGCGCACCTCACCGAGCACGGCTGGGAGACGCTGCGCAAGGTCGCCCCGGACCACGTGCGCAGCGTCCGCGAGCACTTCATCGACCGGCTCACCGACGAGCAGCTGGACGCGCTGTACGCGGCCCTGGCCCCGATCGCCGAGCACCTGCGCGGGCTCCGCGGCCGGGGCTGACGCGGCGGGCGGGCGGCCCGGCGGGCTGTCAGGCGGTCAGCTCGGCCACCAGCCGGTCGGCCGCCGCGTACGGGTCGAGCTCGCCCGCCGCGACCCGCCCGGCCAGCGCGTCCAGGTGCCGGTCGCCGCGCAGGTCGCCGATCCGGGCGCGCAGCGCGGCCAGCGTGATCGCCTCGACCTCCTGGGCGGCCCGGCGCCGGCGGCGGGCGTCCAGCTCGCCGGTCTCGGCCAGCCAGCCGCGGTGCTTCTCCAGCGCCTCGACGAGCTCGTCCACGCCCTCGCCGCGGGCCGCCACGGTCTTGACGATCGGCGGCCGCCAGTCGCCGGCCTGCCGGGACTCCCCCAGCCCGAGCATGTGGTTGAGCTCCCGGGCGGTGGCGTCCGCGCCGTCCCGGTCGGCCTTGTTGACCACGAACACGTCGCCGATCTCCAGGATGCCCGCCTTCGCGGCCTGGATGCCGTCGCCCATCCCGGGGGCCAGCAGCACCACCGAGGTGTCGGCCTGCGCGGCGACCTCCACCTCGGACTGCCCGACGCCGACGGTCTCCACCAGGATCACGTCGCAGCCGGCCCCGTCCAGCACCCGCAGCGCCTGCGGGGCGGCCCAGGCCAGGCCGCCGAGGTGGCCGCGGGTGGCCATCGAGCGGATGAACACCTCCGGGTCGGTGGCGTGCTCCTGCATCCGCACCCGGTCGCCGAGCAGCGCGCCGCCGGAGAACGGCGAGGACGGGTCGACGGCCAGCACCCCGACCCGCTTGCCGAGCCGGCGGTAGGCGCTGACCAGCGCCGAGGTGGAGGTCGACTTGCCCACCCCGGGCGAGCCGGTCAGGCCCACCGTGTAGGCCCGCCCGCTGTACGGGGCGAGCGCCGCCATCACCTCGCGCAGTTCGGGTGCGGCGTTCTCCACCAGGGTGATCAGCCGGGCCACCGCCCGGGGGCGGCCCTGCCGGGCCTGCTCGACCAGCGTCGCCACATCGGCCATCGAAATCGCTCCTCGCAGCCAGCGGAAAAGACGGACGCCCCGCAGCACCGTACGCGACGGCGCTGCGGGGTCCTCGGACGTTCGGTCAGCCCTGCGCGGGGACCTTGACGATCAGCGCGTCGCCCTGGCCGCCGCCGCCGCACAGCGCGGCCGCGCCGACCCCGCCGCCGCGGCGCTGGAGCTCCAGCGCCAGGTGCAGCACCACGCGGGCGCCGGACATGCCGATCGGGTGGCCGAGCGCGATGGCGCCGCCGTTGACGTTGACGATCTCGTCGCTGACGCCGAGGTCCTTCGTCGACTGGTGGGCGACGGCGGCGAAGGCCTCGTTGATCTCGATCAGGTCGAGGTCGCCGACCTCCAGGCCCTCCTTGGCCAGCGCGTGCCGGATCGCGTTGGACGGCTGCGACTGCAGCGAGTTGTCCGGGCCCGCGACGTTGCCGTGCGCGCCGATCTCGGCGATCCAGCTCAGGCCCAGCTCCTCGGCCTTGGCCCTGCTCATCACCACCACGGCGGCGGCGCCGTCGGAGATCTGCGAGGAGGTGCCGGCGGTGATGGTGCCGTCCTTGCTGAAGGCGGGGCGCAGCCGGGCCAGGCCCTCGACGGTGGTGTCGGCGCGGATGCCCTCGTCCTGGCTGAACAGCACCGGGTCGCCCTTGCGCTGCGGGACGGCGACCGGGACGATCTCGGCCTCGAACACGCCGTCGGCCTGGGCCTTGGCGGCGCGCTGGTGGGAGGCGGCGGCGATGGCGTCCTGCACCTCGCGGGCGATGCCGAGGCGGGTGTTGTGCTTCTCGGTGGACTCGCCCATCGGGATGTTCTCGTAGGCGTCGGTCAGGCCGTCGTACGCCATCGCGTCGAGCATCTCGATCGCGCCGTACTTGAAGCCCTCGCGGGACTTGGGCAGCAGGTGCGGGGCGTTGGTCATGGACTCCTGGCCGCCGGCCACCACGACGTCGAACTCGCCGGCCCGGATCAGCTGGTCGGCCAGCGCGATCGCGTCCAGCCCGGAGAGGCAGACCTTGTTGATGGTCAGCGCCGGGACGTTCATCGGGATGCCGGCCTTGACCGCCGCCTGCCGGGCCGGGATCTGGCCCGCGCCGGCCTGGAGCACCTGGCCCATGATCACGTACTGGACCTGGTCGCCGGTGATCCCGGCCCGCTCCAGGGCCGCCTTGATGGCGAAGCCGCCCAGCTCGGCCCCGGAGAAGCCCTTGAGCGAGCCGAGCAGCCGCCCCATCGGGGTGCGGGCACCTGCGACGATCACAGAAGTAGTCATGGACGAGCCCCTTCGCGCGTCGGACCAGAGGGTACGGGGATGCCGTCAATGTACTGATCGGTCACCTCTGCGTCACCGCCGCGGCGGTGTGATCAGCGCTACTGGCACTCCCCAGTGAACACCGTGCCGGAACAGGGCCGGAACGTGTGAGCAGACTCGCAGGACGGGCTGCTGGCGCCCGGCCGCCGGGATGCGCTGCACTGGGTGCCACCCCTCGCCGTCCCACCCCTCCCGGAGGACACCGTGCTGACCCGCATCGACCACATCGGCATCGCCTGCTTCGACCTGGACCGGACGGTCGAGTTCTACCGCGCGACGTACGGCTTCGAGGTGTTCCACACCGAGGTCAACGAGGAGCAGGGCGTCCGCGAGGCCATGCTGAAGATCAACGACACCGGGGACGGCGGCGCCTCCTACCTGCAACTGCTGGAGCCGACCCGGGAGGACTCGACCGTCGCCAAGTGGCTGGCCAAGAACGGCGAGGGCGTGCACCACGTCGCCTTCGGCACCGCCGACGTGGACGGGGACGCGGCCGCGATCGCGGGCAAGGGCGTGCGGGTGCTGTACGACGAGCCGCGGCGCGGTTCGATGGGCTCCCGGATCACCTTCCTGCACCCCAAGGACTGCGGCGGCGTGCTGACCGAACTGGTCACCAGCGCGGACCCGTCCGAACACTGACCGATTCGGGTACGGAGCTCCCGCGGAAGCGGACCGGCCGGTAACGAACCGGTCGGTAACTTCCGAAAAGCACCTCGCCCCCATTCCCCCGGGACCGGCTCCCACTACAATGCCCAGGTGCGCCGGTACCGACGGTCCGCGCACCGCAGGGGAGTCCACGACGCGGGCACGGCCGGACGGTCGCCGTTCGGATCTGTCACCATTCTCCAGAGGCAACATTTCGCTCAGGAGTCCACCCGGACGGCGGAGCGATTGCAAGGACCAACCGGCCCGCCCGTGGACCACGGGACGGGGCGGCCCGGTCGAGGACGCGACCAGGAGATGGATGGACCGCGGAGTGCGGGGCTACGACCGCTACGAGGCTGAGGATCACCTCTCCAAGTTCGAGGCCGAGCTGGAGAAGGCCCGCAAGGAGCGGGACAAGACCATCGAGCACGCCGACGACCTCGCCTACCAGGTGGAGGTCCTCCGGGCCAAGCTGCACGAGGCCCGTCGGCAGCTCGCTCAGCCGCGCGCCTTCGACTCCGTCTCCGGCCAGGCCGAGCAGGTCCTGCGCAACGCCGAGATGCAGGCCGAGGCGCTGCGCGCGGAGGCCGAGCGCGCGGTGCGCGAGTCCCAGGCCGCCACCCAGCGGATGATGGCCGAGGCCGCCGAGCGCACCGCCCAGCTGGAGGCCGAGTTCTCCACCCGGCGCCGCCGGCTGGAGGAGGAGCTCGCCGAGTTCCGGGCCGCCGCCGAGCGCCACGTCAACGAGAACGTCAACTGGGCCGAGCAGACCCGGGCCGGCACCGAGCAGGAGGCCCAGCGCCTGCTCCAGGAGGCCCGCGCCGAGGCCGACCGGATGATGGCCGCCGTCCGCGCCGAGGCCGCCGCCCTCGCCGACCAGGCCCGCGCCCAGACCGCCGCCGACGTCGACGCCGCCCGCGGCGAGGCCCAGGCCCAGGCGGAGGCCGCCCTGCTGCGCGCCCAGACCGACGCCGAGCGCCTGCTGCGCGCCGCCTCCGAGCAGGCTCAGCAGACCGGTGCCCAGGCCGAGGAGCACCGCGCCGCGGCCCTCGGCGCCGCCCAGCAGCAGCTGGCCGACGCGCACGCCGCCGCCGAGCAGAAGCTCGCCGCCGCCGAGGCCCAGATCACCGCCCTCGAACAGCAGGCCCGCGCCGACCAGGAGCGCGCCGCGGCCGCCCTGGCCGACGCCCAGGCCGAGATAGAGCGGCTGCGCGCCGAGGCCCTGGCCGAGACCGAGCGGGCCCGCGCCGAGGCCGCCCGGATGCGCGAGGAGGCCACCGCCGCCGCCGAACGCCTCCAGGCCGAGGCCACCAGCGAGGCCGAGCGCAAGGTCGCCGACGGCGCCGCCGCCAGCGAGCAGCGCTCCGCCACCGCGCGCGCCGAGATCGCCAAGATGGTGGCCGCCGCCACCCGCGAGGCCGAGCTGATCCGCTCCGCCGCCGCCACCGTGCAGGCCGAGGCGGACGCCGCCAAGGCCGCCGCCCGCGAGGAGAGCGAGCGGCTGCGCGGCTCCGCCGAGGCGGTCGCGGGCGAGCTGCGCGCCGAGGCCGAGGCGGAGATCGCCGAGCGCCGGGCCGCCGCCGAGGCCGAGGCCGCCGCGCTGCGCGAGGCCGCCGCCGCCGAGGCCGAGCGGATCCGCACCGAGGCGGAGGAGGCCGGCCGCGCCGAGGGCGCCAAGGACGCGGCGCTGCGGCTGGCCCGCGCCGCCAAGCAGGCCGAGGAGGTGCTCGCCCGGGCGGGCACCGACGCCGAGGCCACCCGCGGCGAGGCCGCCGCGGAGGCCGAGCGGCTGGTCGAGCACGCCAAGTCCGAGGCCGGCACCCTGCTGGAGCAGGCCCGCGAGGCCGTCGAGCAGGCGCAGAACGCCGCCATGGAGGACGCCGCCTCGATCCGCGAGCAGCTGGAGCGGATGCAGGCCGAGGCCGCGCAGGCCCGCGAGCAGGCCGAGGAGCACCGCGCCGCCGCCGAGGCGGAGGCCGAGCGGGTCCGGGCCGAGGCCCGCCGACAGGCCGCGGTGCAGGTCGAGGAGTCCGCGAAGCAGGCCGAGGAGCTGCTGACCGGCGCCAAGTCCGACGCGGACGCGCTGCGCTCGGGCGCCGGCGAGGAGGTCGAGCGGCTGCGCACCGAGGCCCGCGAGCAGGCCGCCGCCGTCCAGGGCCGGGCCGAGCAGACGCTCGCCCGGGCCCGCGCCGAGGGCGAGAAGATCACCGCCGCCGCCGAGCAGGCCCGCACCGAGACGCTGGCGGCGGCCGAGGCCGCCGCCGAGGAGACCCGGGCCGCCGCCGAGCGGCACGGCGCCGAGCTGCGCGAGCAGGCCGCCGCCGCGGCCGCCACCGTCCGGGCCGAGGCCGACGCCGCCGCCGAGGCGCTGCGGGCCGACACCGCCCAGTGGGCCGAGCAGTACCGCGCCGAGGCCGAGGAGGCCGGGCGGCTCGTCCGCGCCGACGCCCAGGACGCCGCCCGCGCCGTCGCCCAGCGGGCCGAGGCCGCCGCCGAGGCGCTGCGCGAGGCCGCCGCCGCCCGCGAGGCCGCCCGCGCCGGGCTGGAGCGCGACCTGGCGCTGGCCGCCGAGAAGCTGGCCGAGGCCGCCGCGATCCGGGAGGCCGCCGACGGCGAGGCCGAGCAGGTCCGCGCGGCCGCGACCGCCGAGGCCGGGCAGCTGCGCGAGAGCGCCGAGGCGGACGCCGCGCAGNCCCGCACCGAGGCCGAGCAGGACGCGCAGCGGCTGCGCGCCGAGGCCGAGCAGGCCCTCGCCGCCGCCCGCACGGACGCCGCGGAGCTGGGCGCCGAGGCCGCCGCCGACCGGGCCGAGGCGTCCCGGCTGCGCGAGGCCGCCGAGGCGTACGACCGCGAACTGCGTGAGAGCGCCGACCGGGAGACCGCGGAGCTGCGGGCCGTCGCCGAGCGGGAGACCGCCGAACTGCGCGAGCGCACCGACCGGGAGACCGCCGAACTGCGCGAGGCCGCCGAGGCGTACGACCGCGAACTGCGCGAGAGCGCCGACCGGGAGACCGCGGAGCTGCGGGCCGTCGCCGAGCGCGAGAGCGCCGAGCTGCGCGAGCGCACCGACCGGGAGACCACGGAGCTGCGCGAGCAGGCCGAGGCGTACGACCGCGAACTGCGCGAGAGCGCCGAGCGGGAGACCGCGGAGCTGCGCGAGCGGGCCGAGCACGCCGCCGACCAGCTGCGGGCGAACGGCGAGGCGCGGGCCGCCGAGCTGGTCTCGGCCGCCGAGCAGGAGGCCGCCGAGGTCCGCCAGTCGGTGGCGGGCATGCACGAGAAGGCCACCGGCCAGATCGCCGACCTGCGGGCCGCCGCCGAGCGCGAGCGCGCCGAGCTGCGCGAGCAGGCCGAGGCGTACGACCGGGAGCTGCGCGAGCGGGCCGACCGGGAGACCGCCGAACTGCGGGCCGCCGTGGCCGAGTTCGTGCAGCAGCAGCGCGCCGAGGCGGAGGCCGGGGCGCACCGCGTGCTGGCCGAGGCGGAGGAGCTGGCGGCGGCGGCGCTGGCCGACGCCGAGGAGCGGTCGGCCGCGCTGCGCTCGGAGGCCGAGGAGTACGCGCTGGCGACCCGGCTGCTGGCGGAGGAGTTCGACGCGGACATCCGCGGCCGGGCCGAGTCCTTCGACCGGGAGACCCGGGAGGCCGCCGAGTCGTACGACCGGGCGACCCGCGAGCAGGCGAAGTCGGTGCTGGAGCGGGCGTTCGCGGACGCCGAGCAGCTCGGCGAGCAGGCGCAGTCGGAGGCGCTGGCGGTGGCCGCGGCCGCCGAGGAGCAGTCCGACGCGATGGTGACGGCGGCCCGCCAGGAGGCGGAGCGGCTGCGCGCCGAGGCCGAGGCGCAGGGCAAGTCCGAGGTGGAGAAGGCCCGTTCGGACGCGGACGCGCTGCTGTCGGAGGCCCGGCGGGACTCCACGGCGATCCGCGAGCGGGCCGAGGAGCTGCGCGAGCGCACCGACGCCGAGATCGAGGCGCTGCACGAGCGGGCCCGCAAGGAGAACGCGCAGGCGATGAAGTCCGCCGGCGAGCGGGTGGACGCGCTGGTGACGGCGGCCCAGGAGCAGCTGACCGAGGCCGAGGAGCAGGCGCAGGCGCAGGTCGCTGAGGCCGAGGAGCGGGCGGCGGAGCTGATCGCGGCCGCCGAGTCGCGGGCGTCCGAGCTGACCTCGGAGGCGTCGGCGGAGGCGGGCCGGGTGCGGATCTCCGCGGTGCGCAAGGCGGAGACGCTGCTCAAGGAGGCCGAGAACAAGCTCGCCGACTCCACCACCCGCGCGGAGGCGCTGATCATCAAGGCGGAGGCGAAGCTCAAGGCGTCCGAGATGGAGGCCGAGGAGCAGTTGGAGGCGGCGGCCGACGAGGCCGCCTCCAGGCTCAAGCGCGCCGACGACGAGGCCGAGAAGCGGGTCCGCCGGGCCGGTTCGGACGCCGAGGAGCAGCTGCGGCTGGCCGCCGAGGAGGCGGAGCGGCTGCTCGCCGAGGCCCGGGCGGAGGCCAAGCGCGTGACCGACGAGGGCCAGCGGGAGTTGGACGAACTGGTCCGCCGCCGCAAGGACATCAACACCGAGATCTCTCGGGTCCAGGACGTGCTGTCGGCACTGGAGGCGTTCGAGGCGCCCGTGCCGTCGGCCCACCACAACGGGGGAAGCAAGAAGGACGGAGGGCCCAAGGCGAGTGCCGGAGTGGGCTCTCCGCGGTCGGGAGGCAATCGCTCCGGGAGCGCGCCACCCGATTGAGCGGACATTGTCCGCGGACCAACGGCGTTTCGCCGTTGACACTCCGGTACCGTGTCAGGATTCCCTCAACCATCTCAGCGGTTTGACGACAGGAAGCCCAGAAATCCCATGAGCGACAGTCACTCCCCGCACGGCTTCGACCTGGTACGCCGTGGGTACGAGCGCGCCCAGGTCGACGAGCGGATCGCCAAGCTGGTGGCCGACCGGGACAGCGCGCTCTCCCGGATCAGCGCGCTGGAGAAGCGCATCGAGGAACTCCACCTGGAGACCCAGACGGCCCAGGCCGCGGTCACCGAGGCGGAGCCCTCCTACGCCGGTCTCGGTGCCCGCGTCGAGAAGATCCTCCGCCTCGCCGAGGAGGAGGCCAAGGACCTGCGCGACGAGGCGCACCGCGCCGCCGAGCAGCACCGCGAGCTGGCCGAGGCCGCCGCGCAGCAGGTCCGCACCGAGGCCGAGAACTACGCCAAGGACCGCAAGGCCAAGGCGGAGGACGAGGGCCTGCGGATCGTCGACAAGGCCAAGTCGGACGCGGCGCAGCTGCGCGCCGAGGCCAACAAGGACGCGCAGAACAAGCGCGAGGAGGCGGACGCCCTCTTCGAGGAGACCCGCACCAAGGCCGCGCAGGCCGCCCTGGAGTTCGAGACCAACCTGGCCAAGCGCCGGGAGCAGTCCGAGCGCGACCTGGCGGCCCGTCAGGCCAAGGCCGAGAAGCGGCTGGCCGAGATCGAGCACCGCGCCGAGCAGCTCCGCCTGGAGGCGGAGAAGCTGCGCACCGACGCGGAGCGCCGTTCCCGCCAGACCATCGAGACCGCGCAGCGCCAGGCCGAGGACATCGTGGCCGACGCCAACGCCAAGGCCGACCGGGTCCGCAGCGAGTCGGAGCGCGAGCTGGCGGCGCTCACCAACCGCCGCGACTCGATCAACGCGCAGCTGACCAACGTCCGCGAGATGCTGGCGACGCTGACCGGTGCGGCGGTCGCGGCGGCCTCGCTGCCGACCGACGACTCGATGGGCGTGCCGGCGCAGCAGTCGCGCTGACGCCCCGTCGCCCTGTCGGGGACACCGCTGAAGTCCTGAAACAGCCCGCGGGGGCCCGGAGTTCACGCTCCGGGCCCCCGCGGTGCGTTGTCGGCCCGGTGGCTACTTGACGCGCTTGAGCAGGGCCCGGACGGCGGCGTTGAAGGTCTCCGGGGCCTCCAGCGAGGAGAGGTGGCCGACGGCCGGGATGACGGTCAGTTCGGCGTCGGAGAGCGCCTCGGCCATCATCCGGGCCTCGCTGAGCGGGGTGACGGTGTCGAGCTCGCCGACGATGACCGCGGCGGGCACCTCCAGGGCGGCCAGTTCGTCCAGCGAGTCGGGGCGGGCGGCCATCGCGCGCTGCGCCCAGGCGACCGCGGCCGGACTCGCTTCGGCGATCATCTGCCGTACGGCGCCGATGAGTTCGGGGTCGGTGCCGGGGGCGAGCAGGTTCTCCGCCATCCGCTCCTCGATGAGCAGGTCGACGCTGCCGCGCTCTAGGACGGCGGTGGCGACGCGCTCCCGGTTGGCGCGGGCGGCGTCGGTGTCGGTGGTGGCCTTGGTGTCGGCGAGCACGAGTCCGGCCAGCCGTTCGGGGTGGCGGCGGGCGAAGGCCATCGCGACGTAGCCGCCCATCGACAGGCCGCCGAGGACGGCGCGTTCGACGCCGAGGCCGTCCAGCAGCGCGGCCAGGTCGTCGGCGGCGGTGTCCAGCGACGGGGGGAGGCCGCCGAGCGGGGCGGTGCCGAAGCCGCGCTGGTCCGGTGCGATCACCCGGGCGTCGTCCCCGGCCGGGCCGGGTACTCGCTCCAGTTGGACCTCCCACATCCGCGCGGGGAGCGGGAAGGCGTGCAGCAGGACGAGCGGGGTACCGGTGCCGTTCTCGCGGACGGTCGGCGCGCTGGGCGAGGTCATGGTTCCACCGTAGGGCCCGACGGGCACCCCTCGGATGCAGGTTGTCCGGTTCATCCGCTTTCTGTCATAACCTGACCAGAGACCTAGGAGCGACACATGATCGAGTTGCACCACCTGACGAAGCGTTATGGCGACAAGTTGGCCGTCGACGATCTGAGCTTCCGGATCCCGGAGGGCGTGGTGACCGGGTTCCTCGGCCCGAACGGCGCCGGCAAGTCCACCACCATGCGGATGATCCTCGACCTGGACCACCCGACCAGCGGCGAGGTCACCATCAACGGCAAGCACTACGCCGAGATCCGGGACCCGCTGCGCCAGATCGGCGCCCTGCTGGAGGCGAAGGCGGTGCACCCCGGCCGGACCGCCTACGACCACCTGCTGTGGCTGGCCCAGTCCAACCGGGTGCCGCGCACCCGGGTGGACGAGGTGCTGGACATGGTCGGCCTGACCGCGGTGGCCAAGAAGCGCGCCCGCGGCTTCTCGCTCGGCATGGGCCAGCGCCTGGGCATCGCCTCCGCGCTGCTGGCCGATCCGCAGACCCTGATGTTCGACGAGCCGGTCAACGGCCTCGACCCCGAGGGCATCCTGTGGATCCGCAACCTGATGAAGCGCCTGGCCGGTGAGGGCCGCACCGTCTTCGTCTCCTCCCACCTGATGAGCGAGATGGCGCTGACCGCCGACCACCTGGTGGTGATCGGCCGCGGCCGGCTGCTCGCCGACCTGCCGATGGCCGAGTTCATCAAGCGCAACTCCCGCTCCTCGGTGCGGCTGCGCACCCCGCACCAGGAGCAGCTGCTGAACGCCCTGCACGGCGCGGGCCTGACCGCCGAGGCCGGCCCGGACGGCTCCTGGGAGGTAGTCGACGGCGACCCGGTGGTCCTCGGCGACCTGGCCGCCGCGCACGGCGTCACCCTGCACGAGCTGAGCCCCCAGCAGGCCTCGCTGGAGGAGGCGTTCATGCAGATGACCGCCGAATCGGTGGAGTACCGCACCGGCGCCGACGGCGCACCGGCCGCACCGGCCGCACCGGCCGCCGAGGCCGCACCGGCCGCCGAGGCCGCACCGGCCTGGGGCGCCGGCTGGAACGACCGCACGCCCGGGAAGGAGAGCTGAGATGGCCGCGTTCCCCGCTGTCGCACAGTCCGAGTGGACCAAGATCCGCAGCGTCCGCTCCACCGTCTGGACGCTCGCCGCGGCCTTCCTGGTCACCCTGGTGATCGGCGTCCTGCTGTCGCTGGTGACCAAGAACAACTTCGCCGACGTCACCGAGGGCTCCAGCACCCCGTTCGACGCCACCGGCACCGCCTTCTCCGGGATCATGCTGGGCGAGCTGGCGATCGTGGTCTTCGGCGTGCTGGCCATCGGCAACGAGTACAGCAGCGGCATGATCCGGGTGTCGCTGGCCGCCGTCCCGCAGCGCGGCACCCTGCTGGCCGCGAAGGCCGCGGTGATCGGCGGCCTCGCCCTGGCGGTGTCGCTGGTGACGGCGTTCGTCACCTTCTTCGCCGGCCAGGCGATGCTGGGCGAGCACCACACCACGCTGGGCTCGCCCGGCGTGCTGCGCGCGGTGTTCAGCGCGGCGCTCTACCTGACGCTGCTGTGCCTGTTCTCGGCCGGCGTGACGGTGCTGCTGCGCAACCAGACCCTGGCGCTGGGCATCCTGGTGCCGTTCTTCTTCCTGCTCTCGCCGATCCTCTCGGTGGTGCCGAAGGCGAAGAACGTGGCGCACTACTTCCCGGACTGGGCGGGCTCCCGCTCCCTCCAGGTCTACCAGCCGGCCGACCAGCCGTACGGCCCGTGGGTCGGCCTGCTGATCTGCGCGCTGTGGACGGCCGCCGCGCTGCTGTTCGGCTACCTGGTCCTGCAGAAGCGGGACGCCTGACCGTCCGTCAGTACTTCGGAGCGCCGCGGCCCCGCTGGATGTTGGAGCCGCGGCGCTCCCGCGCTCCCCAGCAGGCCCGGTGCCAGTGCCGCCGGTCGTCCACGCCGCCGCCGTGGTCGGGCCAGGCCACCACGTGCCCGACGCCGGGCGGGATCTCCTGGTCGCAGCCGGGGCACCGGTAGTACCGCCCGGCGGTGCCGGCCACGGTCTGCACCACCCACTCCTCGCCCCGGTACTCCTCCACCCGGCGCAGCGAGCTCCCCATCGGTGCGCCGCTGCCGCGGTCCTCGGGCTGGTCGATCCGGTTGCGGCGGGGTGACACGGGACTCCCTCTCCCTCGGTGCGGCGTGCCTCCAAGGGTACGGGGCGCGCCGGGCCCGTAGGGTCGGGACCGCGGCACCGGCCGGGCCGCGCGGCCGTCCCGCCGGCCCCTCGCGCCCCATTAGCACGGGGCCCGGAAGCGCCGCCACCGGTTCGGCGGTAATCCACTCCTCCCTCCGGGAAATCAAGGGTTCGGCGTGCCATTGGCACATGACATGGGTTACTCACGTGGTGACACGGCGGGGCCCGCGACCCTGCGCGGCACCGATGGAGGCACCCGATGACGAAGACCACCGCCCGGCCCGAAGCCCGCCCCGCCGCTCCCCGGACGGCCGGCGGCGGGGCGGCGCCGACGGAGCGGCCCGCCGCCGAGCAGCCGCCGGGCGCCGGCACGGACGCGATCCGGGTGGGCGCCTTCCTGCTGTCCGCGCAGTTCCCCGGCCAGGGCCACGGCGAGGCGCTGGAGCGGACCGTCTCGGCCGCGCTGGCCGCCGAGCGGGCGGGCCTGGACGCGGTGTGGCTGGCCGAGCACCACTTCGTCCCGTACGGGGTCTGCCCGGACGCGGCGACGCTGGCCGCGATGCTGCTGGGGCGCACCCGGCGGATCGGGGTGGGGACGGCGGTGAGCGTGCTGAGCACCCGCCACCCGGTGGCGCTGGGCGAGCAGGCGGCGCTGCTGCACCTGACCTCGGGCGGCCGGTTCACCCTGGGCGTGGGGCGCGGCGGGCCGTGGATCGACCTGGCGGTGTTCGGCGGCGGCCTGGAGGCGTACGAGCAGGGCTTCCCGGAGCGCCTGGACCTGCTGCTGCGCTGGCTGCGCGGGAGCCGGGTGGGGGCGGCGGGGCCGCAGTTCGCCTTCCCGGAGGTGGCGGTGGTGCCGCGGGCCGCGGAGCCGGCCCGGCGGACGGACCTGGCGAACTGGCTGGGCCTGGAGGGCGGCCCGGTGATCCCGCGCCAGCGCCAGGACGAGGCGGCGCCGGCCCGGTCGGGCCCGCCGGTGGTGGTGGCCTGCACCTCGCCGGACGGGGTGCGGACGGCCGCCGAGCGGGGCCTGCCGATGCTGCTGGGGATGCACTCGGGCGACGAGGACAAGCGGGAGATGCTGGCGGCGTACCGGGCGGCCTGGCGGGCGGCGGGGCGCGGCGAGGAACAGCTGGCCCGGGTGGAGCGGGAGCACGTGGCGGCGGGCGTGGCGCAGGTCGACGACCGGGCGGGGGCGGCCCGGGCCCGCCTGCTGCGGACGATGCCGGACTTCTTCGCGCACGGCCTGGGCGCGCACCGCACGGTGGACGGCCGGGAGCGCTCGATGCGCGACCCGCGGGCGTACACCGAGCTGCTCTGCGACCTGCACGCGGTGGGCACGCCCCGGCAGTGCGCGGACCGGCTGCTGGCGACGGCGGAGAGCACCGGCATCCGGCGCTTCGCGCTGCTCGCGGAGGGCTCGGGCGACACCATGGGGACGCTGCACAACCTGGCCCGGCTGGGCGCGGAGGTGCTGCCGCAGCTGTCCTGAGCCCGGGCGGGGGCACCGGGCCGCGCCAGGGCCCCGTGCGGGCCCGTACGGGGCCCTGGCGCGGCCGCGGGCCACCCCGGGCGGCTGGGACCGGGGGGCCCGCGTTCGGCGGCCGCACGGGGCGCCGACGCGCGGTCGGGCCGGGTGCGGTGCGGTGCGCTGACGCCGGGTCAGCAGTCGCGCAGCTCCGGCGACTGGTTGAGCAGCTGGGCCCGGACGGAGGTGAAGCGGGCGAGCCGCTCCTCGGTGTCGGGGCCGGGGGCGAAGACCGCGACGCGGTGACAGTTCTGGAAGGCCAGCCGGACGCCGAAGTGCCGCTGCAGGGCGCCCCGGATCGCGTCGCTGGCCAGGGCGCGGAGCAGCTGGCCGCGCTCCTGCTCGCTCGGCGGGGGGACGTCGTTGTCGGCGAAGTCGGTTCCGTCGACCTTGAGTTGGGCGACCAGCGAGCTGATCATGTCCCAGGCGTAGGGCAGCGAGGTGCGGACACAGTCGACGAACTCCCGCTCGTCGACCTCGCCTCGTTCGGCCTTCTCCAACATGGCCGGTGAGACGTCGAGCGACATGGGTTCTCCTCTCGCGGTCCGCTCCGACGTGGTCGCCGGGGCGGTGGTGCCGGTGTGCTGGGGGGTCGTACGGGTGGTGCGGGCGGTGCGGGTCCTGCCGGTGGTGCGGTGAGGGTGGCGCCGTGGGTGTGCCGGGAGGTGCTGAGGGGGCGCCCGGGGGTGCCGGGACGCATGTGCGGTGAACCGCGCGCGTCGTTCGAGTGGTGACGGTGCGACGGATCGGTGGACGCCGCGCGTGGGGGCTGGGTCCGAGGGGTCAGACCAGCGTGGCAGGACCCCCCTCACCCGGGTTGGTGAATCGGTGGATTGCCGCCCGGAACGCCCCTCCCGGGGCGAGATTGGCCGGAATCCGACGTGTCCCAACCCACCGTGCCGAGCTGGCGCACCTCACCGCACGTGCTCGTGCGGTCACCATGCTTCGCCGCTCCCGCCCGGTCCACACCCGCCGTGCGCGCACTCGCTTCAAACGGCTCCCGGGCGGGGCCCGCCCGGACCGGCTGTCTCGGGATTCCGTCGGCTCGGCCCCACCGGATTCCGGGCCGCCGCCGGGCCCCCCGGAATCGAACACGGACCGGGGCACTCCCGGCGGGCCTTAGGCTTGTCCCCATGCGTCTTGTCATCGCCAAGTGCACCGTGGACTACGCGGGCCGCCTCGCTGCACATCTGCCCTCCGCCGTGCGCCTGGTGATCGTGAAGGCCGACGGGAGCGTCAGCATCCACGCCGACGACCGGGCCTACAAGCCGCTGAACTGGATGTCGCCGCCGTGCTCCCTCAAGGAGGCGGACGGCGTGTGGACGGTCACCAACAAGGCCGGCGAGAAGCTGATCATCACGCTGGAGGACGTCCACCACGACTCCTCGCACGAGCTGGGCGTCGACCCGGGCCTGATCAAGGACGGCGTGGAGGCCCACCTGCAGGAGCTGCTCGCCGACCGGATGGAGGTGCTCGGCTCCGGCTGGCAGCTGATCCGCCGCGAGTACCCGACCCCGATCGGCCCGGTCGACATCCTCTGCCGGGACTCCGACGGCACCACGATCGCCGTGGAGATCAAGCGCCGCGGCGAGATCGACGGCGTCGAGCAGCTCACCCGCTACCTCGAACTCCTCAACCGGGACCCGCTGCTGGCCCCCGTGAAGGGCGTCTTCGCGGCCCAGGAGATCAAGCCCCAGGCCCGGGTGCTGGCCACCGACCGGGGCATCGGCTGCGTGGTGCTCGACTACGACGAGCTGCGCGGCATCGACGACGACAAGCTCAAGCTGTTCTGAGCCCCCGTCCGGGCGGTCGGACCGGGCCGCCCGACTCGGCGCCCGCCCCGGACGGGGGCCGGATCGACGACGGGGCCCGGCCGGGAACGGGCGGGCCCGGCCGCTCGCGGTCCTCGGCCCGTCGTTCGAGCGGCACTTCCGCGCCCGCCGGAGCACCGGCCCGCGCCGCGGTGGCCGCCGCGCTGTCCGCCGTCGCCGCCTCCCGCCGGGCCGAGGCGTGCACGGCCCCGCTGCGGGCCGCCCACAGCGCCCTCCAGGGCACCGCCCGCCGCCTCCCGCGACGCGCCCCGGGCCCGGGAACACCCTGCCGCCCCGCCCGGCCCGGACCGGCCGCCGACGGGCTGACGGTTCGTCACCGCCCCGGCTAGGGCGTGTCGGTGGGCGCCGGAGCGGAGAGCGACGTCGAGGGATCGGTCGACGTGGAGGGCGACGTCGAGGGGTCGGTCGGCGTGGAGGGCGACGTGGCCGGGTCGGTCGGCGTGGAGGGCGACGTGGCGGGGCCGCTGGAGGTGGTCGGCGGCTTGGTCGGCGTGGTGGCGGGCGGCGTGCTCCTGCCCGGCTTCGCGGTACCGGTCGCCGACGGGGAGCCGGTGGGCTTGCGGGTGGCGGAGGGGGTGCTCGTCGCCGGGGCGCTCTCGGAGGGGCTCGGGCTGTCACTGGCGCCGGGGCTGTCCGTGCCGGAGGGGCTGTCGCCGGTGGACGGGCTCGGGGCGGGCGGGGTGGTGCGCGCGGAGGTGGTGGGATCGAGCGGCGGCAGGTCGTCGGCGGAGTTGCCGGTGCGGTCGCCGCCGGGGCGCTCGTCCCCGGTGGCGGTGACGCCGATCGCGGTGCCGATGACGCCGAGCGCCATCACCGCCGCGCCGGCCAGCAGCACCGTCTTGCGGGCGCCGCGCGGGGCCCGCTTGCGCAGCCGGCCCGGCACCACCTGGACGATGGCCCGGATGGAGCGGGGGCGGCGGGCGGGTTCGCTGCCGGAGCCGGCGGTGAGCGCGGCGGTCTCCTCCAGCCGGATCAGGTCGAGCATCCGGCGGGCGCCCGCCGCGCCGCGCTGTTCGCCCGCGGCGGCGCGCAGCGCGATCGCCGCCTCCAGTTCGGCGACGGCCCGCTGCGGGCTGCCCGAGCAGAGCGCGTACACGCCCAACTCGTGGTGGAACCAGCCCTGTTCGGCGTTGGCGCCGAGCATCCTGGCGGCTTCCAGGCCGAGTTGCAGGGCGCGCTCCCAGGCACCCCAGCGCAGCGACAGGGCGAGCGCGGGAGCGGCGGCCCGGGCGAGCCGGAGCACCTCCTCGGGGCGGTCGGCGTCCCGCTCGGCGAGCAGCACGGCGACGATCACCTCGGCCTCGGCGGCGACCTGACGGGTCGACACCGAGGCGTGCCCGACCCACCAGGACAGGTGCTCGGCGGCGCCGTGCGCGATCCCGCCGGGGGCGAACGGCGCGGGCAGGCCGTGGCCGTCGTCCTCGACCTCGGGCAGCAGCGCCTCCAGGACGCCTTCGGTGAGCCGGTGGTGGCCGCCGACGGAGACCGCGAGCCCGTTCTCGACGAGTTCCTGCAGGGCGCTCTCGCCGAGTCCGACGTCGACCAGCGCGGGCAGGTGCGGCGCGGTCGGGCACTCGCCGCCGAGGGCGAGGGCCAGCCGCAGCACCAGCCGGGCCGGTTCGCTCAGGCCCTGCACCAGGCGGCGGGCCGGGGCGGCGCTCTCCCCCACCGAGGGCAGCGGCACCTGGCGGCGCAGTTCGCGTTCCAGTTCGGCCGGGTCGCCGGGCGTCCGGTACTCCTGGACGGAGCCGAACAGGTCGCGCCGGTCCTCCTGGGCGGCGACCAGGGCGTCCACCGTGACGTCGCGCTGGCGCAGCAGCGCGGCGGCCCGGACGAAGCGCAGCGGCAGGCCCTCGGACTCGAACCAGAGGTCCACCGCCCAGGCCCGTTCGACCTCGTCGAGCGGGCGGCCGGCCAGCCGGGCCGCGAGGGTCAGGCAGGCGGGGCGGGACAGGCCGGCCACCAGGTGGTCGCGCAGCCGCGAACCGGGCAGCGGCGGCGGGCCGCCGGGGGCGGTGGCGATCAGGAACGCGCACTCGGGGGCGAGCGCGAGCAGTTCCTCCAGCTCCTCGCCGACCGGTTCCACGTCGTCGATCACGACCACCGCGGCGACGCCGGCCAGCAGTTCGGCGAGCTGTTCCCGGTCGGGCCGGAAGTCGGGGGCCTGGTGGGTGACGGCGAACAGTTCCTGCAGCAGGTCCGGGACGGTCCGCCGGTAGCCGCTGAGCCGCACCACGCCGTCCGGTGCCAGTTCGCCGGCCGCCTCGGCGACGGCGGCGAGCAGCGCGGAGCGGCCCGATCCGGCCTGCCCGACCAGTTGGACGGAGCGGCCCGCCCGGAGCTGTTCCAGCAGGGCCTCGATGTCGTGGTCGCGGTCGAGCAGCCGCAGGTCGCCGGTGCCCAGGGCGAGCGGTCCGACCGCCGGGCTGGGGCCCAACTCGGGCCTGGCCTGCACCAGTCCGCGGATCCGGCGGGGCTGCGGCATCCACTCGTCCGGGCAGTGCCGGGCCTCCGAGCCCTCCGGCCCGCCGACCACCACCAGCCGCTCACCGCTGACCAGTTCCCCGCTGCGCGGGCGCACCCCGTCCCCCCGGAACTCCCCGCTCGGCTGACCCACGTCGCTGCTCCCCGCCACTCGGACACCTGACCGGAGACTTTCCCACACGGCGACGGCGGATCACCACACAGGGGTGGTTCCGGCACCTAGCCGCTCCGCACACGAACCCGCGGGCGGGCGGGGAGACCGGGCGGCGGCGGGTCTCAGCCGAGCGCGGGCAGCGTCGTCCCGCAGGGGTCCTGCACCGCGTCCTCGACCGCGAGGATGCGGTGCAGCCTGGTGGCGACCAGCAGCCGCTGCAACTGCACGGGCACCTCGCGGAGCACCAGCCGGCGGCCGGCCCGGCCGGCCCGGCGGTGGGTGCCCATGATGACGCCGAGGCCGGTGGCGTCCCAGAACTCCAGGCGTCCGAGGTCGAGGACGAGGTCGCCCTCGCCGCCGTCGACGGCGGCGTGCAGCAGTGCCCTGGCGTCGGCGGCGCTGCGCACGTCGAGCCGCCCTTCGATGGCCAGTCCGGTGTGGTCGCCGGTGATGCGCACGCTGTCCTCCTCCTCGGCCGTCTGCCGTACGTCCGTCCGCTCCTGCGTGCGCCCGTACGCCCGCACCCGGGGAACGTCCGCACCCCGTGGGCCGTGTCCGCGCACCGGCCCCTTCCTGAATCTGACGGCGAACCAGTTCCGCAGGTTGCTGTCACCCGCCGGACTGACCCTCAACTTCACCCGTCCGAGGGAATATACGCAGGATGACCTCACACCTACGCTCGATTACCGCCCAAATCACCCGTCTGCGGGGCGGACCGTGAGCAAACTCACCCGGCCGCCCAGAACGCCCCGCACCCGGGCAGCACGGACCACCTGCGGGAGCGGCATCGCTCTCGCCGGACTCTAGTAGGACCGCGCCCGCCGTGGTGCGATCCGGCGGTGTGATCTGCGCCGGAGGGGGTGTGATCTGCACCCCTCCGCCACTGCCCGGCCCCTCCCCCGGCGCGTCCACGGCGGCCAACCCCGGTACGGCGTACGGCTCTTCGGGCACCGCCTCTCGCCGCAGGCCGATCATCCGGCGCGTCCCGGCAGGCCCCTGCCCGCTCTTCCCCGGGCGGGCGGAGTGAGCGCGCGTCAGCGGTTCTCGCCGGGCACCCAGAGCACGTCGCCGCGCTCCTTGTTGGCGGTGCGCGCCAGGATGAACAGCAGGTCGGAGAGCCGGTTCAGGTACTTCGCGGTCAGCGGGTTGATGCCCTCCCCGTGCTCCTCGATCGCCGCCCAGGTGGCCCGCTCGGCCCGCCGCACCACCGTGCACGCCAGGTGCAGGTAGGCCGCGCCGGGCGTCCCGCCGGGCAGGATGAAGCTGCGCAGCTTCTCCAGCTCCTCCAGGAACCGGTCGCAGTCGGACTCCAGCCGGTCCACGTACGACTGCTCGACCCGCAGCGGCGGGTACTTCGGGTCCTCGACGATCGGGGTGGCCAGGTCCGCGCCGACGTCGAACAGGTCGTTCTGGACCCGGGTCAGCACCTCGACCAGTTCCGCGCCCAGCTGCCCGGCGGCCAGTGCCACGCCGAGCGCCGCGTTGGCCTCGTTGGTGTCCGCGTACGCGATCAGCCGGGGGTCGGTCTTGGTGGTCCGGCTCATGTCGCCGAGCGCGGTCGTGCCGTCGTCGCCGGTCCGGGTGTAGATGCGCGTCAGGTTCACCATGCCCGCAGCCTAGCGGGCGGGTTCACCGGCGTTAACAGGGCCTCACCTGCTCCGAGGAGCCTCAGGCGACGTTGACCCTCTGTCCCGGCGGCGCCGCCTCCAGCCAGGCCAGGAAGCCGGTCAGCGCGTCATCGCTCATCGCGAGCTCCAGCGGGGCGCCCTTGTGCAGGCAGCGCAGCACCACCGAGCCCGAGAGCAGGGCGAGCTCCTCCTGCCCCTGCGGGTAGCGGCGGCCCAGCACCTCGATCTCGGTGCGCGGCAGCACCCGGCGCGGCCGGGGCGCGTAGGAGAAGACCCGGAACCACTCGATCGAGTCGCCGCTGTAGCGGCCGATACCAAAAACCCACCCCTTGCCGTCGGTCTGCGGGACCGGGGCGGAGGTGGGTTGGCCGTTCTCGTCGAGATCCGGCTGCGTGGAGGCGTCGGCCGGCATTTTCAGGCGGTAGGAGCAGTCGAAGGTGCCGCCCACCCGCTGGATGAGGCGGCGGCGTACCGCGAAGCCGACCAATCCGGCAATGGCGAGGACCACGACCGCCGCGCACACCACAAGGGCGAGGACCATGCTCACCTACCTCCTCGCTGCCTTCGTCCCCGTGGCGGTCGATGCACGACCGCCCATTCCTACCAACTGATGCGACGGTCCCGGGGTCACGCTCCAGGCGTCCCCGGGACCGTCGCTGAAACCAGGCTCAGTGGTGCGCCTTGAGCCCGCCGGCGGCGAGCAGGCGGACCTCGGCGCGGCGCTCGGCGTGCGAGTCGGCCTCGGTCTTGGCGTTCTCCAGGGCGCGCTCGGCCCGGGCGACGTCGATCTCGTCGGCCAGCTCGGCGATCTCGGCGAGGATCGACAGCTTGTTGTCGGCGAACGAGATGAAGCCGCCGTGCACGGCGGCGACGACCGTGCCCTGGTCGGTGGTGCGGATGGTGACCGGACCGGTCTCCAGCACGCTCAGCACCGGGGTGTGACCCGGCATGATGCCGGTGTCACCGGAGGCCGTGCGGGCGACAACGATGGTGGCCGCACCGGACCACACCTTGCGGTCGGCTGCGACCAGCTCGACGTGCAGCTCAGCCAACGTGGGCTCCTTGGCTCTTGCCGGTCCTCGGGCACCCGGGCGAACGGGCGGCGATCTCGGCAGTTTCGGTAAGAATAACGGTCACGCGGCCCCGGAACGAAACCAAGGCCGGGTACATGACCGGGATCACAGCAGATCCAGCGGTGAGGGGTGGCCCCCGACGGAGAGCCGGGGACCACCCCTCAACGGTTCGGTCTGCCGTGCAACCGGCCTGCGGTTACTTCTTCAGCAGCTCGGCGGCGTTGCGCTCGAGGTCGTCGATGCCACCGCACATGAAGAAGGCCTGCTCCGGGACGTGGTCGTACTTGCCGTCCGCGATCGCGTTGAAGGCCTCGATGGTCTCCGACAGCGGGACGGTCGAACCGTCGACACCGGTGAACTGCTTCGCCACGTAGGTGTTCTGCGAGAGGAAGCGCTCGATGCGGCGGGCCCGCTGCACCGTGACCTTGTCCTCCTCGGACAGCTCGTCGATGCCGAGGATCGCGATGATGTCCTGGAGGTCCTTGTACTTCTGCAGGATCCCCTTGATGCGCACCGCGGTGTCGTAGTGCAGCGTGGTGATGTACCGCGGGTCGAGGATGCGGGACGTGGAGTCCAGCGGGTCGACGGCCGGGTAGATGCCCTTCTCCGAGATCGGGCGCGACAGCACGGTGGTCGCGTCCAGGTGGGCGAAGGTGGTGGCCGGCGCCGGGTCGGTCAGGTCGTCCGCGGGGACGTAGATCGCCTGCATCGAGGTGATCGAGTGACCGCGGGTCGAGGTGATGCGCTCCTGGAGGAGGCCCATCTCGTCGGCCAGGTTCGGCTGGTAGCCCACCGCGGAGGGCATGCGGCCGAGCAGGGTCGACACCTCGGAACCGGCCTGGGTGAACCGGAAGATGTTGTCGATGAAGAGGAGCACGTCCTGCTTCTCGACGTCGCGGAAGTACTCCGCCATGGTCAGCGCGGAGAGCGCGACGCGCAGACGGGTGCCCGGGGGCTCGTCCATCTGGCCGAAGACCAGCGCGGTCTTGTCCAGGACGCCCGAGTCGACCATCTCGTCGATGAGGTCGTTGCCCTCACGGGTGCGCTCGCCGACACCGGCGAACACCGACACACCACCGAAGTTCTCGGCGACGCGGTAGATCATCTCCTGGATCAGCACGGTCTTGCCGACACCGGCACCACCGAACAGACCGATCTTGCCACCCTGGACGTACGGGGTGAGGAGGTCGATGACCTTGATGCCGGTCTCGAACATCTCGGTCTTCGACTCGAGCTCGGAGAAGTTCGGGGCCTTGCGGTGGATCGGCCACTTGACCTGCACCTGGGACTCGAACTCGGCCTTGTCGACGTTCAGCACCTCACCGAGGGCGTTGAACACCTTGCCCTTGGTGATCTGGCCGACCGGGACGGAGATCGCCGCACCGGTGTCGGAGACCTGCGAACCGCGGACCAGGCCGTCGGTCGGCTGCATCGAGATGCCGCGGACCAGGCCGTCGCCGAGGTGCTGGGCGACCTCGAGGGTCAGGGTCTTCTTGCCCGAGCCGTCGGGGTTGTCCACCTCGACGTGCAGGGCGTTGAACATGTCCGGAATCGCGTCGACGGGGAACTCCACGTCGACGACCGGGCCGATGACCCGGGCGACGCGGCCCGTGGCCAGTCCGGCGCCCGTCGGCTCAACAGTGGTGGTCATACTCATTCGCTCCCGCGGCTAGCGTCGGCGAGGGCGTTGGCACCGCCGACGATCTCGCTGATTTCCTGGGTGATCTCGGCCTGTCGGGCCGAGTTGGCAAGCCGCGTGAGCGACTTGATGAGCTCGCCGGCGTTGTCCGTCGCGCTCTTCATCGCGCGGCGGCGGGCGGCGTGCTCGGAGGCGGCCGACTGCAGCAGCGCGTTGTAGATCCGGCTCTCGACGTACCGCGGCAGCAGTGCGTCGAGGACGCCCTCCGCCGACGGCTCGAAGTCGTACAGCGGGAAGATCTGGTTCTTGGCCGACGCGCCGTCGCTCAGCTCGACCTCGTCGAGCTTCAGCGGCAGCAGGCGGTGGTCCACGGCGTTCTGCGTCAGCATCGACACGAACTCGGTCGACACCAGGTGCAGTTCGTCCACCCCGCCGGTCTCCGCGGTGAAGGCCTCGATCAGGTCCGCCGCGACCGTCTTGGCGTCCCCGTAGGTCGGCTTGTCGGAGAAGCCGGTCCAGGAGTTCGCCACCGCCAGGTTGCGGAAGCCGTAGTAGCCCACGCCCTTGCGGCCGACGATGTACGTGACCACGTCCTTGCCCTCTTCGCGGAGGCGGGCGGCGAGCGCCAGCGACTGCTTGATGGCGTTGGTCGAGTAACCGCCCGCCAGGCCGCGGTCCGCCGTGATCAGCAGGACGGCGGCGCGCGAGGCGTTCGGGTTCTCGGTGGTCAGCGGGTGCTTCGCGGTGGACCGGGTGGCCACCGCGGTCACCGCGCGGGTGAGCTCGTCGGCGTACGGAGTGGAGGCGGCCACCGCGCGCTGCGCCTTGACGATGCGCGACGCGGAGATCATCTCCATCGCCTTGGTGATCTTCTTCGTCGCGGTGACGGAGCGGATGCGGCGCTTGTAGACCCGAAGCTGTGCTCCCATTGGGTCGTTACGTCCTTTCCCTCGCTACCGGACTCAGGCCTGCTCGGAGAGCAGCTTGCCGTCAGCCGTGGTGAAGCCCTGCTTGAAGGACGTGATCGCGGCGGTCAGCGCGTCGATCGTGCCCTGCTCCAGCAGGCCGGTCTCGACGATGCCGGCCAGGATGCCCTTGTGCTCCAGGCGGACGTTGTCCAGGAACTCGCGCTCGAAGCGGCGGATCTCCGCCACCGGGACGTCGTCCAGCTGACCGGTGGTGCCGGCCCAGATCGAGACGACCTGCTCCTCGACCGGGAACGGCTGGTACTGGCCCTGCTTCAGCAGCTCGACCATGCGCGCACCGCGCTCCAGCTGGGCCTTGGAGGCCGCGTCCAGGTCGGAACCGAAGGCGGCGAAGGCCTCCAGCTCACGGTACTGGGCGAGGTCCAGGCGCAGACGGCCGGCGACCGAGCGCATGGCCTTGATCTGGGCGGAGCCGCCGACGCGGGAGACCGAGATGCCGACGTTCACGGCCGGGCGGATGCCGGCGTTGAACAGGTCGGACTCCAGGAAGCACTGGCCGTCGGTGATCGAGATGACGTTGGTCGGGATGTACGCCGAGACGTCGTTGGCCTTGGTCTCGATGATCGGCAGACCGGTCATCGAGCCGCCGCCGAGGGCGTCGTTCAGCTTGGCGCAGCGCTCCAGCAGGCGGGAGTGCAGGTAGAAGACGTCGCCCGGGTAGGCCTCGCGGCCCGGCGGGCGGCGCAGCAGCAGGGAGACGGAGCGGTAGGCCTCGGCCTGCTTCGACAG
Source organism: Kitasatospora sp. NA04385 (assembly GCF_013364235.1). Classification (NCBI taxonomy): domain Bacteria; kingdom Bacillati; phylum Actinomycetota; class Actinomycetes; order Kitasatosporales; family Streptomycetaceae; genus Kitasatospora; species Kitasatospora sp. NA04385. The sequence continues at coordinate 5,160,017 of NZ_CP054919.1, read as the reverse complement.
GTCGTCGAAGACGATGAGGACGTGCTTGCCGTCGTACATCCACTCCTGGCCGATGGCCGAACCGGTGTACGGGGCGAGGTACTTGAAGCCGGCCGGGTCGGAGGCGGGAGCGGCCACGATGGTGGTGTACTCCAGCGCGCCGGCCTCCTCCAGGGCGCCGCGGACGGACGCGATGGTGGAGCCCTTCTGGCCCACGGCGACGTAGATGCAGCGGACCTGCTTCTCCGGGTCGCCCGAGCGCCAGTTGTCGCGCTGGTTGATGATCGTGTCGACGGCGACGGCGGTCTTGCCGGTCTGGCGGTCACCGATGATCAGCTGGCGCTGGCCGCGGCCGATCGGGGTCATCGCGTCGATCGCCTTGATGCCGGTCTGCAGCGGCTGCTTGACCGACTTGCGGGCCATGACGCCGGGGGCCTGCAGCTCCAGGGCGCGGCGGCCGGTGGCCGCGATCTCGCCCAGGCCGTCGATCGGGTTGCCCAGCGGGTCCACGACGCGGCCGAGGTAGCCGTCGCCGACCGGGACGGAGAGGACCTCGCCGGTGCGCTGCACCGTCTGGCCCTCCTCGATGCCCGAGAACTCACCGAGGACGACGACACCGATCTCGCGGGTGTCGAGGTTCAGCGCGAGGCCGAGGGTGCCGTCCTCGAACTTCAGCAGCTCGTTGGCCATGACCGAGGGCAGGCCCTCGACCTTGGCGATGCCGTCCATGGCCTCGGTGACCGTGCCGACCTCTTCACGCGAGGCCGCGTCCGGCTGGTACGACTGGACAAAGTCGGCCAGCGCGTCCCGGATCTCCTCCGGACGGATCGTAAGCTCCGCCATCAGGCTTCCCTGCTCTCCTAGTTTGCGATCCTCGGCCCGCCATTGAGGGCCGCAAGTGCTCGACTCTCGGCCGGGTCGGGTGAACCGGCCGTACGTTTTGCCGGCCCACCTGGTGTGGACCGACGCCCGACCGAGGGTCGGATAGTGCTGGTGCTCAGCCTTCGAGGCCCTGGCGAGCGCCTTCGAGGCGGCTCGCGACGGTGCCGTCGATGATCTCGTCGCCGATCTGGACCCGGACACCGCCCTGGACCGCGGGGTCCACGTCGATGTTCAGGTGGACCTGCCGGCCGTAGAGGCCGGCCAGGGCTGCGGCGAGGCGCTGCTTCTGGACGTCCGACAGCGGGATCGCGCTGGTGACCAGGGCCACCACGCGGCCCCGCCGGGAGGCGGCGAGCTTGGAGTAGGACTCCAGGCCGCCTTCCAGGCTACGACCACGCGGGTTGGTGACCAGGCTGGTGACCAGGCGGACGGTGCCCGCGTTGGCGCGGCCGCCGAGGAGCCCCTGCACCAGCGCGGCCTTGGCGGCGGCGTCGGCCTTCGGCTCGGTCAGCGCGGCGCGCAGCTCGTGCGAGCCCGCCACCACCCGGCCGAACCGGAACAGCTCGTCCTCGACGTCGTCCAGCACGCCCGCCTTGTCGGCGGCGATGACCTCGGCGTACGCGGCGAGTTCCTCGACCGCGTCGACCAGGTCGCGCGGGCCGGACCAGCGGGAGCGGACCAGGCCGGAGACCAGGTCGACGCTCTCGCCGGAGACCTGGCCGTCCAGCAGCGAGGCGACCAGCCGGGCCTTGTCCTGGCCGGACCGCGCGGGGTCGGTCAGGACGCGGCGCAGCGAGACCTCGCGGTCCAGCAGCGCGGTGACGGCAGCGAGTTCCCCGGCGAGCTTGGCCGAGTCCACCGAGGTGTTGTCGGTCAGGCTGTCGAGGTTCTCGCGGCCGGCGGCGAGTGCCTCACGGCTCGCGCCGATCACTTGGACGCACCCTGGGCAGCGGCGGCCTTGGACTCCAGCTCGCCCAGGAAGCGGTCGATGACACCGCTCTGGCGGGCGTGGTCCTCCAGCGACTCACCGACGATGCGGGAGGCCAGCTGGGAGGCCAGCGAACCGACGTCCTGGCGCAGGACCGCGGTCGCCTGCTTCTTGTCGGCCTCGATCTGGGCGTGGCCGGCGGCGACGATGGCCTCGCGCTGGCGCTGGCCCTCCTCGCGCATCTCGTTGATCAGGGCGGCGCCCTGCTCACGGGCGTGCTCGGTGATCCGAGCGGCCTCGTGACGCGCCTCGGCGAGCTCGGCACGGTACTGCTCCAGCAGGGCCTGGGCCTCGGCCTGAGCGGTCTCCGCGCGCTTCATGCCGCCTTCGATGGCGTCGCGACGCTCTCCCAGCACCTTCTCGATGCTGGGGAGGAGCTTCTTGCCGAGGATGCCGAAGACGATGAAGAAGCAGAGCAGGCCGATGATGACCTCGGGCCACGCGGGGAGAAGAGGGTTCATCTTCTCTTCCGCGAGGAAGACCTCGGGGGTCATATCAGAACCTTTCGTCGGTATTGGCTACTGGTGCGCCTGGCTCACTGGCCGTAGACGAACGGCATGACGATGCCGATCAGGGCGAGGGCCTCGGTCAGGGCGAAACCGATGAACATGTTGGAGCGGATCAGGCCGGCAGCCTCGGGCTGACGGGCCATCGCCTGCACGCCGTTACCGAAGATCAGACCGACACCGATGCCGGGGCCGATCGCGGCGAGGCCGTAGCCGATGGAAGCGACGGAACCGGTGACACCTTCAGCGAGAGCGGACATCTCAGCTAATCCTTTGCGGGGATGGGATACCGGTGGGTGTTGGCCACCGGGAGTTCAGGGCGCGGCCGGGGCCGCGGGGCTCAGTGCGCCTCTTCCAGGGCACCGGCGATGTAGCTGCTGGCGAGCATCACGAAGATGTACGCCTGCAGGAACTGCACCAGCAGCTCGAAGGCGGTCAGACCGACGGCCACCACGAACGACACCGAGCCGTACAGGGCGCCGATGGTGGGGCTGAGCAGGTACCACGAGGCCACCGAGAAGACGACGATCAGCAGGTGACCGGCGAACATGTTGGCGAAGGCTCGGACCGCGAGGGTGAAGGGGCGCACGAAGATATTCGAGAAGAACTCGATCGGCACCAGGATGACCATCACCCAGCCCGGGATGCCCGACGGCCAGCAGAGGTTCTTCATGCCGCCGACGAAGCCGTGCTTCTTGAAGGTCAGCCCCATGTAGGTGACCCACACGATCGCCGCCAGTCCGACCGGGTACGCGATGCGCGACATCACCGGGAACTGGGCGAACGGGATGATGGACATGATGTTCATGATCCACACGAAGAAGAACATCGAGACCAGCATCGGGACGTACTTCTCGCCCTTTTTGCCGATGGTCTCCAGCACGATGCTCCGCTTGACGAAGTCGTACCCGATCTCGCCGACCAGCTGGAGCTTGCCCGGGAGGAGCTTCGGCTTGGCGAAGGCCGCCCAGAAGAAGCCGACCACCAGCAGGGCGCAGATGATCGCCAGCAGCATCGGCTTGGTGAAGTGGACCCCGGCGACCGTGAAGATCGGCTTGAAGTCGAACTCACCGAGACCGGGGGCCGGGAAGCCGCAGCCGGAGAAAAGGTGGCAACTGGCCTCGGAGGCGAGCTGGACGTCAGCACCCACCACAGACTCCTTCGTTCTGACGCATGGTTACGGCAACCTCGGTGTGTCGGCGTGACCGGGGGCCACGGTGCGGCACTGGGACTTGTCGGATTTCTCGCTGACCCGGCGCGGCGCATATCCCCACCGCGGGATCTTCGAAAGCTTCGTGGAGCCGGGGGGCGATCCGTCCGATCATCGGAGGGACCTGGCCGCTTCCCGTACTCCGCCGTTGGGACGGACGATAGCAGCCCGTCAGGAGGGCATAAACACCGCCCCCCTCGCGAGGGGGACGGTATGCCCCGCTCACGGTTGACGCCCGGATTTCGGCTTGCCGTCGGGTTCCACGTAGAAGGTCTTGGCCTTGAGCCAGCCCCGGACCTGGAAGCCCATCCAGACGATCACCAGGCCGAGCAGGGAGAGGCCGAAGACCTTGTGGTCGAAGAAGGTGAGTCGTTTCGCCACCGCGAGCAGGACGCCGATCACCAGGATCTGGGTGGTGTAGACCACCATCGCGATCGGCATCAGCATCTGCGGGTTGTTGCGGCCCAGCCGGTCGAGCGCGATCTGGCCGGCGCCGAAGAAGGCGATCACGACGACGGTCGCGAGCAGGGCGCCGAGCAGACCCTTCCCTCCGGCGGTGGCGAAGGAGATCGCCATGGCGACGACTCCGGCGACCGCAGTGGGAATTGCGGCGCCACGGAGGATCCGGGCGTCGTGGGACGGCATGTCGGCAACTCCGGCGGCATGTCGGAAACGGGGGACGGAGACACGGGGTGCGAGGACCTCGCCGCGGGCAGCCGGTTGAACGGCGGACCCGTCGAGGGAGACCGACCAGGGACGGAAGTCCTCCACCTGTCAGGTCTTTCGGCGTGTTCTCGGTACTCGTGAACGGTATCACAAACTATTTGATGAGAGCTTTACCATGAACGTGTGGTACCTGTCACACGATGGGCCCAAGGGTGCCGCCGAACGGGTGCCGCCGAACGGCCCAACCGGAGTTGACCGACCGTCAGGACCGCCGCTCGCCGCGCTGCCCGACCGCCGTCGAGCCGGTGCCCAGCCGCCCGAGCATCGCCTTGTCCTCGGCCGACAGCTCGGCCATCGCGGGCACCTCGCCGTCCACCTCCGGTAGCTCCCCGTCCGGTTCGCCGTCCGGTTCGCCGGCCGCCGGGCCCGTCGCCGCGGCAGCGGTCTCCGGCTCCGCCGCCGGGCCCTCGCCGTCCCGGTAGCGGGGCGGCACGAAGGACTGGACGGCCTTGGGCGCGCGCGGCCGGAAGCGCGGCATCAGCAGCACCGCGAGGCCGACCAGGCACAGGCCCGCCATCGCCAGGATCACCGTGCGGCCGGTGTTGGTCACCGACACCGCGACGGTGCCGAAGGCGATCAGCGCGGCCCAGAAGTACATGATCAGCACGGCCCGGCTGTGCGAGTGCCCGACCTCCAGCAGCCGGTGGTGCAGGTGCTGCTTGTCCGCGGCGAACGGCGACTTGCCCGCCCAGGTGCGGCGCACCACGGCCAGCAGCAGGTCGGCCAGCGGCAGCGCGATCACCGTCAGCGGCAGGATCAGCGGAATGTAGATCGGCACCAGGGCGTGCACGGCGGTGGTCTGCGAACCGACCTGCTCGGTGATCAGGTCGGGGTCGACCCGGCCGGTGATGGAGATCGCCGCGACCGCCAGCATCAGGCCCAGCATCATCGAGCCGGAGTCGCCCATGAAGATCCGCGCCGGGTGCAGGTTGTGCGGCAGGAAGCCCAGGCACATGCCGATCAGCACGGCGGTGAACAGCGCGGCGGGCGCGGCGTCGTTGATCCCGTAGCCGAGCCAGAGCCGGTACGAGTAGAGGAAGAAGGCCATCGCGGCGATGCAGACCATGCCGGCCGCCAGGCCGTCCAGGCCGTCGATGAAGTTCACCGCGTTGACCATCACGACGACCAGCGCGACCGAGATCAGCATGCCCTGGGTCGGGGTGACCGGGACGGAGCCGTAGCCGGGCACCGGGATGGCGATCACCGTGATGCCCTGCCAGACCATCACGCCGGCGGCGATCATCTGGCCGCCGAGCTTCACCAGCGCGTCCACGCCCCACTTGTCGTCCAGGACGCCCAGCACGAACATGATCCCGGCCCCGCAGAGCAGCGCCTTGATGTCCGCGCTCTGCACGAACATCCGCCCCAGGCCGGACAGTTGGGAGGCCGCGAGCAGGCCGGCCAGCAGGCCGCCGAACATCGCGATGCCGCCCAGCCGGGGGGTGGGCTCGCGGTGCACGTCGCGCGCCCGGACGGCGGGCATCGCACCGGCCGCGATGGCGAACTTCCGCACCGGGCTGACCAGCAGGTAGGTCACCGCCGCCGAGACGAACATGACCAGCAGATACTCACGCACCACCGGCCTCCATGGACACGCTCGGACGGACGAGTACGCAGGGTACTCCCGTGCTGGTTCGGGGTTCGAGGTGCGTCGCCACGGAGCACACCTTATTGACTCCGACGCCCGGCACCCGCATCGCGGTTCTCCCGAGCGGACGCGCGGGCGCCCGGCGGGCCGCTCAGGGGCGTCCGGCGAACGCCCGGGCCAGCTCCCGCACCCGCTCCCGCACCGGTTCGAGCGGCTCCCCGCCGAGCACCCGGCCCAGCAGCCCGCCGACCTCGCCGAGCTCCTCCTCCCCCATCCCCTGGGCCGCGCACGTCCCGGTGCCCAGCCTGATCCCGGAGGTCTCGGTCGGCGGCGCCGGGTCGTACGGGAGGGCGCACCGGCCGAGCAACAGCCCGGCGGCGGCGCACCGGCGCTCGGCCTCCACCCCGCTCAGCCCCAGCCCGCCGACCGAGGCGGTCACCAGGTGGGTGTCGGTGCCGCCGGTGACCGGCGGCGCCCCGGCGGCGGCCAGCGCCGCGGCCAGCGCCCGGGCCCCGGAGACCGCCCGGCGGACGTAGCCGGTGTGGGCGGGGGTGGCGGCCTGGGCCAGGGCCACCGCCTTGGCGGCCACCTCGTTCATCGCCGCGCCGCCCTGGCTGAACGGGAACACCGCCCGGTCGATCCGGTCGGCCAGCTCCGCGGTGCACAGCAGCAGGCCGCCGCGCGGGCCGCGCAGCAGCTTGTGGGTGGTGGCCACGGTGACGTCCGCGTACGGCACCGGGGAGGGCGCGGCGCCGGCCGCGACCAGGCCCGCGGTCTGCCCGGCGGCGGCGATCAGGTAGGCGTCCACCTCGTCGGCGATCTCCCGGAAGGCGGCCCAGTCGATGTGCCGCGGGTAGGAGATGCCGCCCGCCACGATCGCCTTGGGGCGGTGCTCGCGGGCCAGGTCGCGGACCTGGTCGAGGTCGATCCGGCCGTCGTCGGCGCGCACCCCGTAGCCGTGGAAGCGGAACCAGCGGCCGGAGAAGTTGGCGCGCGAGCCGGCGCTCAGGTGGCCGCCGTGCTCCAGCGACATCGCGAGCACCGCGTCGTCCGGCCGCAGCAGCGCCGCGTAGGCCGCCAGCATCGCCGAAGTCCCGGACCGGGGCTGGACGTTGGCGTGCGGGGCGGCGAACAGCTCGCGGGCCCGGTCGATCGCCAGCAGCTCGACGGTGTCGGCGGGCGCGCAGCCGGTGTGGTGGCGGCGGCCGGGGTAGCCGTCGGCGTACTTGTCGGCCAGCGGGCCGGCCAGCGCGTCCAGCACGGCGGGGGTGGCCAGGCTCTCCCCGGCGAGCAGTTGCAGGCCCAGCGTCCGGCGCTCGGCCTCGGCGGTGAGCAGGTCGGCGATCAGCGGGTCGGCCGCGCGCAGGGCCTCGGCGGCCTCCCAGGGGACGGATGGGGCGTCGGCGACCGTCATGGTGCGGCTCCAGGCTGCGGTGCGGGCAGGTTTCCCCAGCGTAGGTCGGCCCCCGCCGCCCGGCTCGCCCGCACACGCGGGCTTGCGCCTTTCCGGTTGCCACCACGGCCTGCGCACCCAGTCTTCACGAATCCCCCACGGAAACTTTAGTGGAGGGCGCTCAACTCAGCGGGCCACACCCGTCAGTGCGGTCACCACCGGGTCCAGCGCGTCGAATATCTCCTCGCCGCAGTTGCGGAACATCCCGATCGGGGCCCCGTACGGGTCCCTCAGCTCGTCGAACTCGGGCGCGGAGGCCAGCAGCCAGCCCCGCAGGGCGGCGGCCGAACGGACCAGTGCGCGGGCGCGCTCGGTCAGCCGCGCGCCGTCCCTGGGGTCCGGCAGGGTGCCCGGGTCGACCCTTTGCACCAGACGGGTGAACTCCTTGATGGTGAAGGTGCGCAGCCCCGCCGAGTGCCCCATCGAGATGACCTGCGCCCGGTGGTCCAGGGTCGCGGTCAGCACCAGGTCGGCGTCGATCACGTGCTCGTCCAGCAGCTCCCGGCCCGCGAAGCCGGCGCTGTCCGCGCCGTACTCGCCGAGCACCGTCGCCGCGTGCGCCTCCATCGGGGCGCCCTCGTGGCCCCAGGTGCCGGCGCTCTCCACCACGATCCGGCGGCCGGTCCGCACGCCCAGCCGGGCGTCCAGCTCCAGCCGGGCGAGGCGCTCGGCGATCGGGGAGCGGCAGATGTTGCCGGTGCAGACGAACAGGATGCGGAAGGTGTCCAACGGGAGCGGCCCCGGCTCCGCGAAGGGGCTCAGGGCGCTCCCCGCTCCGTACGACGGGGCGGCGGCGGTCAACTGCCGGCCTCCACGTCCGGAACGACCTCCCTCAGCTGCTCGACGCCGATCGCGCCCGCCCGCAGCACCACCGGCACCTTGCCGGTGACGTCGACGATGGTGGAGGGCGTGCCGTAGTCGGCCGTCCCGCCGTCCAGGTAGATCGACACCGCGTCGCCGAGCTGCGACTGGGCCTCGTCGCAGGTGGACGGGGACGGGCCGCCGGTCTTGTTGCCGGAGGAGACCGCGAGCGGGCCGGTGGCGTTCAGCAGCTCCAGGACGACCGGGTGCAGCGGCATCCGGACCGCGACGGTGCCCCGGGTCTCGCCCAGGTCCCAGCGCAGCGACGGCTGGTGGCGGGCGACCAGGGTCAGGCCGCCCGGCCAGAACGCGTCCACCAGCTCCCAGGCCTGCTCGGAGAAGTCGGTGACCAGCCCGTGCAGCGTGGTCGGCGAGCCGACCAGCACCGGCGAGGGCATGTTCCGGCCCCGGCCCTTGGCGGCCAGCAGTGCGCCGACCGCGTCCGGCGAGAAGGCGTCGGCGGCGATCCCGTAGACGGTGTCGGTCGGCACCACCACGAGTTCCCCGCGGCGGATCGCCGTGGCGGCCTCACGCAGCCCGCTGGCGCGGTCCTGGGCGTCGGAGCAGTCGTATCGGCGGCTCATCGGAGCAATCCCCTTCCGGTGGTGTCAGTGGTGCGTACGGCGGGACGCGGCACGCGGTCGTACGGGGCCCGGTGCGCCCGACGACGCCGTCCGGGCCGTCGTGCTGGGCCCGGTGTTCACAACGACGCCGTCCGGGCCGTCGTGCTGGGCTCGATGTTCACAACGACGCCTTTCGGGCTGTCGTGCTGGACTCGATGTTCACAACGACGCCCTCCGGGCCGTCGTGCTGAGCTGGATGTTCACAACGACGCCCTCCGGGCTGTTGTGAAGCGGGGCCGGTTGTTGAGGTCCCGGTGGTCGGCCGCGTCCGTCCAGCCGCCCTCCTCGCGGAAGATCCACGGGACCTGCCCGCCCTGGGTGTCCGCGTGCTCGATCACCACCGCGCCGCCGGGGCGCAGCAGCCGGGCGGCGACCCGTTCGATGCCGCGGATGGTGTCCAGCCCGTCCTCGCCGGAGAACAGCGACATCTGCGGGTCGTGGTCGCGGGCCTCGGGGGCGACGTACTCCCACTCGGTGAGCGGGATGTAGGGCGGGTTGCTGATCACCAGGTCGAAGCGGCCGTCCCAGCCGCGGTCGTCCGCGAAGGCCCGGGTGGCGTCGCCCTGGTGCAGGTGGACCCGGGCCCGGTCGGGGCTGGCCTCGACGTTGCGCCGGGTGTAGGCGAGGGCGCCCTCGTCGAGTTCGAAGGCGTGCACGGTCGAGCGGGGCAGTTCCTGGGCGAGGGCCAGCGCGATCGCCCCGGAGCCGGTGCACAGGTCGACCACCAGCGGCTCGGCCACGTCCATCGCGCGGACCGCGTCTATCGCCCACTCGACCACCGACTCGGTCTCCGGCCGGGGCACGAACACCCCGGGGCCGACCTCCAGTTCGAGGTAGCGGAAGAACGCCCGCCCGGTGATGTGCTGGAGCGGCTCGCGCTGCTCGCGGCGGGAGACCGCCTCCCAGTACCGGGCGTCGAAGTCGCCGTCCGGCACGGTGTGCAGCTGGCTGCGCTTCACGCCGTGGATGTGCGCCGCCAGCTCCTCCGCGTCGAAGCGCGGCGAGGGCACGCCGGCCGAGGCCAGGCGCTGGGTGGCCTGGGCCACCTCGGCGAGCAGCAGGTTCATCCCTCGGCCCCTCTTGTGATCAGTTCTCCTGGGCGGCGGCCAGCTTGGCCGCGGCGTCGGCGTCCACGCAGGACTGGATCACCGCGTTCAGCTCGCCGTCCAGCACCTGGTCCAGGTTGTACGACTTGAAGCCGGTGCGGTGGTCGGAGATCCGGTTCTCCGGGAAGTTGTACGTCCGGATCCGCTCGGAGCGGTCGACGGTGCGCACCTGGCTGCGGCGGGCGTCGGACGCCTCCCGCTCGGCCTCCTCCTGCGCGGCGGCCAGCAGCCGCGAACGCAGGATGCGCATCGCCTGCTCCTTGTTCTGCAGCTGGCTCTTCTCGTTCTGGCAGGACGCCACGATACCGGTCGGCAGGTGGGTGATCCGGACCGCGGAGTCGGTGGTGTTCACCGACTGCCCGCCGGGGCCGGAGGAGCGGTAGACGTCGATCCGCAGGTCGTTGGCGTGGATCTCCACCTCGACCTCCTCGGCCTCCGGGGTGACCAGCACGCCCGCGGCGGAGGTGTGGATCCGGCCCTGCGACTCGGTCGCGGGCACCCGCTGCACCCGGTGCACGCCGCCCTCGTACTTCAGCCGGGCCCAGACGCCCTGGCCGGGCTCGGTGGTGCCCCTGGTCTTCACCGCCACCGAGACGTCCTTGTAGCCGCCGAGGTCGGACTCGTTGGCGTCGATGATCTCGGTCTTCCAGCCGAGCCGCTCCGCGTAGCGCAGGTACATCCGCAGCAGGTCGCCGGCGAACAGCGCCGACTCCTCGCCGCCCTCGCCCGCCTTGACCTCCAGGATGACGTCCTTGTCGTCGTTGGGGTCGCGCGGCACCAGCAGCAGCCGCAGCTCCTCGGTCAGCTCGTCCTGGCGGGCCTCCGAGGACTTCGCCTCGGCGATGAAGTCCGGGTCCTCGGCGGCGAGTTCGCGCGCGGCGACGATGTCCTCGCCGGCCTGCTTCCAGGCCAGGTACGTCCGGGTGATCGGGGTCAGCTCGGCGTAGCGCTTGGCCAGCTTGCGGGCGTTCGCCTGGTCGGCGTGCACCGACGGGTCGGCCAGCCTCTTCTCGAGGTCGGCGTGCTCGACGAGGAGCTCTTCGACTGCCTCGAACATCGGTCCGTCCTACTTCCGTGAGTGTGCCGCGGGGGTGCTGGAGGGGGAAGACGCGAACGGCGCCGGCCCGGACGCCGCCGTGACGAGCACGGGACGTCCGAGACCGGCGCCGTGGAAGCGCTAGGCCTTGCCGCCGGAGAGCTTCTTGCCGAAGCGGGCCTCGAAGCGGGCCACGCGGCCACCGGTGTCGAGGATCTTCTGCTTGCCGGTGTAGAACGGGTGGCAGTTCGAGCAGACCTCGGCGCGGATCTCGCCGCTGGTCTCGGTGGAGCGGGTGGTGAACTCGTTGCCACAGGTGCAGGTCACCTTGGTGAGCACGTACTCCGGGTGAACGTTGGACTTCAAGGGATTCTCCTAGCTGATCGGGAGGGCACCGGGTCGGCGGACTGGGCAGCCGCTCGTGAACCGGGACCGACGGACCAGTGTGCCAGCACTGCCCGCTTCTTCCCAAACCGGGAGCCGGATCCCGCTATTCCGTTCCCCCGTCCACTGCCCCGTCCGCGCCCCCGCCCACCGTGGTCGCCCGCGCGGTGGCGCTCGCCGGGGCGGACGGGGTGCGGCTCGGGGCGGTCGGGGTGCCGGTCGGAGCGTCGGTCGGGATGCCGGACCAGTCGCCGGTCGGGGCGTCGGACGGGGAGGTCTGCACCGGGTTGGTCGGCTGCTCCCGGAGCACCGACTCCGGCACCGCGCCGTCGGCACGCAGCGCCGTCCACAGCTGCTGGGCGTCCGGGGTCCTCGGAACCACCCGGTTGGGGTCGCTGACCGCGTACGCCACCGGGAGGGTGACCATGGTGAGCTGGTCGGGGCCGATCTTCTTGAGCGTCTGAGCCAGGCCCACCAGGGCGCTCACCGAGGCCAGGTCGGAGTCGGTGGTCAGCGAGCTGGTCAGCCGGTCGCCGAGCCGCCACATCGCCACCGGGTTGGAGGCCAGGCCGAGCGAGCCGATCCGCCCGAGCATCGCCTTGACCATCTCCTTCTGGAGCTCGATCCGGCCCAGGTCGCTGCCGTCGCCGATGCCGTGCCTGGTCCGGACGAAGGCCAGGGCCTGCTGGCCGCCCAGGTGGTGGCTGCCGGCGTCCAGGTGCAGCCCGCTGTCCTTGTCGTCGATCGGCACCGTGGTGGTGACGTCCACCCCGCCGATCGCGTCGATCATCGCGGCGAACCCGGCGAAGTCCACCTCGACGAAGTGGTCCATCCGCATCCCGGTGAGCTGTTCGGCGGTCTTCACCGCGCAGGCCGGGCCGCCGACCTCGTACGCGGAGTTGAACATGGCGCTGCGGACCGCGGCGACCGGCTTGCCGTCGGTGCCGGTGCAGGCCGGACGGGGGACGAGGGTGTCCCGGGGTATCGAGACCACCGAGGCGGCGGTGTGCGCCTGGTTGACGTGCACCACCATCGCGGTGTCCGAGCGGGCGCTGTCGCCGGTGTCGCCGCCGGCCAGGTTCCCGTTGGAGCCGCTGCGGGAGTCGGAGCCGAGCACCAGCAGGTTGAACGCCCCGCCGGTGGAGGCGGGCGGCCGGGCGGTGCCCAGCTGGCCGGAGATGTCGACGCCGTGGATGTTCCCGTTCAGCTTCCAGTAGGCGAAGCCGCCGGCCCCGGCGCCGACCAGGACGAGGCCGGCCAGCGCGAACAGCGCGATCCGCAGCCCGCGGCGGCGCGCGGGGCGGTGCTTGGTGTTCTCGGCCATACCGCCTCTTTTCGCCCTGAGTGCGACCTTTCGAGCATAAGTGACACCCCGCCGCGGTGACCGGTTTCGCGTCCGGGCCCGGAAACGGCCGGGACCCCGCACCGCCTCGCGGCGGTGCGGGGTCCCGAACGGGGTGCTACCGGGGTCAGTCGCCCGAACCCGGGGTGTTCTTGGCGATCTGCATCAGGAACTCGGCGTTCGACTTGGTCTGCTTCATCTTGTCCAGCAGCAGCTCGATCGCCTGCTGCGAGTCCAGCGCGTGCAGGACCCGGCGGAGCTTCCAGGTGATGGCCAGCTCCTCGTGGCCCAGCAGGATCTCCTCCTTGCGGGTGCCGGAGGCGTCCACGTCGACGGAGGGGAAGATGCGCTTGTCCGAGAGCTTCCGGTCGAGCTTGAGCTCCATGTTGCCGGTGCCCTTGAACTCCTCGAAGATCACCTCGTCCATCCGGGAGCCGGTGTCGACCAGCGCGGTGGCGAGGATGGTCAGCGAGCCGCCGTTCTCGATGTTGCGCGCGGCGCCGAAGAACTTCTTCGGCGGGTACAGCGCGGTCGAGTCGACACCACCGGACAGGATGCGGCCGGAGGCGGGCGCGGCCAGGTTGTAGGCGCGGCCCAGACGGGTGATGGAGTCCAGCAGGATCACCACGTCGTGGCCCAGCTCCACCAGGCGCTTGGCGCGCTCGATGGCGAGCTCGGCGACGGTGGTGTGGTCCTCGGCCGGGCGGTCGAAGGTCGAGGAGATGACCTCGCCCTTCACCGACCGCTGCATGTCGGTGACCTCTTCCGGACGCTCGTCCACCAGGACGACCATCAGGTGGCACTCGGGGTTGTTGTGGGTGATCGCGTTGGCGATCGCCTGCATGATCATGGTCTTGCCGGTCTTCGGCGGGGCCACGATCAGACCGCGCTGGCCCTTGCCGATCGGCGACACCAGGTCGATGATCCGGGTGGTCAGCACGCCCGGGTCGGTCTCCAGGCGCAGGCGCTCCTGCGGGTACAGCGGGGTCAGCTTGCCGAACTCGGGGCGGCCGCGGCCGCTGTCCGGGTCCATGCCGTTGACGGAGTCCAGCCGCACCATGGCGTTGAACTTCTCGCGGCGCTCGCCGTCCTTGGGCTGGCGGACGGCGCCGGTGATGGCGTCGCCCTTGCGCAGGCCGTGCTTGCGGACCTGGGCCAGCGAGACGTAGACGTCGTTCTGGCCGGGCAGGTAGCCCGAGGTCCGGACGAAGGCGTAGTTGTCGAGGATGTCCAGGATGCCCGCGACCGGGATCAGGACGTCGTCGTCGCTCAGCGGGACCTCGGGGCCGCCGGTGCCCTCGAAGCCCTCGCGGCGGCGGCCGCGGCGGTCGCGGTAGCGGCCCCGACGGCCGCGGCGGCCGTCGCCGAACTCGTCGTCGTCGTAACCGCCCTGCTGCTGGTGGGCGTTGCCGCCGCCCTGCTGCTGCTGGGCGCCGCCCTGCTGCTGCTGGTGCTGCTGCTGGCGGCCCTGGCCGCCGTCCTGCTGCTGGCCGCCGCCCTGCTGGCGGTCGGTGCGGTCGCGCTCGCGGCGGTTGCGGCGGTCCCGGCGGGACTCGCGCACCTCGCCGTCGCCCTCGGCCGCGGGGGCCTCGGTGCGGTCCCGGCGGTCCCGGCGCTCGCGGCGCTCGGCGCGGGCCTCGCCCGGCGGCGGCCGGGCGCTGCGCCTCGGCCTTGGCCTCGGCGGGGCCTGCTCGGTGGCGGTCGCGGCGGCGGCCTCGGCGGTCGGGGCGCCGGCCGCGGCGGTGGCCCGGCGGCGCGGGCGCTCGGCCCGGCGGCGGCGGCTGCGGTCTCGGCGGCGGCCTGCACCGGGATCTCGATCTGCGCCTGCGGCTGCGCCTCGGTGGTGGCGGCGGCGGTGGCGCGGGTGCGGCGGGCCGCCCGCGGGGGGCCGCCGGCTCGCCCTGCTCCTCGGCCGGGGCGGCCGCGGTCCCGGTGGCGGGCGCGGCGGCCTTGGCGGCCTTCTTCGCGGCCGGAGCCGCGGAGCCGGAGGCACCCGCGAGCAGCGGGTCGCCGCCGCTCTTCTCCTTGATGGCCTCGATGAGCTGGCTCTTGCGCAGCCGCCCGGTGCCGCTGATCCCGAGGGACGAGGCGAGCTTCTGGAGCTCGGCCAGCACCAGGCCGTCCAGGCCGGCGGCGGCGGTACGACGGCGTCGCGCCGGAGCCGCCGGGGCGGCTGCGTCCGACGCCTCGGCGTCCGGGCGCGCGCCCATCAGATCGGTGGTGTCGCTCACTAAGGGTCCTTCCCTGGAGCGGACGTCGGCCTGTCTGGCACGGCGACCGGTTGTGCTGTCCTGTCCAGCGGCTCTTCGCGCTGGTCAGGGGCTGGATTCCCGCGGAAGGCTGTTCCTCCCGGGGAGCTGCGGAGTGCGGTGCACTGTGGTGCGAAGCGGTGCGGACGGCCGGTTCTGGTGCCGACCTCGCGTGCGCCTGTCGATGCCCGGGCCCCCGTCGCGCGGCGGCACTGCGGGCCCCGCCCGGCCGGGCCTCAGGGCTGAGGCTTGGGGTGGGAGTCCGGTGCCGTCACGGCTTCGGGATGGGCCCCATTCGCGCAGGCAGGCTGCGTACGCGGTGTGGCGAGCTCCCGGAGAATCGTGCTCCCGAGCTTCCGGCCCCCGTGCGGACGGGGGAACGGGATCGGGATGCGTCGCACCGGCGCCCGGAGGGCACCTGGTGCAGCAATGAGGTTAACACTACCTACCCCCTGACACATTCCCCAGCCCTTTGCTTGTCAATCGTGTCCGTCTCACATGTCGAGCGGGAGGACGGTGGTGCCGGTGCGGTCCAGCTCCAGCCGGTGCGCCGCGAACTGCGCCCCGGCGAAGTTGACGACCTTGCCGACGTGGGCCTCGTCGGTGAGCGCGAGCACGGTCGGTCCGGCACCCGAGATGACGGCGGGGACGCCCTCGGCCCGCAGGGCGGCGACCAGGGCGGCGCTGTCGGGCATCGCGGAGGCCCGGTAGTCCTGGTGGAGGCGGTCCTCGGTGGCGGTGAGCAGCAGCTCCGGGCGGCGGGTGAGCGCCTCGACCAGCAGGGCGGCGCGGCCCGCGTTGAGCGCGGCGTCGGAGAGCGGCACGGTCTTGGGGAGCAGGCCGCGGGCGGTCTCGGTGAGCACCTCGGTGGAGGGGATGAACACGACCGGCACGACCCGGTCGGAGGGGTCCAGCGTGATGGTGCGGGCGCCGCCGTCCTCGGTCCAGGCGACGGTGAAGTTGCCGCGCAGACAGGCCGCGACGTTGTCGGGGTGGCCCTCCAGTTCGGAGGCGAGGGCCAGCAGCGCGTCGTCGTCGAGGGCGGAGGCGCCGCCGATGGTGACGGCGCGGGCGGCGACGATGCCGGCGCAGATCGCGGCGGACGAGGAGCCCAGGCCGCGGCCGTGCGGTATCCGGTTGGCGCAGACCACTTCGAGGCCGCGGGGCTGGCCGCCGAGCCGGTCGAAGGCGGCGCGCATCGAGCGGACCACCAGGTGGCGCTCGTCGCGGGCGAGGTTCTCGGAGCCCTCGCCGGCGATGTCCACGGTCAGACCGGAGTCGGCGACCCGGACCACCACGTCGTCGTAGAGCCCCAGGGCGAGGCCGAAGGCGTCGAAGCCGGGGCCGAGGTTGGCGCTGGTCGCGGGGACGCGGACCCGGACGGCGGCGGCGCGGAACGCGGGACCGGCCATGCGGTGGACACACTCCTGAAAAGGTGGGGGGAGCCAGGCCCGGGCGACGGGGCCTGCGGTGGTACGGGCGGCGGGGTTTCGAAGGGGGCGCGCAGCACGGCGCGGCCCGCCGGGGTCAAGCGTATCGAAGAGAGGTTCCACAGCGGTACACCCCGCTCGGCTTCGATCTTCCGTGTTGCCGCAAGCAGCGCAAAAGCGCCGGTGGGATGACCGGAAAACGGCGGCGAGCGGCCGGCCCGGAGGGGCCGGCCGCTCGCCGGGGCGACGCCTGGTCCGGCGCCGTCAGTCGAGCAGGCCGAGGCGGCGGGCGGCCGTCTCCGGGTCGATCGGGACGACCTGCGGCTGCGGGGCGCCGGCCACCGCCCAGTCCGGGTCCTTGAGGCCGTTGCCGGTGACGGTGCAGACGATCCGCTGGCCGGGGTCGACCAGTCCGGCCTCGGCCTTGGCCAGCAGGCCGGCCACCGAGGCGGCGGAGGCGGGCTCGACGAAGACGCCCTCCTGCGAGGCCAACAGGCGGTAGGCGGACAGGATCTGGCGGTCCGTCACCTTGTCGATGAGGCCGCCGGACTCGTCCCGGGCGGCGAGCGCGTAGTCCCAGGAGGCCGGGTTGCCGATCCGGATCGCGGTGGCGATGGTCTGCGGCTTGAGCACCGGGGCGCCGTCCACGATGGGGGCCGAGCCGGAGGCCTGGAAGCCCCACATCCGGGGGGTGCCGGTGGCCAGGCCGTCCGCCGCGTACTCGCGGTAGCCCTTCCAGTAGGCGGTGATGTTGCCCGCGTTGCCGACCGGGAGGACGTGGACGTCCGGGGCGTCGCCGAGCATGTCGACGATCTCGAAGGCGGCGGTCTTCTGGCCCTCGATGCGCACCGGGTTGACCGAGTTGACCAGGGCCACCGGGTACTTCTCAGAGAGCTCGCGGGCCAGCGTCAGGCAGTCGTCGAAGTTGCCGTCGACCTGGAGGATCTTGGCGCCGTGCACCAGCGCCTGGCCCATCTTGCCGAGCGCGATCTTGCCCTGCGGGACGAGCACGGCGGAGACCATGCCGGCCCGCACCGCGTAGGCGGCGGCGGAGGCCGAGGTGTTGCCGGTGGACGCGCAGATGACGGCCTGGGCGCCCTCCTCCTTGGCCTTGGAGATGGCCATGGTCATCCCGCGGTCCTTGAAGGAGCCGGTCGGGTTGGCGCCCTCGACCTTGAGGTAGACGTCGCAGCCGGTGCGCTCGGAGAGCACCTGGGCGGGGACGAGCGGCGTCCCGCCCTCCAGCAGGGTCACCACGGGGGTGGAGTCGGAGACCGGGAGGCGGTCGCGGTACTCCTCGATGAGGCCGCGCCACTGGTGGGTGTGGCTGCCTCGGGCGGTGCTTTCGGCAATGGCGTTCATACCGGTTTTCCTTATTCCCCTTCGACCCGCATGATGCTGGCCACGTCGCGCACGCTGTCCAGTGCGCGGAGCTTGTCGACCGTCGCCGACAGGGCGGCGTCGGTGGCGCGGTGGGTGACCACGACGAGCGCGGCGTCGCCCTCGCGGCCCTGCTGGCGCACGGTGTCGATGGAGACGCCGTGCTCGGCGAAGACCGAGGCGACCTGGGCGAGCACGCCCGCGCGGTCGTCCACGTCCAGGCTGACGTGGTAGCGGGTGACCACCTCGTCCATCGGCTTGGCGGGCAGCGCGGCGTAGACCGAGTCGCCCGGGCCGGTGGAGCCGTTCAGCTTGTTGCGGCAGACCGCGACCAGGTCGCCGAGGACCGCGGAGGCGGTCGGCGAGCCGCCCGCGCCGGGGCCGTAGAACATCAGCCGGCCGGCCGCCTCGGCCTCCACGAAGACCGCGTTGTAGGCCTCGCGGACGGAGGCCAGCGGGTGGCTGAGCGGGATCATCGCCGGGTGGACCCGGGCGGTGACCGAGGCGCCGTCGGCGGCGCGCTCGCAGATCGCCAGCAGCTTGACCACGCAGCCCATCTGCTTGGCGGAGGCGATGTCGGCGGCGGTGACCTCGGTGATGCCCTCGCGGTAGACGTCCGCGGCGGTGACCTTGGTGTGGAAGGCGATCCCGGCCAGGATGGCGGCCTTGGCGGCGGCGTCGAAGCCCTCCACGTCGGCGGTCGGGTCGGCCTCGGCATAGCCCAGCGCGGTGGCCTCCTCCAGCGCCTCGGAGTACCCGGCGCCGGTGGAGTCCATCTTGTCGAGGATGAAGTTGGTGGTGCCGTTGACGATGCCCAGCACCCGGTTCACCTTGTCACCGGCCAGCGACTCGCGCAGCGGGCGCAGCAGCGGGATCGCCCCGGCGACGGCGGCCTCGTAGTAGAGGTCGACACCGGCGGCGGCGGCCGCCTCGTGCAGTTCGGCGCCGTCCTTGGCGAGCAGCGCCTTGTTCGCGGAGACCACCGAGGCGCCGCCCTCGAAGGCTTTCAGGATCAGCGATTTGGACGGCTCGATGCCGCCCACCACCTCGACCACCACGTCGATGTCGCCGCGGCCGACCAGGGCCTCGGCGTCGGTGGTGAGCAGGTGCTCGGGGACGCCGGGGCGGGGGCGCCCGGCCCGCCGGACCGCGATGCCCGCGAGCTCGACCGGGGCGCCGATGCGCGCGGCGAGGTCGTCGGCCGTCGTCGTCATGATGCGCGCCACCTCGGAGCCCACCACACCACAGCCCAGCAACGCCACCTTCAGCGGGCGCGTACGCATCATCCGACTCCGCTCTGCATTCTTCGGTCCCCGCCGGGGTGCTCCGTCGCCCCCGGGGGCTTGTCTGTCCCCACCAGTCTCCGGGACTTTCCGCACGGATCTACGGCTGGTCCACGTTCTGAGACGAAAATTTCGTCAGCCGATATCGAGACGCAGGAGATCCTCCTCCGTCTCGCGGCGGACGATCACCCGGGCCGCTCCGTCGGCGACGGCCAGCACGGGGGGCTTGAGCGCGTGGTTGTAGTTGCTCGCCATCGAGCGGCAGTAGGCGCCGGTCGCGGGCACCGCGATCAGGTCGCCGGGGGCCAGGTCGGCGGGCAGGAAGGCGTCCTTGACCACGATGTCGCCGGACTCGCAGTGCTTGCCGACCACCCGGACCAGCATCGGCCCGGCGGTGCTGGTCCGGGAGGCCAGCGCCACCGAGTACTCGGCGTCGTACAGCGCGGTGCGGATGTTGTCGGACATGCCGCCGTCCACGCTGACGTAGGTGCGCAGGCCCTCCAGCGGCTTGACGGTGCCGACCTCGTACAGCGTGAAGGCGGTGGGGCCGACGATGGCCCGGCCGGGCTCGACGCTGATCCGGGGGACGGCCAGCCCGGCGGCGGCGCACTCGCGCCGGACGATCGCGCCGAGCGCGGCGGCGATCTCGGCGGGCTCGCGCGGGTCGTCCTCGGGGGTGTAGGCGATGCCGAGCCCGCCGCCCAGGTCGACCTCCGGCAGCTGGACGCCGTGCTCGTCGCGGACCTCGGCGAGCAGGCCGACCACCCGGCGGGCGGCCACCTCGAAGCCGGCGAAGTCGAAGATCTGCGAGCCGATGTGCGAGTGGATGCCGCGCAGCTCCAGGGACGGCCGGGCCAGCACCCGGCGGACCGCCTCGGCGGCCAGGCCGCCGGAGAGCGACAGGCCGAACTTCTGGTCCTCGTGCGCGGTGGCGATGAACTCGTGGGTGTGCGCCTCGACGCCGACGGTGACCCGGATCAGCACCGGCTGCCGGACGCCCTGCGCCCCGGCGGTCTCCGCCAGCCGGTCGATCTCCTCGAAGGAGTCGACCACCACGTGGCCCACCCCGGCCTTCACGGCCTGCTCCAGCTCCCGCACCGACTTGTTGTTGCCGTGCATCGCGATCCGCTCGCCCGGCATGCCGGCCGCCAGCGCCACCTGGAGCTCGCCCGCCGAGCAGACGTCGACGTTGAGGCCCTCCTCGTGCAGCCAGCGCACCACGGCCTTGGACAGGAACGCCTTGCCCGCGTAGTAGACGTCGGCGTCCGCGCCGAACGCCTCCCGCCAGGCCCGGGCCCGGGCCCGGAAGTCGGCCTCGTCCAGCACGTACGCGGGGGTGCCGAACTCACCGGCCAGGGTGCGGACGTCGACGCCGCCGACGGTGAGCACGCCCGCCGGGTCGCGGGCGACGGTGCGCGACCAGACCTTGGGGTCGAGCGCGTTGAGGTCGGCGGGCGGGGCCTGGTAGTGGCCCTCGGGCAGCACGTCGCCGTGGCGGGGTCCTGCCGGGTGGGCGGATCGGCTCATGTCCAGTACTTCCTCGACCTATGGCGAGGGGCGGCGACCGGCCCGCCGTGGACCGGTCCGCCGCCCCGTCGCTGTGTGCTGCGCGCTGGGGGCTTGGTGCTTACATCCGCTCGGGCGCCGAGACGCCGAGCAGTCCGAGGCCGTTGGCCAGCGTCGTCCGCGTGGCGTCGGCCAGCCAGAGCCGGGCGTGCGTGAGGTCGGTGACCTCCTCGTCGCCCTTGGGCAGGATCTGGCAGTTGTCGTAGAACCGGTGGTAGGCGCGGGCCAGTTCCTCCAGGTACGTGGCCACGTGGTGCGGCTCGCGCAGCTCGCCGGCCTTGGCCAGCACCCGCGGGAACTCGCCGAGCTGGCCGAGCAGGTCGTTCTCCCACTCGGTGGCCAGCAGCTCCGGTGTGAAGTCCGCGCTGCGGGTGATGCCCTTCTCCACCGCGTTGCGCCCCACGGAGCACATCCGGGCGTGCGCGTACTGCACGTAGTAGACCGGGTTCTCCCGGGAGGTGCTGGTCACCAGGTCGATGTCGATGGTGATGGTGGAGTCGGTGGACTGCCGCACCAGCATGTAGCGGGCGGCGTCCACGCCGATCCAGTCGATCACGTCGTCGATCGTGATGATGTTGCCCGCGCGCTTGGAGAGCCGGACCTCCTTGCCGTCGCGCAGCATCTTCACGAACTGGCCGATCATCACCTCGATGTTGCGGCCCATGTCGTCGCCCGCGCAGGCCGCGATGGCCTTGAGCCGGTTGACGTAGCCGTGGTGGTCGGCGCCGAGCATGTAGACCGAGACCTCCGCGCCGCGGTCCCGCTTGCTCAGGTAGTAGGCGGCGTCGGCGGCGAAGTAGGTGGTCTCGCCGTCGGCCTTGATCAGGACGCGGTCCTTGTCGTCGCCGAAGTCGGTGGTGCGCAGCCAGATCGCGCCGTCCCGGTCGAAGACGTGGCCCTGCTCGCGCAGCCGCTCGATGGCCTTCTCGACGGCGCCGGAGTCGTGCAGCGTCTGCTCGGAGAACCAGGTGTCGAAGTGCACGCCGAACTCGGCCATCGACCGCTGGATCTCGGTGACCATCAACGTGAGGCCCTCGGTGCGGAACGCCTGGAGCTGCTCGTCCTCGGGCAGCTCCAGCACGCCGGGGAGGCCCTCGGTGACGGCCTTGGCGATGTCGGTGATGTACTCGCCGACGTAGCCGTCCTCGGGGACGGGCTGCCCGTTGGCGGCGGCCTTGAGCGACTTGGCGAACTTGGTGATCTGCACGCCGGCGTCGTTCAGGTAGTACTCGGTCGACACCTCGGCGCCGGTGGCCTTGAGCACCCGGGCCAGCGAGTCGCCGACGGCGGCCCAGCGGACGCCGCCGATGTGGATCGGACCGGTCGGGTTCGCCGAGACGAACTCCAGGTTGATCTTCAGGCCCTTGAGCGCCTCGTTGCGGCCGTACGCCTCGCCCGCCTCGACGATGGTGCGCGCCAGCTCGCCCTGGGTGGCGGCGTCCAGGGTGATGTTCAGGAAGCCCGGACCCGCGATGTCGACCTTCGCGACGCCGGTGATCTCTCGCAGACGCCCGGCCAGGATCTCCGCGACGGCTCGCGGCGGCTTGCCGGCCGGCTTCGCGAGCTGGAGGGCCACGTTGGTGGCGTAGTCGCCGTGGTCCCTGTTCTTGGGCCGCTCGACCGTCACGTGCGCGGGCACGTCGACGGTCAGCTCGCCCGCCGCGATGGCGGTGCTGACGGCGGCCTGGACTGCCTGGGAGAGTTCTGCGGGTGTCACGGTGCCCAGCCTAGGCGAGACGGGGTACCCGGCCGCCACTCGGTTTGCCCGCCGCGGCGCGCGTCGCCGCTCCGGACGTGCTTCGTGTCGTCGGACGCCGCTGCTGGCGGGCACATCTCACGGGCGCGGCTCGTCCGGCCGGACGAGTTCCTGCGCCTGTTCGCTCTGAGCTGAATCGCCCGGGGTCCACCCGGACGCCTGACCTGACACGTGGCCGGACGTCTGGCCGGACGCCTGGCCCGGGCTGCCGAAGTCGTAGGCGAACCGCCGCCCGGTCAGCGCCCCCGCCCGCAGCCGCCGCACCAGCGCGACCAGCTCCGCCGGGTCGAAGGGCTTCGCCAGGTACCCGTCCACCCCCACCGACTCGCCGCGCTCCAGGTCGGCCGGCGTGCAGGCGCTGACGATCGCGATCGGCAGGTGCGCGGTGTCCCGCGCCGCGCGCAGCCGGGCCGCCGTCCGCAGGCCGTCCAGCCGGGGCATCACCACGTCCAGGGTGACCACGTCCGGCGCGACCCGGCGGACCACCTCCAGGCACTCGGCACCGTCGGCGGCGGTCACCACCTCGAAGCCCTCCAGCTCCAGGTTGACCCTGATCAGTTGGCGGATCACCTCGCTGTCGTCCACCACGAGGACCCGCCCCGACGTCGCCGCCACCTCACCGAGGGTAGCCGCGCCCCGCCCCCCGCGTCCGGCCTTTCGGGCACTTGCCGGTCACCGCCGCCGGGCCGGCCGGGAGCCGGCCGGCGCCCCGGCTGACGGCCCGTCGGAACGGCTCCCGACCGGCCGGTGGAAACCCGTGCACGGAGCACGGAGTTTCCCTGGTAGTGTTTTCCCCGTCAGGCCGGGCAGCACCGCCAGGTGAGCCCAGGCCCCCGTAGCTCAGGGGATAGAGCACCGCCCTCCGGAGGCGGGTGCGTAGGTTCGAATCCTACCGGGGGCACTTCACACCGAAGTGCAACAGAGGCTCAGGCCAGTGGAGTTCGTCCACTGTTCTGGGCCTTCGTCGCTTCCGGGCCCGGACGGGCCCGAAGGGGGAGGCGCGATGACCAGGACGGAACCCGTCCCGAACCTGCCGGACGAACGGCTGTGCTGGCTGGCCGTCCGGGAGCAGCTGGGCCGGAGGGCGGCCGGGCCCGGGGCGTTCGGCTGGCTGACGGCGCTGTTCGCCTACAAGAGCGGCCGGTTCGGACGGCAGGCCGCCGGGCTCGCCGGCGACCTGCGGCGCGATCGGGCCTCGGGCCGGCTGCACGCGTACGCCTTCGCCGTGGACACTGCGGCCGAGAAGCTCACCGCCGGGGAGCGCGCGCACCTGCGCGCCACCGGTGAGGTCCCGGACGGGTTCCTGGCCGAGGTCGAGCGGCTGGTCGCCGAGCGGCGCGCGAAGCGCTGAGCGCTCCGACCGGAGGCGGGTGTCGAGGGGCTCGGGGAACGGCGAGAGGCCCCGCCGGGGGCACGGGGAACGGCGAGCCCGGGTCTGCGAGCGGTGCATTGCCGTTGGGCGCATCGGCTTCGGGTTCCGTTCAGGACGCGCAGCAGCACGGACCCGCCGTTCCCCGGGCCCCTGATGATGCCTCCCGCCGTTCCAGCCGAGCCCCTGACGGGGCTCTCTCAGCTGGCCTCGGCGAGGAGTTCGGCGATGGTGTGGTCGAAGGCCGCGCTGTAGGAGGTGTCGTCGGTGGCGCCGCCCTGCTGGTAGCCGCCGATGACGCCGACGACCTCGCCGGTGGCGGCGTCGATGAAGGGGCCGCCGCTGGTGCCGCCGGGGAAGGCGGGGCAGTCGATGCGGCGCTGGTAGGTGTCCTGGCGGGTGGTGGTGTTGGTGCAGAGGATGGGGAGTTCGGCCTTGGCGGGGTAGCCGTAGAGGCGGACCCGGACGGTCCAGGCCGCGTTGGTCCCGAGGGGGTTGCCGCCGACGGCGTCCTCGATCTGGCGGCCGCCGCTGGGGGCCACCGCGAGGATCGCGAAGTCCTCGTCGGGGTCGCCGCCGTTGCGCCAGCCGTCCGCGGTGTAGACCTTGGTGACCTGCCAACTCCCGTACGGCGCCTGGCCGTCGCGGTAGCCGGGGACGAAGGTGGTGCCGTTCGCGCCGGAGAGGCAGTGCGCGGCGGTGAGGATCAGGTTGCGGCCGGGGCTGTCGATGACGCTGGCGGTGCAGAAGTGGTTGCCGGGGGCGGCCGGGCCGGAGAACAGGGCGCCGACCCGGCGGGACTCGGCGTTGTCGGGGGCGGTGGCGGTGACGCCGAGCGGGACGTCCGGCGGGGCGCTGGGCGGGTCCTGCAGGGTGGGCCCGGCGGCGGGGGCGGCCGGTTGCGCGGCGGCGGGCGCGTCCGCGGGTGCGTCCGCGGCGGGCGCGTCCGCCACGGAGGGGGACGGGGACGGGGTCGGCGCGGGCGCGGGCGTCGGCGCGGCGGTGGTGGGGACGGCCAGGGCGACGGTGTCGGTGCCGGGCCGGGCCGGGTGGTGCAGGTGGACGGTGAACAGCCCGGCGGCCGTCATCGCGCCGACGGCGCCGACGGCGAGGAAGGAGGTGAGTGCGGCCGACCGCAGCGTGCGGCGCGCCTCCGGCCTGGTGTGTCGTTCCATCCGCTGCCCCGCTCCCGCCGCTCCTGGTCGTGGCGGTGCCCACGCCGGGGTTCCGGCGCGGGCACCTGTCGCACACCGTCTGCCCCAATATCCGCCGTCCAACTGGGAAAGCCGTCATGACTGCCTGGGAGGCTCGTGAGATTTCCGGCGGCGTGCAGCAGCGTCCCACGGGCGGGGGCGGCCGGAGCGGTCCGACACCCGGCCGGGCGCCGCGGGGTCAGACCGCGGCGCGGGCCTCGGCGGCGGCGTCCTCGCCCCGGGCCTCGCCGGGGGCGGGGCGGTGGTTGATCATCAGGAAGGCGATCACGGCGGCGGCGATCAGGATGGCCATCGCGACGGTGGTGGCGACGGCGTAGCCGTGCACCGCACCCTGGGCCTGGACCAGCGGATCGGTGGGGTTGCGGGCGGCCAGGTAGGTGGCGGTGACGCTGGCCGCGATGGTGTTGAGCAGCGCGGTGCCGATCGAGCCGCCGACCTGCTGGGCGCTGTTGATGATGGCGGCGGCCGCGCCGGTCTCCTGCGGGGCGACGTTCAGGGTGGCCAGGCTCATGGTCGGCATGAAGACCAGGCCCATGCCGAAGCCGAGCAGCAGTTCGGCGGGCAGCACCATGGTGGCGTAGGGGCTGTCGACCTTGATCTGGGTGAGCCAGGCCATGCCGGCGGCGCCGAGCAGCAGGCCGGGGACGACCAGGTTGCGGGTGGGGACGCGGGTCATCAGCCGGGAGGCGATGCCCGCGGCGCTGGTCACGATGGCGGCGGTCATCGGGAGGAAGGAGACGCCGGCCTTGATCGGCGAGTACCCCTTGATCACCTGGAGGTAGTAGGTGAGGAAGAGGAACAGGCCGAACATGCCGATCACGGCGAGCCCGACGGAGAGCGCGCCGCCGGCCCGGTTGCGGTCGCTGATCAGGTGGATCGGCAGCAGCGCGTGCTCGGTGCGCCGTTCGACCAGGGCGAAGACGGCGAGCAGGGCGACGCCGGCGCAGAGCGCGGTGAGCACCAGCCAGTCGTCCCAGCCCCGGGAGACCGCCTCGGAGGTGCCGTAGACGATGGCCAGCAGGCCGCCGCAGCCGAGCACCGCGCCGGGCAGGTCGAGCCGGACCCGGCGGGAGCGGTCGACGTGGTCGCGCACCAGCAGGTAGTACGCGCCGATGCCGGTGACGATCGCGATCGGGATGTTGACGTACAGGCACCAGCGCCAGGACAGGTACTCGGTGAGCAGTCCGCCGGTGATCAGGCCGATCGCCGCGCCGCCGCCGGCCAGCGCGCCGAAGATGCCGAAGGCGGTGGCGCGTTCGCGCGGGTCGCGGAAGGTGACGGAGAGCAGCGAGAGCGCGGACGGGGCGAGCAGTGCGCCGAAGGCGCCCTGGAGGGCGCGGGCGGCGAACAGCATGCCGTCGGTGGTGGCGAAGCCGCCGATGCCCGAGGCGAGGGCGAAGCCGAGCAGGCCGACCAGGAAGGTCCGCTTGCGGCCGAAGAGGTCGCCGATCCGGCCGCCGAGCAGCAGCAGTCCGCCGAAGGCCAGCGTGTAGGCGGTGATCACCCACTGCCGGTTGGCGTCGGAGATGTCGAGCGCCTTCTGCGCGGACGGGAGGGCGATGTTCACGATCGTCGCGTCGAGGACGATCATCAGCTGGGCGATGGCGATGACCGCCAGGGCCCACCAGCGGCGCGGGTCGGCCGCAGGGGTGTCGGGGGCGTGCTGGGTGGTCACCGTGGAGCCGCCTTCCGCAGATCGGGGATCGGGGCAGGGCGCGTACGGCGCTCTTCCCAGGGAAACCCCCGAACGGGACGGCGGCAAGGCGAATTGTCAGGTGGTGTCAGCATTTGGGACGGCGGCCCCGGGTGCCCGGCCGCATCGGCCACCCGGGACGCTGCGGTCGGCCCTAGAGCGCGCTGAGCTCGGTGACCAGGTCGTCCAGGCCCAGCGAGCCCTGGGAGAGCGCCGCCATGTGCCAGGCCTTGGGGTCGAACTCCTCGCCGCGCGCCTCGGCCGCCGCCCGGGCCGCGGCCCGTCCGCGCAGCCAGGCCCGCTCGCCGAGCTTGTAGCCGATGGCCTGGCCGGGCAGGCCGAGGTAGCGCACCAGCTCGCTGTCCAGGAAGTCGGCGGACAGGCCGCAGTACGCCCCGAAGAACGCGCGGGCCAGCTCGGGCGTCATCCGCTCGCCGGGGGCGAACGGCGAGTCGGCCGGGAAGTCCAGCCCGGCGTGCATGCCGATGTCGACGATCACCCGCAGCGCCCGCATCATCTGGGCGTTCAGGTAGCCGAGGCGGTGGCCCGGGTCGGTCAGGTAGCCGAGCTCGTCCATCAGGCGCTCGGCGTACAGCGCCCAGCCCTCCATGTTGGCGCTGACCCCGCCCAGGGTGACCTGGTAGGTGGAGAGCCGGTCGGCGACGTACGTCCACTGGGCGAGCTGCAGGTGGTGGCCCGGGACGCCCTCGTGGTACCAGGTGGAGACCAGGTCCCACTCCGGGAACGCCTCCCGGCCCAGGGTGGGCAGCCAGGTCCGGCCGGGGCGGGAGAAGTCCAGCGAGGGCTGGGTGTAGTAGGGGGCGGCGGCGCTGCCGGGCGGGGCGATCCGCGACTCCACCCTGAGCAGCGGCTCGGCCAGGTCGAAGTGGGTGCCCTGGAGGTCGTTGATCGCCCGGTCCATCAGGGCCTGCAGGTACTCCTGCACCTCCTGCTCGCCGCGGATCGCCGGGCCGTCGGTCTCCAGCCACTTCATGGCCTGCATCGGGGTCGTGCCCGGGCGGACCTTCTCCGCCTCGACCCGCATCTGCGCGTCCAGGTCGTGGAACTGCTCCCAGGCCCAGCCGTACGCCTCGTCCAGGTCGAGCTCGGCGCCGGTCCAGTACCGCACCCAGCGGGTGTAGCGCTCGCGGCCGACCCCGTCGGCGGTGCCCCGGGCGGCGGGGGCGTACGCGTCGCGCATCCAGTCGCGCAGCTCGGCGAGGGCGGCGGTGGCCTCGACGGCGGTGGCGGTCAGCCCCTCGCGCAGGTGCTCGGGGGCGGGGGCGACCAGTTCGCCGAACCAGCCGCCGGGGGTCTCGCCGTCGATCCACTCGCCGAACTGGCCGACCACCGTCTCCACCTGGCGGGGCGCCGACAGCAGGCCGCGCCGGACGCCCTCCTCCAGGCTCTGCCGGTACTGGGCCATCGCCAGCGGGAAGCGGGCCAGCCGGCGGCCCAGCCGCTGCCAGTCCTCGTCGGTGTCGGTGGGCAGCAGGGTGAACATCTCGCGGGTGTTGTGCACCGGCGAGCCCAGGTTCCGGATGCTGCGGAAGCCCTCGCCCGCGTCGTGCACGGCCAGTTCGGCGGTGAGCCGCTCGCGCAGCAGCCGGGCGCAGCGGCGTTCCGCCTCGTCCTCGACCGGACCGGACGCCTCCAGCTCGTCCAGGGCGGCGAGGGTGCGGCGGGCCAGGTCGGCGGTGGCTTCGATGCCCTCCGCCGACAGGTCGGTGAGCCGGTCGTCCTCCGGGTTGAGGCCGAGGTACACCGCGGTCAGCGGGTCCGCGTCGGCGAGCGCGTGGACGTAGGAGTCGGCGAGGCGGCGCGGGGTGGGGCCGCTCGGGTGAGGTACGTTCAGTTCATGAGCCATCCGGCCATCCTGTCGCAGCCTCAGGCGAATTCAA
Organism: Kitasatospora sp. NA04385; assembly: GCF_013364235.1. Lineage (NCBI taxonomy): Bacteria > Bacillati > Actinomycetota > Actinomycetes > Kitasatosporales > Streptomycetaceae > Kitasatospora > Kitasatospora sp. NA04385. The sequence continues at coordinate 5,131,492 of NZ_CP054919.1, read as the reverse complement.
CCCCTGTTCGCCCACTGCGTCGTCAGCCCCTGGCGGGGGCGAGCCGGCGGGCGCTGCGCCACGGGTCCCAGGTCGGCCGGCCCCGGGTGATCGGGTAGAACGCCAGGCCGATCAGCACCGAGCAGAAGTGCCCCAGATCGGTGAAGGTGTGCGAGACCAGCAGCGGCACCAGGTAGAACCCGAGCAGCCCGCACCCGTACACCCAGCGCCACGCCCCGGCCAACCGGTACGTCAGCACGCCCTCCACCCCGGCCAGCGCGTACGACACGCCGACGTCCACCGTGGTCGACATGTTCGCCGGGAGCACGTGGTGGTGGACGCCCCAGGCGACCACACCCTCGCTGACGAAGGTGGCCAGCACGTGGGCGGTCAGCGCGACGGTCAGCCAGCGGCGGGTGCCGAGCCAGCGCTCGGCCGGCACGTGGAAGACGTGGAAGACCACGAAGTAGAAGGGGAAGTTCGCCTGCTCGGTCCAGATCAGGCTGGCCAGCAGGGCGTGCACCGGGTGCGAGGTGAGCTGGTCGATGTTGGTGGAGCGCTGCTCCAGGAAGTAGTCCAGCGCCGCCGGGTCCATCCGCGCCACCACGAAGCTGGTGCACGCCAGCAGCAGCAGCCACACGTACGTCCCCGGGGACTTCCCGATCCACCGCCCGACCGCCCGCACCCACCGCACCGGCCGCTCCTCGCCGTCCTCCGCTGGCACCTGCCCACAGTCTGCGGCCGCGGGCCGGGCCGCGCCCGGCGGGAACCCGCCGGTGGCGGCCGTGCGGAGGGGGGTGCGGCGGCCCGCCCGAGGTCTACCCTGGCACGCATGGCAGCGACCCCCTCCCCCGTCGAGGAACCCGTCGACGACCCCACCGCCGCCGCGGGGCGCCCCCGCCGCGCCGCCTACCGGCGACTGCCCGTCCAGCAACGGCGCGAGCAGCTGATCGCCGTCGCCCTCGAACTCTTCGCCGCCCGCCCGCCCGAGGAGGTCTCGCTCGACGACGTCGCGGAGGCCGCGGGGGCCTCCCGGCCGCTCGTCTACCGCTACTTCGCCGGTGGCAAGCAGCAGCTGTACGAGGCGGCGCTGCGCAGCGCCGCCTCCGAACTCACCACCCGCTTCACCGTCGAGCCCTCCGACGGCACCCCGACCCAGCAGCTGGGCGCCGTCCTGCACCGCTACTTCGACTTCGTCGGCGAGCACGCCGCCGGGTACGGCGCGCTGCTGCGCGGCGGCTCGGTCGTCGAGACCGTGCGCACCTCGGCCATCGTCGACGATGTGCGCCGGGCGGCGCTGCGGCGCACCCTGCGCCACCTCGGGGTGCGGGAGGCCGGGCCCCGGCTGACCCTGCTGGTGCGCTCCTGGATCTCGGTGGTGGAGGCCTCCGCGATCAGCTGGCTCGACGAGGGCCGGCAGATCCCGGTCGACTCGCTCTGCGCCTGGCTGGTCGACCAGTTCGTGGTGATGGCCGCGGCCACCGCCGTCCGGGACGCCCAGACCGCGGAGGTCCTGCACGGCTGGCTCCAGTTGGAGACGGCGGACAGCCCGGCGGGAGTGCTCATCGCGCGCCTGCGCGACCTGGGGCTGTGAGAGAGAGCCCCGCCAGGGGCTCGGGGGCGAACGGCGGGAGGCTGGATCAGGGGCTCGGGGAACGGCGAGTCCGTGCTGCTGGCGGCCGGAGCCCACCGGAGGTCCGTGCTGCTGCGTGCAGTGACAGAACCCGAAGCAGACGCGCGCAACGGCAGTGAACCAGCAGCAGACCCGGCCTCGCCGTTCCCCGAGCCCCCGGCGGGGGCTCTCGCTAGGCCTGGCCGAGGGTGGTCTCCTGGCGGCCGAGGCCGGTGACTTCGAGGGCGACCTCGTCGCCCGCGCGGAGGAAGGGGGTGCCCGGGCGGCCGAGGGTGACGCCGGCGGGGGTGCCGGTGATGACGATGTCGCCGGGGTCGAGGCGCATGAAGTGGGTGAGGTAGCGGACGGTCTCGTGGACCGGGAAGACCATGTCCGCGGTGGAGCCGTTCTGGCGCAGTTCGCCGTTGACCCACAGCCGCAGGTCGAGGGCCTGCGGGTCGCCGAGTTCGTCGGGGGTGACCAGCCAGGGGCCGAGCGGGGTGAAGGTCTCGGCGGACTTGCCCTTGTCCCACTGGCCGCCGCGGTCGAACTGGAAGGCGCGCTCGGTGACGTCGTTGGCGGCCGCGTAGCCGGCGATGATCGCGGCGGCCTCGGCCGCGGTGTCCAGGTAGCGGCCGGTGCGGCCGATGACGACGGCGAGTTCGACCTCGTAGTCGGTCTTCTCGCTGCCGCGCGGGACGAGCACCCGGTCGTGCGAGCCGACCAGGGTGTTGACGGGCTTGAGGAAGACCACCGGCTCGGTCGGGATCGCGGCGCCGGCCTCGGCCGCGTGGTCGCGGTAGTTGAGGCCGATGCCGACGATCTTGCCGGGGCGGGCGACCGGCGGGCCGATGCGCTCGCCGGTGAGGTCGGTGACCGGGAGGGCGGCGGGGTCGAGCGCCGCCGGGTCGAACCCGGCGAGGAACGCGCCGTCCAGGTCGGGGGTGAGCGGCCGCAGGTCGCGGGCGGTGCCGTCGGGGGCGAGCACGACCGGTCGTTCTGCGCCCGCCGGGCCCACGCGGAGGAGCTTCACTGCCCGTCACCACCTGTTCGTCGCGGGGGCGGGTCGTCCCCTGCCCCGGGACATCGAGGTATATCAGCGGCGGTCGCCTGCGGAACAGCGGTGCCGCTTCGGCGAATTCCTCCCAATCGGAGGGTGCCGGGCGGAAGCCGAATCGGCGGCCCGCACCCTTGACAGCGGCCGCCCGGCCGCCGGTCAGGTCTCGCGCTGCGGCCGGTAGTCGCCCTCCTCGACGCCGAACGTCCAGGCGACGCCGGCCCGGGCGGTGCGGGTGCCGGGCGGGACGCGCAGGTAGTAGGTGCGGTGGGTGCCGTCCGGTTCGGGGGTGGAGTTGACCACCTCGACCATCACCACCGGTTCGTCGTTCGGGAGCTGGATCCGCCACAGGACGCCGGTCTCGTCCCGGTGCAGCGGTTCGGCGCCGGATTCGGCGAGGTAGCGGTCGTAGCCGAAGTGCTCCAGCATGACGCGGCGCAGTTCGGCGTTCTCCTCGGTGCGGATGCGCTCGGGGGTGAGGCCGGCGAGCCGGTCGAGGAAGTCGGCGGGGACGGGCATGCCGCGCCAGGCGTGCAGCGCGAAGCCGTCGGCGTAGGCGAGCGCCGGGCCGTCGGCGCGGTCGAGCCGGCCGGCCTCGTCGCGGTGCAGCGCGGTGGGGCGCTCGGTGAGCAGCACGGCGCGCTCGTACGGCCACCACCAGCCGGTCTGGCGGGCGACGCCGGCCAGCGCGGCGAGGGCCGCGTCCCCGGTGCCGGCGGTGTCGAAGGCGGCGAGCCAGGCGGCGTCGTGCTGGCCGGCGACGGCGTCCAGCAGGGCGAGCCGGACGCGGCCGCGCCGCTCGGCGGCGGCCTGCCGGACCGCCCGGTTCTCGGGCTTGCGGGCCTCCTGCCAGTCGTCGATCGGCTCGGGCTCGGGGGCGAAGTGGTCGAGCAGCGCGGTGCGGACGCGTTCGGCGGGCAGCGCGGTGGTCTCGGCGAGTTCGGCGCCGGTGGTGTTCCACAGCTCGGCCCAGCCGGCCGGGCCGAGCGCGGCGTGGGCGCCGGTGCGGGCCCGCTCCCAGGCGGCGGTGCGCACCCGCTCGCGCACGCTCGTCCCGAACCGGCCCTCGTGGTCGAGGAGTTCGGCGATCGCGGCGCGCGGCGAGGGGTACCAGCGGAACTCGGCGGGCTCGGCCAGCCCGGCGGCCCGGTAGGCATCCCGGACGGCCTGTTCGGCGGTGGCCCGGTCGGCGGGGCCGGTGGCGGCGGCGACGGCCCGCCAGTGGGCCACCGAGAGGTCGGCCGGACGGCCGGTCAGCTGGCTGCTCATCAGTTCTCCGTGATCCTGGTCGTGGTGCGGGTGGCGGGTCGGCGGGCGGCGGGTCGGCGGGCGGCCGGGCTCAGTCGGCGACCACGCGGACCGCGCCGGGCGTGTACTCGCGCTGGCGCACCACCCGGAACCAGCCGCTGGGCAGGGCGATCGCCGCGTGCTCCTCGTGGACGACCCGGCCGCCCTCCGGCAGGTGCAGCCAGGCGAAGGAGAACGGGCCGCCCTCGCGGACGAGTTCGCCCGGCCCGACCACCGCGTGGGCGTGCCCGGTCACCTCGCCGAGGGCCAGCACCAGCCGCCCCCGGCCGTCCCGGGGCTGGCGCGCCATGTGCGCGACGGCGGCCGGGACGGCGCTCCGCGCGACCGGCACGATCAGTACGTCTCCCTGGCGGTACACGGGGCCTCCCGCTGTCCGGTCCGGCCCGCTGCCGAACTCCACGCACCGGAAACTAGGCCGTGCCACCGACAACCGCGCTCCCGTCGGGTCCTTCGTGCGGGTGAACGTCACGGGCGGCTGGTAGACAGGTCTCCGGCCCACCGCGGGCCCGCGGCACAGCAGCGGCACGACGAGCAGCGGCACCAGCAGCGAGGAGCAGCGCATGACCATCAACGAGCACGCCAAGGAGTTCCACGGCCTGCCGGTCACCGACTTCCGGACCGCCCAGGAGAAGGGGGAGTTCCCGGCTCCGGGCGCCACCGCCTGGCGGGTCGGCCTGGACTGGGACGACGAGGAGGGCTTCGCCGAGCTGTGGCAGAAGTTCCTGGACACCGTCGACCCGGCGCAGGTCACCGCGCTGGTGCTCGGCCGCTGGTTCCCGGAGGAGCCGGAGTCGCTGTCCGAGGCGCTGCCGCTGATCCTGGCCGCCGCCGACCGGATGCCCGCGCTGCGCGCGCTCTTCCTCGGCGACATCACCTTCGAGGAGTGCGAGATCTCCTGGATCCAGATGTGCGACGTCACGCCGGTGTTCGAGGCGTTCCCGCAGCTGGAGGAGCTGGTGGTGCGCGGGGCCAGCGAGGACTACGAGGACACCGCGCGGCTCGGCCTCAAGCCGGTGCGGCACGAGAGGCTGAAGGCGCTGCGGTTCGAGGCCGGCGGCCTGCCCGCCGCGATCGTCCGCGCGGTCGGCGCCTGCGACTTCCCGGCGCTGGAGAAGCTGGAGCTGTGGCTCGGCGTCGCCAACTACGGCGGCGACTGGACGACGGAGGACCTCGCCCCGTTCCTGTCCGGCGCCAAGCTGCCCGCGCTGACGTACCTGGGCCTGCAGAACGCCGAGACCCAGGACCGGATCGCCGCGCTGGTCGCCCAGGCCCCGGTGGTGCCCCGGCTGACCGGCCTGTCGCTGTCGATGGGCGCCCTCACCGACGAGGGCGCGGCGGCGCTGCTGGAGGGCCAGCCGCTCACCCACCTGAAGACCCTGGACCTGCACCACCACTACCTCACCGAGGCCATGCAGCAGCGCCTGCGCGACGCCCTGCCCGGCGTCGGGATCGACCTCTCCGGGGCCGAGGACCCGGGCGACAACTGGCGCTACGTCGCCATCTCCGAGTAGGCGGGGCGGAAGGGAGTGATTTCGCACCAGCCGTCGCCACTGGTCGTCCTGGGCTGCCCGGGGCACCGGCGGGTCACCCTGTTCGCCGCCGCGGCCCGGGCCGCCGGCCGGCCGGAGCCCGCCGTGCTGCCCTGGTCCGACCTGCTGCGCGGGCGGTACGAGCTGCCGCCCGGCGCGGTGGTCCGGCTCGACTCGCCCGGCGAGGACCCGGAGGCCGACCGGCTGCTGCGCGGTCCCGTCCTCGGGGCGGGCTACGCCGCGACCCGGGTCGAGGGCGGCCCCGCCTGGTACGCGGGCGTCACCGCGGCCCTGCGCGCGCTGGCCGCCCGGCCCGGGGTGCGCCTGCTCGGCGATCCGGAGGAGATCGCCGTCATGTTCGACAAGCGGCGCACCCACGCCCTGCTGTCCGCCGCCGGGGTGCCGGTGCCGCCCGCGCTGCCCGGCGGGGCCCCCGGCTCGTACGCGGAGCTGCGGGAGCGGCTGGCGGACGCCGGGATGCGGCGGGTGTTCCTCAAGCCGGTGCACGGCTCCTCCGCGTCCGGCGTGGTGGCGCTGGAGTTCGGCCCGCACGGCCGGGTCCAGGCCACCACCTCGGTGGAGCTCGCCCCGGACGGGCTGCACAACTCGCTCGCCGTCCGCCGCTACCGCGGCGCGGCAGAGGTCGCCGAACTGGTCGACCGGCTCGCCCCCGAGGGCCTGCACGTCGAGCGCTGGATCCCCAAGTCCGGCCAGCACGGCCGCGCGGCGGACCTGCGGGTGCTGGTCGTCGGCGGCCGCGCCACCCACGCGGTGGTCCGCACCAGCCGGCACCCCATGACCAATCTCCACCTCGGCGGCGCCCGCGGCGAGACCGCCCTCGCCCGGGCCGCGGCCGGGGCGCACTGGCCCGGGCTCCTCGCCACCGCGGAGGCCGCCGCGAGGTGCTTCCCGCACGCCCCCATGGTCGGCGTCGACCTCCTCCCCCACTCCGACTGGCGCCGCGCCGTGGTCGCCGAGGTCAACGCCTTCGGCGACCTGCTCCCCCACCTCCCCGGCCTCCCCGAGGGCCCGGCCCCGGGCCTGGACACCTACGCGGCCCAACTGGCCTCCCCGGCGTACGAACCGACCGGCTCGGCAGGAACGCCGGGAAGCGACGCCGGGGGCTCGGGGAACGGCGAGCCCGGGTCTGCTGACGGTGCACTGCCGGAGCGCGCATCGGCTTCGGGTTCTGTCACTGCACGCAGCAGCACGGACCTCCGATGGGCTCCGGCCACCAGCAGCACGGACTCGCCGTTCCCCGAGCCCCTGAAGGGGCCACAGCGCAGCACGGACTCGCCGTTCCCCGAGCCCCTGGTTCCGCCTTCCGCAGGGATTCCCGACATGAACGAGGTCGTCGGCTCGCACGACCTGCTGCTGGTCACCCTCGACACGCTGCGCTTCGACGTCGCGGCCGAGCTGCTCGCGGCCGGGCGCCTGCCCAACCTCGCGAAGGTCCTCCCGCCCGCCGGCTGGGAGCGGCGGCACTCGCCGGGGAGCTTCACGTACGCCGCGCACCAGGCGATCCTGGCCGGGTTCCTGCCGACGCCGGCCTCGCCGGACGGGCCGCATCCGCGGCTGTTCGCGGCGCGGTTCGCGGGTTCGGAGACCACCGAGTCGCGGACCTGGGTGTTCGACGCGCCGGACCTGCCGACGGGGCTGGCGCAGGCCGGGTACCGGACGGTGTGCATCGGCGGGGTGGGGTTCTTCAACAAGCAGGGGCCGCTCGGTTCGGTGCTGCCGGGCCTGTTCCAGGAGAGCCACTGGGCGCCGGAGCTGGGCGTGCCGTCGCCGACCTCCTTCGAGTCCCAGGTGGCGGTGGCCGAGCGGGTGGCGGCCGAACAGCCCGCCGGGCAGCCGCTGTTCCTGTTCGTCAACGTCTCGGCGCTGCACCAGCCGAACTGGTTCCACCTGCCGGGCGCGACCCGCGCGGACGGGGACAGCCGGGAGACGCACGCCGCCGCGCTGGAGTACGTGGACGCGCACGTCGGGCGGCTGTTCGCGGCGATGAGCGCCCGCCGCCCGTGCTTCGCGATCGTCTGCTCCGACCACGGCACCGCGTACGGCGAGGACGGCTACACCGGCCACCGGATCGGCCACGAGGTGGTCTGGACCGTCCCGTACGCGCACTTCACCCTTCCCGCCACGCCGCAGGAGCCCCGATGAGCACCATCACCAGCACCGCCACCAGCACCGCCGAGTCCCCGTACCAGAGCTACGTCTACGCGTACCCGCACAAGACGGCGTACCGCCCGCTGCCGGAGCGGCCGCGGCTCGCCGATCTGTGGCGGGGCGAGAAGCAGGACGCGCTGTCGCTGTACCTGCACGTGCCGTTCTGCGAGGTGCGGTGCGGGTTCTGCAACCTGTTCACCCGGATCGGCAGCCCGGAGGGGCTGACCACGGCGTACCTGGACGCGCTGGAGCGGCAGGCCCGGCAGGTGCGGGAGGCGCTGGCGCCGCAGGCGCGGTTCGCGCTGGCGGCCTTCGGCGGCGGGACGCCGACCTACCTGAGCGCGGCCGAGCTGGAGCGGCTGTGCGACATCGCCGAGTCGCGGATGGGGGCGGACCTGCGGGCGGTGCCGCTCTCGGTCGAGGCCTCGCCGGACACCGCGACGGCGGACCGGCTGCGGGTGCTGGCCGAGCGCGGGACGACCCGGCTGAGCCTGGGCGTGCAGTCGTTCCTGGACGGCGAGGCCAGGGCGGCGGTGCGCCCGCAGAAGCGGGCGGCGGTGGAGGCGGCGCTGGGCCGGGTGCGGGACGCCGGGTTCCCGGTGCTGAACATCGACCTGATCTACGGCATCGACGGCCAGACGCCCGCCAGCTGGATCGCGTCGCTGGACGCCGCGCTGGCCTGGCGGCCGGAGGAGCTGTACCTGTACCCGCTGTACGTCCGCCCGCTGACCGGCCTGGGCCGGCACGGGGCCGCCGACGCACCGGCCCCGGAGTGGGACGCCCAGCGGCTGGCGCTGTACCGGGCGGGCCGGGACCACCTGCTGGCCGAGGGGTACGAGCAGGTGTCGATGCGGATGTTCCGCCGGGCCGGCGCGGCCCGGGCGAGCGCGGGCGAGTACGCCTGCCAGACCGACGGCATGGTGGGCCTGGGCTGCGGGGCCCGCTCGTACACCTCGCGGCTGCACTACTCCTTCGACTACGCGGTGGACGCCCGCGAGGTGCGCCGGATCATCGACGACTACGTGGCCGCGCCGGACTTCTCCCGGGCCGAGCTGGGCTGGGCGATGACGGACGAGGAGACCCGCCGCCGCCACCTGGTGCAGTCGCTGCTCCAGGGCGAGGGCGTCGACCTGGCGGCCTACCGGGAGCGCTTCGGCAGCGCCCCGGAGCTGGACTTCCCGGCCGAGCTGGCCGATTTCGCCGCCCGCGGCTGGCTGGCGGCGGACGACCCGGCGCGGCTGCTGCTGAGCCCGGAGGGCCTGGCCTGGTCGGACGCGGTGGGGCCGCGGCTGTTCTCGGCGGCGGTGCGCGCCAACATGGCGGAGTACGAGGCCAAGTGAGCGACCACCTGAGCGTCCTGTACCGGGGCCCGCTGTCCTCCTGCGACTACGACTGCCCGTACTGCCCGTTCGCCAAGCGGCGGGACACCCCGGAGCTGTTGCGGACCGACCGGGCCGCGCTGGAGCGGTTCACGGCCTGGGCGGCGGCGTACCGGCACGGGCGGCTGTCGGTGCTGTTCACGCCGTGGGGCGAGGGGCTGGTGCGCAGCTGGTACCGGCGGGCGATGGTGGAGCTGAGCCGGCTGCCGCACCTGGAGCGGGTGGCGATCCAGACCAACGCGAGCTGCCGGACCGGCTGGCTGGCGGAGGCCGACCTGGCGAAGCTGGCGCTGTGGGTGACGTACCACCCGGGGCAGGTGGGCGAGCAGCGCTTCCTCGCCAAGTGCGCCGAACTCACCGCGCTGGGCGTGCGGTTCAGCGTGGGCGTGGTCGGGCAGCCGGAGCACCTGGCGGCGGCCCGGCGGCTGCGCGCGGCGCTGCCGCCGGGGGTGTACCTGTGGGTGAACGCGGCGGACGGGCTGACCTACACCGACGCCGAGGCCGCCGACTGGGCGGAGCTGGACCCGCTGTTCGGCTACAGCCGCCACCCGCACCGCAGCGCGGGGCTGCCGTGCCGGACGGGCGAGGGCGTGGTGTCGGTGGACGGGGACGGGACGGTGCGCCGCTGCCACTTCGTCCGGCCGCCGCTGGGCAACCTGTACGACGACTCGTACCGGGCGCAACTGCGGCCGCGGGCCTGCCCGTTGGGGTCGTGCGACTGCCACATCGGCTACGTGCACCTGGAGTCGCTGCCGCTGTACGACGTGTTCGCGGGCGGCGTGCTGGAGCGCATCCCGCACGGCTGGTGAGGGATGCGCTCCGACGGCCTCGGACCGGGCGTCAGCTGTTGGTCTTGGGCAGGCCGGGCGGGTTGATCTCGGAGGTCGGCACGGCCTCGTTGTCCAGGCCCCAGCGCTTGAGGACCTGGGCGTACGTGCCGTTCTTGATGGCCTCGTTGAGCGCCTCGTTGAGTGCCTTGACCAGGCCGTTGTCCTTCTTGGTGGTGGCGGCGATCTTGCCGAGCACGGTGTCGCCGGCGCCGGAGTAGGTGCCGATCACCTCGGTCTCGCCGGTCTGCGCGGAGTGGAAGGCGGTGCCCGGGTTGGGGCCGAGCCAGGCGTCGATCCGGCCGGAGCCGAGGGCCAGGTAGTAGTCGGAGGAGTTCTGGTAGTACTTCACGTCGACCGGCTTGAGGCCGTTCTTGACGTCCTGCTCGCTCCAGGCCAGCAGCAGCTTCTCCTGGTTGGTGCCGGAGGAGACGCCGATGGTGTGGCCGGCCACGTCGGCCGGGCCCTTGACCTTCCAGCTGCCGCCCTTCTTGGCCTCGAAGCCGAGGATGTCGAGCCGGTAGGTGGCGAAGTCGTACTTCTCCTTGCGGGCCTCGGTGACGGTGACGTTGGTGAAGGCCGCGTCGTACTTGCCGCTGTCCAGGCCGACGAAGACGTTCTCCCAGGAGACCGGGTCGATCTCGACCTTGAGGCCGAGCACGTCGCCGACCAGGTAGGCGATGTCGGGCTCGGTGCCGATGACGGTCTTGTCGTCGGTGGCGTAGAAGCCCAGCGGCGGGACGGTGCCGACGTTGGCCGCGACCTCGAGGGTGCCTCTTCGGCGGATCTCGTCGGGGACGAGTGCGGCGATCGCGTCGACCTTCGGGGTGGTGATCCGGTTCTGCTCCGGCGTCAGGTTGATCTTGACGCCGTTGGGCGCGGTGCCCTCCTTCTTGGCCCCGAGGTCGGCGGAGGCGTTGTCCGAGGAGCCGCAGGAGGAGAGCAGCAGGGCGGTGACGAGGGCGGCGGCGGCCGGGACGAAGGTGCGGCGGTACACGGACATGAGGACAACTCCTTGCTGGAGGACGGGGGTTCAGAGGACCTTGGCGAGGAAGGCGCGGGTGCGTTCGTGCTGCGGGTCGTCCAGCACCCGGGCGGGCGGGCCCTGTTCGACGACCACGCCGCCGTCGATGAAGACCACGGTGTCGGCGACCTCGCGGGCGAAGCCGATCTCGTGGGTGACCACGATCATGGTGGTGCCGGTGCGGGCCAGGTCCTTGATCACGTCGAGGACCTCGCCGACCAGTTCGGGGTCGAGCGCGGAGGTCGGCTCGTCGAACAGCAGCACCTTGGGTTCCAGGGCGAGCGCCCGGGCGATGGCGACGCGCTGCTGCTGGCCGCCGGAGAGCCGGCGCGGGTACTCGGCGGCCTTGTCGGCGAGGCCGACCCGCTCCAGCAGTTCCAGCGCGCGGGCCCGGGCCTCCTCCTTGGGCACGCCGAGCGCGCCGACCGGGGCCTCGACCAGGTTCTCCAGCACGGTCAGGTGCGGGAACAGGTTGAAGTTCTGGAACACGAAGCCGAGCCGGGTGCGCTGCTTGAGCACCTCGCGCTCGGGCAGTTCGCGCAGCTTGTCGCCGACCTGCCGGTAGCCGATCAGTTCGCCGTCCACCCGGACGTAGCCCTGGTCGAGCTTCTCCAGGTGGTTGACCGCCCGCAGCAGGGTGGACTTGCCGGAGCCGGACGGGCCGAGCACCACCGTGACGGTGCCCTCCCGGACGTCCAGGTCGATGCCGCGGAGCACCTCCAGCCGGCCGAACCGCTTGTGCACGCCGCGTACTTCGACCATCGCGGTGCCGGTGGCGCTCATGCTCGCCTCTCCTGGATCTCGGTCACGGCGGCGCGCAGGCGCTGCCAGGGGGTGGGCGGCGCGGTGCGTTCGCTGCCGCGGGCGAAGTAGCGCTCGACGTAGTACTGGACGAGCGAGAGCGCGGTGGTCAGCAGCACGTACCAGACGGTGGCGACCATCAGCAGCGGCACCACCCGGCCGGTGCGGCCGTAGATCACCTGCACCTGGTAGAAGAGCTCGCCGATCGCCATCACGTAGACGATCGAGGTGCCCTTGAACAGCGAGATGACCTCGTTGGCGGCGTTCGGCAGGATGCCGCGCATGGCCTGCGGCAGCACGATCCGCCAGGCCTGCCGGAACCTCGGGATGCCGAGCGCGGCGGCGGCTTCGAGCTGTCCGGCGTCCACCGCGAGCACCCCGCCGCGGATGATCTCGGCGGCGTACGCGGCCTGGTGCAGGGCCAGGCCGAGGACGGCCGCGCCGAGGGCGCCGAGCAGGTCCATGGTGCCGAAGGAGACGAAGCTCGGGCCGAACGGGACGCCGATCCCGATCCGCTTGTACAGGTAGGCCAGGTTGAACCAGAACACCAGCTGCACGATCAGCGGGATCGAGCGGAACGCCCACACGTACGTCCAGGCGATGGTGCGCAGGATCGGGCTGCCGGAGAGCCGCAGCGCGGCGATCACCGCGCCCAGGGCGAAGCCCAGGACGGTGCCGTAGGCGGTGAGTTGGAGGGTGACGCCGACCGCGCGCAGGATGCTGTCGGAGAACACGAAGGCGCGGAAGGTCGGCCAGTCCCAGCCGGGGTTGACGGCCAGCCCGTGCAGGAACTGGGCGGCCAGCACCAGCGCGGCCAGGCCGGCCACCAGCCGCCAGGGCCTGCGGTGCGGGACGATGGTCAGCCGGCCGTCCGGTTCCGCGGGTGGTCGCAGGGGCAGGGCTTTCTCGGGTGTCACGGCGGTCATCGGGGGCTCCGTGGTCAGGGGTGCTCGGGCGGGTTGATCCGGGACTCGGTGATCGCCGAGTCGGCGGTGCCCCACTTGGCGAGGATCTTCTGGTAGCTGCCGTCCTTGATCAGCCGGTTGACGGCGGCCTGGAAGGCGGGGGTGAGCGGCGAGCCCTTCTTGAACGCGAAACCGACGTCGAGGCGGTGGTACTCGCCGAGGAAGCGGGTCTTCGCGCCGGGCTGATTCGCCTGGTAGCGCAGGCCGTTGATGGTGGACATCACCACGTCCAGGCGGCCCTGCTGGAGGCCGGTGACCACGGCGCCGTTGTCGGAGAACACCTTCACCTCGTACGGCTTCTTGCCGCTCTGGGCGCAGACGTCCTTCTTGGCGTTCAGGGTGGCCTCGAAGGTGGTGCCCGCGCCGGTGCCGATGGTCAGGCCGCAGAGCTGGGCCAGGTCGGTGACGGTGTTCAGCGCGGTGTTGTCGGAGCGCACCGCGAAGCCCTGGCCGTCGTCGATGTAGGTGACGAAGTCGATGGTCTTCAGCCGGGCCTCGGTGACGCCGAAGTTGCCGGTGCCGACGTCGTACTTGCCGCTGCCGAGCGCGGGCAGGATGGTCTCGAACGCGGCGTCCTCGCGCTGCACCCGCACGCCGAGCACCTTGGCGACGGCGGCGACCAGGTCGACGTCCAGCCCGGCGAGCTCGTGCCCGCCCTCGGGGTAGTACGCCCCGGGCGGGGTGCCGACCGCGCCGCCGAGCTTGACCGTGCCGGCCGCCCGCACGTCGGCGGGCAGCAGCGCGGCCGCGGCCTCGTCCTTCTGCACGCCGGACAGCACGTCCTGGCTCGGCTGGATGCCGACCGGCGCGGACTTCGGGGTGGCCGCGGGGTCGGAGCCGCAGCCCGCCAGCGCCAGCGCGGCGGTGGTGGCCAGGGCGAGGGCGGGGAGGTGGCGCTTCATCGGGTCGGTGCCTTTCCGGCCGCCGCGGCGGCCAGGTCTTGCGGGTGCGGGGCTGGTGCGGTCAGGTCGTGCGGGTGCGGGGCCGGTGCGGTCAGGTCCTTCTCGAACGGCAGCGGCCGCCCGTCCCGGGGCCGGGCCCGGACGTCGAACAGCGGGGTGTAGCCGGCCGCCAGGTAGAGGCCCCTGGCCTCGGGCTGGCGCGGCCCGGTGGTGAGGAAGATCCGGTGGTACCCGGCCTGCCGGGCGGCGGACTCCAACTCGGCCAGGACGCGGCGGCCGAGGCCCTGGCGGCGGTGCCCGGCGGCGGTCCACATCCGCTTCACCTCGGCGGTGCCCCCGTCCGCGTGGCGGCGGTAGGCGCCGCCCGCCACCGGTTCGCCGTCGCGCAGCAGCAGGAGCAGCAGGCCGTGCGGCGGGACGAACTCCTCGGCGCCGTAGCGGGCCATCTCCTGCCGGCCGTCGGGGCCGTAGCGGGTGACGTACTCGTGGGTGAGCTCGCGGACCAGCGGTTCGGTGAGCGGGTCGCCGAGGACGGCCCGCTCGACGGTCAGCGCGCTCATGCCGCGGTGGCCGCGGCCCGGGCGGCCCGGGCGGCGTCGCGCTTGGCGACCTCCTCGCGGACGATCGGGATGACGTGCCGGCCGAAGTCGATCGCGTCGCCGACGTGGTCGTAGCCGCGGGCGGAGAGGATGTCCACGCCGAGGTCGTAGTAGTCGAGCAGCGCCTGGGCGACCGTCTCGGGGGTGCCGACCAGGGCGTTGGAGTTGCCGGCGCCGCCGGTGGCGGCGGCGGTCGGGGTCCACAGCGCGCGGTCGTAGCGCTCGCCGGCCTCGGCGATCTCCAGCAGCCGCTGCGAGCCGGCGTTCTCCGGCTGCCCGCCGGTCGTCGGGCGGTGGCGCACCAGGTCGCCGCCCGCCCGGCGGGCCTTGATCGCGGCGACGGTGCGGTGCGCCTTCTCCCAGGCGAGTTCCTCGGTGGGCGCGATGATCGGCCGGAAGGCGACCTGGATCCGCGGGGTGTCGGTGCGCCCGGCGGCCTTCGCGGCGGCCTTCACCAGCTCGATCTGCTCGGCGGTGCGGGCCAGCGGCTCGCCCCACAGCGCGTAGACGTCGGCCTCGGCGCCGCCGGCGGCGAACGCGGCGGGCGAGGAGCCGCCGAAGGAGACGCCCGGCCGGGGCTGCTGGACCGGGAAGACGTCCGAGACGAAGTCGTGGAAGCGGTAGAACTCGCCCTCGTGGTCGAAGGGTTCGCGGCTGGTCCAGGCCTTCTTGACGATGCCGATGTACTCGCGGGTGCGGGCGTAGCGGCGGTCCTTGGGCAGGAAGTCGCCCTCGCGCTGCTGCTCGTGGTCGTTGCCGCCGGTGATGAAGTGCACGGTGAGCCGGCCGTCGCTGATCCGGTCCAGGGTGGCGAAGGTCTTGGCGGCGAAGGTCGGGTACGAGACGTTGGGCCGGTGCGCGAGCAGGATCTGCAACCGGTCGAGCTTGGCGGCGAGGTACGCGGCGGAGGCGGCGGGCTCGGGCGAGCCGGCGCCGTAGGCGAACAGCACCCGGTCCCAGCCGTGGTCCTCGTGGGCGCGGGCCAGCCGCAGCAGGTACTCGCGGTCGAAGGCGTGGGTGGTGCGGGCGGTGGTCTCCGAACCGTCGCCGGTGGCGGCGATTCCGAGGAACTCGACGGGCATGGTGGAGCCTCTTCCGGTGGTGCGGGGCCGCGTCCGGGCAGAGCGGAGGACGCCTCGGCGGGCGGGTGCGGACGGCGGCGGCGGGTGGGGAGGACGGGCGCGGGCGCGTGACGGTGCGCCGGCTCAGGAGCGAGCGGGGAATGCCAGGGGGCGGCAGCGTGCGCCTGTCGATCCGTCCGGACGGACGGCTTCCCGGCCCGCGCAGGGGCGACCGAGGGAGGACTCCCGGTGGGGAGAAGGGCCGGTCAGGCGGCCCGCTGCCGGGTCAGCCGCGACACGCGGCGGACCACACCCGACCGAAGTCGATGTGGCCCCGCGTCACGAGGGCGGGCTGCTCGGCTGTCATGTCGAACAGTTGAGCAGTGCCGCCGACGGCCCGTCAACCCTTCCGTCGGGGACGAAACATCCGCGTCACACCAGCCTCCTTGACAGCCGCCGCTCGCTCACGCGTACGATCGAGGCGGAGCGAGAACTGCCCGGGCCCGGCCGAACTGCCGCCAGGCCCAGCCGCGTTGAGGGACGCGGCGCGCGTGTAGTGACGGCATGCGGCCACCACCCGCCCCGCCGCCCGTTGGAGCCACCATGGCCTCGCCCGCCGCCCCGTCCGCCGGACTCCGGTCCGCCGCACCGCCGCCCGCCGACCCGCCCGCCGACGCACCCGCCGACCCGGCAGCCGCCTCCACCGCCCCGCCGGTGCTGCCGATCGTGCCCCGCCGCCGCCCCGGGCGGTACGTCAGCGGCGGCCTGGCGCTGCTCGCCACCGCCCTGCTGGTGCGCTCGCTGGCCGGGAACCCGGCCTTCGAGTGGCCGGTGGTCGGCAGCTACCTGACCGCCCCGTCGATCCTGCGCGGCCTGCTGCTGACGCTCTGGCTGACCGGCGCGGTGATGGCCCTCGGCTTCGCCCTGGGCACCGCGCTGGCGGTGGCCCGGCTCTCGGGCAACCCGGTGCTGGGGGCCCTCGGCTGGGGCTTCGTGTGGATCTTCCGGGCCACCCCGCTGCTGGTCCAGCTGCTGTTCTGGTTCAACATCGGGGCGCTGTACCCGACGCTGTCGCTGAGCCTGCCGTTCGGCGGCGAGCTGTTCGCGGTGAAGACCGTCAACCTGCTCGGCCCGGTGCTCACCGCCCTGATCGGGCTGACCCTGCACGAGGCCGCGTTCGCCGCCGAGGTGGTGCGCTCCGGCGTCCAGTCGGTCGACCAGGGCCAGCTGGAGGCGGCCGCCTCGCTGGGCCTGGGCCGCGGCCGGGTGCTGCGCCGGATCGTGCTGCCGCAGGCGATGCCGGCGATCCTGCCGCCCGCCGGGAACATGCTGATCGGCACCCTCAAGGGCACCGCGGTGATCAGCGTGCTGGCCGTCCACGACCTGCTGTTCTCCGCCCAGGTGATCTACAACCAGACGTACCAGGTGATCCCGCTGCTGACGGTGGCCACCGTCTGGTACGTCGTGGTGACCAGCGTGCTGTCCGTCGGCCAGTACTACCTGGAGCGGCACTTCGCCCGCGGCACCACCCGCGCCGGGCTGCCGCCGACGCCGTGGCAGCGGGCCCGGGCCCTGCTGGGCCGGCTCCCCTCGCGGCGCGCGGCCGGACGGTGAGCGCGGTGCCCGTACTGGTCGTGATCGGGGCCGGGCCGCGCGGCACCGGCCTGCTGGAGCGGATCGCCGCCAACGCGTCCGAACTGCTGGGCCCGGGCGTCGAGCTGGACGTCCACCTGGTCGACCCGCACCCGCCCGGCGGGGGCCGGATCTGGCGGCACGCGCAGTCCCCGCTGCTGCGGATGAACTCGATGGCCGAGGACGTCACCATGTTCACCGACGAGCGCACCACCATGGACGGCCCGGTCCGCCCCGGCCCCTCGATCGCCGAGTGGGCCGCCGACCCGGCCGCCCACCCCCCGTACCTGCCGCCCGCGGACCGGGAGGTGGCCGCCGAGCTGCGCGCCCTGGCGCCCACCGGCTTCCCGACCCGGCGCGCCCAGGGCGGCTACCTGGACTGGGTGCTGCGCCGGGCCGTCGCCGAACTCCCGGACAACGTACGGCTGTTCGTCCACCGGGACACCGCCCGCCGGATCACCGGCGGCCCGGACGGGCCGCAGCGCGTCCACCTCTCCGACACCGTGCTGCTCGCCGACCGGGTGGTGCTCGCGCTCGGCCACCTGGACTCCGCGCCCGGCCCCGACACCGCCGCCGCCCGGGCCTTCGCCGCCCGCCACGACCGCACCTACCTGCCGCCCTCGTTCACCGCCGACACCGACCTGTCCGGCCTCGCCCCCGGCGAGCACGTGCTGGTCCGCGGCCTCGGCCTGGCCTTCGTCGACCTGGTCGCGCTGCT
Organism: Kitasatospora sp. NA04385; assembly: GCF_013364235.1. Taxonomy (NCBI): domain Bacteria; kingdom Bacillati; phylum Actinomycetota; class Actinomycetes; order Kitasatosporales; family Streptomycetaceae; genus Kitasatospora; species Kitasatospora sp. NA04385. The sequence continues at coordinate 5,113,930 of NZ_CP054919.1, read as the reverse complement.
CACCGAGGGCCGCGGCGGCCGCTTCACCCCGCGCCCCGGCGGCGGCCTGCGCTACCACCCCTCCGGCCGCGAACCGGTGCTGTACGCGGGCTCCCGGCGCGGCGTCCCCTACCACTCCAAGACCGGCTACCGGCTCCAGGGCCCGCCCCCGCCGCTGCCCCGCTACTTCGGCCCCGACCTCGAACTCCCGGACCGGAACCTCGACTTCCGGCGCGACCTGTGGCCCGCGATGGCCAAGGAGATCGGCTTCGGCTACTACCACGAGCTGTTCCACGGCCACCCCGAGCGCACCACCCTGCCCTGGGCGGAGTTCCTCGCCCGCTACGACCGCCACCCCTGGTACAGCCCCGAGCGCGCCGCCCTGGTCGACGCCGCCGTCCCCGACCCCGAGGACCGCCTCGACCTGGAACGCCTGGACCGCCCGCTGGCCGACCTGCGGGTCGGCAGCCCCGCCGAGCTCCAGCAGCACCTGCGCTCCCACCTGCGCGCCGACCTGGCCCGCCGCTCCGACCTGCGCTACAGCGCCGACCTCGGCGCCTTCTACGCCCTGCTCTCGCTCTACGGCCACCTCGTCCACCTGCTGCCCGCCCACCCGCTCACCGCCCGCTCCACCGCCGCCCACCTCGACGGCTGGTGGACCGGCTTCTTCTCCTTCTACGCCTCCGGCCCGCCCGGCTTCCGGCTGGAGCAGCTGCTCGCCCTCTCCGACGCCGGGCTGCTGCACTTCCTCGGCCCCGAACTGGAGGTCGTCCTCGACGAGGAGCACCGCACCTTCCGCGCCTCCTCCCCCGCCCTGCCCGGCCACCAGGTCCACGGCACCGCCCTGGTCGACGCCTTCCTCCCCCGGCACGCCCTGGACCGCACCAACGACCCGCTGCTGCGCCAACTGCTGCGCGAGGGAAGGATCGACGAGGAGCGACTGACCGACCCCGACGGCCACGCCTACCGCTCCGGGCTGCTGCGCACCGACCCCGAGGCCCGGCTGGTCGACCCCTCGCTGGGCGGCCGCCCGCACCCCCGCCGCACCGCCCTCGGCGCGCCCACCACCACCCGCGCCCCGGCCGCCTTCGCCCGCCCGCGCACCGACGCCCCGTCCTTCCGGCAGAACGACGCCGTCGCCCGCCGCCTGCTCACCGAGCTCCAGAAGGAGGACTGACCGCCGCCGCACGACACGTCCACCCGCACCGGATACGCTCCGAGGACCCGAGCCCTCCGGAGAGTCCGCCATGGCCAAGCAGCCCCCGCCCAGCGACCCCGCCCAGGACGCGCCGCACGTCGCACCCCCGGCCCGCGCCGCCGCCGGCCTGCCCGCGATCGGGCACACCCTGCGGATGGCGTCCGAGCAGATGTCGCCGGGCCGGACGCTGGCCACCCTGCGCAGGATCAACCAGCCCGGCGGCTTCGACTGCCCCGGCTGCGCCTGGCCCGAGCCGGACAAGCCGCACCTGGCCGAGTTCTGCGAGAACGGCGCCAAGGCCGTCGCCGAGGAGGCCACCGAGCGCCGGATCACCCCGGCCTTCTTCGCCGAGCACCCGGTGGCCGACCTCGCCGAGCGCTCCGGCTACTGGCTCGGCCAGCAGGGCCGGCTCACCGCGCCGATGCTGCTGGACGAGGGCGCCACCCACTACGCGCCGATCGGCTGGGACGAGGCCGTCGCGCTGATCGCCGGGGAGCTGACCGCGCTCGACTCCCCGGACGAGGCCGCCTTCTACACCTCCGGCCGCACCTCCAACGAGGCTGCCTTCGCGTACCAGCTCCTCGCCCGCAAGCTCGGCACCAACAACCTGCCGGACTGCTCCAACATGTGCCACGAGTCCTCGGGTTCGGCGCTCACCGAGACGCTCGGCGTCGGCAAGGGCAGCGTCTCGCTCAAGGACCTGTACCAGGCCGACCTGATCATCGTCGCGGGCCAGAACCCCGGCACCAACCACCCCCGGATGCTCTCCGCCCTGGAGCGCGCCAAGCGGGCCGGGGCGCGGATCGTCAGCGTCAACCCGCTGCCCGAGGCCGGGCTGGAGCGGTTCAAGAACCCGCAGACCCCGCGCGGCCTGGTCGGCGGCGGCACCAAGCTCACCGACCTGTTCCTGCAGATCCGGCTCGGCGGCGACCTCGCCCTGTTCCGCGCCCTCAACCACCTGCTGCTCACCACCCCGGGCGCCGTCGACGAGGACTTCGTCGCCGAACACTGCGCGGGCTACCCGGAGTTCGCCGCCCAGGCCGCCGAGCTGGACCGGGAGGCCACCCTGCGCGCCACCGGCCTGCCCTGGGCGCAGGTGGCGGAACTGCACCGGATGGTGCTCTCCTCGAAGAAGATCATCGTCTGCTGGGCGATGGGCCTCACCCAGCACAAGCACTCCGTCCCCACCATCCGCGAGGTGGTCAACTTCCTGCTGCTGCGCGGCAACGTGGGCCGCCCCGGCGCCGGCGTCTGCCCCGTCCGCGGGCACAGCAACGTGCAGGGCGACCGCACCATGGGCATCTTCGAGCGCCCCTCCGCGGCCTTCCTGGACGCGCTGGGCCGGGAGTTCGGCTTCGAGCCGCCGCGCGCGCACGGCCACGACACCGTCGACACCATCCGGGCGATGCGCGACGGCCGGGTGAAGGTGTTCTTCGCGATGGGCGGCAACTTCGTCTCCGCGAGCCCCGACACCGGCGCCACCGAGGCCGCGATGCGCCGCTGCCGGCTCACCGTGCACGTCTCCACCAAGCTCAACCGCTCGCACGTGGTCACCGGCGCCCGCGCCCTGATCCTGCCCACCCTGGGCCGCACCGACCGCGACCTGACCGCCGCCGGGCAGCAGTTCGTCAGCGTCGAGGACTCCATGGGCATGGTGCACTCCTCCCGCGGCGGCCTGCGCCCGCCCGCGCCGGGCCTGCTCTCCGAGGTCGCCATCGTCACCCGGCTGGCCCGCGCCGTCCTCGGCCCCCAGGACCCCACCCCCTGGGAGGAGTTCGCCCTCGACTACGACCGGATCCGCGAACGCATCGCCCGGGTCGTCCCCGGCTTCGACGACTACAACGCCAGGGTCCGGCGCCCCGGCGGCTTCGCCCTCCCGCACGCCCCGCGCGACAGCCGCACCTTCCCCACCGCCACCGGGAAGGCCAACTTCACCGTCAACCCGCTGACCGCCCCCGACGTCCCGGCCGGCCGGCTGCTGCTCCAGACGCTGCGCTCGCACGACCAGTACAACACCACCGTCTACGGCCTGGACGACCGCTACCGCGGCATCACCGGCGGCCGCCGCGTCGTCCTGGTCAACCCTGCCGACGCCGCCGAACTCGGCCTGGCCGAGGGGCAGTTCGTCGACCTGGTGAGCGAGTGGACCGACGGCAGCGAGCGCCGCGCCCCGCACTTCCGGGTGGTCCACTACCCCGTCGCCCGCGGCGGCGCGGCCGCCTACTACCCGGAGACCAACGTCCTGGTGCCGCTCGACTCCACGGCCGACATCAGCAACACCCCGACCTCCAAGTCCGTCCTGGTCCGCTTCGAGGCGGAGGCCCGAGGGGCCTGAACCCCGGCCCGCCGCGCGGCGGCGGGCCGGGCGGGCGCTCAGCCCGCCGACCGGCTCCCCGACGGGGACGCCGGGTCGGTGCCGCTGGGCGCCACCGACCCGCTGGGCGTCCCGCCGCCGCTCGCGCTCGCCGAGGCCGGGCCCGAGCTCGAACCTGAGCCGCTCGGCGAACCCGAGCCGTTCGGCGAACCCGAGCCGTTCGGCGAGGCGGAGCCGGAGCCGGAGCCGGAGCCGGAGGCCGACTCCGAGGGCGCCGTGGGCAGGCCGGGCCACGTCGGGACGGCCGGGCTGCCCGACGGGTTCGGCAGGGTGGGCGTGGCGGGCGCGCCGGGCGTGGACGTCGGCGACGCGGACGCGGGCGGGCTCGGGAGCGTCGAGGGCTTGGCCGGCTGGATCTTCGTCTCGCCCACCTTGACGTCGGGCACCTTCCACTCGCCGCCCGCCTCGTCGGCCGCGCCGTCCCCGTCCGGGCGCACCGCGCCCAGGATCGGCATGGCGCCGACCTGCGAGATCTTCACCACGTCACCGGTGTGCGGGGCCTGGACGATCAGGCCGCCGCCGATGTACATGCCGATGTGCGTCGCGCCGCCGTAGTAGACGATCAGGTCGCCGGGGCGGATCTGGTTCAGCGGGACGTGCTTGAGCTGCGCCCACTGCTCCTGGCTGGTGCGCGGGATGGCCAGCCCGGCGTGCAGCCAGGCCTGCGAGGTGAGGCCGGAGCAGTCGAACACGTCCGGTCCGGCGCCGCCCCAGACGTAGTCCTTGCCGAGCTGCTGGAGCGCCCAGGCGACCGCCTTGCGGCCCGTCGCCGAGGGCGTCCGCTCGCCCTTGCCGAGCGCCCCGGAGGCGAGGAAGGCGAGTTGGGCCTCGTTGGCCTGCTGCTTCTCCAGTTCGGCCAGTTCCTCGCGCTGGGCGCCGGTGAGCGAGCCGACCAGCTGCTCCACCGCGGCCAGCTTGCCGGCCACGTCGTTCTTGGCCTTCTCCTGGTCGGCGGCCAGCGCGGTGGCCTCGTCGAGCGCCTGCTGGGCGGAGGTCCGCAGCGCGGTGAGGGTGTCCCGGTCGGCCTTGAGCCGGTCCAGGAACTCCTTCTGCGAGCGCCCGGCGGAGTGCAGCAGCTCGGCGATCACCACGGCCTCGTACGGGTTCTCGGCCATCAGCAGGTCGGCGTACCCGGATATCTGGCTGTTGCGGTACTGCGCGGCGGCGAGCTGGGCGGCCAGGTCGGTGCCGGCGTCGACGGCCTCCTGCTGCTGCCCGGCCCGGGTGTTGAGGTCGTCGACGGTGGCCTGCTGCTCGGCGAGCGCGGCGACGGTGCCGTTGTACTTCTCGGTGGCGGTCTCGGCCTGCTGGTACAGCTCGTGCAGCTGGTCGAGCAGCGGCCCGAGGGTGCGCTTGGCGTCGGCCAGCGGGTCGGCCCCGGCGGAGACGGTCGGGGTGCCCGGGTCGGGCGCCGCGTACGCGGCCGAGGCGAAGAACGGCAGGGTGAGCGCGGCGGCGGCGAGCACCGCTCCGCAGCGCAGCGCAGCGCGCACCCACGGCCGCAGGCCGGTCGATTCGGTCCGCTGCCCAGCCCCCATCGGCCGGCCTCCCCTGATTGTCCGTCGGCGATCGGACCGATCCTGCCACGCGGACCCCTGTTCGGGGCAGATGGTTTCCGGGCCGCCCGGTGAATTCTCATCCACCGCCGGGTGTGAGAACCGTCTCACCCGGGGCGCCACCTGCACGGAAACCGGCCGTCCCGGCAACTCCCGCGCCACGAACGGAACCGCTGCTCCGCTCCCAGTTAACCTCCCGTTCACCATCGCTTCCTACCTTCACCGAGGACAGCAACGTCAGTCCGACCACTACGACGATTGTTTGGGTATGGAACACATCACGTTCCTGGTGGCCGTTGTGATCATCACGGCGCTCGCCTTCGACTTCACCAACGGCTTCCACGACACGGCCAACGCGATGGCCACCTCCATCGCGACCGGCGCGCTCAAGCCCAAGGTCGCCGTCGCCATCGCGGCGGTGCTGAACTTCGCCGGTGCCTTCCTCTCCGTGAAGGTCGCCACCACCATCTCGGGCGGCCTGGTCAACGAGAAGGCCGGACTGCAGCCCTCGATCATCTTCGCCGCCCTGGTCGGCGCGATCCTGTGGAACCTGCTGACCTGGCTCAAGGGCCTGCCCTCGTCCTCCTCGCACGCCCTGTACGGCGGCCTGATCGGCGCCACCGTGGTCGGCACCGGCCTGCACGGCGTGAACTTCACCACCGTGGTCGCCAAGATCCTGATCCCGGCGGTCGCCTCGCCGATCATCGCGGGCCTGGCCTCCTGGGGCGCCACCAAGCTGGCCTACCTGATCACCCGGGGCGCCCCGAAGGAGGGCACCGAGAAGGGCTTCCGCCGGGGCCAGGTCTTCTCGTCCTCGCTGATCTCGCTCGCGCATGGCACCAACGACGCGCAGAAGACGATGGGCATCATCACGCTGACCCTGATCTCGGCCGGCGCGCTGGACAAGGGCGACGGCCCGCCGGTCTGGGTGATCGTCAGCGCCGGTCTGGCCATCGCGCTGGGCACCTACATGGGCGGCTGGCGGATCATCCGCTCGATGGGCTCCGGCCTGGCCGACATCCGGCCCCCGCAGGGCTTCTCCTCGGAGACCGCGGCCGCGACGGTGATCCTGACCTCCTCGCACATGGGCTACGGCCTGTCCACCACCCAGGTCTGCTCCGGCGGCATCATGGGCGCGGGCCTGGGCGGCCCGTCCGGCAAGCTGCGCTGGGGCATGGTCCGCCGGATGGTCTCCACCTGGGGCCTGACCCTGCCGGCCGCCGCCGTGGTCTCCGGCCTGGCCGCGCTGGTCGCCGACCGCGGCAACTGGGGCGTGGCCCTGGTGGGCCTGGCGCTGGTGGTGGGCTCCGGTTCGATGTGGCTGATCTCGCGCCGCCAGCCGGTGCACGCGGACAACGTCAACGCGGCGGAGGCGGCCCCCGTGACCGTCGAGCTGCCCGCCCCCGCCGCGCCGACCACCCTCGCGGCCTGAGAGGAACCCCCGCCATGAACATCAAGTGGGCCGCACTGGCCGAGACCGCGGGCGTCAGCCTGCTCGTGACCGTCGCCGTGGTCGTGGTCTTCGCGCTCGGCAACCTCGCCCTGTCCCGCCGGGAGGCCGCCGTCACGGCGGGCACCGGCCGGGGCGTCCCCGCCCTGGTCGCCGCGGGCTTCTGCTTCGCGGCCTGCGCCGCCGTGGTGCTGTACGGCATCTCGCTGATCGCCGCGAAGTAGCACCGCGCGCCGCACCGCAGCACCGCGCACGACACGGGCGCCGCGCACGACGAAGGGCCCCCGCCGGGACGGCGGGGGCCCTTCTCGCATGTCGTCGGCCGCGGCGGCGGCCGGTCAGTCGGCGACCAGCTCCGCGGGCTCGGCCGCGGCGGGGGCGGCGGGGCGCTCCTCGTTGGAGGTGCGCAGCGGCACCTCGCGGATGAACAGCACCAGCAGGAAGCCCACCACCGCGAACGGCGCGGCGATCAGGAAGACGGTGCCCACGCCGTGCCCGAAGGCGTCGGTGACCAGCGGGACGACCTGCGCGGGCAGCTTCTTGAGGTCCGGGATGCCGTCGCCGCCCGCGCCGGAGGCGGGGATGCCGGCCTTGGCGAAGTTCTCCGCCGTGTAGCTGGCGACCTTGTGCCCGAGCAGCGCGCCGAGCGCGGAGACGCCCATCGCGCCGCCCATGGTGCGGAAGAAGGTGACGGTGGAGCTGGCGGCGCCGAGCTCGTGGCGCGGCACCGTGTTCTGCACCGCGAGCACCAGGTTCTGGCTGGTCAGGCCGAGGCCGATGCCGGCCAGCAGCATGTAGAGGGCGAGCAGCCCGTACGCGGTGTCGGCCCGGGCGGTGCCCATCAGGCCGAGACCGGCGGCGAGCAGCACGGTGCCGGCGACCAGGAAGCCCTTCCACTTGCCGTACTTGGTGATCAGCTTGCCGGCCACCGTGGAGGAGACCGCCAGGCCGAAGATCATCGGCAGGGTGAGCAGACCGGCCTGGGTGGGGGTCTTCTCCTTGGCGAGCTGGAAGTACTGGCCGAGGAAGGTGGTGGTGCCGTACATGCCGACGCCGACGAAGGCGCTGGCCAGCGCGGCGAGCGCGACGGTGCGGTGGCGGAACAGGTCGAGCGGGATCAGCGGCTCGGCGGCGCGCTTCTCGACCAGCACGAACAGGCCGGCCAGCGCCAGGCCGCCGAGCACCATGACGGCGGTCTGCCAGGAGGCCCAGTCGTAGTTCTTGCCGGCCAGCGAGATCCAGATCATCAGCAGGCTGACCGAGGCGGTGATCAGCGTCGCGCCCAGGTAGTCGATCTTCGGCTTGCGGGTGGCGACCTCGGGGAGCTTGAGGGTGCGCTGCAGCACCAGGATGGCGACCAGCGCGAACGGGACGCCGACGTAGAAGCACCAGCGCCAGCCGAGCCAGGAGGTGTCCACGATGACGCCGCCGATCAGCGGGCCGCCGATGGTGGCGAGCGCGAAGACGGCGCCGAAGTAGCCGCTGTAGCGGCCGCGCTCGCGCGGCGGGACCATCGCGGCCAGACAGATCTGGCCGAGCGCGATGACGCCGCCGGCGCCGATGCCCTGGAGCACCCGGCAGAAGATCAGCATGCCGATGCTCTGCGACAGGCCGGCCAGCGCCGAGGAGAGGACGTAGATCACCATGGCGATCTGGACCAGCAGCTTCTTGCTGACCAGGTCGGAGAGCTTGCCCCAGAGCGGGGTCGCGGCGGTGATCGACAGCAGCGCGGCGGTGACCACCCAGGTGTACGCGGACTCACCGCCGTGCAGGTCGGTGAGGATCCGCGGCAGGGCGTTGGAGACCACCGTGGAGGAGAGCACGGCCACGAACAGGCCGAGCAGCAGGCCCGAGAGGGCTTCGAGTACTTGACGGTGGGACATCCGGTCCTGCGCGTCCGGGAGGGTCGACGACATGCGTTTCCTTCGACTGAAATTTCGTTGCCTCAAGCAACTATACGTGGATAGTTGACTGAGGCAACTTTCTTCAAGCCCAGGTAAAGAAACCCTCCCGACCGGTCGGCTCAGACCCCCTCGGTCAGCTCGTTGAACCGCTCCAGCAGCCGGGCGAACTGCTCCAGCTCCGACAGCTCCCAGCCGGACAGCGACTTCCGGAAACGCGCCATCCGCTCCTCCCGGGCCGCCGCGAACCGCCGCTCGCCCTCCTCGGTCAGCGACACCAGCGAGGCCCGCCGGTCCAGCGGGTCGGTCTCCCGCCGCAGCAGCCCCAGCTCCTCGATCGCCCGGATCTGCCGGCTCACGGTGGCCTTGCCCACCCCGAAGTGCAGCCCCACGTCGGTCACCCGGGCCCGCCCGGACTCGCGGATGAACCCGAGCAGCACGTACGCCCCGGCCTCCAGCCCGGGGTGCACCAGCCGGGAGACCTCGGCCGCCCGCGCCCGGCTGCGCCGGAACAGCGTCGCCACCTCCCGCTCGACCGCGAGGAACGCCGGCTCCGCGGGGCCCGGCCCGCCCAGGGGGTCACTCATGGCGGACAGTATCGCGCAGCCCGCGCCTCCCCCGGCGCGCAACCGCTTCGTGGTACGAAGTACCGGTTTGGGTGCTTCCGGCACCTTCGCCCCCGTACCTCCACCGAAGGAGACGCCGCACCATGGCCCACCAGGCAGAGCCGGCGAAGGGCTTCCTCGGCGACCTCCGGGACGCGGTCACCCCGCGCGCCTTCTTCCTGGTCGTCGCCGTCCTGCTGCTCCAGCTCGGCTTCATCACCTCGTACGTGGGCGCCCTGCACCACCCGAAGCCGCACGAGCTGTCCATCGCGGTGGTCGCCCCGCCGGAGTCCGCGGCCCGGTTGGTCGGCGCCCTGGAGGCCGTCCCGGACAGCGCGGTGCGCGCCTCCGCCCTGCCGGACGGGGACACCGCGCGGGCCCGGATCAAGGACCAGGAGATCTACGCGGCCTGGGTGGTCGACCCGACCGGCACCGAGGACGCGCTGCTGGTCGCCGACGCCCGCGGCCCGGCCGCCGCCACCGCCGCGGAGGGCATCGTCACCAAGCTGGCCGCGAGCCAGGGCCGGACGGTCGTGGTGGACGACACCATCCCGCTGGCCAAGGGCGACGCCGAGGGGCTGTCCGCCTTCTACCTGGTGGTCGGCTGGTGCGTGGGCGGCTACCTGGTCGCCTCGATCCTCGGCATCAGCGCGGGCTCCCGCCCGGCCAACACCGCCCGGGCGGTGCTGCGGCTCGGCACGCTGGCGCTGTACTCGGTCGCGGCGGGCCTGGGCGGCGCGCTGATCATCGGACCGATCCTGCACGCGCTGCCCGGCTCGATCGCCGCGCTCACCGGCCTGGGCACCCTGGTGGTGTTCTCGGTCGGCGCCGTCACCATGGCCCTGGAGTGCCTGTTCGACGTGGTCGGCATCGGCCTGGCAGTGCTGCTCTTCGTGGTGCTGGGCAACCCCAGCGCGGGCGGCGTCTTCCCGCCGCCGCTGCTGCCCGCGTTCTGGCGGGCGATCGGCGAGTGGATCCCGAACGGGGCCGGCACCTCCGCGGCCCGCTCGATCGCCTACCTGGACTCCACCAACCTCACCGTGCCGTTCCTGGTGCTGGCGGCCTGGGCGGTGGTCGGCGTCGGGGTGACCTTCCTCGCGGTGGCGCACACCCCGCGCTTCGGCCGCCCCATCCCTGCCGAGACGTGAGCGGCCGACGGCCCGGTGCGCGGGCGCGGGGGGCGCGGGGGCGGGGTCAGACCCGCTCGGGCTCCCGCCCCGGCTCCTGGTCCTGCCCCTGGGTGATCCGGTCGGAGAACTGGGTGAACACGAAGCGGTTCATCGCCCAGTAGCGGAACACCATCGCCACCAGGGTGCCGATGATGATGCCGCTGGCGAAGTCGGCGATCTCCTGGGTCAGGTGGCTGACGTCCGGCTCGCGCAGGTCGAACACGTACCGGGAGGCCACCAGCGGCAGGTCGTTCACGCCCACCGCCAGGGCGCTGACCACGAAGAACCCGGCCGCCTCGCGCTTGCGCCCCGCCGCGCGGAACGACCACTGCCGGTTCATCACGTACGAGACCAGCGTGGTGATCACCGTCGCGATGGTGAGCGCCAGGACCGGCTTGCTCTCCAGCACGGACATCTTCAGGGCGAAGTTGATCAGCATGGTGAGGACGAAGCAGGTTCCTCCGACCACGAGGAACTTCACCAGCTTGCGGTGCTTGACCAGGAACGGACGGTAGCGCTCCGGAATGGCGGTCAGCGCGCGCTGCGTAGGGGACGGCATGCGGGAAGTGTCCCACGGGCGCGTTTCGGCAACCACCAGGGGCCTCGGAAGTACGCGTACTCCCGGGGCCCCCGCGGTCGCCCGCGCCGGTCAGGCCGCCGCCACCAGCACCTCCGCCGGCTCCAGGGCCAGCGCCAGCACCTCGCGGACGTCCGACACCGGGTGGACCGCCAGGCGCTCCAGCACCTCGGCGGGGACGTCGTCCAGGTCCGCCTCGTTGCGCTTGGGGATGACCACCGTGGTGATCCCGGCCCGGTCCGCGGCCAGCAGCTTCTGCTTCACCCCGCCGATCGGCAGCACCCGGCCGGTCAGCGACACCTCGCCGGTCATCGCCACGTCGGTGCGCACCCGGCGGCCGGACAGCAGCGAGGCCAGCGCCGTGGTCATGGTGACGCCCGCGCTCGGGCCGTCCTTCGGCACCGCGCCGGCCGGCACGTGCAGGTGGATGCCCCGCTCGCGCAGCCCGGTCACCGGCAGCTCCAGCTCCGCGCCGCGCGAGCGCAGGTAGGAGAGCGCGATGTGCGCCGACTCCTTCATCACGTCGCCCAACTGGCCGGTCAGGGTCAGCCCGGTCGAGCCGGTCTCGGCGTCCGCCAGCGAGGCCTCGATGTAGAGGACGTCGCCGCCGGCCCCGGTGACCGCCAGGCCGGTGGCCACGCCCGGCACCGCGGTGCGCCGCTCGGCCGGCTCCTGCGCCGCCTCCGGCACGTGGTGCGGCCGGCCCAGCAGCGCCCGCAGGTCGTCCGCGCCGATCGCGGCGGGCAGCTCGCGCTCGCCCAGCTCGGTCTGCGCGGCGACCTTGCGCAGGATGCGCGCGATCGACCGCTCCAGGTTCCGGACGCCCGCCTCCCGGGTGTACTCGGCGGCCAGCCTGCGCAGCGCCGCCTCGTCCACCGCCAGCTCGTCCGCGCCCAGGCCGGCCTTGGCGAGCTGGCGCGGCAGCAGGTGGTCGCGGGCGATGGCGACCTTCTCGTCCTCGGTGTAGCCGTCCAGGCGGACCAGGTCCATCCGGTCCAGCAGCGGCTCCGGGATGGCCTCCAGCACGTTGGCGGTGGCCAGGAACACCACGTCCGAGAGGTCGAGCTCGACCTCCAGGTAGTGGTCCCGGAAGGTGTGGTTCTGCGCCGGGTCCAGCACCTCCAGCAGGGCCGCCGCCGGGTCGCCCCGGTAGTCCGAGCCGACCTTGTCGATCTCGTCCAGCAGCACCACCGGGTTCATCGTCCCGGCCTCCTTGACCGCCCGGACGATCCGGCCGGGGATCGAGCCCACGTACGTCCTGCGGTGGCCGCGGATCTCCGCCTCGTCCCGCACGCCGCCGAGTGCGACCCGGACGAAGGAGCGGCCCATCGCCTTCGCGACGGACTCGCCGAGCGAGGTCTTGCCCACCCCGGGCGGGCCGACCAGCGCCAGCACCGCTCCCCCTCGACGCCCGCCGATCTGGCCCAGCCCCTGGTCGGCCCGGCGCTTGCGCACCGCCAGGTACTCGACGATCCGGTCCTTCACGTCCGCCAGCCCGGTGTGGTCCGCGTCCAGCACGGCGCGGGCCCCGGCGATGTCGTACGCGTCCTCGGAGCGCTCGTTCCAGGGCAGCTCCAGGACGGTGTCCAGCCAGGTGCGGATCCACGAGCCCTCGGGCGACTGGTCGCTGGCGCGCTCCAGCTTGTCGACCTCCTTGAGCGCGGCCTCGCGCACCTTCTCCGGCAGCGCGGCGGCCTCGACCCGGGCCCGGTAGTCCTCCTCCTCCGTGTCGGCCTCGCCGTTCAGCTCGGCCAGCTCCTTGCGCACCGCCTCCAGCTGGCGGCGCAGCAGGAACTCCTTCTGCTGCTTGGCCACGCCCTCCTCGACGTCCTTGCGGATGGTGTCGTTGACCTCCTCCTCCGCGAGGTGCGCGCGCAGCAGGCCCAGTGCGTACTCCAGCCGGGCCGGGCGGTCCGCCTCCAGCAGCACCTTCAGCTTCTGCTCGGCGGTCGCGAACGGCGCGTAGCCGATGTTGTCGGCCAGCTCGCCGACGTCCTCGATCGCGGCCACCCGGTCGACGATCTGCCAGGCCCCGCGGCGGCGCAGCCACTGGGTGGACAGCGCCTTGTACTCCTTGACCAGCTCGGCGGCCCGGCCGGCGACCGGCAGCCCCTGGTCCGACTCCTTGAACGGCGTGGTCTCCACCCAGAGCGCGGCCCCGGGCCCGGTCGTCCCGGCCCCGATCCGCACCCGTCGGACGGCCCGGACCAGCGCCGCCGGGTCCCCGTCGGCCAGCCGGCCCACCTGCTCGACCGTCGCCAGCGCGCCCACCGCCGCGTACGACCCGTCCAGCCGCGGCACCAGCAGCACCTGCGGCTTCCCCCCGGCGTTCCCGGCCCGGGCCGCCTCCACGGCGGCCCGCACCTCGGGATCCGAGAGTTCCAGCGGAACCACCATGCCGGGGAGCACCACCTCGTCGTCGAGCGGCAGCACAGGCAGAGTGAGTGGAACGGACGTCGATGCCATGATCTCTCCCCAGTCAGTGAAGTTGAGCTGACCTGACTAAGGTTCGGCGATCGCCGATTGTTCCCCGCCCCGCGTTCACCCCGAGTGAACACGTCCCGGGCCCTTGGGGCGGGGGGGGAAGAAGAGGAGAAGAGGAGAGGAGAGGGGCTAGCCCTCGGTGGGGGCGACCCGGCTGCGGGCGCGGGCCCGGACCGGGGCCCGCCGGGGCCCGCGCGGGCCGCGGCCGCGCAGCAGCGGCCACAGGGCGACGCCCACCGCCAGCGCGGCGGGGTGGCCGACCGAGGTGACCAGGTCGGGGTCGCTGACCACCTGGTGGCCGATCAGCGCGAGCCCCGCCCCGAGGGCGACCCGGCGCCCCAGCGGGCCGAGGAGCCCGGCGAGCGCGCCCAGCGAGGCGAGCACCCCGTACGAGACGCCGATGTCCATCGCGTCCAGCAGGCCGGTCTCGGCCCGGTCGGTGGCCACCGCGGCGACCACGACGGTCTGCGAGAGCAGGGTCGCGACGACGTGCCCGGCCGCGAAGACGCCGAGGGCACGAAGTCCGCCGATGCGTCGTTCCAAGGGTGCGACGGTGAGGGCGAAGGCCCAGAAGTAGGGCATCCAGACCGGTCCGGCGACCCAGAGGCCGCTGCCGACGAGGGAGAGCGCGGGGTGGGCGAGCAGGTTGTGCGCGTCGGTGGAGGAGAGGGCCTGGAGCCGGTGCACCGTCTCCGGGTCGCCGAAGCGGGCGTAGAGCGTGGTGCCGAGCAGCAGCGCGAGGTAACCGAGTGCGAACGGGTTGGCCCGCGGGGTGGGTACCGCCCGCAGCCCGGGCCTGATCAGTCGTCGTCGCAGCTCCGCGCTGGTCATGGTGCCTCCCGAACGCCTCGTCCCGCCCACCATAAGGGGGGCGGGTGAGAGGTGTCTGAGGAACTTCTGTGAAGGCCCCTACCCGAGCACGTGCCGCTCGCACACGTACCGTTACAGCTCGCAAGTGCTCCGGGTAAGGTATCGGCCCGTGCCCGTCCGAACGGGGACCTGCCAAACCTGATGCGTCCGCCGGCGGGGCACCCACGACGGAACAGCACGACGGAAACAAGACGACTACGAGCGGAGCCCGCCGTCCCCCGACGGTCGGCCCGCGAGCCCTGGGGGCGGTGGCGTGACCGTGACAGAGATGCAGCAAGAGACGATCAGCAGTGGACCGGTGGGCACCCAGCGACGGGTGCTCGTCGTGGAGGACGAGCCGACCATCGCGGAGTCGATCGCGGCCCGGCTGGGAGCCGAGGGCTTCAAGGTGGCGGTGGCCCACGACGGCCCCGGCGCGGTGGACGGGTTCCACACCTGGCAGCCGGACCTGGTGGTGCTGGACATCATGCTGCCGGGCTTCGACGGCCTGGAGGTGTGCCGCCGGATCCAGGCGCAGCGCCCGGTGCCGGTGCTGATGCTGACTGCCCGGGACGACGAGACGGACCTGCTGGTGGGTCTGGGCGTCGGCGCGGACGACTACATGACCAAGCCGTTCTCGATGCGCGAGCTGGCGGCCCGGGTGAACGTGCTGCTGCGCCGGGTGGAGCGCGCCCAGCAGGCGGCCCGGACACCGGCGCTGGGCAGCCTGCGCTTCGGTGAACTGGAGATCGACCACGTGCAGCGCCGGGTCCGGCTGGGCTCGGGCGACGTGCACCTGACGCCGACCGAGTTCGACCTGCTGGCCTGCCTGGCCGCGCAGCCGCGCGCGGTGCTGACCCGCGAGCAGCTGCTGGCCGAGGTGTGGGACTGGACCGACGCGTCCGGCACCCGCACGGTGGACAGCCACGTGAAGGCGCTGCGCCGGAAGATCGGGGCGAGCTGGATCCGCACGGTGCACGGCGTCGGGTACGCGCTGGAGGCCCCGCTCTCCTGACCGGTCGCCGCCGGTCCGGGCCCCGCGCGGGCTCCGCTCGGCGGCCCGGCCCCCTTCGCCGGGACCTCACCGGCAGCCCACCGGGACGAGTCGCCGGGACGACTCACCGAGGACCAGTCGCAGGGACACCATGACCTTTCCGCAGCAACGCAACGGGGAAGCCGAGCCGGCTTCCCCCCGGCCCCCGCTCGCGCGCCCCCCGCTCGCGGTGCGCGCCGCGCGCCGGGTGTGGGCGGACATCCGCCCCTTCGACCCGGTCCGCTCGATCAAGGGCAAGCTGGCCCTGCTGGTGGTCGTCTCGGTGGTGCTGGCCACCGGGATGGTGGTGGTGGCGATCCGGTCGGAGACCCAGATCCGGATCATCATGATCTTCTCGCTGATCGCCTCGCTGCTGTTCATGCAGTTCCTGGCGAACGGCCTGACCGCGCCGCTGCGCGACATGACGGCGGCGGCCCGGTCGATGGCGGAGGGCGACTACAGCGGCCGGGTCGAGGTGTCCTCGCGGGACGAGATCGGCGAGCTGGCCGACACCTTCAACCGGATGGCGGGCGACCTGGAGGCCGCCGACCGGCACCGCCGCGAGCTGATCGCGAACGTCTCGCACGAGCTGCGCACCCCGATCGCGGCGCTGCGCGGCCTGCTGGAGAACGTGGTGGACGGCGTGGTGAAGCCGGACCCGAAGAACCTGGGCACCGCGCTGGAGCAGACCGAGCGGCTGGGCCGGCTGGTCACCCACCTGCTGGACCTGTCGAAGCTGGACGACGGCGTCGTCCCGCTGGACTCCCACCCGTTCCGGGTCGGCCCGTTCCTGGACGGGGTGCTGCGCGGGGTGACGGTGGACGGCGCGACGGCCGGCGGCGCGTACGACCGGCGCGGGGACGTCCGGCTGGCGCTGGACGTGCGGCCGCCGGACCTGACGGCGGTGGCGGACGCGGAGCGGCTGCACCAGGTGGTGGCCAACCTGGTGGACAACGCCTGCAAGCACTCGCCGGCCGGCGGCACCGTGACGGTGCGGGCCCGGGCGGCGGAGGGCGGCGGGCTGCTGCTGGAGGTCGAGGACCAGGGCCCGGGCATCCCGGCGGAGGACCGCGAGCGGGTCTTCGAGCGGTTCGGCCGCAGCGGTTCGCCGACCGCGCTGGGGCCGGGCAGCGACGGCGGGACGGGGCTGGGGCTGGCGATCGCACGCTGGGCGGTGGACCTGCACGGCGGCCGGATCCGGGTGGCGGAGGCGGCGGCGGGCTGCCGGATCGAGGTCACCCTCCCGGGTGAGTCGCCGGTGCCCGCCTGAGACTGTGGCGGAATCGGTACAAACCGGGGCCGGGCTGCTCGGCCGGGGTGCGCGGCCGGAGCCGCCAAGTGGTCCAGACCACTGGTTCG
This sequence comes from Kitasatospora sp. NA04385, assembly GCF_013364235.1. Taxonomy (NCBI): domain Bacteria; kingdom Bacillati; phylum Actinomycetota; class Actinomycetes; order Kitasatosporales; family Streptomycetaceae; genus Kitasatospora; species Kitasatospora sp. NA04385. The sequence continues at coordinate 5,097,396 of NZ_CP054919.1, read as the reverse complement.
TCCGATTTTACGCCGGTATGACCACGACCGATCTGGGGGCGAGTTCCCCGATTTCCGGCATTCCTAACGCACGGATCCAGCCAAAAACCCGCCGGGCAATGTGATCTGGGCGACGCCTGACCATCGGGGACTGCGCGATCACTGGTCGGAGGCGTAGCCTTAATCCCCGCTGTCCACCATCCCAAAAGGAAGCGGAAGAGGGCGGTTGCCCCGTGTCGCCACACCAAGAAACCCCCAGCTCGGCAAGTTCCACTGGCTTCGGCCCCAATGAGTGGCTCGTCGACGAGATCTACCAGCAGTACCTCCAGGACCCGGCTTCGGTCGACCGTGCCTGGTGGGACTTTTTCGCCGACTACAAGCCCGGTACCGAGGTGACTCCAGTGACCCAGGCCGCACCGGTCGGCTCCCAGCCGGCCCCTGTCGCCGCTCCCGCTGCCGCAGCTCCGGCCGCGCCCGCACCCGCTGCCCCGGCCGCCGCTCCGGCGCCCGCGCAGCCGGTGGCCGCGCCCGCTCCGCTCCCGGCCGCACCCGCCCCCCGCCCGCGCCGAGGCCGCCGCTCCGGCCGCCGCCGCGCCGGCGAAGGCCGCGGCGGGCCCGGAGCTGGTGCAGCTGCGCGGCCCGGCCAAGGCCGTGGCGACCAACATGGACGCCTCGCTGGAGGTTCCGACCGCCACCTCGGTGCGCGCGGTGCCCGCCAAGCTGTTGATCGACAACCGCATCGTCATCAACAACCACCTGCAGCGCGCCCGCGGCGGCAAGGTGTCCTTCACCCACCTGATCGGCTACGCGCTGGTGCAGGCCGTGAAGGCCAACCCGGGCATGAACTTCACCTACAAGGTGGAGGACGGCAAGTCCTACCTGGTGAAGCCCGAGCACGTGAACCTGGGCCTCGCCATCGACCTGGTCAAGCCGAACGGCGACCGCCAGCTGGTCGTCGCGGCCATCAAGAAGGCCGAGACGCTCGACTTCTTCGGCTTCTGGCAGGCCTACGAGGACATCGTCCGCCGGGCCCGCGCCAACAAGCTGACCATGGACGACTTCACCGGCGTCACGGTCTCGCTGACCAACCCCGGCGGCATCGGCACCGTGCACTCCGTGCCGCGCCTGATGCAGAACCAGGGCACCATCGTCGGCGTCGGCGCCATGGAGTACCCGGCCGAGTTCCAGGGCTCCTCCCCGGAGACGCTGGCCCGCCTGGGCATCTCCAAGATCATGACCCTGACCTCGACCTACGACCACCGGGTCATCCAGGGCGCGGCCTCGGGCGAGTTCCTCCGCTCGATCCACCAGCTGCTGCTGGGCGCGAACAACTTCTACGACGAGGTGTTCGAGTCCCTGCGGATCCCGTACGAGCCGGTGCGCTGGGCCACCGACGTGGCGACCACCCACGACGACGAGGTCAACAAGACCGCCCGGGTCATCGAGCTGATCCACTCCTACCGGGTCCGCGGCCACCTGATGGCCGACACCGACCCGCTGGAGTACATGCAGCGCAAGCACCCCGACCTGGACGTCGTCTCGCACGGCCTCACCCTGTGGGACCTGGAGCGCGAGTTCGCGGTCGGCGGCTTCGGCGGCCAGAAGATGATGAAGCTCCGCGACATCCTCGGCCTGCTGCGCAACACCTACTGCCGCACCGTCGGCATCGAGTACATGCACATCCAGGACCCGGCGCAGCGCAAGTGGCTGCAGGAGCGCCTGGAGAAGCCGTACACCAAGCCCGAGCGCGAGGAGCAGCTGCGCATCCTGCGCCGGCTGAACTCGGCCGAGGCGTTCGAGACCTTCCTGCAGACCAAGTACGTCGGGCAGAAGCGCTTCTCGCTGGAGGGCGGCGAGTCGCTCATCCCGCTGCTGGACGCCACCATCGACGCCGCCGCCGAGCACCGCCTCGACGAGGCCGTCATCGGCATGGCCCACCGCGGCCGGCTGAACGTGCTGGCGAACATCGTCGGCAAGCCGTTCGGCAAGATCTTCGGCGAGTTCGAGGGCAACCTCGACCCGAAGTCGATGCACGGCTCCGGCGACGTGAAGTACCACCTGGGCTCCGAGGGCACCTTCACCGGCCTGGACGGCGAGACCATCAAGGTGTCGCTGGCCGCCAACCCCTCGCACCTGGAGACCGTCGACCCGGTGGTCGAGGGCATCGCCCGCGCCAAGCAGGACATCCTGGACTTCGGCGGCACCACCTTCCCGGTGCTCCCGATCCAGATCCACGGCGACGCGGCCTTCGCGGGCCAGGGCGTGGTCGCAGAGACCCTGAACATGTCGCAGCTGCGCGGCTACCGCACCGGCGGCACCGTGCACATCGTGGTCAACAACCAGGTCGGCTTCACCGCCGCCCCGGCCTCCTCGCGCTCGTCGATGTACTGCACCGACGTGGCCCGGATGATCGAGGCGCCGATCTTCCACGTGAACGGCGACGACCCGGAGGCCGTGGTCCGCGTGGCCCGCCTGGCCTTCGAGTTCCGCCAGCAGTTCCACAAGGACGTCGTGATCGACCTCATCTGCTACCGCCGCCGCGGTCACAACGAGGCCGACAACCCGTCGTTCACCCAGCCGCTGATGTACGACCTGATCGACAAGAAGCGCTCGGTGCGCAAGCTCTACACCGAGGCGCTGATCGGTCGCGGCGACATCACCATGGAAGAGGCGGAGCAGGCGCTCCAGGACTTCCAGGGCCAGCTGGAGAAGGTGTTCTCCGAGGTCCGCGAGGCCGTCGCCGCCCCGGCGCCGACCGAGGCCGGCCGCCCGGTCGCGGACTTCCCGGTGTCCATCCAGACCGGCATCTCCGCCGAGATGGTCAAGCGGATCGCCGCCTCGCAGGTCAACCTGCCGGACTGGCTGACCGTGCACCCGCGCCTGCTGCCGCAGCTCCAGCGCCGCGCCGCCTCGGTCGAGGACAACACCATCGACTGGGCCACCGGCGAGGCGCTCGCCATCGGCTCGCTGCTGATGGAGGGCCACCCGGTCCGGCTGGCCGGCCAGGACTCCCGCCGCGGCACCTTCGGCCAGCGCCACGCGGTGCTGATCGACCGGAACACCGGCGAGGACTACACCCCGCTGATGTACCTGACCGAGGACCAGGCCCGCTTCACCGTCTACGACTCGCTGCTCAGCGAGTACGCGGCGATGGGCTTCGAGTACGGCTACTCGCTGACCCGCCCGAACGCGCTGGTCATGTGGGAGGCGCAGTTCGGCGACTTCGTCAACGGCGCGCAGACCATGGTCGACGAGTACATCGCGTCCGCCGAGCAGAAGTGGGGCCAGCACTCCGGCGTCACCCTGCTGCTGCCGCACGGCATGGAGGGCCAGGGCCCGGACCACTCGTCCGCCCGCCCGGAGCGCTTCCTGGCGCTGTGCGCGCAGGACAACATGACGGTCGCCATGCCGACCCTGCCGTCGAACTACTTCCACCTGCTGCGCTGGCAGGCGCACAACCCGCACCACAAGCCGCTCATCGTCTTCACCCCGAAGTCGATGCTGCGCCTGAAGGCCGCGGCGTCCTCCGCCTCCGAGTTCCTCAGCGGCGGCTTCCGCCCGGTGATCGGGGACAGCACGGTCGACCCGGCGCAGGTCCGCAAGGTGGTCATCACCTCCGGCAAGTTCTACTACGACCTGGAGGCGGCCCGGACCGAGCGCGGCGTCACCGACACCGCGATCGTCCGCGTCGAGCGCCTGTACCCGCTGCCGGTGGCCGAGCTGCAGGAGGAGCTGGGCCGCTACGGCGAGAACGTCCAGTTCGTCTGGGCGCAGGAGGAGCCGGCCAACCAGGGTGCCTGGCCGTTCATCGCGATGAACCTGGTCGACCACCTGCAGGTCGTGGTCGGCCGCTCGGGCGGCAACGCCCGGCTGCGCCGGGTCGCCCGCACGGCGTCCTCGGCCCCGGCCGTGGGCTCCGCGAAGCGGCACGCCGTCGAGCAGCAGGCACTGGTCGAAGAGGTGTTCTCGCTCTGACCCGCTGAGCGCGGCACGGCACCGTCCGCCCCCGTCCCCGTCCCCGATTCCCCGGGGGCGGGGGCGGGGGCGGTTCCGTTTCCGGACCGTGACGCGCTGCGGGTCGGCGTGGGCTGCACGGGATCTGACGGCTCGGTAGGTTATGGTTCGCCGCTTCCGACGCCGGGCGCCGGACGGCCGTCTTCGACACGCTCATCCAAGGGGGACCCGCCGCATGGCAGCCGACACTCCGAAGAACGCCGTCCCGCTCCCGCCGGTCTTCCAGCCCCTGCTGCCGGACGACCCCCGGGAGGTCGGCGGCTACCGGCTGTTCGCCCGCCTCGGCGCGGGCGGCATGGGCCGGGTCTACCTGTCGTACACGCCGGGGGGCCGGCCGGTGGCGCTCAAGGTGGTGCGTCCGGAGTTCGCCGAGGACGGGGAGTTCCGCCGCCGCTTCGCCCAGGAGGTGAGCAGCGCCCAGCGCATCCACGGGCTGTACACCGCGCAGGTGATCGACTCCGGCGGCCTGGAGTCGGGCGCGCCCTGGCTGGTCACCTCGTACGTGCCGGGCCCCTCGCTCCAGCAGGTGGTGCGCGAGCACGGGGCGCTGCCGGTGCGCACGGTGCTGCTGCTGATCGGCGGCATCGCGGAGGCGCTGCAGGCGATCCACAGCGTCCAGGTGGTGCACCGGGACCTCAAGCCGGCCAACGTGCTGGTGGCCTCGGACGGGCCGCGGGTGATCGACTTCGGCATCGCCCGGGCCGCCGACGCGACGGCGCTGACCGGCACCGGCTACCGGATCGGCTCGCCGGCGTTCATGTCGCCGGAGCAGGCCCAGGGCAAGAAGATCACCCCGGCCACCGACGTGTTCGCGCTGGGCGCGCTGGCCGCGTACGTGGCGGGCGGCGCGCCGCCGTTCGGCGACGGCCCGGACACGGCGGTGCTGTACCGGGTGGTGCACGAGGAGCCGGACCTGAGCACGGTGCCGGCGCCGCTGCGCGAACTGGTCGGCCGCTGCCTGGCGAAGGACCCGGCGGACCGGCCGACGCCCGCCGAGATCATCCAGGCGGCCCGGGAGCACCCGACCGTCGGCGGGCAGCTGCGGTTCGGCGAGGACTGGCTGCCCGGGCAGGTGAACACCGAGATCACCCGGCGCTCCGACCTGCCGAGGACCCCGCCGACCCCGCTGCCGGCGGCGCCGCCGACCTTGCCGGCCACTCCCCCGCCGCCGGTCGCCCCGCCGGTGGGTCAGTACCAGCCCGCCCCGCCGGCGCCCCCGTCCGGCGCGTTCGGCCCGCCCACCCCGGCCTCGGAGGCGGTCACCGGCCCGGTGGCCCCGGCCGGTCCGACGGTGCGGCTGACCGAGCAGCACACCCCGCCGCCGGGGCCCGCCGTGCCACTGGCCGCCGAGCCGGCGCCCGCCCCCGCCGCGAGGGACGAGCGCCGGCGCGGGGTGTCCTGGAAGACCCTGCTGGTGGTCGCGCTGGTGACGCTGCTGGCGGGCACCGCGGGCGGGCTGGTCCTGATGAAGACCCTGGGCGAGGACGACACCTCGAACGCGGCGAAGGGCGGGCAGCCGACGCAGAGCTCCCCGGCCTCGCCGAACGCCGAGGGCGTCGGCGGCAGCCGGGACCAGGCGTCGCCGTCGGCGTCGGCGGACGACTCCTCGCCCGCCGCGTCGCCCTCGGCCTCCCGCTCGGCCTCGCCCTCCGCCCGCAAGAGCGGGGCGCCCGCCGGGTTCACCCCCGTCTACACCGACCACGAGCTGTCCGCGCCCAGCAGCGACTACGGCTTCGACCTGCTGAACGGCAAGGTGGTGCCGTACTCCGGCAACGAGGTCTTCCTGCGGCCCGGCTACAGCACGCTGTCCGTGGCGGACGGCTTCGACCGGTACCTCAGCAAGACCGACTCGCTCACCGCGCAGGAGTGCTCGGACGCGATCGACAAGAACCCGAGCGCCGACTTCCCGTACAACGACCTCCCGCCGGGCCGGATGCTCTGCGTGCGCAACCGCCAGACCTGGAGCGTGGCGATCGTGAAGATCCTCAACGCCACCAGCGACGGCGGGGTGTCCATCTCGCTCAGCTACTACAAGTACAACGGCTGACCGGGCCCGCACTATCCTGGGCCCGACAGGCCGAGAACCAGCACCCCGGAGCGAACCACCGTGTACTTCACCGACCGAGGCATCGAGGAACTGGCGAGCCGGCGCGGCGAGGAGGAGGTCACCTTCGAGTGGCTGGCCGAGCGGCTGCGGGAGTTCGTGGACCTGAACCCGGACTTCGAGGTGCCGGTGGAGCGGCTGGCCACCTGGCTGGCCCGGCTGGACGACGAGGACGACGACGAGTGACCGGCTGACGTCGCGTCAGCGCAGCGGCCCGGAAGGCGAGTTCGCCTTCCGGGCCGTCGGCGTTCCCGGGAACGCCCGGCGCCGGGTCTCGGGGTCGACCCGGAGCGGCGTCTCGGGGTGGGCTCCGGGTCGGGACGGGGGTCGGGGCTCCTTGACTTCCCGGCTACGCGATATATCGTGAATAGCAGAAGGACGCGATACATCGCGTATGGCGTACGGGAGGACGGGGAGCCGGAAATGACCGAGTGGACGGTAGACAGCACCGAGAAGATCGCCTTCGACGAGGCCGTGCACACCCTGCACGTGCGCGTCGTCGACGGCACGGTGAACGTGGTGCCCACCGAGGGCCCGGCCCGGCTGGAGGTGGCCCGGCTGGAGGGTGAGCCGCTGCAGGTCTCGCTGGAGGACGGCGTGCTCACCGTCACCTACAAGGACCTCAGCTGGAGCGAGTTCGGCGCGGCCGTGAAGTCCGTGCAGACGGTCAAGTCCTTCTTCTCCGGCCTGCGCCGCAAGCGCAGCGCCGACGTCACGGTGGCCGTGCCGGCCGCCGCCGTGGTCCGGGTCGGCACCGTCTCCGCCGACGCCACCATCTCCGGGATCGCCGGCGAGGTCGGGGTGCACGGCGCCAGCGGCGCCACCACGCTGGCCGGTCTGACCGGCCAGGTCAGCGCCAACACCGTCTCGGGGGACGTCGACGCCGAGGGCCTGTCCGGCGAGCTGAAGGTCAACACGGTGTCCGGCGCGGTCACCCTGGTGGCCGGCTCGGCGACGCGCATCCGCGCGCACTCGGTCTCCGGCGCCGTCACCCTGGACCTGGACGCCGCCACCCCCACCGACATCGCGGTCAACACCGTCTCCGGCGCGGTCGGCGTCCGGCTGCCCGCCCTGGCCGACGCCAAGGTCGAGGCCGGCACCACCAGCGGGACGCTCTCCAGCGCCTTCGCCGAACTGAGCGTCGGCGGCGGCTGGGGCTCCAAGAAGCTCTCCGGCCAGCTCGGCACCGGCCGCGGCCGCCTCGCGGTGACCACCGTCACCGGCGCGGTCACCGTCCAGCGCCGACCCGACGCCGAGGAGGACCGCCCGGCCGGAGAACTGCCGGCGGCCCCGCTCGACCTGACCAAGGAGGCCTGATGACACCGGTGTTCGGGCACGGCCGGCTCCGTCTCTACCTGCTGAAGCTGCTCGACGAGAGCCCCCGGCACGGCTACGAGGTGATCCGCCTGCTGGAGGAGCGCTTCCACGGCCTGTACGCGCCCTCCGCGGGCACCGTCTACCCCCGGCTCGCCAAGCTGGAGGCGGAGGGGCTGGTCAGCCACACCACCGAGGGCGGCCGCAAGGTCTACCGGCTCACCGACGCCGGGCGCAGCGAACTCGCCTCCCGCTCGGACGAGTTGACCGACCTGGAGGCCGAGATCCACGACTCGGTCGGCCAGCTCGCCGGGGCCATCCGGCAGGACGTCCGGGACAACGCCAAGGACCTGCGCGCCGAGCTGTGGAACCAGGCCGCCGCCGACTCCGCCACCACCGGCACCGTCGGCGGGACGCCCTGGCGCGACCAGGAGTCCTGGCAGCGGGCCAAGGAGGAGTTCGCCCGGCTCAAGGCCGAGACCAAGGAGCAGGCCCGGCGGGCCAAGGAGCAGGAGAAGGCCGCCCGGCAGCAGGCCAAGGCCGCCGAGGCGGAGGCCAGGAAGCTGCGCGAGCAGTCCAAAGCCGCCCGCACCGCCGCCCAGCAGGAGGCACTGCGGCTCAAGCGCCGGGTCGAGGAGCAGGTCCGGGCGCACGCCGCGGGCGGCGACTGGTCGGCCGGGCTGGCCGAGGGCCTGGCCGAACTCACCCGCGGCCTGGGCTCGCTGGCGGACGCGGCGCGCTGGGGCACGTCCGAGGAGCCGTCCGTCCGGATCGACCTCGACAAGGACGCGCCGCACCCGGACGCCGCCGGGGCGCCCGCACCGGCCGGGGCGCCCGAGCTGCCCGAGTGGGCGCGCACCGACCCGGCGGGCGACCCGGCCCGCGAGCTGGAGCGCCTGCTGGACCGGTTCCGCGACCACGTCCGGGACACCGCGCGCGACCGCGGCGTCGACGCCGCCCGGCTGGCCCGCGCCCAGCACGCCCTGGCGGCCGCCGCCCGCGCCCTGTACGAGCGCTGAGCGCCGGCTCCCCGAGACCCGGAGCGCCCCCGAGGACGGGTCGGGGGCGCTCCGCCCCCTCCCGTTCCGGGCGGGTCAGGGGGTGAGCACCAGCTTGCCGAACACGTCCCCGCGCTCCAGCCGGGCGAACGCCTCCCGGGCCCCGGCCAGCGGCAGCACCGAGTCGATCACCGGCCGCACCCCGGAGTTGGCGCACAGCGCCAGCAGGCCGGCCAGCTCCTCCTTGGAGCCCATGGTCGAGCCGACCACCTTGAGCTCCAGGAAGAAGATCCGGTTCAGCTCGGCGGACTTCGGGCTGGGCCCGCTGGTCGCCCCCGAGATCACGATCGTGCCGCCCGGGCGCAGCGACTTCACCGAGTGCGACCAGGTCGCCGCGCCGACGGTCTCCATCACCGCGTCCACCCGTTCCGGCAGCCGGGCCCCGCTCTCGAAGGCCGCGTCCGCGCCGAGCTCCACCGCCCGGGCCCGCTTCGCCTCGTCCCGTCCGGTGACCCACACCCGCAGCCCGGCCGCCTTGGCCAGCACCACCAGCGCGGTCGACACCCCGCCGCCGGCGCCCTGCACCAGCACCGTGTCGCCGGGCTTGACGCCCGCGTTGGTGAACAGCATCCGGTAGGCGGTCAGCCAGGCGGTGGGCAGGCAGGCGGCCTGCTCGAAGCTCAGCTCCGCCGGCTTGGGCAGCAGGTTCCAGGTCGGCACCGCGACGCGCTGCGCGAAGGTGCCCTGGTAGCGCTCGGTCAGGATGGACCGGGGCTCGTGCGGGCCCACCCCGTGGCCGCTCTGGCCGACCACCGAGTGGATCACCACCTCGTTGCCGTCCTCGTCGACGCCGGCCGCGTCGCAGCCGAGCACCATGGGCAGCCGCTCGGCGGGCAGGCCGACCCCGCGCAGCGACCACAGGTCGTGGTGGTTCAGGGTGGCGGCCTTCACGGTCACCACGCTCCACCCCGGACGCGCCACCGGTTCGGGCACCTCGCCCAGCTCCAGTGCGCTCAACGGGTCGTCAGGACTGATGCGGGCGGCGTAGGCAGCGAACATGCCCGGACCATAGCCGGGCGGCACCCCGCGCGTTAACCACGACTCACTGTGAACGTCCCCATATTGCTTTTCCGGGGCCGCCGTTGTGCGCGCACGGCGCCGTTGTGCGCGCACGGCGCCGGGGGCGGGCCCCGGCGCCGTGCGGCGCCCCGGTCAGATCCGGGCGAGCCCCTCCGCCCGGGCGGCCTCCGCGACGGCGCGGGTGACCGCCGGGGCGACCCGCTCGTCGAAGGGCGACGGGATGACCTTCTGCGGCGTCAACTCGTCGGCGACGACGCCCGCCAGGGCCTTGGCCGCGGCGAGCTTCATGCCCTCGGAGATCCGGCTGGCCCGGACCGAGAGCGCGCCGGCGAAGATGCCCGGGAAGGCCAGCACGTTGTTGATCTGGTTCGGGAAGTCGGAGCGCCCGGTGGCGACCACCGCCGCGTACCGGTGGGCGACCTCGGGGTGGATCTCCGGGGTGGGGTTGGCCATCGCGAAGACGAAGCAGCCGGGCGCCATGGTGGCGACGGCCTCCTCCGGGACGGTGCCGCCGGAGACGCCGATGAACACGTCCGCGCCGTCCAGCGCGTCGGCCAGGCCGCCCTTGAGGCCGCTGCGGTTGGTGAGCGCCGCGATCTCCGCCTTGACGTCGGTGAGGTCCTCGCGGCCCTGGTGGACCACGCCGCGGCGGTCGCACACCGCGACGTCGCCGATGCCCGCGGCCAGCAGCATCTTGGCGATGGCGATGCCGGCCGCGCCCGCGCCGGAGATGACGGCGCGCAGGTCGCCGACCCGGCGGCCGGTGACCGCGGCGGCGTTCCACAGCGCGGCGGTGGTGACGATCGCGGTGCCGTGCTGGTCGTCGTGGAAGACCGGGATGTCGAGCCGCTCCTGGAGCCGCTTCTCGATCTCGAAGCAGCGCGGGGCGGAGATGTCCTCCAGGTTGACGCCGCCGAAGGACGGGGCGAGCCGGACCACGGTCTCGACGATCTCGTCGACGCCGGTGCAGTCCAGCGCGATCGGCACCGCGTCGACGCCGCCGAACTGCTTGAACAGGATGGCCTTGCCCTCCATCACGGGCAGCGAGGCCTGCGGGCCGATGTCGCCGAGGCCGAGCACCGCGGTGCCGTCGGTGACGACGGCGACGGTGTTGGCCTTCCAGGTGTAGTCGTTCACCAGGGCGGGCTGTTCGGCGATGGCGGTGCAGACCCGGGCCACGCCCGGGGTGTAGGCGAGCGACAGGTCGTCCGCGTCGCGGACCGGGACGGTCGCCCGGATCTCCATCTTGCCGCCGCGGTGGAGCGCGAAGACGGCGTCGACCGGGTCGTCAGTGCTCTGGGTGTCGGTGATGATCTCCGCTGCCACAATGACCTCTTCGTCATATATCAGCGAAGGCGCGCGTCCGACGGACTTTCGACCCGGCCGTGCGCCGATGCACGAGTACGGGCACGCCGTCCGTGGCGTACCCGTGTCCGGGTCGGGGCGCAGCCGTCGGGCGGCGCCCTCGGGGTGAGGGTTTAGGTGTTCTGCGTTGTTCGTCCGGACGTCGGCACCGCACCTGTGCCGGGTCCTTCTTGTCCGCGTGGCCCCCGAAGCGAGGGGTCCGCAGGGCACTCGCAGGAGTGAACGCAGACACGGAGGGGAGCTGGTGCTTCGGATACGGAGCCGGTGACGGCTTCCGTTCCTGGGCACCCCCGGCCCTGTGGCGAACCGGCGGTCTGAGTTCTGCGTCGGGGGTCACCCGATACCAGATTCTGACATACCCGCTACCCGGCCGAGCAGGTCGGGATGGCAATATCCGGTGTTCGACCACCGTTGTCCGGACGTTCCCGCACACGTCGGGCCACGTCCTGCCCCGTCGCACGGTCGCGCACACCAGCGCGCAGCGGCGGGGACCCGCCCCCCTCGCCCACCGGAGGATCCCGATGTCGACGGCCACGCCCCCCGCCAGACCCGGCGCCCGCTCCCGCACCACCGGCCCCGGCGCCGGCCGGACCGCCGCCGCCCTCACCGCCGCCGCGACGGCCGGCGCGCTGCTGCTGACCGGCTGCGGCTCGGCCGCCCCGTCCGGCGGCGACGCCGGCCCGGAGTCCGGGCCGCGCGCCCAACTGCCCGAGCAGATCAGGACGGCGGGGGTGCTGCGGATCGGCGCGGACCTGACGTACGCGCCGATCGGCTTCAAGTCCGAGGGCAACCGGCCGGACGGCCTGGACGTGGACCTGGCCACCGCGCTGGGCGGCGCGCTGGGCGTGCGGGTGCAGTTCAGCGACGTGCCGTTCAACCGGCTGCGGCTGGGGCTGCAGGCCCGCGAGTACGACCTGGTGATGTCGGGGATGACCGACACCCCGCAGCGCCGGGACGGCGTCGACGAGGAGGCCCGCAAGGTCAACGACGGCCTGGACTTCGTCGACTACTTCGTCGCCGGCACCTCGATCGTGGTGACGAAGGCCAACCCGCAGCGGATCTCCGGACTGCAGGATCTGTGCGGGCGGACGGTCGCGGTGCAGCGCGAGACCACCCAGGCCGCGCTGCTGGAGCGGCAGGCCGAGACCTGCGGGAAGAACGGCCGGAAGCTGACCGTCACCGAGACCGACACCGACGACCAGGCGCTGGCCCTGGTCGCGCAGGGCCGGGCCGTCGCGGACCTGAACGACGCGCCGGTGGCGGCGCACGCGGCGAAGAACGGGCGGGGCGGGGCGCAGTTCCAGGTGGTCGGCGCGCAGTTGCAGGTGGCGCCGTACGGGATCGCGTTCGCCAAGCAGGACACCGCGCTGCGCGACGCCGTGGCGAAGGCGCTGGACCAGCTGATCCGCAGCGGCGACTACGACCGGATCCTGGCGAAGTGGGGCCTGGGCGACGGCGCGGTGCAGAGCGCCGTGGTGAACGGGGGCTTCTGAGGGGGTTGCTGAACGGGGGTTGCTGGACCGGGGCTGCTGGAGAGGGGCTGCTGGACGGGGCTTCCGGGCGTGACCTCGGCGGAAGGTCACTCGGTGCATGATTATGCATCGAGTGACATGACCAGGAGAAATGTCCGAATACCGGACAGTCGGCAGTCCTGTTATCCGATTTTGACCTGTGACGGGCTCCGATTTCCCACCCACAGTGGCAGGATTCCCCCCACATCGGATCTACCTGTCACCTCGGCGGAGGGTGGCGAGCACCGACCACGCGCTGTACCGCGCCGCCCCACCAGGCGGCGCGGCACCCCGTCCGATCCCCCAGGAGGAGATCCCCCATGCCCGCTGCCCGTACCCCCATGACCCGGCCGCTCGCCGCGGCCGCCGCCCTCGCGGCCGGCACCCTGCTCCTCACCGCGTGCGGCAGCAGCGCCACCAGCACCACCACGTCGGGCGCCGCGCCGATCCCCACCCAGTCCATCCCCGCCGCGGCGGCCGACCCGGCGCTGGCCGGGCTGGTCCCGGCCGAACTCAAGGCCGGCGGCAAGCTGGTGGTCGGTTCCGACACCTCGTACGCGCCCAACGAGTTCAAGGACGAGAAGGGCAAGATCGTCGGCATGGACGTCGACCTCGGCGTGGCCATCGCCCAGAAGCTGGGCCTGACCGCCGAGTTCCAGAGCGCCGGGTTCACCGACATCATCCCCGGCATCCAGTCGAACAAGTACCAGCTCGGCATGAGCTCGTTCACCGACACCAAGGAGCGCGAGGAGCAGGTCGACATGGTCACCTACTTCTCGGCCGGCACCTCCGCCGCGGTGAAGAAGGGCAACCCGGACAAGATCTCGCTGGACGACCTGTGCGGCAAGAAGGTCGCGATCCAGGACGGCACCACCCAGGCCGACGAGATCAAGGACACCCGCAACCCGGACTGCACCAAGGCCGGCAAGAGCCCGATCCCGAACGACGGCGACCGCTTCGCCCTGCAGACCGACGTCGCCCAGTCGCTGGTCTCCGGCCGCGACCAGGTGATGCTGGCCGACTCCCCGGTCATCGACTACGCCCTGAAGCAGACCGGCGGCCAGCTGGAGAAGCTCGGCGACACCTACGGCGCCGCCCCGTACGGCGTGATCCTGGCCAAGGGCTCGCCGCTCAGCAAGGCGGTCCAGGGCGCGATCCAGTCGCTGATGGCGGACGGCACCTACAAGACCATCCTCGACAAGTGGGGCGTGTCCGCCGGAGCGGTCAGCACCTCCGAGATCAACGCCGCCCAGAGCTGACGCCCCGCCGCCCGAACCCCCTGACGAGGTAATCACGTGGAAAAGACCGACCAGGGGCCCGCGGGCCGGGGCCGGCCCGAGGCCATCAAGGCCGTCCCCGTCCGCCACCCCGGCCGCTGGGTCTCCGTCGCCGTCGTCGCCGTGCTCGGCGCGATGCTGCTGCACGTCCTGTTCACCAACCAGGCGCTGGACTGGGCGTTCGTCGGCGCGGTGCTGCGCGACCCCACCGTCGTCCACGGCATCTGGACCACCCTGGAACTGACCGTCCTGGCCATGCTGATGGGCGTGGTCGGCGGCGTGCTGCTGGCCGTCATGCGGCTCTCGAAGAACCCGGTGCTCTCCGGCGTCGCCTGGTTCTACATCTGGGTCTTCCGCGGCACCCCGGTGCTGGTGCAGCTGGTGCTCTGGAACAACATCGGCTTCCTGTGGAAGGAGATCTCGCTCGGCGTCCCGTTCGGGCCCTCCTTCTGGTCCCAGGAGTCCAACACCCTGGTGCCGGTGTTCACCGCCGCGCTGCTCGGGCTCGGGCTCAACGAGGCCGCCTACATGGCGGAGATCGTCCGGGCCGGCATCCAGTCGGTGGACGAGGGCCAGTCCGAGGCCGCGCACGCGCTCGGCATGAGCCGGACCACCGCGCTGCGCCGGATCGTGCTGCCGCAGGCGATGCGGGTGATCATCCCGCCGACCGGCAACGAGACCATCTCGATGCTGAAGACCACCTCGCTGGTGCAGGTGATCTCGCTGGTGGAGCTGTTCACCGCCGGCCACGACATCGCCACCCGCACCTACAAGCCGATCGCCGCGATGATCGCGGTGTCGGTCTACTACCTGCTGCTGACCTCGATCCTGACGGTCGGCCAGTACTACCTGGAGCGGTACTACGCCCGCGGCGCCAACCGGACGCTGCCGCCCACCCCGCTGCAGCGGGTGCGCGCCCTGTTCGCCGGCCGCGCCCCGGCGAAGACGGCCGCGCCCGCGACACCGGCGGGGACGGCGGCCTCCGACGACGCCCCGGACGGGAGGAAGGACGCATGACCGACCTGTCCAAGCCGCAGGAGGCCCCCGACCGTCCGATGGTCCGGGCCGAGGGCGTGCACAAGTCCTACGGCCAGGTCGAGGTGCTCAAGGGCATCGACCTGGAGGTGCGGCAGAGCGAGGTGTTCTGCCTGGTCGGCCCGTCCGGCTCCGGCAAGTCCACCTTCCTGCGCTGCATCAACCACCTGGAGAAGATCAACGCCGGCCGGCTGTACGTCGACGGCGAACTGGTCGGCTACCGGCAGAAGGGCGACAAGCTCTACGAGCTCAAGGACCGCGAGGTCGCGCTCAAGCGCCAGGACATCGGCATGGTCTTCCAGCGCTTCAACCTGTTCCCGCACATGACCGCGCTGGAGAACGTCGTCGAGGCGCCGGTGCAGGTCAAGAAGGAGAACCGGAGCGCCGCCCGGGAGCGGGCGATGGCCCTGCTGGAACGGGTCGGCCTCGCCGACAAGGCCGGCAACTACCCCTCGCAGCTCTCCGGCGGCCAGCAGCAGCGCGTCGCCATCGCCCGGGCGCTGGCCATGCAGCCCAAGCTGATGCTGTTCGACGAGCCCACCTCGGCGCTCGACCCCGAACTGGTCGGCGAGGTGCTGGACGTGATGCGCGGCCTCGCCGAGGAGGGCATGACCATGATCGTGGTCACCCACGAGATGGGCTTCGCCCGCGAGGTGGGCGACGCGCTGGTGTTCATGGACGGCGGCGTGGTGGTCGAGTCCGGCCACCCGCGCGAGGTGCTCGGCAACCCCCGGCACGAGCGCACCCGCGCGTTCCTCTCCAAGGTGCTCTGACCGGCACACCCGTACGCCCGCACGTCTCACGCCCGTACGTCCCACCCCCGTACGCCCCGGTGCCCGCCCCGCGCCCCCGCGCCCGGCGGGCACCGGCACGTCCGCCCGCACCTGTAATACCCTGGAGTCATTCGACCCGTTACACCCCGCCCGGAAGGACCCCAGTGGAGCTCGCCTCGTACGCCGACTTCGCCGTCCGGCTGGTCAACAGCGAGGAACCCGGCCGCGGCACCGACGACCTCACCTCGGTGGACGCCGTCCGGTCCCTGTTCGGCACCCCCTCCCGGGCCGCGATGCTCGCCGACGAGGCCGACCTGCCCCGGCTGCGCGCCGTCCGCACCCGGCTGCGCGGGGTCTTCGAGGCCGCCGCCGCGGGCGAGGACGTCCGGGCCGTCGACCTGCTCAACAGCCTGATGGTGGAGTACCCCGTCAGCCCGCTGGTCTCCGGCCACGACGACCTGGACGACACCGGCCGCCCCAACTGGCACCTGCACCTGGCCGACAACGCCCCCACCGCCGCCGCCAACTACGCCGCCGTCGCCTGCATGGGCCTGGCCATCCACCTCACCGGCCTCGGCGTCGACCGGCTCGGCATCTGCCAGGCCGCCCCCTGCCGCAACGCCTACCTCGACACCTCCACCAACCGCTCCCGCCGCTACTGCTCCGACCGCTGCGCCACCCGCGCCAACGTCGCGGCCTACCGCGCCCGCAAGCGCCAGGAGGCCCAGCGGGCGCTGGCCGCCCAGGGTTGATGACGCGTCATCAGATGCCGTGACACCGGATGACGTGTCACTGGATGATGTGTCACCGGATGACGCAACACCGGTGTCACGTCACGAGGTTACGCGTCACTGAATGCCGCATCACTGGATGTCGCGACACGAAATGACACGTCACGGGTGTCGCGTCACTGAATGCCGCGTCACGGGTGTCACGTCACAAGGTGCCGCGTCACGGATGTCACATCACAAGGTGTCGCGTCACAAGGTGCCGCGTCACAGCTCCCCGTCGAACGGAACGCTGACCCCCAACCGCTCGGCGAACCGCGGCGCGCGCCCCCGCAGCGCCCGCTCCACCCGGCGCCCGGGCGCCAGCCAGGCCGGCCGGGGGGACAGCCGCAGCAGCACCCGGCCGAGCACCAACTCGTCCGGCACCGCGCCGTACTCGCGGCTGTCGGTGCGCACCAGCGGGTTGTCGGAGAGCATCCACCAGCCGCCCGGCCGCCGCTCCGCCGCGCGCTTGACCACCAGCAGGTCCTGCCGCAGCGGGTGCCGGAACAGCGCGATCGCCCCGGGCCGCAACCGCGCCCCGTAGCGGACCAGCACCCGGTCGCCGTCGGAGAGCAGTCGGCGCATCGACGGACCGGCGATGTCGGCGACGCCGAACGGTGTCCCATATCGCATGGTTCGAACTCCTTCTTTTGCCCTAGGCCACCGGGGCGACGGCGATTTCGGGCCGCCGTGGGGGTAATGTCGGGCCCGGGAAGACGATCTAAGGAAGGACCCCCATGTTCTCTCGTCTGTTTGCTCCGCGAGTCACCGCCCACGCCCACTGCGACCTGCCGTGCGGCGTGTACGACCCGGCCCAGGCCCGCATCGAGGCCGAGTCCGTGAAGGCCACTCAGGAGAAGTACCAGGCCAACGAGGACGCCGAGTTCCGCGCTCGCGCCATCGTCATCAAGGAGGAGCGCGCCGAGCTGGTCAAGCACCACCTCTCGGTGCTGCACACCGACTACTTCAAGGCCCCGCACTTCGAGGCCTACCCGGGCCTGCACGACCTGTTCAACCGCGCGGGCAAGGCCGCCTCGGCCGCCAAGGCGTCCACCGACCCGGCGACCGGCCAGGCCCTGCTGGACCTGATCGCCGAGATCGACGCGATCTTCTGGGAGACCAAGAAGGCCTGACCCCGCGTCAGCCCGCACCGGACACCCGGCTGCCACCGCCCCGCCCCGGGGCCCGGCAGCCGGGTGTCCGCGCTTCCGGGCGGGGCTCCCGGCCGGCTCCGCCCGCCCCTGCGCAAGCCCCTGCACAAACCCCCGCACAAGCCTTCGCGCAAGCCCCCGCGAGAGCCCCCGCGAGAGCCCGCGCCCGCCCGGCACCTCCCCAGCGCCTCCCCAGCGCCTCCCCAGCGCCTCCCCGCTGCCCCCGGCACCCCCGCTACCCCCGCCGCCCCCGGCGCCCGGCCGCGGGCGCCGTTTCCGCCGGTGCCGTCCCGGGCATAAAGGCCATTCCGGATGAAGGGGTGAGATGAGTACGCTCGACCGTATGATCCGCACCGCGACCCCCGCCGACGTCCCCTTCGTCCACGCCATGATCCGCGAGCTCGCCGAGTACGAGCGGGCCCTCGACGAGGCGGTGGCCACCGAGGAGCAGTTGCACGACGCGCTGTTCGGCGAGCACCCCGCGGTGTTCGGCCTGATCGCCGAGGAGGAGTCCGGCGAGCCGGTCGGCTTCGCCCTCTGGTTCCGCAACTTCTCGACCTGGCGCGGCACCCACGGCATCTACCTGGAGGACCTGTACGTCCGCCCGGAGAAGCGCGGCGGCGGCCACGGCAAGGCGCTGCTGACCGAGCTGGCCCGGATCTGCGTGGAGCGCGGGTACCAGCGGCTGGAGTGGTCGGTGCTGGACTGGAACGAGCCGTCGATCGGCTTCTACAAGTCGCTCGGCGCGGTGCCGATGGACGAGTGGACGGTCTTCCGGCTGACCGACGGCGCGCTCGCCGCGCTGGGCTCCGAACCGCGCTGAGCGCGACCCTGTTCGAACGGTGATCCCTCGCTCCCGTGACGGTGGCGCGAGATCACGACAGACCACCCCCGGGCGCGGTAACGTCTCGGGGCACAAGGCAGTTGAACCGAGCCAGTGGTGTTGGCAGCTCCCCGGCCGCAAGCACCGTGCGTCACCCAGGAGGTGAGGGTGTCCCAGATCGACGGCGAGCCCGGAGTGAAGGACTTCGTTGAGGTCCGGCTGCCCGCGGCGGGCGCCTATCTCTCGGTGCTGCGGACGGCGACGGCCGGCCTCGCGGCACGGCTCGACTTCACCCTGGACGAGATCGAGGATCTCCGCATCGCGGTGGACGAGGCCTGCGCGATCCTGCTCCAACAGGCCGTTCCCGGCTCGATCCTGAGCTGCGAGTTCCGCCTGGTGGGCGACGCGCTGCGGGTCACCGTGTCCGCCCCGACCACGGACGGCCGGGCCCCCGAGCGGGACACCTTCGCCTGGACGGTGCTCTCCGCGCTGGCCGGCGAGGTCGACTCGACGGTGGCCGCGGACAACACGGTCTCCATCAGCCTGCACAAGAAGCGCGGCGGGTCGCCGGGCCAGCCGTAGCCAGTGACGTGTTCTCGGAACGGAACGGGTGATCGCCGTGAGTGATCTGGACCGCACAGTTGCCGTCGTACCGCCGCAGGCGAGCGTCGCCCGCACCGCCACCCCTGACGAAGAAGCCCTCCCGAAGGACTCCCACCGGATGAGCCAGCCGACCGATCCGAAGCCCGAGCGGCCCGAGACGGCGCCCGCGGTCGAGCCCGCGGCGGACGACGGCCCGGCGGCCGCCGCCGAGGCCGTCCGTTCGACCGTGCCGGCCCAGGGCCACCGCAGCGGAGCTCCGGACCGCGAGGCGGCCCGGGCGCTGTTCGTGCGGCTGTCCGAGCTGCCGGAGGGGTCCGCGGAGCGGGTGGAGATCCGCAACCAGCTGGTCCGGATGCACATCCCGCTGGTGGAGCACCTGGCCCGCCGCTTCCGCAACCGCGGCGAACCGCTGGACGACCTGACCCAGGTCGCCACCATCGGCCTGATCAAGTCGGTGGACCGGTTCGACCACGAACGCGGGGTGGAGTTCTCCACGTACGCGACGCCGACCATCGTCGGCGAGATCAAGCGGCACTTCCGGGACAAGGGCTGGGCGGTGCGGGTGCCGCGCCGCCTGCAGGAGCTGCGGCTGTCGCTGACCACGGCGACCAGCGAGCTGTCCCAGCGGCACGGCCGGTCGCCGACGGTGCACGAGCTGGCCGAGCACCTGGGCATCTCGGAGGAGGACGTGCTGGAGGGCCTGGAGTCCGCCAACGCGTACTCCACCCTCTCGCTGGACGTGCCGGACAGCGACGACGAGTCGCCGGCCGTCGCGGACACCCTGGGCGCCACCGACGA
The DNA here is from genome assembly GCF_013364235.1 of Kitasatospora sp. NA04385. Classification (NCBI taxonomy): domain Bacteria; kingdom Bacillati; phylum Actinomycetota; class Actinomycetes; order Kitasatosporales; family Streptomycetaceae; genus Kitasatospora; species Kitasatospora sp. NA04385. The sequence continues at coordinate 5,077,801 of NZ_CP054919.1, read as the reverse complement.
GGCGCTGGAGGGCGTCGAGTACCGGGAGTCGCTGAAGCCGCTGCTGGCCCAACTGCCGCCCCGGGAGCAGAAGATCCTGGTGCTGCGGTTCTTCCGGAACATGACCCAGTCGCAGATCGCGGCCGAGGTCGGCATCTCCCAGATGCACGTCTCCCGGCTGCTGGCCCGCACCCTGGCCCAGTTGCGCGAGAAGCTGCTCGTCGAGGAGTAGGAGCGCGCCCGGGCCCCGTCACGACGGCGCAGGGCCCGTCCCCCGGGTGGGGGACGGGCCCTGCGCCGTCGTCGGCGTGCGGCGGCTACTGCCGCTCGTCGGGAGCGCCGTACAGCACGGCGGTGACCCTGGGGTTGAGCAGCGCCCCGATGCCGACCAGGCCGAGCAGTCCGACCGCGGCGCCGGCGGCGATCATCGCGCCGCCGGGCTGCCACATGTAGTACGCGACGGGCAGGCAGATCGAGTTGGTCAGCACGGCAGGGCTGCGGCCCCAGCGCTGCCCGCGCAGCAGCGCCCGGCCGGCCAGGACCGGCAGCAGGCCCATCAGCAGCAGGACGGCGCCGCCCAGCTCGGCGCGGCCGAAGTCGTCGGCGCCGGTGAAGCCGGCGACCAGGTTGTAGACGCCCCAGCCGGCCATCGCCGCGCCCTCCAGCGCGGTGAGCGCCGCGCCGACGAGCAGCGGGACGGGCCGGGCGGCGGCGGGGGTGGTGGCGGTGGCGGATTCAGCGGTCACCCGGCCAGGGTAACGGTCGGCCCGTCCAGGGCGGGTCGTAGGCTGATCACCATGCGCGCTCTCCTGGTCGTGAACCCGAAGGCGACCACCACCAGTGGTCGGACCCGGGACGTCCTGATCCATGCCCTGCGCAGCGACCTGAAGCTGGACGTCGCCCAGACCCAGTACCGGGGCCACGCGCGGGACCTGGCGCGGCAGGCGGCCGAGGACGGCTCGGTGGACCTGGTGGTGGCGCTGGGCGGCGACGGGACGGTCAACGAGGTGGTGAACGGCCTGCTGGCGCACGGCCCGGGCGAGCGGGTGCCGCGGCTGGCGGTGGTGCCGGGCGGTTCGACCAACGTGTTCGCCCGGGCGCTGGGCCTGCCGAACGACCCGGTGGAGGCGACCGGCGCGCTGCTGGACGCGCTGGCGGCCCGCCGGGAGCGGTCGATCGGCCTGGGCAAGGCGCTGACCGCCGGGGAGCCGGACCGCTGGTTCACCTTCACCGCGGGTCTGGGCTTCGACGCGGGCGTGGTCGGCCGGGTGGAGCGCCAGCGCCGTGCGGGGCGCAGATCCACGCACGCGCTCTACGTCGTCGAGGCGCTCCGGCACTACGTCACCGAGCGTGAACACCGCCGCTCGGGGCCGATCTCCCTGGAGATCAACGGCCAGGACCAGGTTCCGGGCATGGTGATGGCCATAGTCTCGAACACTTCACCGTGGACGTTCCTGGGTTCCCGTCCGGTCTTCCCCTCGCCTTCCGCGTCCTTCGAAACCGATCTGGACATCTTCGGCATCACTCGAATGACCGCGTTCCGGACCGCTCGAACGGTCCGTCAGATTCTTCGTCCGCTGCCCGCGACGGAGGGCGGTGAACGCCCGGCCGGGCCCTCCGGCAAACACCTCGTGTCCTATCACGACGTTCGGCACTTCACCTTGGTTTCAGAGGAACCGGCCCCGTTTCAGGTCGATGGGGACCACCTTGGAGACAGGAGTCGCGTCAGTTTCACAGGCGTACGGCGGGCACTGCGTGTGATTGTGTGACCAGAAGGGGGTCGTCACCTTGCACTCGAACGTTCGAACCCCTTCACCCCATAGAAGTACCGCCTGTGAGGTAGGCGACACCGAAGAATCAAAAATTTCTTGCCGAAGGGGGTTGTATCCGGCTTCGAGGTTTGCGAACCTCTACATGGCGATCGGGACACACCGCAGCGGGACACCGCGGGAGAGCCCCTCGAATCGCCGAACCCCCCTCAGCACAGACCGCCCGGGCCCGATGGGCCTTAGGTCCCTTTTGCTGTTGCGGGATTCGTGAAAGCGTTCACATTCACAAGCCATTCGAGTGAGTCACGGGCCACCGCCCGCGACCGGAGGAGTTGGACGACCATGGACTGGCGCCACCGCGCTGTCTGCCGCGAAGAGGACCCGGAGCTGTTCTTCCCGATCGGGAACACCGGCCCCGCTCTGCTGCAGATCGAGGAAGCCAAGGCCGTGTGCCGCCGTTGTCCCGTGATGGAGCAGTGCCTGCAGTGGGCGCTCGAAACCGGCCAGGACGCCGGCGTCTGGGGCGGCATGAGCGAGGACGAGCGTCGCGCGATGAAGCGCCGCGCTGCCCGCAACCGCGCCCGCACCGCCTGAAACACCCGCTGACGATCCGTCAGCAGCACTGAAGATCAACCCACGATCAAGGGTTCGGCCGCGACTGGCCGGCCGAGCCTTCCCGAACGGGCCCCGCTCGATCCACGGGTCCGACGACGCGAGCCGCCCAGGCACTTGATACTGTTCACGCAGAGCAATATCGTTGGCCTGTGGCGCTCACCGTGTGCAAGCACGGGGCGGGCGTCGCGCCACACCAGAAGCCCCCGTTCCGGCCGACTCCCCCCGACGGCCGGACCGGGTCGAGAGGCCCTGCCGACCCACCCCCCCCCGGTCGGCAGGGCCTCGTTTCTGTCTCCGCCAGCGGACGGGGCTCCGCCACCGGACCGGGCTCCGCTACCGGACGGGGATCTCCAGCACCACCTTGGTGCCGCCCTCGGGCGCGGCCACCATGTCGAAGGTGCCGCCGAGTTCGCCGGTGGCCAGGGTGCGGACGATCTGCAGGCCGAGGTTGCCGGCCTGCTGCGGGTCGAAGCCCTCGGGCATGCCGCGGCCGTCGTCCTGCACGGTGATCAGCAGGTACTCCTCGGGCTTGGCGCCGTTGTTCCAGGTGTCCGACCAGCCCTTGCCGCCGGAGGGCGCGCGGCCGCGCAGGGCGCTGACCTCCAGGTTGCCGGAGGCGCTGGGGCCGAAGGCGTGCTCCAGGGCGTTCTGGGTGAGCTCGGTGAGGATCATCGCCAGCGGGGTGGCGACCTCGGCGGACAGGATGCCGAAGGAGCCGCTGCGGCGGGCCACCACCCGGCCGTCCTGGGAGAGTTCCATCACCATGGCCAGCACCCGGTCGGCGATCTCGTCGAAGGCCACCGACTCGTCCAGGGCCTGGGAGAGCGTCTCGTGCACGATGGCGATCGAGCCGACCCGGCGGACGGCCTCGTCCAGGGCGGCCCGGCCGGCGGCCGAGTCCATCCGGCGGGACTGCAGCCGCAGCAGCGCGGCGACGGTCTGCAGGTTGTTCTTCACCCGGTGGTGGATCTCCCGGATGGTGGCGTCCTTGGTCATCAACTCGCGGTCGCGGCGCCGCAGTTCGGTGACGTCCCGGCAGAGCACCAGGGAGCCGGTGGGGGTGCCCTTGGGCTTGAGCGGGATGGTCCGCAGGGTCACCACGCCGCCCTGCGCCTCGACCTCGGTCTGCCGGGGCGCCCAGCCGCTGGCCATCTTCACCAGCGCCTCGTGCACCGCGCTGCGGCTGGGCGGCACCAGTTCGGCGGTGGACTTGCCGAGGTGACTGCCCACCAGGTCGGTGGTCAGGCCGAGCCGGTGGTAGGCGGAGAGCGCGTTGGGGCTGGCGTAGGTGACCACGCCCTCCACGTCGAGCCGGATCAGGCCGTCGCCGACCCGCGGGGCGGCGTCCATGTCGGCCTGTTCGGCGCCGGGGTAGGGGAAGGTGCCGGCCGCGATCATCTGGGCCAGGTCGGAGGCGCTCTGCAGGTAGGTGAGCTCCAGCCGGCTGGGGGTGCGGACGGTCAGCAGGTTGGTGTTGCGGGCGATCACGCCGAGCACCTTGCCGTCCCGGCGCACCGGGATGGACTCCACCCGCACCGGCACCTCCTCGCGCCACTCCGGGTCGCCCTCGCGGACGATCCGGCCCTCGTCGTAGGCGGCGTCCAGCAGCGGCCGGCGGCCCCGGGGTACCAGGTGGCCGACCATGTCGTCCTGGTACGAGGTGGGGCCGGTGTTGGGCCGCATCTGGGCCACCGAGACGTAGCGGATGCCGTCCCAGGTGGGGATCCACAGCACCAGGTCGGCGAAGGAGAGGTCGGAGAGCAGCTGCCACTCCGAGACCAGGAGGTGCAGCCACTCCACGTCGGCACCGGTGAGGGTGGTGTGGCGGCGGACGAGTTCGTTCAGCGAGGGCACACGGTGAGGGTATCGCCGACCGCCCCGGGGCATGTTGTCCAGACCAATTGCGGGACGCCTCTGGACAACCCAGATTGGTCTAGTCCACAATGAAGATGCACCAAGGAGAGGCCCTCCGCGCAACTGCCCTGACCGCGCGAGGCCCCTCCTCGGTCGGAGGCGTCGTTCGAGGGTCCCGCACAACCCTCGGACGGTCCCCGTCTCCGGCATACAGCTCCGGGCTACGGTGCCGCACAGGTTGAGGGTCCTGTGTCGGCGCCGTGGCCCGTAGTGTTTTCCGGCCCGTTTCCCGAAGCACCCGTTCCCCGAAGCACCCGTTCCCCGGAGCAGGTGCGCGCGGAACGCCTCGACGCCCGTGCCCGGGTACGCAGGAGCCGCCCCCGCAGAACCTCGCGGGGGCGGCTCCTGCGCGTCCCGGGCGCTCCCGGGCCGGTGTCCCGGCCCGGGCGTGTCTCAGTGGGTCTCGGTGACCTTGGCGAGCGCGCGGGGGGCGTCCGGGTCCTGGCCGCGGGCGATGGTGACCTCGTAGGCCAGCAGCTGCAGCGGCAGGATCTCCAGGATCGGCTGGACCTCCTGGGGCACGCCGGCCGGCAGCGCGAAGCCCGCGCTGGCGGCGTCGACCTGGTCCTGCTGGCCGATCACCACGAGGTCCGCGCCGCGGCCGCGCAGGCGGTCCAGGACGGGCTGCAGGGCCTCGCCGCCCTTGCCGTCCGGGACGATCGCGATGACCGGCGAGACGTTGTCCACCATGGCCAGCGGGCCGTGCAGCAGGTCGGCGCCGGAGAACGGCGACGCCGGGATGTAGGTGGTCTCCATCAGCTTCAGCGCCGCCTCGCGGGCGGTCGGGTAGCCGTAGCCGCGCGAGGTGATGACCAGGCGCTGGGCGAAGCGGTAGCGCTCGGCCAGGTCCTTGACCTCGCCCTGGCGGGCCAGGATGCCGGCCGCCAGCTCGGGCAGCGCCTTCGCCGCGGAGCCGTCGCCGCCGCGCAGGCCCTCGACGAACAGGTACAGCGCCAGCAGCTCGGCGGTGTAGGTCTTGGTGGCGGGCAGCGCCTTCTCCGGGCCGGCCAGCACGTCGATGTGGAACTCGGAGACCTCGGCGAGCGGCGAGGCGGCGTTGTTGGTGACCGCCAGGGTGATCGCGCCGGCCTCGCGGGCCGCCTTGGTGGAGGCCACCAGGTCGGGCGAGCCGCCGGACTGGCTGACCGTGATGACCAGGCAGTCGGTGAGGTCCGGCTTGGCGCCGTACGCGGTGGTGGTGGACATCGAGGTCAGGCCGGCCGGCTTGCCGAGCAGCACCTCGATCAGGTACTTGGCGTACAGCGCGGCGTTGTCGGAGGTCCCGCGGGCGGTCAGCAGGACGAAGCGCGGGTTGCGGGCGGCGATCTGCGCGGCGATCTCACGGATCGCGGGCGCGCCCTCGTCGAGGATGCGCTGCAGGACGGCCGGCTGCTCGGCCATCTCCGCCGACATGATCCTGCCGGGTACGGAAACAGTCTGCGGGTCGGACATCGGGGTGTGCCTCCGTGGAGAGATGGTTCGACCCCGTGGGGCGGGACGCCCGACGGGGACCTCTGAACGGCGGCGAGTCCGCACCCTCGCTGCGTGGAACTGTTCTGAGGCGATCCTACGTGCGACCGGGCCCCGGGGCACACTCCGTGACGGTGTGCCGGGGCCCGGTCTCAGGGTTCGGGACGGCGGCCGGTCAGCCCGCGTCGTTGATCAGCTGGTCCATCTGGGCGTCGGCCTCCTTGGTGGCGTCCTCGACGCTCTTGCCGGCGAAGATCGCGTTCAGCATGTTGGTCAGGATGTTCTGCTTCTCGATCGCGCCCCAGCCGGGGGCCGCCGGGGTGAACCAGGCGTCCTGCACCGCGTTGGCCGCGGCGGCGGTGGTGGCCTTGTTCTTCATCGGGGCCAGCTGGACCAGGTTGTTGGGCAGGGTGTCCTTGTCGACCAGCACCTGCTCGGACTTGGTGCTGGTGAACATCCGCACCCAGTCGGCGGCCGCCTGGGCGTTCGCCGACTTGGCGGTGACCGCCAGGTCGGAGCCGCCGATGAAGGAGGGCAGCGGCTTGTCGTTGGGGCCGGGCATCGCGGCGACCTTGAGCACGTCCTGCAGCGCCGGGGTGCCGGTGATCGGGGCGGTGGCGACGCTCTGCTCCCAGCCGTTGGCGTAGATCAGGCCGGCCTTCTCGTGGCCGAGCACCTTGGCCTGGTCCTGCTCGTTGACCTTCAGGTCGCCCTTGTTGTACTTGCGCACCAGGTCGACGAAGTGCTGCAGGCCCTGCTGGGACTTGGTGTCGTGCAGGGTGCCGTGCCAGTTGCCGGACGAGTCGTAGCGGGCGATCGCGCCGCCGTACGCGTTGACGTAGGACATCGCGGCGTACCAGTAGGGGCCGGGCAGATACAGCGCCGAGTAGCCGGGGGTGCCCTTGTACTTGTTGGCGACCTTGTCGAGGGCGCCGAGCAGCTGGTCCTCGGACTGCGGGAGCTCCGCGGAGCCGGTGGCGTCCTGGAACATCTTCGAGTTGTAGAGGCCGACGCGGGCGCCCGCGTAGTAGGGCACGCAGTAGAGCGTGTCCTTGTAGGTGCAGGTCTCGGCGAGACCCTTGATCCAGTTGTCGGAGTTGTCGAAGCTCCCGCGGTCCAGCTTCAGCAGCGAGCCGTTGACCATGTACTTCAGGGTCTCGGTGTTGCCCAGCTCGACCACGTCCGGAGCCTGGCCGGAGGCGAGCGCCTCGTCCAGCTCGCCGACCTTGGTCCCCCACTCGTGGTAGCTGAGCTTGATCTGGACCTTCGGGTACTTCGCGGCGAACTCGTCGTTGACCTGCTGGACCAGGTCGGGCCAGCTCTTCTGGGCGTCGTTCATCAGCCAGACGGTCACGCTGCCGGTCACGTCCTTCGCGTCGACGTTCGTCGGCGAGGGCGACGGGCTGCCGGACGAGCAGCCCGCGGCGGTGGCCAACAGGGCAGCGGTGCTGAGCGTGGCCAGTACCTGACGCTTCACGCAATCCTCCGGATGGGGGCGGGGAGGTCTGCGCAGTGGTACAGACCAGATTTTCGGATCTTGGCCTAGACCATTTTGAGGCGTCAACGCAGGTGCGGTTTCGCACCCGGCTCGTTGTCAATCCGTTGCCTTCCTTGGCCCGACCACGTCAAACATTGGCGGAGCCATGACCTACGCATGACTTTAGGGTCACTTAAGGTGACCCTCGGTGATCCGAATCGATCAAGCGCAATTGCCGAAATCACCGGCTCCCCGATTTATCCGGCCCGGCCGCCCGGCGGCCCCCGCCCGGCGCGGGGCGGGCACCCGCCGGGGCGGCCGACGGGCGGACCAGCGCCCGTCGGATACGCACGATTTCCCCCCGGAGCGGGATCGGCGCTGCCGGGGGCGGGGCCGCGCGCCCCGCGGACGCCGGGACCTGCGGCGGCGCGCCCGGCCCGCCCGTCGGCGGGCGCCCGGACGGCGGCCCGCCGGGCCCGGTCCGGCGGAAAACCCGGGCGTCCGCGGGCCGCGCGGCGGCGCCGCGGGCGGGCCGGGAAATCCGCGGAACTCCCGGCCGCGATTCCGGCCGGGCATTGCCGGGCCCGCACGGAAAACCGGGGAGGAGGCCCCCGGTATTGGGCCCGACGCATTAAGCCGGGAAACTCCGCCGCTAGTTTCGCCCGCAGGCCCGCCCGCGCGGGCGGGCCTGCGGGCGGACCCGGGGCGGGCGCGGGGCGCGGGCGCGACCGCGCGGAGCGGACGCACCGGCCCGGGCCGGGCCGGGCCGGGGATGCGGCCCCTGCCGCCGGCCCGGCACCGGGGCGGGGTTGACATGGCCGCACAAATATGCCGCACGGAGGAGGTCCGCCACCCGTTCCGGAAGTGGTCCAGTCGTGGTCCGGGCGTTCCGGTGTCCCGATAGGTCCCGTTTCCTCCCCGCCTTGGTCCAGTCCAACACGGCCGAGTCAAGCGTTGATAACGGCTTGTGCAACCGCTCTTTGAACCCTTGACGCTCGTCATTGGTCCATGCCAACCTCCAGGCGTTGGTCTAAACCAATGGTCTACTCCACCTCACGGATCGGCCCGCCGGCCCCGGCAGTTCGTATTCGTGTCACCTGGTGACGTTCCCCCCTACGGCACAACGCAGCTCCAGGCCAGTCGGCCCAGCAGCCCGGTGCCCTACCTTGCTCATCCCTCTGGAGGATGGTTTGAACCGCAAGATCGCAGCCGTGGCCGCTATCGCCACCGTGCTCGTCGCCTCGGCCTGCTCGTCGTCTTCTTCGTCCGACGGCGCCAAGTCGGGTGACATCCTGAGCAAGGACGGCAAGGGCAAGAAGATCACCGTCTGGCTGATGGACGACGCCCAGAAGCAGTGGAACGACGTGGTCGAGGCCGCGAAGACCCAGTTCAAGAACGAGACCGGCGCCGACGTCGACATCCAGTGGCAGACCTGGGCCAACTACACCACCAAGGTCGACACCGCCCTCCTCTCGGACAACGCGCCCGACGCGATCGAGATCGGCAACACCCAGGCCGCCAAGTACATCGACGCCGAGTCCTTCGTCGACCTCACCTCGGTCAAGGGCCAGTTCGACAACTCGGACAAGTGGCTGGACTCGCTGGCCGCCTCCGGCCAGTCGGCCGACGGCTCCAAGACCTACGCCGTCCCGTACTACGCCGGCGCCCGCGTCATGATCTACCGCAAGGACCTGTTCGAGAAGGCCGGCGTCACCACGCCCCCCACCACCCTGGCCGAGCTGAAGACCGCTCTGGACAAGGTCAAGGCCGACAACGCGGGCACCGCCAACTTCTCCGCCCTGTACCTGCCGGGCAAGAACTGGTACACCGCCGTCTCCTTCGGCGCCGGCTCCTACGGCGTGAAGAACGTCATCGGCAAGAACGAGGGCGGCAAGTGGGCCAGCACCCTCAGCGACCCGAAGTTCGTCGAGGGCGTCAACACCTGGAACGAGCTGCAGAAGGCGTACTCGGTCGGCGGCACCACCGTTGACGAGACCGACCAGGACGCCCGCATGGCGCAGGGCAACATCGCCGCCATCATCGGCAACGGCTGGGAGGTCGGCTCGGTCATCGACCCGAAGGCCGGCAACCCGGAGCTGAAGGACAAGCTCGCCACCATCGCCCTCCCGGGTGCGGCGGCCGGCGACCCGACCCCCGCCTTCCTCGGCGGCTCGGACCTGGCCGTGCCGGAGAAGGCCAAGAACGCCGGCCTGGGCGCGTACTTCCTGAAGATCTTCACCAACACCGCGCAGCAGACCGCGCTGGCCAAGCACGCGATCCCGAACGCCAAGAACCTGGTCGACGCCTTCAAGGCCGCCGACCCGGCCAACGAGGCCGCCGGTAACGCCGCCCAGGGCAAGACCTGGTTCATCCCGAACTCGCCGCTGTGGTCCGGCTCGAACGAGACCGAGCTGAAGAACGCCCTCAGCGCGATCGCCGCCGGCGGTGACGCGGCCACCGAGCTCAAGAACGCCGAGGCCAAGGTCGTCGGCTCCCTGAACGGCTGACAGTCAACTGAACCGCAAGGTCGGTCCGGGGAGTCCGGAACTCCCCGGACGGACCACGCACTGAGCGCAGGTTAGGGGGTGGGCAGTCCGCGATCACGCGGGCTGCCCACCCGTGCGCCAGGACCGATCAGATCCGCGGGCCCGGGAAGGACCCTGATGAGCGTGACGACCAACGAGACCGTGACACGGTCCGAAAGCCAGGGGCCCGCCCCGGTGAAGAAGCCGCAGCGGCGCGGTGTCTTCGCGGGCGGCCAGTACATTCCCTACACCCTCCTGCTGCCCGCGATCGTCGTGCTCGCGGGCGTCCTGGTGTACCCGATCTACAAGCTGATCGACCTGTCGTTCCTGAACGTCAACAAGTTCGCCTACCTGGCGCACCCGGAGAAGGCCAGCTACATCGGCTTCGACGGGTACAGCAAGGTGCTGAGCGACGACACCTTCTGGGACGTGGTCCTGCGCTCGATCTACTTCACCGCGGAGCTGGTCATCCTCTCCATGGTGCTGAGCATGCTGCTCGCGCTGCTGCTCAACCGGGTCTCCGCCTGGGTCCGGGTCACGTTCTTCACCGTGATGATGTTCGTCTGGGCGATCCCGGCGCTGGTCAACGGCCAGGTCTTCCGCTGGCTGTTCTCCTCCAACAGCGGCGTGGTCGACTACATCGCCTACCTGCTCACCGGTGACGAGACCTGGAAGCACTACGACTGGTTCGCCGACTCGACCGTCGGCCTGTACGTGGTCGGTGCCTCCGTCGTCATCTGGGGCGCCCTGCCCTTCCTGGTGCTGGGCCTGTACGCCGCGCTCACCCAGGTGCCCAAGGAGCTGATGGAGGCCGCCAAGCTCGACGGCGCCAACAGCCTCCAGGCCTTCCGCCACGTGACCGTCCCGGTCATCCGGCCCTTCCTGATGATCAGCACCGCGCTGAGCTTCATCTGGGACTTCCAGGTCTTCGCGCAGATCTACTCGCTGCGCAACTCCTCCCCCGAGGAGGGCTACCAGACCATCGGCATCTACCTGTACATGCACGGAGTCGGCTCCTCGCAGTACAGCAACGCCTCGGTCATCTCCATCGTGATGATCCTCATGATGCTGGCGGTGCTGGTGTTCTACATCCGCCAGATGCTCAAGATCGGAGCCAACGAGCGATGAGCGACGTCCTTTCCCCCGCTCCGAAGACCCAGCAGCCGCTGCCTCCGGTCAAGAAGCCGAAGAAGTCCCGGGAGACCGAGGTCGGGCGCAGCGGCGTCATGACCTGGATCTGGAACGGCATCGCGCTGTTCTTCGCTCTGGTGATGGCCTTCCCGATCTACTGGATGATCATCACCACCTTCAAGACCAACAAGGACCTGATCTCCCAGGACCCGACGTTCTGGCCGTCGTCGTTCTCGCTGGACAGCTACAAGACGATCTTCGACGACGCGAGCTTCCTGCCGGCGATGCGCAGCACGCTGATCCTGACCCTGGGCTCGGTGGTGCTCGGCGTCGCGATCGGCTTCCTGGCCGCCGTCGCCGTGGCCCGGTTCAACTTCCGCGGCCGCAGCTTCTTCATCGTGACCATGCTGGTGGTCCAGATGGTGCCGCTGATCGCGATCCTCATCCCGCTGTTCGTGGTGATGAACAACGCGAACATGACCGGCACCCTGTTCGGCGTCATCCTCGCCTACCTGGTCTTCACCGTCCCGTACGTGATCTGGACGCTGCGCTCGTTCATCGTGAACATCCCGGCGGAGCTGGACGAGGCCGCGATGGTCGACGGCTGCACCCAGTGGGGCGCGTTCTTCCGGATCATCCTGCCGCTCACCATGCCCGGCCTGGTCACCACCGCGGTGTACAGCTGGATCCAGGCCTGGAACGAGTTCATCGTCGCCAGCATGCTGCTGAGCACCAGCGGCCACAACACGCAGACCGCGATGACCTGGCTGACGTTCTACTCGTCCACGCCGACCCGGGCCGCCGACTACGGCTCGCAGATGGCCGGCGGTCTGCTGGTCTCGCTGCCCGTGATCATCCTGTTCGTGTTCTTCCAGAAGAAGGTGTCGGCGGGTCTCACCGCCGGTGCGGTCAAGGGCTGAGCCCCCTTCCCCACCATCCACCGCACCCGTAACACCCCTCACCTCCAGGGAAGGAACCAAGGCGATGCCCGGTACGGAAAGCGCCGATCTCCTCCGCGACGCCGGAGCGGTCCTGCAGCCCGGTTTCGCCGGTCTGACCGCGCCCGAGTGGCTGCGCCGCAGACTGGGCGACGGCGAGCTCGGCGGCGTCGCCCTGTTCGGCCGCAACATCCGCACCCCGCAGCAGGTCGCCGCCCTGACCTCGGAGCTGTACGCGCTCAACGGGGACCTGCTGGTCGCCACCGACGAGGAGGGCGGCGACGTCACCCGCCTCGAGGTGGTCAGCGGCTCCTCCTACCCGGGCAACCTGGCGCTCGGTGAGGTCGACGACACCGACCTCACCGAGCGGGTCGCCCGCTCCATCGGGTTCGACCTGTCCAGCGTCGGCGTGAACCTGAACTACGCGCCCGACGCGGACGTCAACTCCAACCCGGACAACCCGGTGATCGGCGTCCGGTCCTTCGGCGGCGACGGCGACTTGGCCGCCCGCCACACCGCCGCGTACGTCCGCGGCCTGCAGTCCGCCGGCGTCGCGGCCTGCGCCAAGCACTTCCCCGGCCACGGCGACACGGCCGGCGACTCGCACCTGGGCCTGCCCCGGATCGACCTCGCCCTCGACCAGTTCGCCGAGCACCTGCTGCCCTTCCGCGCCGCCATCGCGGCCGGCGTGAAGAGCATCATGACCGCGCACATCCTGTTCGACGCCTACGACGCCCAGCTGCCCGCGACCATGTCGCAGCGCATCCTGACCGGCCTGCTCCGCGAGGAGCTCGGCTTCGACGGGCTGATCGTCACCGACGGCATCGAGATGGGCGCCATCTCCGGCACCCACGGCGTCGCGGCCGGCTCGGTGCGGGCCATCGCGGCCGGCGCCGACACCATCTGCGTCGGCGGCGGCCTGCAGGACGAGGACGCCTTCGTCTACCTGCGCGACGCGCTGGTCTGGGCGGTCCGCGAGGGCCGGCTGTCCGCGGAGCGGCTGCACGAGGCCGCCGAGCGCAACCGGGCCGTCGCCCGCTGGTCGGCCGGCGTCCGGGCCTCGCTGGTCGGCCAGCAGGCCGAGGTCGGCGTCGGCCTGACCGCCGCCCGCCGCGCGCTGCGGGTCACCGGCGAGCTGCGCCCGCTGGGCGGCGTCCCGCACGTGGTGGAGTTCTCCCCGGGCGCGAACATCGCGGCCGGCGACGAGACCCCCTGGGGCGTGGCCGGCCCGCTGGCCGAGCTGGTGCCCGGCACCACCTCCAGCCGGGTCGCGCCGCCCGCGACCGTGACCGAGGGCTCCGGCCTGCTGCACGTCGCGGTCGCCGCCGAGGACGCCGAGATCGACACCGCCCCGCTGCTGGGCGCCTCGGTCGGCCGCCCGCTGGTGCTGGTGGTGCGCGACGTGCACCGGCACGGCTGGATGCGCCGGGCCGCGCTGGCCCTGGTCGAGCACCGGCCGGACGCGGTGGTGGTGGAGATCGGCACCGCCCACGGCACGGCCGAGCTGTTCGCCCCGTACGGGGTGACCACGCTGGCCACCTACGGCGGCTCCCGGGTCGGCGGGATCGCCGCGGCGGAAGCCCTCGCGGGGCTCGCCGTGACGGCCGCCAAGGCCGGCTGAGACACTCGGGACGGGCCCGGGACGGGCGCCTGGCGCCCGTCCCGGGCCCCTCGCGTACCCGGCGGGCCGCCCCGAATGCGGCCGGGGGCTCACGATTGTTCTGCCGCGCGTGCAAACATGTGCTGTTACATAGGACTTAGGGGTCCGTTAAGGGACCGCCTCCAACGAGGAGTGAGAGCTGCCATGAGTGGCGACAGGGACACGGCGGCGCTCGCCGAGGGCTCCACCGTGACGACCCAGACCGGCCCTGCCACCGCCACGGCCCGGGTCCCCAAGTACTACGGCCTCAAGCGGCACCTGCTGCAGCTGACCGAGACCCAGCCGGCCGGCACGCCGGTCCCGCCGGAGCGCGCCCTGGCCGCCCAGTTCGACACCTCGCGCACCACCGTCCGGCAGGCCCTGCAGGAGCTGGTCGTGGAGGGGCGGCTGGAGCGCATCCAGGGCAAGGGCACCTTCGTGGCCAAGCCGAAGGTCGCCCAGGCCCTCCAGCTGACCTCGTACACCGAGGACATGCGCGCCCAGGGCCTGGAGCCGACCTCCCGGCTGGTCGAGGTCGCCTACATCTCCGCCGACGAGCGGCTCGCCCCGCTGCTGGACATCAAGCCCGGCGGCCGGGTGCTGCGGATCGAGCGCCTGCGCCTGGCCAACGGCGACCCGATGGCGATCGAGGTGGCGCACCTGTCCGCCAAGCGCTTCCCCGCGCTGCGGCGCAACCTGGCCAAGCACAACTCGCTGTACACCGCGCTGCGCGAGGTCTACGGGGTGACCGTCGCGGAGGCCGAGGAGACCATCGAGACCACCCTCGCCAACCCGCGCGAGGCCGGCCTGCTCGGCTCCGACCTGGGCCTGCCGATGCTGCAGCTGTCCCGGCACTCCTTCGACGCGGACGGCGCCCCGGTGGAGTGGGTGCGCTCGATCTACCGCGGCGACAGGTACAAGTTCATCACGCGGCTGAACCGGCCGGCGTAGGGCTTCGGCGGCGGTCCGGTACGGCGCGGCACCACGCGGCTGAACCGGTCGGCCCGAACGGCGGCGCGTCCGGGTGGTCCTGCCGATCTTGTTGACGAGGTAGTGACAACGGTCACCCCCCTGCCCTAACCTCGCGGGGACCTTTCGATCACCGAGGGTGCTGCTCGGCGGGCGCACAGTCGTGTGCGTTGCGGCGCCACTGAGGTGACTCCTCGTCAGTCTCCGGGAGCCGCTCGTGTCGTCGTCGCAAGTCCCCGCCCCGGGCGCACCGCCCGTGGTCTCCCCCGCCCGGGTGTTGGCCGGGCTGTGCCTGCTGGTGCCGGTGGTGGTGATGCTGTGGGTGCCGTCCTACAGCAAGGCCGCGCCGGAGTTCGGCGGGATGCCGTTCTTCTACTGGTACCAGCTGCTGTGGGTGCCGCTGTCGGCGCTGTTCACCGGCGCCGCGTACCTGCTGATCCGGCGTGACGAGGCGGCCCGCCGGGCCGCCTCCGCCGTTCCCGGGCCGGTGCCGCCCGCCCAGCCCGAGGACGGGGGGCGGTCGTGAAGCACGTGGACTGGACCGCGATGACGGTCTTCCTGCTGTTCTTCGCCGCCGTGACGGTGATGGGCTTCCTGGCCTCCCGCTGGCGGCGGGCGGCCGACGCGCAGCACCTGCACGAGTGGGGGCTGGGCGGCCGGAGCTTCGGCACCTGGGTGACCTGGTTCCTGCTCGGCGGCGACCTGTACACCGCGTACACGTTCATCGCGGTCCCGGCGGCGGTGTACGCGGCGGGCGCGGCGGGCTTCTTCGCGGTGCCGTACACGATCATCGCGTACCCGCTGGTGTTCCTGTTCCTGCCCCGGCTGTGGTCGGTGTCGCGGGTGCACGGGTACGTGACGCCGGCCGACTTCGTGCGCGGCCGGTACGGGTCGCGGGCGCTGTCGGTGGTGGTGGCGCTGACCGGCATCCTGGCGACCATGCCGTACATCGCGCTGCAACTGGTGGGCATCCAGGCGGTGCTGGACACCCTGGGGGTGGGCGGCAGCGGGAACTGGTTCCTCAAGGACCTGCCGCTGTTCATCGCGTTCGGCGTGCTGGCCGCGTACACCTACTCCTCCGGCCTGCGGGCGCCGGCGCTGATCGCGTTCGTGAAGGACGCGCTGATCTACGTCGTGATCATCGTGGCGGTGGTGTACATCCCGATGCGGCTGGGCGGCTTCGGGCACATCTTCGACGCCGCGCAGCACAAGTTCGCCACCCCGGGCGCCAACGGCAAGCCCAGCGGCGCGCTGGTGGTCGGGCCGAGCGGCCAGTGGGCGTACGCGACGCTGGCGTTCGGGTCGGCGCTGGCGCTGTTCATGTACCCGCACTCGGTGACGGGCGTGCTGGCGTCGAAGTCCCGCAACACGGTGCGCCGGAACATGGCGATCATGCCCGCGTACTCGCTGATGCTGGGCCTGCTGGCGCTGCTGGGCTTCATGGCCATCGCGGCCGGGGTCGGCAAGGGCGTCAAGGGCTACAACAGCCAGCTGGCGGTGCCGCAGCTGTTCGCGGACCTGTTCCCGTCCTGGTTCACCGGGGTGGCGTTCGCGGCGATCGGGATCGGGGCGCTGGTGCCGGCCGCGATCATGTCGATCGCGGCGGCGAACCTGTTCACCCGCAACGTCTACAAGGAGTTCCTGAAGCCGGCCGCGACGCCGGCCGAGGAGACCCGGGTGGCGAAGATCGCCTCGCTGCTGGTGAAGGTCGGCGCGCTGGTGTTCGTGCTGATGATGGACAAGCAGGTGGCGATCAACTTCCAGCTGCTGGGCGGCCTGTGGATCCTGCAGACCGCGGTGGCGCTGGTGGCGGGCCTGTTCACCCGGTGGTTCCACCGCTGGGCGCTGCTGGCGGGCTGGGCGGTCGGCATGGTGTACGGGACGTGGCAGGCCTGGGGGATCTCCTCGGCGGCGACCAAGCACTTCGGCGGCAACAGCACGAAGATCCCGGTGATCGGGGAGACCGGGTACATCGGTCTGACCGCGTTCGTGCTGAACCTGGTGGTGGCGGTGGTCCTGACGCTGGTGCTGCGGGCCCTGAAGGCCCCCGAGGGCGCCGACGAGACCTCGAAGGCCGACTACTCCGCGGAGGCCGGCGACGCGGCCGTGGAGCAGGCTCCGCAGCCCGCGGCGGCGCACTGACGCACCGGGGGCGCGCACGGTCGCGCCGTGCGCCCTGTGGACGCGCCGTCACCCCGATCGACACTGGGGTGGCGGCGCGTCCTTCCGTTTGGGGCCGCCCGTCCACCGGAGAGACCGGGAGAGACGACCCACCGCACGCGCCACCGACCACGGGGAGCCACCGCCATGACCGACCTCACCACGGTACGCAACGGACACCGTCCCGAGGACGCGGAACCGGACAGAACCGGCCGCCTGCCCTCGGTGCTGGTCGCCACCCGGCACGGCGAGTCGACCGCCAACGTGGAGTTCCGCCACGCGGACGCCAGCGGGGCGCTCACCGTCCCGATCACCTGCCGGGACGCCGACATCCCGCTCTCCCTGCACGGCCAGGACCAGGCCCGCGAGCTGGGGCGCTGGTGGGCCGCCCGGCCGCCCGCCGACCGGCCCCGCTCGGTGTGGTGCTCCCCGTACGTGCGCACCGCGGAGACCGCCCGGATCGCGCTGGCCCAGGCGTCCGGGCTGGGCGGCGTCCCGGTGGGGCTGGCGGTGCGCTACGACGAGCGGCTGCGGGACCGGGAGCTGGGCGTGCTGGAGATGCTCACCAAGGCGGCGATCGAGCGCGACCACCCGGCGGAGGCCGAGCGGCGGCGGCGGATGGGCGAGCTGTACTACCGGCCGCCCGGCGGGGAGTCCTGGCTGGACGTGGCGCTGCGGGTGCGCGACCTGCTGCGCGACCTGGGCGAGGAGGAGGCGGGGCGGCCGGTGCTGGTGGTGGCGCACGACTGCACCGTGCTGATGCTGCGGCACGTGCTGGACCGGCTGCCCGAGCAGGAGCTGCTCGCACTGGACCCGGTGGCGAACTGCTCGACCAGCGTGTGGCGGGCCCGCGACGGGCGGCTGCGGCCGGCCGGCTGGAACCAGACCGGCCACCTGTCGGGCTGACCCCGCCCCGGCCGTCCCCGGCTGCCCCTCCCCGGCTGCCCGCTGCCCGCCGTCCCCCACTGCCCGCCGCCGCCTCAGCCCGCGGGCTCCGGTTCGACGGGCCGCGCCGGGCCGCCGAACGCCCGCCGGTAGGCCTGCGGGGTGGTGCCGAGCCGGCGGCCGAAGTGGTGCCGCAGCGCGGCGGCGTTGCCGAAGCCGCAGCGGGCGGCGACCTCGTCCACGCTCTGCCCGGTGGACTCCAGCAGGCGCTGGGCGAGCAGCACCCGCTGGCCGGTGAGCCAGCGGTGCGGGGTGGTGCCGGTCTCCTGGCGGAAGCGGCGGGCGAAGGTGCGCGGCGACATGTGGGCGAGCCGGGCCAGCTGGTCGACGCCGGTCTCCCGGTCGACGTGGTGGCGCATCCACTCCAGCACCCCGGCCAGCGACTCGCCGTCGGCCTCGGGCAGCGGGCGGTTGATGAACTGGGCCTGCCCGCCGTCGCGGTGCGGGGCGACCACCATCCGGCGGGCGATCTCCCGGGCCACCTCGGCGCCCTGCACCTTGCGGACCAGGTGCAGGCAGGCGTCGATGCCCGCGGCGGTGCCGGCCGAGGTGATCACGGGGTGGTCGTCGACGTACAGCACGTCGGGTTCGACGGTGGTCAGCGGGAAGCGCTCGGCCATCAGGGCGGCGTAGCGCCAGTGGGTGGTGCAGCGGCGGCCGTCGAGCAGCCCGGCCGCGCCGAGCAGGAAGCTGCCGGAGCAGATCGACAGCAGGTGGGCGCCGCGGTCGTGGGCGGCCCGCAGCGCCGCGCAGAGCTCCTCGGGGTAGTGCTCGCGGACGCCGGTGGCGGTGGCGATCACCAGGTCGGCCCCGGCGATCCGCTCGGGCCCGTGCGGGACGTCGAGGGTGAAGCCCGCGTGGGTGCGCATCGGCCCGGGCCGGTCGCCGACCAGGGCGAAGTCGTAGACCGGCAGGCCGGAGTCGCTCCGGTCCAGGCCGAACACCTCGCAGGCCACCCCCAGTTCGAAGGGGTGGATCTCCTCCAGCACCACGACGGCGACGTTCTCCAGCTTCCGCATCCGCCCAGCATCGCAGTGGCAGGATTTCGTGGCAATGGTGCGTTCCTGCCACTCGTCCCGGCCCGCTCCCGGCGGGACAGTGGAGCCATGACCACCGCGCTCGCCCTGCTGGGCCTCATCGGCAGTTTCGGACTCCTCGGCGTCCTGGTCGGCCGCGACCTGGACCGCAACGGCCGCCACGGCCGCGACAACGCGCACCGCCCGACCGGCTACCCGTTCGACCCGGACCTGGCGGACCCGCGCCGCGGCCGTTCCGGCACACTGGCCGGATGCGCTCCCCGACCGTCCGCCCGCTCGTCCGCCGCGCCCTCGACCGCGACCTCGCCGGAGCCGGGGAGGTCAGCGTCGAGGCCTTCGTCGGCGACGGCCACACCCGCCCCGACTCGCCGTACGTCGAGCTCCTGCGCGACGCCGCCCGCCGCGGCCGGGAGGCCGAGCTCCTGGTCGCCGTCGACGACGCCGGAGCCGTGCTCGGCTGCGTGACCTTCGCCCCCGGCGGCACCGCCTGGGCGGACGTCGCCGGGCCCGCCGAGGGCGAGATCCGGATGCTCGCGGTCGGCGCGGCGGCCCGCGGCCGCGGCGTCGGCCGGGCGCTGGTGGAGGCCGCGATCGGCCGCAGCCGGGAACTCGGGCTGGCCGGGATGGCGTTCTCCACCCGTCCGGCGATGACCGCCGCGCACCGGATCTACGCCGCGCTGGGCTTCGTCCGCAGCCCCGAGCGGGACTGGTCGCCGACGCCCGGCACCGACCTGCTGGTCTACACGATGCGGTTCTGAGGCCCGGGAGTCCCCGGTCCCCTCACCGCTCTTTCGCCTGCCGACGATGCCGCCGCCGGGCTCCGACCGGACTTCGACCGGGCTCCGACCGGACTTCGCCGGGGCCCGGGTCGGGCTCCGGCGGGCGGTTTTCGTTGTCTACGCGCGGCGCCGCCGACGCGACACGCGCTACTACATCTGGTGCTTCCAGCTCCAGCCGCCACTACATGTATGCTCACTCTCGCTGTCGACGCAGGGGAATCCGGTGAGAATCCGGGACTGCCCCGCAACGGTGAGCGGGCTGTAGCGACGCCCGCGGAGTCCGAGGACCTGCCGACGGTGTGCGACACGGCATCCCCGCAGACGCCATGCAGCACAGCTTTGCCGTCCGGTCTCGCGGGCGGACCGGGGGTGGTCTTCGGCGCGCCGGAACGCGTTCTCGTTCCTTCGTGCTGCCCTCCCCTGGCCGCGTGCGGTGCCGGACACCCGTAGAGCCACGTCCGCCGCCGCCACAGGAGAGAGTGCGCCTTGACCGTCGCCGCCTCAGTCACCCTGCCGTCCCAGGGATCCGCCGACGCCTTCACCGATCCCGGTGCGGCGCTGCTCCGGCTGCTCACCGACCGCAGCACCGACCTCCCCCAGGTGGACCCCGGCCACGTCGCCGCCGCCGCGCTGCGCGGCCGCCACGCCGGTTCGGACTTCGCCGAGCTGCGCGGGCTGGCCGTGGAGGCCGCCGCGTCGATGATCGCCGAGGACCCGCAGTACTCGAAGCTGGCCGCCCGCCTGCTGGCGCTGGAGATCCGCGACGAGGCCGCCACCCAGCACGTCACCTCGTTCTCCTCCTCGGTGGCCGTGGGCCACGCCGAGGGCCTGATCGGCAACGCCACCGCCGCGTTCGTGGCCGAGCACGCCGACCTGTTCGACTCGCTGATCGACGAGGCCGGCGACGACCGCTTCGAGTACTTCGGCCTGCGCACCGTGCAGTCCCGCTACCTGCTGCGCCACCCGATCACCCGCAAGGTGGTCGAGACCCCGCAGCACTTCCTGCTCCGCGTGGCGGCGGGCCTGGCGGTGGGAACCTCCGAGGAGTCGGTGCGCGAGGTCGCCGAGCTGTACACCCTGATGAGCCGCCTGGAGTACCTGACCAGCTCCCCGACGCTGTTCAACTCCGGCACCCGGCACCCGCAGATGTCCTCCTGCTACCTGCTGGACTCGCCGCTGGACAACCTGGACTCGATCTACAACCGGTACGCGCAGATCGCCCGGCTGTCCAAGCACGCCGGCGGCATCGGCCTGTCCTACTCGCGGATCCGCTCGCGCGGCTCGCTGATCCGCGGCACCAACGGCCAGTCCAACGGCATCGTGCCGTTCCTGCGCACCCTGGACTCCTCCGTGGCGGCGGTCAACCAGGGCGGCCGGCGCAAGGGCGCGGCCTGCGTGTACCTGGAGACCTGGCACGCCGACATCGAGGAGTTCCTGGAGCTCCGCGACAACACCGGCGAGGAGGCCCGGCGCACCCACAACCTGAACCTGGCGCACTGGATCCCGGACGAGTTCATGCGCCGGGTCAACGCCAACGCCGACTGGTCGCTGTTCTCCCCGGCGGACGTGCCGGAGCTGGTCGACCTGTGGGGCGCCGAGTTCGACGCCGCGTACGTCAAGGCCGAACTGGCGGGCAAGGCCGTGCGCACCATCCCCGCGCAGACCCTGTACGCCCGGATGATGCGCACCCTGGCGCAGACCGGCAACGGCTGGATGACCTTCAAGGATGCCTCCAACCGGGCCGCCAACCAGACCGCGCTGCCGGGCCGCACGGTGCACTCCTCGAACCTGTGCACCGAGATCCTGGAGGTCACCGACGACTCGGAGACCGCGGTCTGCAACCTCGGCTCGGTCAACCTGGGCGCGCACGTCGCCCCCGGCGCCACCGCCGCCGACCTGCTGAACGCGATGGACTGGGACCGCCTGGACGCCACCGTCCGCACCGCGGTGACCTTCCTCGACCGCGTGATCGACATCAACTTCTACCCGACCACCGAGGCCGGGACGTCCAACTCCCGCTGGCGCCCGGTCGGCCTGGGCGTGATGGGCCTGCAGGACGTCTTCTTCCAGCTGCGGATCGACTTCGACTCCGCCGAGGCGGTCGCCCTCTCCACCCTGATCGCCGAGCGCATCATGCTCACCGCGTACGAGCGCTCCGCCGACCTGGCCGAGAAGTTCGGCCGGCACGAGGCGTACGGCGAGACCCGCGCCGCCCGCGGCCAGCTGCACGTCGACCACTTCGGTGCGGCCACCCCGCAGTGGACCGGGCGCTGGGACGCGCTGCGCGCCCGGATCGCCGAGGTGGGCCTGCGCAACTCGCTGCTGCTCGCCATCGCCCCGACCGCGACCATCGCGTCCATCGCCGGCGTCTACGAGTGCATCGAGCCGCAGGTCTCCAACCTGTTCAAGCGCGAGACCCTCTCCGGCGAGTTCCTCCAGGTCAACCCGTACCTGGTGCGCGAGCTCAAGGAGCTCGGCGTCTGGGACCAGCAGACCCGGGACGCGCTGCGCGACGCCAACGGCTCCATCCAGGAGTTCAACTGGCTGCCGCAGGAGGTCCGTTCGCTGTACCGCACCGCGTGGGAGCTGCCGCAGCGCGCGCTGATCGACCTGGCCGCCGCCCGCCAGCCGTACATCGACCAGAGCCAGTCGCTGAACCTGTTCATGGCCGCGCCGACCATCGGCAAGCTCTCCTCGATGTACTCCTACGCGTGGAAGGTCGGTCTGAAGACCACCTACTACCTGCGCTCCCGCCCGGCGACCCGGATCGCCCAGGCCGCGTCCGGAGCCGCCCGCACCGCCGCCCCCGTCCCGGTGCAGACCCCCGCCCTCTCCCAGGCCGAGCAGGACGCCATCGCCTGCTCGCTGGAGAACCCCGAGTCCTGCGAGGCCTGCCAGTAATGAGCACCGAAGACCAGAAGAAGATGCTGCTCGACCCGGGCTTCGAGCTGACGCTCCGTCCGATGCGCTACCCGTCGTTCTACGACCGGTACCGGGACGCGATCAAGAACACCTGGACCGTGGAGGAGGTGGACCTGCACTCCGACGTCGCCGACCTCGCCAAGCTCTCCGAGGGCGAGCGGCACATGATCGGCCGGCTGGTCGCGTTCTTCGCCACCGGTGACTCGATCGTCGCCAACAACGTGGTGCTGAGCCTCTACAAGCACATCAACTCCCCCGAGGCCCGGCTCTACCTGTCGCGGCAGCTGTTCGAGGAGGCCGTGCACGTCCAGTTCTACCTGACGCTGCTGGACACCTACCTGCCCGACCCGGAGGACCGCAACGCCGCCTTCGCCGCGGTGGAGAACATCCCCTCCATCGCGCAGAAGGCCCAGTTCTGCTTCACATACATGAACGCGGTCGACCACCTCGACTCGCTGCAGACCAAGGAGGACCGCCGGGCCTTCCTGCTCAACCTGATCTGCTTCGCGGCCTGCGTCGAGGGCCTGTTCTTCTACGGCGCCTTCGCCTACGTGTACTGGTTCCGCAGCCGCGGCCTGCTGCACGGCCTGGCCACCGGCACCAACTGGGTGTTCCGCGACGAGTCGATGCACATGGACTTCGCGTTCTCGGTGGTCGACACCGTCCGCGAGGAGGAGCCCGACCTCTTCGACGACAAGATGGCCCAGCAGGTCACCGAGATGCTGGAGGAGGCCGTCGAGGCCGAGCTCCAGTTCGCCCGCGACCTGTGCGGCGAGGGCCTGCCCGGCATGAACACCGACTCGATGCGCGAGTACCTCCAGGCCGTCGCCGACCAGCGCCTGGCCCGCCTCGGTCTGCCGATCCGGTACGGCTCCACCAACCCGTTCGGCTTCATGGAGCTGCAGAACGTCCAGGAGCTGACCAACTTCTTCGAGCGCCGGGTCTCCGCCTACCAGATCGCCGTCGAGGGCTCGGTCTCCTTCGACGACGACTTCTAGGCCGCTTCCGGGCCGCAGGGCGAAGGGCCGCACCCCCGCGGGGGTGCGGCCCTTCGCGCGCTACGGCCGGACCGTCAGTCGTTCGGGACGGTCGCGTACTTGGGGGTGCCGTCGGCCATCTGCCGCAGCGCGTCCTTGCGGTCGCGCTTGGAGAGCCGGTCGATGTACAGGTACCCGTACAGGTGGTCGGTCTCGTGCTGGAGGCAGCGGGCGAAGAAGCCGGTGCCCTCGACCCGGACGGGGTTGCCGTCCTTGTCCTGGCCGGTGACGGCCGCGTGGTCGGGGCGGGCCAGCTCCTGGTAGGCGGTGGGGACGGACAGGCAGCCCTCCTGGCCGTCGTCCAGGACGCGGCGGCCGGCCGGCAGCTCCTCCAGGACCGGGTTGACCACGTGGCCGACGTGCCGGACGCCCTCGTCGTCGGGGCAGTCGTAGACGAAGACCTTCAGGTCGACGCCGATCTGGTTGGCGGCCAGGCCGACGCCCTCCGCCGCGTACATCGACTGGAACATGTCGTCGATCAGCGCGGACAGCTCGCCGTCGAAGGCGGTGACGGTCCGCACCTCGCGGTGCAGCACCGGGTTGCCGACCACGGTGATCGGACGCGCGGTGCCCCTGGACAGGTCCGGCTCCTCGCCGACCACCCGCTGGGGCTCGGTGTCCTCGTGCGCGTGGTCGTGTCCGTGGTCGTGCTCGTGGTCGTGCTGCTCGGCCATCGCTCGGTTCCGCTTTCGTCCGCATCCGCCTGGTGTACCGGTCCAGGGTACGGGGCGCGGGGCGGCCGGGGGTCAGCAGACCTCTTCGAGGTCCCGGTAGGCGCGGGTGGCCGGGGAGGCCGCGGCCCAGCGCTCCAGCAGCGCCCGGACCAGGCCGGCGGGCGCGGCGATCCCGCACTCGCGCTCGACCTGCCAGGGGCCGCCGGCCGCGCCCTGGCTGAGGTGGCTGAGGTGGCCGGGGTGCAGCGGGTCGCCGTCGTCGTGCGGGTCGTGGTGGGCGGTGTGGCCGTCGTCGATGGCCATCCGGGACTCCGAGCAGGTGCGGCACAGCAGCCGCACCGAGGACGTCCAGTCCTCGGCGGCGTACCCGGCGTCGGCGACGGTGCGCTCCAGCGCGTCCCGGTCGGCGGCGGTGGCGGCCTGCAGCAGCACCACCCAGGTCGGCACGGGGGACGGCGCCCACAGCTCGATCTCGTCGAAGACCGGGTAGGCGACGCCCTCGGCGACCCGCTCGCCGTGCGGGGCGCCGTCGTGCAGCACCACCTCGCCCCAGCGGCGGCCGGAGGACGGCAGCGGGATGGACAGCACCTCGATCCGGGCCGGGTCGAGCCGGCGGCCCCACACCACCTCGGACTCGCCGTCCGGGGACAGCCGCACCGGGGTGGTGCCCAGGTCGAGCTCGATCGGCCCGTCCAGGGCGGGCCCGCCGGGCAGCCGCAGCCCGTACGCCTGCCAGGCGCGGCGGGCCAGCGGCCAGTCCTGCAGGGCGGTGGCGGTGATGCCCAGGTTCCACCAGTCCGGGGCGCCGTGCTGGCGGTCGAGCAGCGCGACGGCGCGCAGGCCGGCCGAGCGGGCCTGCTCCCAGTCCCGGCGGAACTTGTGCAGCAGGGCCAGGTTGAACCAGGAGTCGGACAGCCACGGCTCCAGGTCCGCGGCCATCACCAGCAGCGCCCCGGCGTCCTCGTAGCGGCCGTCGCCGATCAGGGTGAACGCACGGTCGGTGGTCTGCCGCCAGGTCGCCGACGGACGGTGCCGTGCGCGGTGGAAGATCCTCACGTTGGTCCCTTGCCGTCGGTCGTCACCGGGTCGCCCCGCCTCCGGGTCTTCCCGCCACGACCGCATCCAACCACGCCCGCCCCCGGCCGCGCGCCCCGCGCGGCCATTCAGGCCGCCGGGCGGCAGCGCCCGTCCGGACCGCGGGCGGCGCGGTGGCCGCGGCGGCCAGCCGGGCCAGCGCGTCCAGCACCACCGGGTCGTAGCCGTGCCCGGCGTCCAGCCGCAGGTGCTCCACCGGGTCGAGCAGGCCCGCGCGGGGGCGGTCGGCGGCGGCGGTGCGCAGGTCGTCGTGGGCGTTGGCGACCCGGATGATCCGGGAGGCCAGCGGCAGGGTGGGGTCGTGCCGGCCGTCGGCCAGGCGGCACGGGTCGGCCAGCCGGGCGACCTGCTGCCACACCTGCCGGGGCACCCCGGTGCGCTGGATCACCTCGCTGCCGAGCCGGGCGATCCGCTGCTGCTCGCCGTCGGCCAGCAGCGCCGTGGCGCCGCCCGGGACGGGCTCGACCAGCGACAGCTGCCCGATGTCGTGCATCAGCGCGGCGTACTCCAGCAGCGTCAGCTCCCGGCTGCCGAGCCCGAGTTCGCGCCCCAGCGCGCACGCCGTGTCGGCGACCCGGCGGGCGTGCCCCGGGGTGGTGTACCCGGCGATCTCGGTGGCCCGGGCCAGCGTCTCGATGGTCTGCCCGGTGGTGGCCCGCACCGCGGCGGCCCGCCGGAAGGAGGCCTGGGCGAGCAGCAGCGGCAGGCAGAACACCGGCAGCGCCCACAGCCCGGCCTCCCCGGCGAGCAGGCTCAGCAGCAGCCCGGTGGCGACCTGCGCGGAGCCGATGCCGAGCAGCGCGTGCAGTTGGTCGTCCAGCGCGGCGGCGTACCGCAGCCCGGTGCGGGAGCCCTGCTGGGCGGCGGCCAGCACCGCGTCGCCCAGCCCGGCCAGCGCGGCCACGCCCGCCAGCAGCGCGCCGTACGCGGGCCCGGGCATCCGGTCGGTGACGCCGGAGTTGTACAGCGGCTGGAACAGCAGCGCGGCGAACGCGACGGTGACCAGCCGGCGGGCGGCGGCGTCCGGCCCGGGGAGCGGCACGGTCGGCCGGTGCCGGACGGCCGCCAGCAGGCGGTGCCCGGCGAACTGGACGCCCAGCCCGGCCAGGGTGCCCGCCAGGGTGACGGCGGCGACCTGTAGCACCCCGTGCGTGGTGGGCAGCCCGTGCAGCGGCCCGAGCAGCGCGTACGCGAGCGCGACGGCGGTGGCGACGGGGGCGGGCTCGCGGTCGCCGGGCAGCGGTGGCCCGGCGCACTGGCCGAGCGCGACCAGCCCGGCGAAGGCCAGCGCCACGCCGCCCTGGGCGACGCCGTCGACCAGGGCGTGCAGGACGGCGGCGGCGCCGAGCGCGACGGCCGCGGCGAGCAGCAGGTCGGCCGGGACCGGGCGGCGGCGGGTCCTCACGCCGCTCCCCCGGTCGGCAGGCCGGTGCCGGACTGTTGCGGCAGCCGGGCCGGCTCGGGCACGCCCAGCGGGATGTCCGGCACCTCGCCGTCCCAGCCGCCGGGCGGCGGCGGTTCGGGCTGCCAGCCGTGCTCGGTGACGGCCTCGACCAGCGCCGTGACCATGACCGGGTCGAACTGGCTGCCCGCGCACCGCTCCAGCTCGGCGACCGCCTCCGGGACGGGCCGGCCGCGCCGGTAGGAGCGGGTGGAGGTCATCGAGTCGAAGGCGTCGGCGACCGAGATGATCCGGGCGAACTCGGGGATCCGCTCCCCCGCCAGCCCGTACGGGTAGCCGCGGCCGTCCATCCGCTCGTGGTGGTGCAGGATGCCGTCGCGGCCCTCGCCGAGGAAGTCCAGCTGCCGCACCAGCTCGTGCCCGAACACCGGGTGCACCTCCACCGCGCGCCGCTCGGCGTCGGTCAGCGGCCCGTTGCGGCGCAGCAGTTCGGTGGCCACCGCGAGCTTGCCGACGTCGTGCAGCGTCCCGGCGAAGTGCAGGGTGCGCACCCGCTCCTCGGCCAGCCCGAGCTGGCGGGCGATCAGCACCGAGGCCCGGCCGACCCGTTCGCTGTGGCCGCGGGTGTACGCGTCCTTGATCTCCACGGCCTGCACCAGCGCCTGCACGGTGGCCCGGTGCGCGGCCCGCTCGCGGTGGCCCTGCGCGGACAGCCAGGCGGTGATGGTCAGCGGCAGCAGCCCGAGCACCGCGGCGAACGCCCCGTACGGGCCCTGCCACAGCACCGCGATCATCAGGCCGCCCGCGCCGTGCAGCAGTGCGGCGGGCGCGGCCCGGCGGACGGCGCGCAGCGCGCCGGGGCCCGAGGAGCCGCAGGTCAGCCGGACCATGCCGGCCACCAGGACGCCGTTGACCAGGCAGAACGTCAGGATCGCGGCCAGCGCGCCGAGCGCGGCCCCGGGGAAGCGGGTGCCGAGCAGCAGTCGCGTCCCGCCCAGCAGCCGGAACACCTCGGCGGCGGCGGCCGCGGCCAGCGCCAACTGGGCGCCGTTCCACACCCGGCGCAGCCCGCGCGGGTGCACGGCGGGCCCGAGCAGCGCCCCCGGCAGGGCGACCAGCGCGGCGGCGGCGGGCGGCAGCATCAGCACGCCCGCGAACAGCACCGGGAAGAAGCCGCTGCCGCGCGGGTCGGCGGGGGTCTCCTCGGCGGGCCGGCCGCGCAGCCGGCGCCAGACCCGCGCGCACGGGGTGCGGGCGCCCTGGGCCAGCGACTCCAGGCACAGGTGCAGCAGGGCGAGCAGGCCGATCCGGGGCCACTCCAACTCGGGCCCGGCCACCGCCAGCGGCAGCAGCACCGCGAACGCGGCCGCCAGGACGACGGTCAGGTAGCCCGCGGCCCGCCCCGGCAGGGCGGCGCGGTGCTCGCGTCCGCTGGAACTGGCGATCTCGGCCTCCCCCGCCCGTCACGGGCCCTCCGACGTGAGGACTCGTCAGAGAATAGGGCCCGCCCGGACGGACGCGGCGCACGATCGCGCATCGCCGCAGCCGGAGCAGCGACAGCTCACCCGATCGAGTGAGCGCTACTCCGCGGTCGCGACCGCGGAGCCGTGACCGGCCGTTCCGTCGACCGTGACCTCGACGCTCACCGAGGACACCTCGATCACCGAGGTGTCCACCTCGCCGGAGCGCTGGGTGCGGATCGAGTCGATCCGGGCCAGCACCTTGGCCCGCAGGTCGGTCGGGGTGTCGTCGCACCCGCAGGAGCGCTTGATCAGCGCCTTGATGGCCTGCTCCAGGCCGTACTTCTCCAAGCACGGCGAGCACTCGTCGAAGTGCACCCGCAGCTTGGCGCAGTCGCCCTCGGCCATCTCGTTGTCGAGGAACTCGTAGAGGTGGTCGAGCACCTCGCCGCACTCGGTCTCGTGCGGATCTCCGCAGCTCATGAGCCCGCGCCCTTCGCTTCCTGCCCTGCACCGGTACCGGCCGGGACCAGCCCCCGCTCGCGGGCGTAGTCCTCCAGCATGCCGCGCAACTGGCGGCGGCCACGGTGCAGTCGGGACATCACCGTACCGATGGGTGTACCCATGATGTCCGCGATCTCCTTGTACGCAAAGCCCTCGACGTCCGCGAGGTACACCGCGATCCGGAATTCCTCCGGGATGGCCTGGAGCGCGTCCTTCACGTCGCTGTCCGGCAGGTGGTCGAGCGCCTGCGCCTCGGCCGACCGCAGGCCGGTCGACATGTGCGACTCGGCGCGCGCCAGCTGCCAGTCCTCGATCTCCTCGGCCGCGGTGCGCTGGGGTTCGCGCTGCTTCTTGCGGTACGAGTTGATGAACGTGTTGGTGAGGATGCGGTACAGCCAGGCCTTGAGGTTGGTGCCCTCGCGGAACTGGTGGAACGACGCGTACGCCTTGGCGAACGCCTCCTGGAGCAGGTCCTCCGCGTCGGCCGGGTTGCGGGTCATCCGCAGCGCCGCCGAGTACATCGGGTCCAGGTAGCCGAGCGCGTCGCGCTCGAAGCGCTCGCGCCTGGCCTCCTCGCTCTCGTTCTCGGACACCCTGAAGGTGTCCTCGCCGATCGCCTCGGCCAGTTCGTCGCCGGTGAGCTGTTCGCCCTCCGGACGGCCCTGGTCGGCGCCAGCAGCGCCCGACACGGCCGCGTCATCGGTCCCGACGACCGGACCCACCTCCTCGGAAACCCGCACACGGCCCACCTCGGGCCGACCCGCAAGCGAGGATATCGGGCTGACCGGCTTCTCGCCCGCGACAACCCACTCCGACCAGTCCGGCAGGAGCGCAGACTGCGCGGC
The DNA here is from genome assembly GCF_013364235.1 of Kitasatospora sp. NA04385. NCBI lineage: Bacteria > Bacillati > Actinomycetota > Actinomycetes > Kitasatosporales > Streptomycetaceae > Kitasatospora > Kitasatospora sp. NA04385. The sequence goes on along the minus strand of NZ_CP054919.1, from coordinate 5,048,515 downwards.
CCGCTCTTCCGGCCGCTCGCGGCACGCGATCGAACCCATGGACGCTGCCTTTCCACCGGGGGCATGTTCTGACGACTCGTGCAACCCCGTCCGCCGCCCGGACATTCCCGGGGTCCGGCCGTGCGACGCGGCTCACGGCCCGTGCCGCGCCCGGCCGGCCCGGCTCAGGGCCGCCGGAGCCAGTCGGCGACCGCGCCGGTGACCAGCGCCAGGGCGGCCTCCTGGGTGAGCGGGGCCCGCTTGGGGACCTTGAAGGCGTGCGAGGCGTGCGGGACCTCCACCAGGCGGTGGCCGGCGGGCAGCGCGGGGAACTCGGCCGGGGTGCCGAAGGTGTCGGCGCCGCCCTGGACCACCAGGGCGGGCAGGCCGGTGGTGAGCAGTTCGTCCGCCCGGCTCCGCTCCGGCCGGCCCGGCGGGTGCAGCGGGAAGGCCAGCGCGAGGACGCCCGCGGCGCCGAGGGCGGCCGAGGTCCGGCAGGCGACCGGGCGCCCGCGCTGCGGCCGCCCGCGTACACCGGCGGGCCCTCCTCGGCCGCGGCGGCGAACTGTGCGGGCCAGCCCGCGTCGAGCGCGGCCGGGGGGGCGAGCCTGCGCCCGGCCACCCGCCAGGGCTGCTCGGCCAGCACCACGGTGACCCCGGCGGCGGGCAGCGCGGCCGCGAGCGCCCGCAGGTCGGGGCCTCGACGCCGCCGCCCGCGCCGTGGCCGAGCAGCAGCACGGCGTGCGGGCGGGCGGCGCGGTGGTAGTGGAGCCGGGCGTCCCCGGCGGGGGTGTCGACGATCCGCTGCATGCCGCCGAGCGTAGGGCAGGCCCGGCCCCGGACCGGCGCGGACCGGCGCGGCCTCAGAACAGCGTGGTGAGGTCGTCCGCGGTGCGCGGCCGGGTCAGGCCGGGGTGGTCGTTGCGGATGCTGCCGACCTCGTCGGGGACGGCGTGGATGCGCAGGTCGCCGGGGGGCGGCGGGGTGAGGTCGGCGGTCTCGGCGTGCGGGTCGAGCCAGGCGTCCCAGCGGTCGGGGCCCAGGTAGAGCGGCATCCGCTCGTGGACGGGCGCGAGCAGCGGCTCGGCGGCGGTGGTGACGATGGTGCAGGTGACCAGCCAGGCGTCGGGGTGGTCGCCGGGGCGTCCGCGGTCGCGCCAGAACTCGTACAGCCCGGCGAGGGCGAGCGGCGCGCCGTCGGCGCGGTGCACGAAGTAGGGGCGGCGGGGCGGGCGGGAGACGTCGTCGGTGGGGGCGGTCTGCCACTCGTAGTAGCCGTCGACGGGTATCAGGCAGCGCCGGGAGGCGTAGGGCTGCCGGTAGGCGGGCTTCTCGTGGACGGTCTCCGCCCGGGCGTTGATCATCTTGACCGCGGCGTCGGGGCTGCTCGCCCAGCCGGGCACCAGGCCCCAGCGCAGCACGTGCAGTTGGCGGACGGGGCGGCGCTGCCCGCGCGGGGCCCGGTCGAGGACGGCGTAGGTCCGCGCGGTGGGGGCGACGTTCCAGCTGGGGGCGATCGTCTCGGTCGGGTCCCACCGCTCGACGCCGAACAGGGCGACCAGTTCGGCGGGGTCGGTGGAGGAGGCGAAGCGTCCGCACATGGCGTCCAGCTTGCCAGAGCCGGGCGGCCCGGACGGGGCGTCCGGGAGAACCGGCGGCTACCGGCGGGCCGTCCTTCCGTGGGAGGCTGCCCGCCCCGGGCAGGGGAGGCGACGGTGATCGGAGGTCGGCGGCGATGGACTTCGCGCAGCTGTGGGACCGGGTGACGGGCGTGCAGCCGCAGCCGCCGCACTGGCTGGTGTGGGGCAGCGCGGCGGTGGCGCTCCTGGCGGTGGCGGTGCGCCCGGTGTGGCTGTGGACCCGCACGGTGGTGACGATCGCGCACGAGGGCGGGCACGGGCTGACCGCGCTGCTGACCCGGCGCCGGCTGTCGGGCATCCGGCTGCACTCGGACACCTCGGGGCTGACCGTCTCCTCGGGGAGGCCGACCGGCCCGGGCATGGTGCTGACCGCCGCGGCCGGGTACCCGGCGCCCTCGCTGCTGGGCCTGGGCGGGGCGGCGCTGCTGGCGGCGGGGCGGACCACCGCGCTGCTGTGGATCGGGATCGCGCTGCTGGCGGCGATGCTGCTGACGCTGCGCAACCTGTTCGGGGTGGTGGCGGTGCTGGTGACCGGCGGGGCGTTCGTCGCGGTGTCCTGGTACGGGACGGCCGAATGGCAGGGGGCGTTCGCCTACCTGGGGGTGTGGTTCCTGCTGCTGGCGGGGGTGCGCCCGATGCTGGAGCTGTGGGTGACCCGGCGGCGCGGCGGCGCGCCCGGCTCGGACGCGGACCAGCTGGCGCGGCTGACGGGCGTCCCGGGGGCGCTGTGGGTGGCGCTGTTCCTGGTGGTGGCGCTGGCCTGCCTGGGGCTCGGGGCGGCCTGGCTGCTGCCCCGGTAGCGGGGCGGTGCCTCATAGACTTGGCGCCATGACCGACTCCCTGTGGCCCGCTCCCGTCGCCACCGCCGCCGTGGACGCGGCCGTGACCATCCCCGGCTCGAAGTCCGCGACCAACCGCGCGCTGGTGCTGGCCGCCCTCGCGGACGGCCCGGGCTGGGTGCGCCGCCCGCTGCGCAGCCGCGACTCGCAGCTGATGGCGGACGGCCTGCGGGCGCTGGGCGTGACGGTCGAGGAGACGGTGAACGCGGCGTCCGGGGGGACCGGCGGCGGCGAGGCCTGGCGGGTCATCCCGGCCGAGCGGCTGCTCGGCCCGGCCCGGGTGGACGTGGGCAACGCCGGGACGGTGATGCGCTTCCTGCCGCCGCTGGCCACCCTGGCGGACGGCCCGGTGCACTTCGACGGCGACCCGCGCAGCCACGAGCGCCCGCAGCACGGCGTGATCGACGCGCTGCGCGCGCTGGGCGCCCGGATCGAGGACGGCGGCCGGGGCGGCTTCCCGCTGACCGTGCACGGCACGGGCGCGCTGGACGGCGGCGCGGTGGAGGTGGACGCCTCGTCCTCCTCGCAGTTCGTCTCGGCGCTGCTGCTCTCCGGCGCCCGGTTCAACCACGGCGTGGAGATCCGCAACACCGGCGGGCCGGTGCCCTCGCTGCCGCACATCCGGATGACGGTCGACATGGTCCGCAAGGCCGGCGGCCAGGTCGACGCGCCGGAGGACGGCGGCGAGAAGGACGTCTGGCGGGTCACCCCGGGCGCGCTGATCGGCCGCGACCTGGTGGTCGAGCCGGACCTGTCCAACGCGGCCCCGTTCTTCGCCGCGGCGCTGGTCACCGGCGGCCGGGTGACCGTCCGGGACTGGCCGCGGCACACCTACCAGCCGGGCGACCAACTGCGCGAGATCTACACCGCGATGGGCGGCTCCTGCGCGTTCACGGACGACGGGCTGCAGTTCACCGGCACCGGCAAGGTGCACGGCATCGAGGCGGACCTGCACGACGTCGGCGAACTGACCCCGGTGATCGCCGCGGTGGCGGCGCTGGCCGACTCCGAGTCGCACCTGTACGGCATCTCGCACCTGCGCCTGCACGAGACCGACCGGCTGGCCGCGCTGGCCAAGGAGGTCAACGCCCTGGGCGGCGACGTCACGGAGACCGAGGACGGCCTGCGGATCCGGCCCCGGCCGCTGCACGGCGGCGTCTTCCACACCTACGAGGACCACCGGCTGGCCACCGCCGCCGCCGTCCTGGGCCTGGTGGTCGACGGCGTGCTGGTGGAGGACGTGGCGACCACCGCCAAGACGCTGCCGGACTTCCCGCGGATGTGGGCCGACCTCCTCGGCCAGGGCTGACGGGGGATCACCAGCATGCGCCGCTACGACAAGAACGCCGACGAGGACGACATCCGCAGCCGCCCGGGCCGCCGGGGCTCCCGCCCCCGCACCCGCATCCGGCCCAAGCACGAGGACGCCGCGGAGGCGATGATCCTCACCGTGGACCGGGGCCGGATGACCTGCCTGGTCGACGGCGGCACGAGGGACGAGCGCCAGGTCATCGCCATGAAGTCCCGCGAACTCGGCCGCAAGGGCGTCGTCGTGGGCGACACCGTCAGCGTGGTCGGCGACCTGTCCGGCGAGCCGGACACGCTGGCCCGGATCGTCCGGGTCGAGGAGCGCAGCTCGGTGCTGCGCCGCACCGCGGACGACGACGACCCGTACGAGCGGATCGTGGTCGCCAACGCCGGGCAGATGGCCATCGTCACCGCGCTGGCCAACCCCGAGCCCCGCCCCCGGCTGATCGACCGCTGCCTGGTGGCCGCGTACGACGCCGGGATGGAGCCGCTGCTGGTGCTCACCAAGTCCGACCTGGCCCCGGCCGACGAGCTGCTGGAGTCGTACGCGCCGCTGGGCATCCGGTACGTGGTGACCCGGGCCGACGAGTTGGAGACGGCGGGCGCGGAGGCCGTCCGCGCGCACCTGCGCGGGCGCACCACGGTGTTCATCGGGCACTCCGGCGTCGGGAAGACCACCCTGGTCAACGCGCTCGTCCCGGAGCACCGGCGGAGCACCGGCCGGGTCAACGCGGTCACCGGCCGCGGCCGGCACACCACGGTCTCCGCGCTGGCCCTGCGGCTGCCGCCGCCGCCCGGGGCGAAGCCGGGCTCGAAGAAGGCGCTGGACCCGGGCTGGGTGATCGACACCCCCGGCTTCCGCTCCTTCGGCCTGTCCCACATCGACCCGTCCCGGGTCATCCTCGCCTTCCCCGACCTGGAGCCGGGCACCGCCGACTGTCCGCGCGCCTGCTCGCACGACGAGCCGGACTGCGCGCTGGACGCCTGGGTCGCCGACGGCCACGCCGATCCGGCCCGGCTGTACTCGCTGCGCCGCCTGCTGGCCACCCGGGAGACCTCCGAGGGGGACTGAGGGGTCGTCGGGAGTTCCCGGCGGACACGAGTAGCTGGGGCCGCTGCACTGGGTAACGATAGGAGGGTCACACCGTCCTACCTGACAGGGAGTCAACCCGATGGCATGGGCCATGGTGATCCTCGCCGGTCTGCTGGAAACGGGATTCGCGGTCAACCTCAAGCTCAGCCACGGCTTCACCAAGCTCTGGCCCACCATCAGCTTCGCGCTCTTCGCGCTGGGCTCCTTCGGCCTGCTGACCCTCTCCCTGAAGACGCTCCCGGTCGGCAGCGCCTACGCGGTGTGGACCGGCATCGGCGCGGCCGGCACCGCCGTGTACGGGATGGTCTTCCTCGGCGAGTCCTCCTCCACCCTGAAGCTGGTCTCCGTCTCCCTGGTCATCGCGGGCGTGATCGGTCTGCAGCTCAGCGGCTCGGGACACTGAGTCCGCTAGGGTTCCGTGCATGGCCGACTACCACGACGACCTCCGACTCGCCCACGTCCTCGCCGACTCGGCCGACTCGATCACCATGGAGCGCTTCAAGGCGCTCGACCTGAAGATCGAGACCAAGCCGGACCTGACCCCGGTCAGCGACGCCGACAAGGCCGCCGAGGAACTCGTCCGCTCCGTCCTGCAGCGGGCCCGGCCCCGGGACGCCGTGCTCGGCGAGGAGTACGGCCTGCAGGGCTCCGGCCCGCGCCGCTGGGTGATCGACCCGATCGACGGCACCAAGAACTACGTCCGGGGCGTCCCGGTCTGGGCCACCCTGGTCGCCCTGCTGGAGGAGCAGCCCGACGGCGAGCACGTCCCGGTGGTGGGCATCGTCTCCGCCCCGGCGCTCGGCCGCCGCTGGTGGGCGGCGAAGGGCCTGGGCGCGTTCGCCGGCCGCAGCCTCGCCAAGTCGCAGCGCATCCACGTCTCCAAGGTCTCCCGGCTCGCCGACGCCTCGCTCTCCTTCTCCTCGCTCAGCGGCTGGGAGGAGCGGGCCCGCCTCGACGCCTTCCTCGACCTGACCCGGATCTGCTGGCGCACCCGGGCCTTCGGCGACTTCTGGTCCTACATGATGGTCGCCGAGGGCGCCGTCGACATCGCCGCCGAGCCCGAGCTCTCGCTGTGGGACATGGCCGCGCCCTGCATCATCGTCCAGGAGGCCGGCGGCCGCTTCACCGGTCTCGACGGCATCGACGGCCCCACCGGCGCGGACGCGGTCGCCACCAACGGCGTCCTCCACGAGGCGGCGCTGCGCTCGCTCAGCGTCTGACCGCGGGGACGGGGGCGCGCGGTTCCCCGCGCCCCCGGTTCCGCCCGCCCCGCGCGTTCCCCCGCGCGTTCCCCTAGGCGCTGAGTTCCGCGTTGAGCGCCCCCAGCAGCCGTCCCGCGCGTTCGGCGACCTCCGCCGGGCCGTACTCCGCGGCGCGCTTGCACCAGTTCTCGGCCTGGACGGCCTCGCCGCGCCGCAGGGCGAGCAGGGCCAGCCGCAGGGCGGCCCGGCCGTGGCCGGCGTCCGCGGCGCGGGTGTACCAGAGCATGGCCTCGGCCTCGCTGTCCTGGCGGGCCAGCAGCAGGCCGAGGTTGAACGCGGCGCTGCGGCTGCCGCCCTCCGCGGCGCGGCGGTACCAGCTCTCGGCGATCTGCAGCGCGCCGCGCTCGGCGGCGCGCACGCCCATCCGGACCTGGGCCCGGCGGTGGCCGGCGTCCGCGGCGGTGGCGTACCAGTGCTCGGCCTCGGTGTCGGCGTCGCCGCGGCGGTCGAGCAGCGAGGCGAGCCGGAAGGCGCCCTCCGTGGAGCCGCCGTCGGCGGCCTGCCGGTAGCGCTCCAGGGCGCCGGCCAGGTTGCCGCGCTGCTCCTGGGCGACGGCGAGTTGCAGGGCGGCCTCGCCGTGGCCCTCGGCGGCGGCGCGGGCGTACCACTCCTGGGCCTGCCGGGTCTCGCCGCGGCCGGCGTGCAGCACGCCGAGGTTGAAGGCGCCGTCCACCGAGCCGGCCTCGGCGGCCTTGGAGAACCAGGGTTCGGCCCCGGACTCGTCGCCGCGCTGGAGCAGGACGATCGCGAGCGCGTTGCAGGCCTCGCGGTGGCCGGCGTACGCGGCGCGGCGGTACCACTGCTCGGCCTGGGCCTCGCGTCCGGCGCCGGCGCACAGCAGGCCGAGGTTGAAGGCGCCGTTGTGGTCGCCGGCGTCGAGCGCGGCGCGGTACCAGCGTTCGGCGACGGTGCTCTCGCCGCGGCCGGCGTGCAGCGCGCCGAGGGCGTTGGCGGCGGTGCCGTCACCGGCCTCGGCGGCCTCCTGCCACCACTCGGCGGCGGCGGAGAGGTCTCCGGTGTCGCGGAGCAGGAAGCCGAGGGCGCAGGCGGCGCGGGCCTCGCCGTTCTGGGCGGACTGCCGGTACCAGCGGGCGGCCTCGTCGAGGTCGCCGCGGGCTTCGAGCAGGACGCCCAGGCGCAGGGCGGCGCGGGCGTGGCTGCGGGCGGCGGCGGTGCGGTACCAGGTCTCGGCGGTGTCCTTGTCGCCGGCGGCCTCGCGCATCCGGGCGAGGCGGTAGGCGGCCTCGCGGTGGCCGGAGTCGGCGGCGGCCTTGAACCAGCGTTCGGCGCGGACGTCGCGGCGGTGCTCCATCAGGTCGCCGAGGGCGTAGGCGCCGAGCGGGTGGCCCTGTTCGGCGGCGAAGTGCAGCCAGTACTCGGCGGCCTCCTCCTCGCCCTGGTCGCGCAGTTGCAGGCCGAGGGCGTGGGCGGCGGGGGCGGAGCCGGCGACGGCGGCCTGCCGCCACCACTGGGCGGCCTCGACCCGGTGGCCCTGCTGGTGGAGCAGGACGCCGAGGTTGTTGGCGGCGGCGCGCAGCCCGGCGGCGGCGGCGGAGCGCAGGTACGGTTCGGCGTCGCGCAGGTCGCCGCGGCGCAGCAGGAGGGCGCCGAGCTGGCTGGCGGCGCCCGGGTCGCCGGCGTCGGCGGAGCCGCGGTGGCGGGCTTCGAGGGCGGCCTGTTCGCGGGCGGCGAGGGCGGTCTCGAAGCTGTCGCCGCCGTCGCCCTCGTCGTCGGTGCCCGGGGCGAGGTCGCGGGCGGAGGCGGCGGCGACCTGGTCGACCGTCAGGTGGACCAGGCTCTCCGGGCCGTAGCCGGACACGTCGACGGCACCGTCCGCGGTGCCGCGCTGGGCGGGCAGGCCGCTGCCGGTGGCGTGTTCGGTGGGCCGGGCACCGGTGTCGGTGTCCGTGCTGGGGCCGGTGGCCAGTCGTTCTCCCGTCCCGTTGCTGCCGATGAGCTTCATGCCGACTCCCGCTCCCCCCGAGTGTCGCGGCATCCGCCCCGGGCCGTCGGCCGGGGGCCGGTCCCCCAGGGGGCGCGTCGGACCGGCCGGCCCGTCAGTGGCCGTTCCGCGTCCCCCTCGTGGTCCATCGTCGCATCACCCGCACACCGCGTACACCTGCTCCGTCCGTTTTGGCGGAGCGGGGCCGAAGCGCGGCGAGATCGCTTCGGCTCTTTGTCGATTTCCCGACACTTGAGCCCCACAAACCCCGGCCACGCATCGTACCGGAGTCGATCAACTCCGCGCGCCCGCAAGGGGGAAGGCCCGGAGGGGGGAACCCTCCGGGCCTTCCTTAAAACAAGGTTGACTGAGCCTCAGCTGACGCTGAAGTCGTCGGCCTGGTAGGGACTCTGTCCGTACCAACCATGCACCCAGACGGTGACCGAGGTGACCGAGGCGCCGGTGGTGAACTTGGTGGACAGCTTCGTCCACGCGCTCCCGCCGGGGGTCCAGGTCGAGCTGTCCGCGCCGGAGCCGGTGACGCCCAGGTAGGTGTAGTTGCCCTTGACCCAGGCGGACAGCGTGTAGGTGGTGTTCGGTTTGACCGTGACCACCTGCTGGCACTGCGCGGTGTCACCGGCACTGACGTTGCCCTGCAGGGCGTAGGAGCCGGTGTGGCCGCCGCTGACCACGCTGCCGCCGCTGCCCGCGCAGGTCCACGGGCTGAGCGCGCCGGACTCCAGGCCCGCGTTGGCGACGATGCCGCCGCCGGGCGAGGTGGGCGAGGAGGACGGGCTGCCGGACGGCGAGGAGGACGGGCTGCCGGAGGGGCTGGTGGACGGCGAGGTCGACGGGCTGGCCGACGGCGACGGCGAGGAGGACTTCGTCGGCGAGGCGCTGGCGCTCGGCGAGCCGGTCGGCGCGGCCGGGCAGGAGGCGGCCGAGCCGCTGGTGGCCGTCATCAGCGGGTTGAGCAGCGCCGCGTTCGGGTCGTCGTAGAGCGAGAACACGAACGATCCGCCGAGTCCGTTGCAGTGCGCGTAGTCCATCTTGGCCTGGATGGACTTGGCGTTCTCCCCGGACCAGAAGTTGTTGCCGTCGTAGAAGTACGCGGCCTGCGAGGCGGGGTCCCAGTAGGTGTAACTGGGGTTGTCCACCGTCCCGAGCAGTTCCTTGTACATCCGCACGCCGTTGACGTTGCCGGAGTTCGGCGCGCCCTGGGCCGGTCCGCCGGCGGGCTGGAACAGCCCGTGGTTGGCGCCGGCCGCCACGCCCGTCCAGCCGCGGTAGTACAGCGGGACGCCCATGTTCAGCTTGTTCGCCGGGAACCCGCCGGGGATGCCGTACGAGGAGTCGCCGACCGTGTACGCCTTGATCGCCTCGTCGATCGAGTACTTGGCGTTGCCCGGCGGCACGTTGTTCATCGGGTCGTTCGGGTTCTGGTAGATCGGGGTCTGGTGGTTGGTCGGCCCCTGGGCCTCCCAGCCGCCGTGCATGTCGTACGTCATCGGGTCCGCGAAGGTCAGGTACTGCCCGATCTTGTCGGTCTCGATGTACTGGATCTTGTCCTGGCCGGCCGGCAGCGCCGCGCTCAGCGCGTAGGTCTTGCTGTCCGCGGTGCCCTGGGTGTTGAGCTGGTTGCGGAACTCGGCGAGCAGCGCGGTGAAGTTCTGCTTGTCGTTGGGCGAGGCGTGGTTGCCGAGGTGGCCGCCGCCGCCCGGGTACTCCCAGTCGATGTCGAAGCCGTCGAAGATGCCCTTGCCGGTGCCGGCGCCGCCGTAGCCGCCCTGCGCGGGCAGGTTGCCCTTGATGAACATGTCGACGCAGGAGGAGACGAACTTCTTGCGCGCGGCGTCGCTGGCCGCCACGTCGGAGAAGTACTTGGAGTACGTCCAACCGCCGATCGACATCAGGACCTTGAGCTTCGGGTACTTCGCCTTCAGCTCCTGGAGCTGGTGGAAGTTGCCGGCCAGCGGCTGGTTCCAGGTGTCGGTGGAGTTGTCCACGCTGTTGCCGTTGGCGAAGGTCTTGGCGTAGTCGGCGTAGTAGTCGCCCGCGCCATCACCGGCGTTCGGGTTGTTCTCGTCCTGGGAGGCCGCCGAGTTCGGCTCGAAGCAGGTCAGGTTGTTCGGGTCGATGTTGGCGAAGTCGTACAGCAGGTAGTCGAGCTTCCCGGCCATGCCGTTGGTGTCGACGTTCTTCAGGTAGTACGCGTTCGAGTAGATCGACCACTGGTCGAAGTACGCGACCTTGATGCCGCCGCTGGTGGCGGGGGCCCCGGTGGTGTTGCCCGGCCCGGCGGTCGCGCTGGGGGCTCCCAGCAGCGACACCGCCCCGGCGAGCAGCGTGGCGGCCGCGGCCGTGACGGCCCAGGCCCTGCGGTTGGTCCGATGCATGCGGATGTGCCTCTCTCCTGTCACGTGGGGATGCAGGAACGCCGTCCGACACCCGGTCGGGAGAGCGGCAGACGGAGCCAGAACGTGATCGATTTCCGTTGCTGGCAAGGGACTTGCAGCGCATCAGGACGGGCGGTGGGGGCCGCCCGTCATGGGCATGACTCAGGTTGGACTAGACCACATGGGGTGTCAATCGACCGGACACCCAAGGAATGGCAAAGGGAACGACGAAAGGCCCGGAGGCTGATGCCTCCGGGCCTTCGCGCTACTGAGTAGCGGGGACAGGATTTGAACCTGCGACCTCTGGGTTATGAGCCCAGCGAGCTACCGAGCTGCTCCACCCCGCGTCGGTGAAACCACTGTATCACGATCACGGGGCGGGCCGACAAACCGGTTGCCGCAGCTCAGCCGGTGGGCGAGGCCGAGGGCGAGCCGCTCGGTGAGCCGCTGGGCTCACCACTGGGCGCACCGCTCGGCGCGGGGGACGCCCCGCCGCCCGACCGGCCGCCCTTCTGCTCGGCGGCCACCGCGTCGGCGATCGCCTTCTTCAGCGCCTCCTGGGCCTTGCCGTACGCCGCCCAGTCGCCGTTCTTCATCGCCGCCTGGCCCTCGTCGAACGCCTTCTGGGCGTCCGCGAGCGCCTTCTGCACGTCCGGGTCCTGGGTGCCCGGCGCGGTGGGCTTGGTCGGGTCCGTCGGGGTGCCCGGGCTCTCCGGGTCGGCCGGGGCGGTGGGCGTGGTGGCGCCGCCCGCCGCGCTGCCGAGCACCTTGGTCAGCACCTCGCCGAGGGAGTCCCCGATCGCCACGTTGCCGGTGCCGTACACCGCCAGCACCTTCTTCAGGGCCGGCACCTTGGCGCCGCGGGCCACCAGGTAGACCGGCTCCACGTTGAGGATGCCGCCGCCGACCGGCAGGGTCAGCAGGTTGCCGTACACCAGGCCGGACTCGTTGTTGTTGCTCAGCAGGGTCAGCTGGTGGGCGACCTCGGAGTCGGAGTTGAACTTCGCCTGGACCAGCTCCGGGCCGAGCGCGCCCGAACCGGACGGCAGCCGGAGGATCCGCAGCTTGCCGTAGTCCTCGCCGGGGTCGGCGTCCGCCGTCATGAACGCGGCCAGGTTGGTGCGCCCCGAGGGCACGAAGGAGGTGGTCAGCGAGAAGCTGGCCGCCTTCGCGTCCGGCGTCCGCACCGTCAGGTAGTACGGCGGCTGCACCTCCTTGGTGTTGACCGTCGGGTCCGCCGGCACGTCCCAGATGTCGGTGCCGCTGAAGAACGCGGTGGCGTCGGTGATGTGGTACTGCCCGAGCAGGTCGCGCTGGACCTTGAACAGGTCCTGCGGGTAGCGCAGGTGCGGCAGCAGGGTCGACGGGATGTCCGCCTTCGCCTTCACCGTGCCCGGGAAGGCCTTCATCCAGGTCTTCAGCACCGGGTCGGCCTCGTCCCACTGGTAGAGCGTCACCTCGCCGGTGTACGCGTCCACGGTGGCCTTCACCGAGTTGCGGATGTAGTTGACCTGGTTGGTGGCGGTCAGGGTGCGGCCGCGCTGGTCGGTCATCGAGTCCTTGGTGGCGTCACCGAAGGTGGTCTTCGAGGAGAACGGGTAGCCGTCGGAGGTGGTGTAGCCGTCCAGCACCCACACCAGCCGCCCGCCCTGCACCACCGGGTACGGGTCGGCGTCGATCGACAGCCACGGCGCGACCTTCTCCACCCGCTCCTTGGGGGTGCGGTCGTACAGGATCTTCGCGCCGTCCTTGATCGCCCCCGAGTAGAGGAGCTGCGGCTCGGCGAACTTCACCGCGTACGCGGCCCTGGTCAGCGGGTTGTCCATCGAGACGCCGCTGCCGCCGCTGTACTGCGAGGTCTGGTCGGGCTGTCCGTCCCGGGTGTAGTCGATCTCGTCCATGCCGGGACCGACGACCGAGTACATCGTCGACTTCTCGCCGTAGTACACCCGCTGCTCGTACTCGCCCAGGTCGCCGGTGGTCGGCAGCGAGTGCTCGGTGTAGACCGGGTTGCCGTTGGCGTCGACCTGGTTGCCCTTGGCGGACACCACGCCGTAGCCGTGGGTGTACTTGAAGTGGTCGTTGATGAAGTTGCGCTGCTGCACGCCCGACAGGTCCAGCTCGCGCACGCCCAGCACGGTGTCCTGGTCGCCGTAGCGGTCCACGTCCAGGGTCTTCGGGAAGGCGTAGTAGTTGCGCAGCGCCTGGTTCTGCTGGAACGTCGGCGAGACCACGTTCGGGTCCACCAGCCGGATGTCGGTGATGGTCTGCGCGTCCTGCTCCAGCTTCGCGGCGTCGGTGGAGTCGGTCGGCTCGTACTGCTGCTCGACCGCGTCCGCGATGCCGTACGCCTGCCTGGTCGCGTCGATGTTCTTCTGGATGTACGCGGTCTCCTTGGCCTGCTCGTTCGGCTTGACCTGGAACTGCTGGACCAGCGCCGGGTAGAGGCCGCCGACCAGCAGCGCGGAGAGCGCCATCAGCCCGAAGCCGATCAGCGCGGGCGCCCAGGTCCGCCGGATCGGGGTCAGGAAGAACAGCAGCGCGCAGATGACCGCGACGAAGAACAGGATCGTCTTGGCCGGCAGGAACGCGTTGGCGTCCACGTAGCGCAGGCCGGTCCAGCCGTCGACCTTCTTGAACGACTCGCTCTTCACCGCCAGCGCGTACCGGTCCAGCCAGTACGCGACCGCCTTCAGCAGCACGAACACGCCCAGCAGCACGGCCAGGTGGCCCTGTGCCCCGGCGCTCGCCCGCCGCCCGGGCCCCTGCAGCCGCAGGCCCCCGTACAGGTAGTGCACGGCCGTCGCGGCCAGCAGCGAGACCAGCACCGCGCTGAACGCGAAGCCCAGCACGAACTGGTACCAGGGCAGGTCGAACGCGTAGTACGAGACGTCCTTGTGGAACTGGCCGTCCTTCACCCCGAACGGGGTGGCGTTGAGCCAGAGCATCCACGTCCGCCACTGGGCGCCCGCGGCGGCGCCGGCCGCCAGGCCGACCAGCAGCGACAGGCCGACCAGCAGCCAGGTGCGGAACGGCGCGACGCCCGCCCGGTAGCGGTCCAGGCTCTGCTGCTCCACCGACATCGCCGCCAGCGGCAGCCGCAGCCGGTACGCCAGCCACAGGTTGAACCCGACCGCCAGCGCCATCAGCAGCCCGAACACCGCGAACAGGCCGACCTTGGCGCCCAGTTGGGCGGTGAACACCGAGCCGTAGTGCAGGGAGTCGAACCACAGCCAGTCGGTCCACAGCCCCGCGAACAGCCCGAACAGCACGAACAGCGCGGCCAGCACGCCCGCCGTCAGCAGCAGCACCTTCGCCCGGCGCGACGGCGGGCCGACTCTCGCTCGGGAAGGCGGACCTGAGCGGTCCGGCATCTGGAAGGTCAAGGCGCCACCTCAGCTGTCGTCGTTGCGGGTAGGTGCTGCCGCGCCGGCGGCGGACAGCAATCTCCCATGCAACTTAATCAGTCTTTACCTGAGTTCCCGGACGCTGCGTCGGAGTTGGAGACGGCCCCCCCGGACGTGTGAGGATGGCCCCATGTCCGACTCCCCTGACCTGACCGCCGGCGCCGCCGGCCTCCCCGCGGCCACCCCCCTCACCCGGGCCGCCCTGGAGATCGACGAGCACGCCGCGACCCTCGGCTGGGACCTCCCGGCCCGCCTGTTCGCCCTGGTCGACAACGCGCAGATGCGCCGGGCCAATCCGCGGCTCGCCTCGCAGCTCGGCCTGGACGACAACCCGACCGGGCTCACCCCGGTCGAGCAGGAGGAGATCCCCCCGGGCACCGAGCTCGACCGCTTCCTGGGCACCATCGCCTGGCCGGACGGCGTGGTCGGCTGCGCGCTGGTGGTCGAGCGGATGATGCTCCCGCCCGGCGCGGAGTCCTCCCGGCCGAAGAACGCCTCCGACAAGGAGATCAACGACTGGGTGGCGACCCACCCGCAGCGCCAGGAGGTCCGGATCACCGCGGCCGTGCTGCGCGACGGCTCCAAGGAGGTCGCGCTGCGCCTGCGCGAGAAGGACCTCGCCCGCGAGGTGCTGACCGGCCCCGAGCTCGTCCCCAATCTGACGGACGCCCTGCTCGCGACCTTCTCCTAGCCCGGGCCCGCCGGGCCGCCACCGGCTCCGGCCGCTACTTGCCGCAGCCGGGCAGCGCCGCCTTGTCGCCGCTGCGGATGCCGTCCAGCGCCTTCATCGCCCCGTCCAGGTTCTCCACCTTGACCAGGGTGAGGCCGGACGGGGTGCCCTTGGCGGCCTCGGCGCAGTTGTCCGCGGGGGTGAAGAAGTACTCGGCGCCCTTGTCGCGGGCGGCGATCAGCTTCATCTGGATGCCGCCGATCGGGCCGACCGTGCCGTCGTCGTCGATGGTGCCGGTGCCCGCCACGAACTTGCCGCCGGTGAGGTCGGTGGGGGTGAGCTTGTCGACGATGCCGAGGGCGAACATCAGGCCGGCGCTGGGGCCGCCGACGTCCTGCAGGCCGATGTCGATCTTGAACGGGTAGACGTGGTCGACGCTGGGCGTGATGCCCACCACGGCCCGCTCGGGGCCGTCGTCGTCGGACTTGCCGGTGACGACGGTGACCTTGACCTCGTCCGCCGGGTCGGGCGTCGCGCCGGCCTTGGCGTGCGGCACGACGGTGAACTCCACGCTCTCGCCGGGCTTGTGCTTGGTCACCTGCTCGGCGACCTGGAGCCGGTCGGTGATGGGCACGCCGTCCACCGCGACGATCTGGTCGCCCGCGTGCAGCTTGCCCTCGGAGGGCCCGCCGGCGGCCACCGCGGCGACCACCACCTCGGTGCCGACCGGGATGTCCAGCTGCTTGAGGGCCGCGGTCTTGGCGCTGTCCTCGGAGGAGGCGAACTGCTCGGCGTTCTCCTGCTGGGCCTCCTGGTCGGTCTGGCCCTGCGGGTAGACGTTGTCGTGCGGGACGACCAGCACGTCGTCCCGGATCCAGCCGACGATCGCCGAGACCAGGCTGGGCTGGTAGTTCGCCCCGGTGACCTGGACCGTGGTCATGTTGAGGTGGCCGCTGGTCGGGTAGGTCTCGTGGCCGGTGATGGTGATCACCGGGGTGCCGGTCTTCTCCTGCACGCCGAGGGTGTTGTAGGTCGGCCCCGGGCTCATCTCGGTGAACGGCACCTTGAACAGGACCGATGCGCAGAGCAGGCCTATCAGCAGCAGGGTGGCGGCGAGCATCGTCGCCGATCGGCGTGGCATGCCACGACAGTACGGGAAGTGCGGGGCCCGGTGTAGCGCTGGTCCGGGCCCCGCACCGCCGATCGGGGGCGGTGGAGGTCAGTCCCGGACGCCGGTGCTGCGCTCCATCGCGGCGCGGAACCGTTCGTGCTCGGCCAGCGAGCTCGGATCGGTCGTCGCGCGGGGCGGACGGGCCGCCCAGGTGGCCCAGACCGTGGCCAGCACACCGGCCACCACGGGAATACTCAACCAGGCGAGCACAGCCATTTCGAACTCCCCACAGGCTCGTCGTGCGTATCAGCAGATTAGCCGCCTGCATGGGGAACGGCGCGGGCGGCATCCGGGTTACGGGCGGGGGCCGGACCACCCCCTTCCGGGGTACCGCCGAACGGGGAACGAACGCCGCCCGGGGCCGGTCACGGGGGCGTCAGCAGGACCCCGCGCCGACCCACTCCTCCTCGCCGTCGGCGAAGATCTGGTGCTTCCAGATCGGCACCCCGTGCTTGAGGTCGTCGATCAGCCGGCGGGAGGCCGCGAACGCCTCGCCGCGGTGCGGGCAGGACACCGCGACGATCACCGCGACGTCGCCGATCTCCAGCCGGCCGGTGCGGTGCACCGCGGCCAGCGCCCGGACCGGGAAGTCCGCGCAGACCTTCTCGGCGATCCGGCGCAGTTCGCGCAGCGCCGTCGGGTGGGCGCTGTACTCCAGCGCGGCGACCGGCTTGCCGCCGTCGTGGTCGCGCACCGTGCCGACGAACAGCGTGGTGCCGCCGGCCGCGTCGTCGCCGACCGCGGCGTGCACCTCGTCCAGCGAGAGCGGGGTCTCGCGGACGGCGAGCAGGCGGATCGGGTCGTGGTTCTCGGACATGGTCCCCATCATTCCGCATCCCCGGCGACGGACCGCAAGAATTTTCGTATCACGATGAGGTAATTCCATGATGCGAAAATGCGACGCTCGGACTCGGTGCCCGGACTCGGTGCCCGGACTCGGTGCCCGGACTCGGTGCTCGGACTCGGCGGTGCTCGGATCCGACGGTGCTCAGATCCGGCGGTGCTTGCGGGCCCGGCGCACCAGCGCGGCGGTGCCGATCAGCGCGACCGTCGCCCCCGCCGCGCCCAGGCTGGTGGCGGCCTCCTTGCCGCCGAGCCGGCGCCCGGCCACCGCGTGCTTGCCGGACACCTGGGCGAGCAACTCGGCCAGCACCTCCTCGTTGGTGTGCCGCGGCCGCCAGCCCGCCTCGTGCAGCCGGCTGCCGGACACCACCCACGGGTACATCGTGTAGGCGAGGTCCCCCGCCGGGGCCGGGGTCAGGCCGAGCCGGTGCAGCCGGGCCGCGGTGCCCAGGGCCAGCGAGGCGGGCAGTTCCATCCGGCGGATGCCGGACAGTTCCTCCACGTCCTCCTGCTCCAGCCAGCCGTCGCAGCCGACCGTCACCTCGCCCTCCACCAGGCCCAGCGCCGCGTACTCCAGCGCCGAGGCCAGGTCGTCCAGGTGGCAGAACTGCCAGCACGGGCGCGAACCCGCCACCACCAGCAGCCGCGGCGCCTCGAAGTGCCTGGTCAGCACGGTGTCGATGCCGGGGCCGACCACCACGGCCGGGCGCAGCACGGTGATCTGCAGCCCGGGGTGGGCGCGCGGGGCGCGCCGGGCCAGCCGCTCGATCTCCAGCAGGTCGCCGACCAGCGAGGCCTCCTCGGTGGCCCGCAGTTCGGAGTCCTCGGCCAGCGGGACGTCGTTGTCGGGCAGCGCGCCGTAGACCATCGCGGAGGTGCACAGCACCACCCGGTGCACCCCGGCGGCCGCGGCGGCGGTCACCACCGTCTGCGCGCCGCGCACGTTGTACGCGCTGCGGGTGCGCGGGTCGGTCTCCATGCCGAGGTCCATCGCCAGGTGCACCACCACGTCGACGCCGGCCAGCCGCTCGGCCACCGCCGGGTCGCGCACGTCCAGCACCCGCCACTGCACGCCCGGGGCGTCGCCGCGCCGCTCGTCCACCGCCAGCACCCGGCGCACGTGCGGGGAGTCGACCAGGCGCCGCGCGACACGCTCGCCGAGCACGCCCGCCGCGCCGGTGACCGCCACGGTCAGCGGCTTGCCGCCGTAGGCTGGAGTCGGCGAACCGGCATCGGTCGGCGCGTCCTCGCCCCCGGTCAGCCCAGAGCGAACGTCCGAAGGCGGGGAACTCACCGGCCATCCTCCACGGTTAGCTTAAGTGCGGACGTACGAGTGTCACGCACTTGACCATCCTGCCCGAGGCTCGGCCCCGGCGGTGCACCCGGCGCGGTCGCCGCGAGACCATTGAAACCGCTCGGAGCCCCCGGGCGGCAGACTTTCCCGCCACACCACCCGCGTGACGGCCGATCAGATCGAGGACCCCCGTGAGCGACCTCCCCTTCGGATTCGGCGTTCCCCCCGAGGAGCCCGAGGACGGCAAGAACAAGGGCAAGAAGGACGGCGAGCAGGGCGACTCGACCCCGCAGCAGCCGTTCGGCTTCGGCACCGGAAACCCCTTCGGGGCGCTGTTCGGCATGGGCGGCCCCGGCGGGCAGGGCGGGGACAACCCGTTCGCCGCGATGATGGGCGGTTTCAACCCCAACGACCTCGGCGCGGCGTTCCAGCAGCTCGGGCAGATGCTCTCGTTCGAAGGCGGCCCGGTGAACTGGGACCTGGCCAAGAACATCGCCCGGCAGACCGTGGTCGCCGAGCAGCCCGAGGGGAAGAGCAAGGACCGCTCGGTCGGCGCCGCCGAGCGCACCGCCGTCACCGAGGCCGTCCGGCTGGCCGACCTCTGGCTGGACTCCGCCACCGAGTTCCCGTCCGCCTCCTCCGCGGCGGTGGCCTGGAGCCGCGCCGAGTGGATCGAGGCCACCCTGCCGGTCTGGAAGGACCTGGTCGACCCGGTCGCCGAGCGGGTCGGCAACGCCATGGGCGGCGTGCTGCCCGAGGAGATGCAGGCGATGACCGGGCCGCTGATGGGCATGATGCGCTCGATGGGCGGCGCCATGTTCGGCACCCAGATCGGGCAGGCGCTCGGCGCGCTGGCCGCCGAGGTGCTCGGCTCCACCGACGTCGGCCTGCCGCTCGCCCCCGCCGGGAAGGCCGCGCTGCTCCCGCAGAACATCGCCGAGTTCGGCGAGGGCCTGAACGTGCCCGCCGAGGAGGTCCGGCTCTACCTGGCCCTGCGCGAGGCCGCCCACCAGCGCCTGTTCGCGCACGTGCCGTGGCTGCGGGCGCACCTGTTCGGCGCGGTCGAGGCGTACGCGCGCGGCATCAAGGTCGACACCTCGCGGATGGAGGAGTTGGTCGGCCAGATCGACCCGGCCAACCCCGAGGCCCTGCAGGACGCGCTGGCCGGCGGCCTGCTCCAGCCCGAGGACACGCCCGAGCAGAAGGCCGCCCTGGCCCGGCTGGAGACCGCGCTCGCCCTGGTCGAGGGCTGGGTCGACGCCGTGGTGCACGCCGCCGCCGCGCCGCACCTGCCGCACGCCGCCGCGCTGCGCGAGACGCTCCGCCGCCGCCGCGCCTCCGGCGGCCCCGCCGAGCAGACCTTCGCCACCCTGGTCGGCCTCGAACTGCGCCCGCGCCGCCTGCGCGACGCCTCCCGGCTGTGGGCCTCGCTCGCCGACGCCCGCGGCGTCGAGGGCCGGGACGCGCTGTGGAGCCACCCCGACATGCTGCCCACCGCCGCCGACCTGGACGACCCGGACGGCTTCGTGCACCGGGACACCGCGGCGGTGGCCGAGGGCGGCTTCGACTTCGACGCGCTCGACCGGCTGCTGGGCGAGGCGGCCGGCGGCGGGAGCGGCGGCGGGAGCGGGAGCGGGAAGGCGGACCTGAGCAAGGACGGCGGCGCCGCCCCGGAGGCCGGGGCGGACACCTCGGCGGACTCCGCCGAACCGTCCGACGCGGCCGGGTCGGAGTCCGACTCGACCGAGTCCGAGTCCGGCTCGACCGGGTCCGGCTCCGAGGAGGACGGCAAGGACGGTAAGGACGGTAAGGACGGCGAGCAGGGGCCGGAGGGCACCGCCAAGTGACCTCGACCTCGCTGCACGCGGACGCCGTCCGCGCCCTGACCGACTGGGTGCCCGACGGGGCCGGCCAGGACGAGCTGCGCCACGCGTACCTGGCCCACCTCGCCGAACGTGCCGACGGCATGTGGCGGGCCTGCCTGCCCGGCCACATCACCGCCAGCGCGCTGGTGGTCGACCCGGCCGGCGAGCGGGTGCTGCTCACCCTGCACCCGAAGGTCGGGAGGTGGCTGCAGATGGGCGGCCACTGCGAACCCGGCGACGAGACGCTCGCCTCGGCCGCGCTGCGCGAGGCGGTCGAGGAGTCCGGCATCGCGGACCTGGCACTGCTCGCCGTCGCGGGCCGCACCGCGCCGGTGAAGCTGGACCGGCACCAGGTGCGCTGCGCGGGCAAGGACCGGCCGGAGAACACCCACCTGGACGTGCAGTACGTGGCGCTGGCCCCGGCCGGGGCGCGCGAGCTGATCAGCGAGGAGTCGCTGGACCTGCGCTGGTTCGGCTGGGACGAGCTGCCGGCCGACACCGACCGCTCGGTGCGCGACCTGGTGGCGCGGGCCCGCACGCTGGTCTGACCGCCCCGCTCCGCCACCGGACCCCGGCCCCCGCCACGTGCGGGCGGCCGGGGTCCGGTGCGTCTCCGGGGTGCTTCGCGTCCTTCGCGTCCTTCGGGGCCAGGTCGCCGGGTCGCCGGGTGCCCGGCGTCAGGTGGCGCGGGCGGGCGGGAGGTGCGGGAGCCGGGCGGCGGAGGCGACGCCCTCCAGGTAGCCGCGGGCCCGTTCGGTGCGCGGGTAGGTCTCCAGCAGGGCCCAGAACCCGGGGCCGTGGTCGGGGACCAGCAGGTGCGCGAGCTCGTGCAGCAGGACGTAGTCGATCACGTACTCGGGCATGCCCTGCAGCCGGTGGGAGAGCCGGATGGTGCGCTCGCTGGGGGTGCAGGAGCCCCAGCGGGAGTTCTGGTTGGTCACCCAGCGGACCTGCTCGGGGACGGCGCGGCCGTCCAGGTGGAGCAGCGAGAGCTCGCGGGCGCGGGCCTGCAGGGCCTCGTCGCCGAGCATCCGGCGGCTCTCCTGCGCGGCCAGCTTGTCGAGCATCTGCGCCACCCAGCGCTGCTCCTCCGCGTGCGACATCCGGGCCGGGATCAGCACCACGGTGCGGTCGCCCTCGCGGTAGGCGGAGACGGTGCGGCTGCGGCGGGCGCTGCGGCGCACCTCGACCTTGCTGCGGTCGATGCCGCGGTCGGCGGTGCGGTCGGCGGTGCGGTCGGTGCCGCGGCCCGGGTCGGCCGGGTGCTCACGGTCGGATGCGTACTCGCGACCGGCCCCGGTGCTGGCGTGCGCACCCGGCGCCGCGGCCGCCGGTCCGGAGGCTGCCCGGGCACGCCGACGCGACGCCGACCGGTGGGAGTCCCGTTCGGCTGCCATGGCACAGGACGTTACCCCGTCCCTGTGACAGAAGTCCGGCACCGGAACGGCGCGGCACCGGGGACCACCCGGGCGCGTTGTCCACAGGCTGTGCACAGTGATGAGCGGATCGTCCTACCGGGGCTGTGGACAACGGATTTCCGCCCGCCGGGAGGGCCGGGCAAGCTGCGGTCACCGGCGATCCCGACGCCGGGGTCCCGACCCTGGGAGGTACCCGCATGCGCCCCGTGATCAAGCCCGCCCTGGCCCGGCTCTGGCGGGAGAAGCAGACCCTGCAGTTCGGCACCGTGCGGCGGCACGCCCGGGTGATCGAGGGCGTCGACCGCAGGCTGGCCGGCTTCCTGGAGCTGGTCGACGGCAGCCGGGACGGCCCCGCGGTGGTCGCCGCCGGGCAGCGGCTCGGGCTGAGCGCCGAGTACTGCCGGGCGGTGCTCGACTCGCTCGGCAGCAGCGAACTGCTGGACGACGCCCAGGCCCTGCGGGACGTGCTGGAGCTGTACCCACCCGCCCGGCGCGAGCTGCTGGGCCCGGACCTGGCCTCGCTCTCCCTGGTGCACCCGGCGCCGGGCGAGGCGGCGGCCGTGCTGCAGGGCCGGGCCCGGGCCCGGGTCGAGGTGCGCGGGGCCGGGCGGATCGGGGCCGCCGTCGGGGCCGCGCTGGCGGCCGGCGGGATCGGCGAGGTCGCGGTGCTGGACCGCGGCCGGGTCACCGCGCGGGACTGCGCGCCCGGCGGCCTGCCGCCGGGCGACATCGGGCGGCTGCGCGCCACCGCCGCCCGCGAGCTGGTGCACCGCGCCACCGGTGCCCCGGTCGGCGAGCGCTACCGGCGCCCGCCCGCCGCTCCCCCGCCGCCCGCCCTGGTCGTGCTCGCCCCGCGGGACGGCTCGGCCGCGTACACCGGGGCCGCCGTCGACGCCCAGGAGCTGATGCGGGCCGGCATCCCGCACCTGTACACCGGGGTGCTCGAACACCTCGGCGTGGTCGGCCCGTTGGTCGTCCCCGGCGCGTCCGCCTGCGGCAGCTGCGCGACGCTGGCCCGGCGGGACGAGGACGAGGCGTGGCCCCGGCTGCTGGCCCAGCTGATCGACGAGGGCCCGGGCCGGGCCCGCCTGCCAGCCTGCGACGGCGCGGTGGCGGCCGCCGTCGCGGGGCTCGCCGCGCTGCACGTCCAGCTGTACCTGGACGGGTCGCCACCGCCGAGCGTGGACGGCTGGTGCGAGCTGTCCGCCGCCGACGGCATGGTGCGGCGGCTGCGGCTGCGCAGCCACCCGGACTGCGGTTGCCTGTGGCAGTCCTCCGCACCGGGACGAACGGGCACAATGGCCTAAGGACGCGCCCGGAGCCCGTCCGGCCGCTCCCCGCCCGCCTCCGTCCACCGCCGCCCGGCGCACCGCCGCCGGGGTCGCGGGCGGCGGCCGTCGGCGGGAGTGCCGGGCGGCTGCCGGGGGCACCGCTGTACCGACCGCCGGCGGGGCGCCGGTCGGTCCGGAGGATCAGGAGGTCCGGTGAGCGATCTACCGCGCAAGGCAGGGACCGGCACGGCTCGTCCGGTCGTCCGCCCGCGTGCCGGGGCGGCCCCGGCCGGCACCGGCCGCACCGTCCGGACGGGGGCGGCGGATGTCTGAGATGCCGCGCAAGGCGGTCTCCCGGACGGCCCGGCTGGCGGCCCTGCCGCTGAGCTTCGCCGGGCGGGCCACCCTCGGCCTGGGCAAGCGCCTGGGCGGGCGGCCCGCGGAGGAGGTCGCGGCCGAACTGCAGGCCCAGACCGCCGAGCAGCTCTTCGCGACGCTCGGCAAGCTGAAGGGCGGTGCGATGAAGTTCGGGCAGGCCATGTCGGTCTTCGAGTCCGCCCTCCCGGAGGACGTCGCGGGCCCCTACCGGGCCGCGCTCACCAAGCTCCAGGAGTCCGCCCCGGCGATGCCGACCCGCACCGTGCACGCGGTGCTCTCCGCCGACCTCGGCCCGGACTGGGCCGACCGCTTCCGCTCCTTCTCCGACCAGCCGTCCGCCGCCGCCTCGATCGGCCAGGTGCACCGCGCGGTCTGGCAGGACGGGCGGGACGTCGCGGTCAAGATCCAGTACCCGGGCGCGGGCGACGCCCTGCTCAGCGACCTCGGCCAGCTCTCCCGGCTGGCCCGGGTGCTGGGCCCGCTGATCCCGGGGGTGGACATCAAGCCGCTGATCGCCGAGCTGCGCGAGCGGGTCTCCGAGGAGCTGGACTACCAGCTGGAGGCGGAGTCCCAGCAGTTGCACGCCGAGGAGTTCACGGGGGACGCCGACATCCTGGTGCCCCGGGTGGTCGCCCAGTCCGGGCGGGTGCTGGTCACCGAGTGGCTGGAGGGCAAGCCGCTGTCCCGGGTCGTCGCGGAGGGCACCCGCGCCGAGCGCGACCGGGCGGGGCAGCTGCTGGCCCGCTTCCTGTTCGCCGGCCCGGCCCGCACCGGCCTGCTGCACGCGGACCCGCACCCGGGCAACTTCCGGCTGGTCAAGACCGGCCGCACCGCGGCGAGCTGGAAGCTCGGCGTGCTCGACTTCGGCACCGTGGACCGCCTGCCCGGCGGCCTGCCGCTGCCGATCGGCACCTCGCTGCGCCTGGCCCTGGCCGGCGACGCGGGGGCGGTGTACGACCTGCTCCGGCAGGAGAACTTCGTCCGCTCCGGCATCACGCTCGACCCGGACGCGGTGCTCGACTACCTGCTGCCGATCATCGAACCCACCCGGGCCGAGCAGTTCACCTTCAGCCGCGAGTGGATGCGCTCCCAGGCCGCCAGGATCGCCGACCCGCGCTCCCCCGCCTACAACCTCGGCAAGCGGCTCAACCTCCCGCCCTCCTACCTGCTGATCCACCGGGTCACGCTCTCCACCATCGGCGTCCTGTGCCAGCTCGGCGCCACCGTCCGCCTGCACGAGGAACTGCTCCGCTGGCTGCCCGGCTTCGCCGAGCCGGACGCCGACTGAGCCACCAGGACCTGAGGGGCGGGCATGCGGTTCGAGGAGCAGCGGCGGTGGGAACGGCCGTTCCCGGTGCGGTACTTGATCGTGGGCGAGGACGAGGGGGGCGACGAACTGCTGCTGGGCCGGTGCGCGGCCGCCGAGGGGCTGTTCGCCGACCCGCCGCCGCCACCGCGCGAGGTGCTGGTCATGCGCGGCTGCGCGCCGGGGGCGGCGGCCGGGTGGCTCGGGGCGGCCTCGGTCGTCGGCCGGACGGCGAGCGGTTTCGAAGCCTGGTGGACGCTGGTGGACGCCGAGGTCCTGTCGGTCGCACCGAGCCCCGGGGACGTCGCACTGGTGGACGTCCCGATCGGTGCGGGCGTGCGCGCCGACGACTGGCACCGGAGCGCCGACGGCCCGTTCGTCCGCTTCGAACTGGTCGGCGGTCGGGGCGCCGGACACGCGGCGGGCCGGGCCGTCCCCGGGCTGGCGGCCGACCGCCCGGGGACGGCCCGCTGCCGCTGCGGCTGGTCGGCTGCGAGCCCGCCGAGCCGATGCGGGCGGCGCTCCGCCGGCGTCGCGGCAGGCACCCCGGGTACACCGAGCTGTGGTCGTTGGACGACACCGGGCGGGTGATGGACCGGCGGGCGATCGGGTTCGACGCCGAGTGGACCAGGCCGTCGGTGCTCGGCGGGGCCCTGGTCGACGTGCTGCTGACGGTCGACGCCGACGCGCTCCCCGGCTCGGCGGCCCGTCCGGTCTGGCGGTCCTGGCGGGCCGGGCCGCCGCTGCGGCCGGGGAGTTGGCGCGGGCTGTCCACCGCGGCCAAGAAGGCGTGGCAGACGCTGGCGCTGGACCTCCGCGAGCCCGGGCCGGACCGCTCCGGCGGCGAGTACCACGTGGACGGCCGGGCGGTGGAGGACGAGGCGGGCCTGCACTGTGCGATCGGTGAGGCGCTGCTCGGCCCGGGCGGCTACTACGGCTGGGGGTGGGACGCCCTCTCCGACTGCCTGGGCGGCGGCTTCGGGCTCGTCCCGCCGTTCACCCTGCACTGGCACGACTTCGCCGCCACCGAGCGGGAGTTGGCCGAGGAGCACGCCCCGGCCGGCGGCCTCGGGTACCCGGAGGAGCTGGCCCGCGAGCTGGAGCGGCACGGGGTGACGGTCGTGCGGGCCTGACCGGCGGCGGGTCCGGGGCGGTCAGGTCCGTTCGGCGGGGAGCGGGCCCGCGGCGGGCCAGGCGGTGCGGGCGCGGGCGGCGAGGGTGGCGCAGAAGCGGCCGAAGACCGGGAGCGCGGTGTCGGCGTCGGCCAGTTCGGCGACCACCCGCAGGCGGTGCAGGGTGCGGCGGCGGGCGGTGGCGTTGCCCCAGGTCCAGTCGCCGTGGTGGAGCCGGGCCAGGTGGTCGGCGGTGCCGCGTTCGGCCTTGGGGACGAGGGCGTCGCCGCGGATCAGCCAGCCCGCGCAGGCGTCGGCGAGTTCGGCGGCGGTGGGGGCCGCGGTGCCGGTGGCCGCCTGCCAGGCGGTGCGGTAGGCGGCTTCGGCCTCGGCCAGGGCGGGGGCGGGCTGGGCGGTGGAGCACCAGCAGGTCGGAAAGCCGACCCGCAGGTAGGCGAACTCGACCGCGCCGGGGCCGAGGGCGGACTGCTCGAAGTCGACGAACCGGACGCCGTCGGCGGTGTGCAGGTCGTTGCCGGGGCAGGGGTCGCCGTGCAGCAGCGCGTGCCGGACGGGGGCGGTGGAGAGCCGGTCCACCAGGGCCTCGGCCTCGGCCCGGGCGCCGGGCGGGGCGGGCACGTCGAGGATGCGGGCCAGCGCGATGAAGCAGCCGAGGTCGCGTCCGGTCGGACCGGTCCAGGCGGGCAGGTCGGTGCCGGGGGGCGTCCCGGCGAGGTCGTCGAGGTCGGCGGGGGCGCTGGCGTGCAGCGCGGCCAGCGCGGTGGCGTAGTCGGCCTGCCAGCCGGGGCCCGGGGTGCGGTCCTCCAGGCGTTCCATCACCAGCAGGCGGCGGGCCGGGTCGGTGCCGAGCAGCGCGGGCACCACCGGGCCGCCGGGGCGGCCGGGCCGGGCGGCGAGGGCCAGCGCCGCGGCCTCGCGGGCGTACCGCTCGTCGGCGCCGGGCGCGTCGACCAGCTGCTTGACCACCACCGGGCGGCCGGAGAGCTCGGCCCGCCAGACCCGGGAGCGCGGGCTGCTGACCAGGCGGCGGACCTTGCGCGGCGGGCCGAGTACGGTGCGCAGCTTCTCGCCGAGCGGGAGGGTGGGCCACATGGGGCCCATCCTTGCACGACCTGTTCGAGGTGCGAACAGGGGTGCGGAAGCGCGGAATTGGGCCCTGCGGAATGAATCCGGCGGAACCGGACAGACGGTACGGGGGCAGCGCCGGGGGCCCCGGGATGCGCCGACGGCCGACTCCCCGGGGGCGGGGAGTCGGCCGTCGGCGTTCAGGGGTGTGTCACCGGCGGGGCCTCTCGACCGGCCGGCGGGGGTGGAGCGTCCGTCACATCAGGGCGACGGCGAGGGCCTTGCGGGCGCGCAGGGAGGCACGTTCGGCCTTGCGGCGCAGTCGCGCCGCGCGCATCACCCGCAGGCCGAGGCGTTGCTCCTCGGCCTCGTGGAGGCGTTGCTGCATATGCGCGCGCGCCAGGGATTCTTGGAGGAGATTCATCTCAAGGGTCCTGTTCTGGATCTGGAGTTCGGTGGTCTGCTCGGAGCGGACGGTCGGATCGATGCCGGCGGGGTTCATGTGGTGGTCCTGCTCGTGGTGCGTGCTCGGGAAGGGACGGGTCAGTTCTGCGTCGGCCTTGGCGGCCGCGATGCGTACCGAGTGGCGCAGAGCGGTGTCCAGCGGGGGCTGCTCTCCCCTGCGGACGGCTCCGGTGCCGCTGCGGTCGGTCCTGGCTGCGGGGTTCACGCCATGACCTCGGTCTTGCGCGGACGGCCACGGGGACGCTTCCGGGCGACGACGACGCCCTGGACGAAGAGCTCGCCGCCCCAGACGCCCCACGGCTCGCGGCGCTCGATGGCGCCGGTGAGACAGGCGGCCTTCACGGGGCAGGTGCCACACAGGGACTTGGCGTACTCGACATCGGCGGGGGTCTCCGCGAAGAAGACCTCCGGGTCGAAGGCCCGGCACGGGATCGGGAGCCCGAGCGAGTCAGCCTCGTCGATGGCGGTGAGCTGCATGAGTGTTACCTCCGGGGGGTCGGCCTGGTCGGCCTTGACGGTCTTGTCGGTCGGTACGGACGGGAGGGGCGGCGGTGTGATGACCGTGGACACTGTGGGCGTCTTCCTCGTCTTCGATGTGGATCCGGCCGTTCCGCGGTGCGGATCGGGCCGGAGGCCCCGTGGGGCCTGGGTGGGTCTTGCGTACCGGACAAAACAGAAGGGCCGCGGAACCCGGTTACTGGGTTTCCGCGGCCCTGGAGGCACCGCCCGTGACTGACTCAGTCAGGGTCGTTCGCTCCAGGGTCCAGGCCCGCGGAAAGCCTGCTTCCGGCCTGCCTCGGCGCCGCGAACGGCGGCCTCGGCCAGGGAGATCTGCTGGTCCTGCTTGTTGCTTCCGGCACCGATGACGGCCGCATAGCGCCCATGCCGGGCTTCTGCCGCTACTGCCTTCGATGCCTTGGTCGGTCGCTCCTCGGACAGCGAAATGCCGTCGACGAACGTCGCCCAGTCACGGGAGAGACCTGCCTCGACACGGGTGGCCACAGCATTGCCGAGATCACTGACAAAGCAGTGCTCGGACAGCAGGGCTCCGGCGTTGCCGCCGGCCGTACCAAGACCCAGACCCGTAACGCTGACGCGCGAGGGCATGGCGAGGGTGGTCATCAGTTCGGTCACTTTGGTGATCATCTTGGTCTCCACTTCACTCGCCTCCTCTCGGCGTCTCGCGGCACCCGGTCGCCCGGGCTCCGATATCTGGTTGATGGTCAGCGCACGCAGAAACAGGCCCTCTGCGAGCTTCGCGGCCTCGTCCCCTTGACCGCTCCGGCAGGCTATTGCGCCGTACACGCGGCGCGCAAACTATTTTTCCGGCGAGTTCTCAGCCTCGTTCTCAGCCTGGATCGCGGCCTCGTCCCCGGACGGGGCGGACTCCGGCTCCCGGTCGGTCTCCCCCACCGGCTCCGGACTCTCCCCCGCACACAACAAGAGCACGTCGGAGCCGTACTTGTCCAGCTTCATGGCGCCCACCCCGGAGATCCTGGACAGCTCGGCGAGGCTGCCCGGCACGTCCTCCGCGATGGCCGTCAGGGTGGCGTCGGTGAACACCACGTAGGCCGGGGCGCCCTGCTCCTTGGCCTTGACCGAGCGCCACTCGCGCAGCCGCTCGAACAGCGCCTCGTCCATGGTGGAGGGGCAGCCCTCGCAGCGGCGCAGCTTGCGCTCGACGGCGTCGGTCAGGGTGCGGTCGCACACCCGGCACTTGACCGGGCCGCGCGCCCGGCGCGCGGCGGAGCGCTCCGCGCCCGGCTCGACGCCCCCGCGCCCGCCCCGGGTGCGCGCGCCGGGGCTGCCCGAGCCGGGGCGCAGCCCGTCCAGGAAGCGGGTGGGCTTGCGGGAGGCGCGGCCGCCCGGGGAGCGGGAGAGCGACCAGGAGAGGGTGAGGAAGCGGCGGGCCCGGGTGACGCCGACGTACAGCAGCCGGCGCTCCTCCTCGACCTGCTCGTCGGTCTTGGCGTAGATGATCGGCAGCGTGCCCTCGCTCAGGCCGACCAGGAACACCGCGTCCCACTCCAGGCCCTTGGCGGCGTGCAGCGAGGCCAGCGTGACGCCCTCGACGGCGGGGGCGTGCTGGGCGGCGGCCCGGGCGTCCAGCTCGGCGACGTAGGCGGCGAGGTCGGCGCTCTCGCCGGCCGCGGTGCGGGCGGTCTCGAACTCCCCGGCGAGCCGGACCAGCGCGTTCAGCGACTCCCAGCGCTCGCGGACGGCGCCGGAGCCGGCCGGCGGGCTGGGGGCGAAGCCGCGGGTGGCGAGCACGGCCCGGACCTGGGCCGCGAGGTCGGGCGCGCCGGAGGTCAGCGGGTCGTCGGCGGCCCGGGCGGCGCCCTTGAGCAGGACGCCGGCCTCGCGGACCTCCGGGCGCTCGAAGAACCGCTCGGCGCCCTTGAGCTGGTAGGCGATGCCGAGGTCGGCGAGGGCCTGCTCGTACACCTCGGACTGGCTGTTGGTGCGGAACAGCACGGCGACCTCGCTGGCCCGGACGCCGGTGCCGAGCAGGTCGCGGATCAGGCGGGCGGTGGACTCGGCCTCGGTGGGCTCGTCCTGGTACTCGCGGTAGACCGGCTCGGGGCCGGCCTCGCGCTGCGAGACCAGCTCCAGCCGGTGCTGGGCGGCCTGGCCGCGGGCCTGCGAGAGCAGCCCGTTGGCCAGGTGCACCACCTGCGGGGTGGAGCGGTAGTCCCGGACCAGCTTGACCACGGTGGCCTCGGGGTGCCGGTGCCGGAAGTTCAGCAGGTGGTCGGGGGTGGCGCCGGTGAAGGAGTAGATGGTCTGGCTGGCGTCGCCGACGACGCAGAGGCTGGCGCCGCCGTCCCCGCCCGTCCACTGCTCCAGCAGGCGCTGCTGGAGCGGGGAGACGTCCTGGTACTCGTCGACGGTGAAGTGCCGGTACTGGGAGCGGACCTGGGCGGCGACCTCCGGCCGCTCCTCCAGGACGGCGGCGGTGAGCAGCAGCACGTCCTCGAAGTCGATCAGATCGCGCTCGCCCTTGAGCTTCTCGTACGTGCGGTAGACCTGG
The DNA here is from genome assembly GCF_013364235.1 of Kitasatospora sp. NA04385. Taxonomy (NCBI): domain Bacteria; kingdom Bacillati; phylum Actinomycetota; class Actinomycetes; order Kitasatosporales; family Streptomycetaceae; genus Kitasatospora; species Kitasatospora sp. NA04385. The sequence continues at coordinate 5,018,739 of NZ_CP054919.1, read as the reverse complement.
GCGGTCTCCGCCGGGTCCCGCGGGGCCTCACGGCCGGACTTGGCGAGGGCGGCCGGGTAGTCGTCGGCGACGATCTGGGTGACCTTGGCCCACTCGATCTCGGCCGTCAGGTCGCGCAGTTCGGTGCGCTGGACGCGCAGGCCGCTGCGGCCGGCCGCCTCGGCGACCAGCTGGACCTTGCGCTCCAGCAGCCGGGGGAAGACGCCCCCGATGGCGCGCGGCCAGAAGTACTGGAGCTGGCGCAGCGCGGCGGAGTGGAAGGTGCGGGCCTGCACGCCGTCCGCCCCGAGCTGGCGCAGCCGGCCGCGCATCTCGCCGGCGGCGCGGGCGGTGAAGGTCACGGCGAGGACCTGCGCGGGGTGGTAGACGCCGCTGCGCACGCCGTAGGCGATCCGGTGGGTGATGGCGCGGGTCTTGCCGGTGCCGGCGCCGGCCAGCACGCAGACCGGGCCGTGCAGGGCGGTGGCGACGGCGCGCTGCTCGGGATCGAGCCCGGCCAGCACCGCGTCCGCTCCGGCGGGGACGTGGCCGTACTGCGCGTGGGGGTCGTCGAACCCGAGGAGGTCTTCCTGCATGCCCCCATCCTCGCAGGCGGGCCGGACAGTTCGGACGGGCTTGTCCACAGACCGCCCGTGATGATCGGATCGTCACACCACCACCCGCCCCGGAATGGGCCCGGGCCGCCGGGCGTTGCACCGGGCGGCCGCCCGGCCACCGTCCGTCGACCGAAGGAGTCCCTCGCCATGTCCGGCACCGTCACGATGTACAGCACGACCTGGTGCGGCTACTGCAACCGCCTCAAGAGCCAGCTGGACCGCGAGGGCATCGCCTACACCGAGGTCAACATCGAGCAGGACCCGGCCTCGGCGTCCTACGTGGAGTCGGTGAACGACGGCAACCAGACGGTGCCGACGGTCGTGGTGGTCTCCGCCTCCGGCGAGCAGAGCGTGATGACCAACCCGAGCCTGCGCCAGGTCCAGGCCGCGCTGGTCTGATCCGCCCCGGCCGGAATCGGTCGGAATCGGTCGGGGAGTGGCCGTGAACGGTCACCCTCGACCGCATTCCGGTCGGAATGCACCGCCCGAGCCGATCAGGTTCCGGCCGGAATTCCGACCGGCGCGGCGGGAAACCGCGCGGCGGAAATGCGCCGCGCCGAATTCCGCGTCCGGACGGTGGCCGGACGGTGGCCGGACGGCAGCCGAACGACGGCCGGACGGCCCGGCCCGGTCAGCCCGCGGCCGCGCCCTCGCCGAGTTCGTAGAGCAGCCGGGCCCGGTCCGCGGCGTACCGGGTCTCCACCACCCGGATCGGGCCGCGCCGGTCGCTGCTGATCCGGGTGTTGACCAGCAGCGGCACGCCGGGGCCGAGCCCGAACCAGGCGGCCTCGGCCGGGTCGGGCATCCGGGCCGTGAGGTGGTCGGTGGCGGTGGTCTCGGTCCGGCCGAGCTGCGCCAGTATCCGCTCGTCCCCGCCGGGCACCGGCCGGTCCTGCATCAGCGGGGTGCCGGCGGCCAGCCCGGCCCGGTAGTGGCTCTCCTCGATCGCGTACGGCTCCTGGTCGACCCGGCAGAGCTGACGGCGCATCATCACGGTGTCCTCGGGGCGCAGTCCGAGCCAGGCGGCGATGTCGCGGCGGGCCCGGACGGCGGCGACCTCGAAGTCGACGGTGAGCTGCCGCCCGGCGGCCTGGGCCTCGGCGGCGTACACCTCGCCGCTGGGGGTGAGCGGCCCGCGGCGGGCGGGGCGGACGGGCGGGCGGGCGTGCACCCGGTGGTCGTGCCGGCAGGGCTCGCGCAGGTAGGTGCCCTTGCCCTGGATGCGCACCACCCGGCCCTCGTTGACCAGGACGTCCACCGCGAGCCGGACGGTGTTGCGGGCCACCCCGTACTGCTCCTCCAGCTCGGTCTCGACCGGGAGCCGGCCGCCGCCCGTCCACTCGCCGGATTCGATCCGGCGGCGCAGGTCGGCGGCGAGTCGCTGGTACTTGGGCGGGTGCACGGGGCCGCGGTGGATCGTCACGCGAGTGAATGTAGCCAGTGGGCTCGCGCGGTTTCAGCGGAATCAGCCAACCGCGTCCCGGATCGGCGGGCGGGAAACACCGGCGGAACGTTCCGGGTGCGCCCGAACCTTTCCGGCCGACCGGCCCGGACCGCCCGGTGGACGCACCACGGGGGCGCGCGAAGGAATTCGCACGCCCCCGCGGCCCGCGCACCGTCCGCGACGGCCGCGCACCGGTCACGACGGCCGCGCAGGCCGCCGCGGCCGGTGCGGCGTCACCAGCGGGCGGCCGCCGGCAGCGGTTCGCCGTACCAGAGCTCGACCAGGTACCTGGCGATCGAGATGCCGGACGGCGGCAGGATCTCCCCGGCGGCCATCCCGGCCCGCAGCTCGTCCCGGGTGAACCAGCGGGCCTCGGACAGCTCCTCGCCGTCCACGGTGATCCCGGTGCCGTCGGGCCGGGCCCGGCCGAGGAAGCCGAGCATCAGGCTGGACGGGAACGGCCAGGGCTGGCTGGCCACGTACTCGACCTCGCCGACCCGGACGCCGGCCTCCTCCAGCACCTCGCGGGCGACCGCCTGCTCGATGGACTCGCCGGGCTCGACGAACCCGGCCAGCGTGGACCAGCGGCCCTCCGGCCAGAGCGCCTGGCGGCCCAGCAGGCAGCGGTCCTCGGGGTCGGTGATCAGCATGATCACCGCCGGGTCGGTGCGCGGGTAGTGCTCGGCCGCGCAGGAGGTGCAGCGGCGCAGGTGGCCGGCCCCGGCCTTCTCGGTGGGGTGACCGCAGCGGGAGCAGAAGGAGTGCAGCCGGTGCCAGTGCTCCAGCGCGACGGCGTGCACCAGCAGCCCGGAGTCCCGGTCGCTGAGCGTGCTGCCGACCTCGCGCAGGCCGGCCGGGCGGGCGTCGCCGTCGAGCCGGCCGGGCAGCGACTCGCAGTCCAGCGCGAAGTAGTGGACGCCGTCCTCGTCGGTGCCCAGGAAGTACCGGTGCCCGGTCTCGGGGGCCTCGAAGGAGGGCAGCAGCACCAGTTCGCTGCCGTGGGCGGTGTCCACCACGAAGGCCTCGCCGCCGGCGATCGGCAGCACCCGGGTGGTGGGGTGGCTCCAGGCCGCGGCCAGCCAGGGTTCGTCCAGCCGGCGGTGCGCCGCCCGGTCCACCCCGGCGCGGGCCAGCGCGAGGTGCTTGGTGTCGGGTGCGCTGCTCAACTCGTCCATCCCCGTTCGCGTTCGGTACGGCAGTGGTGGCGGTGCGGACCGGTCATGGCCGGAAGTTCTCCGCGAGGTCCTCCCACAGGTGGGCGGAGGTCTCGACGCCCTTGCGCAGCAGGTCGAGCTCCACCTTCTCGTTGATCGAGTGCCAGCCGTCCGAGGGCACCGAGATGCCGAGGAACAGCACCGGCGCTCCCAGCACGTCCTGCAGGTCGGCGGCCGGGCCGGAGCCCCCCTCGCGGGTGAACAGGACCTTCTGCTCGAAGGCCCGCTCCATCGCCCGGACGGTGGACCGCAGGGCGGGGTGGTCCAGCGGCGTCAGGCAGGGGCGGGTCGCGCCGGGGAAGACGATCTCGTACCGGATGCCCTCCGGGACCTGCGCGGAAACCCAGGCGGCCACCGACTCGCGGACCTTTTCCACCTCTTGACCGGCGACCAGCCGGAAGGACAGCTTCAGGTGCGCCTCGGCCGGGACGATGGTCTTGCCGCCGGGGCCGGTGTAGCCGCCCCAGATGCCGTTGACCTCGGCGGTCGGCCGGGCCCAGACCCGCTCCAGGGTGGTGTAGCCGGCCTCGCCCAGGGTGCCGTGCGACTTGGCGACCCGCAGCCACTGCGCCTCGTCGAAGGGGAGCTCGGCGAACAGCGCCCGCTCCTCGTCGGTGAGTTCGACCACGCCGTCGTAGAAGCCGGGCACCGCGACCTTCCGGTCGGCGTCGTGCAGGCCGGCCGCGAGCCCGGCGGCCACCGCGGCCGGGTTGGGGACGGCGCCGCCGAAGGAGCCGGAGTGGATGTCGCTGTCCGGGCCGTACAGGTCGATCTGGCAGTCGGCCAGGCCGCGCATGCCGGTGCACACCGTCGGGGTGGTCTCGGACCACATGCCGGTGTCGGAGATGATCACCACGTCGGCGGCCAGCCGCTCGGCCTCGCGGCGCACCAGGGCGGCGAAGTTCGGCGAGCCGGACTCCTCCTCGCCCTCGACCAGCAGCTTGAGGTTGACCGCGGGCGCGGTGCGGCCGGTGGCGGCGAGGTGGGCGCGCACGCCCAGGGTGTGGAAGAAGACCTGGCCCTTGTCGTCGGCGGCGCCGCGGGCGTACATCCGGCGGCCGACCACGGCGGGCTCGAACGGGTCGGTGTCCCAGCCGTCCTCGCGGGCGGCGGGCTGCACGTCGTGGTGGCCGTAGACCAGCACGGTCGGGGCGCCCGCGTCGCCGGAGGGCCACTCGGCGAAGACCGCGGGCAGCCCGTCCGTCTCCCACACCTCGGCGACCGGGAAGCCGGTCGCGCGCAGCTTGTCGGCGAGCCACTCGGCGGAGCGGCGGACCTCGCCCGCCCGGCCCGGGTCGGCGGAGACCGAGGGGATGCGCAGCCAGTCGGCGAGGTCGGCCAGGAAGGCGTCCTCGTGCCGGTCGATGAAGGAGCGGACGGCGCTGTCCGGCGTTTTCGTCATACGGACGACTTTAGTTCGCCCGGGTGGGTGCGTGCCCACGGCCTCCCCCGGCCGTGAGCACGGTCACCCGCCGCGGGTCAGCCGGCCCGGCGGGTCAGCCCGACCCGGGACCGGGTGAGCAGCGCGGCCAGCAGCACCGCCACCACCGGCAGGCCGACCAGCAGGGCGGCCAGGTCGGCCCACGGGACGGCGATGACCGGGGCCTCGTGGCCGATCGGCGCCCCGTTGATCCAGATCTCCGCGTTCCGGGCCTCCAGCAGCCGCAGCGCCACCGCCGGGACGGCTCCGCAGAGCAGGCCGAGCACCGATCCCATCGCGGCGATCACCCCGCACTGGAAGCCGGACAGCCGTCGCCGGATGCCGCCGGAGGCGCCGACCGCGGCCAGCGTGGCCAGGTCCTGCTGGGAGTCGGCGGCGGCCAGGCCGGTGGCGATGCCGGCCGCGCCGAGGGCGACCAGGGCGGCGAAGGCGGTCAGGCCGAGCATCTTGACGCTCCGCTCGGCCTTGAAGCCCTGCTCGACGTCCAGGTAGACGGTGTCGTCGAGCTTGGCGAGGTGCGCCTCGGCCTTCTGGACCGTGCCGTCGGAGGCGCGCACGGCGGGCTTCCACAGCGAGCCCTCGGAGCGGACTCCCAGCCCGGCCTTCTGCGCGGCCTCCCGGCTCATCACGATCGAGGCGAACGGGAGCGGCGAGTGCACCTCCACCGCGTCCACGACGACCTCCCGGGAGGTGCCCCGGTAGTCGCCCGCGTCGACCTGCGCCTGGGTGGGCTGCTCCTCGGCCCGCAGGAACGCCTTGCCGTCGGCGACCCGGTCGGGGCGGAACACCAGGGCCTTGCCCGCGGCCAGGGCCTGTTCGGCGGCCGGGTCGTGCACGTCGAGCAGGTTGTGCAGCAGGGCCGGGTCGCCGATCAGGACGTCGCCGAACATGTTGCCCAGCTCGTTGGAGACGCTCCGCATCTCGGTGCACCGGGGGTCGCCGGACAACCGTTCGCGCTCCTCGTGGGTCGTGGCGTCCTCGGCCGGGCAGCGCTTCTCCGGCGTCTTCAGCGCCTGGACGTACCCGCAGTCGTAGCTGACCCCGCAGTCCCGGGGAACGGCGGTCGGACTCAGCACGTCGGCGCGCTCGCCGAGGGCGCCGAAGTCCTTCTCGACGGCCTCGCGCAGGGCGGCGTACTGGACGGCGTCCGAGCGGCCGCCCTGCATCAGGGCGACCGCGCCGGCCGGCAGGCTGGGCCGGTAGTCCTGGCGCTGCTTCTCGACGTCGCTGGCGTGGTAGATGCCGACCGCGACGGCGCCCGCGACGGCGGCCATCACGGCGGCCACGGCGGGGGCGGTGCGGCCGCGGTTGCGCACCGAGTCGCGCAGCGCGAGTCGCGGGCTGAGCGGCAGGTGGCGGCCGAGCCGGCCGAACAGGCCGATCAGCAGCGGGGTGCACAGCAGCATGCCGAGTTCGGCGATCACCGAGCCGCCGAGCAGGCCGGGCACGGGGGCGGTGTTGGTGACCGCGCAGAGCAGGGCCAGCGCGGTGCCGCCGGCCACCATCACGACGCCGAGCGCGGCGACCAGGCGGCTGGCGGGCTTGCTGCCGCCGCGGCCGGTGAGCGCCTCGACCACGTCCTGCCGGGACGCCTGGACGGCGGGGACGACGGCCGCGAGCAGGCCGGTGACCAGGCCGACCAGGGCGACGCCGAGCAGGTCGAGGGGCTGCACGTCGAAGTGGCCGAAGCGCTGCCCGCCGTACTCCTCCAGCGGGCCGCGCAGCAGCGCGACCAGGCCGACGCCGCCGAACAGGCCGAGCACGGCGCCGCCGGTGCCGAGCACCGCGCCGCCCGCCAGCACCACGGCCCGGACGTGCGAGCGGTCGCCGCCGCCCGCCGCGAGCAGGCCGAGCTGGCGGCGCGAGCGGCGGGCGCCGACCGCGAACGCCGGTCCGGCGAGCAGCACGATCTCCAGCAGGGCCATGCCGGGCACCAGCGCGGCGACGGCCAGCAGGCTCTTGTTGACGTAGCCGGAGGAGTACTTGGCCGCCTCGGCGTAGTAGGGCACCTCGGCGCGGGCGGGCGGGTGCAGCAGGACGGCCCGGGAGGCCGCCGTGAAGCCGTACTCGTTGAGCTCCTTCACCTTCGGCCAGTCGAGCGCGGCCCCGGCGGGGAGCTTGACCAGCCAGGTCGTCCAGTTCTGCGGCCCGCTGCGGGCGGCCTCCGGCTCGGCCTGGGCCAGCGCGGAGAGCACCGCGCCGGGGCGGCCGTACAGCTGGTTGTCGTCCAGGCGGCCGGGGTCCTCGGCGACGGCGGTGATGGTGTAGGGCCGGGCGTCCAGGCCGCGCAGCGCGGTGCGGTCGCCGATCCGCAGGCCGGAGCGGTCCAGGAACGCCCGGGTGGCGGCGAGTTGGTCGGGCCGGGTGGGGGCGCTGCCCTCGACCACGTTCAGCTTGCCGTGCCACACCGGGTCGGTCAGGTCGACCTCCTCGATGCTGGTCGACATCCGGCCCTCGACGGTGCTGGCCGAGGTGCTCTTGACCTGCCCGGTGGGCACCAGCACCGCGCCGGGCAGCAGTTCGGTGAGCAGCTGCGCCGGGTCGGTCGAGGCGCTGCGCTGCTCGGCGGGCGTCTTCGGCCGGTCCTTCGGCTCGGCGGGCCCCCGGCCGGTGGTGTCCTGGCCGTCGGGGCTCTGCAGGATGGCTTCGCCGGGCGTCGCGATGGTGACGGCGGCCTGGGCGGTGCCCATCGTGCGGGCGGCCTGCTCGGCCGGTTCCAGCTGGGCGCTGCGGGCGATCACGTCGACGCCGGCCACGCCGAGCACCGGCAGGGCGATCATGGCCAGGACGAGGGCGCTGCGGCCCTTGGCCCGGGCGGCGTCGCGGCGGGCGATCCGGAGGGCGGCGCGCCAGGCGCTCGGCTTCACTGCGGCCCGTCCTTCAGCGCGTTGGCGGCGGCGGTGACGAGCAGGCTGCCGGCGTCCTGCCGGGCGGTCTCGTCGACCAGCAGGCCGTCGCGCAGGAAGACCACCCGGTCCGCCCAGGCGGCGTGCCGGGCCTCGTGGGTGACCATCATGGCGGCGGCGCCGGCGTCGCAGCGGGCCCGCAGCACGGCGAGCACGGACTCGCCGGTGGTGGAGTCCAGGGCGCCGGTGGGCTCGTCGGCGAGCACCAGGCGGCGGTCGCCGATCAGCGCGCGGGCGATGGCGACGCGCTGCTGCTGGCCGCCGGACATGTCGTCGGGGAAGCGGTCGGCGAGTTCGCCGATGCCGAGCTCCTCCAGCGCGGCGAGCGCCTCGCGGCGGGCGGCGCGGGCGGAGGTGCCGTCCAGCTCGCGGGGCAGCGCGATGTTCTCGGCGGCGGTGAGCGCGGGGATCAGGTTGTAGTCCTGGAAGACGTAGCCCACCGAGCGGCGGCGGACGGCGGCCAGCCGCTTGCGGTCCAGGTCGCCCAGGACGGTGCCCTCGACGACCACCCGGCCGCCGGTGGGGCTGTCCAGGCCGCCCGCCAGGGTCAGCAGGGTGGACTTGCCGGAGCCGGAGGGCCCCATCACGGCGACCAGTTCGCCGGGGTAGACCCGCAGGTCGACGGCGCGCAGCGCGTGCACCTCGGCGGCGCCGTGGCCGTGGGTGCGGCTGATCCGGTCGAGGTGCAGGACGGGCTCGGCCGGCTTGAGTTGTTCGGTCATCGCTCCCCCAGGAGTTCGGATGCGGCGAGTTCAGATGCGGCCGCGGTCGCGGCTCTTGGCGGCGCGCCGGGCGGGCGGCGCGGCGGCGGGCCGGGGCGGCTCCGCGGCGGCGGTGCGCTCGGCGTGCTGGGCGAGCCGGGACTCGCAGTGGTCCAGCCAGCGGATCTCCGCCTCGGTCTGGAAGATCAGCTGCTCCAGCACCAGCAGCCAGGCCAGGTCGCCGCCGGAGCCGGAGTCCGCGGCCAGGGCCCGGCCCTTGAGCCGGGTGTAGTCCTGCAGGGCCTGCATGCTGTGCCGGCGCTGGCCGTGCACGACCCCGGCGACGTCCACGCCGGGGACGGTGACCGCCATCGCCAGCTTGATCGCCAGCTCGTCGCGCGGCGGGTTGGTGCGCGGCACCGGGGTGTCGAACCAACGGCGCAGTTCGAGGCGTCCCTCGTCGGTGACGGCGTAGAACTGGTGGCCCTCGTCGTCCTCGCCAGCGGACTCCACCAGGCCGTCGCGCTCCAGGCGGCCCAGGGTGGTGTAGACCTGGCCGACGTTGAGCGGCCAGGTCGCCCCCGTCCTGGCTTCGAACTCGGATCTCAGCTGGTAGCCGTAGCGCGGGCCCTGGTCGAGCAGGGCGAGCAGGCCGTGACGGATCGACATACCGAGTATGTATACCCGGTATGGCACCCTCGGCTCAAGCCGCCCCCGCGTTCACACCCGCCCGGTACGGTCGACGGCGTGACCACACTGCGGATCGCCACGTACAACCTGCTGCACGGCCAGCCGCTCGCCCCCGACGGCAGCCCGGCGCCCTACCCCGGCGAGCCCGGCGCCCCGCTGGCCGACGCCGTCGCCTCCCTCGACGCCGACGTGCTCGCCCTCCAGGAGGTCGACCGCCACCAGGAGCGCTCCGGGCGCACCGACCAGGCGGCCGTCGCCGCGAAGGCCATGGGCGCCGCCGACTGGCGCTTCGCCGCCGCGCTGCACGGCGTCCCGGCGCCCGGCGCCGGCTGGGTCCCCGACCCGGTCCGGCCCGGCCTGGCCGTCTACGGGCCCGGCGACCTGGACGACGACTCCCGGCCCTCGTACGGCACCGCGCTGCTCACCCGGCTGCCCGTGCTGCACTGGCGGGCCCGCCGGTTCGCGCCCGCGCCCTTCGGCCTCCCGCTGCGGGTGGCCGGGCGGCGCGGGCTGACGCCCGTCCCGGACGAGCCGCGGGCGGCGCTCGCCGCGGTGCTGGCCGGGCCCGGCGGGGAGTTCACCGTGGTGGCCGCCCACCTGTCCTTCGTGCCGGGGTGGAACGTCGGGCAGCTCGCCGCGATCCGGCGCTGGATCGCCGACCTGCCGCAGCCCTACCTGGTGCTCGGCGACTTCAACCTGATCGGCGCGGTGCCGCGCACCGTGCTCGGCTCGGCGCACGCGATCCAGCGCACCGCGCGGCGCGAGCGCGTCCGCACCGCCCGGCGCACCCGCCTGCAGGGCTGGTACGACCTCGCCCGCACGCCGACCTACCCCTCGCACCGCCCGACCGTCCAGTTCGACCACATCCTGGGCATCGGCGTCCCCCGCAGCACCGTCGGCTCGGTCGCGGCCCCGCGCACGGCGGTGTCGGACCACCGGCCGCTGGTCGTGGAGATCGAAACGTAGGGAGGCGACATCAGGGGCCCGGGGAACGGCGGGTCCGTGCTGCTGACGGCCGGAGCCCATCGAAGGTCCGTGCTGCTGCGTGTCTTCAACAGAACCCGAAGCAGATGCGCTGGGCGGCAGTGAACCGTCAGCAGCCTGGGCCTCGCCGTTCCCCGAGCCCCTGGTTTCGCTCGCGTGAGCCCCTAGATGCGCGCCTCCCGGCCCTCCGGGGATTCGCTCTGGGCCGGCAGCACGACCGGGTCGAACTGGAGCAGGAGCATGGCCGCGTCGTCGCCGAGCTTGTGGCCGACGTGGCGGACGACGTCGTCGTGGAGGCGGTGCAGGACTTCGACCGGGCCGCCGTCGGCGAGCAGCGGGAGGCGGTCGGTGAGCGGGTAGAACGCGCCGCGGTGGTCGCGGGCCTCGATGACGCCGTCGGTGTAGAGCAGGATGCGGTCGCCGGGCTCGGCCTGGAGGAGCTGGAGCGGGGGGCGCACGTCGGCGGGGTCGAGGACGCCCAGCGGGGGGACGGTCTCGTCGGCGGCGAGCAGGCGCGGCGCGTCCTCGCCGCGGAGCAGGACGGGTGCGGGGTGGCCGCAGTTGGCGATCTCCAGGACGCCGTCGGAGCGGACGCCGATCAGCACCAGGGTGACGAACTCCTCCTCGACGCCCGGGTGGTCGTTCTCGTGCAGGGCCCGGTCGAGGCTGACGGCGAGCCAGCCGGCGACCTTGTCCAGGGCGGCCTCCTGGTGCGCGGCCTCGCGGAACGCGCCGAGCACGGCGGCGGCGGTCTCGACCGCGGCGAGGCCCTTGCCGCGGACGTCGCCCATCACGGCGCGCACGCCGTGCCGGGTGTTGACGACCTCGTACAGGTCGCCGCCGATCGAGGCGTGGGCCGCGGCGGCGGCGTAGCGGACGGCGGCGCGGACCGGTCCGACCCGTTCGGGGACGGAGCGCAGCAGCACCCGGCGGGCGATCTCGGCGACCAACTGGGCTTCGGCCAGGGCCACTTCCTGGCGCAGCCGGAGGTTGGCGCTGAGGTGGCCGATGGCGGCGATGATGACGAGGGCGGCGACCGTGGCGGTGTGCACGGACTGGCCGAGGATGTCGTGGTACCAGGCCATCCCGAAGGCGCAGACCTCGGCGAGGGCGCCGGTCAGCAACGGGTACCAGGTGCGGCGGGAGACCACCGCGGCGAGGGCGGGGACGGCGGTCAGGGCGGGTTCGACGGTGACCTGGCTGTCGGTCAGCAGGTCGAGGGAGAGGATCAGCGCCATGCCGATCAGCGGCAGGGCGTGCGAGGTCTTGGGCCAGGTGCCGGTGACGGTTCCCGGTACCGGGCCTGGGGTGGGGCCGTGGAGGACGTCCCTGATCCATCCGGTCGCGCTCAACGTCGGTCTCTCCAGCGGAAGGTGCGGGTGCTGCTCGGCACCTGCGGGTCTGACGGGAGGTCAAGGGGTCGGGAGAGCCCTGACGGCGGCCGGAGTACGAGGGATGACCGGTTACCGACCCCACAATAGGCACGAAACGTGCAGGGCGCACAGGTTTCGCGTGATCTCGTGACGGGTTGGGTGCTCTGAGTGACTCTTTTCTACCTATTCCCGATCAGAAGATCGCTCAACTCTTTTCGGCCGGGCAGTCCTGACGGGGTTTCGACCCGCCCGGAGCGCACGTAGCAGAACGAGGCGCCGACCCGCTCCGGCGGGACGCCCGCCTGCTCGGCCCAGGCCAGCCGGTAGATGGCGAGTTGCAGCGGGTCGCCGGAGTCCTCCCGGCCGGTCTTCCAGTCGACCACCTCGTAGCGCGGTGACCCTGCGCCACCGTCCGCGTCCCGGTAGACCGCGTCGATCCGGCCGCGCACCACCCGCCCCGCGAGCACCAGCTGGAAGGGCGCCTCGACCCGGTACGGGGTGCGGCGGGCGTAGGGGCCGCGCAGGAAGGCCTCCTTGAGGCGTTCGAGGTCGCGCTCGTCCTCGATCTCCTCGTCGTCCAGGCCGGGCAGCGCGTCGGGGCCGAGCAGCAGCGGCTGGTCGTAGCGGGACTGCACCCAGGCGTGGAAGCGGGTGCCGCGGCGGGCGGCGGGCGCGGGCGGGCGGGGCATCGGGCGGGCCAGGTCGCGGGCGAAGCCGTCGGGGTCGGCGGCCAGCCGCATCAGCTGGGAGGCGGACAGCGAGGCGGGCAGGGCGACGTCCCGGGTGCTGCGCCGGGAGCGCTCCAACTCGCCGAGCAGGGCGGTCAGGTCGCGGTCCCAGGAGGCCAGCAGCCGCTGGTCCTCGGCGCCCATCGGCTCGGGGGCGGGGGCGGGGACGCCGGCCAGCCGCTGCCGCACCACCCGGGCGACCCGGCGGCGGGCGTGCTGCGCGGCCGGGTCGAGCGGCAGCGGCCAGGGGGTCTCCACCGAGACGTCGAACGCGGGGTTCCCGGCGTCCGCCGCGGGCTCCGGCGCCCAGTGCTCGACCTCGCCGTTGCCGGGCCGCTCGCAGTGCGCGCGCAGCGCGGTGAGGAACTCCGACGGCCCGCGCCGGCGCTTCTGGGACGGCCCCCACCAGTGCCCGGAGGCCAGCAGCAGCGAGCGCGGCCGGGTGAACGCGACGTAGCCGAGCCGCAGTTCCTCGACCTCGCCGTGGTGCGCGCTCTCCTGCTTGAACAGGCCCATGCCCTTGGCGGTCCAGGCCGGGTCGGCGGGCAGCGTGGCGGCGTCGCCGCGCAGGGCGTGCGGCAGCACCCGGCGGGTGGAGGTCCAGCGTTCGCGCCCCTGGCCGGACGGGAAGCCGCCCCGGACCAGGCCGGGGACGGCGACCACGTCCCACTCCAGGCCCTTGGACTTGTGCGCGGTCAGCACCTTGACGGTGTCCTCGCCGCCGGGCAGCCCGGCGTCCAGGCCGCGCTCGTACTCCTGGGCGGCGCGCAGGAAGCCCAGGAAGGCGGCCAGCCCGGGGTCGCCGTCCAGGTCGGCGAAGGAGGCGGCGATGTCCAGGAAGGAGTGCAGCGTCTCGCGGCGGCGGGCGGCCAGCGCCAGCGGGGAGGCGGAGAGTTCGACCTCCAGGCCGGTGACGGTCAGCACCCGGTGCAGGACGTCCATCAGCGGTTCGGCCAGCGCCCGGCGCAGCTCGCGGATCTCCCGGGCGAAGCGGGCGAAGCGCACCCGCGCCTCGGGCGAGAACGGCAGGTCGTCGGGCTGTTCGGCGTCGACGAAGGTCTCCAGCGCGTCGGCCAGCGAGACCACCTCGGTCGGGTCGGTCTCGGCGACGGCGGCGCTCAGGGCGTCCTGCTCGCCGGGGCGGGCGGTGCGGACGAGTTCGGCGGCGCGGCGGCCGAGCAGCGCCAGGTCGCGCGGGCCGGTGCGCCAGCGCGGGCCGATCAGCAGCCGGACCAGGGCGGCGTTCGCGGTCGGGTCCTGGAGCACCTCGCAGACCGCCACCAGGTCGGCCACCTCGGGCAGTTGCAGCAGGCCGCCGAGGCCGACCACCTCGACCGGGACCTGCCGGGCGACCAGCGCGGCGTGGACGTCGGGGAAGGCGCCGCCGGCCCGGCAGAGCACGGCGATCCGGCCGGGCGCGGTGCCGGTGCGCACCAGGTGGGCGATCGAGTCGGCCAGCCAGTCGACCTCCTCGGCGTGGGTCGGCAGCAGCGCGACCCGGGCGTAGCCGTCGGCCTCGGCGCCGGGGGCGGCCCGCAGCGCCTCCACGCCCTCGTGCATGGCGCGCAGCGGGGCGGCCAGCCGGTTGGCGAAGTCGAGCAGCCGGCCGCCGCTGCGGCGGTTCTCGCTGAGCGCGAAGCGGTGCGCGTCGCCGCCGTCGGCGCGCGGGAAGTGCCGGGGGAAGTCGTCCAGGTTGGCGACCGAGGCGCCGCGCCAGCCGTAGATCGCCTGGCAGGGGTCGCCGACCGCGGTGACGGGGTGCCCGGCGCCGTCGGCGCCGCCGAACAGGCCCGCCAGCATGAGCCGCTGGGCGACCGAGGTGTCCTGGTACTCGTCCAGCAGCACCACCCGGTACTGCTCGCGCAGCAGCCGGCCGACCTCGGGGCGCTGCTGGGCGAGCCGGGCGGAGGCGGCGATCTGGTCGCCGAAGTCGAGCAGGCCGAGCCGCTGCTTGCGGGCCCGGTAGTCCTCGACCAGGCGCAGCAGTTCCTGCCGGCCGCGGGCGGCCCGCGGGACGGCCCGCAGGTCCTCGTTGGTGAGCTTGACGCCGGCCAGCACGTCGAGCAGCTCCTCGTCGTACCCGCGCAGCCGGGACGGCTCGGCCAGGTGCTCGGCGAGTTCGGAGTCCAGCGCGACGATCTCGGCGACCAGGGCGGAGAAGGTGCCGGTGAGCGCCGGGAAGGGGCCGCGGGCCTGGCGCAGCACCCGGGCGGCGAGCTGGAAGCGGGTGGCGTCGGCGAGCAGCCGGACGTCGGGCTCGATGCCCAGGCGCAGGCCGTGCTCCTTGAGCAGGGTGCCGGCGAAGGCGTGGTAGGTGGAGATCTGCGGTTCGCCGAGGGCGTCCTCGTCCTCCTCGCGGACGCCGGCCCGCAGCAGGGCGGAGCGGACGCGCTCGGAGAGCTCGCCGGCCGCCTTGTTGGTGAAGGTCAGGCCGAGCACCTGCTCGGGGCGCACCGCGCCGGAGCCGACCAGCCAGACCACCCGGGCGGCCATCACGGTGGTCTTGCCGGAGCCCGCGCCGGCCACGATCACGCCGGGTTCCATGGGCGCGCCGATCGCCGCCAACTGCTCGTCGTTGAACGGGATGCCGAGCAGTTCGCGGAGCCGGGCCGGGTGCCCGAGCGGCTCAGTCGACGACATGCCGGCCGTCCCGCTGCGCGGAGCAGCTGCCGCGGAAGGCGCAGCGCCCGCAGCGCTCGCCCGGGGTGGGGGTGAACCGCTCGGCGAGCACCTTCCCGGCGGTCTCCACCAGCAGGTCCTCGATCCAGGGGGTGCTCTCCTCGGGCAGCTGCCGCTGCACCTTGGGGGCCTCGGGGTCCTTCTTGTCCGGGGTGCGCAACTGGACCAGCTCGGCCCCGCCGGGGGTGGCGCCGTCCTCGAAGCCGGGCAGCGGGTCGAGCGCGCCGCGGGCGACCGCGAGCTGGTAGACGGCGAGCTGGCGGTGCTCGGGCATCGACTTGTCGGTCGGGACCTGCTTGCCGGTCTTGAAGTCGACGACGTACGCCCGGCCCGCGGCGTCGGTCTCGACCCGGTCCATCGAGCCGCGGATGCGGACCGCGACGCCGCCGACGTCCAGCGTCAGGTCGAAGCCGTGCTCGGTGGCGACGGTGGCGCGCTCGCGCTCCAGCACGTGCCAGCGCAGGAAGCGCTCCAGGGCGGCCCGGGCCTCGCCCTTCTCCTGGGTGGACTTCCACGGCGCGTCGAAGGCGAGGGCGTCCCAGACGGTGTCCAGCCGCTCCATCAGGACGGCCAGGTCGGCGGGGGTGCGGCCGGAGCCGACCTCGTCGGCGAGGGCGTGCACCACGTTGCCGAAGCCCTGGGCGGCGGAGGCGGTGGTGCCCGCCCGGACGTCCTTCTCCAGGAACCACTGGAGCGTGCAGGACTCCAGCTGCTCCAGGCCGCTGCCGGAGAGCCGGACGGGCTGCTCGGGCTCGCGCAGCGGCTGCGGGGCGGCGGTGGGGTCGTCCAGGCCCCACCACTGGTCGGGGTGGGCGGCGGGGACGAGCGGGCGGCCGTCCTCGTCGAGGGCGGCGGCGAGGGTGGCCAGGCGCTCGGCGGCGGCCCGGCGCAGCTGCGGGGAGCGGGCCGGGTCGACGGTGACGGCGCGCAGTTCGGCGACCAGCGCGGGCACCGACAGCGGGCGGCGCGGCCGGGAGGCGACGTCGGCGACCTTGACCCGGGGGGTGCGCTCCAGCACCTTGCCGGTGCGGGGGTCGAGGGTCTCGCGGTAGAGCTCGCGCAGGAACCGGGAGGGTTCGTCGCCGTCCTCGGCGGGGGCCTTGACGGCGGTGACCACCAGGCGCTCCTTGGCGCGGGTCGCGGCGACGTAGAACAGCCGGCGCTCCTCGGCGAGCAGCGCGGCCGGGGAGAGCGGTTCGGCCAGGCCGTCGCGGCCGATCCGGTCGGCCTCCAGCAGCGAGCCGCGGCGGCGCAGGTCGGGCCACAGGCCCTCCTGGACGCCGGCCACGACGACCAGGCGCCACTCCAGGCCCTTGGAGCGGTGCGCGGTCATCAGCCGGACGGCGTCGGGGCGCACGGCGCGCACGTGCAGGGTGTCGGCGGCGATGTCCTGGGCCTCGACCTCGGCGAGCAGGTCGAGGGCGCCGCGGTGGCCGCTGACCCGCTCCTCGGCGCGGGCGGCGGTCTCGAACAGGGCGCACAGCGCGTCCAGGTCCCGGTCGGCGTTGCGCCCGGCGGGGCCGCCGCGCAGCGCGGCCCGCTCCAGGCGTTCGCGCCAGCGCCGGGAGCCGTCCCACAGCTCCCACAGCGCGTCCTCGGCGCTCGCGCCGCCGGCCAGCAGTTCGCGGACCTTGCGCAGCAGCATGCCGAGCTCGTGGGCGCGGCGGGCGTAGGGGGCGTCCACCAGGGCGAGCTGGTCGGGGTGGTCGAGGGCCTCGCGGATCAGCTCCTCGGCGGGGCGGACCACCCCGGGGGCGCCCTCGGCGGCGAGCGCGCGGCGCTCCTCCTCGCGCAGGGTGCGGCCGAGGCGGCGCAGGTCGGAGCCGTCGAGGGCGGCGAGCGGGCCGGTGAGCAGGGTGTGCGCGAGGTCGGCGGTGAGCGCGCCGGGGCCCTCGGCGCACACCCGCAGGGCGAGCAGCAGCGGGACGACGGCGCTCTCCTCGCGCAGCGGCAGGTCGTCGCCGTCGATCTCCAGCGGGACGCCGGCGGCGGCCAGCGCGCGGCGCACCGCCGGTATGGTCCGGGAGCCGGCCCGGACCAGCACGGCCATCTCGCCCCAGGGGACGCCGTCCTCCAGGTGGGCGCGGCGCAGCAGGTCGGCGACCGAGTCGAGTTCGGCGCCGGGCGTCGGATAGGTGTACACCTCGACGGCGCCGCCCTCCCGGGTGGGCAGCAGGGCGCGGTGCGCGGCGAGCTTGTCGGCGGGCAGCCGGCCCATCGGCATCCGGCGGGCCAGCTCGCGGGAGGCGGCCAGCAGCACCGCGCCGGAGCGCCGGGAGCGGCGCAGCACCCGGACGTCGGCGGGGCGGCCGTCGGCGCGCCGGAAGGCGTCGGGGAACTCCAGGATGCCGTTCACGTCGGCGCCGCGGAAGGCGTAGATCGACTGGTCGGGGTCGCCGACGGCGACCAGGTCCCGCCCGTCGCCGGCCAGGTGCCGCAGCAGCCGGACCTGCGCGGGGTCGGTGTCCTGGTACTCGTCGACGAACACCGCGTCGTAGCGTCCGCGCAGGTCGGCCCGGACGTCCGCCCGGCCGGCGAGCAGCACGGCGCGGTGGACGAGTTCGGCGTAGTCGAGGACTCCGCGCAGGTCCAGCACGTCCAGGTACTCGGCGAGGAAGTGCGCGGCGGCGGCCCAGTCGGGGCGCTCGACGCCCTGCGCGAAGCGCTCCAGCTCCTGTTCGCCGAGGCCGAGTTCGCGGCTGCGGGCGAGCACGGCGCGCACCTCGTCGGCGAAGCCGCGGGTGGTCAGGCAGGCCCGCAGGTCCAGCGGCCAGCGGATGGTGGCGGTGCCCGCCGCGGCGTCCTCGGCGCCGCCGGCCAGCAGTTCGCGGACCATCACGTCCTGCTCGGGGCCGGACAGCAGGCGCAGCGGCTCGGCGTACTCCGCGGGCGGCTGGTGGGCGCGCAGCAGGGCGTAGCAGAACGAGTGGAAGGTGGTGGCCTGCGGGGCGGTGGCGCCGATCCGGGCGGTCATCCGGTCGCGCAGCTCCATCGCGGCCTTGCGGCTGAAGGTCAGCACCAGGACGCGGTCGGGCGCGGTGCCGTCGGCGACCCGCCGGGCGACCGCCTCGACCAGGGTGGTGGTCTTGCCCGTGCCGGGGCCCGCGAGCACCAGCAGCGGCCCCGAGGCGTGCCCGACCACCGCCTGCTGGAACTCGTCCAGCTGCGGCGGGTCGGGCTGGGCCAGGGGGCTGCGCACCAGGCGGAACGGTGAGGTCACTGCGGTCCAGGGTCGTACGGCGGTTCGGCGGCGGGCCGTGGGGTGGCCCGCCGCGACGAGCCTACGATCCTGCACCCACAGACCCCTCCGGCGCACCCCTCCTGGTCAGGGGGTGCCGTCCCAGCGGGCGGCCCGCAGGTCGACCCGCGGCTCGCCGGCCACGCTGCGCAGCGGGGTGCCCTCGGAGCGGTACTCGGGCAGCGCGCGGTGCTCGTGGCCGGGCAGCGGCCGCCCGTCCGCCCGGATCACCCGCCACCAGGGCACCGGCGCCCCGTAGAGGGCCATCACCCGGCCGACCTGCCGGGGCCCGCCGCGGCCCAGGTACTCGGCGACGTCCCCGTACGTCATCACCTTCCCGGGCGGGATGCGCTCGGCGAGGTCGAGCACCGCCTCGGCGTACGGCGGGATCGCGGGAACGTCCTCGGAGTCGGTCATCCGCCGCATTCTTCCCCATCCGGTCGATTTCCAGCACCCCGTGCGGGCGACCCGGCGCGCGGGATGCCGCCCCTGGACCGCACCCGGGTGGCGGGCATGGCAGCATCTTCGGGGCAGTGCGACACACGAGGACGATGACCAGATGACCGGGACGGCCGAATTGAACGTGGACGAGGGCCCTCGGCGGCCCGCCACCGACGGTTCCGCCGAACGGCCGGTCGACCTGCGCAACCGGGTACGGGACGCGCACCACACGGGGGAGGCAACGGTGGCCGCACAGCTGCCGCCGGACGACGGCCCGGACCGTCCGGACACACCGGACCGTCCGCCGGAGCCGGACGACGGACCACCGGCCGAGGAGCCGGCCGGCGAGTACCTGGCCGTCGACGAGCCGCTGCTCGCCCCGCGCGCGCACCGGCCGTCCGACCTGCTGAAGTTCCTGGGCGGACTGTTCCTGATCATCCTGGTGTTCGTGCTGGCGCAGGTGGCGGTCTCCACCACCACCGGCATCGAGAAGGACATCACGGTCAACGCCGACCGGATCCCCGGCGTGCTGTCCAAGATCTCCGCCCTGGTCTCCTCCATCGCGGTGCTCACCGTGCCGCTGGCGTTCGCCGTCGAGCGGCTGATCAAGCGCGACGGCCTGCGGGTCGCCGACGGCGTGCTCGCCTCGGTGCTGGCGTACGGCGTCTCGCTGGGCGTCGACTGGTGGGTGGCGGCCAGCGCGCCCGAGGAGATCCGCAACGCGCTGACCCAGTTCCCGCCGGGCGGCGGCGAGACGCTCACCGACCCGGTGCACGGCTACCTGGCGCCGGTGATCGCCTACATGACGGCGGTCGGCATGTCGAGCCGGCCGCGCTGGCGGGTCGCCCTCTGGGTGGTGGTGATCCTCTCCGGCGCGGCCGAACTGATCAACGGCAACACCACCCCGCTGTCCCTGGTGCTGACCGTGCTGATCGGCTGGTCGGTGGCGTACGGCACGCTGTACGCGATCGGCTCGCCGAACATCCGCCCCACCGGGCAGCACCTGATGATCGGCCTGCGCAAGGTCGGCTTCGTCCCGTCCGCCGCGCACCTGGCCCCGCCCGCGCCCGGCGGCACCCGCCGCTACCTGGTCACCCAGCAGACCGGCCCGCTGCTCGACGTCCACATCATCGACCGCGAGCAGCAGGCCTCCGGCTTCTTCTACCGCGCCTGGCGGCGGCTGCGGCTGCGCTCGGTCGCGGTCCGCCGCAGCCCCCAGTCGCTGCGCCAGGCGCTGGAGCAGGAGGCGCTGATCGCGTACGCGGCGGCCGCCTCCGGGGCCCGCGCCCCGCAGCTGGTCGCCACCTCCGAGCTGGGCCCGGACGCCGCGATCCTGGTGTACGAGAACGTGGCCGGCCGGACGCTGGACGACCTCGCCGACGAGGAGGTCACCGACGCGGTGATGGCCTCGTTCTGGGCCTCCGTCTCCACCCTGCACGAGCGCCGGATCGCGCACCGCCGGCTCACCGGCGAGTCCCTGCTGGTGGTCGACGAGCGCACCGGCTGCCTGGTCAACCTCTCCGGCGGCGACATCGCGGCCGGCGACCTGACCCTGCGCATCGACGTCGCCCAGCTGCTCACCACCTTCGCCCTGCGGATCGGCCCGGAGCGCGCGGTGGCCGTCGCCACCGACGTCCTCGGCCCGACCCGGATCGCCGAGGCGCTGCCGCTGCTGCAGCCCGTCGGCCTGAGCCGGCAGACCCGCGGCGACCTCCAGCGGATGACCAAGGAGCGGAAGACCGCCGCCCAGGCGCTCGCCCTCAAGCAGGTCGCCGCGGGCGAGCGCACCCAGCAGCAGGCCGAGGAGGACATCGCCCAGGCCGGCGAGGACCTGCTCGCCAGGATCCGCGCCCAGATCCTGCAGATCGCCCCCGAGGCCCCGCTGGCCCCCGCCAAGCTGGAGCGGCTCAAGCCCAAGACGCTGATCATGGTGGTGGCGCTCACCTTCGCCGCCTACCTGGCCCTGACCACCATCCGGCCGGACCAGTTCAAGGTCTCCCAGATGAACTGGGCCTGGGCCTCGGTCGCGCTGGCCGCCTCGGCGTCCTCGTACGTGGCCGCCGCGATGAGCCTGACCGGCTTCGTCCCGGAGAAGCTCCCGTTCTGGCGCACGGTGGCCGCCCAGCTGGCCGGCTCCTTCGTCAAGCTGGTCGCCCCCGCGGCGGTCGGCGGCATCGCCCTGAACACCCGCTACCTGCAGAAGGCCGGCATCCGCCCGGTCCAGGCCGTCGCCTCGGTCGGCGCCTCCCAGCTGGCCGGGCTCGGCGGCCACCTGATGCTGCTGTTCGCCTTCGGCCTGATCACCGGCTCGCAGACCAACGGGGACCTCGGCGCGTCCCGGGCCGTCATCATCGGCGTGCTCAGCGCCGCCGTGCTGGCCCTGGTGGTGGCCGCGGTCGCCCCGCTGCGCCGCTTCGTGGTGACCCGGGTCCGCTCGCTGCTGTTCGGCGTTATCCCGCGGATGCTCGACCTGATGCAGACCCCCCGCAAGCTGGTCACCGGCTTCGGCGGCATCCTCCTGCTGACGCTCTCCTTCACCGCCTGCCTAGACGCCTCGGTGCACGCCTTCGGCGGCGGCGCCAACGTCACCTACGCGGCCGTCGCGGTGGTCTTCCTCACCGCCAACGCGGCCGGCTCCGCCGTCCCCACCCCCGGCGGCATCGGCCCGGTCGAGATCGCCCTGATCACCGCCCTCACCGTCGCCGGCGTCCCCGCGACGGCCGCCACCCCGGCGGTCTTCCTCTACCGCCTGCTCACCTTCTGGCTCCCGGTCCTGCCGGGCTGGATCGCCTACAACATCCTCCAGCGCAAGAACGCCCTCTAGGTCTGGAGGGAACGGCGAGTCGGTGCTGCCGCAGTGGCCCCGTCAGGGGCCCGGGGAACGGCGGGTCCGTGCTGCCGCAGTGGCCCCGTCAGGGGCCCGGGGAACGGCGGGTCCGTGCTGCCGCAGTGGCCCCGTCAGGGGCCCGGGGAACGGCGGGTCCGTGCTGCGCAGTGGCCCCGTCAGGGGCCCGGGGAACGGCGGGTCCGTGCTGCTGACGGCCGGAGCCCATCGAAGTGTCCGTGCTGCTGCGTGTCCTGAACAGAACCCGAAGCAGACGCGCGCCACGGCAGTGCACCGCCCGCAGCCACGCGCTCGCCGTTCCCCGAGCCCCTGATTTCGCCTCTCGCCGTTCCCCGGGCCCCCGGCGGTGCGCTCCGTCACGGCACCAGCTCCGCGACGATCCGCTCCCACGGCACCGGCGCCAGCCCGAAGGCCTCCCGGGTCGCGGTGTCGTCGACGACGAACGGCCGCTCGAACTGGTACGCCGTCTCGCGGACGGCGCGGATCACCGGGCTGGCCAGCCCGAGCAGGGCCAGCACCGGGCGCGGGATCGCGGTGACCGCCGGGGCGGGCCGGCCCGCCGCCGCGCAGAGGTCGGCGACGACCTGGCGCTGGCTGCGCGGCGGGTTGGAGGGCACGTGCCAGGCCCGGCCCCAGGCGCGCCGGTCGGCGGCGGCGGTGATCAGCAGCCGGGCGGCGTCCTCGGGCGCGGTCCAGCTGTGCGGGGCGTCCGGGTCGCCGAGGACCTGGACGGTGCGGCCGGCCAGCGCGCGCCCGAAGGCCCGGCCGTCCAGCGCGCCGGTGACGCCGCGGCCGAGGTAGTCGGAGCCGCGCACCTCGGTGGCCCGGACGCGCCCGGCCTCGTGCGCGGCCAGCGCCTCGCGCCACATCGCGGCGCGGACCTCGCCCTTGACCGAGTTGGGCCGCAGCGGGCTCTCGGGGCCCATCGGCCCGTCCGGCGCGCCGTAGCCGTACAGGTTGGAGACGGTGGCGAGCACGGCGCCGCTGCGTTCGGCGGCGGTGAGCAGGGACGCGGCGAGCGGCGGCCAGACCCGGGCCCAGCGGTGGTAGGGCGGGTTGGCGCAGTTGTAGAGCGCCGCGGCGCCCGTCGCGGCGGCGCTGAGCGCGTCGGTATCGGCGGCGTCCAGGTGCAGGCGGCGGATGCCGTCGAGCGGGCGGGTGGTGGCGGCGGTGCGGGTGACGACCACGACCTCCTCGCCGCGCTCGGCGAGGAGCCGGGCGGTGGTGGAACCGATCGGTCCGGCGCCGACGACCAGGTGCTTGCTCATGGGAACGCTCCGCTCGGAGTCCGGGAGAACGGTGTTCTCGCTCGCTCCACAGCCTGGCCCCTCGCCGCACCCACTGTCAAGAACGGTGTTCTCTTCCGAGAACGTCGTATTTGAATGTTGCGCCCGTTCTCGTCCACTGGGAGGATGGCCGGCATGCCGAAGGCCCCCACCCCCCGCGAACGGGTCCGCGCCGAGTTCACCCGCGAGATCAAGGACGCCGCCCGCCGCCACCTCGCCGAACACGGGCCGGCCGGGCTCTCCATGCGGACGCTGGCCAAGGACGTGGGCCTGGTCTCCGCCTCCGCGCTGTACCGCTACTACCCGGGCCGGGACGCCCTGCTGACCGCGCTGATTGCCGACGCCTACGACGCGCTGGGCGACGCCGCGGACGCCGCCGCGGACCCCTTCGACGGCGCCGACCACCTGGGCCGGTGGCTGGCCGTCTGCCGGGCCGTCCGGGCCTGGGCGCTGGCCCACCCGCACGAGTTCGCGCTCGTCCACGGCTCCCCCGTGCCCGGCTACACCGCCCCCGAGGACACCACCGGGCCCGGCACCCGGCTGCCGCTGCTGATCGGCCGGCTGTTCCAGGAGGCCGCGGCGGCCGGCGCCTACCGCCCGGTCGGCGACCCGGCCGTCCCCCCGGCGGCCCGGGCCGCGCTCGCCCCGCTGCTGGACCGGCTGCCCCCCGGCACCCCCGACCACCTGGTGGTGTCCGCGCTGGCCGCCTGGAGCGACCTGCTGGGCGCGCTCTCGCTGGAGCTGTTCGGCCACCTGGCCCGGATCACCGCCGACCCGGAGGCGTACTTCGACCACCTGGCGCACCGCACCGGCGCCCTGCTCGGCCTGACCGGCCCGACGGCCCCCTGAACGCACGGGACCGCCCGGCCGGGGAAGTCCCCGACCGGGCGGTCCCGACCGTGCGCGTCCGTCAGTAGACGGGCTTCTCCGGCTCGATCTGGTTGACCCAGCCGATCACGCCGCCGCCCAGGTGCACCGCGTCCGCGAAGCCCGCGGACTTGAGGACCGCGAGCACCTCGGCCGAGCGCACGCCGGTCTTGCAGTGCAGCACGATGCGCTTGTCCTGCGGCAGGTCCTGCAGGGCGTTGCCCATCAGGAACTCGTTCTTCGGGATCAGGCGGGCGCCCGGGATCGAGACGATCTCGTACTCGTTGATCTCGCGGACGTCGATGATGTCGATCGGCTCGCCGTTGTCGATCCACTCCTTGAGCTGCTTGGAGGTGATCGTGGAGCCGACCGCCGCCGCGGAGGCCTCCTCCGAGACGACACCGCAGAACGACTCGTAGTCGATCAGCTCGGTGACGGTCGGGTTCTCGCCGCACACGGCGCAGTTCGGGTCCTTGCGGACCTTCACCGAGCGGTACTGCATCTCCAGGGCGTCGTAGATCATCAGCCGGCCGACCAGCGGCTCGCCGATGCCGGCCAGCAGCTTGATGGCCTCGTTGACCTGGATCGAGCCGATCGAGGCGCACAGCACGCCCAGCACGCCGCCCTCGGCGCAGGACGGGACCATGCCCGGCGGCGGGGCCTCCGGGTAGAGGCAGCGGTAGCAGGGGCCGTGCTCGGCCCAGAACACGCTGGCCTGGCCGTCGAAGCGGTAGATCGAGCCCCACACGTACGGCTTGCCGAGCAGCACCGCGGCGTCGTTCACCAGGTACCGGGTGGCGAAGTTGTCCGTGCCGTCGACGATCAGGTCGTAGCCGGAGAAGATCTCCATCACGTTGTCGTTGTCCAGGCGCTCCTCGTGCAGGACCACCTCGACCAGCGGGTTGATCTCCTTGACCGAGTCCCGCGCGGACTCGGCCTTGGACCGGCCGATGTCGGACTGGCCGTGGATGATCTGGCGCTGCAGGTTCGACTCGTCGACGGTGTCGAACTCGACGATGCCGAGCGTGCCGACGCCGGCGGCGGCCATGTACATCAGGGCCGGGGACCCGAGGCCACCGGCGCCGACGCACAGCACCTTGGCGTTCTTCAGCCGCTTCTGCCCGTCCATGCCCACGTCGGGGATGATCAGGTGGCGGGAGTACCGGCGGACCTCTTCGACGGTGAGCTCGGCGGCGGGCTCGACCAGGGGTGGCAGCGACACGGGGACTCCGATGGTCGTCAGGTTCTGTTCGACTACGCCAACAGTGTCACGTGCCCGGGGTATTCCGAGACAGCAGGTCCAGTGGGTGAGATGCGCCGCACCGGATGCCGAGACTCCGTCACCCCGGGCCAACCCCCCGGTCAGGACCGGCCGTTCCGGATCACACCCGGCAGGCCGTCTCCAGCCAGACGTCCCCCAGCGACTCCTCCAGCGGCACCTGTGTCCGCCATCCGAGACGGTCCCGGGCGGTCCGGACGTCGGCCTGCCGCCACTGCACCGGCTCGGCCACCGTCCGCGCCTCCACCGCCCGCAGCCCCTCCGCGCCCGCCTGCTGGGCGGGCAGCACCACCTGCCGGGCGTCCTCGGTGACGGTGCCCTCGAAGCCGGACGCCCGCACCAGCAGGTGCGCCGCGTCCCGGGCCCGGACGGCGTGGCCGGAACCGATGTTGATCACCCCGGTGGCCGCCGAGACCGCCGCCGCCTGGATCGCCCGCGCCACGTCCCGGACGTCGACGAAGTCCCGGTAGCCGGACAGGTCGGGCATCCGCACCTGGTGCTCGTCCTGCTCCAGCGCCCGCCGCAGGCCCTCCGCCAGCCGCCCGAACAGCGAGGCCGTCGGCGCCCCCGGCCCCACCACGTCGAACACCCGCAGCACCAGCGCGTCCAGCCCCGAGTTCAGCACCAGCTCGGTGCCCGCCAGCTTCGACACCCCGTACGGGCCCACCGGCCGCGGCTCCGCGCTCTCCGGGATCGGCCCGCCGGGCTGCGCCGGGCCGTACTCGGCCGCCGACCCCACGTGCACCAGCCGGGCGGGCTCCCGGCTGCGCCGGATCGCCTCGCAGACCGTCGCCACCGCGAGCGTGTTGGACCGGATCAGGTTCCGCGACGTCCCGTACGTGGCGCCCGCGCAGTTGATCACCACCTGCGCGGCGACCGCGTCCAGGAACCGGGCCAGCGCGCCCGGACTCCCCGCGGCCAGGTCGAACCGGATGTCGGCGGAATCGCCCCGCCCCAGCACGGTCACCTGGAGCCCCTCCTCCGCCAGCAGCCGGTCGGCCACCCGCCGGCCGATGAACCCGTCGGCCCCCAGCAGCAGCACCCTCATCGGGCCCAAGTCCTTCCATCAGGCCCGGCACCCGCCGGGCGGAACGAGATCTGATCGACACTCCGGAACACCCGCACCGCCCGGCCGCCGGCGGCCCGCCGGGCCACCGCGACGGCGCCCCGGCGGCACCGGCCCGGCCGCGGACCGGCCGCACCGGCAAGCGCACCGGCGGCGCAGGCCCGCGACGGACCCGCCCGACGGACGGCAGCCCGACCGCGCGGGCTGCCCGCCGGGCCACCGCGACGACGTCCGCCCCGCGCCCGTCGCCGGTCGGCGGCGCGCTCACCGGTACGCCCCGGTCTGGTGGAGGGCGGCCAGGCGCAGCTGGCCAGCAGCACGGCGGGGCCGAGGGCGGCGGCCGCGAGGCCGCCGGTCGGCGAGGCGCCCAGCCAGTGCGCGGGGCCAGGCAGGGCCAGCACGGCGGCACCGGCCGCCGCGGTGAGGACGGCGACCGCCGCCGCGCCCGGGCGCCCGGCGTCGCGGACCACGGCGGCCAGCAGCGGCAGGGTGCCGAGCACCAGCAGCGCGGCCCAGCCGGTGGCGGGGGCGTCGCGGGCGACGGCCCAGCCGAGTCCGGCGAGTGCGGCCAGCTGCGCCAGCACGGCCAGCGGCAGCGCGAACCGCAGCCGGGAGCGGAACTCCCCCAGCGTGGCGGCCGCACCCTGCCGTTGACCGAACCGGCGCANCCAGGCCGCCACCGCCGCGGCGCTCGCCCCGCCGATCGCGGCGGCGGCCGCGCCCGGGCGGTGGCGGCGAGCAGGGCCAGCAGCAGCCCGGTGCCCGCGCCCTGGCCGAGCCCGGCCCACGGGAACGGCCGCCGCGGCCGCCCGGCGTCCGGGCCCTCGCCTCCCCGCCGACGGCGGACCAGCCGTGCCGGGCCCCGAGCAGGCCCGCGCCCGCGCCCGCGCCGAGCAGGACGGCGAGCGCCCGCCGGGCGGGCCGCCGGGCGCGGCGGCGGGCAGCAGCGGCAGCAGGTGGGCACCGGCGCCGCGCAGGGCGGCCAGCGGCAGGGTGCGCAGCGGTTCGGCGGCGGGCACCGGCTCCCGGGTGGGCGGGCGGCGCGGGACGCGGGCGTACAGCTCCTCGGCGAGGCCGAACACGTCGGCGTGCCGGTAGCGGGCGGCGCCGTCGACGGCCAGGCCGGAGTCCTCCAGCGCGGCGGCGATCTCCAGCGGATCGACCGCCCGTTCGCACAGCTCCCGGTTGGCGTCCAGCAGTTCGCGGACGGGGTCGGCGGGCGCGCCCGTCGCCGCCGCGCCCGGCACCGCCGTCCCGGTCCCGGGCGTGCCGGTCACAGCGCCTCCGCGAGGGCCGGTCCGGCGGCCGTGCGCACGGGCTCCGCGGTCCGGGCGTCCGCGCCGGCCGGCCCGGCCACCCAGTACTCGGCGGGGCGGGCGAACGGCCGGGCCTGGCTGCCGGGGCGGGCCGGGAAGGCCGGGTAGCGGGAGACCAGGTCGAGGTAGATCTCCCGGAAGGCGCCGACCACGGGTTCCACGGCGAAGCGTTCCTGCGCCCGCAGCCGGCCGGCCAGGCCGAGCCGGGAGCGGCGTTCGCGGTCGGTGAGCAGGGCGAGGCAGGCGGCGGCGAGGGCGCGCGGGCTGCGCGGCGGCACCAGCAGGCCGGTGGGACCGAGCACCTCGCGGGCGACGCCGACCTCGGTGGAGACCACGGCCCGGCCGCTGAGCATGGCGTCGGCGAGCGGCCGGGGGCTGCGCTGGGCGAGCGCGCTGAACACCACCGCGCTGCCGGACTCCCAGGCCTCGGCCGAGCCCGCGGGCCGGCCGGCGAACTCGACGGCGTCCCGGACGCCGAGCCGTTCGGCGATCGCGGTGCAGTGCGCGAGGTAGCCGGGGGCGCCCTCCTCGCCGTACATCCGCAGCCGGGCGGCGGGCAGTTCGGCCCGGACCCGGGCGAAGGCGTGCAGCATCAATTCGGGGTCGCGGCCGGGTTCCAGCGCACCCGCCCAGACCAGGGTCGGCGCGGCGGGCTCCTGCCCGGCGGCGGGCCGCTCGGTGGCGGTGGTGCCCTCGTGGACGATCCGGGTGCGGGCGGCCTCGCCGCCGCAGCGCTGCTGCCACCGCCGGTCGTACTCGCTGCCGGGGGTGAGCACGGCGGCCTGCCGGTAGGTCTCCTCGGTGAGCTGCCGGAAGAAGGACAGCAGCAGGGCGCGCACCGGCCAGCGGTACGGGGCGCTGCGGTAGCCGCGGTACTGCTCGCGCAGGTGCAGGCCGTGCTCGGTGACCACGAACGGGACGCCGTGCAGTTCGCGGGCGACCAGCGCGGGCAGCGCGGCCGGCCCGCCGCCGACCACGTGGCACAGGTCGGCGCCGCCGAGCCCGGCCGGGCCGCTGCCGTACCAGGGCGCGGAGAGCGGGCGCAGGCACTGCTCCAGCAGGTCGGCGGCGACCAGCACGTCGCACACCAGCGGCTGGCCGCCGGCGGTGTCGGCGCCGGGCATCCGCCAGATCCGCTCCAGCGCGCGGTGGGCGTGGCCGGAGGCGAGGAACGCGGGCAGCGCCTCGTCCTCCCGCCCGAGCGCGGCCAGCCGGTACAGCGCGGGCCCGAACCCGGCCCGCTCGCCGGGCATCACGAGTGCTCGGACCAGCTCCTCGTACGCCTTGGTGTACGCCCGGCGGCGCAGCGCGGTCGGTCCGCGCCCGGCGGGGCGGCGGCCCCACATGGGCAGTTCGTGGACGCCGTGCAGGCCGCGGACGCCGGTGGGCGGGGCGGGGCGGTCGGCGGGCAGCAGCCGGTAGAGCCGGAACTCGTGCTCGGGCAGGCCGTCGACCAGGCGGCCGCACCAGCCGCCTTCGCCACGCTGCGCGTTGGTGAGGGTGCCCTCGGTGAGCAGAGCGATGCGCACGACGCCTCCAGAGCAGAGCGTTTCCACTGGGTTCACGGCCCTACGACACAGGGGAGTGCGTCCGTGCTCGACGGTCGCCCGGTCGGCGCCCGCTCCCCGCGGCCGCCGCCCTCGCCGTCTCGCCCCCCACACCTGTTCGGTCCGACAACACGACGGTAGAGCGCCGGGCCGAGCCCCCTAGGGGCCCGGCCCGGCTTGCCACACCATCGAGTGAACGCCCGTGACCTCGCGCGTCCCCGCTCCGTTTTCGGCCTTCCGGCCCCGTGCGCCCCGCGTGCGCCCGGCTCAGCCGCGCCGGTCGGCCTCCGCGAGCAGTTCCCGCACCGCGCGGGCGACCGGCTCGGGGTGCTCCAGCATCGCCACGTGCCCGGAGTCGGGCAGCACCAGCAGCCGGGCGTCCCGGAACGCGGCGCAGGCCCGCCGGGCGGAGCGGTAGGAGACCAGCTTGTCCTTGAGCCCGTAGACCAGCAGCACCGGTGCGCAGACCTGCTCGGCCTGCCGCCACAGCGACTGCTCGCCGCGCTCGGTGTACGCGCTGACGATGCCGCGCGCGGACCCGGTCAGCACGGCCAGGGCGTACGGGAGCGCGGCGCGGCGGCGGTACTCGGCGACCGCGCGGGCCCGGCGGTGGGCGGGGATGCCCGCGGGGTCGGCGTAGACCAGGCCGAGCAGGTCGGCGGTGGCCGTCTCCGGGTCGGCGGCCGGGCCGCGGCGGCGGATCAGTTCGGCGACGCCGGGCAGCGCCAGCATCCCGGTGGACCAGGCGGTGCGCTGCGGGGGCACCTCGGGCAGCGCCGGGGAGATCAGGGTGAGGCTGCGCACCAGGTCGGGGCGGAGCGCGGCGAGCCGGACGGCGACCGCGCCGCCGAGCGAGTTGCCGAACAGGTGGACCGGGCCGCGGCCGGTCTCCTCCAGGTACCCGATGACGGCGCGGACGTGCCCGGAGAGGGACAGGTTGCCGTCCAGCGGCGGGGCGGAGTGGCCGAAGCCGGGCAGGTCGACGGCCTCGCCGTCGACGTCGTCGGCGAGCAGGTCGAGCAGTTCGAGCCAGTTGTCGGCCGAGCCGCCGAGGCCGTGCACGAACAGGGCGGGCGGCAGGCCGTCGCGGGGTTCGGAGTGCCGGCTGACGGCCAGGGCCGCCCCGGGCACCTCGACGGTGCGGTGCGGCTCCAGGGCGGCGAGGGGGTGCTGGGAGGCGCTCATGGAGCACGATGGTAGTGAGCCCCGGGCCCGCCGCCACGGCCGGTCACGGGCCCGTACTGCCCCCGTCACGGGGCCGTCTCGACCCGTGGACAGCGGGGGCCCGGGTCGTATTGTGGGGTCCCGACAAGGGCGGTTGTGCGCTTTACTCGGCTTCACCCGCGCGCGAGCGGGTTACCGAAAAGTAGAATCAATCACCCCGCCAGTCCATCGCAGACCGTGAAGTGAGGAGCGCCGTGACGGCCATCCAGGAGGCGCAGGAGCGCCCGCGCGGTGCCCGCCTGCCGCGAAGCGCCCGCCGTGAACAACTGCTCGGAGCCGCCCAGGAGGTGTTCGTCGCCCAGGGCTACCACGCCGCCGCCATGGACGACATCGCCGAGCGGGCCGGCGTCAGCAAGCCGGTGCTGTACCAGCACTTCCCGGGCAAGCTCGAGCTCTACCTCGCGCTGCTCGACAAGCACTGCGACGCCCTGGTGGACGGCACCCGGGCCGCGCTGGAGGCGACCAGCGACAACAAGCAGCGCGTCGCCGCGACCATGGAGGCGTACTTCCACTACGTCTCCAGCGAGTCGGGCGCGTTCCGGCTGGTCTTCGAGTCGGACCTGACCAACGACCCGGCGGTGCGCGAGCGGGTCGACCGGGCCACCGACCTGAGCGCCACCCTGGTCTCCAAGGTGATCGCCGAGGACACCGACCTGCCCGAGGCCGAGGCCAAGCTGCTCGCGGTCGGCGTCTGCGGCCTGGCCCAGATCACCGCCCGCTACTGGCTCACCCAGGACGGCGAGATCCCGCGCGACGAGGCCGTCCGGCTGGTCGCCAGCCTGGCCTGGCGCGGCCTGAAGGGCTTCCCGATGCACCCCGCCCAGGAGGGCTCCGCCGAGCAGGCCGACTGACCCGGGATTCGGCCCTGAGCGGACCGGCCCCCGACCTTCGCCCTCCGGCCGGGTTGCTGCCTTAAGGTGATGCCCGTACGGCGCGCCCACCGCGAACGGCGGTCGGGGCGCGCGCGGCCAGCTACCGGAGGGACGGAAGCCGTGGAGGTCAAGATCGGGGTGCAGAACGCGAACCGGGAGATCGTCCTGGAGAGCGCGCAATCTGCCGAAGAGGTCGCGGACGCGGTCGCCAAGGCCCTGGACGGCACCAGCAAGCTGTTCACCCTGGTCGACGAGCACGGCCGCCGGGTGCTGGTTCCGGCCGAGCGCCTCGCGTACGTCGAGATCGGCGAGCCGTCCGTCCGCAAGGTCGGTTTCGGCACGCTCTGACGTCCGTGCCGCGGCGCCCCGTTCCCCCGCCCGGGGGGACGGGGCGCCGTGCTGTGCGTACCCGCAGGCCCGGGCGGGTAGGCGGTTGCTGCCGCAGCGTCGCACGTACCGGGAGGCAGCCGTGTGGGAGACGATCACGTCCGTCCTGATCGGGCTGGCCGTCGGGATCGGCGCCCTGCTGGTCCGGCCCGACCTGTACCCGGGCCCGCGCGCGCTGCCGGTGGGCACCGCGCTGGTCTCCGCGGTGCTGGCCGGCCGGATCAGCCACTACGTGATGGACGGGCACGCGCCGCTGGTCCAGCTGGCGATCTCCGCCGCCGCGTCGGTCCTGCTGGTCTCGGTGCCGGCCCGCCCGGACCTGCGGCCCGGGCGCCGCGGGCGGCACCGGCACGCCTGAGCCGTCCGGGCCCGCCCCGGCCCTAGGAGGCCAGGCCCAGCGCCGCCATCCGCTTGGTGTGCGTCTCGGTGATCCGGTTGAACATCTTGCCGACCTCGACCAGGTCGAAGCCGCGCACCCGGGCCCCGCCGACCAGCAGGTTGGACAGCGCGTCGCGCTCGGCGACCACCCGCTGCGCCTGGCTGAGCGCCTCGCCCATCAGCCGCCGCCCCCACAGCGCGAGCCGCCCGCCGACCCGCGGGTCCTCGGCGATCGCCTGCCGCACCCGCTCGACCGCGAACTCGGCGTGCCCGGTGTCGGACATCACCCGCAGCACCAGGTCCCGGGTGTCGTCGTCGAGCCGGACGGCCACCTCGCGGTAGAAGTCGGTGGCGATCGCGTCGCCCACGTACGCCTTGACCAGGCCCTCCAGCCAGTCGGACGGGGCGGTCATCCGGTGGAAGTTCTCCAGCGGCTCGACGAACGGCTCCATCACCGCGACCGGGTCGGCGCCGACCTCGGCCAGCCGGTCGTGCAGCAGCTGGTAGTGCTGGAACTCGGCGGAGGCCATCCGGGCCAGCGCGGCCTTCTCCTCGATGCCGGGGGCGAACTTGGCGTCCTCGGCGAGCCGCTCGAAGGCGCTGAGCTCGCCGTACGCGAGCGCGCCGAGCAGGTCCAGCACGGCCGCCCGGTAGTGCGGGTCGGCGGCCCGGGCCGCCCAGGGCCCGATCGAGTCGGTGAGCTCGTCACCGGGTTCCGGAGTCTCCATGGCACCGACCTTAGTGCTCCCGGCGGCCCCGTCGGGCCGCCCGCAGGGCCCCCGGCGACCGGCCGCGGCCGGTCGGAGTAGCGACCGTCACGTGTTCGAGTCGTCGCTTGACTGTATGGTAGGTGGTGAGGCCAGGTGTAGACCGGCGCGGCCCGTCCGTTCGACGGCAGGCCGCGAGGTCGTGCCGGCGGCGTTCCGCCGCCCGGTGCAGCACCCGGCGCTCACGTACGCGGATGCCCGGTCGGAGACCCGATCGGCTCCGACCTGGCCCGAGCCTCGGGCCCAGGCACCGCATCAGGCCGAGCGAGGGCCGCCGCGGATCGCGCCGACAGCGCGCCGCACGACCCGTCAACGGGACGCCCTCCCCCCGCGCCGCCCGCCCGACGCGCCCCGCACGGGGCTGCCCGGGTACGGCAGGACGCGTTCGGGCTCGGCCCTCCACACGGAAGAGGCAGCACCCTGTCCAGCACGACTGAACCCGTCAAGCAGACGTTCCGCGATCTCGGGATCCTCGCGGAGACCGCCGAGGCCCTGGAGGCCGTCGGCATCGTCCACCCCTTCCCGATCCAGGAGATGACCCTGCCGGTCGCGCTGAGCGGCCACGACGTCATCGGCCAGGCCAAGACCGGCACCGGCAAGACCCTCGGCTTCGGCCTCCCACTGATCGAGCGGGTCGTGGTCGCCGCCGACGTCGCCGCCGGCCGGGCCACCGCCGAGCAGCTCTCCGAGAGCCCGCAGGCGCTCATCGTCGTCCCCACCCGCGAGCTGTGCACCCAGGTCACCAACGACCTGCAGACCGCCGGCAAGGTCCGCGACGTCCGCGTCCTCGCCGTGTACGGCGGCCGCGCCTACGAACCGCAGGTCGAGGCCCTGAAGAAGGGCGTGGACATCGTGGTCGGCACCCCCGGCCGCCTGCTCGACCTGGCCGGGCAGCGCAAGCTGGACCTGTCCCGGGTCCGCGCGCTGGTCCTGGACGAGGCCGACGAGATGCTCGACCTCGGCTTCCTGCCGGACGTCGAGAAGATCATCACCATGCTGCCCGCCAAGCGGCAGACCCTGCTCTTCTCGGCCACCATGCCCGGCCAGGTCATCTCGCTGGCCCGCCGGTACATGAGCCAGCCCACCCACATCCGCGCCGCCGCTCCGGACGACACCGGCACCACCGTCGCCAACATCGAGCAGCACATCTTCCGCGCGCACTCGCTCGACAAGGTCGAGATGGTGTCCCGCATCCTCCAGGCCGACGGCCGCGGCCTGGCGATGATCTTCTGCCGCACCAAGCGCACCGCCGCCGACGTGGCCGAGCAGCTCACCAAGCGCGGCTTCGCGGCCGGCGCGGTGCACGGCGACCTCGGCCAGGGCGCCCGCGAGCAGGCGCTGCGCGCCTTCCGCAACGGCAAGGTCGACGTCCTGGTCTGCACCGACGTCGCCGCCCGCGGCATCGACGTCGAGGGCGTCACGCACGTCATCAACTACCAGTGCACCGACGACGAGAAGACCTACCTGCACCGGATCGGCCGCACCGGCCGGGCCGGCGCCTCGGGCACCGCCGTCACCCTGGTCGACTGGGACGACATCCCGCGCTGGCAGCTCATCAACAAGGCGCTGGAACTGCCGTTCAACGACCCGGAGGAGACCTACTCCAGCTCGCCGCACCTCTACGAGCTGCTGCGCATCGCCCCCGGCACCAAGGGCGTCCTGCCGCGCTCCGAGCGCACCCGGGCCGGCCTGGCCGCGGAGGAGGTCGAGGACCTCGGCGAGACCGGCGGCCGCGGCGGCCGCGGTCGGGGCGGGCGCGACACCAAGGACGCCCGCGACACCCGGGACGCCCGCGGCGGCCGGGCGGCGCCCCGAGAGCCCGGCTCCGGCCGAGCGCCCGTCCCGCCGCTCCCGCGAGCGCCGCCGCACCCGCGGCGGCAGCGCCGCCGCGGCCGTGGCGCCCGAGACGGCGCAGCAGGTCGAGCAGTCGCAGCCGGCCGCCACCGGCCCGGCGAGCGCCCCGGCGGAGGGCCGCAGCCCGCGCCGCCGCAACCGCAACCGCCGCGGCGGTGCGGCCGCGGCCGTCGAGGCCGCCGCCGTCCCGACGCCGGTGGAGGCCCAGGTCGAGGCCCAGGTCGAGGCGCCCGCCCCCGCCCCGTGGTGGAGGCCCCGGCCGCCGAGGCCCCGGCCCGCACCCCGCGCAAGCGCACCCGCAAGGCCGCCCCGGCCGTGGAGGGCGCCACCGAGGCCCCCGCCCCGGTCGCCGCCGCCGCTGCAGTCGTCGCGGAGCCGGTGGCCGCCGAGCCGGTCATCCGCTCCCGGACGCCGCAGCAGCGGGCCGTCCGCAAGCCGGTCACTTCCCTGGTGACCCCCGCCGAGGAGCAGGCCGCCCCGGCCCCGCGCAAGCGCACCGCCAAGAAGGCCGCCGCCCCCGTGGCGGAGGCCCCGGTGGTCGAGGCTCCGGTGGTCCAGGCCCCCGTGGTCGAGGCTCCGGTGACGGCGGCCCCGACCGAGGAGACCGCTGCCCC
Source organism: Kitasatospora sp. NA04385 (assembly GCF_013364235.1). Taxonomy (NCBI): domain Bacteria; kingdom Bacillati; phylum Actinomycetota; class Actinomycetes; order Kitasatosporales; family Streptomycetaceae; genus Kitasatospora; species Kitasatospora sp. NA04385. Next base: position 4,984,002 of record NZ_CP054919.1, on the reverse strand, counting down.
GGCCCCGCGCAAGCGGGCCGTCAAGAGGGCCGTGGCCGCCACCGAGACCCCGGTAGAGGAGGCCGCCACCCCGGCGCCCCGCAAGCGGGCCGTCAAGAAGGCCGTAGCCACCAACGAGACCCCGGCCGAGGAGGCCGCCGCCCCGGCGCCGCGCAAGCGCACCACCAAGAAGGCCGCCGCCACCGTCGCGGAGGCCCCCGTCGAGGAGGCTCCGGCCGAGGAGGCCACCGCCGCCGCCCCGGCCCCGCGCAAGCGCACCGTCAAGAAGGCCGTGGCCGCCGCCGAGACCCCGGCCGAGGAGACCGCCACCGCCCCGGCGCCGCGCAAGCGGGCCGTCAAGAAGGCGGCCGCCGCCGAGGAGATCCCGGCCCCGCGCCGGACCCGCAAGGCCGTCGAGCAGTAACCGCACCACCACCCCGCAGGGGAGGGCCGACACCACGTCGCCCCTCCCCTGCGGCGTTCCCGCCCTCCGCGAAGCCACGAAGCCGGGGACACGAAGGAAATAACCGCCGGCCCGCCGCGCGCACCGCCCCGCGGCCCTCCCGTGCCGGGGGCGCTGTTCGCCGTAGGGTGGCCCCCGAGACGTCGGGTGACCGGAGACGAGGGGCCGCAGCGGATGAGTACGCCGCCGTTCTTGAAGTTGCCGTCGTGCGCGCAGGCGGTGCGGGTGGCGGGGTTGGCCGCGCTGTGGGGGGAGCCGGCGGGGGCGGTGCGGGGGACGGCGCTGCTGGTGCCGGGGTTCACCGGGAGCAAGGAGGACTTCATCGCGCTGCTGGAGCCGCTCGCCGAGGCGGGTTTCCGGACCGTCGCGGTGGACCAGCGCGGCCAGTACGAGTCCGGCGGCCCGGACGACCCGGCGGCGTACACCGTCCCGGCGCTGGGGGCGGACGTGCGGGCGGTGACGGCCGGGCTGGGGGTGACGGGGCCGGTGCACCTGCTGGGGCACTCCTTCGGGGGGCAGGTGGTGCGGGAGGCGGTGCTCGCGGACCCGGACGACCTGCCGTGGCGGTCGCTGACCCTGATGTCGACCGGGCCGGGGCCGATCGATCCGGCGGAGGCGGCGCGGACGGCGATGCTGCTGGAGGCGCTGGACTCGATGGACCTGGAGTCGATCTGGCAGGTGATGCAGCAGCTGGAGGGCGAGCGGGTGCCGCCGCTGGACCCGGAGGTCGCGGAGTTCCTGCACCGCCGCTGGGTGGCCAACCGCCCGCAGGGGCTGCGGGCGGCGGCGGCGCACCTGATGTCGGCGCCGGACCGGGTGGCGGAGCTGGCGGCGGTGCGCCTGCCGAAGCTGGTGCTGTCCGGGGAGCGGGACTACGCCTGGCCGGTCGCGGAGCAGGCCGGGATGGCGGCCCGGCTGGACGCGGCCCGGCTGGTGGTGCCCGGCTCGGGCCACTCCCCCAACGCGGAGCGGCCGGCCGAGACGGCGGCGGCGCTGGCCGCGTTCTGGTCGGCCTGAGCGGTCCGTCCCACCGGCGGCGGTCCGGCCCCGGGCCGGGCCACCGGCGGGACTCCTGACGGCCGCTCAGAAGTCGGCCCCGGTTTTCACGCGACAAGAATCGTTAGCTCGGGTAATATTTGATTTCGTCCGGGATCGACACCCTCCGACGGCCGCACCCTCCTCCGGCCGCCGAAACCACGGATTTACCGGTGGGCAACCACCGGGAAGCAGCGTCGCGGCACAGTGGGTCATCGGGGCACTTCAGCCTCCCTCTAGTGCCGCAAGGGAAAGTGCCGCTGAACGAGTCCTGCCTGAGAGTGGGGGGAGCGACGGGTGACTGCACCTGCCGGACGTCCGACCCAGCCAGCGCCGACGGGCCACCGCCTGGTGGTCGACCGTAGGCCGAGTCCGCCTCGGACCCCGAGGACGGGAAGGGAGAGACCCATGCGTTTCGAGATTCTGCGCCTGGACCACGCGGGGACGGAGACCGATCGGCTGATCGCCGACGCGGAGACCGTGTCCGAGTACCTGAAGGCCGCCGCACAGACCGGCGAGCGCCTGTACATCCGGCCGTGCAAGGCCGTGTGAGCGGACGCGGACGCACCTCCGAGTCGTCCGACGTTCCGATACCCGGCTGACGCCCCGTCACCGCAGGAGACCCCTGGGACGACGGGGCGTCAGTGTGTTCGGACGCCGCCACCTGCGGGGGTTTGACGGGGGCCCCGCCGGGACATCACCTCTGCCGGACCCGGGCCGTTGCCGGGGCGGCTCGTGACGCACTCCTTACGGGTGATCGTCCTTGACGCAGCAGTCCGGAGGGAGGACCGTTGTCGGTTATGAGGGGCGAGCCAAGCTGCCCGAGGTGCGCCGGTCGGGTCCGCGCCCCCGGCCTCTTCTCCGACACCTGGCAGTGCGATCTGCACGGTGCCGTGCACCCGATGCAGCCGGTGCTGCCCCCGAGCATCGAGGCCCTGAACGTGGCGGTGAACCGCTCGCAGGTGCCGGTCTGGCTGCCCTGGCCGCTGCCGGTGGGCTGGCTGTTCACCGGGATCGCGCACGCCGGTGACGACCTGTCGGGCGCCCGCGCCACCGCCGTCGCCTGCGCCGGTCCGGCCCCGCTGGGCGGGTTCGGCGAACTGGTGCTGGTGGCCGAGGAGCTGGGCATCGGCCTGGGCGCCCGCTACGCGGGGCTGGACGGGCCGGACCCGGGCGATTCGGTGGCGCTGTACAAGCCGGCCGACGCCAAGCTGATGGCGGCGGGCCGGCCGACCCCGATGTTCCACGTGCCGGGCGCGCCGGACGACCGGGCGGTGTACGTCGGCGAGGCGCGCGGCCTGTGGCTGTGGGCGATCGCCTGGCCCGAGCAGTCGGCGCTGCTGATGCACGACGAACTGGTGCTGACCGACCTGCGGGACGCGGGCGCCGAGCTGGGCCTGCTGCCCTGCGGGGCGCTCACCCCCCGGCTGCTGGGCTGACCGGCCCGACCGCACCGCCCGCCGCACGCTGACGGACCGTCCGCCGACCGGGCCGGACGGGCTCCCTATCCTGGGCGGCATGCGCATCGATCTGCACGCCCACAGCAACGCCTCCGACGGCACCGACTCCCCGGCCGAACTGGTCGCCAACGCGGTCGCGGCCGGGCTGGACGTGGTGGCGCTGACCGACCACGACACGGTGTCCGGGTACGGCGAGGCGGCCGCCGCGGTGGCCGGGACGGGGCTGGTGCTGGTGCCGGGCGCGGAGCTGTCCTGCCAGGTGGACGGCATCAGCCTGCACCTGCTGGCGTACCTGTTCGACCCGGCGGAGCCGGCCTTCGCGGCCGAGCGGGAGCTGGTGCGCACCGACCGGTTCCGGCGCGGGCGGGCGATCGTGGAGCGCTGCCGGGAGCTGGGGGCGCCGATCAGCTGGGAACAGGTGGAGCGGATCGCGGGCGACGGCTCGGTGGGGCGTCCGCACATCGCCTCGGCGCTGGTGGAGGCGGGCGTGGTGGGGAGCGTCTCGGACGCGTTCACGGCCGAGTGGCTGGCCAACGGCGGGCGGGCCGACGTCCGCAAGCACGAGACCGACCCGGTGGCGGCGGTCCGGCTGGTGCGGGCCGCGGGCGGGGTGCCGGTGTTCGCGCACCCGGGCGCGGTGAAGCGCGGGCGGACGGTGTCGGACGCGGTGATCGCCGACCTGGCGGCGGCCGGGCTGGGCGGGCTGGAGGTGGACCACGTCGACCACGACGAGGAGACCAGGGGCCGGCTGCGCGGCCTGGCGGCCGACCTGGGGCTGTTCACCACCGGGTCCAGCGACTACCACGGCAGCCGCAAGACCGTCCGGCTGGGCGAGCACACCACCGACCCGGCCGCGTACGAGCGGTTGCTGGCGCAGGCGACGGGGGCGGCACCGATCACCGGCTGATCCCCGCCGCCCGGCCTCCGCCGCCCGGACCGCCGCGGTCAGTCCAGCGGGACGCCGCGGCGGGCCGGGTCGCGCAGGTCGGTGCCGTGCCCCAGCCAGCGCTCCTGGAGCGCCTCGGCGCCCTGGACGCGCTTGAAGGCGGCCTCGTTGGGGGTCATCGGCAGCAGCGGCAGGAAGTGCACCGGGTCGGCGGGAGCGGGCAGTTCGAGGTCGGCGACCAGGCCGCCGGGTTCGGCGGCCAGCACCGAGGTGAAGGGGGCGCCGGTCCACAGCGGGGAGCCCAGGTCGAGCGAGCCGCCGGGGGCCACCACCAGGCCCTCGACCTGCGGGCTGGCGGCGAACACCGCGAGCGCCCTGTGCACCTCGTCGCGGCCGCCGCGGACGGTCAGCACCAGTTCGGCGCGCGGGCCGCGCACCGGGTCGGCGATCGAGGAGGTCGGGTCGGCCATCGGGGCGGCGGCCATGCCGAGCGTCGCGTACCGGACCAGGCCGTCGGCGTCCGGGCCGAACCGCAGCACCTCGATCCGGTCCGCGCCGACGAAGGTGACGGCGGCCCGGCCGGTGGGTTCGCCGAAGGTGTCGGTCAGCCGGGCCTCGACCCGGGTGAGGACGGTCTGCCGGGTCGGGCCCGCGGAGCCGTCCGGGGCCGCGTCCGGGACCGCGTCCGGATTCGAGAAGTCGCCGAAGTGAGGGAAGTCGTGCGCCATGCGGCGACCTTAGCGCGGGCGCGCCGGGCCGAACCTTGGCGCGACCTTTACCCGGCGGAGGACGAATGCCGGGCGCGGCTCCGGGAAGAGCTGTTAATGTGAGCGGTCGGCCTTGTGAATACGAACCAGGGCCGCGACGGCCCCCGCGCGGGCCCCGGCGTGGAGGAGGTGGTCACGGTGGACAGCAGTCGACCATGCAGTACCGGCAGCTCTCTCCGGCCCACCCCGGCCCACCGCCCGCGCGGCTGACCGGGACCACTCCGCAGCGTCGCGCGCGGCCGAGAGAGCACCTTCCCCGGGCCTGATCCGACGAAACCCGCCCAGCGAACGGCTTTCTGACACTTCTTCAGCCCCGGCGTGTCCACCGGTGTTTTCCGCCGTCGCGTTCCCCCGGTACGTCCCGGGGCGCGCCGGTCCGGCCCTAGGGAGCCCGCGCCATGTCGATGATGCACAACCTGCGCGCCGCCGTCGTCCGTCCCGCCCGCCGCCGGGTCGGCGACGGGTTCGAGTCGAAGCCCGGCGACACCCCGTCCGCGGTGGTGGACTGCGCCGTCTACCAGCAGGGCAAGCGGGCCGCCGAGACCTGCAGCCCGCGCGAGGCCGCCCGGCAGGTGAAGGCGGCGCACCAGATGGGGCCCGGCTCGTTCAGCTGGATCGGCCTGCACGAGCCGACCGAGGCCGAGTTCGAGGGCATCGCGCAGCGCTTCGGCCTGCACCCGCTGGCCGTGGAGGACGCGGTGCACGCGCACCAGCGCCCCAAGGTCGAGCGGTACGACGGCATGCTGTTCGCGGTGTTCAAGACCGTCCGCTACGTGGAGCACGAGCAGCTCACGCCGACCAGCGAGGTGATCGAGACCGGCGAGCTGATGGTGTTCGCCGGCCCGGACTTCGTGATCACCGTCCGGCACGGCGCGCACTCCTCGCTGCGCGAGCTGCGGCACCGCCTGGAGGCCGACTCCGAGGGCACCGGCCTGCTCGCCAAGGGCCCGGCCGCCGTGCTGCACGCCATCGCCGACCACGTGGTGGACAACTACCTGCTGGTCGCCGAGCGCCTGCAGAACGACGTGGACGAGATCGAGTACGACGTGTTCGCCAACAAGGGCGGCCGCGGCACCGACGTCGGCCGGGTCTACCAGCTCAAGCGCGAGGTGCTGGAGTTCAAGCGGGCCGTCACCCCGCTGCTGCGGCCGATGCTGCAGCTGTCCGAGCCGACCGCGCGGCTGGTCGACCTCGACATGCAGAAGTACTTCCGGGACGTCGCCGACCACCTGGCCCGGGTCAGCGAGCAGGTGCAGGGCTTCGACGAGCTGCTGAACTCGCTGCTGCAGGCCAACCTGGCGCAGGTCTCGGTCGCCCAGAACGAGGACATGCGCAAGATCACCGCCTGGGCGGCGATCTTCGCCGTCCCCACCATGATCACCGGCGTGTACGGGATGAACTTCGAGCACATGCCGGAGCTGAAGTCGACGTACGGCTACCCGACCGTGCTCGGCGCGATCGTGCTGATCTGCGTCGGCATGTACCGGGGCTTCCGCCGCAACGGCTGGCTGTGACGGCCCGCCGGGCGGGGGCCCGGGCGGGGCGTCAGCGGCGCTCCGCCCGGGCCACCAGCACCAGGCCCAGCAGGATCAGTCCCACCGCCGGGTAGGCCGCCGCCGGGGGCCACTGGCCCAGCCACAGCGCGGCGATCAGCGCCGCGCCCGGGGTCTCCAGCAGGATCGCCGTCGAGGTGATCGACGGGCCCAGGGTGCGCACCACCCGGTTGCTCAGCGAGTGCCCGAGCAGCTGGGCCGTCACCATCAGCAGGAAGATCTGCCACCACGCGCCGGCCGGCCAGCCGCCCAGCCGGGTGCCGGTCAGCAGGCAGGCCGCCAGCAGCGCGAGCGCGCAGGTCGCGTAGCAGACCAGGGTGTACGCGGTGGTCGAGACGGTCCGCCGCACCTCCGCGCCCAGCAGCATGTACCCGGCCGCCGCCGCGCCCGCCGCCAGCGCCAGGGCGTCGCCCAGCAGGGCCCGGGCCGAGACCGTCAGGTCGACGCCGGTCAGCACCAGCACGCCCGCGAACGCCACGCCCGCGCCCAGCCAGACCAGCCGCGGCGCCCGCACCCCGGACAGCCGCATCAGCAGGATCGTCCACAGCGGGGTGGTGGTCACCAGCGCCGTGGACGACGCGACCGAGGTCATCCGCAGGCTGGGCATCCACAGCGCGAAGTGCAGCGCCAGCAGCACGCCCGCCGCCACCGCCAGCAGCAGCGCCCGCCGCGGGATGCCGCGCAGCTCGGCCCGGTGCCGCCACAGCGCGTACGGGCCCAGCACCGCCACCGACATGCCGTTGCGCCAGAACGCGATCGCCAGCGCGGGCGCGGCCGTCGCGCTGATCAGCGGCGCGGACAGCGAGATGCCCGCGATCGACACCGCCAGCAGCAGCAGGTCGGTGCGCGGCAGTTGCCGCCGCTCCCCCGTCGCCGGGGGCGCGGCGGGGGTGGTGGTGCTGACGGCGGTCACGGCGCTCCTTCGGGCAGTGGGGTGGACGGCATACACGGTAAGGGCTGTCCGGCCGTTACGGCACTGTCGTCCGGGGGATGGGACCGGCCCGCCGCGGCCCAGGCCGTACGCTGTGCGGCATGGAGCGTACGACGACCGCGAGCCCGACGGACTTCCTCGACCGGGCCCTGGTGGAGGAAGCCGCCAAGAAGTCCGGCCTGCTCTGGGTCCGGTCCGCCGGGCAGCCGCACGCCCGTCCGCTCTGGCACGCCTGGCACGACGGCGCGATCGTCGTCGTCGGCGACGGCTCCGAGCAGCCCCTGCACGGGCTGGCCGCCGGCACCCCGGCCGAGGTCACCCTGCGCAGCAAGGACAAGTGGGGCCGCCTGGTCGCCCTCACCGCCGCCGTCACCCTCCTGGACCCCGGCACCCCCGCCTGGGCGGGCGCCGTCGAGGAGCTCAAGGGCAAGCGCCTCAACGCCCCCGACACCGACGCCGTCGGCGACCGCTGGGCGCGCGAGTGCCGGGTGCTGCGCCTGGTCCCCGCCGACGGCCCGCTCGCCCCGCTCCCCGACGACGCCCTCGCCGCCGCGCCGCTGCCCACCCCGGCCACCACCCGGCGGCCGGCTCCGGCGGGGCTGCCCAAGCTGCTGTTCAAGAAGCGCAGGGGCTGACCGCCCCCACCCCCTTCCTGGCCCCCTCCCGGCCCCCTGCCCGGGCCGCCCGTTTTGGGGGCACCCCGCTTTTTTGGCAACCCTCGCCCGCGCAACACGCCTCCCTCCCCCTCCGCCGCTAGATTTGGGGGGTTGTGTCCGTTTCCGTCGGAGGGAGTCGCGCATGGCGGGGCCAGGCAGCCGGGTCTTCATCTCCCACCTCGCCGGTGTCTCGGTGTTCGACCCGAACGGCGACCAGGTCGGCCGGGTCCGGGACGTGGTGGTCTCGCTGCGGCTGGGCGGGCGGCCGCCCCGGGTGCTCGGGCTGGTGGTGGAGGTGATCGGGCGGCGGCGGATCTTCCTGCCGATGACCCGGGTGACCAGCCTGGAGTCCGGGCAGGTGCTGTCCACCGGGCTGCTGAACATGCGCCGCTTCGAGCAGCGCCCGTCCGAGACGCTGGTGCTGGCCGAACTGCTGGACCGCACCGTGACCAGGACGAAGACCGCCGACGAGGTGACCGTCCTGGACGTGGCGATGGTGCAGACCCGGCTGCGCGAGTGGGAGATCGACCGGGTCTTCGTGCAGGTCGGCCGCCCGAGCCGGCTGCGCAAGGCGAAGGGCGAGCAGCTGCTGCTGGACTGGTCGGCGGTGACCGGCTTCTCGCTGACCGAGGAGGGCCAGGGCGCGGCCAACCTGCTGGCCACCTTCGAGCAGCTGCGCCCCGCCGACCTGGCGAACGTCATGCACCACCTGTCCGCGAAGCGCCGGGCCGAGGTCGCCGCGGCCCTCGACGACGACCGGCTGGCCGACGTCCTGGAGGAGCTGCCCGAGGACGACCAGGTGGAGATCATCGGCAAGCTCCAGGAGGAGCGCGCCGCCGACATCCTGGAGACCATGGACCCGGACGACGCCGCCGACCTGCTCTCCGAGCTCCCGGAGGCCGACGCGGAGCGCCTGCTGCGGCTGATGGAGCCCGCCGAGGCGGAGGAGATGCGCCGGCTGCTCTCCTACGAGGAGGACACCGCGGGCGGCCTGATGACCACCGAGCCGATCGTGCTGGAGCCGGACGCCTCGGTGGCCGAGGCGCTGGCCCGGGTGCGGATCTCGGACACCAAGCCGGCGCTGGCCGCCCAGGTGTACGTGTGCCGCCCGCCGAACGAGACCCCGACCGGGACGTACCTGGGCACCGTGCACTTCCAGCGGCTGCTGCGCGAACCCCCGTACACGCTGGTCGGCTCGATGGTGGACGACGACCTGGACCCGCTGCCGCCGAACACCCCGCTGCCGCTGATCACCTCCTACCTGGCCACGTACAACCTGGTGGCGGCGCCGGTGGTGGACGAGGACGACCACCTGCTGGGCGCCGTCACCGTCGACGACGTGCTGGACCACCTGCTGCCGGACGACTGGCGCGAGGGCGCGGCGCACGGCATCGACCCCGAGACGAGCGAGGTGCACGGTGGACGCTGACCGCAAGCGCCAGGGCGACGGCACCCCGGGCCAGCGGATCCAGGGCGAGCTGCGCGAACTGCGGCAGCTGCGCGAGCTGCGGGCCCGGGAGCAGCGCGGCCGCCGCGAGGAGCGGCCGGCCGGGCCGGGCGGGCCGCGCTCCCGGCTGGACCAGCCGCGCACCGGCCGGCCCGGGCTGATCCGGCTGCCGGCCTGGGACCCGGAGGCGTTCGGCAAGCTCTCCGAGCGGATCGCGCGCTTCCTGGGCACCGGGCGGTTCATCGTCTGGATGACGGTGGTGATCGTGGTCTGGGTGGTGTGGAACACCCTGCTGCCGGAGGCCGTGCACTTCGACGGCTACCCGTTCATCTTCCTCACCCTGGTGCTGTCCCTCCAGGCCTCGTACGCGGCCCCGCTGATCCTGCTCGCGCAGAACCGGCAGGACGACCGGGACCGGGTCAACATGGAGCAGGACCGGGCCCGCAGCGACCGCAACATCGCCGACACCGAGTACCTGACCCGCGAGGTCGCGGCGCTGCGCCAGGGCCTCGGCGAGGTCGCCACCCGCGCCTTCATCACCTCCGAACTGGGCGGCGTCCGGTCCGAACTGCAGGCGCTGCTGAAGGAGCTGGACGACCGGCGGGAGTCCGCCGACACGCTGTGACCGGCGGCACGCTACCGGCGAGTCGGGGGTGGGGCCCGGCGCCGTACCATCAACACATGGCCAACGAGACAGAGGTGGCGACCGGGGTGACGGAGCAGTCCGTCAGGGAAGCCCTGAGCAACGTCCACGACCCGGAGATCAACCGCCCGATCACCGAGATCGGCATGGTGAAGTCCGTCGAGATCGGCGACGGCGGCGCGGTGAAGGTCGCGGTGTACCTCACCGTCTCCGGCTGTCCGATGCGCGAGACGATCACCCAGCGGGTCACCGACGCGGTGTCCGCCGTCCCCGGCGTGTCCGCCGTCTCCGTCGAGCTCGACGTGATGAGCGAGGAGCAGCGCCGCGAGCTCTCGCAGCTGCTGCGCGGCGGCGCCCCGGAGCGGGAGATCCCGTTCGCCAAGCCCGGCACGCTGACCCGGGTGTACGCGGTGGCCTCCGGCAAGGGCGGCGTCGGCAAGTCCTCGGTGACGGTCAACCTGGCGGCGGCGCTGGCCGCGGACGGCCTGAAGGTCGCCGTGGTGGACGCCGACATCTACGGCCACAGCGTGCCCCGGATGCTGGGCGTCGAGGGCCGGCCGACCCAGGTCCAGGACATGATCATGCCGCCGTCGGCGAACGGCGTGAAGGTCATCTCGATCGGCATGTTCACCCCGGGCAACGCCCCCGTCGTCTGGCGCGGCCCGATGCTGCACCGCGCGCTGCAGCAGTTCCTGGCCGACGTCTACTGGGGCGACCTCGACGTCCTGCTGCTCGACCTGCCGCCCGGCACCGGCGACATCGCCATCTCGGTCGCGCAGCTCGTCCCGAACGCCGAGATCCTGATCGTCACCACCCCGCAGATGGCCGCCGCCGAGGTCGCCGAGCGGGCCGGCACCATCGCCCTGCAGACCCACCAGAAGATCGTCGGCGTCATCGAGAACATGTCGGGCATGCCCTGTCCGCACTGCGACGAGATGATCGACGTCTTCGGCACCGGCGGCGGCCAGACCGTCGCCGACGCCCTCACCCGCACCGTCGGCGCCACCGTCCCGGTCCTGGGCTCCATCCCGATCGACGTCAGCCTCCGCGAGGGCGGCGACGACGGCCGCCCGGTCGTCCTCTCCAACCCCGAATCCCCCGCTGGCGCCGCCCTGCGCACCATCGCCGGCAAGCTCTCCGGCCGCCAGCGCGGCCTCTCCGGCCTCTCGCTGGGCCTGACCCCGAAGAACAAGTTCTGACGGCACCCCGGCAGGACGGACGGCCCCGGGCAGCGCGCCCGGGGCCGTTCGCGTGGGTGCCGCGCGGAACCGGGAGGGGCGTCGGGGCCGTCCACAGGCTGTGAACAGGAGACGGAACACGGGGTGCCTGGCGGCGGTGCTGCTGGTGCCGGGAGCACTGCTGGCGCTGCTCAGCGTGGTTTTCACCATGGAGCTGGAGGACCCGCTGTTCGTGGGCCTGCGCGACAACACCTCCGGGATCGCGGCGGCGGCGCTGGCCCTGGGCATGCTGCTGGTGGTGGTCGGGGCCGCGGTCGGCCTGCTCGGCCGCAGCCGCGGGAGCCGGATCGCGGTGCTGGTCGTGGCGCTGCCGCTGCTGCTCTTCGGGGCCTGGCGGGCGACGGTGCTGGCCCCGATGCTGGGCTGCGACGGCGGCCTGATCGCCCGGCAGGACGACGGCTCGTACGCGTGCTACGAGTGAGCGGCGGCGCCGTCAGCGGCCGTCGTACGCCGCCAGGTCGGTGACGGCGGTGAAGCCGACGCCGTAGGCGGACACCGAGCGGCCGTAGGCGCCGATCAGGACGCCGGGGGCCTCGCCGGCCAGCACCCAGCCGTGCTCGGACTCGCGGTAGCGGAAGGGCTGCGGGAGGCCGTTGACGGGGAGGGTGAGGGTGGACCAGGCGGGGCCGTCCAGGTCGTCGGCCAAGTCCCAGGCGAGGGCGGACTGCTGGTCGAGCCAGTTCTGCCGCAGGGTGCGGTCGAGGTTGCCGGGCCAGGTCGCGGCGAGCAGGCCGGAGCCGGCCAGCCAGGCGGCGGAGGAGGCGGAGGTGGCCTCCAGGGTGCCGGTGTTGTCGGCGCTGCGGCGCACGTCGCGGCGGGCGACGGTGACGACCACGGCGAACCGGCGGGCGTCGCGCGGTTCGGGGCCGCGGGCGGGCTCGTCGCCGTGGCCGAGGGTGCCGTAGTCGGGGGCGTCGGTGTCGGCGGCGGCGCGCTGCCCGGTGCCGACCTGGCCGAGCCAGCGGCGCCCGGTCCAGCCCTCGTCGAGGCCGTACCAGGGGAAGTCGGCGGCGCGGTAGCCGGCCAGCGGGTCTGCGGCGCGGCGGGGGGCGGCGGCGGTGCCTCCCGTACGGTGCGTGACGTCCACTGCGGGCCTCTCCTCAGCTGTGCTCCCCGGGCGCTCCATGGTCGCGCACCCGGGCCCTTCCGTCCGGGGAACCGGGCCGGACGCGGCCGGTCGTGACGGATCCCACAGGGCCCGCCGTCCGGAGGGGTAGTGCCACGATAGCGGCGCGGACGGCGATGCCCCGCCTTGCCGGGGCAGGGCGGGGCGTCGTCGGGGTGTGCGGGGCGTGCGGGGGGCGCGAGACCGTGGGGCCGCGGGGCGCCTCAGGTCGCGTCGGGGTCGAACGGGGGACGCTCGCCGACCGCCAGGGCCGGGCCGGGGTCGGCGGCCTTGGCGAAGTCCACCGAGGCGGTGGGCGTCCGGGTGGAGCCGCCGGAGTCGCCGTTCAGCGCGGACTTGATGTCGACGCTGTCCTTGAGGTCCTTGAGGCCGAGCGGGTCGTCGCCGTCGCCCATCAGCTGCTTGCGGACGAAGGTCTTCGGGTTGAGGTCCTCGAAGTCGAAGTTCTGGAACTCCGGGCCGAGCTCGCTGCGGATGTCCTCCTTCGCGTTGTCCGCGAAGGAGCGGATCTTGCGAATGAAGCCCATCGTGTCCTGGATCAGCTTGGGCAGCTTGTCCGGGCCGAAGATCACGATGGCCATGACGATGATCGTCACGACCTCCAGTCCGCCTATGTCTCCGAACACCTGAACTCCCCAGCACCCGACAACGCTGAATCAAGGGTAAACGCGGTCGTCCGCGGCCCCGGCCCCCGGAGGACGAAACCGTGGTAAAGACCACCCGGGTGACCGGCGTCGACGGCGTGCCGGTGAAGGCAGGCTAGCGCAGGACACGCCCCGGGTCACTGGCGGGCGAGGGCGTCGCGCTGAGCTGGTAGCGGGTGCGCAGCGGGTACTCCTGCACGTCCACCGGCTGCGGGGCGTGCACCGGCTGCTGGGCGTTGACCGGGACGATCGCCCCGCCGACCGGGGTGACGCTGGCCGGCTGCCGGTTGGTGCCCTGGCCCGCGGTGACGCCGCCGACCCCGCCGAGGGTGACGGCCGCCACCGAGAACGCCCCGGCGGCGGCGAACACCAGCCGGCGGCCGCGCGCGGCGGACGGGCGGACGCTGGGCAGCTCGCCGAGCGCGGCGGCCAGCGGACGCGGCATCGCGTCCGGCTCGCGGCGCGGCGCGGCGGCCGGGCGGACGCCGAACAGGCCGGCCCGCGGATCGATGCCGGGTATCGGCGCGTCCGCGCCGAGCGCGCCCCCGCCGAAGCCCGCGCCCCGGCCGAACGAGCCGCCGGTGAGCCGGCTGCCGCCGAACACGCCGCCGGACCCCGGCGGACCGTCGGGGCCCGGCTCGTCCTCGGGCAGTGCGGCGACCGCCATGAGTCTGGCCATCAGGGCGGCCGACGGGCCGGGCGCGGGGGCCTCGCTGAGGGCGCGCTTGACCGACCGGGCCTGCTCGGCCTCGGCCAGGCAGTCCGGGCAGGTCGCCAGGTGGGCCTGGACCCGCTCGCGGGCGTCGTGGCCCAGCTCGCCGTCCAGGTAGCCGGAGAGCCGGTCGCCCAGGTGGTGCTCCTCGACCGGCGGTTCGGCCGGGCGGACGGCCAGCGGGCGCAGCTCGGCCCCCGCCGGGGCCTGTTCGGCCCGGCGCAGCGGCGCCCAGCGCGAGCGGCCCGCGGTGGTGTCCGCGCGCTCGGGGGCGTGATCGCTCATGACCCCCTCCGGTCGCTGACGGCCGGTTCGGCGCCGACCGGCACGGGCTCGGCGGAACCGCCCCGGCGCGAACGGCCCGCGGCGGCGTTCGGCGCCCGGTGCTTGAGGGCGGCGCGCAGGTGCGAGCGGCCGCGGTGGATCCGGCTGCGGACGGTGCCGAGCTTCACGCCGAGCGTCGCGGCGATCTCCTCGTACGAGAGGCCCTCGATGTCGCAGAGCACGACGGCGGCCCGGAACTCCGGGGCGAGGGTGTCCAGCGCCTGCTGGACGTCCGCGTCGAAGTGGGTGTCGCTGAAGTGCTGGGCGGGGCTGGGCTCGCGGCTGGCCAGGCGCTCCGCCGCGTCCTCGGCAAGGGCGTCGAAGCGGATCCGCTGGCGGCGGCGCACCATGTCCAGGAACAGGTTGGTGGTGATCCGGTGCAGCCAGCCCTCGAAGGTGCCGGGGGTGTACGTGGACAGCGAGCGGAACACCCGGACGAAGACCTCCTGCGTGAGGTCCTCGGCGTCGTGCTGGTTGCCCGTCAGCCGGTACGCCAGGCGGTAGACCCGGGCGCTGTGCGCCTCGACGATCTCCTCCCAGCTGGGCGGCGTCCAGCTCTGCGCGTCGGGCCCCTCCGCGAAGGACGCGATCGTGCCGGCGGCCCCGGCCACCGAGTCGTCGGCTGCGGTCGACTTGTCCAGGGGGGAGTGCACAGACTGGTTCATCACGGGCTTCGGCGTACGGATCGACGTGATGCCGCGGGGGTGCCGCTGCACAGGGACGTCGCCCTCGGCCACACCTCCTCGGTCGGCTCTTCTGCCCAGCAGAGCCACCACCATATCCACCTCACCCGTCAAGCCCGGATAAGAGCCGTCGAACAGCGACCGCCCCGGGCGGTCCGGCCGCCCGTAGCAGTTCAACGGCCAGCCGTCGAACGCGGTTCCCGGGCGGCCAGTAGTCTGTCGCTGGAATTTGTCGACTTGGGTCGGCAACGGCGCTCCGGAAGAGGCAGCCATCACCGAGTTCGGGCCCCAGCGAGCGGCCCTCGCCGACACCTACGTCGGCGAGGACGCGGTGCTGACCTACGCCCGGGCCCAGTCGGCCCGCACCGGCATACGCGCGATCGGCCCCAGCGGCGGCGCCGCCCTGCGCCTGCTCGCCGCCGCCCTCGACGCCAAGGCCGTGGTCGAGGTCGGCACCGGCACCGGCGTCTCCGGCGTCTACCTGCTGCGCGGCATGCGCGCGGACGGGGTGCTCACCACCGTCGACTCCGAGCCCGTCCGCCAGCAGTACGCCCGCGAGGCCTACCTGGCCGCCGGGTTCGCCGGCAACCGGGCCCGCTTCATCCCCGGCCGCGCCCGGGACGTGCTGCCCCGGCTCGCCGACGGCCAGTACGACCTGGTGTTCTGCGACGGGGACCCGGCCGACTCCCGGTTCCACCTCACCGAGGCGCTGCGCCTGCTGCGGCCGCGCGGCGTGGTCTGCTTCGAGGGCGTCTTCCAGGAGGGCCGGCTCGCCGAACCCGAGCTCGACGACCCGCAGACCCGCGCGGTGCGCGACCTGGTCGCCGACATCCGGGAGAGCGACACCCTGCTGCCCGCCCTACTGCCGGTCTCCGACGGGCTGCTCTGCGCCGTCAAGCGCTGACCCGCCCCGGGCGCGCGCGGAACGGGCCCGGCCCCCCGCACCGGGGGGCCGGGCCCGTCGAGCACCTCGCGGATCGACCCGGGAGATGCGGGGTCACTCACCTGCAGATCAGCCGCAGGCCTTCTTGAGGGCCTCGCCCAGAGCGTCCGCCTCGTCCGGCGTCAGCTCCACCACCAGGCGCCCGCCCCCTTCGAGCGGAACTCGCATGATGATGCCCCGCCCCTCTTTGGTGACCTCCAGCGGGCCGTCACCCGTCCGCGGCTTCATGGCCGCCATGCTCGTTCCCCTTCCTGCAACCGTTCAGGTACGCACCGGACAGTCCGTCCACCGCCGGTATCGAACGCATTGATCGGAAGCCATTATCCCGCATGCAGCGGCTGGATGACCAACATCACTCTCTGCGCCAACCGTCCCCAACCAGCCGGAAGGCGCTGATTACCTGCCGAAAGCCGCATGCCGCCGCAGTCCGACACGCCCGCCGGAGGTGCGGCACCTCACACTCCCCCGCCCCGCCGCGCTCCGGCATGCTGGCCCACGGCACGCCACTGCGGCGACCACTGTGCCAGCCACCGCGACCCGGGGAGCCCTCACCCATGTCCGACACCGTGCGCCACGAGCGCGACGGCGCCCTCGCCGTCCTCACCATCGACCGCCCGGACGCCATGAACGCGCTCGACGTCCCCACCAAGATCGCGCTCCGGGACGCCGTCACCGCCGTCGCCGCCGACCCGGAGGTCCGGGCCGTGCTGCTCACCGGCGCGGGCGGCAAGGCGTTCTGCGTCGGCCAGGACCTCAAGGAGCACGTCGGCCTGCTCCAGCGCCAGCGCGAGACCGGCGAGGGCGCGCTGCGCACCGTCGCCGAGCACTACAACCCGCTGGTGCGCGCGCTGGCCGGGATGCGCAAGCCCACCGTGGCCGCCGTCAACGGCGTCGCCGCCGGGGCCGGGGCCTCGCTCGCCTTCGCCTGCGACTTCCGGATCCTCGCCGACACCGCGGGCTTCAACACCTCCTTCGCGGGCGTCGCCCTGACCGCCGACTCCGGCGCCTCCTGGACCCTCCCCCGTCTGGTCGGCCACGCCCGCGCCACCGAGCTCCTGATGCTCCCGCGCACCGTCCGCGCCGACGAGGCGCTCGCCCTCGGCCTGGCCAACCGGGTCGTCCCCGCCGCCGAACTCGCCGCCACCGCGCACGAGTTCGCCCTCACCCTGGCCAACGGCCCGACCGTCGCCTACGGCGCGATCAAGGCCTCCCTGGCCTACGCCGCCTCGCACTCCCTGGACGAGCTGCTCGACCAGGAGGACGAACTCCAGACCCTGGCCGGCGAGAGCGAGGACCACCGGATCGCCGTCGACGCCTTCCTCGCCAAGGAGAAGCCGGTCTACACCGGCCGCTGACCGCTCGGCGCCCCGGCCGCCCCGACCCGTCCACCCCGACCGGGACCGGGGCGGTCGGGGCCGGCTCGGGCGGCTGCGGCTGCGACTGCGACTGCGACTGCGACTGCGACTGCGACTGCGACTGCGGCTAGCGTGCGTGGCAGTCGGCCAGGTGGTCGTTGGCCAGTCCGCAGGCCTGCATCAGGGCGTACGCGGTGGTCGGGCCGACGAAGCGGAAGCCGGCGCGCTTGAGGGACTTCGCGAGCGCGGTCGACTCGGGGGTGACCGCCGGGACGTCCGCGAGGGTGAGCGGGGCGGGGCGGTCCGGGTCGGGGGCGTGGCTCCAGACCAGGGCGTCCAGCTCGCCGTCGGCCAGGGCCCGGGCGGCCTTCGCGTTGGCGATGGTGGCCAGGACCTTCGCCCGGTTCCGGATGATCCCGGTGTCGTCCAGCAGCCGGGCCACGTCCGCGTCGTCGAACTCCGCGACCAGCGCGGTGTCGAAGCCCCGGAACGCCGCCCGGAAGCCCTCCCGGCGGCGCAGGATGGTGATCCAGGACAGCCCGGACTGGAAGGCCTCCAGCGAGATCCGCTCGAACAGGGCCCGGTCGCCGTGGACCGGGCGCCCCCATTCGGTGTCGTGGTAGGCCCGGTAGTCCTCGGCCGAGTCGCCCCAGCCGCAGCGCCGCAGCCCGTCGGCCCCGAGGACCGCACCCGTCACGCGCGGTCGCCCTTGCGCTCGGCGTCCCGCTGCGGGGCGTCCTCGTCGGAGACCACCTCGGTGACCTCGGTGACGACCGGCGCCGGCGGCTCCTTCTCCAGGACGGCCGTGAACGACTCCAGGCCGGGCAGCGGCTCCCCGGACGCGGCGGCCGCCACGTCCCCGGACGCCGCCACCGAGCCGCTGACCACGCCGACGGCCTCCAGCTCGGCGATCCGGGCGTCCCGCAGGGAGAGTTCCGCGCCGAGGCGGTCGAGCACGTCGTCGACCTCGTCCATCCGGTAGCCGCGCAGCGCCATCGGGAGGCGGAGCTCGTCCACGTCGGTGCGGCTGAGCGCGCGGTCCTGCGGGAGGCGCACGGCGAGCCGGTCGTGTTCGGCCTCGGGCAGCGTTCCGCCGCCGCCCAGCGCCACCACTGCGGCGCCGCCGACCACCAGGGCCATCGCGATCACGATCACCACGAACACGAGCTGTCCTCCGTCAGTTCCCGGCAGTTCCCGGTCGGCTTCGGCCCGCCCGCGAGGGCTACGGTGGGATCATGGTCCCTGTACAGGCCGGGGCCCATCATTGCACCCGGGAGCGCTGAGGAGGAGACACCGGTGGCACTACGCCTCGGCACGCGGGAGTTCGGCCCGGACGAGCTGGTCGTCATGGCGATCGTCAACCGCACCCCGGACTCGTTCTTCGACCGGGGGGCGACCTTCGCCGACGAGGCGGCCTTCGCGGCCGCGGACCGGGCGGTGGCCGAGGGCGCGGCGATCCTGGACATCGGCGGGGTGAAGGCCGGGCCGGGCGAAGAGGTCACCGTGGAGGAGGAGTTGCGCCGCACGGTGCCGTTCGTGGCGGAGCTGCGCAAGCGCCACCCGGACGCGGTGATCAGCGTGGACACCTGGCGGCACGAGGTCGGCGAGGCGGTCTGCGAGGTCGGCGCCGACCTGCTGAACGACGCCTGGGGCGGTTTCGACCCGAAGCTCGCCGAGGTCGCGGCCCGGTACGGCGCGGGCCTGGTGTGCACGCACGCGGGCGGCGCCGAGCCGCGCACCCGCCCGCACCGGGTCGGGTACGAGGACGTGATGGCGGACATCCTGGCGGTGACCGTCGGCCTGGCCGAGCGGGCGCTCGAACTGGGCGTGCGCCGCGACGCCTTGATCATCGACCCGGGCCACGACTTCGGGAAGAACACCCGGCACTCGCTGGAGGCGACCCGCCGGCTGCCGGAGATGACCGCGACCGGCTTCCCGGTGCTGGTCTCGCTCTCCAACAAGGACTTCGTCGGCGAGACCCTGGACCGGCCGGTGGACGAGCGGCTGCTCGGCACGCTGGCCACCACGGCCGTCTCGGCCTGGCTGGGCGCGCAGGTCTACCGGGTGCACCAGGTCGCCGAGACCCGCCAGGTGCTGGACATGGTGGCCTCGATCCGCGGCACCCGTCCCCCGGCGGTCGCCCGCCGGGGGCTGGCCTGACGGCCCGTCGTCCCGCGCGCTACGCGGGGGTGCCCTTCGGCCCCCGGGCGGCGTCCAGCACCTTCAGGACCTCTGTCACGTCATCGGTGACGTGGAACAGTTCGAGGTCGGCCGGGTTGGCCTTGCCCTGGGCGACCAGGGTCGACTTGAGCCACTCCACCAGTCCGCCCCAGTAGGCGCTGCCGAACAGGACCACCGGGAAGCGGGTGACCTTCTTCGTCTGCACCAGGGTGAGCGCCTCGAACAGCTCGTCCAGGGTGCCGAGGCCGCCCGGCAGCACCACGAAGCCCTGGGCGTACTTCACGAACATCGTCTTGCGGACGAAGAAGTACCGGAAGTTCAGGCCCAGGTCGACGTACTCGTTCAGGCCCTGCTCGAACGGCAGCTCGATGCCCAGGCCGACGCTCAGCCCGCCCGCCTCGGTGGCGCCCTTGTTGGCCGCCTCCATCGCGCCGGGGCCGCCGCCGGTGATCACCGCGTAGCCGGCCTCGGCCAGCGCCCGGCCGATCTCCACCCCGGCCTCGTACTCGGGCGAGCCGACCGGCGTCCGGGCCGAGCCGAACACGCTGATGGCGGTGGGGAGTTCGGCGAGCGCGCCGAAGCCCTCGACGAACTCCGAGGTGATCCGCAGCACCCGCCACGGGTCGGTGTGCAACCAGTCGGCGGGCCCGGTGGTGTCCAGCAGCCGCTGGTCCGTCGTACTCGTCTCGACCTGGTCGCGCCGCAGCAGCACGGGGCCCTTGCGCTTCTCGGGCCACGGCTTCTTCTGCCGGCGGACGGGATCATCTCCGTTGGCTGTCATGACGAAACCCTACGCCTGACGAGGCACGATCCGAGGTAAATAACGGCCGTCGCCCGGACGGGAGTCGGGCGAACCCCCGGCGGTGCGACCACCGTTCGCCGCCGGCCCGGGCGGCGGGCGGCGAGCGCCGGGCGGCTACCGGGTGAGCCAGGCCCGCAGCCGCTCCTCGACCTCGGCGATCGCGCTCAGCGAGCAGTGCTCGTCGCGCTTGTGCGCCAGGTTCGGGTCGCCGGGGCCGTAGTTGACGGCGGGGACGCCGTGCGCGGAGAACCGGGCGACGTCCGTCCAGCCGAACTTGGCCCGGGCCTCGCCGCCGACGGCGGCCAGGAAGGCCCGCGCGGCGGGCAGCCCGAGACCGGGCAGGGCGGCGGGCGAGGCGTCCACCACGTCCAGCTGGTAGCCCTCGAAGACCCCGCGCAGGTGCTCCTCGGCCTGCTCCAGGGAGCGGTCGGGGGCGAACCGGAAGGCGACGTGGATCTTGCACTCGTCGGGGATGACGTTCCCGGCGACGCCGCCGTCGATCCGGGTCGCGTTCAGGCCCTCGCGGTACTCCAGGCCGTCGATCTCCACCCGGCGCGGCTGGTACTCGGCGAGCCGGCGCAGCACCTCGGCGGCCTTGTGGATGGCATTGTCGCCGAGCCAGGAGCGGGCCGCGTGGGCCCGGACGCCGGTGAGCGTGACGTCCGCGCGCAGGCTGCCCTGGCAGCCGCCCTCGACGACGGCGCCGCTGGGCTCCATCAGCACGGCGAAGTCGCCCGCCAGCCAGTCCGGGTGGACGGCGAACAGGTGGCCGAGGCCGTTGCGGGTGGCCTCCACCTCCTCGCAGTCGTAGAAGACGTAGGTGACGTCCCGGTTCGCCTCGGTGAGGGTGGCGGCGAGGCGCAGCTGCACGGCGACGCCGGACTTCATGTCGGAGGTGCCGCAGCCGTAGAGCAGGTCGCCCTCGACGTGCGAGGGCACGTTGTCGGCGATCGGCACGGTGTCCAGGTGCCCGGCGAGCACCACCCGCTCGTCCCGGCCGAAGTGGGTGCGGGCCACCACGTTGTTGCCGTACCGGTCGACGGTGAGGTGCGGGTGGGCCCGGAGCGCGGCCTCGACGGCGTCCGCGAGGGCGGCCTCCTCGCCGCTGACGGAGGGGAAGTCGACGAGGCGGGCGGTCAGCGTTCCGCCGTCGAGGGAGAGGTCGAGGGGCGCGTTCGGGCTGCTCATGGCGGCCACCCTACCGGCGGGGCCGCCCGCGTCGCCGGTGAGGCGGGCGGCCTCGCCGCGGGCCCCCGGCCGGGCGGCCGCACCCCCTCCCACCGGCGGCCGCGCAACCGCGCGGGCCCGTACCGCCGTCCGAGCGGTTACGGTGTCCGCGAACAGCGCGCGCCGGGCCGGGACCGCCGCGACGCGACCACCACCGAGAGGGGCCACCCGTGACCGAGGACGCCGAGTACGACGCGCAGGACGGCGCCGAACCGCGCCGGCGGCGGCCGTGGCGGCGGGTACTGGTCGGGCTGGTGGCGCTGTCGGTGGTCGGCGGCCTGGTGGTGTGGCTGAACCGGGACAAGATCACGCCCCCCGACGAGGGCTGCACCGTCACCACCGCGGCCGGCACCGGCACCCTGGACCTCACCCAGGCGGCGAACGCGTCGACCATCACCGCGGTCGCGATGTCGCGCGGCCTGCCGGAACGGGCGGTGACCATCTCGCTGGCCACGGCCATCCAGGAGTCGAAGCTGCGCAACCTGGAGGGCGGCGACCGGGACTCGGTGGGCCTGTTCCAGCAGCGCCCTTCGCAGGGCTGGGGCTCGGTCGACCAGATCATGGACCCGGTGTACGCGACCAACAAGTTCCTGGACGCGCTGGTGAAGGTCAACGGCTACGCGCAGATGCCGCTGACCGACGCCGCCCAGCAGGTGCAGCGCAGCGGCTACCCGCAGGCGTACGCCAAGCACGAGAACAACGCGACGCTGCTCGCCACCGTGCTGACCGGCCGCGAACCGGCCTCGCTGGACTGCGTGGTGCACGACCTCCCGGCCCCGAGCCCGACCGACCCGGCCGAGGCCGCCCCGAACGCGACGAACCTCTCGGAGCGGGTGCGCCGGGAGTTCGGCAAGGCGGTGACGGTCGCGGGCGCCGAGAAGCCCGCCAAGGACCCGCGCGAGGTGCTGGCGTTCACCCCGCAGCCGACCGCGAGCACGGCGGGCGCCGGCGGCTCGGGCCAGACCGGCTGGGCGCTGGCCCACTGGTCGGTGGCGCAGGCCGCGCAACTGGGCATCGGCCAGGTCGCCTACGACGGCAAGGTGTGGCGGGTCGACAAGCCGGGCCAGGGCTGGAAGCCGCTGGCGGAGGCGCCGTCCGACCGGGTGCTGGTGACGCTGGGCGAGCCGGCCAAGAAGAAGTAGGCCCCGGCGCGGTCCGGTCCGGTCCGGTGCGGCGCGGTCCGGTGCGGCGCGGTCCGGTGCGGCGCGACGGCCTGACGGTGCGTTGACGCACTGGTGCGCGGGTGACCGCCCACCGGGTGATTCGCGTCAACTCCCGCTGACGGCGGGACTGCTGGCGGGCGGCGCCGGGCCGGTGCGCCGGAGGGCCGCCGAGGGCGCGGCCCGCAAGGGAAGTGACGGTTCCTCAGCACCCGCCGTCCGGGCGGTACTTCCGCAATGCCCGAAAAAGGATCGTCCGATCTTTGCCAACCCTTGACCTTGCCCGGCCGAAACCTTCCCGGTGCTCTTGCGGTCATACACGTCGCCCGCCGGGCGGACCGCCCCGCGCCGTCCGCCCGGCGGACCGTCGACCTCACCTCTTAGGAGCACCATGTCCCTCCCCCTCACGCGCCGGATCGCCCAGGCCGCGCTGCTCGTCGCCGCCACCGCGGCGCCGCTCGCGGCCGCGGGCGCCGCCTCCGCCACCGAGGTGGTGCCGCAGACCGACCTGGGCGCCGGCGTGACCAAGCTGGCCGACGTCCCCAACTCGGGCGACGCGGTGCAGGGGGCCACCCACGAGCTGGGCCACGTGGTCGGCACCACCGGCGCCGCGGCCCTCGCGGCGGGCGGCCCGGCCGCCGCCGACGCGGCCGGCAACACCGTCGCGCACAACCTGCCGTCCACCGACGACGCGCTCGGCAAGCTCGGCCCGGTCGGCAAGGCCGGCCAGCTGACCGGCTCGCTGGAGACGCTCACCGGCAAGGTCGCCCCGGCGGTCGAGGAGAAGGTCGCCCCCGCGGTCACCGAGAAGGTTCTCCCGGCCACCGACCGGGCCACGGCCACCCCGCTGTCCACCGTCGCCCGCGGCCTGCCCACCGACAAGCTCACCCAGGGCCTGCCCGCCGCCGACAAGCTCGGCCCGGTCACCGGCGCCGTCCAGTCCCTCCCGATCGCGGGCGCCGTGGCGGGCCTGACCGAGCACGAGTCCGCCAACCGCCTCGGCGGCATGCCGGGCCTCGGCGGCGACAGCCCGCTGGGCGGCCTGACCGGCGCCCTCGGCCCGATCGGCGGCCTGCTCGGCGGCATCCAGGGCGGCGGCCTGCCGATCGGCTGACACGTCACGCATGACGACTCACGCATGACGACTCACGCATGACGACTCACGCATGACGACTCACGCATGACGACTCACGCATGACGGAGGGGGCGGAGCCTGTCGGCCCGCCCCCTCCGTCATGTCCGCGTACCGCGCGGCCCCGGCCCCAGCCCCGGCCTCGGCCCCAGCCCCAGCACCGATGCCAGGCACCGGCACCGGCACCGGGTCACCGGCACTAGCGCTTCAGCCGCTCCACCGCCGAAGCCACCCGCTCGTCGGTGGCGGTGAACGCCACCCGCACGAACCGGTCGCCCGCCGGGCCGTAGAAGTCGCCGGGGGCCACCAGGATGCCCAGCTCGGCGAGTTCGGCCACGGTCTCCCAGCACGGCCGGTCCTGGGTCGCCCACAGGTACAGGCTCGCCTCGGAGTGCTCGATCCGGAAGCCGTACGCCTCCAGCGCGGCCCGCAGGGCGCTGCGCCGCTGGGCGTACCGGGCCCGCTGCTCGGCGACGTGCGCGTCGTCGGCGAGGGCGGCCGCGGTGGCCGCCTGCACCGGCGCGGGCACGATCATGCCGCCGTGCTTGCGGATCTCCAGCAGCTCGCGGACCACCACCGGGTCACCGGCCACGAAGGACGCCCGGTAGCCGGCCAGGTTGGAGCGCTTGGACAGCGAGTGCACGGCCAGCAGGCCCTCGTGCGAGCCGCCGCAGACCGACGGGTGCAGCACCGACACCGGCTCGGCCTCCCAGCCGAGTTCCAGGTAGCACTCGTCGCTGACCAGCAGCACCCGGTGCTCCCGGGCCCACTCGACGGCGCGGCGCAGCTCGGCCGCGTCCAGCACCCGTCCGGTGGGGTTGGACGGCGAGTTCAGCCACAGCAGCCGGACCTTGGAGCCGTCCAGCTCGGAGACGTCCTCGTAGGCGACCGGCTCGGCGCCGCAGAGCAGCGCGCCGACCTCGTAGGTGGGGTAGGCGAGCTTCGGGTAGGCGACCTGGTCGCCGGGGCCGAGGCCGAGCTGGCCGGGCAGCCAGGCCACCAGTTCCTTGGAGCCGACGGTGGGCAGGACCGCCTCGGGGCCGATCTCGGCGCCGCAGCGGCGGTTCAGCCAGCCGGCGATCGCGTCGCGCAGCGACAGCGGGCCCCACACGGTGGGGTAGCCGGGCGTGTCGGTGTGCGCGGCCAGGGCCTGCTGGATCAGCTCGGGCACCGGGTCCACCGGGGTGCCGACGGAGAAGTCGCAGAGCCCGTCCGGGTGCGCCTGGGCGGTGCGCTTGTACGGTTCGAGCCTGTCCCAGGGGAAGACCGGCAGGCGGTCGGAGACGCGGCGCGCCGCCCCCGGGTGGCCCGGGAACGGCGCGTGCGCGCTGTCGTTGGTGCTCACAGCGTGGATGCCACCGATCGGCTCAGTGCTCGGCGTTCTGCGGGGGCAGCGCGGCGATGAACGGGTGGTCGCGCTCGATCAGGCCGAGCTTGGAGGCGCCGCCGGGCGAGCCCAGGTCGTCGAAGAACTCGACGTTCGCCTTGTAGTAGTCCTTCCACTCCTCCGGGGTGTCGTCCTCGTAGAAGATCGCCTCGACCGGGCAGACCGGCTCGCAGGCGCCGCAGTCGACGCACTCGTCCGGGTGGATGTAGAGGGACCGCTCGCCCTCGTAGATGCAGTCCACGGGGCACTCTTCGATGCACGCCTTGTCCTTGACGTCGACACAAGGCTGCGCGATGACGTAGGTCACGCTGTCGTTCCTCCTCGGAAGGGCTGCCGCCCTACTGTTTACTCGGTCGCGCTTTGCGCGCGGCGTCGTCGATGCCCGCACCTAGTATCGCGGGTCGGGGGACGCAAATGCACAGGAGGTGCGCTCGATGATCGGCCCAGTGCCGCTGGAGGCCCGTCCGGAGGTCCGGATAGACCCGTCTGACGTGGGGCGACGCGTGTCGGCCCGGCGTGTCGACGGCGTGGCGGACGGCCGTCCGGTGTTCCGCGATGTGATCGGCGTGCTCACCTCGTGGGACGACACCGGGTTGACGGTCGAGCCGCGCACCGGCGCGCCGGTGCGTTTCGCGGCCGAGCTGCTGGTGGCGGGCAAGCCGGTCCCGCCGTTCCCGGCCCGCCGCACCGCCGCGCCGGCCGTCGACCCGCTCGCCCTGCAGCGGATCGCGGCCCGCTCCTGGCTGGCCGTCGAAGGGGAGCCGCTGGGCGAGTGGACGCTGCGCGCCTCGTCCGGGTTCACCCGGCGGGCCAACTCGGCGCAGGCGCTGGGCGACCCGGGCCTGCCGCTGGAGGCGGCCCTGGAGCGGGTGCGCGCCTGGTACGCGGCCCGTTCGCTGCCCGCGTACGTGGAGGTGGTCTCCCCCGGCTCGCCGCCCGAGCTGGCCGCCGCGCTCGACCGCCTCGGCGCGGCCCTCGCCCCGACGCTGGTGCGCACCGCCCGCTGGGCGACCTGGCCCGGGCCGGGCACCCGGCGGACGTCCGGCTGGCCCGCACCGCCGGGCCCGAGTGGCTGGCGCTGTACCGCCGGGTGGGCGGCGACCCCGCCCTGGAGGCGGCCGCCACCGCGGTGCTGCACGGCGGCCCCTCGGTGTGGTTCGCCCGGGTGGAGGGCCCGGACGGCGCCCCGCTGGCGATCGGCC
Organism: Kitasatospora sp. NA04385; assembly: GCF_013364235.1. NCBI lineage: Bacteria > Bacillati > Actinomycetota > Actinomycetes > Kitasatosporales > Streptomycetaceae > Kitasatospora > Kitasatospora sp. NA04385. The sequence continues at coordinate 4,958,066 of NZ_CP054919.1, read as the reverse complement.
GGCTGGCCGTCGACGGCGCCTGGGCCTGCTTCGGCGCGATCGAGGTCGCCCCGGCGGCCCGCCGCCGCGGCCTGGCCACCGCCGTGATGGCCGCGCTCGCCGCCCGGGCCGCCGAGGAGGGCGCCACCGGCGCCTACCTGCAGGTGGAGGCCGACAACGGGGGCGCGATCGCGCTGTACGACGGACTGGGCTTCACGACCAGTCACACTTACCACTACGCCCGCCTTCCCCAGCGGTAGCGTGCACCACCAGAAGTGAGCCACGACCGCTGCTGAACCGAAGGCCGCAGTGACCGAGCAGAGCAGAACCCGCTTCCGCACCGAAGCCCGGGGCGAACACCCCGACCCGGTGCTGCTGTGCCTGCTCGCCGCCGCCGAGCACACCCTCGGCGACCCCGGCGACAGCGCCGAGCAGCCCTCCCTGGAGGCGCTCCTGACCGCCTGTCAGGCCGCCCTCGACCGGTACGCCGCGGCCATCCGGCAGGCCGTCGCCGAGCGCCGCCCGAGCGGTCCGGAGGAGACCGCCGCGCTGCTCGCGGCGGTGCTCGGCGGCCGCGAGCGCTTCCACGGCCGGCAGTCCGACTACCTCCGGCTGGAGTCCTCGCTGCTGCCGGAGGTGCTGCGCCGCCGCCGCGGGCTGCCGATCACGCTCTCGCTGGTCTGGCAGGCGGTGGCCGCCCGGGCCGGGCTGACCGTGCACGGCATCGCGCTACCGGGGCACTTCATCGTCGCGGTCGGCGATCCGGCGGGCGGCGACGAGTACGTCCTGGCGGACCCGTTCCACGGCGGCCGGCTGCTCGACGTCCCCGACGTGGAGCGCCTGCTGGCCGCCTCCGGGCACCGGTTCTCCCCCGAACTGCTCACCCCGGCCCAGCCCCTGGACACCGTGCTGCGCGTCCTCGGCAACATCCGCCGCTGGGCCGCCGACCGCCCCGAGCACGCCCGCACCCAGCTCTGGGCCACCGAGCTCGCCCTGCTGCTCCCCCGCCACCCCGCCCAACTGCGGCTCGAACGAGCCGAGTTGCTGGTCAAGACCGGGGACTTCCTGGGCGGCGCCGCCGAGATGGACTCCTACGCGACGATCCTGGACGCCTTCGACCCGGAGAGCGCGGCGAAGGTCCGGCTGGAGGCGAAGTCGGCCCGCCACCGCCTCAACTAGGCCCGCACCGGCTCGACCAGGCGCGCCACCGCCTCGACCAGGCCCGGCAGCCGTCCTACAGCCAGCCCTTCTCCCGGGCCACCCGCACCGCCTCGGCGCGGTTGCGGGCGGCCGTCTTCTGGATGGCCATCGACAGGTAGTTGCGGACCGTCCCCTCGGAGAGGTGCAGCCGGGCCGCGATGTCCGCGTTGACCGCGCCGTCCGCGGCGGCGGCCAGGACGTCCCGCTCGCGGCCGGTGAGCGGGTTGGCGCCCTCCGAGAGGGCCGCGGCGGCCAGTGTGGGGTCGATGACCTTCTCGCCGCGCAGCACGCGGCGGATCGCCTCGGCGAGTTCCGCGGCGGGGGCGTCCTTGACCAGGAAGGCGTCGGCCCCGGACTCCATCGCCCGGCGCAGGTAGCCGGGCCGTCCGAAGGTGGTGGCGATGACGACCTTGGTGGCCGGCCGCACCCGGCGGACCTCCGCGCAGGCGTCGATGCCGGTCATGCCGGGCATCTCGATGTCGAGCACGGCGACGTCGACCCGGTGCTCCGTCACCGCCGCCGCGACCTCGTCGCCGCGCGCCACCTGGGCGACCACCTCCAGGTCGCCCTCCAGCGAGAGCAGCGCGGCGAGCGCCTCCCGCACCATGCCCTGGTCCTCGGCGAGCAGTACCCGCACCGTTCGTGCACCCGTTCCGTCCGTCACGTCGGGCAGCCTATTCCCCTTCGCCGCTGGGGCCGGGCCGCAGCGGGACGAGGGCGCGCAGCCGGAAACCCCGGCCGCGTTCGGCGGGGCCGGTCCGCAGGTGTCCGCCGACCTGCTCCAGGCGCTCGCCGAGGCCCGAGAGGCCGTTCCCGGCCGCGGACTTGCCCGGTCCGGGGCCGTTGTCGACGACTTCCAGGACGGCGTAGCGGCCGTCCTCCTCCCAGGTCTCGTCGAGCCGGACGGTGCACCGGGTGGCCTGGGCGCCGTGCCGGACGACGTTGGTGACGGCCTCGCGCAGTGCCCAGGCGAGCACGCCGGACTCCTCGGCGCCGAGGCCGGGGCGCTCCTCGGCGAGCCGGGGGTCGGCGTCGATCTCGATCCGGCTGGCGGCCAGCGCGGTGCGGGCGGCGGCGAGTTCGACCGGCAGGGTGGGGCGGCGGAAGCCGCTGACGGCGCTGCGGACGTCGGCCAGCGACTGCCGGGCGACCTGCTCGATGTCGGCGACCTGGGTGCGGGCGCCCTCGGCCTGCCCGGCGTCCATCAGGCGTCCGGTGAGCTCGCTCTTGATGGCGATCAGCGAGAGCGAGTGGCCGAGCAGGTCGTGCAGGTCGCGGGCCAGCCGCAGCCGTTCCTCGGAGGCGGCGAGGTGCGCGACGGCGGCCCGGGCCTCGCGCAGTTCGCGCATGGTGGCGACGAGCCGCTGCATGGCGAGCATGGCGAGCCCGGCCATCAGGCAGGGCAGTCCGATGCTGACCATGGTCTCGGCGTCGGCGTGGCCGGTGAGGCCGACGACGGCGAAGAGGCCGGTGGTGGCGAGCACGCCGACCAGTCCGAGCCGGCCGGGGAGGATCACCGCGGCGCACACCGAGGTGTAGGTGAACAGGGTCAGCCAGGCCTCGCCCAGGGTGTACGAGGTGACGACGGCGATCACGGCCATCAGGGCGAGCGGCAGGTACCGCTTGGCCTGCCGGAGGCCCGGGTGGTTGCGGATCACGATCAGCGACAGGTAGCAGGCCAGGAAGACCGCCAGCGCGACGCCGCCGGCGGTGCTCGCCGCCGGGGTGTGCTGACCGGTGGTCAGGTCCTGGACGGGGTAGGCCAGGTAGAGCGCCCAGATGGACGTCCAGGCGAGCTTGGCCAGGAGTTGGCGCCTGGTGTCGACGGGCGCGCCGGGGTAGGTGGCCCAACGCCCGTCCGGCCCGTCCTCCCCGGGCTGGTCGGGGTGGCGGGCCGGTGCGGGGTTCTGCATGCGGGCCATCATGCCCGTCGGGCGTCCTTGCGGTACAGGACGGCCGCGGCGGTGGTGAAGAGCACCAGGAAGGCGGCGAGCACGGCGATCGGCAGTGCGGCGACGCCCTGGCCGTGGATGAACGAGGCCAGCTGGTTGTAGTCGTAGACGGGGTTGAACCGGGCGTAGGCCTTCAGCGACTCGGAGATCGGGAACCAGGTGCCGCCGAACAGCGCCATCAGCATGTAGACGATCATCACGACGGGCTGGACGGCGTCCGGTTCGGCCGCGTAGCCGAGGGCGACGCCGAGCGCGGCGAAGACGAAGCTGCCGAGCCACAGGGCGGCGGCCAGGCCGATCCACTGGACGGCGGTGAGGTCGACGCCCTCGATCGCGCCGATGACGAAGACGACCAGGATGGCGGGCAGCGTGGTGACCGCGCAGGCGGCGATCTTGCCGAGGGTGTAGGCCCGGCCGGGCAGCGCGGTGAGCCGCAGTTGGCGGGTCCAGCCGCTCTTGCGCTCCAGCGAGATGCGCTGCGCGGAGCCGGTCAGCACGGCGCCGACCGCGCCGAAGGTGGCCATCGAGACCATGAAGTACGACTTGACGGAGACGCCGCCGGCCACCGTGCCGCCGCTGCCGTAGGCGCTGATGAAGAAGACGTACAGCAGCGCGGGGTAGAGCACGGTGAACATCAGGTACCGCTTGTTGCGCAGGGTGCGCAGGATCTCCAGCCGGATCAGGGTGGTCATCGGACGTTCGCCCCTTCGCTCTCGTTGCGGTCCTGCTCGCCGGTGATGGTCAGGAAGGCCTGTTCCAGGCCGAGGCTGGTGACTTCCAGCCCGCGCGGGTAGTAGCCCGCCTTGTAGAGCGCGGCGACGCCCGCGTCGGCGTCGGCGGAGCGGATCCGGACGGTGCGCACGCCGTCGGCGCGGGCGCTGACGTCCAGGCCGACGGTGCCGGGCAGGGCGCGCAGCACGGCCTCGTCGAAGGTGCCGCCGTCGGAGGGGTGCAGTTCGAAGCCGATCCGGCGGGCGCCGGCCCGGGCCTTGATCTCGGCGGAGGAGCCGTCGGCGATCAGCCGGCCCTTGTGCAGGACCAGGACGCGGTCGGCGACCGAGTCGGCCTCCTCCAGGTAGTGGGTGGCGAACAGCACGGTGCGCCCGGCGTCGGCCTGGGTGCGCATGGCGTCCCAGAACTGGCGGCGGACCGAGACGTCCATGCCGGTGGTGGGCTCGTCCAGGACGATCAGGTCGTTGGCCCCGGCCACCGCGAGGGCGAACCGGACGCGCTGCTCCTGGCCGCCGGAGAGCTTGTCGACCCGGCGGTCGGCGAGCTCGGTGATCCCGGCGGTGGCCAGCACCTGGTCGACGCCGTATCCCCTGGGGTGCACCCGGCAGGCCAGTTCGACGATCTCGCGGACCTTGACGTCGGTCATCAGACCGCCGCTCTGCAGCATCGCGCCGACCCGGCCGGCCGCGATCGCCTCCCGCGGGGTGCCGCCGAACAGCTCGACCGTGCCGCCGTCCGGTTCGCGCAGGCCCAGCAGCAGGTCGAGGCTGCTGGACTTGCCCGCGCCGTTCGGGCCGAGCAGGGCGACCGTCTCGCCGGGTCGCAGCACCAGGTCGAGGCCGTTCACCGCCTTCACCCGGCCGTAGCTCTTGCTGACGTTCCGGAAGGCCGCGACCTCCCCCGTTCCCGTCGCCATCTGAACCAAGTCCTTTCGAGAGCCGTTCTCTCCGACTCCTCAAGGCTCCTCGGAACGGGGGTGTCCGCGGCAGTGCCCGCCGTCGTGGCCTCCGCATGACGGATGTCACGGCCGGGGCCGTTACAGCAGGCCGAGCGACTCCTTCAGGAACCGGACCTGGAGCAGCAGCAGGTTCTCCGCGACCTGCTCCTGCGGGGTCATGTGGGTCACCCCGGACAGCGGCAGCACGGTGTGCGGGCGGCCGGCCGCGAGCAGCGCGGTGGACAGCCGCAGGCTGTGCGCGACCACCACGTTGTCGTCGGCGAGGCCGTGCACGATCATCAGCGGCCGGCTCAGCGAAGGGGCCATCTCCACCAGCGAGTTGGCCCGGTACGACTCGGGTTCGGCGGTCGGGTCGCCGTAGTAGCGCTCGGTGTAGTGGGTGTCGTAGAGGTCGTGCTCGGTGACGGGCGCGCCGGCCACCGCGGCGTGGAACACCCCGGGTTCGCGGAGCACCGCGGCGGCGGCCAGGTAGCCGCCGTACGACCAGCCGCGGACGGCGACCTTCGACAGGTCGAGCGGGAACTGCTCGGCGAGCGCGTGCAGCGCGTCGACCTGGTCCTGGACGGAGACCTCGGCGGTCCGCCGGTTGATCGACTTCTCCCAGCCGGGGCTGTGCCCGGGGGTGCCGCGCCCGTCGGCGACGATCACCGCGAAGCCCTGGTCGGCGAACCACTGCGACACCAGGTGCGGGTTGTGCGCCTGCACCACCCGCTGCCCGTGCGGGCCGCCGTACGGGTCCATCAGGACGGGCAGCGCCCCGTCGGCGTCCGGGTCGTAGCCGGTGGGCAGCAGCACCGCGCAGGGGATGCGCCGCTCGCCGGCGAACCGGAACACCGGCCGGGCGGCCAGCAGCGGGGTGGCCGCGTGCGAGGCGACCACCAGCGGTTCGGCGCCCGCGCGGTGCACGGTGACGGTGGTGCCGGGCCGCCGCGGGTGGGCGGTGGTGAGCACGGTGGTGCCCGCGCCGCGCACCGCGCCGAGCGCCCCGTCGCCGACCTCCCGCACGCCGTCGGGGCCGGCCTCGAAGACGCCCAGCCAGCCGGGCGGGCGGCGCTCGAACTCGGCGGCCCCGGCGGAGGCGGTGAACAGCACGCTCTCCCCGTCCGTGCCGAGCACCGAGCGGACGTGCAGTCCGGCGTCGGTGAGCGGCTTCTCGTCGACGGTCAGGACCCGCGCGCCGTCCCGGTCGGTGATCCGCACCAGCCGCCCGTCGGCCAGCCGCACCGGCACCCCGCCGAACAGCTCCAGCCAGTCCGCGTCCCGCTCGGTGACCAGCACCGTCGTCTCCCCGGTGGCGGTGTCGGCCTCCAGGACCAGCTGCTCGCGCTGGTCGCGGGCCTGCACCTGGAGCAGCGGCGGCCCGCCGGCCGACCAGTGCACCCGGGCCAGGTACGGGTACGCGGCGCGGTCCCAGCGGATCTCGGTGCGCTCCCCGTCCAGGCCGAGCAGCCAGAGCCCGACCTCGGCGTTGGGCGTGCCGGCCGCCGGGTAGGCGACCTCGACCGGCGGGCGGCCGGGGTTGGCCGGGTCGGCGATCCACCAGCGGCGCACCGGGGTGTCGTCGACCCGGGCGGCCAGCAGCGCGCGGCCGTCGGGGGCCCACCAGTGGCCGCGGTCGCGGCCCATCTCCTCCTGGGCGATGAACTCGGCCTGCCCCCAGCTGACCCCGTCCGCCCCGGGCGCGGCCAGCAGCCGGTCGCCGCTGCCGTCGGCGGCGCTGACCCGCAGCTCGCCGTCCGGGGTGGCGTAGGCGACGTGTGCGCCGTCGGGGCTGGGCCGCGGGTCCAGCAGCGGGGTGGCGGCGGGCAGTTCGCGGGCCTCGCCGGTGACGGTGTCGACCGCGAACAGCCGCCCGGAGAGCGCGAAGGCGGCGGTGCGCCCGGCGGCGTCCAGGGCGTAGCCGACGATCCCGGCGGAGGTCTCCCGGCTGCGCTCGCGGCGGGCCCGCTCGGCGGCGGACAGCTCCTCCGCGCCGCCGCCGAGCAGCACCGCGGGGTCGGCGAGCACGCTCTCGGCGCCGGTGGCGGTGTCGAGGCGCCACAGCAGGTTGGCCGGGTTCCCCTCGCCGCGGGAGCGCAGGAACAGCACCCGGGCGCCGTCCGGGGAGACGCTGAACGAGCGGGGCGCGCCCGCGGTGAAGCGCCCGGTGCGGGCGTACTGCCGGGGGAAGGTGTCGTGCGGCTTCTCGGTCGTCATGCCGTCGACCCTACGACCCGGGCCGCCGGTGATCACCCGGACGGCGCAGCCCGCCCGGACGGGGGCGTACGGCCGTTCGGAGGCCCGCTGACCGGGGGCGCAGCGGGTGGCGGCGGCGCGACACCCCGGGCGGGATCACGGAACGTCGTCCGGGCGTCACTGATCGGGTATCAGTTGACCATCGTTCCGCCCGCTGCCCCGCCCCGGGGCCGCGCACCCGAGGAAGGGTGTGAGCCGTCATGGCTTTGTCCGTCTCCGCCGTGTTGCTGATGCTGGTCGTGGTCGTGGTCCTGGTCCGCCGTTCGACCCTCAAGGTGAGCCACGCCCTGGTGTGCGCGCTGCTCGGCTTCTACCTGGCGTCCAGCTCGATCGCGCCGTCGATCCAGCAGGTGACGGCCAACCTGGCCGGGATGCTCAACGGGCTGAACCTCTAGCCCGCCGCACGCGTCCGGCCTGTTCGGGGTGTCCCCCCGGGCAGGCCGTTAAGCTGCCGGGCATGACCTCCGTACCCCCGGCCGACACGCACGGGCTGCTGCTGGTGCACGCGCATCCCGACGACGAGTCGATCAACAACGGCTCCACGATGGCCCGGTACGCGGCCGAGGGCGTCCGGGTCACCCTGGTGACCTGCACGCTGGGCGAGGGCGGCGAGGTGATCCCGCCGGAGCTGGCCCACCTGGCGCAGGACCGCGACGACGCCCTGGGCGGGCACCGGATCGGCGAGCTGGCCGCCGCGATGCGCGAACTGGGCGTCACCGACCACCGCTTCCTGGGCGGGGCGGGCCGCTGGCGGGACTCCGGGATGATGGGCGTCCCGGACAACGACGACCCGTCCTGCTTCTGGCGGGCGGACGTGGACGAGGCGGCCGGCCTGCTGGCCGCGGTGGTCCGCGAGGTGCGGCCGCGGGTGCTGGTGACGTACGACGAGAACGGCGGCTACGGCCACCCCGACCACATCCAGGCGCACCGGGTGGCGCTGCGCGGCTACGAGCTGGCCGCCGACCCGGCGTTCGGCCCGGAGCTGGGCGAGCCCTGGCGGATCGCCAAGGTCTACTACAACCGGATGCCCCGCTCGGTGATCGAGGCCGCGCTGGCCCGGACCTCCGCCGAGGCGCGGTTCGGGGGCACCGCGCCGGTCGACCAGGTGCCCGGCGTGGTGGACGACCGGGTGGTCACCACCGTGCTGGACAACGCGGCGCACGCCGGGGCGAAGGCCGCCGCGATGCGGGCGCACGCCACCCAGGTCACCGTGGACGGCGACCACTTCGCGCTCAGCAACGGCCTGGGCCAGCCGCTGCTGGCCACCGAGTACTACGAGCTGGTGCGCGGCCCGCTCGGCCCGGGCGCCCCGGAGACCGACCTGTTCGCGGGGGTGGAGCGGTGAGGTTCACGCACGCCCTGCTGGGCACCCGCGAACAGCGCCTGGCCGAGCCGATGCCGCCGCGCGGCGTCCGGATCGCGGCGTACGCCGTGCTGTTCCTGCTCGGAGCGGCGGTGTCCGTGTGCGGAGCTTTCGTGCAGGCCCTGTGGGGCGGCTTCGGCGTGGTGCCGGCCCTGGCGGGCTGCGCGGGGCTGTTCTACGGGGGGCTGCGGGCGACCGGCACCAAGCTCGGTGCGGGGTGCGCGCTGGGCGGCTGGTTCCTGGTGCTGGCGGTGCTGCTGGCGCCCCGTCCGGAGGGTGACCTGGTGCTCTCCGCGACACCGTCGGCCTACCTGTACCTGTTCGGCGGCGCGGTGCTCGGGGTGGTCTGCGCGACCCTGCCGACCCGCTCCGGGTTCCTGTTCGGCGTACCGGCGCCGGCGCCCCGACGGACCGTCAGGGACGGCGACCGCTAGCCCGTACCGGGGCGTTCCGGACCATCCGGATGCCCCGGTCGTCCGACGGCCCGGATGGCTTGTCGGTAAGGTGGTGCCCCGGCGGGCCACCCCCCTGTCCGGCCCGGCCGGGCCGGAGGGTAGCTTCGGCACCACTCGCGTGGCGGGGGCGCGCTCGCCGCAGCCGACACGTGAACAGCTGAGTCCCCGGGGCCGGTCGGCCCGCCGCACGCCGCACTCCGTCGTCCGGCGGTCTCCCGCCCCATACGCAGCGGACGGCCCGGCCGGCCCGGCCGCGAACCCGGAGCAGAGCAGCATTGAGCAGCCGCGAATCTGACAACGCCCACCCGCAGCCCCGCCGCGGCGGCCCCGACGCGTACCCGTCGGGCACCCCGCCGTACGGCACCGGCTTGCCCGGTGGGACCGGCGCGGACCCGGCCGCCGGACGGACCGCTCCCGGTCCGCGCGCCGACGAGGCCGACGCGCCGAAGACGACGGAGACCACGCTGACCACCCGGGTGCGGATCAACATCCCCGGTTCGCGGCCGATCCCGCCGGTCGTGGTGCAGAGCAAGGTCAAGGACGAGAAGCCCGCGGAGCCGTCCGGCCCGCGTCACCGTGGCGGCGCGGGCGACCCGGTGCTGGGCGTGATGGACTCGGGGGCGCGCACCGCCACCCCGCCGAACCTGCCGCCGGAGTGGCAGGAGCCGGCCGCGCCCCGGCCCGGCGCCCCGAAGGCGTCCGAGTCGGAGTCCACCGGCGAGTGGTTCAAGCCGCGCCAGAAGGGCCGCCCGGAGCCCGCCCCGGCGGCGGCCGCCCCGGCCGCTCCGGCCCGGCCCGGGCAGCCCGCCGCGGGTGCCCCGAAGGGCGCCGCCCCGGCCCCGCAGCCCGCCGCGCAGCCCGCCCCGCGCCCGTCCGGTGCGCCCGCCTCGCCGTTCGCCCTGGCCGACCTTCGGCGGCGTCCTCCCGCACCGGCGGCCACCCGCTGCCGCGCCAGGACGCGCCGTTCGCCGCGGCCCGGGACCCGTTCGCGGCCGAGCCGGACCCGTTCGGCCAGGACCCGTTCGGCCAGGACCCGTTCGCCCGGCCGCAGGACCCGTTCGCGCCGGACGCGTTCGCCCAGCAGCAGCCGCAACAGCCGCAGCCGNAGCCCCCGGCCGCCGCCCGGGACGCCTTCGACGGCCCGCAGGGCGCCGGGCGGGCGGTCCCGTCGGCCGACCCGTTCGCCGGGCCGCAGGACCCGTTCGCGGCGGACCCGTTCGCCCAGCCGCAGCAGCGCCCGCCGGCCGGTGAGGACCCCTTCGCCGCGCCGCGCCCCGGCGCGCAGGCGGCGCGGGCCGCCGCCGGTGAGCCGGAGGACACCCAGATCGGCGGCTTCGACCCGATCACCGGCGACGAACCGGCCCCGGGCGCCGACATATCGGACCCGCCGACCACCCAGCTGTTCCTGAAGGCCCCCGGTACCCCGGGCGACCCGTTCGCGCCGGACCCGTTCGCCGACCCGTTCGCGGACGCGCCCAAGCCCCGCCCGGCCGGTGACGGCGGCGGCCGGTTCGCCGACCTGCCCGCCGCGCAGCCCTTCCCGGGCGGTCCGCGGGCCGCCGCGCCCAAGCGCGAGCAGGCCCCGGCCGCCCCGCCGCCGGCCGCGGAGCCGAAGCCCGCCGCCCCGGCCGCCCCGGCGGCGAAGAAGAAGGGCGGCGGCCGCGGGAAGAAGCTGGTGGTGACCGGCCTCGGCGGCGTGCTGTTCCTCGGCGCGGCGGCGTACGGCGCGGGCCTGATGATGAACCAGTCGGACATCCCCAGGGGCACCACGGTGCTGGGCACCGACATCGGCGGCGACTCCCGCGACCAGGCGGTGAAGGTGCTGGACGGCGCGGTCGCCAAGGTCGGGCAGCAGCCGGTCCGGCTGAAGCTCGGCGAGCAGTCGCTCACCCTGGACCCGGCCAGCGCGGGCCTGAGCTTCGACACCACCGCGACGGTGGACGGGCTGACCAGGCACAGCTACAACCCGGTGGACGTACTGGGTTCGCTGACCGGCAACGCCAAGGCGGTCGAGCCGCAGGTCCGGGTCGACCGGGCGAAGCTGAAGGCGGCCCTGGACGAGCTGGGCGGCAAGTCCGGGCAGAGCCTGCAGGAGGGCTACGTCCGGTTCACCGAGACCGGCGGCACCGAGGTGGTCCCGGGCAACGCCGGCAAGGCGCTGGACTCGGCGGCGGCCGCCGACCTGGTCGAGCAGGCCTACCGGGGCCGGGCCGCGGGCCGGCCGGACGGCGAGGTGGTGCTGCCGGTCGCCGACGCGCAGCCGAAGGTCGGCCAGGACGTGCTGCAGGCGGCCGCCGACGGCCTGGGCAAGCAGGTGATGAGCGGCAACGTGACCGTCACGGCGGGCGGGCGGCAGTTCGCCTTCGGCCGCAACACCGCCGCCAAGGCGCTGGTGCTGGCCCCGGACTCGACCGGCGCCGTGGTCCTGAAGTGGGACCTGAACCAGCTGACCAGCGCGATCGGCACCACTTTCGACAAGGTGAAGACCACCAGGAACGGCCAACAGGTGCCGGTCACCGCCCAGGACGTGGCGGACGCGATCGGCCAGGGCGTGACCAAGACCGGCAAGGACCGCACGGTCAAGATCCCGGCCTGACGGCACGTCAATCCACGGGCCGGGCCGGGGCGCTGGACGGGCGCCCCGGCCCGGCCCGCTGGCGAGTCCTCGCCAATGGCGTCACGGAACGGGACGAAACGGACGCCGCAACCGCACGGCCACGTCGCGTTACCAATCCTTGATCCGCCGCAGGTCGACAAGTCGGATCGCCGGTACGCAAGATGTGCCGCGTGCCGAGACCCCGCTTCCTCCCGCTCCCCCTGACCGCCACGGTGGCGGCGCTGTCCATCGCGCTCTGCTCGTGCAGTTCCGCGCCGGGCTCCGCCGACGGCGGACCGGCCCGGGCGGCGGCCGCGGCGGGCGACGACGCACCGCGGATGACCCAGCAGGAGATGAACGCCCGGCCGCGCGACGCGCTGCGCCGGGGCGGCACCCTGGTGTGGGCGATCGACCAGTACTCCAGCCAGTGGAACCCGCTCCAGGCGGACGGCTCGGAGGCCTCCACCAACGACGTCGTCAAGGCGCTGCTGCCGACCTTCTGGCGCTCCGACGCGGGCGGCGTGCAGACCCCCAACCCGGCCTACCTCTCCGACGTGCGCAGCGAGACCCGGCAGGGCAAGCAGGTCGTGGTGTGGACGCTCAACCCGAAGGCGCACTGGTCCGACGGCACCCCGATCACCTGGCGCGACCTGCAGGCCGACTGGCAGGCGCTGAACGGCCAGGACCCGGCGTACCGGACGGCCACCAGCAACGGCTTCGACCAGGTGGAGAGCGTGGTCCGCGGCCAGGACGACTTCCAGGCCGTGATGACCTTCAAGGAGCCGTACTCGGAGTGGCAGGCGATGTTCAACAACGCCGGCAACGCCCCGCTGCTGCCCGCGAAGTACGTCGCCACCCCCGAGCTGTTCAACACCTCGTTCAAGAACCGCATCCCGGTCACCGCCGGCCCCTTCACGGTGGGCTCGCTGGACGCCGGGTCGCGCACCGTCACCGCGGTCGCCGACCCGCAGTGGTGGGGCGACGAGCCGCTGCTCGACAAGATCGTCTTCAAGGCGTACGACACCGGCGCGATGCCGCAGGCCTTCGCCAAGGGCGAGATCGACTTCTACAACAACGGCCCCAACACCGAGGGCTACCGGCTGATCCGGTCCACCGCGGGCGGCGAGGTCCGCAAGGCCGGCGGCCCCAACCTGCGGCACCTGGTGCTCAACGGCAGGAGCCCGCTGCTGGAGGACGCCAGGCTGCGCCAGGCGCTGGTCCAGGCGATCGACCGGGCCGAGATCACCCGCACCGACCTGGCCGGTCTGGACTGGCCGTACGTGCCGATGAACAACCACTTCCTGGTGCCCTCCCAGCACGGCTACCAGGACAACTCGGAGGGCCTGAGCCGCTTCGACCCGGACGCCGCCAGGGCGACCCTCGACGCGCTGGGCTGGAAGCCCGGGGCGGGCGGCGTGCGGGCCAAGGACGGCAAGGAGCTGGTGCTGCGCTACGTGGCGCCGGCCGCGAACAACCTGGCGGAGAACGAGAGCGAGGAGGTCACCCGGATGCTCGCCGCGGTCGGGGTGACCGTGCAGGTCCAGACGGTGCCGGCCGGCGACTACTTCGACGGCTACGTCTACAAGCACGACTTCGACCTGACCTCGTTCTCGCTGCTGGGCACGCCCTTCCCGGTCTCCAACTCGATCAGCACCTTCCAGCAGGACTCCGGCTCCAACTGGGCCCAGGTCGGCAGCAAGGCGCTCGACCGGGCGATGGCGGACGCCGCCAAGGCCGACAGCGCGGACGAGGAGACGGCGGCGCTCAACCGCGCCGACGCGGAGGCCTGGCAGGTCGCCGGACTCGTCCCGCTGTACCAGCGCCCGGCCATCTACGGGGTGCGCAAGGAACTCGCCAACATCGGCGCCGCCGGCCTCGGCGATGTCGTCTACGAGAACATCGGCCTGCTGAAGTAACAACCGCGGCGCTATCGGCGCGGCGAAGACTCGCCAATGGCGAGAAAATGCCAGTCGGGCGGCACCCCGGACGCCACCCGAATTGGGTGAGCCATACCCATGAATTCGCCCCGGCACGCCCGAAAACACCGACGTCCGATAATCGGACACTCAATTGCACCCGTCAATTGCGATGAATGACACCAAAACGGACATCGCCTCTACGCGCGTCATCCGACCCGGGCCGCGAACTCGCCGTCCTGATACCGGAGCTGACAGTGCATCGTTACGGACATGTGAACACTGTTTGATCGAGTTTGTCCGGTTTTGACCGTCTCGCTGGGCCGATGTCAAGAGTCCGAGAACTACGAAGTGGTTGACATTCCAGCACGAAGGAGGAAATGCGCCGTCGACAACTGAGGAACTCTTGACGTTCGATAAACGACTTGCAAGAGTCCATTCATCCAAGTTCTTACTCCTTGCTTCTGCACGGACCACGGTCGGGAGCTTTAGCACCATGACGACGCCTACTGGGGCCACGACGGACGGGAACACCTCCCGTCCCGGGTCGACGTCGGACCTCGCGGCCAACGCCACGGCCGACGCACCCGCCGATCAGGGCTTCCGGGGCCTCTCCCCCGGGCAGCTGATGTGGCGCCGCTTCCTCCGCGACCGCACCGGCGTGGTGAGCGCGTGCGTGGTGCTGTTCTTCATCGCGGTGGCGATCCTCGCCCCGCTCATCTCGCTGGTCTACGGCAAGGACCCGAAGACCCACTACGGCCAGGAGGGCACCGGTCTGCTGACCGACTCCGGCCTGCCGATGGGCCCCAACGGCGGCATGAGCGGCGACTTCTGGTTCGGCCTGGAGCCCGGCCTCGGCCGCGACGTGCTGACCCTGCTGGTCTACGGCATCCGCACCTCGCTGATCATCGCCGTCGCCACCTCGCTGCTGACCACCGTGATCGGCGTCGCGCTCGGCATCGCGGCCGGCTACCTCGGCGGCAAGACCGACTACTTCATCGGCCGGGTGATCGACGTCCTGATGTCGTTCCCGTCGCAGATCTTCCTGATCGCGACCATGCCGGTGGTCACCGGACTGCTGGTCGCCCGGGACGAGAACCCGCCGGGCTGGCTGCCGTTCGTCGCGGTCACCCTGGTGCTGTCGCTGCTCGGCTGGATGAGCCTGGCCCGCATCCTGCGCGGCGTGTCGCTGTCGCTGCGCGAACGCGAGTTCATCGAGGCCGCCAAGGTCACCGGCGCCTCCCCGATGAGGATCATCTTCAAGGAGATCCTGCCCAACCTGTGGACGCCGATCCTGGTGCAGTCCACCCTCGCGCTGCCCGCCTTCGTCACCGCGGAGGCCGGTCTCTCCTACCTGGGCGTGGGCGTGACCGAGCCGACCCCGGACTGGGGCCGCATGATCGCCGACGGCGCGGGCTTCCTCCGGACCGACGTCACCTTCCTGCTCTTCCCGGGCCTCGCCATGGTGGTGTTCGTTCTGGCCTTCAACCTGCTCGGCGACTCCGTCCGGGACGCGTTCGACCCGAAGACCAACCGCTGACAGGCCCTCAAGACTCCGGGGGGACGGGAAAGCCAGGCCCCGGGCACACCCACGAAGATTTCCGCACAACTATCCCAGGCAGGATGAAGATGAGCTCTCGCAAGACGCGGCTCGCGGCCGCCATTCTCGTGGCCGGGGCCCTGACCGTCACCACGGCGTGCTCCAGCGGCCACAGCAACGGCGACGGCGCCAGCGCCTCCAAGGCCCCGGTCAAGACCACCGCGATCTCGGTCGGCACCGCCGAGGACTCGAAGGGCCCGGCGGCCCAGGAGCCGAACGCGAAGAAGGGCGGCACGGTCAACATGATCGACCGCGACGACTTCTCGCACCTCGACCCGGGCCAGATCTACCTGAACTACAACTCCGAGGTCTCGCTGCTGTTCACCCGTCAGCTGACGGGCTACAAGACCATGCCCGACGGTTCGCAGAAGCTGGTCGGCGACCTCGCCACCGACACCGGCACCACCACCGACGGCGGCAAGACCTGGAAGTTCACGCTGAAGGACGGCGTGAAGTGGCAGGACGGCACCCCGATCACCTCGGCCGACGTCAAGTACTCGATCGAGCGCCTCTACGCGACGTTCATCAAGTCCGGCCCGACCTACATCCAGTCCTGGCTCTCCGGCGCCGACTACCGCACGGCCTACGAGGGCCCGTACAACGGCAAGCAGCTGGACGCGGTCCAGACCCCGGACGACAAGACCGTGGTCATCGCCTTCCAGGACATCCACCCGGACGCCAACTTCACCCTGGCGATGACCGGTTACGGCGTCGTGCCGCAGGCCCACGACACCAAGGAGGAGTACGACAAGAAGCCGTTCTCCTCGGGCCCGTACCAGATCACCGAGCACGTCACCGACCGCTCGCTGGACCTGGAGCGCAACCCCAACTGGGACCCGGCCACCGACCCGATCCGGAACGCCTACCCGGACAAGTGGCACATGACCTTCGGTGTCCAGCTGCAGCAGTCCACCGAGCGCTTCATGGCGGACAACGGCGAGGACAAGACCGCGTTCACCTTCCACAACACGGTCGACCCGAAGTACATCGACGAGGTCAAGGGCAACGACAAGTACAAGTCGCGCACCCTCGAGGGCCTGACCCCGTACGTCGACTACTACTACATCAACAACGACCGCATCAAGGACAAGCGGGTCCGCGAGGCGCTCATCCGGGCGTTCCCGCACAAGCAGACCCGCCAGCTCCAGGGCGGCACCTCCTACGGTGACTACGCCACCTCGTACATGAGCCCGACCGTGCTCGGCTACGAGTCCTACGACGCGTACGGCATCCTGAAGAAGCCGGAGGGCGACCCGGAGGCGGCCAAGAAGCTGCTGACCGAGGCGAACGCGCTGGGCACCACCATCGTCTACCCGTACAACAACACCCCGATCCAGCAGAAGGTCACCGAGGCCATCCGCGACGCGCTGGAGAAGGCCGGCTTCAAGTTCGTGCCGAAGCCGCTGGACGCCAAGACCTACTACGACACCGTCGCCCTGCTCGACAACGGCGCCGACCTGTACTGGGGCGGCTGGGGCGCCGACTGGCCGACCGGCTACACCTCGCTGCAGCAGGTCTGGGACGGCCGGGTCATCGCCGACGGCGGCCAGAACCTGGCGCACGTGAACAACCCGGAGATCAACTCCGCGATCGACGCCGCCGCCAAGATCGCCGACCCGGTGGCGCAGGGCAAGGCGTGGGCCGCGATCGACAAGCAGCTGCAGGACAACGCCTACTCGATCCCGGACGTGTACCAGCGCTCGCTGAGCCTGTACGGCTCGGGCCTGGGCGGCGTGAAGTTCGACTCGCTGGCCGGCCTGCAGTCCCCGCTCAACATCTACGTCAAGTAGTAGTCGTCACCGAGCAGTAGCTCACGGCGGGGCACCGGCACGATCTGCCGGTGTCCCGCCCCGATCAGGAGAGCCCCGTCCGATGCTCCGATTCCTCGTCCGCCGAACCCTCGGCGCTCTCGTCATCCTGCTGATCGTCTCGATGATCACGTATGCGCTGTTCTTCGCGATCCCGGCGGACCCGGCGAGGCTCTACTGCGGGAAGGTCTGCACGCCCGAGAACCTGGCCCTGATCAAGCACGACATGGGCTTCGACCACGCCTGGCCGGTCCAGTACTGGAACTGGCTGAGCACCATCTTCACCGGTGGCACCTTCAACGGCGTGCACTGCGGCGCCCCGTGCTTCGGCTACTCCTTCGACAAGAAGGAGCTGGTCGGCGGCATCCTGCTGGACCGCTTCCCGACCACCCTGTCGCTGACCGTCGGCTCCGCCGTGGTCTTCCTGGTCATCGGCATCGGCACCGGCATGCTGGCCGCCCACAAGCAGGGCAAGGCCGCCGACAAGATCGCCAGCTCGTTCTCGCTGCTGGCCTCCTCGATGCAGATCTACGTCGCCGGACCGCTGGCGCTGTGGGCGCTGTGCTACAGCACCGACCTGCTGGAGCTGCCGACCTACGTGCCGTTCACCCAGGACCCGCTCGGCTGGGCCGGCGGCCTGCTGGTGCCGTGGATCGTGCTGTCGCTGATCTGGACCGCGAACTACACCCGGATGACCCGTTCCTCGATGGTCGAGCAGCTGTCCGAGGACTACGTGCGGACCGCCCGGGCCAAGGGCATGTCGGGCACCTCGGTCTTCATGCGCTACGCCTGGCGCGGCGCGATGGGCACCATCGTCACCGTCTTCGGTATCGACCTGGGCGTGCTGCTCGGCGGCGCCATCATCACCGAGACGACGTTCAGCCTGCACGGCCTCGGCGAGCTGGCGATCCACTCGTTCCGCGACTCCGACCTCTCGCTGCTGGTCGGCGTGACCGTGGTGGCCGCCACCCTGATCGTCTTCTTCAACATCGTCGTCGACGCCGCCTACGCCCTGATCGACCCGCGCATCCGCCTGGCCTGACGGCCACACCCCGGCCGAGCAGCAGTCCCGACCTCACGTACCGCACCGAGGAGCCCAGTCCATGACCACCCAGGCCAAGCCCGAGGAGGTGTCCGCCGGCAGCGGCGGCACGCCGTTCCTCTCAGTCCGCGACCTCTCGGTCCGCTTCAGCACCGAGGACGGCGTGGTCCGGGCCGTGGACAACCTCTCCTTCGACGTCGCCCCGGGCTCCACGCTCGGCATCGTCGGCGAGTCCGGCTCCGGCAAGTCGGTGACCAACCTGGCCGTGCTGGGCCTGCACAACCCGGACCGCACCGAGATCACCGGTTCGATCAGGCTGGACGGCCGGGAACTGGTCGGCGCGCCGAACAAGGAGCTGGAGAAGCTCCGCGGCCGGAAGATGTCGATGATCTTCCAGGACCCGCTGACCGCGCTGTCGCCGTTCCACACCATCGGCAAGCAGATCGGCGAGACCTTCCGCAAGCACACCGGCGCCTCCAAGAAGGAGGCCCGGGACCGGGCGATCGAGATGCTGACCAAGGTCGGCATCCCGCAGCCCACCAGCCGGGTGGACGACTACCCGCACCAGTTCTCCGGCGGCATGCGCCAGCGCGCGATGATCGCCATGTCGCTGGTCTGCGACCCCAAGCTGGTCATCGCGGACGAGCCGACCACCGCGCTGGACGTCACCGTGCAGGCCCAGATCCTGGACCTGCTGAAGGACCTCCAGCAGGAGATGGGCACCGCGATCATCCTGATCACCCACGACCTGGGCGTGGTCGCCAGGACCGCGCAGGACATCATGGTGATGTACGCGGGCCGGGCCGTGGAGCGCGGCACCGTCCGCGAGGTGCTGAAGGCCCCTCAGCACCCGTACACCTGGGGCCTGCTGTCCTCGATGCCCAGCCTCACCGGCGACGTGGACGTGCCGCTGCGGCCGGTCCGCGGCACCCCGCCGAGCCTGATCAACCTGCCGTCCGGCTGCCCGTTCAACCCGCGCTGCGACTTCCGCGAGCAGGTGGTCGGCGGCGGCTGCACCTCCGAGCGCCCGCCGCTGTCCCCCGCCACCGGGCACGCCGCCGCCTGCCACCTCACCCCGGCGCAGCGGCAGGACATCTTCATCGACCAGATCAAGCCGCGGCTCGGCTGAGAGGGACACCATGAGCAACGAACTGACCCTCAAGCCGGCCTCCGGGGCCTCCGCCGGTTCCGGCGACCCGCTGCTGTCGATCACGGGCCTGAAGAAGCACTTCCCGGTGACGGACGGCTTCCTGTTCAAGCGCCAGGTCGGCGCGGTGCACGCGGTGGACGGCGTGGACCTCCAGGTGTTCCCCTCCGAGTCGGTGGGCCTGGTCGGCGAGTCCGGCTGCGGCAAGTCGACCACCGGCCGCCTGGTGACCCGGCTGCTGGAGCCGACCGCGGGCGAGATCCGCTACGCCGGCCAGGACATCACGCACGCCGGCCGCAAGGAGCTGGCGCCGATCCGGTCCGAGATCCAGATGATCTTCCAGGACCCGTACTCCTCGCTGAACCCGCGGCACACCGTCGGCTCGATCATCGGCGCGCCGATGGAGATCAACGGCATCAAGCCGGCCGGCGGCGTCCAGCGCCGGGTGCAGGAGCTGCTGGAGACGGTCGGCCTGAACCCGGAGCACTACAACCGCTTCCCGCACGAGTTCTCCGGCGGCCAGCGCCAGCGCATCGGCGTGGCCCGGGCGCTGTCGCTGAACCCGAAGCTGATCGTCGCGGACGAGCCGGTCTCGGCGCTGGACGTGTCGATCCAGGCGCAGGTGGTCAACCTGCTCCAGGAGCTGCAGCGCGAGCTGGGCATCGCCTTCCTGTTCATCGCCCACGACCTCTCGGTGGTGCGGCACTTCTCGCAGCGCGTCGCGGTGATGTACCTCGGCAAGATCGTCGAGATCGCCGACCGCAAGTCGCTGTACGAGTCGCCCCGGCACCCGTACACCCACGCCCTGCTGTCGGCCGTCCCGGAGGCCGACCCGGACGACGACCGCGAGCGCATCCGGCTCACCGGTGACGTCCCGTCGCCGCTGAACCCGCCGTCGGGCTGCCGCTTCCGCACCCGGTGCTGGAAGGCCCAGGACAAGTGCGCCACCGAGGAGCCGCCGCTGGTCCGGCTCTCCGGCAACGCGGAGACCCACCTGACGGCCTGCCACTTCCCCGAGGGGGACGCCGCCGCCGTTCCCCCCCAGCGCGCCGAGGTCTGAGCCCCCGGCAGCACCGCGAAGGGCCCCGCCGATCCGTTCGGCGGGGCCCTTCCGCGTCGGTGCGGCGGGTCAGATCAGGTTCTCCCGCTCGCCGGCGAAGTGGCAGGCCGAGTCGTGCCGGGCCCGCCCCTCCAGCCAGTCCCGCACCGTCAGCTCCGGGTCCTCCTCGGCGCACTTCTGCTGGGCCTTCCAGCACCGGGTGCGGAAGCGGCACCCGGACGGCGGGTTGGCCGGCGAGGGCACGTCGCCGGTCAGCACGATCCGGTCCCGGTGCTCGCGCGCGGCCGGGTCGGGCACCGGCACCGCGGACAGCAGCGCCTGGGTGTACGGGTGGGTGGCGTGGTCGTAGATCTCCAGGTCGCTGCCGATCTCGACCATCCGTCCCAGGTACATCACGCCGACCCGGTCGGAGATGTGCCGGACGATCGAGAGGTCGTGCGCGATGAACATGTACGACAGGTTGAACTCGCCCTGCAGCTGCTCCAGCAGGTTGATCACCTGGGCCTGCACCGACACGTCGAGCGCGGAGACCGGCTCGTCGCAGATGATCACCTCGGGCTTGAGCGCCAGGCCGCGGGCGATGCCGATCCGCTGGCGCTGGCCGCCGGAGAACTGGTGCGGGTACCGGTTGATGTACTCCGGGTTGAGCCCCACCACGTCCAGCAGGTCCTGCACCGCCTTGCGGCGGTCGCCCTTCGGCGCCACCTCGGGGTGGATCTCGTACGGCTCGCCGATGATGTCGCCGACCGTCATGCGCGGGTTCAGCGAGGTGTACGGGTCCTGGAACACCATCTGGATGTTGCGGCGGACCGCCTTCAGCGCGGAGCCGGACAGGTGCGAGATCTCCTCGCCCTTGTACTTCACCGACCCGGCGGTGGCGGGTTCCAGGTTCATCAGGACCTTGGCCAGGGTGGACTTGCCGCAGCCGGACTCGCCGACGATGCCGAGCGTCTCGCCCTGCATCAGGTCGAAGGAGACCCCGTCGACGGCCTTGACCGCGCCGACCTGCTTCTTGAACAGCACGCCCCTGGTCAGCGGGAAGTGCTTGCGCAGGTCGCGGACCTCCAGGATGGGTTCGCCGCGCGGCACGTCCTGGGCGAACGCGACCTCCTCGGGGGTGGTCGCCCCGAGCGGGGTGGCACCGTTAGCCGTCACGGAGGGTCTCCTTCCAGAAGAAGCAGGCGCTGCGCCGTCCGGGCAGCGGCGTGCCGTCGTCCTCGGTCACCTCGGCCAGCGGCGGCACCTCCTGCCGGCAGATCTCCTGCGCCCGCGGGCAGCGCGGGTTGAACGCGCAGCCGGGCGGAATGCGCAGCAGGTTGGGCGGCAGCCCCTTGATCGCGAAGAGCTCCTGGCCCTTCTGGTCGAGCCGCGGGATGGAGTCCAGCAGCCCCCGGGTGTAGGGGTGGGCGGGGCGGGCGTACAGCTCGTGCACCGGCGCGGTCTCGACGATCCGGCCCGCGTACATGACGGCGATCTTGTCCGCGACGTCGGCGACCACGCCGAGGTCGTGGGTGATCAGGATCAGGCCCATGTGGTACTCGGCCTGGAGCTCGGCGAGCAGGTCCATCACCTGGGCCTGGACGGTGACGTCCAGCGCGGTGGTCGGCTCGTCCGCGATGATCAGGTCCGGCTCCAGGGCCAGCGCCATCGCGATCATGATGCGCTGGCGCATGCCGCCGGAGAACTGGTGCGGGTAGTCGTTGACCCGCTCCTTGGCGGCCGGGATGCGGACCCGGTCCATCAGCTCGATCGCCTTGGCCCTGGCGTCCTTGCGGTTGTCGCCGCGGTGCTTGCGGTACATCTCGCCGAGCTGGTACCCGACGGTGAGCACCGGGTTGAGCGAGGACAGCGCGTCCTGGAAGATCATCGCGATCTTCTGCCCGCGGATCTTGCGCCGCTCGTCCTTGGACATCTTGAGCATGTCCCGGCCGCGGAACAGGATCTCGCCCTTGGGGATGCTGGCCGGCGGCATGTCCAGGATGCCCATGATGGCCTGCGCGGTGACGGACTTCCCGGAGCCCGACTCGCCGAGCACGGCCAGCGTCTCGCCCGCGCTGACGGTGTAGTTGACGCCGTTGACCGCCCGGGCGACGCCCTCCCGGGTCTTGAACTCGACGTGCAGGTCCTTGACGTCCAGCAGCGGTCCGGTGAACGGCTCCTCGCGGGCCGGTCGGGCCTGGTCGGCGACGGTGCTCATGTGCCTTCTCCCCTTCGCTCAGCGCAGCTTCGGATCGAGGGCGTCGCGCACCGCGTCGCCCAGCATGATGAAGGCCAGCACGGTGACGGAGAGCGCGGCGGCCGGGAAGAACAGGGCGAACGGCGCCTGCCGGATCACCTTCTGCGCGGAGGAGATGTCCACGCCCCAGGAGATGGTCGGGTCCTGCAGGCCGATGCCGAGGAAGCTCAGCGTGGCCTCGGCGGTGATGTAGCCGCCGAGCGCGATGGTGGCGACCACGATCACCGGGGCCACCGCGTTGGGCAGGATGTGGCGGAACATCAGCCGCCCGGTGCCGGCGCCGAGCGCCCGCCCGGCGACCACGTAGTCGGACTGCTTGACCGTGATCACCGAGCCGCGCATCACGCGGGCCAGCTGCGTCCAGCCGAGGAAGGCCAGCGCGATCACCACCGACCACACGGTGCGCGTGGAGAACGCGTTCAGCAGCACCAGGGCGCCGAGCAGCAGCGGGATGCCGAAGAAGATGTCGATGATCCGGGAGATCACCGAGTCGGTCCAGCCGCCGAAGTACCCGGCGGTCATCCCGGCCAGCCCGCCCAGCACGGTGACGGCCAGGGTGACGCAGATGCCGACCGTGATGGAGGCCCGCGCGCCGTACAGCACCCGGGCGTAGATGGAGCGGCCCTGGCCGTCGTAGCCGAACCAGCCGGCCCCGAAGAAGTCGGTGTAGTCGGGCTTGCGCAGGTAGTCCTGGGTCAGGTTGGCGGCCCGCGGGTCGGCATTGGTGAACAGGCCGGGCCAGATCGCGATCACGATCAGCAGAATGATCAGCAGCGTCGAGATGATGAAGGTGGGCCGCTTGCGCAGGTCCCGCCAGGCGTCGCCCCACAGGCTGCGGGCCTGCTCCCGCTTGGCCGGGTCGGGCTCGATCAGCGTCTCCTGCTCGACGGCCAGGCCCTGCTGGCCCACGTAGTCCAGGTGGTCGCTGTCGGTGGGCTGGATGTTGCGCAGCGGGTCGTTGTCGTCGGGGATGTCCTCGTTGCGCTCAGGCATAGCGGATCCTCGGGTCCAGGACGGCGTACAGCAGGTCGACGACCAGGCTCGCGACCAGGTACACCAGCACCAGCACGGTGACGATGCCGACCACCGTCGGGCCTTCCTTCTGGTTGATCGCCTTGTAGAGGACGTTGCCGACGCCGGCGATGTTGAAGATGCCCTCGGTGACGATCGCGCCGCCCATCAGGGCGCCCAGGTCGGTGCCCAGGAAGGTCACCACCGGGATCAGCGAGTTGCGCAGCAGGTGCCGTCCGATGATGGTGTGCCGGGGCAGGCCCTTGGCGACCGCGGTGCGCATGTAGTCGGCGCGCAGGTTCTCGCCGATCGAGGTGCGG
Source organism: Kitasatospora sp. NA04385 (assembly GCF_013364235.1). Classification (NCBI taxonomy): domain Bacteria; kingdom Bacillati; phylum Actinomycetota; class Actinomycetes; order Kitasatosporales; family Streptomycetaceae; genus Kitasatospora; species Kitasatospora sp. NA04385. The sequence continues at coordinate 4,934,456 of NZ_CP054919.1, read as the reverse complement.
GTGAGCCGGGCCACGTACGCCAGCGAGAGGGACGCCAGCACCAGGCCCGGCAGGATCAACTGGCTGATGTCCGTGGAGTCCTGGACGGTCGCCGTCACCCAGCCCAGGTTGATCGCGAAGATCGTCTGTGCGATGTAGCCGAGCACGAACACCGGGATCGAGATGACGATCAGGGTGAGCACCAGCACCAGGGTGTCGGCGACGCTGCCGCGGTAGAGGCCCGCGATCAGGCCCAGCGGCAGGCCGATGAAGATCTCGAAGAAGAAGGCGACCAGGGCCAGCCGGATGGTCACCGGGAAGGCGTCCGCCATGATCTCCGAGACCGGGCGGCCGGTGAAGCTGGTGCCGAAGTCCAGGTGGAAGATGTTGTTCATGTAGTGCAGGTACTGCTTCCACAGCGGCTGGTCGAGGTAGTACTTGTGCCGCAGGCTGGCCACCTGCGCCGGGTCGGCCGCCTTGTCGCCGAACATCGCGGCGATCGGGTCGCCGGGCAGGCTGTACACCATCAGGAAGATCAGCAGCGTGGCCCCGAAGAACACCGGGATCATCTGGAGCACGCGGCGTAGCACGTAGTGGCCCATGGGAGCCCTCCCTCCGAAGGGGTGACGTAGTACCGGAGCCCCGCCCTCCGTGCGGGGAGGACGGGGCCGGCGCCTGGCACGGTCAGCCCTTGACCTCGACCTGGGTCCAGGCCGGGTTGCCGAAGGAGTCGAACGTGACGTTCTGGACGTTGGTGGAGTAGCCGGAGTTGGTCCGGTAGTACCAGAGCGGGATGGCCGGCATGTCGAGCGCCAGCTGCTCCTCGGCCTTCTGGTAGCCGGTCGCGGTGTCCTGGATGGAGGCGGCCTGGTCGGCCTCGGTGGAGAGCTTGTCGAACTCCGGGCTGGAGTATCCGGTGTCGTTCGAGGCCGCGCCGGTGCGGTAGACGTCCGCCAGGAAGTTGGCGTTCAGCGGGTAGTCCTGCACCCAGCCGGTGCGGAACATGCCGTCGATCTGGTGCCCGGTGATCGCCGCGCGGGCGGTCTTGAAGTCGGTCTTCGGGTCGCCGCTGCAGTTCACCCCGGTGGCCTGCCGGATCGAGTTGCAGACCGCGTCGACCCACTCCTTGTGGCCGCCGTCCGCGTTGTACGTGATCTTGACCGCGTTGCCGGGGACGCCGCCGCCCTCCTGGATCAGCTGCTTCGCCTTGTCCGGGTTGTACGTGCAGAAGTCCCCGCAGGTGCCGGACTTGTAGCCCTCGACGCCCTCGGCGACCCAGGCGGTGGCCGCCTTGCGCGAGCCCTGGAGCACCGTCTTGGTGATGGTGTCCCGGTCGATCGCCATCGACAGGCCCTGCCGGACCTTGGCCTTGTCCTGGCCCTGCCAGTCGGACTGGTACAGGGTGAAGCCGACGTTCTGGATCGCGCCCTGCGGGGCGTCGATCGCCCGGTCGCCCAGGTCGTTCTTGTAGTTCGCCAGCGCCGACGGCGGCACCTGGTCGATCACGTCCAGGTTGTTCGACTGCAGGTCGGCGTAGGCGGCCTCGGCGGTGGTGTACATCTTGAAGACGACGCCGCCGTTCTTCGGCTTGTCCACGCCCTGGTAGTTGGCGAACGTCTTGGTGACCACCTGCGAGTTGTGGTCCCAGCTGACGAACTCGTACGGCCCGTTGCCCACCGGCTTCTGCCCGTAGCCCGCCGGGTCCTTGAAGAACCCCTGCGGGAGCGGCGAGAAGGCCACGTACCCCAGCTTGTACGGGAAGTACGAGACCTTGTTGTACAGCTTGATGGTGAAGTGGGTGTCGTCCTGGACGGTCAGGCCGGACATCTTGTCGGTGGTCGGCGAGCCGTTCTCCGGGTGGACGTCCTTGTAGCCCTCGATGTCGCCGAACCAGGAGCTGTTGATCTGGTTGTTGCCGACGTTGGCCGCCCAGTTCCAGGCGTCCACGAAGCTCTGCGAGGTCACCGGCGTGCCGTCGTGGAAGGTCCAGCCCGACTTCAGCGTGACGTTGTAGGTCTGCGCGTCGCTGGTGTCGATGGAGTCCGCGACCTGCATCCGCAGCTTGCCGTTGGACGGGTCGTAGTCGGCCAGGCCCTTGAACAGGTTCTGCACGATGCGTCCGCCGCCGGTCTCGTTGGCGTTGGCCGGCTGCAGCGGGTTCTGCGGCTCACTGCTCTGGTAGGTGAAGGTCTTGCTGGCGTCGGACGAACCGCCACCGGAGCCGCCGCTGCTGCCGCAACCCGTGGCCACCAGGGCCACGGACGTCGCACTGACAACGGCCCAGCGCACACGGGTGCCTGCAGGCATGGAGCTTCCTCCTCAGGGGTGTATGACGCATCTCACCTCATGAGAAGGGCCGCGCAGTTGCGACGCGACCGCAGTAGGGCCGGACGGGGGAGGCACGCCGAAGGGGCACCGGGCGTGTCTCCCGGTGCCCCTTCGGCGCTGCTCGGCGGTGTCACGCCGCCGCGGCGGACTCCCGCTCGGCCGCGAAGTGGCAGGCCGACTCGTGCCGGGCCCCGCCGGCCGGCAGCTCGGGGACGGCCAGCAGCGGCACCTCGGTGGAGCAGCGCTCCTCCGCCTTCCAGCACCGGGTGCGGAAGCGGCACCCGGACGGCGGGTTGGCCGGCGAGGGGATGTCCCCGGAGAGGATGATCCGCTCCCGGTTCTCCCGGTCGCTCGGGTCCGGCACCGGCACCGCGGACAGCAGCGCCTGGGTGTACGGGTGGGTGGCGTGGTCGTAGATCTCCAGGTCGGTGCCGATCTCGACCATCTTGCCCAGGTACATCACGCCGACCCGGTCGGAGATGTGCCGGACGATGGAGAGGTCGTGGGCGATGAACATGTAGGAGAGCTCGAAGTCCTGCTGGAGCTGCTCCAGCAGGTTGATCACCTGGGCCTGCACCGACACGTCGAGCGCGGAGACCGGCTCGTCGCAGATGATCACCTCGGGCTTGAGCGCCAGGCCGCGGGCGATGCCGATCCGCTGGCGCTGGCCGCCGGAGAACTGGTGCGGGTACCGGTTGATGTACTCCGGGTTGAGCCCGACCACGTCCAGCAGGTCCTGCACCGCCTTGCGGCGGTCGCCCTTCGGCGCCACCTCGGGGTGGATCTCGTACGGCTCGCCGATGATGTCGCCGACCGTCATGCGCGGGTTCAGCGAGGTGTACGGGTCCTGGAACACCATCTGGATGTTGCGGCGCACCGCCTTCAGCGCGGAGCCGGACAGCCGGGAGATGTCCTCGCCCTTGTAGAGGACCTGGCCGGCGGTCGCCCGCTCCAGGTTCATCAGGACCTTGGCCAGGGTGGACTTGCCGCAGCCGGACTCGCCGACGATGCCGAGCGTCTCGCCCTTGCGGAGGGTGAAGGAGATGCCGTCGACGGCCTTGACCGCACCGACCTGCTTCTTGAACAGCACGCCCTGGGTCAGCGGGTAGTGCTTGACCAGGTCGCGGACCTCCAGGATGGGCTCAGCCATGGAGGGTCTCCTTCCAGAAGTGGCAGGCGCTCTTGCGCCCGGCGAGCTCGGCGCCGTCCCGGTCGGTGACCTGGTGCAGGGCGGGGCTCTCGGTGCGGCACAGGTCGGTGGCGGCGTCGCAGCGCGGGTTGAACGCGCAGCCGGCCGGGACCTTGTAGAGGTTGGGCGGCAGGCCCTTGATCGCGTACAGCTCCTCGCCCTTCTGGTCCAGTCGCGGGATCGACCGGAGCAGGCCCTCGGTGTAGGGGTGGGCGGGGTTGGCGTACAGGTCGTGCACGGGGGCGGTCTCGACGATCCGGCCCGCGTACATGACGGCGATCTTGTCCGCGACGTCGGCGACCACGCCGAGGTCGTGGGTGATCAGGATCAGGCCCATGTGGTACTCGGCCTGGAGCTCGGCGAGCAGGTCCATCACCTGGGCCTGGACGGTGACGTCCAGCGCGGTGGTCGGCTCGTCCGCGATGATCAGGTCCGGCTCCAGGGCCAGCGCCATCGCGATCATGATGCGCTGGCGCATGCCGCCGGAGAACTGGTGCGGGTAGTCGTTGACCCGCTCCTTGGCGGCCGGGATGCGGACCCGGTCCATCAGCTCGATCGCCTTGGCCTTGGCCTCCTTCTTGGAGGCGCCCTCGTGCACCCGGAACATCTCGCCGAGCTGGTAGCCGACGGAGAGCACCGGGTTGAGCGAGGACAGCGCGTCCTGGAAGATCATCGCGATCTTGCGGCCGCGGATCTTCCGGCGCTCCTCGCCCGACATCTTCAGCATGTCCTGGCCGCGGAACAGGATCTCCCCGGAGGTGATCCGGCCGGGCGGCATGTCGAGGATGCCCATGATGGTCTGCGCGGTGACGGACTTGCCGGAGCCGGACTCGCCGAGCACGGCCAGCGTCTCACCGGCGGCGACCGAGTAGTTGACGCCGTTGACGGCCTTGGCGACGCCGTCCCGGGTCTTGAACTCGACGTGCAGGTCGCGGACTTCGAGCAGCGGAGTGCCCGGGGTCGGGCGGTCCTTCGCCGGGGTGGTCTTCTCAAGTGCGGTGGTCATGATGCGGGCCGCCTCTCTCAGCGCAGCTTCGGGTCGAGGGCGTCACGCACGGCGTCGCCGAGCATGATGAACGCCAGCACGGTGACGGAGAGCATGCCGGCCGGGAAGAACAGCACGAACGGCGCCTGCCGGATCACCTTCTGGGCCGAGTTGATGTCGATGCCCCAGGAGATGGTCGGGTCCTGCAGGCCGATGCCGAGGAAGCTCAGCGTGGCCTCGGCGGCGATGTAGCCGCCCAGCGCGATGGTGGCGACCACGATCACCGGGGCGATCGCGTTCGGCAGGATGTGCTTGACCATGATCCGGCCGGTGCCGGCGCCGAGCGCCTTGGCCGCGGTCACGTAGTCGGACTGCTTGACCGTGATCACCGAGCCGCGCATCACGCGGGTCATCTGCGTCCAGCCGAGGATGACCAGCGCGAAGACCACCGACCAGACCGTGCGGACCTGGAAGGCGTTCAGGATGACCAGCGCGCCGAGCAGCAGCGGGATGCCGAACACCATGTCGGTGAAGCGGGAGACGATCGTGTCGACCCAGCCGCCGTAGTAGCCGGCCACCATGCCCAGCAGGCCGCCCAGCAGGGTGACGCCGGCGGTGACGCAGATGCCGACGATCACCGAGGCGCGGGCGCCGTAGATCATCCGGGCGTAGATGGAGCGGCCCTGGCCGTCGTAGCCGAACCAGTCGGCCTGGAAGAAGTGCAGGTAGCTCGGCTTGCCCAGGTAGTGCTTGCTCAGGTCGCCGGCCCGCGGGTCCACCGAGGTGAACAGGCCGGGGGCGATCGCGAACAGCACCAGCAGGACGATCAGCACCGCGGAGATGATGAAGACCGGGCGCTTGCGCAGGTCGTGCCAGGCGTCCAGGCCGAGGCTGCGGGGCTTCTCGGTCTTCACCGCGGGAACGACGACCCGCTCGGCGGGGGTCTCGCCGTCCCCGGCGGGGGCGTTCTTCTCGATCAGGTCAGGCATACCGGATCCTCGGGTCCAGGACCGCGTAGAGCAGGTCGACGAGCAGGCTGGCGAAGAGGAAGACCAGCACCAGCACCACGACGAAGCCGGAGACGGTCGCACCCTCGCTGCGGCCGATGGCGTGGTACAGCGAGTTGCCGACGCCCTGGACGTTGAAGATGCCCTCGGTGACGATCGCGCCGCCCATCAGGGCGCCCAGGTCGGTGCCCAGGAAGGTGACCACCGGGATCATCGAGTTGCGCAGCAGGTGGGTGCCGATCACCTTGCGCTTGGGCAGGCCCTTGGCGACCGCGGTGCGCATGTAGTCGGCCTTCAGGTTCTCCGCGATGGAGGTCCGGGTGAGGCGGGCGACGTACGCGAGCGAGATCGAGCCGAGCACGACGGCGGGCAGGATCAGCTGGCCCAGGTTGGTGGAGCTCTGCACCGTCGGGGTGACCCAGCCGAGCTGGATCGCGAAGACGTTCTGGAAGATGAAGCCGAGCACCGGGACCGGGATCGAGATCAGCAGCAGGGTCAGCACCAGCGTCGACTTGTCGAACGCCTTGCCGCGGCGCAGGCCGGCCAGCAGGCCGATGCCGATGCCGACGACCAGCTCGAAGACGAAGGCCAGCAGCGCGAGCCGGATGGTGACCGGGAGGGCCTCACCGATCACGTCGATGACCTTGCGGCCGTTCATGGTCTTGCCGAAGTCGCCGGTGAACAGGTCCCCCATGTAGTTGAGGTACTGCTGCCACTTGGAGACGTCGAGTCCCATGTCGTGCTTGAACGCGGCGAGCTGGGCCGGGTCGGCGGCCTTGTCGCCCCACATCGCGGCCGCGGGGTCACCGGGCAGCATGCGGGTCATGAAGAAGATGATCGTGACCGTGCCCAGGAACACCGGGATCATCTGGAGCAGTCGCCTCGCGACGTAGCGCCCCATCGTGCCTCCAATTGACTGCTCTGACGTGCCGTCAGTCCCGGTGTCAGAGTTCCGGACGTGACAACGGCCGGTGCCGGGCCGCCCGGTGGGGCGGTGCACGGCACCGGCCGTGTCTGTTCGAGCCGTGCGGTGCCGGCTCGGTTACTTCTGCTTGACCTCGACCTGGGTGAAGACCGGGTCACCGAAGGAGTCGTACTTCACGTTCTGCACGTTCTTCGAGTAACCGGCGGTGGTCTTGTAGTACCAGAGCGGGATGGCCGGCATGTCCTTGGCCAGCTGCTCCTCGGCCTTCTGGTACAGGTCCGCGGTCTCCTTCACCGAGGTGGCCTTGTCCGCCTCGGCGGCCAGCTTGTCGAACTCCGGGCTGGAGTAGCCGGCGTCGTTGGCCGCGGCGCCGGTGCCGTACACGTCGCGCAGGAAGTTGGCGTTCAGCGGGTAGTCCTGCACCCAGCCGGTGCGCATCAGACCGTCGACCTTCTTGTTCTTGATCAGGTCGCGGGAGGACTTGAAGTCCGGCTTCGGGTCGCCGACGCACTCGACGCCGGTGGCCTGGCGGATGGAGTTGCAGACCGCGTCCACCCACTCCTTGTGGCCGCCGTCGGCGTTGTACAGCACGGTGATCTTGTTGCCGGGGACGCCGCCGCCCTCGGTGACGAGCTGCTTGGCCTTCTCCGGGTTGTACGTGCAGTACTCGCCGCAGGTGTTGTCCTTGTAGCCCATGGCGCCCGGGGCGACCCAGGAGTTGGCGGGCTGGCGGGAGCCGTTGAGCACCGTCTTGGTGATGGTGTCGCGGTCGATCGCCATCGACAGGCCCTGGCGAACCTTGGCCAGGTTGGCCGGCTTCCAGTCGTCCGCGTAGAGCGAGAAGGAGATCGACTGGATGGCGCCCTGGGCCTGGTCGACGGCGCGGTCGCCCAGGTCGGTCTTGTAGGAGGCCAGGTCGCTCGGGTCGACCTGGTCCAGCACGTCCAGGTTGTCGGAGACCAGGTCCTTGTAGGCGCCCTCGGCCTGCGAGTAGTTCTTGAAGACGATGCCGCCGTTCTTCGGCTTGTCGATGCCCGCGTACTTGTCGTAGGCGGCGACGGTGACGGCCTTGTTGTGCTCCCACGAGACGAACTTGTAGGGGCCGTTGCCGATCGGCGACTGGCCGTACTTGGCCGGGTCGGTGAAGAAGACCTCGGGCAGCGGCGAGAAGGCGGTGTAGCCGAGCTTGTACTCGAAGTACGAGACCGGGCCGGTCAGCGCGATGGTGAAGTGGGTGTCGTCGACGACCTTCAGGCCGGACATGGTGGTGGCGGTCGGGTCGCCCTCGTCCGGGTGGACGTCGGCGTAGCCCTGGATGTCCGAGAACCAGTCCGAGTTGATCTGGTTGTTCTTGGTGTTGGCCGACCAGTTCCAGGCGTCCACGAAGGACTTGGCGGTCACCGGGGTGCCGTCGTGGAAGGTCCAGCCCGACTTCAGGGTGACGGTGTAGTTCTGCGCGTCGGTGGTCTCGATCTTGTCGGCCACCTGGTTGCGGAGCTCGCCGTTGCTGGGGTCGTAGTCCACCAGGCCCTTGAACAGGGTCTTGATGATGCGACCGCCGCCGACCTCCATGGCGTTCGCCGGCTGGAGCGGGTTCTGCGGCTCGGTGCTCTGGTAGCTGAACGTGCCCTGAGCGTTGGCGGCGCCGTTGGAGCTGCCGCCGGAAGAGCTGCCACCACTGCCGCAAGCGGTAGCGGCGAGGGCGACCGCGACGGCTGCGACAACCCACTTGGCCTGGCTGGCACCACGCATTGGGTGTCCTCCTGAAATCGTGTTGCAGATCACTCGCGGCCTGGCGCGCACCCCTGCGCAGGAGCCTCGACCCGAGCTCGACTGCACCCACTATCGGTCACTCACGGATACGGAACTGACCAATACGGATTTCAATTTGGTCACATGAACGGTGGATGAATCCCGGAAAACGGACATTAAAGACATACTCAGACATGGGCGAAACGGACAGTTGTCACGGATGACGATGCGTGACGTCCGATTAACGAACGACCCGCGCCTGTCCGGACGTGACGGTGCGTCACCGAAAACACGACCGGCCGGCGTCCGCGAGGACGCCGGCCGGTCGGCCGGTCAACGGGGTGCGACCCCGGGCGTCAGCCCTTCTTGGCGCGCGAGGCGGTGCGGCCGCGCTCCTTGGCGTCCAGGACGACCTTGCGGATGCGCACGGTCTCCGGGGTCACCTCGATGCACTCGTCCTCGCGGCAGAACTCCAGCGACTGCTCCAGCGAGAGCTTGCGCGGCGGCACGATGGACTCCGCCACGTCGGCGTTCGAGGAACGCATGTTGGTGAGCTTCTTCTCCTTGGTGATGTTCACGTCCATGTCGTCGGAGCGGGAGTTCTCGCCGACGATCATGCCCTCGTACACCTCGGTGCCGGGGTCGGTGAACAGCACGCCGCGCTCCTGCAGGTTGGTCATCGCGAAGGCGGTGACCACGCCGGAGCGGTCGGCGACCAGGGAGCCGTTGTTGCGGGTGGTCAGGGTGCCGAACCACGGCTCGTAGCCCTCGTGGATCGAGTGCGCGATGCCGGTGCCGCGGGTGTTGGTGAGGAACTCGGTGCGGAAGCCGATCAGGCCGCGGGACGGCACCACGAACTCCATCCGGACCCAGCCCGAGCCGTGGTTGGACATGTTGTCCATCCGGCCCTTGCGGATGCCCATGAGCTGCGTGACGGCGCCCATGTGCTCCTCGGGGACGTCCACGGTGAGGCGCTCGACCGGCTCGTGGGTCTTGCCGTTGACCTCGCGGGTGACCACCTGCGGCTTGCCGACGGTCAGCTCGAAGCCCTCGCGGCGCATGGTCTCGATCAGGATGGCCAGCGCCAGCTCGCCGCGGCCCTGCACCTCCCAGGCGTCCGGGCGCTCGGTCTCCAGCACGCGCAGCGACACGTTGCCGATCAGCTCGCGGTCCAGGCGGTCCTTGACCTGGCGGGCCGTCACCTTGCGGTCCACCTTGTTGGTGGACTTGGCGTCGGCGCCCTTGCCGGAGCCGCCCTTGCCGACCAGCGGCGAGGTGTTGGTGCCGATGGTCATCGAGATCGCCGGCTCGTCGACGGTGATCAGCGGCAGCGCGATCGGGTTCTCGGTGTCGGCGAGGGTCTCGCCGATCATGATGTCGCCGATGCCCGCGACGGCGCAGATGTCACCGGGGCCGGCCACCTCGGCGGGCTTGCGGGTGAGCGCCTCGGTCATCAGCAGCTCGGAGATCCGGACGTTCTGGATCGAGCCGTCGCGCTTGATCCAGGCCACCGTCTGGCCCTTGCGCAGCTCGCCCTGCTCGACCCGGAGCAGCGCGATGCGGCCGAGGAAGTTGTCGGCGTCCAGGTTGGTGACGTGCGCCTGCAGCGGGGCGTCCTCGTCGTAGACCGGGGCCGGGACGTGCTCCAGGATGGTGGAGAAGAACGGCTCCAGGTTGTCGGAGTCGGACGGCACGGTGCCGTTCTCCGGCTTGGTCAGCGAGGCCACGCCGTCGCGGGCGCAGGCGAAGACGATCGGGAACTCGATCTGGTCCTCGTCCGCGTCCAGGTCCAGGAACAGGTCGTAGGTCTCGTTGATGACCTCGTCGATCCGGGCGTCCGGGCGGTCGGTCTTGTTGATGCACAGGATGACGGGCAGCCGCGCGGTGAGCGCCTTGCGCAGCACGAAGCGGGTCTGCGGCAGCGGGCCCTCGGAGGCGTCGACCAGCAGGACGACCGCGTCCACCATCGACAGGCCGCGCTCGACCTCGCCGCCGAAGTCGGCGTGGCCGGGGGTGTCGATGATGTTGATGGTGATCGGCGCGCCACCGTCCTTGGGGTGGTACTTGACCGCGGTGTTCTTCGCGAGAATGGTGATGCCCTTCTCGCGCTCCAGGTCGTTCGAGTCCATCATCCGGTCGTCGAGCTGCTGGTGGGCGGCGAAGGCGCCGGCCTGCTTCAGCATGGCGTCGACCAGGGTGGTCTTGCCGTGGTCGACGTGGGCGACGATGGCGACGTTACGAATGTCGTTGCGCGTGGGCATGCGGCGCTGATTCTCCCGGAATCGTGGGTCACGGTGCCCGGCCCGCGTCAGCATTCACCGGTCCACCCGCCGGGCACGGCACATGCCTCGGCTTCTTCCCATCGTACGGGGAAGGCCCCAACGGAGCCGAAACGGGCAGCTGCGGGGCGGTGCGGATCACAAGTGCGTCTCGTTCCTTCCCGTACGCACCACGGGATCGGGAAGCTACGCCGGTGAAGAAGAAGACCCGGTTGCTGATCGCCTTCGCGATCTTCGTCGCGCTGCTGTCCGCCCTGCTGCTGTCCGGGGCCGAGTACCCGCCGCCGTACGTGGCGATGCCCGCGGTCTACGGCGGTCTGCTGGCCGGCAACCTGCTGACCCAGTCCGCCCTGACCCTGCTCGGTCGCCCCGCCGGGCTGGTCCCGACCGGGTACGGGCTGGGGGTGGGCCGGATGGTCCGGGTCCGGCGGCTGGGCGGGGCCCCGCTGGCGCTGCGGTCGGTGCCGCTGCCGCTGGTCGTCTGCGCGCGCCTGCTCGTCCCGGCCCCCCGCCCGCGGGCCTGGGCGGCGGTGACGGCCGCGTACGTCCCGGCGCTGGTGCTCGGCGGGTGGCTGGTGGCGGCGACCCGGGGCGGCTGGCAGCTGTTCGGCCTGATGACGGCGGGGCTTCCGCTGCTGGAGGTGGCCCTCCAGAGCCGGTTCCCGGGCTGCCCGGGCTGGGTGGTCCTCCGGCTGCCCACCGCCTCCCCCGCGCTGCTGGCCGAGGCGTACGCCTCCCCGGCGCAGCTGGCGGCCGCCCGGGCGCTGCTGGACGGGCGGCCCGCCGACGCGGTGGCCGCCCTGGCCGCCGAACCGGCGGGCGGCACCCTGAGCGGCGACGTGCTCCGGGTGCGGGCGCTGCTGGCCGCCGGCGCGTGGGAGGAGGCCCTGGAGCGGGCCGGGCGGATCGTCCCCGCCGCGCCGGTCGCCCACCTGGGCTGGGCCGCCGACCTCGCCCGCGCCGAGGCGCTGGTGTGCGCGGCGGACGCCGGACTGCTGCCGCCCGCCGACTACCTGCCGCGGCTGGCGGCGCTGACCTCGGCGTTCGAGGACCACACCCGACGGACCCCGGTGCGGGCCGACCTGCTGCGGCTGCGCGGGGAGCGGGAGGCGGCCGTGAAGGCGGCCGACCGGGCCGTGGGGCCGCAGCTGGACCTGCTGTCGGTGGCGGGTGCCGAGTGCTCGCTGGCGGCGGCGCTGCTCGCCGCCGGCCGCCCCGAGCAGGCCGCGCGGGCCCTGGACCGGGCCCGGAGGCTCTCCCCCGGCCTGGCCCGGATCGCCCTGGTGGAGCGCCGGGCCGCGGCCGTGGTGCTGGAGGGCCCGGCGGCCTAGAGCGCCAGCTCGAACCAGACGATCTTGCCCTTGGGGGTGCGGCGGCTGCCCCAGCGCTCGGCCAGCAGGGAGACCAGCTGGAGGCCGCGGCCGCCCTCGTCGGTCTCCTGGGCGCGGCGCTGGCGCGGCTGGGCGTAGGCGTCGTCCCAGACCTCGCAGACCATGGTCTTGTCGCGCAGCAGGCGCAGCCGGATCTCGCCGCGGCCGTGCCGCAGCGCGTTGGTGACCAGCTCGCTGACCAGCAGCTCGGAGGTGTCGACCAGCTCGTCCAGGCCGCGTTCCAGCAGCCAGCCGCAGGCGGCCTCGCGGGCCTTGGCGACCGAGGTCGGCTCGGAGGGGAAGCGCCAGTCGCCGACCGAGCCCTTGGGCAGGCCCTTGACCTTGGCCATCAGCAGGGCGATGTCGTCCTCGCCGTGGTGCGGGTTGAGCTCGTCCAGGACCTGGTCGCAGAGCTCCTCGATCTGCTCGGACCCGGCGGCCAGCGCGGCTCGGAAGGCGTCGATGCCCTCGTCGAGCTGGTGCTTGCGGGACTCCACCAGGCCGTCGGTGTAGAGGGCCAGCACGGCGCCCTCCGGCAGGTCGACGGTGACCTCCTCGAACGGCTCGCCGCCGACGCCCAGCGGCAGGCCGGGCGGCACGGTGATGGTGCGGGCGCCCTGGCCGGGGGCGAGCAGGACCGGCGGGAGGTGGCCGGCGTTGGCGAAGGTGCAGCGCTGCTTGACGGCGTCGTACACGGCGTAGACGCAGGTGGCGAGGTAGACCTCGGCGCTGGAGCGGTCCGGGTCCTCGTCGTTGCCCAGGCCGCGGGCGATCTCGTCGAGGGCGGAGAGCACCTCTTCGGGGTCGAGGTCGAGCATGGCCAGGGTGCGCACGGCGGTGCGCAGCTGGCCCATCGCGACGGCGGCCCGCAGGCCGCGGCCCATCACGTCGCCGATCACCAGGGCGGTGCGGCTGCCGGGCAGCGGGATGACGTCGAACCAGTCGCCGCCGACCTCGGTGTTGTTGTTGCTGGGCAGGTAGCGGCGGGCGATCTCCAGGCCGGAGGCGGCCGGGTTGCCGGGGGGCAGCAGGCTGCGCTGGAGGATCAGCGCGCGCTCGTGCTCGCGGCGGTACAGGCGGGCGTTGTCGACGCAGACGGCGGCGCGGGCGACCAGCTCCTCGGCGATCGCGACCTCGCGGGCGTCGAACGGCTCGCTGCCGATCGCCCGGGACAGCTGGACCAGGCCGAGCACCTGGTCGCGGGCGACCAGCGGCACCACCAGGGTGGAGCGCAGCAGCGGATCGGGCCCGGGCTGCGGGACGACGCTGCGGCCGGTGCGCAGGGCCCGGGCGTGCGGGGAGCGCGGCGGGTAGCAGAGCGTGCCGCCGGCCTCGGCGACCCGGACGCCGCCGCGCTCGCTGCCGAGCACCGAGGGGGCGTTGCCGACCACGCTGGAGACGGCGACCCGGCGCAGTTCGCCGCTCTCCGGGTTGGCGCTGAGCGGGGCGGAGTCTCCGGTGAGCAGCGCGGTGTACAGGTCGACGGTGGCGACGTCGCAGAACTGCGGGACGATCACGTCGAGCAGTTCCTTGGCGGTGGTCTCCAGGTCGAGGGTGGAGCCGATGTGGGTGGAGGCCTCGTTCAGCAGGGCGAGGCTGCGGCGCACGCCGGCCGCCTCGCGTTCGGCGATGTGCCGGCTGGTGACGTCCTGGACCTGGCCGGCCACGCCGATCGGGCGGCCGCCGGCGGCGGTGAGCCGGTACAGCGAGACGGCCCAGGTGCGCTGGTCCTCGTCGCGGCCGGCGCTGGGGCGGGCGGCCCGGACCGGGCCGGACAGCCGCAGGTCGAGGACGGGCTCCTGGCCGGTGAGCACCTTGCGCAGGGCGAGCAGCAGCCGGTCCGCGTCGGAGGGGCGGAACACGTCGCCGGGGGCGAGGCCCTGGAGGGCGGCGGGGCTGCGGCCGACGCCGGCCGCGAAGGCGGCGTTGACCCGCTGGAGCCTGAGGTCGGTGTCGAACAGGAAGAAGCCGGTGGGGGTCTGGCCGATGACCGCCTCGGAGGCGGCCAGGTCGGTCTCGATGGCGCGCAGCCGGCCGAGGTCGACGGCCAGGCAGGTGGCGGAGCCGTCGGCGCTGGCGGGCATCGCGTAGACCTCGGCGAGGCTCTCGGCGCCGCTGAGGTCCCGGTAGGGGGCGGTGCCGACCCACTCCTCGCCGGACAGGATGCGCTCCAGCCGGGCCCGGCCGCGCTGCCACAGCTCGCGCGGGATGAACGCGGTGATCGGGTCGGCGCCGACCGCCTCCGCGGCGGGGACGCCGAAGAACTCGGCGGCCCGGTCGCTCCACTGGGCGATCCGCCCGTCGGGGCCGATCGCGAAGGTCGCGACCCTGATGTAGTCGTAGATGGTGCCCGAGGCGCCCCGTCCCCAGCCGAGCGGCAGCGTGGCGGGGGTCGTCGGGGCACCCGGCTGCTCCGGCACCGCGGCATAGCCGCCGCTGCCGTGCGTCACGTTCCGTGCCGGGAAGCTGTTCAACGGACCGACCCCTCCAACCCGCGCCCATCCGGTGTCGAGAAGACCGAGTATTCGATGTCCGAGTATTCATCATCTGGGTGCGGGCGCACACGCCCTTCAACGTCACAACATCGAATCGGGTAGTTGAACCTCCGAATTCGCGAGCTCGAACCAGACCACTTTGCCCAGTCCCTCGGCCCTGGTGCCCCAGCGCAGGGCGAGCCTGCGGACCAGCTCCAGGCCGCGCCCGCCCTCGTCGCCCGCCCCGGCGTGGCGCTCGCGGGGCGGGTCGGGCAGCGGGTCGGAGATCTCCACCAGGAGCAGTTCGCCGAGGGTCAGCCGGACGCCGATCGGGGCGCTGGCGTACCGGACGGCGTTGGTGACCAGTTCGCTGACGAGCAGTTCGGCGGTGTCGGTGAGTTCCTCGGCGCCCCAGTCGGACAGCGTGCCGCGGACCAGCCGGCGGGCCCGGGAGACCGCGGTCGGTTCGGCGGGCAGCGTCCAGCCGGCGGTGGGCACGTCGGCCCGGCCGCGGCCGAGCCGGGCCAGCAGCAGGGCCACGTCGTCGGGCTCGCGGCCCTGCTCCATGGTGTCGAGGACGGCCTCGCACGCCTGCTGGATCGAGGCGTACGGCTGTTCGAGCACGCTGATCAACCTCCCCAGTCCCACGTCCAGATCCTTGTCCCGGGACTCCACCAGCCCGTCGGTGCACAGGGCGAGCAGGCTGCCGTCCGGGATCTCCATCTCGATGGACTCGAACGGCACCCCGCCCACGCCGAGCGGCGCGCCGGAGGGCAGGTCGAGCACCTGGCCGGCGCCGCCGGGCAGCGGGCCGCCGGAGCGGGCCGGCTCGGCGTCGGCGCCGGGCACCACCAGGACCGGCGGGATGTGGCCGGCCTTGGTGACGGTCAGGCTGCGCCGGGCGGGGTCGAAGACCGCGTAGACGCAGGTGGCGAGCAGGGCCTCGTCGGGGCCCTGGGCGAGGTCGTCGGTGAGCTCGTGGACGTGCCGCAGGACGGCCTCGGGGGCCAGGTCCAGGGCGGCCAGCACGCGGACGGCGGTGCGCAGCCGGCCCATCGTGGCGGCGGCCCGCAGGCCGTGGCCCATCACGTCGCCGACCACCAGGGCGGTGCGGTCGCCGGGCAGCGGGATGACGTCGAACCAGTCGCCGCCGACCTCGGTGCCGCTGGAGCCGGGCACGTACCGGTAGGCGACCTCGACGCCGGTGGGCTGCGGGACCTGCTGGGGCAGCAGGGTGCGCTGCAGGGTGAGCGCGGCGGTGCGCTCGCGGGCGTACAGGCGGGCGTTGTCGAGGGAGCTGCCGGCCCGGTCGGCGAGCTCGACGGTGAAGGCGAGGTCGTCGCGGTCGAAGCCCTCGCGGTAGCCGGCCCGGCTGACCACCAGCAGGCCGATCACGATGCCGCGGGCCCGCAGCGGGACCACCAGCCGGGAGTGGACGCCGAGTTCGCGGGCGGCCTCGACCTTGGGGTCGCCGGCGAAGGACAGCTCCTCGGCGCCGTTGCCGCCGGAGAGCATCTCGGGGACGCCGCTGCGCAGCACCCGGCCGAAGACGGAGTCCTCCTCGAAGGTGATCCGGGCGCCGTGCCGGAGCATGGTCTCCACGGCGGGGCCCTGCTGGATCGCGGCGACGCCCAGTTGCAGCAGCGAGGTGCGCCGGTCGTGGCCGTGCCGGGGCAGGTCGTCGCCGTGCGCGACGGCCTGCAGCAGGATCACCCCGGCGTAGTCGGCGAGCCGGGGGACGACCGCGCCGGCCAGCTCCTGGGCGATCATCGAGGCGTCCAGCAGGTCGCCGACCCGGGAGCCGAACTCGTTGAGCAGCGACAGCCGGCGCCGGGCGCCCTCGACCTTGGCCACCGCCCGGTAGCGCTCGGTGACGTCCATCACGGTGCCGGAGATGCCCAGCACCCGGCCGGAGCGGTCGGTCATCCGGCTGTAGGAGATCGACCGGTAGCCGGAGCGGGCGGTGGACGGGGAGGCCAGCGTGACGTCGATGACCGGCTCGCCGGTGGCCAGCACCTGGCGCTGGACGGCGGTGATCTCGTCGGCGGAGCGCTCGGGCAGCGTCTCGCCGGTGGTGCGGCCGATGTGCTCCTCGGCGGGCAGGCCGTTCATGTCGGCCAGGGTGCGGTTGACCGCGGTGTAGCGCAGGTCGGTGTCGAGGACGGCGATGCCGAGCGGGGACTGCTCGAACAGGGCGTCGCGGACCGCGAGGTCCCGTTCGACGGCGCGCAGCGCGGCGGCCTCGGTGAGCGCGGCCTGCACGTACGGGGCGCCGTCGCCGTCGACCAGCAGCGAGAGCCTGGCCTCCACCTCGACCTGCAGGCCGTCCCGGTCGGCGAGTTCGGTGAAGCCGTGCCAGGAGCCGCGGCGCAGCGTCTCCTGGACGGCGGCGCGGATGCGCCGCACCTGGTCCGGGTCGGGGATCAGCTCGTCGACGGCGCGGCCGACCAGCACCTCGCTGGGCCAGCCGAGCATCTCCTCGGCGGCGGGGCTCCACAGCACCACCCGGCCCGAGGTGTCGAGGATGACGATGGCCACCCGGACCACGTCCAGCAGGCTGCCGCCCTCGGTGCGGCGGCTGGGGTGCAGGGAGGTGGGGCCGGTGTCGGCCGGGGCGCCGGGGTGCACCTCGGGCGCGCCGGGGAAGGGCCGGGCGGGGCGGCCGCGGGCCGGGAGCCGGGCGGGGCCGGGCGCGGTGGGCGGCTGGGGGCGGGGCCGGCGCTCGGGGAGCTGCCGGGCAGCACGGCGGGGCGCGGTCTGGCCGGGGCGGCCGCGCCGCAGCCGGGCCCGGGCGGAGGCCCGCCCGGCGCCGCCCGCGGGGCCGCCGGAGCGCCGCGCCCCGCGCGGGGGCAGGCCGGACGCCTCGCGCTCTCCTCCGCCGTCACCCGGCTTCGCCACCTACGGGGCCTCCCCACCGCCACTGGGACGCCCCCGGCGGGTCGCCGGGGCGCGGGCCGCGGCCACGCCGTGCCGTCGCGGGCTCACGGATCGTGACGAATGCTGCCGAACTCTGCCATACCCAGGGAATCGCGCCGCTATCCCGGCATACCTCGCGTCTGTCCGATTGGCGTACAGATCGGGCGCCCGGGGTACCGGGGGGCGGCTCCCGTACAGGTCGGCCCGGGCCCCGGGCCCGGGCGGGCCTAGCGCAGCCGGCCGGCGCGGTGCAGGTCGTCGAAGAGGACCTGGTCGACCGGGGGGACGCGGTCGCGGTCGTCGTAGCGGAACCACGCGACCTCCTCGATCTCGCTGCTGGCGGCGAGGGTGCCGGTGTAGTCGGCGGTGTAGCAGGCCATCGAGACGACGGCGCCGGGGGCCTGGGCGTGGGCCGCGGCCCGGTAGGTGTCGACGTGGGCGACGGTGTCGGGGAGGAGCGTGACGGAGAGTTCCTCGGCGACCTCGCGGATCAGGGTCTGCAGGTCGGTCTCGGCGCCCTCGCGCTTGCCGCCGGGGATGTAGAAGACGTCCTTGCCGCGCGGGCGGGCGCACAGGATGCGGCCCTCCTCCAGCCGGACCCACGCCACCGTGTCGATCAGCTCCGGCTCCGCCGGGCGCGCGCCCGTCGCGCCGGGGCCGACCGCGTACCAGGGGCGGGGCGGCTCGGTGGCGGTGGCCAGGTTCCGGTTGGCGAAGGCGGGGCGGCCGGTGACCTCGGGGCCGAACCAGGGCGGCGGGGTGAACGCGTCGGCGGCCCGGCGGTCGGTGAACTCGACCTCGACGGTGCGCAGTCCGGCGAGCCGGCCGTGGAAGGTGTCGACCACGGCCTCGTGCGGGCCGAGCGGGACGACCCGGCGGGTCTTGTGGATCCGGGTGCCGTCGGTGGCGGGCCACAGGACGGCGAACTGCTCGGTGTCCAGCGGGGTCTCCCACTCGCCGCGGACCAGCCCGGAGCCGCGCTTGACGGTCAGCGAGTAGGCGCCGTCCTGCCGGCGCAGCCGCGCCTCGCCGCCCTCCGGGTCCGCCGCCAGGTATCCCTGCCGGACGTCGAACTCCCGTCCGTCGGGGACGGTTTCGCCGTCCGGTACGAGGAACTTGCGCTCGATCTCGACGCCCACCGGGCCTCCTCCGCACACGTGCTGGGGCGGCGGCCGCCGCCGGGCGCCATGCTATGCGGGCGGGGCCGGGCGGCCGGGGATCAGCCGGAGCCGGCCCGGCCCGCGGGGTCCGCCGGTTCGCTCGGGTCCTCGGGTTCGACCCAGTAGAGCTGCTTGTGGCCGCGGGCCTCGAACTCGGCGGCCAGCGCCTCGGCCCGGGCCCGGTCGAGGCCGCGGGCGAGCAGGAAGCGGTTGCCGTTGTCGTCCTGGCGCATCACCCGGTGGGCGGTGCCGGGCGGCGGTGGGCGGTCCATGCCCACACGGTAGCGGTCCGACCCGGTGGGGGGCGGGTCGGACCGCCCGTCCGGCCTCCAGGCTGGACGGTGCGTGCTACCGGGCGGTACGCGTCCGGTCAACGTCTCGTTAACTCGGGGGCGTGCCCAACTAGCTTACGCGCACCAGCAGTTCACCGTGCAGTACGGCGAACCAGCCGTCCGGGTCGGCTCCCCAGCGGGTCCAGCCGGCGGCGATCCGCTCCAGGTCGGCGGGGGTGGCCAGTCCCTCGGCCACCGAGGTCTCGGCCGTCCTGGACTGCACGGTGCGCCCGGACCAGACCTCGGACCACCAGGCCCGCTCGGCGTCGGTGGCGAAGGTCCAGGTGCTGGAGGAGGACGTCAGGTCGGCGTCCGGCAGGCCCGCCGCGCGCGCCCAGGCCAGCAGGCGGCGGCCGGCGTCGGGCTCGCCGCCGGAGAGCCGGGCCACCCGCTGGTACAGCTCGGCCCACTCGTCCAGTTCGGGCACCCGCGGGTACCAGGTCATCGCGGCGTAGTCCGCGTCGCGGACCGCGACCACCCCGCCGGGGGCGGTGACCCGACGCATCTCGCGCAGCGCGGCGACCGGGTCGGCCAGGTGCTGAAGCACCTGGTGGGCGTGCACCACGTCGAACGCGCCGTCGGCGTACGGCAGCCGGTACACGTCGGCGACCTCGTACGACAGGTTGGCCAGCCCGCGCTCGGCGGCCAGTCCGGCGGCCCGGGCCAGCACCCCGCCGTCCGGCTCGATGCCGACCACCCGGCCCTCGGGGCCGACCAGTTCGGCGAAGTCGGCGGTGATCGTGCCCGGGCCGCAGCCGACGTCCAACAGCCGCTGTCCGGGGCGCAGTTCGGGCAGCAGGTAGGCGGCGGAGTTGGCGGCGGTGCGGCTGACGTGCGAGCGCAGCACGGTGGCGTGGTGGCCGTGGGTGTAGGCGGGCATGGCGGGACTCCCTCTCCCTCGAAGGCGGTTCCTCGTGGCTCCTCCAGCATAGGAAAACGTTCCACTGATCGGACAAACTCGTCTCGCATGTCAAGACTGATGGGTCATCACCTCGCCATCCGCGCCCGCCGGGAGCAGAATCCTCCGCATGGGAAAGACCTATGAGCGCATTGACGCCAGGCTCCGCGCGTTCATCGAGAAGCAGCCCGTCTACTTCGTCGGCACCGCCCCGCTGGCCGCCGACGGATTCCTCAACCTGTCGCCCAAGGGCCGGGTCGGCACCCTCGCGGTGATCGACGAACTGACCCTCGCCTACCTGGACTTCGGCGGCTCGCACGCCGAGACCATCGCGCACCTGCGGGAGAACGGCCGGATCGTGCTGATGTGGTGCGCCTTCGAGGGCCCGCCCACCGTGCTGCGGGTGCACGGGCACGGCGAGCCGGTGTTCCGCGACGACCCGCGCTTCGCCGGGCTGCTCGCGCACTTCGACCCGGCGGCGGACGGCACCGCGCTGCGCGCGGTCATCCTGGTCCGGGCCGAGCGGGTCAGCGACTCCTGCGGCTTCGCCGTCCCGTTCATGGACTACAGGGAGGACCGCACGCTGCTGGCCGACTTCTTCGACCGCAAGGGCGAGGACCGGTTCAGCGAGTACTGCGAGGGCAAGGAGAACGTCGCCGTCAGCATCAACGGGCTGCCCGCCCTGCCGCTGCCGGTGCCGCCCCGCCCGGCCTGAGCGGCCGCCCCGGCCCCTGGCCCGAGCGGCCGTCGCGCCGGGGGCGCGGCGTACGGTGGGAACCCCGCCGTCCGCCGAACCTGGAGCCGCGCCGTGCCCCGCCCCCACGTCCTGCTGAGCGCCGCGGTGTCGCTCGACGGCCACCTCGACGACGCCTCGCCCGAGCGGCTGCTGCTCTCCAACGCCGAGGACTTCGACCGGGTCGACGCGCTGCGCGCCGACAGCGACGCCGTGCTGGTCGGCGGCGGGACGCTGCGCGCCGACAACCCCCGGCTGCTGGTCAACTCGGCCGAGCGGCGCGCCGCGCGGACGGCCGCCGGGCGGCCCGCGTACCCGCTGAAGGTCACCCTGAGCGCGAGCGGGCGGCTGGACCCGGCGCTGCGGTTCTGGCACACCGGCGGCGCCAAGATCGCCTACACCACCGACGCCGTCGCACCCGTGCTGGGCGCCGCGCTGGCCGGGGCGCCCGGCACCGAGGTGGTCGGCCTGGGCGCGGAGGTGCCGCTGGGCGCGGTGCTGGACGACCTGGGCGCGCGCGGGGTGCGGCGGCTGATGGTCGAGGGCGGCGGCGGCGTGCACACCCGGTTCCTGGCCGAGGGCCTGGCCGACGAGCTGCAGCTGGCCGTCGCCCCGCTGCTGGTCGGCCAGGCCGGCGCGCCCCGCTTCCTCTCCCCCGCCGCCTACCCGGGCGGCCCGGCCCGGCGGATGCGGCTGCTGGGGGCACGTACGGTGGGGGACGTCGTCCTGCTGCGGTACGCCCCGAAGGAGTCCCCCGATGAGCACCGGTGATCGCGAGCTCGACCTGCGCCGACTGCGCCGCGCGATCGAGCTGTCCCGGCACTGCCCGCCGTCCGGAACCGCCTTCTCGGTCGGCGCGGTGGTGGTCGGCGCGGACGGCGAGGTGCTGGCCGAGGGGTACAGCCGCGAGGTGGACGCCGTGAACCACGCCGAGGAGGCCGCGCTCGGCAAGCTGCCGGCCGGCGACCCGCGGCTGCGCACCGCCACCGTCTACTCCACCCTGGAGCCGTGCGGGCAGCGCGCCTCCCGGCCGCACCCGTGCGCGGAGCTGATCGTCGCGGCCGGGGTGCCGCGGGTGGTGGTGGCCTGGCGGGAGCCCGCGCTGTTCGTCGAGGACTGCCGGGGGGCCGCGCTGCTGGAGGCCGCGGGCGTCGAGGTGGTGGAGCTGCCGGAGCTCGCCGAGGAGGCCCGGGCGGTCAACGCGCACCTGGTGGGCTGAGCGGCCCCACCGCCACCGGTTTTGTACGATTGAGGAACAAACCAACCGTACGAGGCCCCCGAGGAGCCCCGATGCCCGTCCTGACCCCGCCGGTCCGGGCCGTCCTGCTCGACATGGACGGCACCCTGGTCAACTCCGACGCCGTGGTCGAGCGCTGCTGGCGCCGCTGGGCCGGGCGCAACGGCCTGGACGGCGACGAGGTGATGCGGGTCGCGCACGGGCGGCAGGGGCACCTGACCATGGCCCTGCTGCTGCCCGACCGCCCGGTGGAGCAGAACCTCGCCGAGAACGCGGTGATGCTCGACGAGGAGTCCGCCGACACCGACGGCGTGGTCGAGGTCCCGGGCGCCGCCCGGCTGGTGGCCTCGCTGGCCGGGCTGCCGCACGCGCTGGTGACCTCCGCCGACGACCGGCTGGCCCGGGTCCGGATGGCCGCCGCCGGCGTCCCGCTGCCGCCGCTGATGGTCACCGCCGAGCACGTCGGCGCCAGCAAGCCCGACCCGGAGGGCTTCCTCAAGGCCGCCGCCCAGCTGGGCGTCGCCCCCGCCGAGTGCCTGGTCCTGGAGGACTCCGAGGCGGGCATCGCCGCCGCCCGGGCGGCCGGCATGCCGGTGCTCGGCATCGGCCCGCGCGCCGCCGCCCACCGGCCCGACCACCACGTGGACGACCTGTCCGGCGTCTCCGTCAGCCGCGCCGAGGACGGCGCCCTGGCGGTCGAACTGCCCTGAGGCGCGGGCCGGTCGCCCACCGCGCGAGCTTCGCCCGACGCGGCGGGGGCCGGAGGACGCACCCCGGGGCCGGGCCGGTCGGTCGTGCCGGATCGGCGCGCGGCTCCCCCGGCCCCTCGGGAGCCGGGAGGCGCCTCCCTTCGCGCCCCGCCGGGCGGGCCGGCCCGACCACTCGGGTACGGGGTCGGTGCTGCTGGGTGACGGGAGCGCCGGATCGCCCCCGGGGCCGGGGGCGATCCGGCGTCGCGGGCCCGGCGCGACCAGGCGGCCCTAGCCCGCGCCCAGCAGCGCCGCCGCCACCCGCTCGCACTCCTCCGGGTGCTCGCCCAGCCAGCGGCCGAGCAGGTGGTCGGCGCCCGGCAGGGTGAGCCTGGCGTACGGGGGCGCCGCCGGGCGGGTGCGCAGGGCCGCGTCCAGCGCGTCCGTCACCCCGGCCGGGATCACGCCGTCCGTCTCCGGCAGCACCAGCACCGCCCGGCCGCCGAACGCCGCGAGGGTGTCGAAGGCCGTGCTGCTGCGCCAACTCCCCTCCTGGCGCAGGACTTTGGTGAACTCCGGATTGGCGAAGGGCAGTTCGCGCACCTCGCGGGCGTAGGCGGCGGGTGCGCAGAGGGCCACCGCCTCGGTGCGGACCGCGAGTTCGGGCATCCGCAGCAGGTCGGTGACGGTCTGGCCGCCCATCGAGAAGCCGACCAGCAGCAGCGGGCCGACCGGGGCGTGCCGCTCCAGCACGGCGCGGGCCTGCCGGGCCCGGCGGGCCAGCGAGAGCTCGCCGAGGGTGCCGCTGCTCGCGCCGTGCCCGGCGAAGTCGAACACCACGGCGCGGCACCCGGCGGCGGCCAACTCCCTTGCCAGCGGCAGGCAGCGGTGCCGGTCGCCGCTGCCCGCGCCGTGCATCAGCAGCGCGGTGAGCGGCAGCGCCGAGGCGGACGGCTGCGGAGCGAGCGGCAGCGCCGAGGCGGACGGCTGCGGAGCGAGCGGCAGCGCCGAGGCGGACGGCTGCGGAGCGAGCGGCAGCGCCGAGGCGGACGGCTGCGGAGCGAGCGGCAGCGCCGAGGCGGACGGCTGCGGGGCGAGCGGCAGCGCCGAGGCGGACGGCTGCGGAGCGAGCGGCAGCGCCGAGGCGGACGGCTGCGGAGCGAGCGGCAGCGCCGAGGCAGACGGCTGCGGAGCGAGCGGCAGCGCCGAGGCAGACGGCTGCGGAGCGAGCGGCAGCGCCGAGGCAGACGGCTGCGGAGCGAGCGGCAGCGCCGAGGCAGACGGCTGCGGAGCGAGCGGCAGCGCCGAGGCAGACGGCTGCGGAGCGAGCGGCAGCGCCGAGGCAGACGGCTGCGGAGCGAGCGGCAGCGCCGAGGCAGACGGCTGCGGAGCGAGCGGCAGCGCCGAGGCAGACGGCTGCGGAGCGGACGGCAGCGCCGAGGCAGACGGCTGCGGAGCGAGCGGCAGCGCCGAGGCAGACGGCTGCGGAGCGAGCGGCAGCGCCGAGGCGGACGGCTGCGGAGCGGACGGCTCGACCACGGTGCAGGCCAGGCGTTCACCGTCCGCCTCGACGGTCGACTCGACGAAGTCCATGCGGGTGCTCCCTGGCGGTTGGCGGTCGGTCGGCGGGGCGGCGGCGGTCAGCCGGAGAGGGTGGGGCGGCGGCCCGGCCGGACCGGGCGGCGCCGCCCCGCACCCGCCCGCGCCGCCTCGTTCCGCCATCCGCCCAGGGTGTCACGCCCCGCCGACGGCGGTCCGCGCCGCCCGGCGGGCCGGGCGCCGGGCAGGGCGGCGGGCAGCAGGCCGAGGGCGGCGAGCGCGGCCAGGACCGGCAGGGCGCCGTGCGCGCCCGCCCCGGTGGCGGCCGCGATGCCCAGGGTCGGGCCGATGTTCGCCGCGGTCTGCTTCAGACCGCCGACCGTGCCCGCGTACCCGGCCGGGGCGTCGCCGACCACGGTGCCGGTCGCCGTCACCATCACCGCCGCGAACCCCGCCCCCAGCAGCGCCGAGGCCGCCCCGGTGGCGAGCTCCGCCCCGCCCCCGCCGCCCGGGCCGGCCAGCCCCGCGATGCCCGCCACCAGCAGCGCCACGCCCGCCAGCGCCGTCCGCCGGGGCCCGTGGACGCGCAGCGCCCGCTCGGCCGCCGGGGCGCCCAGCACCATCAGCGCGGTCAGCGGCAGCATCCGCAGCGCCGTGCCCAACGGGCCCACGTGCAGGGCGTCCTGGAGCCGGAACGTGGTGCTGAACAGGGTGCCGAACAGCCCCGCCGAGGCCGTCAGCAGCAGGACCAGCGAGGCCGCCACCGGCCGGGACGCCGCCACCGGACGCGGCACCACCGGGCTCGCGGCCCGCCGCTCGTGCGCCACCAGCACCGCGAACAGCCCGACGGCGCCCGCCAGTTCGGCCGACGTCCCGCCCCAGCCGCGCTCCGGCACCCGGGAGAGCGCGTGCACCAGGACCGCCAGCGCCGCCGCCAGCAGGGCCGCGCCCGCCAGGTCGAGCCGCTGCCCGTCCGCCCGCGCCCGGCCGGGGCGCAGGGCGAGCGTCATCCCGGCGATCAGCGCGGCCGCCGGGACGTTGATCCAGAACACCGCGCGCCAGCCGAACGCGTCCACCAGCAGCCCGCCGAGCAGCGGGCCCGCGCCCGCCGCGACCGCGATGGCGCCCGTCCGGACGGCGATCGCCCGGCCGAGCCGCTCCGGCGGGCAGCACAGCCGCAGCAGCGCGAGCGTGCCGGGCTGGAGCAGGGCGCCGAACACGCCCTGGACGGTCCGCAGCCCGATCACCCAGCCGAGGGTCGGGGCGAGCGCGATGCCCGCCGAGGCCGCGCCGAAGCCCAGCACGCCCACCAGCAGGGTCGGGCGGTGGCCGTAGCGGTCGCCGAGCCGGCCCGCGAGCACCAGCAGGGCCGCGACGGCGACCAGGTAGCCGGTGCTCGTCCACTGCAACTGCGCCGTGCCGGTGTCGAGTTCGCGCCGCATGCCGGGCTGCGCCATCAGCAGCACGGTGCCGTCCAGGGCCACCAGCATGGCGGCCCCGGCGCTCACCGGCAGCGCGAGGCGGCTCGCGCCACGCCCCGCGCCACGGCCCTCGTCACGACCCGTGCCATCGCCCTCGTCACGCCGCTCGTCACGGCTCGCACCACGACCCGCGTCACGACCCGCGCCGCGGCTCACTCGGCGGCCCCGAGGTGCGCCGCCAGCACCGCTTCCAGCAGCTCCTCCTCGCGGCCCTCCCCCAGCATCAGCGCCGTGCTCCCCCACCCCCGCAACTGCGCCAGCCCGTGCAGGTTCGCCCACAGCGCGGCCGTCGCCACCGGCGCCCGCCGCTCGTCCCCCGTGCACCGCGCCACCAGCCGCGCCAGCTCCCCGAACAGCGGCACCGTCGCCTCCCGCAGCCGGGGGCCGGCCGGCGCCGACCCGTCGCCGTTCAGCAGGTCGTGACGGAACATCAGCTCGAACATCCCGCGCCGCTCGGCGGCGTACGCCAGGTACGCCCGGGCCAGGCACGCCAGCCGGGCCCGCGGGTCGGGCTCCCGGACCGCCGCGAAGCGCGCCGCCAGTTCCTCGAACCCGCGCCGCGCCACCGCCGACAGCAGTTCCCGGTGCGTCGCGAAGTACCGCCGCGGCGCCCCGTGCGACACCCCGGCCCGCCGCGCGATCTCCCGCAGCCCGACCGCCCCCGACCCTTCGGCCAGCACCAGTTCGACCCCGGCGTCCACCAGGCGCTCCCGCAGGGGGCTCCGCTCGTCATCGCTCACGGACACTGTCTACCAGCGCCGAGTAGACAGTGTCTACCGGCGCTGGCGGACCGGCCCCGGAAAACGGCCCGGGCCGCCCTCCGTGGCGGAGGGCGGCCCGGGCGCGGCGGCCGGACGGGTGTCAGGCGGGGGAGGGGACGGACTCCGCCCGCCCGCGGCCGACCTCGGTGACGCTCAACACGTTGATGAGCTTGTCGAGTTGCTTGGTCACCTGCTCCAGCGGGGTGTCGTCCGCGTCGACCACCAGGGTGACCCGGGAGAGCCCCGCCGTCTCGGCCGGGACGACGACGAGGGAGTCGATGTTGAAGCCGCGCCGGCTGAACAGGGCCGTGACCCGGGTGAGCGCGCTGGGCTTGTCCTCGACGAGGACCGACAGGGTGTGCTTGCTCATGAGCCGTCGCTCTCCCACTTCGGAGTCATGTCTCGGGCGATCTTGATGTCGTCGTTGCTGGTGCCGGCCGGGACCATCGGCCAGACCATGGCGTCCTCGTGGACCACGAAGTCGATGACCACCGGCACGTCGTTGATCTGCATCGCCTTGGCGATCGTCGCGTCCACGTCCTCGGGCCGGGTGCACCGCAGGCTGACGCAGCCGTAGGCCTCCCCCAGCTTCACGAAGTCGGGGATGCGCTGGGCCGTCTGCAGGTCGGAATTGGAGTACCGCTCGCCGTAGAAGAGCGACTGCCACTGGCGGATCATGCCGAGGTTGCCGTTGTTGATGACCGCGACCTTGATCGGCACGCCCTCCAGCGTGCAGGTGGCCAGCTCCTGGTTGGTCATCTGGAAGCAGCCGTCGCCGTCGATCGCCCAGACCACCGTGTCCGGCCGCCCCATCTTGGCGCCCATCGCGGCGGGCACGGCGTACCCCATCGTGCCCGCGCCACCGGAGGTGATGAAGGCGCCGGGCTTCTCGAAGCCGACGAAGTGGGACGCCCACATCTGGTGCTGGCCGACGCCGGCCACGTAGAGGGCGTCCGGTCCGCCGATGGCACCGAGCCGCTCCAGGACGTACTGCGGGGCCAGCGTGCCGTCCCCGAAGTCCTCGTACCCGAGCGGGTAGGTCTCCTTCAGCTTGTCCAGCTGCGCCCGCCACTTGACGTAGTCGCCGGGGCGGTCGACCGCCTGGACGAGGGCGCCGATGACCTCCTTGCAGTCGCCCACGATCGGGACGTCGGCCGTCCGGTTCTTGGAGATCTCGGCCGGGTCGATGTCCGCGTGGATGACCTTGGCCCGCGGCGCGAAGGACGACAGCCGGCCGGTGACCCGGTCGTCGAACCGCACGCCCAGGGCGATCAGCAGGTCCGCCTGCTGCAGCGCGCCGACCGCCGAGACGGTGCCGTGCATGCCGGGCATGCCCATGTGCAGCGGGTGGCTGTCGGGGAAGGTGCCCCTGGCCATCAACGTGGTGACGACCGGGATGCCGGTCAGCTCGGCCAGGCGGAGCAGTTCCGCCGAGGCGCGGGCCTTGTGCACGCCGCCGCCGACGTACAGCACCGGGCACTCGGCCTCGGAGATCAGCCTGGCCGCCTCCTGGATCTGCTTGGCGTGCGGCCGGGTGACCGGCCGGTAGCCCGGCAGGTTCGCCGTCGGCTCCCAGTGGAACTCGGTGGTGGCCTGCAGCGCGTCCTTGGTGATGTCGACCAGCACCGGGCCGGGGCGGCCGGTGGAGGCGATGTGGAAGGCCTCGGCGATGGTGCGCGCGATGTCGCCGGCGTCGGTCACCAGGAAGTTGTGCTTGGTGATCGGGAGGGTGATGCCGCAGATGTCGGCTTCCTGGAAGGCGTCCGTACCGATCATGGTGCTCGGCACCTGGCCGGTGATGGCGACCAGCGGGACGGAGTCCATGTACGCGTCCGCGATCGGGGTGACCAGGTTGGTGGCGCCCGGGCCGGAGGTGGCCATGCAGACGCCGACCTTGCCGGTGGCCTGGGCGTACCCCTCCGCGGCGTGCCCGGCGCCCTGCTCGTGCCGGACCAGCACGTGGCGGATCCTGGTCGAGTCGTACAGCGGGTCGTAGGCGGGGAGGATGTGGCCGCCCGGATATCCGAACACCGTGTCGACCCCGACGTGCTCCAGCGCCCTGACCAGAGCCTGGGCACCTGTCATCTGTTCGGTCATCTGCTCGTTCCTCTTGGCTTGGCTCGAATGCTGGGCGCGCCCGCCGGCCCGATTCGGACCGGCGGAGGGCACCCGTTCGCAAGACTGATTCGAAGGGCAGCGCGCGGAATTCAGCAGTCGGACGGTAAGTCCGGAAGTACTACGGGATGGCGCGCAAAGAGCGGTGTCGGGTGACGACTACGCGCTCAGCGGCTCCGAGGGAACAGAACTCTCGTCGGAGCAGGGCGAATCCGTTCGTGACGGCTCAAGCAAGTTCTCGCGCAAATCGCGGGAATGCGAGACTTCAGCCTACCTTCCCGCTGTGTGCGGATGCCAATCATTCCGGTGACGGATCACCGCATCGGTGCTTTCCGGCAAACGGGTTGACGACCCGTCAGGGATGGCCGGATCAGACGGCCGGCACGGTGCGCCGCGGCACCAGCTCCGTCAGGTAGTAGAGGCCGGCCACCAGCGGGAAGGCGATCCCGCACCAGGCGATGCCCTGCCACCCGTACGACTCGTACACCGAGCCGGCCACCGCCGACCCGACCGCGCCGCCGACGAAGAAGATCGCCATGTAGAGGCCGTTCAGCCGGCTGCGGATCTCCGCCCCCAGCGAGAAGATCGCCCGCTGGCCCAGCACCAGGTTGCACGAGATGCCCACGTCGAGCAGGAGCGCCGCGACGAACAGGGCCGCGACCATGTGCCCGCCGCTGGTGAACACCAGCAGGAAGCAGAGCACGACGGCCAGGATCGCGAGGCCGGTCGCGGGCTTCGTCAGACCGCGGTCGGCGATCCGGCCCGCGACCGGCGCGACGAACGCCCCGAGCACCGCCGCCAGCGAGAACAGGGCGATCCCGCCCTGGCTCAGCCCGCACGCCGGGCTCGCCAAGATCAGCGGCACGGCGGTCCAGAACAGGCTGAACGCGCCGAACAGCATGGCGTGGTAGAACGCCCGCCGCCGCAGGATCGGCGTGCTGACCAGCAGTTTCCCCATCGACGCCAGCAGCGCCGGGTAGCGGACGGAGGTGGTCGGCTTCCGCTCCGGGAGGACCGAGCGCAGGGTGAGGGCGAGCACCAGCATCAGACCGGCGGAGATGGCGAAGATCGCCCGCCAGCCGAGCAGGTCGGTCGTCATGCTGGCCACCGGACGCGCCAGCAGGATGCCCAGCAGCAGGCCGCTCATGACGTTGCCGACGACCTGCCCGCGGCTCTCCTCCGGGGCGAGGTGGGCCGCGAAGGGCACCAGCATCTGCACCACGACCGAACTCAGGCCGATCACCAGCGAAGTGCCGAGGAACAGGGCCGCGTTGGACGCGACCGACGCGCTCAGCAGCGCCGCCGTGCACGCCACCAGGGTGACCGTGATGAGCCGGCGGTTCTCGAAGATGTCGCCGAGCGGGACCAGGAAGACCAGGCCCACGCCGTAGCCGATCTGGGTCAGCGTCACCACGAGGCTGGAGGCGCTCGCGCTCAGGCCCACGTCGGGGCCGATCAGCGCGACCAGGGGCTGCGCGTAGTAGATGTTGGCCGCGACCGCGCCGCAGGCCAGCGCCATCAGGAAGGTCAGGCCGCGGTCCATGCCGACCTGCACCGTCCGCCTTGCTGCACTCTCAGTTTTCATTGCTCTCTCGACAGGATCGGGTGATCGACGTTCAGACTGCGGTCGCCTGGACGACCGCGAACTCCGGACGCGCGGACAGGACCCGGGGGGCGGAGAAGCCCGTCGCGTCCAGGAGCCGCGCGAAGTCGTCCAGGGTGCGCTCGCGCCCGCCGTGCAGGACCTGCATCTGCAGGTCCAGCACCAGGTCGAGCGGGTCGCAGTCCTGCGGGGACTCCTGCAGGACGCGGTCCACGATGACGAGCCGGGCGCCGGGAGCCATCGCCGTGCGGCAGTTGCGCAGGACGGCCTCCGCCTTCCCGTCCGGCCAGTCGTGCAGGATCCACGACAGGACGTAGACGTCTCCGCCCACGGGTACCGCGTCGAAGAAACTGCCCGCGCAGGTGCTCAGCCGGGCGTGCCCCGACCCCGCGGGCAGGGCGGAGATCACGCTGGCCTGGTCGTAGACGATGGCCTGCACCTCCGGGTTCCGTTCGAGGACCGCCCGCGCCAGGCTCCCCGTCCCCCCGCCGACGTCGATCACCCACTCGCCGGGCTCCACCGGGAGCACGTCGGCGATCGCCGCGTAGCGCCCCGGGTACCCGCTCGCCATGTAGCGCTGGTAGAGCGCCTCCTCCTCCGGGCTGGCGTTCATGTAGGCGAAGAAGTCCTGGCCGTTGACGGGCGAGAACGCCTCCTCGCCGGTGCCGGCGCAGTGGCTCAGCGCGCCCCAGGAGCGCCAGATGCCCGGCATCCCCCAGAACCGCGCGGCCCAGTGGAGCGAGGGGCCGTCCGTGGTGGTGGTCAGCAGGCGGGACGCCTCGTTGTGGCGGATTCCGCCGTCCGCGTCGACGTCGAACACGCCCTGGGACGACAGGGCCCGGGCGATCCGGGTCAGGACGCCCGCGTCGGCCTTCAGGCGTTCGGCCAGGGCGGTCAGCGAGTCCCCGTCGTCGCCCACCGCGTCGGGGAGGCCGAGCTCGCAGGCCGCGGCGATCATCTGGGTGACCGCCATGCCGCGGATCAGCTCCTGCATCCTGCGGATCTCGCCGGCGGGCGTCCGGGCCGCGGGGTCCCCGTGCGTGACGGGCCCCGCCGGAGCAGACTCCTGGATGGTCATGCGCACCCCTCCTAGTTGTTCATCGCCATGGCCGGACGCGCCGCCGGAGCGGGCTCGTCCTCGGTGCGCGCCGACCCGTCCGGATCGTCCCGCCCGTCCGAAGCCCGCCCGAGGATGCCGTGCAGGGCCGTGCGCAGCGCGTCCTCGGCCGCGGCGCAGTCCTCGCTGCGCCAGCCGATGAACGCGTCCGGACGCACCAACAGGCAGCCGTCCTCCGGCAGTTCGGTGACGTCGGCCCAGTCCCCGTAGAGGTCCTGCAGCTCGTGGCCGGGGC
Source organism: Kitasatospora sp. NA04385 (assembly GCF_013364235.1). Classification (NCBI taxonomy): domain Bacteria; kingdom Bacillati; phylum Actinomycetota; class Actinomycetes; order Kitasatosporales; family Streptomycetaceae; genus Kitasatospora; species Kitasatospora sp. NA04385. The sequence goes on along the minus strand of NZ_CP054919.1, from coordinate 4,903,352 downwards.
CGATGACGTGCGCGGCGACCTCGATGCCCAGCTCCGCCGAGAGGAGCTCGGCGGCCCGGAGCCAGCCCTGCCCGTTCAGCCCCGTCAGCAGGGTGAACCTCCCCTTGCCCACCACGTCCAGGCTGGAGACCTGCGCGCCGCGCCGGTCGAGCCAGACGTGCGGCAGGCGGGCGCCGGGCCGGCTGGACGCCTGGTAGTACAGCTCGGGGTCGCGCTCCCACTCGGGGTGCCCGGCGCCGTCCGGGCGGACGGCGTGCGACGCGTAGCGCTGGTTGAGCTCGACGCCCTGGGTCGCGAACTCGTACGACTTGAGCTCGATGGCCTCGCGCAGCATCTTCCGCTTCTCGGCGCCCGCCGCGGAAGCCTCTTTCAGGACGGACATGTTGAGGCGCATCTGGTCCGCGTCCAGCTTCGCGTCCAGCCCGAGGGCGGAGAATATGCCCCCGAACTGCTCGATGCTCTTGTTCGCGCGCTCGACTATCTGCTTGCCGATCGGAGCGCGCTCCTGGTCGTAGGTGTCCAGCAGCCGTTCCGACGCCTGTCCCTTCAGGACCATCGCCATTTTCCACGCCAGGTTGTAGGCGTCCTGAATCGAGGTGTTCGAACCCAGGCCGTTGGACGGCGGGTGACGGTGCACCGCGTCGCCCATACAGTAAACCCGGCCGTTGGAGTACTTGGTGGCGTATTTCTGGTTCACGGTCCAGGTGGAGACGGAGCGGATGGTGATGTCCACCGAATCGTCGCCGATCAGTTGGCGGGCGATGCCGACCGCGTCGATCTCGGAGACGTCGGGCTCGCCCGCGCTCATGTCGTAGCCCCACACGATCTGCCACTCGTTCCACGGCCGGACCATGCGCAGCAGGCCCATGCCGATGCCGCCGACGTTGGCGCCCGGCTGCATGATCCACCAGAGGTAGCCGGGGCGGTGCGCCACGAGGTGCGAGAGGTCCGCGTGCAGGATGATGCTGATGCTGCCGGCCAGGCCCATGTGGCCCTCCATCGGCAGGCCGAGCTGCTCCGCCACCAGGCTGTTGCCGCCGTCCGCGCCGATCAGGTACTTGGCCCGGATCTCGTAGCGCTCGCGCTTCAGCCGGTCCAGCACCTGCGCGGTGACGCCGTCCTCGTCCTGCCGGAACCCCAGCAGCTGGGTGTCGAACCGGACGTGGCTGCCGCGCGCGGCGGCGTTGGACAGCAGGATCGGCTCCAGCAGGGTCTGCGGCAGGTCGCAGTGCTCGGCCGGGCTGGCCAGCGCGTAGTCGCTCTGCCGCCGCGCCCGGTTGGCGCCGTAGGGCAGCCGCCCCAGCTCCTCGCCCACCAGGCTGGTGCAGAAGACGACGTTGCCCATGACCTCCTTGGGCGAGGCCTTGGCGAGGATCTCGTCCGCCACGTCCAGGTCCCGGAAGACCTCCATGGTGCGCTGGTTCTTGTAGTGCGCGCGGGGGGTGTCGGCGAGCCAGCGGTGCTTCGTGATCACGAGGTTGTCGATGCCGTACGTGCTCAGCATCAGCCCCGCGGACGATCCGGCCGGGCCGCTCCCGACGATCAGGACATCAGTGTCGTACACGTGGAGTGCCTCCTGGATTCGGGTAGGTCGACGTTCATCGCGTCGTAGCTGAAGACCCAGGCCGGGTCTTCGGTGTCCTTGAGCCACGAGTTCGCGGCGGACACGGCCTGGATCCGGGTGGTGCGCTGCTTGCGGCTCTCGGCGTAGCGCCAGAACGCGTCCTCGACGTCGTCCTCGGCCTCCAGGCAGCGCAGCAGCAGCACGCCGTCCTCGATGGCCATGGCCGCGCCCTGCGCCATGTGCGGCCGCATGGGGTGGCAGGCGTCGCCGAGCAGCGCGACCCGGCCCCGGCCCCACTGCTGCAGCGGCGGGCGTTCGAAGAGCGGCCACTTGGTCAGCGAGCGGGCCGCTTCGAGCAGGGTGCGGACCTCGTCGCAGGAGCCGGCGAAGGCGTCCAGCATCTCGTCCCGGTCGGCCTCGACCCAGGACCGCGGGTGCGGCCACGCGTCGGCCGCCGTGCCGGCGACGAAGTAGTAGTCGCCGCTGCGGGAGTCGGTCGGGTAGCCGATGACGAAGCTCTCCCCGGCCCACCACTTGGTGATGCACCGCCGGTCGACGGGGACCGGGGTGCCCGCGGGCACGGTCGCCCGGTACGCGATCTGGCCGGAGAAGCCGGGGCGTTCGGCGCCGTGCATCCCCTCCCGGACCCGCGACCCGAGGCCGTCCGCGCCGATGACGCAGTCGGCCTCGGCGGTGCTCCCGTCGGCGAAGTCCAGCCGCACCCGGGCGCCCCGGTCGTCGAACGAGACCAGCCGCTTGCCGTACCGCACGGTGCCCGGCCGCAGGGCGCCGAGCAGTTCCCGGTGGAGCACGCCGCGGCCGACGGTGAGGTAGGGGGCTCCGTACCGCGCCCGCACCCCGGCGCCGAGCGGCAGCGCGCACCTGACGGAGTTCGACGCCAAGTCCCGGCTGGTGAACGACTCGGGCAGGTAGCCGGCCCCGACCAGGGCGTCGGCGACCCCCACCCGGTCCAGGACGCGCATCACGTTGGGCGTCAGGTGGATGCCCGCGCCGGCGGGCTCGAACGCGCCCGCCTGCTCGAACACCGTCACGCGGTGGCCGGCCCGCTGCAGCAGCGCGGCCGTCGCGGCTCCGCCCAATCCGCCGCCGACGACGGCGATCGAGGTCTTCCGGTCGATTCCCACGGGCTACTCCTGCGCCTCGATCTCGTCGTGGAACAGGTTCAGCAGCCGCGCGCGGCCGTCGCTCGGCAGCCACGCGGGCCGGTCCTCCACGACGTCCTTGACGAAGTCCCAGAAGTCCGCGCTCTGGTTGATGCCGTAGTCGCGGGCCATCGTGACGAGCCGGATCCGGGACAGGAAGTCCGGCTCCGTGATGTCCTGCTCGTTGGCCACGACCTTCCCCGCGTTCATGAAGTACGGGAGGATGGAGCTCTCCGGCGTGTCCGGCGACCAGACCAGCCACATCTCCTGGTTGGTGGTCGTCGTGTTGACGAAGCCGTGGGTGTAGTGGCGCGGGACGTAGAGCAGTTCCTTCGGGCGCATCGGCAGCATGGCGACCGTCTCCCGGTCGGCTCCGTCGCCCGGCGTGACGTCCAGGTCGGGGAACTCGTTGGGCCCCATGAAGATGCTGAACCCGCCGTTCGGCGCGTAGAACCACTCGTCGGTGCGGTGGTGGATGTGCGGCGGCGGGCCGACGTGCGGCGGCACGGTCAGCTTGGAGAACAGGAATTTCCCGCCGTTGCTCTCACCGGTCTGCACGAATTTGAAGACCTCGCCCGCCGGGCCGAGTACCAGTGGCTTCTCCGGGCCGGGTTCGATGTCCGGGAAGTCGAATACTTCATATTCGGTGCTCATGGAACTGCCTTCCTCCTCGGGAAACCGACAGCATCGCCGCCGACGTGACGTCGCGCAGTGCGCTCATTCCCTGCCGCGCGAGCGGCGCCAGGGGCCACGCCTTGTAGGTGTCATTGAATATCTCCAGCGAGATCGGGCCGTCGTAGCCGTTGGCCAGCACCGGCGCCAGGAAACCGGTCACGTCGAAATCCCCCCGGCCCGGCAGGCAGCGGTGGTGCCGGCTCCAGGACATGACGTCCAGATTCATCCGGGGGGCGTCCGACACCTGGATCAGCGCGATGCGGTCGGGCGGCACCTCGGAGAGGTCGTCGAAGCGGTCGTTCAGCGCCAGGGTGTGGAAGCTGTCCAGCACCAGGCCCACGTTCTCGGCGCCGGAGCGCTCGATCAGCCGCCAGGCCTGGCGGAAGGTGTTGACCCGCAGCCCCCAGGACAGCGCCTCGTAGCCGATCGAGAACCCCCTGGCCGCGGCCCGCTCGCCGAGGAGTGCCAGGTCACCGGCGACTTCGTCGTCGTCGAGGTCCGACACGTCGGTGACGTTGCTGCACAGGATCAGGGTGCTCGTCCGCAACTGCTCCATGCGGTCGAAGACCCGCTCGACCCGGTCCAGCTTGGCCGCCAGCTGGTTCCTGGGGCCGCCTTCGAAGTCCCTGAGCGGCTGGTAGTTGACGATCTCCAGGCCGAGGTCGTCCGCCATGGCCCGGGCGACGGGCGCGGAGAACCCCTGCAGGTCCCACTCCATCAATTCGATACCCGAGAAGCCGGCGGCGGCGATTGCTTCCAATTTGTCCGGCAGCGAGCCACCCAGGGTGACCGTACCCATATGGTAATCCACTTCGCCTACCTCCCGATAGTGGAACGGCACGTCACAGTGCAGGTCGACGGCTTTTCCGAAGTTTTCACCGCGGAGTGGAAAGCCGTCTCGGAACCGGAATAGACCGGCGCCGGGAATGCAGTGAACGTGTTCCCGGCGCCCGGGTCAAGCAGGCCGGAGCGGCCCGAATCCACCGGTGGTGTTCCGGCGAGCGTTCCGGGCGGCCTTCGGCAGATCGGTAGTCACGCGCCTGGCATTTTTGACGCCGGCCCTCATGACCCTCTCCTGCTTCCTCGGTCGACCCATACGATGTCAACCCGGAGCGGTCGGCAGGGGGAACTGCACCCAAGGATGCACCGGGTCGGAACGACGACCGGTACGCCGCGGGGACGCCGGTCGGACGGGTGCGCGGACGGGGTGCATCCTTGGGTGCAGTCTCACCCTCCCGGAGGACCCGTTCCTCGTAGGCTGAACGCCGTGACATTGACCTCCGGCAGGATTCCCCTGCCCGAATCGCGGTCCCGTGTTCCGCTCCGGGCCCCGCTCCGGCGCGGCCTGCGTTACGCGGGTCTGAGCCTGGGCGAGGCCCGGCCCGTGGTCCAGATCGTGTTCCTCCTGCGGTTCGCGGTGGGCGCGGCCTTCGTCTCCCAGGGGCAGGCGGACGGACCGCACCTGGCCGCCGGGGTCCTCGTCTGGTGGCTGGCCGTGGTGGCCGCCTACCTCGTCAACGGCGTGCTGGACGTCAAGGAGGACCGCGCCAACGGGTCCGCCCGGCCGATCGCCCGGGGCGACCTGCCGGAGCGGACGGCGGCGCTGCTCACCGCGGCCGTCGCCGCGGGGTCCCTGCTGCTGTCGCTGTACGTCCCCGGCCTCACCCCGTGGGTGGCGCTGTTCCTGCTGCTGGGCTGGCTGTACTCGGCGCCGCCGTTCCCGGCGAAGCGCTGGAGCAGCACCTGCGCGGTGGTGGTGTTCGGCCTCGGCTGGACCTCGTTCGCGGCGGGCGCCGCCACCACGGGCGGCACGCTGAGCCCGGCCGGACTGGTCTTCGCCACCGTGATGAGCGCCTGGATGGCGCTGGTGGGAGCGGTCGTCAAGGACCTCGGCGACGCCGAGGGGGACGCGGTCGGCGGGCGCCGCACGGTGGCCGTGCGGCACGGGGCCGGCCGGGCCCGCGCGGTCGCGGCGGCCGGAGCGCTGCTGGTCGGGGCCGGCGGGGTGCTGGCGGCGCTGGTCTGGGCCCCGCTGACGCTGGCCGGGGCCGTCCCGCTGGCGGTCGGCGCCGGCTGCCTGGTGGTGCAGATCGTCCGGACGGCCGGGGACACCGGCGGGGACCGGGAGACCCGTCGCAGCGCCTACCGCGTGTTCATGCGCACCCAGTTCGCGGCGAACGCCGCCATGCTGCTCGCGCTCCTGCTGCCCGGTCTGGTGTGACGGCCGCCGCCCGGGCGGCGGCCCGCGGGTCAGTGCCGCCCGAAGGCCTTGTTGACGGCGTCGATGCGGGAGACCGCGCCCAACTTGCCGTAGATGTTGTTGAGGTGGCGCTTCACGGTCGCCGTGGTGATGCCGAGCTGGCGGGCTATCTGACTGTTGGTCATCGCCTTCGCCACCCCGTCCAGCACCTCCTTCTCGCGCCGGGAGAGCGCCACGCCCGCCCCGGCGTGCAGGGGCGCCGCCTCGGAGACGCCCGCCGGGACGACGGCGTCGTCCGCCTCCGCCAGCGGGTCGGGGGCCCGGACGACGGCCCCGCCGTAGCCGACGGCGCCCGCGTAGAGCCGGCTTCCGGCGCTGGCCCGGAACGCGGTGCTGATCAGCAGCAGCGCGGGGGCCCGTCGCGCGGGGGCCTCGTGCTGCACCGCGGCGTTGATGGTCGGCTGCATGGCGCTCCACAGGATCTCCACCGCGCGCACCGACTCGGCGACCGCGATCCCCTGGTTGGCGCGGTCGGTGCCGACCAGGTGCGAGTACCGCCAGGCCTCGGCCGATTCGAGCGGCCCCTCCCCGGTCAGGCGGGCGACGCAGTCCTCCACGATCGCCTGCGCCTGCTCCCGGCACTTCGGCCACGCCTCCTTGCGCATGGCCAGGGGACTGCGGACCGTTCTCAGTGCCGTCCGGTAGGCGTGGATGACGTCCGGTATCGCGCCACGCAGAAACTGCGCCGCAGCTGGGTAACGCAAATTCCCTCCCTGCTGCAGCCCTCTTGAACGCGTCGGATGACCCGGTCAGCGGCCGTAGCTCAGTGTGACATGCTCAATCCGCACACGATAGCGAACACCCCTGCCGGGGCCCCCGGCGCCCCGGGCGCCCCGCGGCACCGCGCCGACCGGCGCGGTGCCGTGCCGACCGCTAGACGTTGAAGCGGAACTCCACCACGTCGCCGTCCTGCATGACGTAGTCCTTGCCCTCGATGCGGGCCTTGCCCTTGGAGCGGGCCTCGGCGAGGGAGCCGGCGGCGACGAGGTCGTCGAAGGAGGTGACCTCGGCCTTGATGAAGCCCTTCTGGAAGTCGGTGTGGATGACACCGGCGGCCTCGGGGGCGGTGGCGCCCTGCCGGATGGTCCAGGCGCGGGTCTCCTTGGGGCCGGCGGTGAGGTAGGTCTGCAGGCCGAGGGTGGCGAAGCCGACCCGGGCGAGGGTGGCGAGGCCGGGCTCGTCCTGGCCCATCGACTGGAGGAGTTCGAGCGCCTCGTCGTCGTCGAGCTCGATCAGCTCGGACTCGATCTTGGCGTTGAGGAAGATGGCCTCGGCGGGGGCGACCAGGGCGCGCTGGGCGTCCTTGAAGTCCTCGTCGGAGAGCGCGTCCTCGTCGACGTTGAAGACGTAGAGGAACGGCTTCGAGGTCATCAGGTGCAGGTCGCGGACGGCGGTGGTGTCGAAGCCGGCCTCGAACAGGGTCTTGCCGGTCTCCAGGATTGCCTGGGCGGCCTCGGCGGCGGCGAGCACCGGCGCGGTGTCCTTCTTGAGCCGGGCCTCCTTCTGCAGCCGGGGCAGCGCCTTCTCGATGGTCTGCAGGTCGGCGAGGATCAGCTCGGTGTGGATGGTCTCGATGTCGTCCTTGGGCGAGACCTTGCCGTCGACGTGGACCACGTCGGGGTCGGTGAAGGCCCGGACGACCTGGCAGATCGCGTTGGCCTCGCGGATGTTGGCGAGGAACTTGTTGCCCAGGCCCTCGCCCTCGCTGGCGCCGCGGACGATGCCGGCGATGTCGACGAAGTCGACGGTCGCCGGGAGGACGCGCTGCGAGCCGAAGATCTCGGCGAGCTTGCCCAGCCGCGGGTCGGGGACACCGACGACGCCGACGTTCGGCTCGATGGTGGCGAACGGGTAGTTGGCCGCCAGCACGTCGTTCTTGGTCAGGGCGTTGAACAGGGTCGACTTGCCGACGTTCGGCAGGCCGACGATTCCGATCGTGAGCGACATGGAGAGTGGTGTCCCGGGGCTTGGAGGGCGTCGAGGTGGCCCGGTGCGGGCCGATCCCCCAGTCTACGGGGCGCACGGGGAGGGCCGGGCAGCGCGGGTGGGGCGCGCACCGGCCGGACACGGACAATTGCCGGGGTGGCATTACACACGGTGTCGATGATCGGACCGTACGTTGGTCGGGTGGAGCAGAGCACCCGTACCCAGCCGCCAGGGCCGAGAAGGCGACCGCCCGGGCGCGGCGCCGGCGAGGCCGCCGTTCCGGGGCAGAGTGGCCCCCCCGAGTCCCGGCTGCGGTCGGCGTCCGGCACCCGGACCACCGGCCCGCAGGCGGTGAAGCGCGCGGCGCAGCGGCTGCTGGCGGCGCGTCGGCGGCGCGGCGGGAGCGGGCGTCCGGCCCGGCTGACGGCGGTGGGCACCGGGGTCGCGGCGGTGGCGGGGACGCTGGTGTCCGCCGGGGTGGACCGGCTGCTGTTCGGCGGACTCGGGGTGCTGTTCGGGCTCGGCTATCTGGTGGTGTGCTTCCAGCTGGCCGTGCGGGTGCGGTACTCGGACCTGCCGGCGGCGCCGATCTGCGGGCCGATCGCCTTCGCGGCGGCGCTGGTGGTGCTCCAGCCGGGCCCGGCGCAGGGCGTCACCGGCGAGGTGGTGGCGCTGGCCGGCGGGCTGGCGCTGCGGGCGGGCTGGCTGTTCGCCGGCACCGCCCTGGCCGCCGCGATCGTCACCGCGCGTCACCTGGCCCAGCGCCGCCGACGCCGGGCCCGCTAGGGCCGGTCCGGTCCCGGCGGGTCCGCGTCGGGCGGCCGGGTCAGTCGCCGACCGGGGGCTGGGCGGCGGGCACGGTGGGCCGGCGGGCGGCCGCCATCGCCGCGCCGACGATGCCCGCGTCGTTGCGCAGCCCGGCCGGGACGATCTCGGCGCGGCGGTCCTTGAGCAGCGGCAGGAACTTCTCGTGCTTGCGGCTGACGCCGCCGCCGATGATGACCAGCTGCGGGGAGAACAGCATCTCGACCAGGTCGAGGTACTCGTCGACCCGCTCGGCCCACTGCGGCCAGCTGAGGTCGTGGCGCTCCTTCGCGGCGGAGGAGGCCCGCCGTTCGGCGTCCTTGCCGCGCAGTTCGAGGTGGCCGAGTTCGGTGTTGGGGACGAGCACGCCGTCGGAGAACAGGGCGCTGCCGATGCCGGTGCCGAGGGTGAGCAGCAGGACGACGCCGGCCCGGCCGCGTCCGGCGCCGTGGGTGACCTCGGCGATGCCGGCCGCGTCGGCGTCGTTGACGACGGTGGCGGGCAGGCCGAGCGCGTCGCTGAACCGGGCCTCGGCGTCCAGGCCGATCCAGCCCTTGTCGACGTTGGCCGCGGTCCTGGTGTGCCCGTCGACGACCACGCCCGGGAAGGTCAGTCCGACCGGTCCGCGGTGGTCGAAGTGCCGGACGACCTCGCAGACCGCGCCGATCACCTCGTCCGGGCCGGAGGGGTGCGGGGTGAGCACCTTGTGCCGCTCCTGGGCGAGCACGCCCTTGTCCAGGTCGACCGGTGCGCCCTTGATGCCCGAGCCGCCGATGTCCACGCCGAAGACCGTCGTCACTGCCGTCGCCTCCCGTACCCCCGGGGGCGTCCGCTGCCCGCCGGTCCTCGCACCAACGTACGGGGGGACGGGGGCGGGCGCAGCCCGTTCGGACGGACGGCGCCCGGCCCCGGCGGGCGGGACCGGGCGGGACCGGGCGGCGGGCGGGGCGGGTCAGAGCTTGCCGGCGGCCTCGGCGCGCAGGTCGCGGCGGAGCTCCTTGGGGAGCGAGAAGGTGAGGTGCTCCTCGGCGGTCCTGACGATCTGGACGTCCTGGAAGCCGTGCGCGGCGAGGAGTTCGAGCACGCCCTCGACCAGGATCTCCGGCACGGAGGCGCCGCTGGTCAGGCCGACCGTGGTGACGCCCTCCAGCCAGGCCGGGTCGATCTCCTCGGCGAAGTCGACCAGGTGGGCGGCCTTGGCGCCGTACTCGAGGCCGACCTCGACCAGCCGGACCGAGTTGGAGGAGTTCTTGGAGCCGACCACGATCAGCAGGTCGGCCTCGGGGGCGAGCTGCTTGACGGCGACCTGGCGGTTCTGGGTGGCGTAGCAGATGTCGTCGCTGGGCGGGGAGACCAGCAGCGGGAAGCGCTGCTTGAGGGCGCCGACGGTCTCCATGGTCTCGTCCACCGAGAGGGTGGTCTGGGAGAGCCAGACCAGCTTGGACTCGTCGCGGACCTCGATGGTGGCGACGTCCTCGGCGCCGTCCACCAGGTGGATCCGCTCGGGGGCCTCGCCCATGGTGCCGACGACCTCCTCGTGGCCCTCGTGGCCGATCAGCAGGATGTCGTAGTCCTCGTCGGCGAACCGGCGGGCCTCCTTGTGCACCTTGGTGACCAGCGGGCAGGTCGCGTCGATGGTGGCGAGCCGGCCGGCCTCGGCCTCGTCGTGCACGGACGGGGCGACGCCGTGCGCGGAGAAGACCACGATCGAGCCCTCGGGCACCTCCTCCGTCTCGTCGACGAAGATCGCGCCCTGCTTCTCCAGGGTCTGCACGACGTACTTGTTGTGGACGATCTGCTTGCGGACGTAGATCGGCGCCCCGTACTGCTCCAGGGCCTTCTCCACGGCGATCACGGCGCGGTCGACGCCCGCGCAGTAACCCCGGGGGGCGGCGAGCAGGACACGGCGCTGGGCGGTGGTCGACATGGCTCCATCGTACGGGCGAGTCCCGCGGGCCCTCGCGCGCGTCGCCGCGGCCGGGGCGGGTGCGGCCGGGCCCGATCGGGTGGAATGGCCAGGGTGAGCACACAGGTACGGACGGCTGAGCTGCGGCGCACCCTCGGGGTGCGGGATCTGATGGTGTACGGGCTGCTGTTCATCGCCCCGATGGCGCCGGTGGGCGTGTTCGGCGTGCTGGACGCGAAGAGCCACGGCGCGGTGGCGGCGGTGTACCTGGTGGCGACGGTGGCGATGGGGTTCACCGCGCTGTCGTACGCCGAGATGGTGCGGGCGGTGCCGCGGGCCGGGTCGGTGTTCGCGTACGCGCGGGCCGGGCTGGGCGAGGGGCCGGGGTTCGTCGCCGGGTGGATGGCGATGCTCGACTACCTGCTGATCCCGGCGGTGGCGTACCTGTTCTCCGGGATCGCGCTGAACTCGCTGGTGCCGGACGTGTCGCGCTGGGTGTGGACGGTGCTGGCGGTGCTGGTCACCACCGCGCTGAACCTGGTCGGGGTGCGGACGGCGGCGGTGGTGGGGTTCGCGGTGCTGGCGATGGAGGTGGTGGTGCTGGCGGTGTTCGTGGTGGCGGCGGTGGTGGTGCTGGCCCGGGACGGCGCGGCCCGGGACTGGGGCTCCCCGTTCGGGGGCGTCGGCGCCTTCTCGTTGACGGCGGTGCTGTCGGCGGTGTCGGTGGCGGTGCTCTCCTACCTCGGCTTCGACGCGATCGCCTCGTTCGTCGAGGAGGCGGTCGGCGCGTCGGCGGCGGTGGCCCGGGCGGTGCTGTGGTGCCTGGCGCTGGCCGGGCTGCTGTTCGTGGTGCAGACCTACCTGGCGGCGGTGCTGGAGCCGACGACGCCGCAGCAGCTGGCGGCCGACCCGCAGGCGCAGGGCTCGGCGTTCTACGACACCGTGGAGTCCGCCGTCGGGCACTGGCTGCACGTGCTGATCGCGGCGTCCAAGGCGATCGGGGCGGCGTTCGCGGCGCTGGCCGGGCAGGCGGCGGCCGGGCGGCTGGTCTTCGCGATGGGCCGGGAGGGGCGGCTGCCGCGGGCGCTGGGCGTGGTCGACGGGCGGACGGCGGTGCCCCGGCGGGCGCTGCTGACCGCGGCGGTGATCACGCTGGTGGCGGCGGTCTGGGCGGCCCGCCGGGACGACGGCCTCGACCAGCTGACCTCGGTGGTCAACGTCGGCGCGCTGACCGCGTTCGTCCTGCTGCACGCCTCGGTGGTGGGCTGGTACGTGGTGCGCGGCGGCTCGCGGGACTGGCTGCGGCACGCGGTGGTGCCGCTGCTGGGCGTCGCGGTGCTGGTGGCGGTGGTGGTGGAGGCCGCGCACACCGCGCAGGTCGTCGGCGCGGTGTGGCTGGCGGTGGGGCTGGTGGTGCTGTTCGCGCAGCGCGGGCGGGGTGTCGCCGAGGGCGGCTAGCCTCGGGGGATGGCCAATGCGAGCAGTCCGGAAGCGCCCCTGCCGGTGGGGAAGGTCTCGGCGTTGATCGGCGGGTGGGTCGACCGGCTGGGCGAGGTGTGGGTGGAGGGGCAGATCGCGCAGCTGAACCGGCGGCCGGGGGCGGGGATGGTGTTCCTGACGCTGCGCGACCCGGACCGGGACGTCTCGTTGACGGTGACCTGCTTCCGGCAGGTGTTCGAGCAGGTCGCGGACGCCGTCCAGGAGGGCGCCCGGGTGATCGTCCGGGCGAAGCCGGAGTGGTACGCGGCGCGCGGCGCGCTCTCGCTGCGGGCCTCCGAGCTGCGGCTGGTCGGGCTGGGCGAACTGCTGGCCCGGCTGGAGCAGTTGAAGCGGCGGCTGTTCGCCGAGGGCCTGTTCGAGGACGCCCGGAAGAAGCGGCTGCCGTTCCTGCCGGGCTGCGTGGGCCTGGTGACCGGCCGGGGCTCGGCGGCCGAGCGGGACGTGCTGGAGAACGCCCGGCGGCGCTGGCCCGCGGTGCGCTTCGAGGTGCGCAACGTGCCGGTGCAGGGCCCGCAGGCGGTGGGCCGGGTGTGCGCGGCGGTGCGGGAGCTGGACGCGCTGCCGGAGGTCGAGGTGATCGTGGTGGCCCGCGGCGGCGGCAGCGTGGAGGACCTGCTGCCGTTCTCCGACGAGGAGTTGGTGCGGACGGTGGCGGCGGCCCGGACGCCGGTGGTGAGCGCGATCGGGCACGAGCCGGACCAGCCGCTGCTGGACTTCGTCGCGGACTTCCGGGCGTCCACGCCGACCGACGCGGCCAAGCGGGTCGTGCCGGACGTGGGCGAGGAGCTGGCCCGGGTGCGGCAGGCGCGGGACCAGGCGCGGCGGGCCGTGCTGCACCGGGTGGAGCGGGAGTCGGCGGGGCTGGCCGCGGTGCGCAGCCGGCCGGCGCTGGCGGCGCCGGCCGAGGCGGTGACGGCCCGCGGCGCGGAGGTGGCGGCGCTGGTGGAGCGGGCCCGGCGGGTGGTCGGCCACCGGCTGGACCACGCGCAGACCGACCTGGGGCACGCGCTGGCCCGGGTGGTGGCGCTGTCGCCGCTGGCCACCCTGGAGCGCGGCTACGCGGTGCTGCAGAAGGCGGACGGCACGGTGCTGACCGACCCGGCGCAGGCCGCGGACGGGGAGGCGCTGCGGGCCCGGGTGGCGGGCGGGTCGTTCGGGGTGCGGGCGGACCTCGGCGAGGGCTGACCGTCCGTCGGCGGTCCGGCACCGGCTCGCGGAATTGCCCGCGAGCCCCCCTCCGCGCGGGAATTCACGGGAATGCCCGCCGCTTTCCCGTGAACTGCTTGCACCGGGTCGGAGCCGGTCATAGTGTGACGGGCCTTCCCTTTTCCGGCAATTTCCGGAGGTTTGGCATGGACGTCTCCCCGTCGGACAGACCGGCGGTGACGCCCGCGCTGATCGAAGCCGCCAAGTCGGGGAACCGCGAAGCCTGGGCGGACATCTACCGCTGCTACCACGGGGCGGTGCTGGCGTTCCTGCTGCGCCGCACCGGGAGCCGGCCGCTGGCCGAGGACCTGGCCCAGGACACATTCGTCCGCGCCATGGCGGGAATTCGCGGTTTCCACTGGACGGGCACGGATCTCGGCGCGTGGATGTTCACCATCGCCCGCAATGTGCTGCTGGACCACGAGAAACGGCGTTCCACCCGCCGGGAGTCGGCGGTGGCGGCGGTCGCCGACCACGATTCCGGGGTGCGGGTGGAGGAGTCGGTGATCGCGGCGGCCGAGGCGGAGCGGGTGGGCGCGGCGCTGTCGGCGCTGAACGAGCGCCAGCGCTCGGTGCTGCGGCTGCGCTACTGGGACGGGCTGAGCTCGGTGGAGATCGCCGACCGGATCGGGCTGCGGGTGGGCGCGGTGAAGACGCTGACCTACCGGGCCCGGCTGAACCTGCGGCGCACCCTGGCCCCGGAGGCGCCGGCGCCGGTCCGGCGCGCGGTGGGGCCGCGCCGGACGGTCGGGGCGGGGACGGGGCGGACGGTCGGGGCGGGGACGGGCCCGGCCGGTCAGCCGGCGGGCGGGCGCTGCCGGGAGAGCGGCGTGGAGTGCTCCTGGAAGCCGAGGCTGCGGTAGAGCGCCTGGCCGTCCTCGGTGGCGTGCAGGTCGACCCGGGTGGCGCCGCGCGCGTCGAACCAGGCGAGCAGGGCCTCGGTGCAGGCCCGGGCGTGGCCGCGGCCGCGCCGCTCGGGGCGGGTGCAGATGCCGAAGACGAAGCCGAACAGGCCGTCGGGGTGGCCGGGGGCGGGCAGCCGCCGCTCCAGGGTGCCGACGGCGCAGCCGAGCAGCCGGCCGGGGCGCTCCGGGTCGTCGACCACGTACGCCTGCAGCGTGCGCTCCGGCTCGGCGAGCCGGCGGACCAGCAGGTCGGCGGCGGTGCGCTGCCAGGGGCCGGGGCGGGCCTCCCCGTGCATGGCCTCGAACATCAGCGTGCGGAGTTCGACCAGTTCTTCCGCGTCCGCGGGGACGGCCGGGCGTGGGGTGCTCATGGACCGCAGGGTAGGGCGGGGCGCGGGGCGGGGCGCAACGGGTTTGTCGGGGCGGGCGCCTACCCTGGGCGGTATGGCAGATCAGCAGGGGCAGCGGGGAGCGGGTCCGCGGGAGTCGCTCGGCTACGAGCAGGCGCGGGACGAACTGCTCCAGGTGGTGCGGCAGTTGGAGACCGGCGGGACGACGCTGGAGGAGTCGCTGGCGCTGTGGGAGCGCGGCGAGGAGCTGGCGAAGGTCTGCCAGCGCTGGCTGGACGGCGCCCGGGCCCGGCTGGACGCGGCGATGGCCGCCGAGGAGCCCGCCGGGGAGTGACCCGGGGCCGGATGTGCCGCACGTCACACCCCCCTCCGGGAATGGTTTAAGTTTCATCGAAGTTGGACCTGATCGTGCGGCACCCAGGCCGCCGATCGAACCCCGGTCCCCAGCTTTGAGGTAGGACACAGACCATGACCCTGGCACTCGACGCCGCCGCCCAGGACCTGCTCTTCCGCGAGGCCCGCACCGCCAACACCTTCTCGGACGAGCCGGTCAGCGACGAGCAGATCCAGGCCATCTACGAGCTGGTGAAGTTCGGCCCGACCGCCTTCAACCAGCAGCCGCTGCGCATCGTCCTGGTCCGCTCCGAGGAGGGCCGCGCCCGCCTCGTGCAGCACATGGCCGACGGCAACAAGGCCAAGACCTCCGCCGCGCCGCTGGTCGCCATCCTGGCCGCCGACAACGAGTTCCACGAGGAACTCCCCACCCAGCTGCCGCACTTCCCGCAGGCGAAGGACATGTTCTTCTCCGAGCGCCCGGTCCGCGAGGCCTCCGCCACCCTGAACGGCGCCCTGCAGGCCGCCTACTTCATCATCGGCGTCCGCGCCGCCGGCCTGGCCGCCGGCCCGATGACCGGCTACGACGCCGAGGGCCTCAACAAGGAGTTCTTCGGCAACGGCGAGCACTCGGTGCTGGCCGTGGTCAACATCGGCAAGCCGGGCGAGGACGCCTGGTTCCCGCGCAGCCCGCGCCTGGCCTACGACGAGGTCGTCACCACCGTCTGATCCCGGTCGACGCCCCCGCCCGACAGCGAAGGCCCCCGCCGTTCCCGGCGGGGGCCTTCGTCGTGCCGTCTGCGGGCGGCCGTCGCGCGGTCGCCGCGCTCCGGGGCCTAGCCCAGCGTCTCGGCGAGCTGCGCGAGCTCCTCGTACGAGGCGGTGCCGGTGAGCACCGTGGTGCCGGTGTCGCCCGCCGGGCGGACCAGCGCCCGGTAGCGGTCGCCCTGCACCCGCTGCCACTCCTGGCCGGCCACGGTGGCGGTGCCGTCCGGCTCGGCGCCGGGGACGTTGCGCTCCACCACGTCCTCGGGCTTGCCGTCGGCCTGCTCGACCGCCGCGTACTGGCCGGAGGCGGTGTTCAGGCCCAGGTGCCAGGCGGCGCGGCTCTTGTCGTTCCGGCCGTAGGTCACCGAGGTGGCCGTCCAGCCGTCCGGCAGCTGCTGCGGCCCGAGCAGCGGGTACGGCGCGGCCCGCTTCGCCGAGGCGAGTTCGACCCGGTACGGCACCGAGTGCACGCCGTTGCCCTTGCCGTCCGCGCTGGGGATCGAGAAGTACGCGACCACCACCACGACGCCGACCGCCGCCATCGACAGGACCATGTCCCGTACCGTCTGACGGCCCCTCTTGCTGCTGTTGCCTGCCACCCGCCCATGGTAGGCGGCGCTTACACCGGCGCCGCGCGCCGGTGTGCCGGTGCGTGCCGGTGCGTGCCGGTGCGTGCCGGTGCGTGCCGGTAAGGAGCGCGGGAGGCGGGCGCCACAGACACCCGTTCCACCTGCCGATACGATCGCAGCAACCCTCGACGCAGCACTGGTGACCCTCCGTGTCCCGGTGCTGACTGGCCGTCGCGTACAGAGAGGTAACGACGATGACCACGCAGTACCCGCACCACCTCCCCTCCGCGCTGGAGGTCGCTCCGGAAGCGCCCGACCGCAACCTCGCCCTCGAACTGGTCCGGGTCACCGAGGCCGCCGCGATGGCCGCCGGCCGCTGGGTCGGCCGGGGTGACAAGAACGGCGCCGACGGCGCGGCCGTCAAGGCGATGCGCACCCTCGTCTCCACCGTCTCGATGAACGGCGTCGTCGTCATCGGCGAGGGCGAGAAGGACGAGGCCCCGATGCTCTACAACGGCGAACGGGTCGGCGACGGCACCGGCGCCGAGTGCGACGTCGCCGTCGACCCGGTGGACGGCACCACCCTCGCCGCCAAGGGCATGCACAACGCCGTCGCGGTCCTCGCGGTCGCCGACCGCGGCACCATGTTCGACCCCAGCGCGGTCTTCTACATGGACAAGCTGGTCTGCGGCCCCGAGGCCGCCGACTACGTGGACATCACCGCCCCGCCCGCGGTCAACATCCGCCGGGTCGCCAAGGCGAAGGGCTCCTCGGTCGAGGACGTCACCGTCGTCGTGCTGGACCGGCCCCGGCACACCGACCTGGTGCGGGAGATCCGCGAGGCCGGCGCCCGGGTCAAGTTCATCTCGGACGGCGACGTGGCCGGCGCGATCATGGCCGCCCGCGAGGAGACCGGCGTCGACCTGCTGATGGGCGTCGGCGGCACCCCCGAGGGCATCATCGCCGCCTGCGCGATGAAGTGCATGGGCGGCGTCATCCAGGGCCGGCTGTGGCCCAAGGACGCGGCGGAGCGCCAGAAGGCGCTGGACGCGGGGCACGACCTGGACCGCGTGCTGACCACGGACGACCTGGTCAGCGGCGAGAACGTGTTCTTCGTCGCCACCGGCATCACCGACGGCGAACTGCTGCGCGGCGTCCACTACCGCCAGGAGACCGCCACCACCTCGTCGCTGGTCATGCGCTCCAAGAGCGGGACGATCCGGCGGATCGACTCGACCCACAAGCTGGCCAAGCTGCGGGCGTACAGCGCGATCGACTTCGACCGGGCGAACTAGCGCGGGAGCGCGGAGCCGGGGGCGGGGGGACCGCGGTGTGCGGTCGCCCCCGCGCCCCCGCCTCCGCGGCGTCCGGCGCGGCGGGCCTCAGCCGGCTATCCGGGCCGGGAGGCGGATCTCGCTCTCGCGGCGGCGGCGCCGGGTGAGGACGACCCGGCGCTCGGCCGCGGTGAGCCCGCCCCAGACGCCGTACGGCTCGGGCTGGGCCAGGGCGTGCTCGCGGCACTCGATCAGGACCGGACAGCGGGCGCAGACGCGCTTGGCCTGTTCCTCGCGGGCGAGGCGGGCGGCGGTCGGCTCCTTGGAGGGGGCGAAGAACAGCCCGGCCTCGTCGCTGCGGCAGGCGGCCGAGGTGTGCCAGGGGTTGTCGTCCGGCTCCGGCTGGGCCGCCGGGCGGCGGGCGGCGGTGGCGCTGGACTCGATCGGATGCAGCACGGTAACTCCTGACCAGGCTCAAGGCTGGGGAACGAGGTCGCCTCCTGCCCGGCTGCCCCGTGCTCCCTCGCCGTGGCGCCGTCGCCGACCCGCGGGATCACAGCCGTTCAGGAACGATGTGCGATTGGAACTACCCCGCCGCCCCGGGATTCATGCACACCGCACGCAACCGACTACACCCTGCACTCGCGGCAACGGCGAGTGCCGCCAGGCGAGTTGACGACCGGTCGGGAACTGCGCAGGTCAGCCGTCGAGCTGTCGGCGCACCCACTCCTTGAGCTTCTTGCCGCGCCGCGGCTTGGCCTCGACGCCGCCGAACACGGCCGCGCCCTTGACCCGGACCACCGGCGCGTACGGCTCGGCGGCGGTCTGCTCGCGCACCTCGAAGCCGCCGAACACCCCGGCGCCGCCGCCGTGCAGGCTGACGTTCTCCGGGACGCGGATCTCGACGCCGCCGAAGACCGTGTACACCTCGATGACCACCTCGGGGGACTCGAAGACCGCGTCGGTGAGGTCGATCTCGATGCCGCCGAACACGGCGACCGCCTTGAGGTGCGAGCCGACCCGCCAGCGGCCCTTGCGGGCGGCGCCGCCGAACACCGCGAGCATGGTGGGCGCCTCGGCCCGGGCCGGGGGCAACGGGGCCTGCGCGGCGGGGGCGGCCGCCAGCGGGGGCTTGGTGAGGTTGTGCCGGATCGCCCCGGGGTGGCTGGGCAGGTCGCGGGTGAGGGGCTCCAACTCGCCGAAGGTCCGGGCGCCGTAGGCGGCCTCGATCCGTTCGGCGTGCTCGTCGACGGTCAGCCGGCCCTCGGCGTACGCGTCGCGCAGCAGGTCGGCGACGCGCTCGCGGTCGGCGTCGGAGGCCTTCAGCTCGGCGGCCAGGTCGGTGCCGGGGGCCCGGGCGGGCACCGGCGCGGGCTCGTTCTTCGACAGCTGGGCGGGCAGCGCGCCCTGCGGGTCCTGCTCGGGAGAGTCGTCCACGTCACAAAGCCTAGCGAGCCCACCCGCGGACCGAACGGCGGTTCGACGCAACGGGAGTGACCCCGGTCACGCAGGCGAACCTGGGCGCGGGGCCCGCGGCGGGTGCGCCTAACCTGGAGGGTGCCTCGTCGACGAAGCCGAAAGAACCGAAGGATCACCCCATGGCCCCAGAGTTCGCCTACCGCGACCTGCTCCCGCTCGGCACGGACACCACTCCGTACCGCAAGCTCACCTCCGAGGGGGTCTCGACCTTCGAGGCCGGCGGTCGCACCTTCCTGCAGGTCGAGCCGGAGGCGCTGCGGCTGCTGACGGCCGAGGCGATGCACGACATCTCGCACTACCTGCGCCCGGCGCACCTGGCGCAGCTGCGCCGGATCCTGGACGACCCCGAGGCCAGCCCGAACGACCGGTTCGTGGCGCTGGACCTGCTGAAGAACGTCAACATCTCGGCCGGCGGCATCCTGCCGATGTGCCAGGACACCGGCACCGCGATCGTGATGGGCAAGCGCGGCCAGCACGTGCTGACCTCCGGCGGGGACGAGGCGGCGATCGCCCGCGGCGTGTTCGACGCGTACACCAAGCTCAACCTGCGGTACTCCCAGATGGCCCCGGTGACCATGTGGGACGAGAAGAACACCGGCAACAACCTGCCGGCCCAGATCGAGCTGTACGCCACCGACGGGGACGCCTACAAGTTCCTGTTCATGGCCAAGGGCGGCGGCTCGGCCAACAAGTCGTACCTGTACCAGGAGACCAAGGCGATCCTCAACGAGGCGTCGATGCTGAACTTCCTGGAGCAGAAGATCCGTTCGCTGGGCACCGCGGCCTGCCCGCCGTACCACCTGGCCATCGTGGTCGGCGGCACCAGCGCCGAGTTCGCCCTGAAGACCGCGAAGTACGCCTCCGCGCACTACCTGGACAACCTGCCCACCGGCGGCGACGCGCGGACCGGGCACGGCTTCCGCGACCTGGAGCTGGAGCAGAAGGTCTTCGAGCTGACCCAGAAGATCGGCATCGGCGCGCAGTTCGGCGGCAAGTACTTCTGCCACGACGTGCGGGTGATCCGGCTGCCGCGGCACGGCGCCTCGCTGCCGGTCGCGATGGCGGTGTCCTGCTCGGCGGACCGCCAGGCGCTCGGCAAGATCACCGCCGAGGGCGTGTTCCTGGAGCAGCTGGAGACCGACCCGGCGAAGTACCTGCCGGAGACCACCGACGAGCACCTCGACGACGACGTGGTGCGGATCGACCTGGACCGGCCGATGGCCGAGGTCCGCGCCGAGCTGTCCAAGTACCCGGTGAAGACCCGGCTCTCGCTCACCGGCACGCTGGTGGTGGCCCGCGACATCGCGCACGCCAAGATCAAGGAGCGGCTGGACGCCGGGCAGGGCATGCCGCAGTACCTGAAGGACCACCCGGTCTACTACGCGGGCCCGGCGAAGACCCCGGAGGGCTTCGCGTCCGGCTCGTTCGGCCCGACCACGGCCGGCCGGATGGACTCCTACGTCGACCAGTTCCAGGCGGCGGGCGGCTCGATGGTGATGCTGGCCAAGGGCAACCGCTCCCAGCAGGTCACCAAGGCGTGCAACGAGCACGGCGGCTTCTACCTGGGCTCGATCGGCGGCCCGGCGGCCCGGCTCGCGCAGGACTGCATCAAGAAGGTCGAGGTGCTGGAGTACCCGGAGCTCGGCATGGAGGCGGTCTGGCGGATCGAGGTGGAGGACTTCCCGGCGTTCATCGTGGTGGACGACAAGGGCAACGACTTCTTCGCCGAGGTCACCGACGGCCCGCTGATCACCAACCTGCGGGTGCGCTCGGCGCAGTAGCGGCGGCGCGCACGAACGGGACGAGCCCCGGCCGGTGAGGGTCGGGGCTCGTTCTGCTCGCGCGGGCGGGACCGGCGAGGGTCACGGGCAGTTCAGGACGGTGCCGAGCGGCTCGAAGGTCTCGCCGTCCTTGGGCTCGATCTGCTCCACGGCCGGCGCGGTGGGCTGGCCCTCGGCCAGCACCTCCAGGGCGTGCTCGATCGCGTTCGGGTCGGTGGCGTCGGCGGTGTGCTCGACCGGGGCCGCGGTCTGCGCGGCCTCGGGAACGGTGGTGGTGGTCTCGTCGGCCATGGGGCGGGCCGCCTTTCAACTGAGAGGGTTCGATCACCCGGACGACTGTCCTCGGGCGCGCGGACAGTATCGTAGGAACCGCTAAATGTCTTATAAACGTCGCACCGCGCATCCACTTGGTGGACGTTTGCACGCTTCCTCATAAGCTGTCGCCCCCACACGACCGGCGGCTGCGTGGGGAACAGACGGTTCATCGGCCACAGGGGAGGACATGGAGCATCAGGACACGCGCTCCGCCGAGGCGTTGCGTTTCCAAGTGCTCGGCCCTGTCCAGGCGTGGCGCGGCGACGTGCCGCTGGCGCTCGGATCTCCGCAGCAACAGGCCGTCCTGGTGGCCCTGTTGCTCAGCGAGGGCCGTCCGGTCACCACCGACGACCTGGTGGACGGCATCTGGGGGGACCGCACCCCGCCGCAGGCGGTGGCCGCGCTGCGCACCTACGTCTCCCGGCTGCGCTCGGTGCTGGAGCCCAACCGCGCCGCCCGCAAGCCCGCCGAGGTCCTGGTCTCGATGACCGACGGCTACGCGCTGCGGATCCCGGCCGACGCCCTGGACCTGGCCGTCTTCGAACGGCACGTCGTCGAGGCGTCCGGCGCCCGGACCGAGGGCGGCCTGCGCCCCGCCCACGACACCCTGGTCGCCGCGCTCGACCTGTGGCGCGGCCGCCCGCTGCCCGGCGTGCCCGGCCCGTACGCCGACGCCCAGCGCACCCGGCTGGCCGAGCGGCAGCTCGCGGTGGCCGAGGAGCGCTGCGCGCTGGCCCTGGAGATCGGCCTGCACGCCGACGTGGTGGCCGAGTTGAACTCGCTGTCCGCCGCGTACCCGCTGCGCGAGCGGCTGCGCGAACTGCTGATGCTGGCGCTGTACCGCAGCGGTCGGCAGGCCGAGTCGCTGGGCGTGTACGCCGACACCCGCAAGCTGCTGATCGACGAGCTCGGGGTGGAGCCGGGCGGCGGGCTGTCCACGATGCACCACCGCATCCTGGCCGGCGACCCGGAGCTGCTGGCGCCGCCGGTCCGCGCGCCGAAGGCCGCCGAGGAACCGGTCGCTTTCGTTCCGCCCGCCCAACTCCCGGCCGACGTCTCGGACTTCAGCGGGCGCAGCAAGATGGTGAACGAACTCCGGGACGTGCTGAGGGCGGGTTCCGGCCAAGCCGTCGTGGTGACCTCGCTGGCCGGCATCGGCGGCGTCGGCAAGACCACCCTCGCGGTGCACGTCGCG
This sequence comes from Kitasatospora sp. NA04385, assembly GCF_013364235.1. Classification (NCBI taxonomy): domain Bacteria; kingdom Bacillati; phylum Actinomycetota; class Actinomycetes; order Kitasatosporales; family Streptomycetaceae; genus Kitasatospora; species Kitasatospora sp. NA04385. The sequence continues at coordinate 4,881,379 of NZ_CP054919.1, read as the reverse complement.
CACTCGCTGCGGCCGGACTTCCCGGACGGGCAGCTGTACGTGGACCTGCGCGGCGCGGGCGCCTCCCCGGCCGACCCGGCCGTGGTGCTCGGCGACTTCCTGCACGCGCTCGGCGCCTCCGACGCCCCCGACTCGCTGGACCAGCGCGCCGCGCTGTACCGCTCGCTGCTGGCCGACAAGCGGATGCTGATCCTGCTCGACAACGCCCGCGACGCCGGGCAGTTGCGGCCGCTGATCCCCGGTGTCTCCGGCAACGCCGTGATGGTGACCAGCCGCTCCCGGCTGGCCGAACTCCCCGGTGCGCACCTGGTGGACATCGAGGAGCTGACCCCGGACGAGGCGCTGGCGCTGTTCTCGGCGATCGTCGGCGCCGAGCGGGTCGGCGCCGAGCCCGAGGCCGCGCTCCAGGTGGTGACCTCCTGCGGCTTCCTGCCGCTGGCGGTCCGGATCGCCGCCGCCCGGCTGGCCAGCCGTCCGCGCTGGAGCGTCTCCGACCTGGCCCGGCGGTTAGCGGACCAGCGCAACCGGCTCCAGGAGCTCCAACTCGGCAACCTCGCCGTGGAGACCACCCTGGGGCTCGGTTACGCCCAGCTCCGCACCGAGGAGGCCCGGGCGTTCCGGCTGCTCGCCCTGGTGGACTCCCCCGACCTGCCGCTGTCGGCCGTCGCCGCGCTGCTCGACGCCTCCGAGCAGGAGGCCGAGGACCTGGCGGAGGCCCTGGTCGAGGCCAACATGCTGGAGTGCTTCACCCCCGGCCGGTACCGCTACCACGACCTGCTGCGCCTGTACGCGCAGCGGCAGAACACCAAGCTGGCGGACACCGAGCAGCAGCAGGCGGCGCTGCTGCGGCTGCTGGACCTGCTGCACGCCACCGTGCGCAACGTCCAGCGGGCGATCGAGCCGGACGACCTGGCCATCGAGCTGCTGCACCGGGCCGACGCGACCGGTCGGTCGTTCTCCGACGGCCACTCGGCCCGGGCTTGGCTCCGGTCCGAGGTCGCCGTCCTGCTGGGCGCCGTCGAGGCCGCCGCCGACGCCCCCCTCGGCCTGCTGCAGCCCGCCGTGGACATCCTGCAGACCCTGACGTTCGTGAGCGAGGAGCCGACGCTCGCCCCTCGGGTGCGCGCCATGCTCCGGGCCGCCGCGGCGAGCCCGGTGGCCCAGCGGGACCCGGACACCCTGGCCTCGGTGCACCACTCGCTCGGACAGATCCACCGGATCGCCTCCGAACTCGCCGAGGCGGAGGAGTCACTGGCCCGCAGCCTGGCCCTCCAGCCCACCGGCCGGTCCACCGCGCTGCGGATGGCCACCGCCAACGGCCTGGCCATCACGCTGTTCCTGGCCGGCCGCCCGGCCGAGGCGCTGCCCGTCTACCAGCAGGCACTGGAGACCGTCCGCCCCCTCGACTCCCCGATCAGCGAGGCCCGGCTGCTCGCCAACATGGCCCGCGCCTACGTCGGTCTGGACCGGCACGCCGAGGCGGTGGAGTCGGCGCGCGCCGCGGTGGCGGCGGCCCGGGCGTCCGGGAACGTGCCCTGCCTGGCGGACACCCTCTACCAGTTGGGCGTGGTGCTGCGCTCGACCGGCTCGCCCGGCGAGGCCGCGGTGCACCTGCGGGAGGCGCACCAGCTGTACCACCAGCAGCAGCACCCGATCTGGGAGGGCTACTCGCTGGCCCGGCTGGCGGCCTGCCTGCTCGCGGACGGTCAGTTCGCGGCGGCGACGGCGGCCGCCGAGGAGTCGTTGTCGATCGCCCAGGAGATCGAGGCCGCGTACTGCCAGGGCATGGCGAACGCGGCGCTGGGCGAGGCGCTCCTGGAGACCGGTCAGCCCTCGCGCGGGCTGGCCTGCCTCCAGGAGGCGCTCACGGTGTTCACCCGGCTCGGTGTGCCCGAGGCCCAACCCGTGCAGGACCTCATCGCATCGCGACACACCGAGCCTTCCCCTCCCCCGGTCGCGCCGTAGGCTTCCGTTCCCCCCGCGGTACCCCCCTGGTCCCCCCGGCCGGACGCCTTCCCCCCGGGAGCGTCGGCGTCCCCGCAGCCCCCCGGCTGCGGGAACACCTTGACGCTTCCCCGGCGCTGAGAAGACTCTGACAGGTGTCGATTGACGTTCGATAAACGCCCGCGGCAAGGCCGTTGACCGGGCGTCGGCGCAGGTCGGGGGCGTGGCGCGGACGCGCCACGCGGCGTGCGGGGCCCGGCGTGCTCCGTCGCGGGCCCCGGCGTGCTTCCCCCGGCGGGCGATAAGCGCCCAACGGCGCACGAGTTGGCCGGAAACGGGCTCCACGGTGCGGTGATCGCGTTTATTCTCGAAGGCCAGGGTCGGGAGTGGAGCGCGGGCCACGACGGGCAGGGCAGGACGCACGCGGGAGAGGTGCCCAGATCATCGTGACGGACGAACAGAACGCCGCCTCCGCCGACGCCGACCGGGCGTCCGCGGCGGGTGCGCGCCGGGTCGAACGGGCCCGCCAGGCCGCCGTGTTCGACGCGATCGGGGGCCGCTACCAGGAGGTGTTTCCGGCCAGGGCCGGGCAGCTCGCCTGCGGCGACTGGCTGCTGGCCGAACTCCCCGCCGGTGCCCGGGTGCTGGACGTGGGGTGCGGAGCCGGCGAGCCGACCGCCCGCCAGCTGGCCGACGGCGGGCTGCGGGTGACGGGCGTCGACCTGTCGGAGGGCATGCTGGCGCAGGCCCGGGCGGCCGTGCCGGCGGCGTCCTTCCACCGGCTGGACGTCCTCGACCTGGGCCTGGAGAGCGCCGGTTCCCGTTGGGGCGTACCGGAGTTGGGCCCGGACGGGGACGGCTCGTGGGAGGCCGCGGCGGCGTTCTTCTCGCTGCTGATGCTGCCCCGCGCGGAGATCGCCGAGACGCTCGGCCGGGTCCGCGGGCTGCTGCGCCCGGGCGGCCTGCTGGCGCTGGGCATGGTCGAGGCCGACCTGGACGACGCGCCGCTGCCGTTCCTGGAGCAGGAGATCCGGGTCAGCGGGTACCTGCGCGAGGACCTGGCGGGGCTGCTGGCCGGCGCCGGTTTCGCGGTGGAGGCGGTGGACAGCCGGTCGTACGCGCCCGCCGGGTCCGCGCAGCCGCCGGAGACCCAGCTGTACCTGCGCTGTCGGCGCACCGGCTGACGAGACGTCAGTCTCCGTTCCCGAGACCACATCTGCACAGATCGGGCAGCCCGTGCGCGACCACCTGGAGCCCTTGGCGGGGCAGCAGCCCGCCGTACCCGTCCAGCGGCACCCGCCGCCCGGCGCGGGTGCCTCCGGCGAGGCGGCCCCCGGCGCGCCCGGGCGGCTGGCGGAGCGGCTGGCCGCGCTGGACCGGGCGGCCCGGCGGATCAACAGCTCGCTGGACCTGACGGCCACCCTGCGCAACCTGGGCCGGGTGCTCGTCCCGGCGGTGGCGGACGCCCTGGTGGTGCTGGTCCGCGACCCGCTGCCGGACGTGGAGCGCGAGCAGGGCCCGCCCGGGCGCTGCGGGTGCGGCACACCTGCGGCACCCGGCTGGGCCGCCGCGCGGGGGTGCGCCCGGTGCTGCCCGGCAGCGGCCTGGAACGCGCTGGCCCACCGCGCCCCGGTCGGGCCGACGGTGCTGGGCGCCGGGCGCGGCGGCCTGGCCGCCGAACTGCTGGGCGCCCGGGCGCTGGGCCGGCTGCCGGCCGGGACGGCGCTGCTGGCGCTGCCGCTGCACGGGCGGCGGGCCGCGCTCGGCATGCTGCTGCTGGTGCGCCGACCGGGCCCGGACGGCAGCGCGGCGGGCTTCGACCCGGCCGACACGGCGACCGCCGCGCACCTGGCCACCCACGGCGGCCTGGCGGTGGACACCGCGCTGCGCTACACCCGCGAGTGGGAGATCGCCGACGAGTTGCAGCGCTCGATGCTGCCCGCGCACCTGCCGCAGCCGCACGGCGTCCGGCTGGCGCACCGCTACCTGCCGGGCGAGCGCGGCGCGCAGGTCGGCGGCGACTGGTACGACTCGATCCCGCTGCCCGGCAACCGGGTCGCGCTGATCACCGGCGACGTGATGGGCCACTCGCTGACCTCGGCCGCCGTGATGGGCCAGCTGCGCACCTCCGCGCAGACCCTGGCGGGCCTGGACCTGCCGCCGCACGAGGTGCTGTACCACCTCGACGAGCAGGCCCAACGGCTGGGCCGCGAACACCACTTGGCGACCTGTGTGTACGCGGTGTACGACCCGATCGCGGGCCGGGTGCGGATCGCCAACGCCGGGCACGTGCCGCCGGTGCTGATCGGCCCGGACGGCACCAGCGAGCTGCTGGACCTGCCCTCGGGCGCGCCGATCGGCGTCGGCGGGGTGGACTTCGCCTCGGTGGAGCTGCCCGCACCGCCCGGTTCGGCGCTGCTGCTGTTCACCGACGGCCTGGTGGAGACCCGCCGCCGCCCGCTGGGCACCGGCCTGGAGCTGCTGCGGGCCCGGCTGGCGGGCGGCAACCGGCTCACCCCGGACCAGCTGTGCCAGGAGGCGCTGCGCATCCTGCCGCCGGGCGACCGGGCCGACGACATCGCGCTGCTGGCGGCCGCGTTCGACGGCATCCCGGCCGGGGACGTCGCGCACTGGCACCTCCAGCCCCGGCACGAGACGCCGGGCCGGGCGCGTCGGCTGGCGGGGCACGCGCTGCGCCGGTGGGGTCTGGAACACCTGTCGGAGAACTGCGAGTTGATGGTCAGCGAGCTGGTCACCAACGCGATCCAGCACGCCACCCGGCCGGTGACGCTGCGCCTGGTGCGCACCTCGCTGCTGCGCTGCGAGGTCGGCGACGACTCCCCGGCGCTGCCCCGCACCCGCCGGGCCGGGCCGGAGGAGGAGCGCGGGCGCGGCCTGCAGATAGTGGCCAGGTGCGCGGACCGCTGGGGTGCGACCCGGCTGGGCGCGGGCAAGGTGGTCTGGTTCGAGCAGCGGCTGGACCGGCCCTAGGCGCCGGCCGCCCGGTCCTCCCCGGCCCCCCGTTCCTCCCCGGCCTGCCCGGTTTCCCGCACCAGCCGGTCGAGCGCGTCGAGCACGTCGGGGCCGAGCACGGCGAGGGCCAGCGGGCGGCTGCGGCGCAGGGCGAGGACGGTGCGCAGCACGTCGGCATGGTGGATCTCGCGCAGCGCGGCGGCGTACTCGGCGGCCTCGGCCGGGGTGGCGGCGGCCCGCCAGGTCAGCAGCAGGGCCTTGACCACGGCGAACATCATCCGCCGGCCGCGCACCAGTTCGGGCCGCTCGTTGAGGCCGAACACCTCGATGGTGGCCTCGCCGCGGACGGTCAGCGGGTCGTACGCGCCGGAGTCCAGGTAGAGCCGCAGGTGGTCGGCCGGGTCCTCGCGGCAGGGGTCGACCAGCAGGCCGTCGCCGGTGGCGGGGTCGCGCGGGAAGCGGTCGCGCTTGCGGTTGCTGTTGCAGTGCGCGCAGGCCAGCAGGTGGTTCTGCCAGTCGAAGGTGCGCAGCGGGGCCTGGGCGATCGGCTCGAAGTGGTCGATGTCGGTGCCCAGGTTGTCGCCGCAGTACATGCAGCGCTCCAGGCCGGGTGCCATCTGCCGCAGCATCAGCCGGAGTTGGGCCTTGGGGCGGACGGCGCGGCGCCAGGCGGCCCGCCCGGAGGCGGTGTTGAGCCCGGCGGCCCGCACCTGGGCGGTGGCGCGTTCGAGTTCGGCGGCCAGCCGGGGCTGGAGCGGCGGCCGCTGGAGCGGGATCACCCGTCCCTGCCGAGCAGCCGGGCGGTGACCTCGTCGACCCGGGCGGTCAGCGAGCTGTTCAGCTTGGCGCCCAGTTCGCGGTACTCGGCGAGTTCGGCTTCGCTGGCCTGCCCGGCGTACATCTTGCGCTCCAGGCGCACCAGCATCCGGCGTTCGGCCTCGGCGGCGGGCGAGTAGGCGCTGGGCAGCGCGAAGAGTTCGGACAGCGCGGTGTCCTCGCCGCTGCCGTACAGCACCCGCTGCCGCAGTTCCTCGTCCAGCCGGCGGGGGGCGCGCTCCTCGTCCGGGCCGGGCAGCCGGATCAGCGCGCCGGGGTCGGCGGCCTGGCAGACGTACGGGCTGTGGGTGGCGACCAGGAACTGGGCGTGCGGGAAGCGCTCGGTCAGCCACGGGCCGATCCGCTGCTGCCAGGCCGGGTGCAGGTGCCGGTCGACGTCGTCGAGCAGCACCGGGCCCCGGAGTTCGGGGGCGGCCGCGAGCTGGCTGGCCAGCCGGGTCAACCCGGCGGTGCCGTCGCCGAGTTCGTCCAGCGGGAGTTCCAGGCCGGCGCGGGCCACGGTCTGCCGCCGCGGGTCGGCGACCCGCCAGCCGGCCGGCAGCACCTCGGCCGCCAGCTCCGCGTCCAGCGGGACGCGGCGGCCCTCGGCGCGCAGCGGGTAGCGGGCGCGGGCGGGCCCGGCGGGTCGCCGACCCGCCAGCGCGGGGCCGGGTCGGCCCGGACCCAGCCCCCGGTGCCCCAGTGCGCGGCGGGGCCGGGGGGCAGGGCGCCGAGCGCCATCGCGAGCACCCGCAGCAGGGCGGTCTTCCCGCTGCCGTTCGGCCCGGCGAACACCGTCCACCCCGGGCCGGGCGGGATCGTCACGTCGACCTCGCGCACGCCCTCGAAGCACTTCACCCCGGACACCCTGATCCGCGACACGTACACCGGACCACCCCCTCGGAGCGGTTTATGCCCATGCCCCGGCCCGCACACGCCCGGCCGGGAGGTGAACGTGACGCGGCGTCAACCCGGCCGCGGGGCGGCGCCGTCGCCCGTTCGGGTGAGGCGGCGGGCCCGTCAGGCGGCGAGGCGGACCGGCAGCCCCCGCAGGGCCTCGCGCAGGGCCGCCGCGAAGCGGCCGTACTCGCCGGTGCGGGCGGAGCCGGGCCGGTGGGCGAGGCCGATCCGGCGGCCGGGGGCGGGGTGGGCGAAGCGGACGGCGGCGAGCCGGTCGGTGCGTCCGGTCTCGACGTCGAGCGCGGTGGCGGGCAGCAGGGTGACGCCGAGGCCGCCGGCCACCAGCTGGACCAGGGTGGAGAGCCCGGCGGCCCGGGTGCTGCCGCCGGCCGGTTCGGCGCCGACCTCGCGGCAGATGTCGAGCGCCTGGTCGCGCAGGCAGTGCCCCTCCTCCAGCAGCAGCACGTCCAGGTCGAGCAGCGCGTCGCGGGGCACGTCGATCCGTCCGGCGAGTTCGTGCTCGGGCGGCACGACCAGCACGAAATCCTCGTCGAACAGCGGGATCTCGGCCACCGGCAGCGCCCCGCCGGCGGGCAGGGCGAGCAGCAGCAGGTCGAGCCGCCCGTCGCCGAGGCCGTTCAGCAGCGAGGGGGTGCGCTCCTCGTGGACGTGCAGTTCGAGGTCGGGGTAGGCGTCGCGGACCAGCCGCAGCACGGTGGGCAGCAGGTAGGGCGCGACGGTGGGGATCACCCCGAGGTGCAGCGGGCCGGTGAACGGGCGGCGGGCGGCCTCGGCCTCCTCGGTGAGCGCGTGCAGCGCGGACAGCACCCGCCGGGAGTGCTCGGCGATCCGCTCGCCGAGCGGGGTGATCACGACCCGCCGGGTGGTCCGCTCGACCAGCTGCGCGCCGAGCGAGTCCTCCAGCGCGGCGACCGCCCCGGACAGCGCGGACTGGCTGGTGCCGATCGCGGCGGCGGCGTCCCGGAAGTGCCGGTGCTCGGCGACCGCCGCGAAGGCCCGCAGCTGGGAGACGGTGGGGGTGCGGGGCGCGCTGGGTTTCACGGTGCTGCTTCCTGCCGGCGGAGGTGCTCCGTCCAGTCTGCCGCACTGATCGGACTTGCCTATCGGAGGCTCCCGCAGAACCGATTTCACTGATCAGTAACCGTGTGCAAGGGTGGGAGGTGTCCGCAATCCGGACATCCCTCGTCCCAACCCTGGAGATGCGACGTGCTGACGATCGGCGACAAGTTCCCCGAGTACGAACTCAACGCCTGCGTGGACCTCGAGGCCGCGAACGCCTTCGCCGAGATCAACCACAAGTCCTACGAGGGCAAGTGGCGCGTCGTGTTCTTCTGGCCGATGGACTTCACCTTCGTCTGCCCGACCGAGATCGCCGCGTTCGGCAAGCTGAACGAGGAGTTCGCCGACCGCGACGCCCAGATCCTCGGCGTCTCCGGCGACTCCGAGTACGTCCACCACGCCTGGCGCAAGGACCACAAGGACCTGCGCGACCTGCCGTTCCCGATGCTCGCCGACATCAAGCACGACCTGATGCGGGCCTGCGGCGTCGAGGGCGCGGACGGCACCGCCCAGCGCGCGGTGTTCATCGTCGACCCGAACAACGAGATCCAGTTCGTCATGGTGACCGCCGGCTCCGTCGGCCGCAACCCCAAGGAGGTGCTGCGGGTCCTCGACGCCCTGCAGACCGACGAGCTGTGCCCGTGCAACTGGAACAAGGGCGAGGACACCCTCGACGCCCAGTCCCTGCTGGCCGGCTGACCCGATGGCGCTCGACGAACTCAAGGCCGCCCTGCCGGACTACGCCAAGGACCTGAAGCTCAACCTCGGCTCGGTGATCGGCAACTCCGACCTGCCGCAGCAGCAGCTCTGGGGCACCGTCCTCGCCTGCGCGATGGCCACCCGCTCCCCGATCGTGCTGCGCGAGCTGGAGCCCGAGGCCAAGGCCAACCTGAAGCCCGAGGCCTACGAGGCCGCGAAGGGCGCGGCCGCGATCATGGCGATGAACAACGTCTACTACCGGACGCTGCACCTGCTCTCCGACAAGGAGTACGGGACGATGCGGGCCGGCCTGCGGATGAACATCATCGGCAACCCGGGCGTCGACAAGGTCGACTTCGAGCTGTGGTCCTTCGCCGTCTCGGCGATCAACGGCTGCGGCCAGTGCCTCGACTCGCACGAGGGCGTGCTGCGCAAGGCCGGTGTCGACCGCGAGGTGATCCAGGCCGCGGTCAAGATCGCCGCGACCGTCCAGGCCGTCGCCGCGGTGCTGGACGCGGAGGCGCAGCTCCCGCGCTAGGCGCGCGAGACGGCGGGGTCCGCCCCGGGAGGGTTCTCTCCCGGGGCGGACCCCGCCGCGTTCCGGGCCGGTCGCCCGCGCTCGTGACCGGGGGCTAGCCCTTCCGGGCCGCTTCGATGGCCTGGAAGACCTCCTGCCCGGCCGCGTTGCGTTGGCGCAGGTGGCCGGTGACGGTGTTGGTGACGGCGATCAGCGGGACGGCGACGATCGCGCCGGGGATGCCGCCGATGATGGAGCCGGCCGCGACGCCGAGCACGACGGCGAGCGGGTGCACCCGGACGGCCCGGCCGAGGATGAGCGGCTGCAGGATGTGGCCCTCCAGCTGCTGGACGCCGATCAGGATGACCAGCACCGCCAGGGCCTTGCCGACGCCGCCGGTGGTGACCAGCGCGATCAGCACCGCGATGGTGCCGGTGACCAGCGCGCCGACCAGCGGCACGAACGCGCCCAGGAAGATGATCACCGCGAGCGGGATCGCCATCGGCACGCCGACCATGCTGATCCCGATGCCGATGCAGAGCGCGTCGATGAAGGCGACGGTGACGGTGCCGCGCACGTACGCGGTGAGGGTGGACCAGGCCTTGGGGCCGGCGCCGGCCATCGCGTAGCGGGAGTGCCGGGGCAGCCCGCGCAGCACCCAGCTCCAGATCCGGGCGCCGTCGTAGAGCAGGAAGAAGGTGGTGAACGCGGTGAGCACCACGCCGGTGAGCAGTTCGACGGCGATGGTGACGCCGGTGAAGCCGGCCGAGGTGAGCGCCTCGGAGTTCTTGCCGATGGCGGTGGTGATCTGGTTGGTGAAGTTGTTGAGCTGGTCCGGGGTGAGGTGGAAGGGGCCGTTCAGCAGCCAGTCGCGCAACTGCCGGACGCCGTCCTGGACCTGGGTGGTGACCGAGTCGAGGTTGCTGGAGACCTGCCAGAACACGAACCAGCCGACCAGGCCGATGCTGGCCAGGCCGGCCAGGAAGGTGACGACGGCGGCCAGCGAGCGGGGGACGCCGTGCCGGCGCAGCCAGGAGACGGTGGGTTCGAGCAGGGCGGAGATGAGCAGGGCGGCGATCGCGGAGAAGGCGACCAGCTTGAGGGTGTCGATGACCCGGAAGACCACGTAGAGGGCGACGCCGATCAGCAGCAGCCGCCAGGTGGACTCGGCGGCGACCCGCAGCGTCCAGGGCACGGCGTCGACCGGGTTGGCGGGGCGGCCGAGCGGGGCGCTGCCGAGCGGGTGCTCGGGGGGCTCCGGGGCGCGCGGGGCGGGGACGGCGTCGTCGGTGCGCACGGCCGCTCCTTCCGGTGGTGTGCCGTCCCCGCCCTGCCGTCCGGCGAACTGGCGGGCCGCCTGTTCGGCGGACAGCAGGGCGGCCCGTTCGGCGGCGAGTTCGACGGCCTGTTCGGCGGCGAGGACGTGCGCCTCGGCGGAGATGGCCGCGCGGCGGCGGCGTTCGGCGGCGGCGAACAGGCCGGCCGCGACCGCTCCCATCTTGGCGATGCCGCGCCAGCGGCCACCGCCCGTCTCTTCCGTCACTGCCCGGTCTCCCCCGTGTCGTCTGCCGTGGGCCGCGGATCGCGCGGCCGTCGGTGAGGAACGCTACCCGCCGTCGGGGGGCCCGGTCCCGGGGGTGTCTCGACCGGCGGCCGGACAGGCCCGGCAAATCAGCCGTTATACGAACGTTTCGCCGGATGCCCGCGGGGAAGGGGTGAAAACAGAACGGACCTTCTGCAGGCGGACCGGCCGGGAGCGGAGGAAACCAGGACCCGCTCCGTTCCCCCGCGTCCGCACCGAGCCGTCACCGCCCGCGGCGCACTGGTCAGCGTCGCCGGGGCGGGGCGGCCCGCGCCGTGGCCGCCGCCGCGCGGCGGCAGCAGCACGAAGGGCCCCGGTCCCGTGGGCGGAATCGGGGCCCTTCCGCGTGCGCGGCGGCCGGTGGCCCGGGGCGGTCGGCCGGGCCGGTGGGCCCGGTACCGGCTGCGGGCCTAGTACCAGTTGTGGGCCTGCCAGAACGACCAGGCGCCGCAGGGGCTGCCGTAGCGGCTGTTCATGTAGCTGAGGCCCCACTTGATCTGGGTCTCGGGGTTGGTCCGCCAGTCCGCGCCGGCCGAGGCCATCTTGGAGCCCGGCAGCGCCTGGACCAGGCCGTAGGCGCCGGAGGAGGCGTTGGTGGCGGTGTAGTTCCAGCCGCTCTCGCGCTTCACGATCTGGCTGAAGCACTGGAACTGGTTCGGGTCGCCGACGATCTGGAGCGCCATGTCCTGGACGGACCCGGGGCTGACGGTGGCCAGCACGCTGCGCGCGGCGGCGCGGTTGGCCTCCTCCTTGAGCCGCTTCTCCTCGGCGGCCTTGGCCGCCTTGTCCGCGTCGGCCTTGGCCTGGGCGTCGGCCGCGGCCTTCTGCCGGGCGGCCTCCTCGGCGGCCTTCTTCGCGGCGGTGTCGGCGGAGACCTGCTGGGCGTCGGCCTGGCGGCCGATGCCGTCGCTGACGTTCTGGGCCTGCGCGCCGGTGGGGGCGTCGGCGAGCAGCGTGGCGCTCGCGACGTCGACCGTCTGGACGGCGGCCTTGCCCTCACTGCCAGAGGCCGCACCCACGACGGCACCGACGGCGGTCACCGCGGTGGCGGAGGCGACAGCGACTCCCCGGACCGAGATCCGAGTCACATGGTTTCCTTCCAGCGTCGCCCGTCCTGTGACCGTACGGGCGCGTATCTGCCCCTGGCACTGGCCTCCGTCGAACTGGTCACGGGAGGCTCGGGCTCGGCCGCCTCCCGGGCACAAGCGTCGGGAACTGCGGCTGCGACGAGCGGCGTACGGCTCTGCGGTGTTCAGTTGTCCGCCCGCCGACCTGGGGTGCCGGGCGTGCATTGCCGTACGCGGGGCCTGACAGAACCCACACCATGCCGCACGCGGGTGTGTCTACGCAATTCCCTGTGCCGTGGCGGATCTCACAAACTTTTCGACCTGCGCCTTTGGCCGGCGGCGGGCCGAGGCGACGTCAGTTCGACTGACAGCGAAGGGGCCTGACGCTATGCGCCAGGCCCCTTTGCACCGTTGTGTCCCGTTATGCCTAGGGCTGGATGTCCTCCAGCATCTCGGTCACCAGTGCGGCGATCGGCGAGCGCTCCGAACGCGTGAGCGTCACGTGGGCGAACAGCGGGTGGCCCTTCAGCTTCTCGACCACGGCGACCACCCCGTCGTACCGGCCGACCCGGAGGTTGTCGCGCTGGGCGACGTCGTGGGTGAGCACCACCCGGGAGTTCTGGCCGATCCGGGAGAGCACCGTGAGCAGCACGTTGCGCTCCAGCGACTGGGCCTCGTCGACGATCACGAAGGCGTCGTGCAGCGAGCGGCCGCGGATGTGGGTGAGCGGCAGGACCTCCAGCATGCCGCGGGAGATGACCTCCTCGATCACGTCCGGCGTGGTGACGGCGGAGAGGGTGTCGAAGACCGCCTGCGCCCAGGGGCCCATCTTCTCGGCCTCGCTGCCGGGCAGGTAGCCGAGTTCCTGGCCGCCGACCGCGTACAGCGGGCGGAACACCATCACCTTGCGGTGCTGGCGGCGCTCCAGGACGGCCTCCAGGCCGGCGCACAGGGCGAGCGCGGACTTGCCGGTGCCGGCCCGGCCGCCCATCGAGATGATCCCGATCTCCGGGTCGAGCAGCAGGTCGAGGGCGATCCGCTGCTCGGCGCTGCGGCCGCGCAGGCCGAACGCCTCGCGGTCGCCGCGGACCAGCTGCACCCGGCCGTCGGGGGCCACCCGGCCCAGCGCGCGGCCGCGCTCGGAGTGCAGCACCAGGCCGGTGTGGACGGGGAGCTGCTCGGCGCCCTCGACCTGCAGGGCGTGCTCGTGGCCGGCGAACAGCTGGTCGACCTGGTCGGCGGGGACGTGCAGTTCGGTCATGCCCGTCCAGCCGGAGGTGATCGCCAGCTCGGCCCGGTACTCCTCGGCCAGCAGGCCGACCGAGCTCGCCTTGATCCGCAGCGGCAGGTCCTTGGAGACCACCGTGACGTCGTAGCCCTCGGCCTGCAGGTTGCGGGCGACCGCGAGGATCCGGGTGTCGGCCTCGCCGCCGCCGACCCGGTAGCCGGCCGGGAGGATCGAGGTGTCGGAGTGGTTCAGTTCGACCCGGATGGTGCCGCCGAGCTCGCCCACCGGGATCGGTTCGTCCAGTCGGCCGTGCCGGACCCGGTAGTCGTCCAGCATCCGCAGCGCCTGACGGGCGAAGTAGCCCAGCTCCGGATGGTGCCGCTTGGCCTCCAGCTCCGTCACCACGACGACCGGGAGGACCACCTCGTGCTCCTCGAAGCGCGTCATCGCGAGGGGGTCGGCCAGGAGCACGCTGGTGTCGAGGACGTACGTGCGCCGGTCAGGTGTCCGGCGGCTCTTGGAACTGACCACTAGCCCTCCAGAGCGGGTGACCCGACGTCACCCGCGGCCCACCGGTCCCCGCGGCCCCGCTGGCCGGGGGGACGGTCTGAAGGGTGTATTCCCAGGCGAGGGGCCCCGCATTCGCGCCGGAGCGAACAGCGGGATCACAACGGGTGAACGTTTTCCCACCCGCCCCAGGGGTAGTGGACCCTGACCCGGGGTCAGCGGCCCATCCGCCGGTTGCGCAGCTGGTAGTCGCGCAGCGCCCGCAGGAAGTCGACCTTCCGGAAGGCCGGCCAGTAGGCCTCGCAGAAGTAGAACTCGCTGTGCGCGGACTGCCAGAGCAGGAAACCGGACAGCCGCTGCTCGCCGGAGGTCCGGATCACCAGGTCCGGGTCGGGCTGGCCCTTGGTGTAGAGGTGCTCGGCGATGTGCTCGACGTCGAGGACCTCGGCCAGTTCCTCGATCGAGGTGCCGCGGCCGGCGTGCTCCTGCAGCAGCGAGCGGACGGCGTCGGCGATCTCCTGGCGGCCGCCGTAGCCGATCGCCACGTTGACGGTCAGTCCGTCGACGTGCTCGGTGTCCTGGGCGGCCTGCTTGAGCACCCCGGAGGTGCGGGCGGGCAGCAGGTCGAGCGCGCCCACCGGGTGGACCTTCCAGCGGCCGGCCTCGGCCAGGCCCTGCACGGTGTCCTCGATGATGCCCAGCAGCGGGACGAGCTCCTCGGCGGGGCGGGCCAGGTTGTCGGTGGAGAGCATCCACAGGGTGACCACCCGGACCTCGGTCTCCGCGCACCAGCCCAGGAACTCGCTGATCTTGTCGGCGCCGCGCTGGTGCCCGTAGGCGGTGGTGCCGCCGGTGGCCTTGGCCCAGCGCCGGTTGCCGTCCAGGATCACCCCGATGTGGTGCGGGGTGTTGGCCAGGTGCACCTCCACCCGGCGGCCGTAGAGCCGGTAGGCCTTGTCCAGCAGGGTGCGCAGCCCCGGCGTACGTTCCACCACATCGCGCAGACCCATCGTGAACGGCCCCTCCGTGCTGATTGCTCCGGGTGCGAAATCCCTGCGGCAGCCTACTCCGCCCGGGTTTGCGGGCGGCAAAACCGCAGGTACCGGTCTTGTCACAGTGCGCGCACGGGACAAGCTACGGAACGGTATCCGAATCCTTAAACGGCCCCTAAACCGGATTCCGGGTCTTGACGCTTGCCATTGGTCTAGTCCAGCGTGTGGTCAGCACCACAGCGGACCCTCCCCCACAGCGGAGCCGCCGCGACCCCCACCGCGGCGGCTCTCCCCGACATTCCCGGCGTGCCTCCCCACACCCCACACCCCCACTCCCCTGCACTGGAGCCTGTCATGGCCCGTACCCTGCAGCAGCCGTCCCACCGGCGCCGCAACAAGATCCCGGCCGTCCTCGCCACCGCGACCGCGCTGGCCCTGGCCGGCACCGGCCTGGCCCTGTCGGCCGGCGGTGCGAACGCCGCGGTCGGCAACCTGGTCAACAACGGCGGCTTCGACTCCGGCCTCTCCGGCTGGAACTGCGTCGGCACCACCTCCGCGGTCTCCACCCCGGTGCACTCGGGCACCGGCGCGCTGTCCGCCACCCCCGGCGCCGGCGACACCGCCGAGTGCACCCAGACCGTCTCGGTCCTCCCCAACACGGCCTACTCGCTCAACGGCTGGGTCCAGGGCCAGTACGTCTACCTGGGCGCCCGCGGCACCGGCGGCACCGACCCGTCCACCTGGTCCGCGCAGAGCGCCTGGAACCAGCTGAACACCACCTTCACCACCGGCGCCAACACCACCAGCGTCACCCTCTACGTGCACGGCTGGTACGGCCAGCCCACGTACTACGCGGACGACATCCAGCTGATCGGCCCGGGCGGCACCGCCTCCCCGACCCCGTCGGCCTCCGCCACCTCGGCCTCGCCGTCGGCCTCCGCGTCGCCGTCCAGGAGCGCCTCGCCGTCCGCGTCGGCCTCGCCCTCGCAGAGCGCCTCCCCGTCGGCGTCCTCCTCGCCGTCGCCGTCCGCGTCGTCGAGCACCAGCAACCCGCCGTCCAACAGCACCCTGCCCAAGCACGTGCTGACCGGCTACTGGCAGAACTTCGACAACAACTCGACCGTGCAGAAGCTGCGCGACGTGCAGTCCGCGTACGACATCATCGCGGTCTCCTTCGCCGACGCGACCACCACCCAGGGCGCGATCTCCTTCACCCTGGACCCGGCGCTGGCCACCAAGCTCGGCGGCTACACCGACGCCGACTTCAAGGCCGACATCGCCGCCAAGCACGCGGCCGGCAAGAAGGTCGTCCTCTCCATCGGCGGCCAGAACGGCGCCATCTCGGTCGCCAGCTCCGCCGCCGCCACCGCGTTCTCCGACTCGGCCTACAAGCTGATCCAGCAGTACGGCTTCGACGGCATCGACGTCGACCTGGAGAACGGCGTCAACGCGACCTACATGGCGCAGGCGCTGCACACCCTGGCGGCCAAGGTCGGCCCGAACTTCATCCTGACCATGGCGCCCGAGACCATCGGGATGTACTCCACCGCCGGTGCGTACTTCCAGCTGGCCCTCGCCACCAAGGACATCCTGACCGTCGTCAACACCCAGTTCTACAACTCGGGCGGCATGAACGGCTGCGACGGCAAGGTCTACACCCAGGGCACCATCGACTTCATCACCGCCCAGGTCTGCACCCACATCCAGGGCGGCCTGCGTCCGGACCAGGTCGGCATCGGCGTCCCGGCCTCCACCAAGGCGGCGGGCGGCGGCTACGTCAACTCCACCGTGGTGAACAACGCGCTGGACTGCCTGGCCACCGGCAACCACTGCGGCAGCTTCGTCCCGCCGGCCAAGTGGCCGACCATCCGCGGCGCGATGACCTGGTCGACCAACTGGGACGCCAACAACGGCAACGACTTCTCCAACAACGTCGGCGCCTTCACGCACAACATGCAGTAACCGGAGAGCCGGTGCACCGCTCCTCGAGGGTGGGGCAGGTGCACGACACAGGGGCCCGTCGTACCGCTGGGGTACGGCGGGCCCCGCCCGTTCCGGGGCCGGTCAGCCGCCCGCCGCCAGCACCGCCGCCAGGGTGCCCAGCAGCATCGCCGGGCCGAACGCCAGCTCGCTGCGCCGACCCGCCCGGCGCAGCACCAGCAGGGCCACCGCCCACAGCGCCGCGACCACCCACATGTAGAGGACACCGGCGTACACCGCCGGCCAGCCCGCCAGGCCCAGCACCGCGCCCAGGCTCGGCGCCAGCTTGGCGTCGCCCAGGCCCACCGGGGCGAGCAGCGCCAGCAGCAGGAACGCCAGCCCGAGGGCGGCCGCCGCCAGCGCGCAGCGCAGCCACACCGCCGGGCGGTGGTCGGCGAGCGGCACCAGGACGGCGGTGCCCAGGAACAGCGGGAGCGTCAGCGCGTCCGGCAGCCGCTTGACCGCGGCGTCCACGAAGCCCAGCACGGTGCCGAACAGGGCCAGCCACACCAGCACCGGCAGCCACCGCTCCGGGGCCCAGGCGCCCAGGGCCGCGCCGGTCGCCGCGGCCGCCGCCTCGACCGCCAGCGGCGGCGGGCCGACCCGCTCGCCGTGCCGCGCGCACCGGCCGAGCGGGGTGGGCAGGCAGCTGCGCCACGGCTCGCCGGAGGGCACCGCGTACCTGGCCGCCGCGGGCCTGAGCAGCGCTCCCGCGAACAGCCCCAGCACGGCCCCGACCACTGCCCCGACCATCCGGCCCTCCCCTGGCGCTCGGTCGCGACCCTACCGTCCGACAGCCGTTCGCCCGTCCGTGTCCAGGTGGCGAACAGCACTCGGTGATCGGCGTAACGCGCCCGTAAAGTAGGCGGGTATGCAGGTCATCCAGTCCAGCAAGCTCGCCAACGTCTGCTACGACATCCGCGGCCCGGTCCTCGACGAGGCGATGCGGCTGGAGGAACAGGGCCACCGCATCCTGAAGCTGAACACCGGCAACCCCGCCGCGTTCGGCTTCGAGGCGCCGCCGGAGATCCTCCAGGACATCCTCCGCAACCTGAACTCCGCGCACGGCTACGGCGATTCGAAGGGCCTGCTCTCGGCGCGCCGCGCCGTGGTCATGCACTACGAGGAGCGCGGCCTGCACGGCCTGTCGGTCGAGGACGTCTACCTCGGCAACGGCGTGTCCGAGCTGATCCAGCTCGCCATGACCGCGCTGCTCGACGACGGCGACGAGGTGCTCGTCCCGGCGCCCGACTACCCGCTGTGGACGGCCTCGGTCTCGCTGGCCGGCGGCACCGCGGTGCACTACCGCTGCGACGAGCAGGCCGAGTGGTACCCGGACCTGGCCGACATCGCCGCGAAGATCACCGACCGCACCCGGGCGATCGTGGTGATCAACCCGAACAACCCCACCGGCGCGGTGTACCCGCGCGAGCTGCTGGAGGGGATCGCCGAACTCGCCCGCCGACACCGGCTGGTGATCTACGCGGACGAGATCTACGACAAGATCCTCTACGACGGCGTGGAGCACACCCCGCTGGCCACCCTGGCGCCCGACCTGTTCTGCGTCACCTTCAACGGCATGTCCAAGTCCTACCGGGTGGCGGGCTTCCGCTCCGGCTGGATGGTGCTCTCCGGCGACCGGCACCGGGCCCGCTCCTACATCGAGGGCCTCAACGTGCTGGCCTCGATGCGGCTGTGCGCCAACATGCCCGCCCAGCACGCGGTCGCCGCGGCGCTCGGCGGCCGGCAGTCCATCCGGGACCTGATCCTGCCCGGCGGCCGGCTGCTCGCCTCCCGGGACGCGGCGTACAGGCTGCTGAACGAGATCCCCGGCGTCTCCTGCGTCAAGCCGAAGGGCGCGCTGTACGCCTTCCCCCGGCTCGACCCGCAGGTCTACAAGATCAAGGACGACGCGCAGATGGTGCTGGACCTGCTGCGCTCGCAGCGGATCCTGATCGTCCAGGGCACCGGCTTCAACTGGCCCGACCCGGACCACTTCCGGCTGGTCACCCTGCCGCGCCCGGAGGACATCACGGACGCGGTCACCCGGATCGGCGACTTCCTGGCCGGCTACGCCCAGCCGTAGCGGCCGTCCGCCCCGCACCCCCGGCGGGTTCCCGGGGGTGCGGGGCGGACCGCTGCGTCAGTCGCCCAGGCGCTTGACCAGCGCCCGGTACTCCTCCCACAGCTCGCCCGGCGTGTGCGCGCCGAACAGCTCCAGGTGGGCCGGGACGAGCGCGGCCTCCTGCTTCCAGATCTCCCGGTCGACCGTGAACAGCAGCTCGCGGTCGGCGTCGGAGAGCTCCAGCCCGTCCAGGTCGAAGCCGTCCACCTCGGGCAGCACGCCGATCGGCGTCTCGACGCCCGCCGCGGTGCCCTCCAGGCGCTCGACGATCCACTTCAGGACGCGGCTGTTCTCGCCGTAGCCGGGCCAGACGAACTGGCCGTCGGCGTTCTTCCGGAACCAGTTGACGTAGTAGATCTTCGGCAGCTTCTCCGGGTCGGCGTCCGCGCCGACCTTGAGCCAGTGCGCGAAGTAGTCGCCCATGTTGTAGCCGCAGAACGGCAGCATGGCGAACGGGTCGCGGCGCAGTTCGCCGACGGTGCCCTCGGCGGCGGCGGTCTTCTCGGAGGCGATGTTGGCGCCGAGGAAGACCCCGTGCTGCCAGTCGAAGGACTCGGTGACCAGCGGGACGGCGGTGGCCCGGCGGCCGCCGAACAGGATGGCCGAGATCGGCACGCCGGCCTGGTCCTCCCACTCGGGGGCGATGGTCGGGCACTGCGCGGCTGGGACGGCGAACCGCGCGTTCGGGTGGGCGGCGGGGGTGCCGGACGCGGGCGTCCAGTCGTCGCCGCGCCAGTCGGTGAGGTGCGCGGGCGGCTGCTCGGTCAGGCCCTCCCACCAGACGTCGCCGTCGTCGGTGAGCGCGACGTTGGTGAAGACGGTGTTGCCCCACAGGGTCTTGATCGCGTTGGCGTTGGTGTCCTCGCCGGTGCCGGGGGCGACGCCGAAGAAGCCCGCCTCCGGGTTGATCGCGTAGAGCCGGCCGTCGGCGCCGAAGCGCATCCAGGCGATGTCGTCGCCGATCGTCTCGACCTTCCAGCCCGGAATGGTCGGCTGGAGCATCGCCAGGTTGGTCTTGCCGCAGGCGGACGGGAACGCGGCGGCGACGTACTTCACCTCACCGGAGGGCGGGGTGAGCTTGAGGATCAGCATGTGCTCGGCCAGCCAGCCCTCGTCACGGGCCATGGTGGAGGCGATCCGCAGCGCGTAGCACTTCTTGCCGAGCAGGGCGTTGCCGCCGTAGCCGGAGCCGTAGGACCAGATCTCCCGGGTCTCCGGGAAGTGCGAGATGTACTTGGTGGTGTTGCACGGCCAGGCGACGTCCGCCTCGCCCTCGGCGAGCGGGGCGCCCACCGTGTGCACGGCCTTGACGAACTCGCCGTCCTCGCCGAGCTGGTCGAGCACGGCCTGCCCCATCCGGGTCATCACGCGCATCGAGACGGCGACGTACGCGGAGTCGGTGACCTCGACGCCGTACGCGGCCAGCGGGGAGCCGACCGGGCCCATCGAGAACGGCACCACGTACATGGTGCGGCCGCGCATCGCGCCGCGGAACAGGCCGTCCTCGCCCTGGAAGACCTCGCGCATCTCGGCGGGGGCCTTCCAGTGGTTGGTCGGGCCGGCGTCCTGCTCGCGCTCGGAGCAGATGAAGGTGCGGTCCTCGACGCGGGCGACGTCGGACGGGTCGGAGGCCGCGTAGTAGGAGTTCGGGCGCTTGGTCTCGTCGAGCTTGGTGAAGGTGCCCTGGGCGACCAGCTGTTCGGCGAGGCGGTGGTACTCCTCCTCCGAGCCGTCGCACCAGACGACGCGGTCCGGCTGGGTGAGGTCGGCAATCTCGTTGACCCAGTCCACCAGGAGCTGGTGGCGGGTGGGCGCGGACTCGGCGAGCGCAGAGATCTGAGGCGGCACGATCGCTCCGTTTCACACCATCTCGGCCAGGAGACGGCTTCGCGGGGGTTGAGGGTGGTTACACGGTAGCCCCGGATCGCCACCCCATCTTCGTCCAATTGGCGCCATTGACGAGATCTTTACTACACGGTGTCTGATTCGGGGGCTCCGTGACGCCCTGCGCATGCCCCGGCGAGACCTTGATCACTCGACCCCAATGCTCCATAACGTACAAAAGTGAGAGTCGCCACTTCACTACGAGCCAGTAACCTACGGTTCCGTAAGATGTTGCCCATGACCGCGGAAGCACTGGAGCTCATGAAGCCCAAGTGGCGTGGCTGGCTGCACGCCGGAATGTTCCCGGCCGCCCTGGCCGCCGGAATCGTGTTGATCTGCCTGGCCGACTCGACGGCGGCGCGGGTCGCCTGCGTCGTCTACTCGGTGAGCGCCTGGATGCTGTTCGGGGTGAGCGCGGTCTACCACCGCTTCACCTGGGGCCCGCGCGGCGAGGCGGTGCTGCGCCGGCTCGACCACGCCAACATCTTCCTGATCATCGCCGGGACGTACACCCCGTTCACCATGCTGCTGCTGGACGGCGCGCGGCAGCAGGTGCTGCTGTGGCTGGTGTGGGGCGGCGCGCTGGCCGGGATCGCGTTCCGGGTGTTCTGGGTCGGCGCCCCGCGCTGGCTGTACACCCCGTGCTACGTGGCCCTCGGCTGGGCGGCGGTGTTCTTCCTGCCCGACTTCCTACACAAGGGCGGCCCGGCCGTCCTGACGCTGATCGTCGTCGGCGGCGCGCTCTACACGATCGGCGGGGTGGTCTACGGCCTCAAGCGCCCGAACCCGTCACCGCGCTGGTTCGGCTTCCACGAGGTCTTCCACGCCCTCACCCTGGGCGCCTTCATCGTGCAGTACGTGGGGGTCTCCCTGGTGGCGTACACCGTCGCCTCCTGACCCCCGACCCCTAGTGGCGAACCGGCTGGGCCCTGGTCTCCAGCCGCTCCCGGGCCCGACGGCAGCGCTCGCAGTGCGCCGCGTCGGGCCCTTCGCCCGCCGTCCGCCGGTGGGCCCGCCCCCGGAACCGGTACCCGACCCAGGCCATCACCGCCAGCACCTCGACCGCGGAGACCGCCCACACCAGGCGGGCCCCGCCGATCAGGTACCCGGCTATGACGGCCAGCGCGGCCAGCACACCGACCACGCCGCTCCAGAACCGCGCCGCACCGTACTCCATCGGCAAACCTCCCGCCGGCCGACAGGCCTTCTGACACGTCGTCAGAGAACTCCCCACCTACAGTGACATGTTCAGCACGGTCCGGGGGCGAACGGGGGATCAACAACGCGTCAATAACAGTGGTGGGAATCCTGTAGGAGGCTCTCCGGTTCGGGCCCGGGGCACGGTCTCCGGTTCGGGCCCGGGGCGCGGCGAGGGGGTCAGTCCACCAGGAGCACCAGCTTGCCCGCGACCCGGCCGCCGTCGCCCGCCCGGTGCGCCTCGGCGGCGTCGGCCAGCGGGAAGGTGCCGGCGATCTCGGCCCGCAGCAGGCCGCGCTCGGCGAGTTCGGCGATCGCCGTCATGCCGGCGTGGTCGGCCTCGACCAGCATCATCGCGGTCCGCACCCCGAGCCGGGCCGCCTCCTCGGCCAGGCCCTCGACGGGGAACGGGAGGATCGACACCAGCAGTCCGCCCCGGCGCAGCGTGCGCAGCGAGCGGAGCTGGTAGTCGCCGCCGATGGCGTCCAGCACCACGTCGACGTCGCGCACCGTCTCGGCGAAGTCGACCGCCCGGTAGTCGACCGGCTCGTCCACCCCGATCCGGCGCAGGAAGTCGTGCTTGCCCGCGCTGGCGGTGCCGATCACGTACGCGCCGCGGGCCTTGGCGATCTGCACCGCCAGGTGCCCGACCCCGCCGGCCGCGGCGTGCACCAGGACCCGGTCCCCGGCCCGCACCTGCGCGGTGTCCACCAGCGCCTGCCAGGCCGTCAGCGCGGCCAGCGGCAGCGCGCCCGCCTGCACCGGTTCGACCGAGGCGGGGCGGCGGGCGAAGGCCCGGGCCGGGCCGACCACGTACTCGGCGTGCGAGCCGGCCCCGTGCGGGTAGGGCAGCATGCCGAACACCTCGTCGCCGGGGGCGAACAGGGTCACGCCGAGGCCGACCGCCTCGACCGTGCCCGCCGCGTCCCAGCCCAGGACGAACGGGGGCCGCCCCAGGAAGAGGCCCGACTGCCGGTGCTTCCAGTCGGTCGGGTTCAGGCCCGCGGCCCGGACCCGGACCAGTACCTCGCTCGGGCCGGGCTCCGGGCGGGGGCGCTCCACCACCCGCAGCACCTCGGGGCCGCCGAGGGCGTCCTGGCTGATCGCGCGCATGGTGCCGGTGGTGTTTCCAGTGTTCTCGGTGCTCGTGGTGCTCGCGGTGCTCGCGGTGTTCGTCGTCATGTCCTCCAGCCTGGCGGCGGCGGGCGGCCCGCCGTGAGTGGCAAGATGGTCACTGTCCGATGGAATCCTGCCAGGAGGTCCGCCATGGCCACCGACCCGCTGTGCGCCGCGCCGTCCGACCCGGCGGCCTCACCGCCGACCGCGCCGCCCGCCGGGGCGGCGAGCGCACCGCACCGGGTCGCCGTGCTCGCCCTGGACGGCGTGTACCCGTTCGAACTGGGCATCCCCAAGCGGGTGTTCGGCAGCACCGACGGCCTGTACCGGCTGTCCACCTGCACCGTCGACGGCCGTCCCGTCCGCACCGACGCCGACTTCGGCCTCACCCCCGACCACGGGCCGGAGGTCCTCGCCACCGCCGACACCGTGGTCATCCCGCCGTTCGCACCCGTCCCCGCCACCCCCGGCCTCGACCCCGCCGTCGCCGCCGCGCTGGCCCTGGTCCGGCCCGGCACCCGGCTGATCTCGATCTGCACCGGCGCCTTCGTGCTCGCCGCCGCCGGGCTGCTCGACGACCGTCCGGCCACCACCCACTGGGCCCTCGCCGACCACTTCCGCCGCCTCTTCCCGCGGGTCCGGCTCGACGCCGACGTGCTGTTCGTCGACGACGGGCGCATCCTCACCTCGGCGGGCGCGGCGGCCGGCGTCGACCTCTTCCTGCACGTCCTGCGCAACGACCACGGCACCGCCGCCGCCAACCGGGCCGCCCGGCTCTGCGTCGTTCCGCCCTGGCGCGACGGCGGCCAGGCCCAGTACATCGAGCACCCCGTCCCCACCGCCGGGAGCACCGGCACCGCCCCCACCCGCGACTGGGCCCTCGCCCGGCTGCACCAGCCGCTGACCCTCGCCGAACTCGCCGCCCACGCGGCCATGAGCACCCGCACCTTCGCCCGCCGCTTCCAGGAGGAGACGGGCCAGAGCCCCGGCCGCTGGCTCACCCAGCAGCGCATCGCCCTGGCCCGCCACCTGCTCGAAGCCACCGACCTCAGCGTCGACCAGGTCTCCACCCGCGTCGGCTTCGCCAACCCGGTCTCGCTGCGCCAGCACCTGCACAGCGCGATCGGCGTCTCCCCGCTCGCCTACCGGCGCACCTTCGCGGGGAAGGAGTAGGAAACGACCCACTCCGGGGAACGACCCTCCCCGGCGCACGGCCCGCCCCGGCGCACGGCCCGGACGGGGGAACGGCCCCGACCGGGGAACGGCCCGGACGGGGAGGGCCCCGCCGTTCCCCGGGGCGGGGTACCGGGGAACGGCGGGGCCTGCGCTCAGTACGCGATGCGCGCCCGGCGCCGCCGCAGCCCGAGCGCCGCACCGGCCAGGACCGTGATCCCGACCGCGGCCCCGGCCGTGAGCAGCGGCGCGGCGCCGGTGCCCGGGGCCGCCGTCTCGAAGCCGCCCGCCTTGCCGGAGGCGTCGTACGCGGAGCCGGGCAGCTTGTCCCCGTAGCGCTGGTGGACGAGCCGCTGGTAGGCCGCGACGGTGGTGCCGTGCGCGCCGACCGAGCGGCGGGCGTCCTCGTCGAGCGGGAGGACGCGGCCGTCCTTGAGCTCGTACCAGGCGTCGAGCTGGGGTTCGCGGAAGGCGGTGCCGCCGTCCGCGGCAGCCGCGGCCGCGTAGTCGGTCTCGTCGCCGCCGGAGGCGATGTTGACGACCCGCCAGCCGCCGCCCTGCCGGGCGGTCCAGACCGAGGCGCGCTGTCCGTCCGCGGCGACGGCGGTGGTCGCGGTGAACTCGACCTCGGCGACCGGGGTGCCGGCCCGGCCGGCGACGAAGGCCGCGGAGAGGGTGTAGACGGGCACGGTGTCACCGGTGAGGCGGGGGGCGGCCGCGGTCGCGGCCCGGGCCTCGTCGGCGGCGCTGATCCCGAGCCGCTGGGTGGGCGGCACGCCCTTGCGGGCGAAGAAGTGCCCCAACTGGTCGATCACGGCGGGCTGTTGGGTGGCGCTGCGGGCGGCGGCCAGCTCGCCGGGGCCGGGCGCGGCGGGGGCGTCGGCGGCGTGGGCCGCGGGCGCGAGGGCGAGGGTGAGCGCGACGGCGGCGAGGGCGGTCGCGGTGCGGGTGGCGCGGACGCGGTGGTTGCTCATGGCGGGTCTCCTCACGCGCCGATCCGGTACAGGGAGTGGGTCCAGGAGAAGGACCCGTTGCTCACGTAGTAGTTGTAGTCGCCCCAGTTGTAGCGGTAGTTGGACGGCCACGGGTCGCCCCAGTACAGCCAGTTGTTGCCGGGGTCGTAGCCGTACAGGACGTTCATGTGGCCGCCGCCGGAGCTCCACTGGATGCGGGTCTCGACCGGCCGGCCGGCGTCGATCTCGCCCTGCACGGTGGCGTAGCGCAGGTACCCGTTGACGTACGAGCCGGTGCTGATGCCGATCCGGTACAGCGCGTTCTGCACCTCGGCCAGGCTGGCCTGGCTGTTGGGGCAGGAGGAGTTGACGGAGCGGCCGAACGCCAGGTTGCAGAACTGGTTCTGGCTGTAGGTGTAGCCGTAGTAGGTGGCGATGGTGTTGCCGCTCGCCGCCCAGCACCAGTTGGTCTGCTGCTGGGCCTGCATGGTGATGTTCAGGGTCCGCGCGGTGCCGGCCAGCGCCGGGGCCTGGGGGGCGGCGGGGGCGGCCGCGGCGGGGACGGCGGTGTCGGGGGCCGCCTGGGCGGGAGTGGTGGCGGCCACGCTCAGCGCCGGGGCGAGGACGCCCAGGGCGAGTGCGGCGACCGTCCGGCGCAGCCGGATCGGGAGGTGTGGCATGGGGGTGGTCCTCCTGGCAGGGGCGAGGAGTGGATGTGGGGGGAGCGGCGTCCGGACGGCGCGGGAAGAGCATCCGGCCCGGCCGGTGCGCAGGTCAACGGCCGTCTCCGGCAAGGGAGTCGGGGTGTGAACGGGCCCGGCCCGGGTGTGAACGCGACGGCCCTGGGCAGCGCGGATATCGTCCGGGCCGATGACAGGGCGGCCCGGAGGTGTGAATATTCACGGTCAACCCACGGTCGATCGAGGAGGTGGCCGTTGCAGCAGCCGTCCGCACCGCCCGAGTTGGTCCTCGCCCTGCGCACCGGGCCGTTCCACCTCGCGCTGCGCTCCGCGATCGCCGCCCGCGGCCTCGCCCTGCACCGGCTGCGCGAGCGGCTGGCGCAGCGCGGCGTGCGGGTCGGGGTGACCAGCCTCAGCTACTGGCAGCAGGGGCTGCGGCGACCGGAGCGGGCCGAGTCGCTGCGCGCCGTCGCCGCGCTGGAGGAGGTGCTGGAGCTGCCCGAGCACTCGCTGACCCGGCTGCTCGGCCCCCGCCGCGGCACCCCCGGCCCCGCCCCGGCCGGTCCGGCGGTCCGCCCGTACCGGGACCTGATCAGCCCGGCCGAGGCGGTCGACGGGCTGCTCGCGGTGCTGTCCGGGCCGCCCGACACCGGGCTGCACACCATCACCCACATCGAACGGATCAGGGTGGGCGCGGACCGGCGGCTGCTGCGCCGCGACTCCCAGCACGTGCTGCGCGCGCACCGCGACGGCATCGACCGCTACCTGGCCATCTACCAGGGCGATCCGGGCTGCGACATCGAGCGCGTCCGGGTCCGGGCCGAGGAGAACTGCCGTCCCGGCCGGATCCGCCGCGACGGCGCCGCGAACCTGCTGGTGGCCGAACTGCTGCTGGACCGCCGGATGCGCACCGGCGACACCCACCTGCTCGGCTACGGCTTCGACGAGGCCCCGTCGACCGGCCCGAGCCACGAGTACGTGCGCGGCTTCAACGCGGGCGCCGGCCAGTACGTCCTGCAGGTGACCTTCGACCCGGCCGCGCTGCCCGTCCGCTGCGACCGGTTCACCCAGCGCACGCCCGGACAATCCCCCCTGGAGATCGAGGAGTTGACCCTCGACGGGCACCACTGCGCGCACCTGGTGGCCGCCGACCTGCCGCCCTGCCTGCTCGGCCTGCGCTGGGACTGGGAGTGAACCGCGTCCACCGGGGGCCGCCGGGGGTTCCGGAGGGCCGGAGGGCCGTCCGCACCGGAGGCCACCGGGGGTTCCGGGGCCTACCGGAGGAGCACGTGCACCGCGTCCTCCACCGGGACGTAGCCGATCCGCTGGTAGATCGCGTTGCTGGTCGGGTTGGCGAGGTCCGTGTACAGCAGCACCTCCGCCGCGCCGCCGGCCCTCGCGTGGGCGGAGGCCGCCGCCGTCAGCGCGCTCGCGTGGCCGCGGCCGCGCAGCTCCGGCGGCGTGTAGACCGGGCCGATCCGGGACATCCCGGCGACCGCCGGGCTGGCCCCGGCCATCGCGACGACCCGCCCGTCCGCGTCCTCCCGGACCAGCAGGGCGCGGGCGGCGATCCGCTGGTCGGCTTCGAGCAGCGGGTCCTCGGGGGCGCGCACCCCGGCCTCGACGCAGAACGCGGCGAGCCACTCGGCGAGCAGTTCCCGGTCGGCCGGCTCGGCGAGCCTGGACCGACCGGCCGGCGGGGCCGCCGGTGGCGTCAACTCGCCCAGTCGGTAGAGCCGTTCGTGGAATTCGACGGACCAGCCGCGGCCGGTGTGCCGTTCCCGGGCCGCCGCGAAGGCCAGCACGGCCTCCCGCCCGCCGCCGACGTCCGCGTTCCCGTCCCCGTCCCCGTTCCCGTCCGCGTTCCCGTTCCCGGGCCGCTCCTCCCGCTCGGCCGGCTGCTCGGCGGCGAGCAGGAGGGCCAGCGCTCCGGCGGCCTCGGCGGTCATCCGTCCGAGGCGCTGTCCGTGCGGCGGGGTGCGCAGGGTGGCGCCGGTGACGGTGCCGTCCGGCTCCCGCCACCAGCCGTAGCGCGGCGGGGCCTCGCCGTAGACGTGCGGGCCGTCCCGGCCGATCCGGTCGACGATGGTGAGCAGCACGGTGTTCCCGACCGGGTCGGCCGCGAGGAACTCCCCCGCTGCGGTGCGGAACTCGTCCAGCGAGGTGGTGAGGGTCCAGGCCATGGCCCATCCTCACCCGTCCCCGCCGCCCGCGGCCATCGGTTATCCCGCGGCGCCTTCCGTTCCCTCCGCGCCTTCCGCTCCCGCCGTGCCTTCCGTTCCCTCCGCCCCTACCGTTCCCGCGGTTTCCGGGCGCAGCCGTCCGGCCAGTTCGGCGGCGTCCGCGGTCGGGCGCTCGCAGACGAAGTGCCGGCACACGTACGCGGCGGCCCGGCCGTCCAGCAGCGGGCGGTCGGCGAGCAGCGGCACCTCGGTGTCGCCGCTCTCGCCGACGGCGACCACCGCGCCGGGCGCGGTGGCCCGCAGCGCGGTCAGGTGCAGGGCGGCCCGCGCGGGATCGTCGGGGGCGCCGATGACGGCGACCTCGCGGGGGCCGTCGAGCAGCGCCTCGGCGACGGCCAGACCCCAGCCGGTGAACCGGGGGGCGCGGGTGCCGAGGGTCGAGACGATGCCCAACGCCCGTTCGGCGGCGGTGCGGTGGCGGGCCGATCCGGTGTACGCGGCGTACCCGAGCAGGGCGCCCGCGGCGGCGGTCCAGCCGGACGGGGTGGCGTTGTCGGTGGGGTCCTGCGGGCGGCGGATCAACTGCTCGGCGTCGTCCGCGGTGTCGTACAGCGCGCCGGACGCCTCGTCGGTGAAGTGCAGCAGCACCAGGTCGAGCAGCTCGCCGGCCAGTTGCAGCCAGGAGCTGTCCCCGCTGACGGCGTACAGCGCGAGGAAGCCCTCGGCGGTGTCCGCGTAGTCCTCCAGCACGCCCGCGTTGGCGCCCGCCCGGCCGTCCCGGGAGGTGCGCAGCAGCCGTCCCTCGGGCGTCAGGTGGACGGTGATCAGCAGGTCGGCGGCGCGCTCGGCGGCCTCGACCAGGTCGGGGCGCTCCAGCAGGGCGCCGGCCTCGGCGAGCGCGGCGATCGCCAGGCCGTTCCAGGCCGCCACCACCTTGTCGTCCCGGGCGGGGGCGGGGCGCCGCGACCGCGCCTCGAACAGCTTCGCCCGGATCTCCTGGTACTCCTCCCGGTCCTCCGGGTCCTTGGGCAGCTGGAGCACCGAACTACCGTGCTCGAACGTCCCGGTGACGTCGAACAGCCCGACCGCGCGGGCGGCGTCCGCCGCCCCCAGCACCTGCTCCAGCTGCTCCGGCGTCCACGCGTAGTACGCGCCCTCGGCGGTCCTCCCGCTCGCCTCGTCCAGCGAGTCGGCGTCCAGCGCGGAGGCGAACCCGCCCTCGGGGGTGCGCAGTTCGCGCAGCAGGAAGTCGGCGGTCTCCAGCGCGACCCGGCGCGCCCGCTCCTCGCCGGTGGCCCGCCACAGGTGCAGGTACACCCGCAGCAGCAGGGCGTTGTCGTACAGCATCTTCTCGAAGTGCGGCACCGTCCAGGTCGCGTCCACCGCGTACCGGGCGAAGCCGCCGCCGAGCTGGTCGTAGATCGCGCCGCGCGCCATCGCCTCGCAGGTGCGCTCGGCCATCTGCAGCGCCGCCGCCGACCCGGTCCGCGCGTGGTGCCGCAGCAGGAACTCCAGCACCATCGACGGCGGGAACTTCGGCGCCCCGCCGAAGCCGCCCCGCCGCTCGTCGAACGACCGCGTCAACTCCACGACCGCCCGGTGCAGTTCGTCCTCCCCCGGCGGCTGACCGACCCCGCTGCCCACCGCGTACACCGAGGCCCGCTCCGCCAGGTCCCGGCTGATCCGCCCGGCCACCTCGCCGACCTCGTCCCGCCGCCCCGTCCAGGCCTTGTCGACCCCCTCCAGCACCTGCCGGAACGAGGGCATCCCGTGCCGCGGCTCCGGCGGGAAGTACGTCCCGAAGTAGAACGGCTCCTTCTCCGGCGTCAGGAACACCGTCATCGGCCACCCGCCCTGCCCCGTGGCCGCCTGCACCGCCTCCATGTACACCGCGTCGACGTCCGGCCGTTCCTCCCGGTCGACCTTCACCGCCACGAACCGCTCGTTCAGGAACCCCGCCGTCGCCTCGTCCTCGAACGACTCGTGTGCCATCACATGACACCAGTGGCAGGCCGCGTACCCCACCGACAGCAGCACCGGCACCCCACGCCGCGCCGCCTCCGCGAACGCCTCGGGGGACCACTCCCACCAGTCGACGGGGTTGTCGGCGTGCTGCTGCAGGTACGGGGACGTCGCGTTCGCGAGTCTGTTCATGTCCACATCGTTGCACGCTGCGGGACTTCGAGGCTGATCAAACACAGTCTGGCGGCTCCGGCGAACGACCACGAGAACGGGCGCGATGCCCCGCGTGTGGCGGGTGCGCCCGAGGGCTGGAAACTCCGTGCCAGAGGCGCTGAGCCGGCCTCCGATGGCTGCGGGGAGAGAGTGCGCCGCATCATGGGTGGTGGTGGTTCGGAACAGTCGCGCCCCGTCGTCGGCAACGTGCTGCTCCGCTTGCGCCGCATGCAGTTGCGTTCACAATCGTGCGTGCCCCGTCCATCGTGTCCGAGGAGCAGCTGTGGCGAGTCTGCGTTTCAACCCGCCCCCGAACTGGCCTCCCGCTCCTGCCGGTTGGACTCCCCCGCCGGACTGGCGGCCCGACCCGTCCTGGTCGGCGCCACCTGATGGCTGGCAGTTGTGGATCGCTGGGGACCCTGGAGTGTCGGCGGTCGGCCGGCCGGCTTCACCACCGGGCATCGAAGATCGGGGTGCTCGCCCCAAGCTCTTCGGCCGACGTCGAGGGCGGGAAGAGGACGCCCGCGAACTTCGCCTCGAGGCCCGCAATGCAGTACGCCGAGAGACCGCCGAGATGCAGGCCCTCCTCAAGGAAGCAGGCAAGGCACGGCAGGAACTGGAGAAGGCCCGGCAGGACCTGTTCGAGGTGCAGAACCGTCTGGCCCGGGCCCGGGCGCAGATCGTGGTGACCGAGGAAACCGCCCTGTTGCAGCAGGTCGGGGTGTACGACTACCAGCACCCGCTGCAGGACGCGGTCGCCTACCGCACCCGTCTGGACTCCCTGCAGGCAGAGATCAAGCAGATGGTGCGCGCGGGGCAGGCGGTGCAGTCCGTCTCGCAGTGGACCGTCAACGGGTCGCAACGCGAGGGCAAGAAGATGGTGCGGGACTTCTCCAAGCTGATGCTGCGCGCCTACAACGCCGAGGCCGACCAAGCTGGGCGCCACCATGCAGATCCGCATTGCGGACGGCTACCACGACGCCCGCGTACGCGAGTTGACGCTGACCGCCGACTACCTGCAGAAGAAGGACGAGGAAAAGGAAGCCCAGCGCGAAGCACGTGCCCGCCAGCGCGAGGAGGAGCGGGCGCAGCGCGAGTTCGACCGCGAACGTGAGAAGTTGGACAAGGAGCGCAACCATGTCCAGACAGCTCTGCAGCGGCTACGCGAACGCGGCGACACGCAGGGCGTCCTGGATCTGGAGAGCAGACTCGCCGATATCGAGTCCGCCCTGCGCAGCGTAGAGGCCCGGGCGGCGAACATCCGCACCGGCTACGTCTACGTCATCTCCAACGTGGGTGCCTTCGGCGAACGCATGGTCAAGATCGGCCTGACCCGTCGGCTCGAACCCCTGGACCGCATCTACGAGCTCAGCGGCGCGTCCGTGCCGTTCCGCTTCGACGTCCACGCGCTCATCTTCAGCGACGACGGCGTCGGACTGGAGACCAAGCTCCACCAGCACTTCGCGGACCGCCGGGTCAACCAGGTCAATACTCGACGCGAGTTCTTCTACGTCAGCCCCGCAGAAGTCCGGGACGCCCTGCAGGAATACGTCGGACAGCACCTGGTCGAATTCACCGACGCGCCCGAGGCGCTCGAGTGGCGAGCCAGCGGTGGCAGGCCGGCTTGAGTCACGAGCCGGTGCGCGATCGCGACCGGTCCGTGCCGGCCCGGGCCGGGGCAAGGACGCGTGTGCGAGACGATCCGCCCTGCCCCGCCCCGCCCTCGCGCACCGGACGCCTGGTCCGCCCTCGAACACGGGACCGGCGTCCAGACACCCACCCGGTCCCGTCCGTCAGCGGGCGTCGGCCTCGGGCCGGGGCAGCTCGTCCAGGTCGAGGGTGTAGGTCCGCCCGTCGGCCAGCTCGATGGGCAGCTTGCCCGAGCCGTACTGGTGGGTGTGCGCCGCGATGTAGCCGGAGCCGGTGGGCCGGGTGTGGACGACGACCTCCGCGGCGTACGGGTCCACCACCACGTAGACCGGGATGCCGTAGCGACCGTACTTCGCCGTGCAGTCGTCGTAGTCCTTGCGCGCGGAGGAGGCCGACACCACCTCGGCGATCAGCAGCACGTCCTCGAAGCCGTAGCGCTTGCCCTGCCGCTGCGCGTCCTCCCGCAGGATCGCGAAGTCCGGGGCCGAGTTCTCGTCGGCGGGGAAGTCCAGGTACACGTCGGAGGTGGTCTTCGCGTGCCGCCCGAGCGAGAGCGAGTCGATCTGCATCGACTTGATCGTGCTGGAGTGCTCTTCGCTCCGCGGGGTCATGACCACCTTCCCGTCGGTACCGAAGAAGAG
Organism: Kitasatospora sp. NA04385; assembly: GCF_013364235.1. Taxonomy (NCBI): domain Bacteria; kingdom Bacillati; phylum Actinomycetota; class Actinomycetes; order Kitasatosporales; family Streptomycetaceae; genus Kitasatospora; species Kitasatospora sp. NA04385. Next base: position 4,849,317 of record NZ_CP054919.1, on the reverse strand, counting down.
CACGTACCCGGCGGGGAACTCGGTGTTCATGACCGCGTCGACGCTCATCAACGGCTCCTTCCTGTCGCCTCTCAGGATATGGGGCCACGGACTCGTACGGGTCGCGGCACAACCGCCTGGCCCGGGTCCTGGCGAACGCCCTGGATGCAGCCGCCGGCACGGACTGGAACGCCGACACGGACTTCGATGTCCGGTTGCAGGACGTGCCGCTCACCAACCGGCGGCCCGACGTCGTGGTCTACCGGGCGGAGACCATCGACATCACCCCCACCCGCCGCCTGGTTCGGAGACCACCGACCGCATCGTGAAGGTGGACCAGTACGCGCAGGCCGGCATCGCCTTCTACTGGCGGATCGAGCAGACCGCCAACGGCGTCCCTCTCGTCTGCACCTACGTCCTCGACCCCGCGAGCCGGTCCTACCGCGACGCGGACGTGTTCACGGGCACGATGAGGACCACCGCTCCGTTCGCGGTCGAGGTCGACCTCGGCGCGATCTGACCCGTCCTCCGCGCGCGCGGCCGGTCGGCCTCGGGCGGGGCGGTACGGGGCCGCGGCCCTTCCCGGGGCAGGGGCGGCCGGGGAGGCCTGCGGGCGGGTCAGTCGTCCTTGGGGTCCGGCTGCTCGGTGAAGTCGATCTTCTTGAAGCGGGCGTTCATCGACTTCAGCAGGAACCAGGTGGCGATGCCGAGGGCGGCGAAGACCACGAAGCCGAGGAGACCGGGGGTGACCTTGGTTTCGTCGAGGGCCAGGGCGGTGGCGAGCTGGACGGGGTTCACGGGGGTGCTCATTCCTCCATGGTGACCCGGCCTTAGGACGGCCGGGTCACCGGGGGGTGGTGCGGGGCGGTGCGGGGCGGGACGAACGGGCTACTTGCGCAGGCCCGCGAAGAGGTCGGTCTCGGGGAGGTCGGTGTCGACCAGGGACTTGGCGAGCTCGTAGTCCTCGGTGGGCCAGACCTCGCGCTGGATGTCGATCGGGACGCGGAACCAGGGCCCGTCCGGGTCGATCTGGGTGGCGTGCGCGATCAGTGCCTTGTCACGGATCTCGAAGAAGTCGGCGCACTCGATCCGGGAGGTGATCTCCCGCTCGGCCCGGCCGGACTTCTCCCAGCCCTCGATCCACTCGCCGTACGGGGAGTCGTGCCCGTTCTCGCTGAGGTAGGCGTGCAGGGCCCGGATCCGGCCCATCGGGAAGCCGTGGTTGTAGTAGAGCTTGGACGGCTGCCAGGGCTCGCCGGCCTCGGGGTAGGCCGCCGGATCGCCGGCCGCCTCGAAGGCCACCATGGTGATCTTGTGGGTCATGATGTGGTCGGGGTGCGGGTAGCCGCCGTTCTCGTCGTACGTGGTGATCACGTGCGGGCGGAACTCGCGGATCAGCTTGACCAGGGCGCCCGCCGCGACCTCGACCTCCTCCAGGGCGAAGCAGCCCTCGGGCAGCGGGGGCAGCGGGTCGCCCTCGGGCAGGCCCGAGTCGACGTAGCCGAGCCACGCCTGCCGGACGCCGAGGATCTCCCGGGCGGCGTCCATCTCCTTGCGGCGGACCTCGTGGATGTTCTCCTCGACCCACGGGTCGCCCTGGAGCTTGGGGTTGAGGATCGACCCGCGCTCCCCTCCGGTGCACGTGGCGACCAGGACCTCCACCCCCTGGGCCACGTACATGGCCATGGTGGCGGCGCCCTTGCTGGACTCGTCGTCCGGGTGCGCGTGCACCGCCATCAAACGCAACTGCTCGCTCAACGCCTGATCCCCTTCAGGTACAGGTATGTCCGGGTTCGTCGGGCCGGCTCCCCCGCCGCCTCTGGCGCGGACGTGACCCTCCTATAGTGACGGACTGGAGGGCCCGTCCATTCCCACCGAAGGACGAACGCCGCTCCGCGAAAGGACCGAGCCCCGCCATGGACCACAGCCCTACGCCCGAGACCCGCACCGCACCGCCGGCCGCACCGCCGGCCGGCCGCTACAGCCGGGCCGACGACCGGACGGCCGACCGCAGGCTGCGGGTGGCCGCGGCGGTGTGCGGGGTGCTGTTCCTCGGGCTGATCGCCTGGCTGGGCAGCTCGTACCTGCTGCGCGAGACCAGGATGAACGGTACGGTGCCCACCTTCCAGGCGGTGTCGGACACCGAGCTGCAGCTGCAGCTGTCGGTGCGCAAGAGCGCGGGCACCTCCGGGGTGTGCACGGTGCGCTCGCAGGGGACGGACGGCTCGGTGGTCGGCCAGTCGGACTTCCAGGTCCCGGCGGCGGGCAGCAGCTACGACCAGGTGGTCACGCTCCGGACCACCGCCCGCGGCACCACCGCGGAGCTGCTCGGCTGCACCCCCGACAAGGAGTAACGCGCTCCGCCGCCGCCTCGCTCACCCTTTCGGAGGGCAGCCGGGCCCGGGGAGGCCGCCGGCTGCCCGCAGCCCTCCCGTCCGCGCCCGGAACTTGTTAGGCTCGTGGTTTCGCCCCTTCCGCGCCGACCGGCTCGGGAGCGGGCGTTGCTTTGCATCTGCCCAGAAAATCGACCCACTGCCGCCGGTCCACCCCCGGGGCGACGCCAGCACCGACGAGGAGCACCCCGTGACCCAGACCAACGATGACGTGACCTGGCTCACTCAGGACCACTACAACAAGCTCAAGGCCGAGCTTGACCAGTTGACCGGGCCCTGGCGCATCGAGATCGCGAAGAAGATCGAGGCCGCGCGCGAGGAGGGCGACCTCAAGGAGAACGCCGGCTACCACGCGGCCAAGGACGAGCAGGGCAAGACCGAGGCCCGCATCCGCCAGCTGTCCCAGCTGCTGGAGCGGGCGAAGGTCGGCGAGGCCCCGGCCGACTCGGGCGTGGTGGCCCCGGGCATGCTGGTGAAGGTCGCCTTCGACGGCGACGAGGACGACACCATGGAGTTCCTGCTGGCCTCCCGCGAGGTCACCGACGGCGACATCGACGTGTACTCCCCGCAGTCGCCGCTGGGCCGGGGCATCATCGGCAAGTCGGTGGGCGAGAACGCCCAGTACGAGCTGCCGAACGGCAAGAAGGCCAGCGTGAAGATCGTCGACGCCAAGCCGTTCTCGGGCTGACCGCCCCGGACGGACCGCACGCGCCGCGACGGCCGCTCCCCCGGGTGGGGGGAGCGGCCGTCGCGCGTGTCCGGCGGGGCGGGGCGGTCAGCCGGCCGCGCGGCGGTACTTGCGCACCGCCAGCCAGGAGAAGACCGCCGTGATGAGGACCGACCAGACCACCGAGACCAGCGCGGCGTGCTGCATCGGCCAGGAGTCCGGCACCGGGCCGAGCTGGTTGCCGAACAGGCTGCGGCAGGCCTGCACGGTGGCGGAGAACGGGTTCCAGTAGGCGACCGGCTGCAGCCAGTCCGGCATCGAGCTGACCGGTACGAAGGCGTTGGAGACGAAGGTCAGCGGGAACAGCCAGATCAGCCCGGCCGAGGTGGCCGCCTCGGGGCTGCGCACCGACAGGCCGATCAGCGCGCCGATCCAGGAGAAGGCGTAGCCGAGCAGCAGCAGCAGGCCGAACGCGGCGAGCATGTCCAGCACGCCGTTGTGGATCCGCCAGCCGACCGCCAGCGCGACCAGCGACAGCACGACCAGGATGAACGCGGTCTGCACCAGGTCGGCCAGGGTGCGCCCGGTGAGCACGGCGGCCCGGGACATCGGCAGCGAGCGGAACCGGTCGACCAGGCCCTTGGTCATGTCCTCCGCGATGCCGGCCGAGGCGCCGGCCACCGCGAAGGTGACGGTCTGGGCGAAGATGCCGGCCATCAGGTACTCGATGTACGTCTGGTGGCTGGGCTGCGCGCCGGGGATCGCGATCGCGCCGCCCATGACGTACGAGAACAGCAGCACGAACATGACCGGCTGCATGAGGCCGAAGACCACGATCTCCGGGATCCGGGTCATCCGGCGCAGGTTCCGCTTGGCGACCACCCAGGAGTCGTGGGCGGTGGCGGCGACGCCGCGGCGCGGGGTGACGGGGGCGCCGCCGATGGCGCCCCGGGTGTCGGAGAGTGTCATCTCAGGCGTCCTTCCCGTGGCCGCGGCGGCCCTTCTTGGCGTCGGCGGCCGCGCCGCCGTCCTCCTCGTCCGCCCCCTCCTCGGTGACGTGGCCGGTGAGGGAGAGGAAGACGTCGTCGAGGGTCGGGCGGCGCAGGCCGATGTCGTCGATCTCGATGGAGCGGGCGTCCAGTTCGCGGATGGCATCGGCGAGCACCCGGGCGCCGCCGCTGACCGGGACGGTGATCCGGCGGGTGTTCCGCTCCACCGTCGGGTCGCCCTTGGCGTACGGGGTGAGCGCGGCGACGGCCTCGGGGACGAGGTCGGCGGCCCGGACGACCACCTCGATCCGCTCGCCGCCGATCTGGCGCTTGAGCTCGTCGGCGGTGCCGCGGGCGATCACCTTGCCGTGGTCGACCACCGCGATGTCGTGGGCGAGGCGGTCGGCCTCCTCCAGGTACTGGGTGGTGAGCAGCAGGGTGGTGCCCTGGTCGACCAGGGTCTCGATGACCTCCCACAGGGCGATCCGGTTGCGCGGGTCGAGGCCGGTGGTGGGCTCGTCGAGGAACATCACCGGGGGCCGGACCACCAGGGCGGCGGCCAGGTCGAGGCGGCGGCGCATGCCGCCGGAGTAGGTCTTGGCGGTGCGGTCCATGGCCTCGGAGAGGTGGAACCACTCCAGCAGCTCCAGGGCCCGCTTCTTCGCGTCGCGGGCGCTCATCTGGTAGAGCTCGCCGACCATCTGGAGGTTCTCGCGGCCGGTGAGGTACTCGTCCACGGCCGCGTACTGGCCGGAGAGGCCGATCAGGCTGCGCACCTTGTTGGGGTGCTTGAGGACGTCGACCCCGGCCACGGTGGCCCGGCCGGAGTCCGGTTGGAGCAGGGTGGTCAGGACGCGGACGGTGGTGGTCTTGCCCGCGCCGTTGGGCCCGAGCAGCCCGAGGACGGTGCCCTCGGGGACGTCCAGGCTCACGCCGTCCAGGGCGCGGACGTCACCGAAGGTCTTGACCAGGTTCTCGGCTTCGATGGCTGCCGCCATGGGCCTGCCTCATCTCCTGATGCGAGTCGATTCTGTGGGGAAATCATCCGATTTGTTACCCGAGCCCACCGGCGGCGAAGCTCGCGATACATCGCAAGATGCTGTCACTCGCGATATATCGCGTCAAGCGCCGCAGGTGAGGCGGGTCACAGCCTTCCACCCGGCACTGACAACCCGGCCGACACCTCGACCGACGGCCCGGCCGCGACCGGCACCGACGACCCGACGGCCTCAGCGGCTGACCACGTACCCGGCCTCGCGCAGCTCCCCGATCACCGCCGCGCAGTGCTCGGGGCCCTTGGTCTCCAGGTGCAGGTCCACCTCGACCTCGGTCAGGCCCAGCTGCGGGTCGATCCGCACGTGCGCGACGTCCAGCACGTTGGCGTCCACCCTGGTCAGCACACCCAGCAGGTCGGCCAGCGAGCCCGGCCGGTCGAACAGCCGCACCCGCAGCGACAGGTAGCGGCCCGCCGCGGCCAGCCCGTGCCGCAGCACCCGCTGCATCAGCTGCGGGTCGATGTTGCCGCCGGAGAGCACCGCCACCACCGGCCCCTCGAACCGGCCCGGCTCGGCCAGCAGCGCGGCGATCGGCGCCGCCCCGGCGGGCTCGACCACCAGCTTGAGCCGCTCCAGGCCGACCAGCAGCGAGCGGGAGAGCTCGTCCTCGGAGACCGTCAGCACGCCGTCCGCGAGCGCGTTCACCACTTCGAAGGGGATGTCGCCGGGGCGGCCGACCATGATGCCGTCCGCCATGGTGGCGAACCGTTCCAGCGAGACCGGGCGCCCCGCCGCCAGCGACAGCGGGTACGCGGCGGCCGCGGCGGCCTGCACGCCGATCACCCGGACGTCCGGGCGCAGCGCCTTGACCGCGATCGCCACGCCGGCCAGCAGCCCGCCGCCGCCGGTGCCGACCAGCACGGTGCGCACCTCGGGGCACTGCTCCAGCACCTCCAGGCCGACGGTGGCCTGGCCGGTGATCACGTCCCAGTGGTCGAAGGGGTGGATGAACACCGCGCCGGTCGCTTCGGCGTACTCGCGGGCGGCCTGCAGCGCCTGGTCGACGTTGGCGCCGTGCAGCCGGACCTCGGCGCCGTACTCGCGGGTGGCGGCGACCTTCGGCAGCGGCGCGGCGAGCGGCATGAAAACGGTGGAGCGCACGCCCAGCAGCGCGGCGGCCAGCGCGACGCCCTGCGCGTGGTTGCCGGCGCTGGCGGCGACCACCCCGGCGGCCCGCTCGACCGGGGAGAGCCCGGCGATCCGCACGTACGCGCCGCGCAGCTTGAACGAGCCGGTGCGCTGCAGGTTCTCGCACTTGAGGTGGACGGGCGTGCCGGCCACCCCGGACAGGTGGCGGCTGGTCTGCATGGGGGTGATCCGGGCCACCCCGGCCAGCATCTTCTGCGCGCCCAGGACGTCGTCCACCGTGATCGGCCAACTGTGCATGGGGGCAGCCTAGGACGCGCGTGGTTCCGGTGTTCGTCCGGCGCGCGTACGCTGCTGGTCACGAGTCGCCCGCACCCCCCGTGAGCCGCGATGAGCCTGCCTGCGCCCGATTCCCCCACCGACCCCGGCTGTCCGGATGCGGACAGTCAGCTCCCTTACCAGGTCGCGGTGTTCGCGCGGCGGATCAGTGTCGCCGGTGAACTCGACCGGGCCGCCTTCCTGCTGCTGGAGCAGCTCTCCGCGACCGGCCCGGCCAACGTGAAGACGCTGGCGGCGGAGCTCGGGGTGGACTCCTCGACGGTGACCCGGCAGGCCGCGCCGCTGCTGCGCGAACGGCTGGTGGCGCGGCTGCCGTACCCGGCGGACCGGCGGGCGGTGCGGCTGGGGCTGACGCCGCTGGGAGCCGGGCGGCTGGACCAGGTGCGGCAGCGGCGGCGGGAGTTGATCGCCGAGCTGACCGCGGGCTGGACGTCCCGGGAGCGGGCGGTGTTCTGCGCGCTGCTGGCCCGGTTCAACGACGGTCTGCTGGACCGCCGTTGAACCGGACGGGCGGACGGCGCGTCAGCCGAGGGCCTGCTCCAGGTCGGCCAGCAGGTCGGCGGCGGACTCGATGCCCACCGAGATGCGCACCAGGTCGGCGGGCACCTCCAGCGGGGAGCCGGCCGCGGAGGCGTGGGTCATCCGCCCGGGGTGCTCGATCAGCGACTCCACGCCGCCCAACGACTCGCCCAGGGTGAACAGTTCGGCCCGGTTGCAGACCTCGACGGCGGCCTGCTCGCCGCCGGCGACCCGGAAGGACACCATGCCGCCGAACGCCTTCATCTGCTTGGCGGCGACGTCGTGCCCGGGGTGGGCGGGCAGGCCGGGGTAGAGCACCTGCGTCACCTTCGGGTGGCCGGCCAGCAGTTCGGCGACCTTCTCGGCGTTCTCCGAGTGCCGGTCCATCCGGACGCCGAGCGTCTTGATGCCGCGCAGCACCAGCCAGGCGTCGAACGGCCCGGCCACCGCGCCCATCGCGTTCTGGTGGTAGGCGACCTCCTCGGCCAGGCCCGCGTCGGCGACCACCAGGGCGCCGCCGACCACGTCGGAGTGCCCGCCCATGTACTTGGTGGTGGAGTGCACCACCACGTCCGCGCCGAACGAGATCGGCTGCTGGAGGTAGGGGCTGGCGAAGGTGTTGTCGACCACCAGCTTGGCGCCGGCGGCGTGCGCGATCTCGGCGACCGCGGCGAGGTCGGTGATGCCGAGCAGCGGGTTGGACGGGGTCTCCACCCACACCGCGCGGGTGGTCGGGCGGATCGCCTCGCGCACCTTCTCGGGGTGGTGGGTGTCGGCGACCGAGAACTCGACGCCCCAGCGGGTCAGCACCTTGGCGAACAGCCGGAAGGTGCCGCCGTACGCGTCGTTGGGGATGACGATGTGGTCGCCGGGCTGCAGCAGGGTGCGCAGCAGGGTGTCCTCGGCGGCCAGTCCGGAGGCGAAGGCGAGGCCGCGGGCGCCGCCCTCGATCGCGGCCAGGCACTCCTCCAGCGCGGTGCGGGTCGGGTTGGCGGAGCGGCTGTACTCGTAGCCCTCGCGCAGCCCGCCGACGCCGTCCTGCTTGTAGGTGGACACCTGGTAGATCGGCGTCACGACTGCCCCGGTCCGGGGGTCCGCTTCCTGGCCCGCGTGGATGGCGAGCGTCTCGAAGCCGTGGGAAAGCTGGTGCTGGGTCATGCAACCGAGCCTAGTGGGGCCGGGGTTGCGGCCGGGGCGCCGGAAGCCGCGTGCCGGGCGGCGTTTCCCCGCCCGAAAGGCCTCGCCCGGGAACAGGTCGCACCAGTACGATCTGCCAGCCCGTACACATGATCGATACTGGGGGACCCCGGAATGTCCACGGAGCGCACCGGCTTGCGCACATCCACCCGGGCGCTGGTCGCCGTCGCCCTGCTGGCCGGCTTCTACCTGCTCGCCGCGGCCATCGTGGTCGGCCTGGTCTGGCTGAACGTCGAACTGGTCGTCGAATCCGACCGGTTCCACTCCGCCATGGTGAAGATCTGGCTGCTGAGCGCCGCCATCGCCTACCCGGTGCTGCGGGTGGTGTTCCTGACCCGCCGCCCGCGCTCCGAGCACCGCAACGGCCTGGTGCTGACCCGCGCCGAGCAGCCCGGGCTGTGGGACCGGGTGGACCGGATCACCGCGGCCACCGGCGTCCGCGGCCCGTCCGAGATCCGCCTGGTCCCGGACGTCAACGCGTACGTCTCCGAGGACACCGCGCTGCTCGGCCTGGTCCGCGGCCCGCGCCGGCTGGCGATCGGCGCGCCGCTGCTGCTCGGCCTCAGCGAGGCCGAGCTGGACTCGGTGCTGGCCCACGAGTTCGGCCACTACGCCAACAACGACCTGCGCCTGGGCGCCGTCACCGTGGCCGGCCACACCGCGCTGCTGCACTCCATCACCACCCTGCACCGACGGGCCGACCGGCACCGGGCCGGGAAGGCCGCCGAGATCGCCGAGGACAATGCCCACCGGCTGGCCCGGGGCCGCAGCGCCCGCGACGCGGACCCGGGCGACGGCGGCGTCGAACGCGTCCTGGCCAAGGTGTTCACCCAGTACGCCAAGCTGTACTTCCGGGTCACCGAATCGGTGCGCCGCCGACAGGAGTTCGCCGCCGACCGGCACGCCGTCGCGCTGGCCGGCCGGGACGCCACCGCCGCCGCGCTGCGCCGCATCCCGGCGCTGGCCGCCGCCCAGGGCTTCTACCTGGACCGCTACGCCACCATGGGCTGGTCGGCCGGCCTGCTGCCGATGCCCGGCCAGTTCTACGGCGGCCTGGCACACCTGCTCGCCGACCCGGAGCGGCGCGAGGAGCTCACCGCGATGGGCCTCGACCTGCCCGACGACGAGCCCGGCCCGTACGACTCGCACCCGCCGATCCGGCAGCGGGTCGCCGCGATCGAGGCGCTGCCCGACACCCCGGGCCTGCCGGGCCTCGGCGCGGACCGGCCCGCGCTCGGCCTGCTGAGCGGCGCCGAGCGCCTGCTCGCCGACCTGGAGACGCTCGAACTGGCCCCCGAGGCCGCCGCCAAGCGCCGCGTCGACTGGCCGGACCTGGTGCACGAGACCCTGCTGGCGCACGCCCGCGGGCAGGCCCAGCCCGTCCTGCGGGCGCTCACCGGCCTGGGCCTGACCGGCACCGTCGAGGCCATGCTGGACGCCCTGGCGGCGGGCCGCGGCGCGGAGATCGCCGCGCGGCTGCCGCAGAGCGCCGAGTCGGCGAAGGCCACCGGCCGGGCCGCCCGGGAGTTCCGGCGCGGCCTGCTGCGCGAGGCGCTGGAGTCGCTGACCGTGCTGGCGCTGACCTCGGACCGGCGCGCCCGCTGGGAGCTGTCCTGGAGCCGCCCCGCCGCCCTGGTGCTGCCCGGCGACGCCGCCGAGCGGCTGCCCGCCGCCCTGGACGCCGCGGTGGCCGCCGAGCCCGACACCGCCCCGCTGCGCGCCCTGCTGGCCGAAGCCGGGGCCGGGGCCGCGGCCCCGGTGCCCGCCTCGTCCTGACCTCCCCCGCCCCCCCCCCCTCTGGAGAACCACCCCCGATGGCCCGACTGATCGTCATCATCCCGCTCGTCCTGCTCCTGGCCTGGAAGGTGCTCACCTGGTGGGCGAAGGCCAAGACCGCCCGGGTGGAGAAGCTGCAGGGCGAGTTGCAGGAGCGCGTGAAGGCCCGGCGCGCCGAACTCGAACGGGAGCTGTCCACCGAGCACGGCCTGGTCCCGCGCGAGGAACTGGTCGTCACGAAGACCCCCGAGGTCCCGGGGCTGGACGCCGCGCTGGCCGCCGCCACCGCCGGCGACTGGCACCCGGCCGCCGAACTGCTGGCCGCCGCGACCGGCGACCACGACCTGCGGCTGCGCCTGCTCGGCCCGCTGGGCGAGAACGCCGCCGAGGACGACGCCTGGCTGCGGGCCTGGCGCGCCGAGCGGCCCGAGGACGCGGACGCCGCGGTGATCACCGTGGAGGCCCTGGTCCAACTGGCCTGGAACATCCGCAGCTCCAGGCGGGCCAGCGAGGTCAGCCAGGAGCAGTTCCAGGCCTTCCACCGGGTCCTCGGCGAGGCCGAGGAGGCGGCGAAGGACGCCGAGCGCCTGGCGGCGGACGACGACCCGCTGCCGTTCTACGTCCAGCAGCCGGTCGCCATGGGCCTGAGCTGGGCGAACTCCCGCTACGTGGCCCTGTGGTCGGAGCTCTCCGCCCGGGACCCGCGGCACCTGGCCGGCCACCAGCGGGCCCTGCAGTACTGGTGCGCGAAGTGGCACGGCAGCCACGAGCTGATGCACGCCTTCGCGGACGCGGCGGTGGCCGGCGCACCGGTCGGCTCGCTGCTGACGGCGGTCAAGCTCCAGGCCTGGGACGAGCAGTTCCGCGGCGCCGAGGACCGGAGCGCCGCCTACGGCTCCCCCGAGGTGCTGGCCTCCGTCGAGGCCGCGGAGGCCGACCTGGCCGCCGCCGAGGCCGCCCCGGCCGCCGCGGCGACGGCCCCCCGGATCCGGTACCTGCACGGCCTGCTCGCCGAGTTCCACACCCGGGCCGGCCGCGGCGCCGACGCGATGCGGCACTTCCGGGCGCTCGGCCCGCACGTGCCGGGCCCGTGGACGGACTACGAGGACCCGGTGGGCGCCATCCAGCGGGACCGCGTCATCGCCGCCGCCCACCTCGCGGGCGGCACCGCCTGACCGTCCCGCGTCGCGCCCGCCCGGCCGGGTGCCGAGGATGGAGTGGTCAGCCGCGCCCCGCCGCCGAGCCCGGCGGCGGGGCGCGGGGTCGTTCTCGGCCGGAGGTGAACGGTGATGGCCGGGTTGGTGCGGATGAGTCTCGACGAACCGGAGGAGGTCCGCCCGTTCGAGGGCGGCAAGGGGCGGTTGGCGCTGGTGAACCTGGCGGCGGGCGGTGTCGGCCGGGCGGTGTTCGAACCGGGCTGGCGCTGGTCGGAGCACGTGAAGCCGATCGCCGGCACCGACAGCTGCCGCGCCTCGCACGCCGGGTACGTGATCTCCGGCCGACTGCGGGTGGAGATGGACGACGGCGAGGCCGCGGAGTTCGGCGCGGGCGACTTCATGCTCTGCCCGCCCGGCCACGACGCCTGGGTGCTGGGCGACGTGCCCTGCGTGATGCTCGACTGGCAGGGCTACGCCGACTACGCGAAGCCGAAGGGCTGAACGTCAGCCCCGCCGCACCTCGTGCAGGAAGCAGCCGAACTCGACGGCCCGCACGTGCAGCACGGCGGTCGCCGGGTCGTCCAGCAACTCGGCGGCGAGGGACGGGAGTTCACCGGGCTCGCCGACCCGGCCGCCGAGGATGCGGCCGTCCGCGGAGTAGGCCCGCAGCACCCGCGGCCCGCCGTGGAAGCCCTCCGGCCAGCCGCCGGGGTGGCCCGCGCACGGCTCGGCGTGCACGAACACCGGCCCGGTCTCCAGGTAGGGCCCGGGGTCGCAGCCGGTCTCGGCGGCCCAGCGCAGCAGCGGCGCGTACGACAGCAGGGTGATCCGGTCACCGGGCCTGGCCCTGGTCAGGCAGCAGCGCAGCGGGTGGCCGCCGGTCCCGGTGACGAAGGCCTCCCGGGCGTGCCCGGCGTCGTCGGCGCGGCGCAGTGCGGCGAGCACCGGGGCGGGGACGGCCCGGACGTCCAGGGCGGTGGCGACGGCGGCATCGGCATCGGCGGCGGTGGCGGTGGCGGTGGCGGTGGCGGTGGCGGTGGCGGTGGTGTCCATGCCCTCCAGCCTGCGGCCCGACGGCGCCCCGGTCCGGCGGCTTCCGGACGTCGCGCTGCCCCGGGGGCGCGGACGCGGCACGGCCCGCCGCGGCGTGCTGCCGCGACGGGCCGTGGTGCCCCGGCCTACCGACGGTGCGTCAGGTGAGCTCGGGGGCGAGTTCCTTGATCTCGGCGAACGCGAGGCCGCTGCGGTTCATCGCCTCCGCGGTCTCCCGGTCGATGCCGAGCTGCTTCAACTGGGCGAACTCGGACTCGGTCAGCGGTTCGGCCGGGGTGAGGCCGTTGCTGTCGAAGCCGCTGTCGTCGGAGAAGTCCTCGTAGTCGCCGCCCTGGTCCATCGAGGCGAACAGCTCCTGGAGCTTGTCGAGGTCGAGCGGGGTGGCGTCGGACGGGGCGGCGATCGAGACGTCCCGGGTGGAGATGCCGAGCCGCAGCGGCAGGTGCGCCGACCAGTCGGTCTTGTCCGCGAACTGGGCGAGGTCGACGGTGATCGCCGAGGCCCGGCCGTCCACGATCCGCACGTCGGCGGCGAGCTTGCGGTTCGGCACGTCCTGGAAGTCGCCGAACTCCTTGCGGCTCGGGAACTTCGGGGTGCCGGGGACGTCCTGGGCGACCTCGCTGAACGAGTCGTACAGGCTCTCGACCAGCGGGCGCAGCGGCGCGGCGACCCGGATCACGTCGGCGTCGCCGGACTTGCCGAGGTCCTCCAGCGAGACGTTCTCGGAGAGCGACTTCTTCATCGAGTCGCAGAAGTGCTGGAGCACGGACGGGTCGACGCTGGGCGCGGCGCTCGGGCTGCCGCCGGCGGCGCCCTGCTCCGGCAGGCCGCCCTGCATCTGCCGGGAGAGCTCCTTGAACGTGTCGGGGTCGACCGAGACCCACTTGCCGTCGATCAGGTCCTTGATCGGGGCGGCCTCGGGCGGCAGCTCCGACAGGCCCTGGTCGACCGTGGCGGCGTCCTCCCCGGCCAGTTCGGCGAGGCCGCGCACGTCCGCCTTGGCGTACGCCTTGTCGCCGATCACCCGGAGGTCGAGGTAGGTCTTGTCGTTCTTCTTCCCGCTCAGCGCGTAGCCGATCGAGACGCCCTCGCCGCCGGTGGCACCGGCGGCGCCGGAGCAGCCGTCCTTGAAGAACCCGGTCTCCTTGAGCGGCTTGGTGTTGCTCAGCGAGACGGAGAGCTTCAGGTCGGAGAGCAGTTCGGCCTCCTGCTTCTCGATCGGCGAGTCGGTCGCCTCGCCGAACGCGACCAACTGGTCGGCGGCGGCGTCGAAGGAGAGGTCGAAGGTGAGCGTGCGGGCGTCGCCGAGCTTGTCGAAGGACTTCTCGAGCTTCTCGCCGGCGTTGAGCTTCTCGACGGTGCCGCAGGCGACGAGGCCGCCGCCGAGGAGAGCGGCCCCGGTGGTGACGGCTATGCCGGCGCGGAGGGCGCGGCGGCGGATGGCGGTGTTGATGGCTTGCTCCTGCTACTGGAGACGGTTCGGGCCCGGTCGGCCCTGCCGCGGAGGCAAGCTCAGCACAATGACGCGTCCCCCCGCACGCGAATATTTTTACCATTCGTTTAGGACATTCTCACGAGGCCCCCCTACCTCGGCCCCCGGACCTCGCCCCCGGAGCTCGCCCTCCGACCGGCGGGAGCGTCAGACGGCGCTGCCCGCGACCCAGTCCGCCCAGGTCATGTTCCAGCCGTTCAGGCCGTTGGCGGGGCTGACCGTGCGGTCGCCGGAGTTGATCACCTCGACCACGTCCCCGATCATCGAGCTCGCGTAGAACTCCGCCGCGGCGGTGCCCGGGTCGTTGCCGCCCTGGACGTCCTGCAGCGCGATGCAGCCGTGGCTGGTGTTGGCGTCGCCGAACTGCGAGGCGGGCGACCAGTAGTTGCCGTGGATGAAGGTGCCCGAGGTGGTCAGCCGCTGGGCGTGCGGCACGTCCGGGATGTCGTACTCGCTGCCCAGGCCCACCGTGCTGGAGTTCATCCGGGTCTGCTGGTAGCGCTCGGAGATCACCAGCTTGCCGGCCCAGGTGCGGTGGTCGGGCGCGCCGCCGATCACCGGGTAGGTGGCGGTGACCCGGCCGTCGGTGCGGACGGTGAGGGTGTCGGCCGTCAGGTCGGCGGTGGAGACCTGGCTGCGGCCGACGGTGAAGGTGACGTCCTTGGACTGCGTCCCGTACACGCCCTTGGCGCCGGCCACGTCCTTGAGCCGCAGCTTGAGGGTGACCTTGGTGCCCTTCGCCCAGTACTCCCGGGGGCGGAAGTCGATCCGGGTGGCGTCGAACCAGTGGCCGACGACCTCCACCGGCGGGTCGGCGACCACGGTGATCGCCTGCTGGACGGCCTTGCGGTCGGTGATCGCCTTGTTGAAGTTGATCGACACCGGCATGCCGACGCCGACGGTGGTGCCGTCCTCGGGGGTGAAGTAGCCGACGAAGGTGTTGGCCGGGGAGGCGGTGGAGAAGCTCGCGTTGGCGTCGGCCGGGCGCTGGTCGCCGTCCACGGCGGAGGCCGCGACGCTGTACCGGCTGCCGCTGGAGAGCGTGGCGGTGGAGGTCCAGCCGGCCTTGTCGTCGGAGAACCGTCCCGCTATCGCCTTGCCGGTGCCGTCGGTGACGTCCACCGAGGTCAGGGTGCCGTTCAGCACGGTGACGGTGACCGGCTCGGTGAACGGCGCGGCGGTGGTGCCGTCGGCGGGCTTGATCGTGATCTCGGCGACCGAGGCCTTGGGGCTGGTGGACGGGCTGCCCGAGGCCCCGCCCCCGGCGGGGGCCGAACCGGAGGCGCTCGGGGTGCCGGACTTGTCCCCGCCCGAACAGGCCGCGACCAGCAGCACCGGAGCGCCCAGCAGTCCGGAGAGCACCCCGCGCCGGCTCCAGTTGCCGCCGCGCGGCCGGTCCTGCTTCTCCGCTGCGGTCACGTCCACGCTCCTCGATCACCAGATCACTCATTTATGTGCAGATCGTACGAGAGTACCCAAGTGACCCGCAGAACGGACAAAAGCCCGGTCCGGGGCTACCGGACCGGGCTCTCGCACGGGTGGAACGGGGTGGAGCGGGACGGGGTGTCACTGCACCTCGTACTCGTCCCAGCTCTCGTCGTCGGGGTCGTAGTCGGTGCTGGCGGACTCCCAGGTCGCGGAGGTGAGCTCCACGCCGGGGATGTCGCCGAGCAGGGCCACCGGGTCCACGAAGTGGGCGAGCGAACCGGTCGGGTCCACCTCGATCGCCTCGACGGCCTGGGCCCGCTCGTCGTCCTCCAGGTACTCGTCGTCGGCGACCTGGGTGAGCGCGGCGGCCTTGAGGGCACCCTCGTCGGTGATCTCGGCGATCAGCTCGATGGTGAGGCGAACGTAGCGCGGTGCGTCCTGCTCGGGCAGGTCGGTGCTGGTCATACCGGCGAGCCTAGGGCCTCGCACAGCCTTCCGACGCATCCCCCTGCCGAAAAGGCGCCGCCCCGGCACGAGGGAGGGCCGGCCCGGGCGAACCCGGACCGGCCCTGCCTCCTCCGCTCGGACTCCCCCACCCGGGAGCTCGCGGAGCCGCGCCTCGCGGCGCGCTATCTGCCGCGGGAGCCGCCGCACCCTGGGAACCAGGGGCGGGACGACGGCGCCTCCCGCGGATCGGACACGGTGGGCCGGGTCAGGGCCGACCGGTCGTGTCCTGGGTGACCGTGGGGGCTGGGGAGCCGCTCCCTTCCCCCACCGTCACCGCTCTCGGCTTCTTGCCGTGCTTCAAAGATGCCCTGCCCGTGTTAACCGGGTGATGCGCGGTTGTGACGTCCGGGTACCAACCGTTCCCGGTGCCCCGTTCCACCCGGACGGCGGCCGCTCCCGGGCCGGTCAGCGGCCGGTCAGCGGCCCGACGGGCAGCACGCCGGGCCGGTCAGCGGCCGGTCAGCGGCCGGTCAGTGCCCGGCCCGGGCGGTCAGGAAGGCCAGCAGGTCCTGCCTGGTCACGATGCCCTGCGGCTTGCCCTCGACCAGCACCACCACCGCGTCGGCCTTCTCCAGCACCGCCATCAGGTTGGTCACCGACTCGCCCGAGCCGACCACCGGCAGCGGCCCCGACATCACCCCGTCGAGGGTGTCGGAGAGCTGGATCCGCCCGCTGAACAGGCCCTCCAGCAGGTCCCGTTCGACCACCGAGCCGACCACCTCGCCGGCCATGATGTCCGGGTGCCCGGCGCCCGGGGAGACCACCGGCATCTGCGAGACGCCGAAGTCCCGCAGCACCCGGACCGCCTCGGCGACCGTCTCGCCCGGGTGCATGTGCACGAACTGCGGGATGCCCTCGTGCTCGATGGCGTCCTTGCGGGCCAGCACCTCGCCGATGTGCGCCTCGTCGGTGGCGGTCGGCAGGAAGCCGTAGTCGGCCATCCAGTCGTCGTTGAAGATCTTCGACAGGTAGCCGCGGCCGCCGTCCGGCAGCAGCACCACCACCACGTCGTCCGGCCCCAGCTCGCGGGCCACCTCCAGCGCCGCCACCACGGCCATCCCGCAGGAGCCGCCGACCAGCAGGCCCTCCTCCTTGGCGAGGCGGCGGGTCATCTGGAAGGAGTCCTTGTCCGAGACCGCGACGATCCGGTCCGCGACCTGCCGGTCGTAGGCGGTCGGCCAGAAGTCCTCGCCGACGCCCTCCACCAGGTACGGCCGCCCGGTCCCGCCCGAGTACACCGAGCCCTCCGGGTCCGCGCCGACGACCTGCACCTTCCCGCCGGAGACCTCCTTCAGGTAGTTGCCGGTGCCGGAGATCGTCCCGCCGGTGCCGACGCCCGCCACGAAGTGGGTGATCCGCCCGCCGGTCTGCTCCCACAGCTCGGGGCCGGTGGAGTGGTAGTGCGAGGCCGGGTTCTCCGGGTTGGAGTACTGGTCCGGCTTCCACGCGTTCGGGGTCTCCCGGACCAGCCGGTCCGAGACGTTGTAGTACGAGTCCGGGTGCTCGGGCGCGACCGCGGTCGGGCAGACCACGACCTCCGCGCCGTACGCCCGCAGGGTGTTGATCTTGTCGGTGGACACCTTGTCCGGGCAGACGAAGATGCACTTGTAGCCCTTCTGCTGGGCCACGATCGCCAGCCCCACCCCGGTGTTGCCGCTGGTGGGCTCGACGATGGTGCCGCCGGGCTTGAGCGCGCCGGAGGCCTCCGCCGCCTCGATCATCCGCATCGCGATCCGGTCCTTCACCGAACCGCCCGGATTGAAGTACTCGACCTTCGCCAGCACGGTGGCGCTGATCCCCTCGGAGACCTTGTTGAGCCTCACCAGCGGGGTGTCGCCGACCAGCTCGATGATCGAATTGTGGTACCGCACGGGGGTCCTCCCGGTCCGTGGCATCACTGATTTCCCGAAACCCCCAGCCTAGGGCCCTCCCCCGCTCCCCGGCCCCCGTCGGCGAGTCCGTCCCCGTCCGGTACCGACCCGGTGACGGAACCGTTCGGCACCGACGGCCACGACCGCGGCCGGGTGCGCGGACCCGAGCTACGAGTTCACCCCGGCGGTGGAGACGCAGACCCTGACGTACGTCACCCCGACCGTCACCCTCACCGCCCCGGACGGCGGCCCGCTGCGCTTCGCCGACGCCCGCCCCGTCCAGCGGCCCGTCGCGACCGCGGCCTCCAGCGCGGGCGAGGCCGACGCCCGCCGGGCGTACGACGCGTTCGTCAGCCGGTCCCCCACCCCGCGACTGCCCGCGTACGGCAGCTCCCCGGACCCCTACCCCGGCGTCCCGGTCACCGGCACCGACCGTCCCGGCCGCTACCTCGGTTACGCCTTCAACTGGGTGATCACCAGCTCCTTCGTCCGCCACTGCGGCGGCGCCGCCCCGCGGCCCCCCGGCGCCTTCGGCACCGTCACCACCCTCCGGCCCCGCTTCCCGGTCGCCCTGGTGTCCGACTGCGCCGCCCCCCGCGGCGACGTCGAACGGCAGGCCGCCCTCCTGGTCTGCGACCCGCCCGCCTGAACCACCGGGCCCGTGCCCACCCCCGCCGTGCGGCGCCCGGGTGGTTCTGCCCCGGCGGGTCGGTAGGGCGGGGCGGTCGGGGGGTACCAGTGGGGTACCGGTGTGCGGAGTGGAGAGGGGGTGGCCGATGACCGGCTCACAGGCGTCCAGGGCCCGGGTGGCACGGCGGATCGCCACCGCGGCGGCGTACGGGGGCGGCGGGCTGGGGCTGCTGGGGGCGGGCCTGGCCGGGGTGCTGCTGACCGAGAGCCGGATGGCGATCCGGGCGATCGGCATCCTGGACGGCGACCCGCCGTACGCGGACGGCGTGTACGGCGAGGCCTTCACCGATCCGGCCGACCCGCGCGAGCCCCTGGTGCTGGCGTTCCTGGGCGACTCGACGGCGGCCGGGCTGGGCGTGCAGCGGGCGCAGGAGACGCCCGGCGCGCTGCTGGCCTCCGGGCTGGCCTCGATCGCGGAGCGCCGGGTGCGGTTGGCGAACGTCGCGCGGTCGGGGGCGCGCTCCTCCGACCTGGCCCGGCAGCTGGAGCTGGCGCTGCCGCAGCGGCCGGACGTCGCGGTGGTGATGATCGGCGCGAACGACGTGACCCGGCACGCCCCGGCGGCCCGCAGCGTGCGCGAGCTGGGCGAGGCGGTGGGCGCGCTGGTCTCGGCGGGCTGCCGCGTGGTGGTGGGCACCTGCCCGGACCTGGGCACCATCAAGCCGGTCCGGCCGCCGCTGCGCTGGGTGGCGCGGCGGCTGAGCCGGCAGCTCGCGGCGGCGCAGACCATCGCGGTGGTGGAGGCGGGCGGGCGGACGGTCTCGCTGGGCTCGCTGCTGGGCCCGGAGTTCGCCTCCCGGCCGGAGCTGTTCGCCGCGGACCGCTACCACCCGTCCGCGCAGGGGTACGCGACGGCGTCGATGGCGCTGCTGCCCTCGCTGTGCGCGGCGCTGGGGCTGTGGCCGCAGGAGTCGGCGGCGGGCGGCCCGGTGGAGCCGCAGGCGGTGCTGCCGGTGGCGGTGGCGGCCGCGGCGGCGGCGGGGCGGTCGGGCACCGAGGTGACGGCGGCCGGTCCGGCGAACGGCACCTGGCGGTGGGCGACGCTCAAGCAGCGCTTCCGGCTGGCGCTGCCGCACGGCGCGGACGCGGAGCCCGCCGGAGCGGGTGCGGCGGAGCTGGCGGAGGAGGGCGGGCCGCGGGCGATCACGTCGGCGAACTCACATCCGGAGTCGGATGACGCCGGAGCTACCAAGCGGTAACTTTCCCGGGAGATCCGCCGGATCGCGTCCCGAGGTCACTCAGCGAGGAGCCCGCCATGCCCGAAGCCGTCATCGTCAGCGCCGCCCGTTCGCCGATCGGCCGGGCGTTCAAGGGCTCGCTGAAGGACGTCCGCCCGGACGACCTGACCGCGCAGGTGATCGGTGCGGCGCTGGCCAAGGTCCCGGAGCTGGACCCGCGGCAGATCGACGACCTGATGCTGGGCTGCGGCCTGCCGGGCGGCGAGCAGGGCCACAACCTGGCCCGGATCGTGGCCGTCCAGATGGGCATGGACTACCTGCCGGGCGCGACGATCACCCGGTACTGCTCCTCCTCCCTGCAGACGACCCGGATGGCGCTGCACGCGATCAGGGCCGGCGAGGGCGACGTCTTCGTCTCGGCGGGCGTGGAGACGGTCTCGCGTTCGGTCAACGGCACCTCGGACGGCATGCCGGGCACCACCAACCCGCTGTTCGACGCGGCGCAGGCGCGCACCAAGCACCGCGCGGAGACCGGTGGCGGGGAGTGGCACGACCCGCGCGAGGACGGGCTGCTGCCGGACGCGTACATCGCGATGGGGCAGACCGCGGAGAACCTGGCGGCGCTGAAGGGGATCACCCGGGCCGAGCAGGACGAGTTCGGCGTGCGTTCGCAGAACCTGGCCCAGGCGGCGATCGAGGCCGGCTTCTGGCAGCGCGAGATCACCCCGGTGACGCTGCCGGACGGCACTGTGGTGAGCGCGGACGACGGCCCGCGCGCGGGCGTGACCCTGGAGGGGGTCTCCGGGCTGAAGCCGGTGTTCCGCCCCGACGGCACCGTTACTGCTGGTAACTGCTGTCCGCTGAACGACGGCGCGGCGGCGCTGGTGGTCATGTCGGACACCAAGGCGCGCGAGCTGGGCATCACCCCGCTGGCCCGGGTGGTCTCCACCGGCGTCTCCGCGCTCTCCCCCGAGATCATGGGCTACGGCCCGGTCGAGGCGTCCCGGCAGGCGCTGAAGCGGGCCGGCCTGTCGATCGGCGACATCGACCTGGTGGAGATCAACGAGGCGTTCGCGGCCCAGGTCATCCCGTCCTACCGGGACCTGGGCGTCGACCTGGACCGGCTGAACGTGAACGGCGGCGCCATCGCGGTGGGCCACCCGTTCGGCATGACCGGCGCCCGGATCACCACCACGCTGATCAACTCGCTCCAGTGGCACGACAAGCAGTTCGGCCTGGAGACGATGTGCGTGGGCGGCGGGCAGGGCATGGCGATGGTGATCGAGCGCCTCAGCTGACCACCGCGACAGCCGCTGTGACGGGCGTCTCACCCATCCGGAGTGACGCTGCGTGATTGAGGCCCGGATCACACCGAAGGTGCGATCCGGGCCGTTTTCCGTCGCTCCGCGACCGAATGATCGACGCACCGGATTGGATCAACTCCGCAGCGTAGAAAGGTATTACCTAACAATTTGAGGACAAGTAGGAAAGTCACCGACAAATCCGACATCAGCCACTGCAGTAACGGTCCCCGATACGGCAGTGTGGAGGCGTAACCCCGTTCCGCTCCTCGTTGGGAGTACGTTCCGTGAGCGCCGTCTTCCTCTCCCTGCTGCTGGTACTGATCGCCCTGACCACCGCCGTCCTGCTCCACCTCCGCGCACTGGCACGGAAGTTGGACGCACGGCAGCCCGCCGACGCCCCGCAGTTGGACGAGGCGCTGATACGCCGGGCCGTCACCGACGCGCTGGCCGCCGACCGGGAGCGGGAGATCACCGAGGCCCGGGCGTTCTGGGCCGAGCAGGAGGCGCGCGCCGCCGAGGACTCGCCGCTGTTCGACACCCCGTTCACCACCATCGGCGAGGAGTGGCCGCTCTTCTTCCCGCGCCCGACCGGCCCGCAGGACGCCGCCGACAACAACGGCGTGATGGACCCGGAGTTCGGCGAGGCGCTGCGCCACGCGCTGGAGGACCTGATCGACGACGGCCCGGCCGGCGGCTCCCGGGCCGCGCACCCCGCCCAGGGCCACCCCGCCCAGGGCCACCCCGCCCAGGGCCACCCCGCGCAGGGCGGCGGCCTGCCCGCCCCCGGCGACAACGGCGACGTGAAGGCCCGCCGGGAGGCCGATCTGCTGGCCACCGGCCTGGAGGCCGGGCTGCTGGACGCCGAGGCGGAGCCCGCGACCGCGCCCGACCCGCGCCGGCACCCCTCGCACCCGGACTTCGTGCCCAGCCCGACCCCGTCCCGCGAGTGGACCGACGACCGGCTGGCCGCGCTGGCCGAGGAGCGGATCGCGCTGACCGACGTCCGCCCGGGCCCGCTGGGCACCCTGGACGTGTACGCCTTCGCCGACGGCACCACGCTGTGCGTCGCGCCCGGCGACCGGGAGGCCGCGTACCGGCTGATCGACGCCGTCCGGGCCGGTGAGGACGTCCGGCTGCTCGGCGGGTCCCGGTTCTCCGGCTCGTACTCGCTGACCTTCTCCACCGACGACGAGACGGTGTACGTGCTCGCCGACCGGGTGGTCGCCTCGATCTGACCCGCCCGCCCGCGCCCGTGACGGGGCGCCGAGAGGCCCGGCAAGGGGTTGCCCGGGCCGTTCTCGGCGCCCCGTCGGCGTTCCCGCCCGGGCTGGCCCGGGGTGCTGACACGCCGTCAGGCGGTGAGCCGGTCGGTCTCCTCGACGTCGGCGAGCGCGGCGGCCAGCGCGCCGGGGTGCCCGTCGCCCGCGGCGAGCGCCAGGTCGTGCCCGGTGACGGCCAGTTGGTCGCCCACCGCGAACGCCCCGCAGTCCGGCACCTCCAGCGCGGACAGGCCCTCCAGCGCCCGCCCCGCGTCCGCCAGCCGCCGGGCCAGCGCGAGCACGGCGGCAGCCCGGGACGGGTGCCCGGGGACGGCGCCCAGCAGGCGGCTCTGCGGCATCGCCCGGAAGCGGTCGGCGAGCCGGTCGACGGCGGTGGTCAGCCGCGCGGCGGCGGCGGGCAGTTCCTCGGACATGCCCCGAGACTAGGGCCTGTCCGGCCCCGGTCGGCCGGGGCGCCCCTCCACCGGCCGACCGGGGCGCCCCTCCCCCGGCCGGGAACGGCCGCGGCGGGCCGCGGAGGAACGTTCCTCCGGGGCCCGCCGCGGGTGTGCGCCGGGGGCGCGGGTCAGTCGTCGCCGCGCAGGATGGCGATCAGGCGCAGCATCTCCATGTAGATCCACACCAGCGACAGCGTGAGGCCGAAGGCGGCCCGCCAGGCCTCCTTCTCGGGGGCGCCCATCCGGATGCCCTCCTCGATCTGGGCGTAGTCGAGGGTGAGGAAGAAGGCGCCGAGGGCGATGCCGACCAGGCCGACCAGGATGCCCAGCGGGCCGGAGCGCAGGCCGAAGTCGGCGCCGAAGGCCATCGCCACCGTGTTGACCAGCATCAGCAGCACGAAGCCGATGGCGATCGAGATGCCGATCCGGGTGTACCGGGGGGTGACCCGGATCCGGCCGCTCTTGTAGGCGATCAGCGTCGCCGCGAAGACCGCCGAGGTGCCCAGCACGGCCTGGATCGCGATGCCCGGCCAGAGCGTCTCGAAGGCCTTGCTGATCGCGCCGAGGAAGAAGCCCTCCAGGGCCGCGTAGGCCAGGATCAGGCCGGGGTTGACGCTGCGCTTGAAGCTGATCACCAGGCCGATGACCAGGGCGATCAGGGCCGCGCCGATCGCCGGGGCGAAGTTGTCCATCGGCACGGTGAACCAGGCCACCGCGCCGAAGGCGACCAGGGCCAGCAGCGTCATGGCCGTCCGGGCGACCACGTCGTCCATGGTCATCCGGCCGGTCTGGAGCGGGCCGGCCGACGGCGCCTCGTACATGCCCGCGAGCTGCTCGTCCGTCAACGGCGGCTGCCCGGCGCCCTGGTGGCCCGCGTAGGGGTTGCCCGCGTAGGGGTTCCCGGCGGCCTGCCGGCCGGCCGTCTGCGTGCCGAACCCCGCGTACTGGTCGTCGCGGGTGAAGGACCCCTCCCGCGAGAAGACCGGGTTCCTGCTTCTCATCACATTCCTTCCGGGGCGGCACGGCACCACCCACACAGAGCACAAGAGTAATGGTTTGGCAAAGTATTCCGCGTCGGTCGTGAGGATGATCCCGTGTCGCCTGCGCGGGGGGCCGTCGAGGGGGCAGGGTGGGTGGCGCACCTGACGCATACCCAGAAAGGCGGCCCCATGGCCGAGGAACTCTACGCCACCCTGAAGACCAACAAGGGCGACATCGTGATCCGGCTGCTGCCGAACCACGCGCCCAAGACGGTCAAGAACTTCGTGGAGCTGGCGACGGGTGAGCGCCAGTGGATCGACCCGAACACCGGGCAGCCGAGCAACGCCCCGCTGTACGACGGCACGGTCTTCCACCGGGTCATCGAGGGCTTCATGATCCAGGGCGGCGACCCGCTGGGCAACGGCACCGGCGGCCCGGGCTACAAGTTCGCCGACGAGTTCCACCCGGACCTCGCCTTCACCAAGCCGTACCTGCTGGCGATGGCCAACGCGGGCCCGGGCACCAACGGCTCGCAGTTCTTCGTCACGGTCGCCCCGACCACCTGGCTGACCGGCAAGCACACCATCTTCGGCGAGGTCACCGACGAGGCCAGCCAGAAGGTGGTGGACGCGATCGCCACCACCGCCACCAACCCGCGCAACGACCGCCCGGTGCAGGACGTGGTGATCGAGAAGGTCGTCGTCGAGACCCGCTGACGCCGCACCGACGCCCGGACGCCGCCCGCCCCTGCACGGGGCGGGCGGCGTCCGGGCGTTCGCGGGCCGTCCGGGTCAGTCGGTCTTGATGCTGGCCAGGATGTCCAGCCGGGAGGCCCGGCGGGCCGGCCAGAGCGCGGCGACCATGCCGACCAGGGCGGCGAGGGCGAGGAAGACGAGCACGCTGCCGTACGGGATCACGGTGGTCAGTCCCTTCAGGTCGGAGGCCAGGACCCTGGTGGCGGCCCAGGCGAGGAAACAGCCGAGCAGGACGCCGATCAGGGCGCCGAAGACCGAGATGACCACCGACTCCAGGCGGATCATCCGCTTGATGCCGCGCCGCTCCAGGCCGATCGCCCGCAGCATGCCGATCTCGCGCTTGCGCTCGAACACCGACATGGCCAGCGTGTTGACCACGCCGAGGACGGCGACGATCACCGCCATGGCGAGCAGGCCGTACATCAGGTTGAGCATGGTCGAGATGATCCGGCTGAACTCGTCGACCATGTCCTTCAGCGTGCGGACCTCCATCACCGGGTTGCGGCCGGTGGCGTCCTTGATGGACTGCTTCAGCGCGGCGGTCGGGCCGTCGACGCCCTTGACCAGGATCTGCTGGACCAGCGGCTGCGGGTCGTGGCTCTCGATCAGCCGGTTGGGCGCCACGATCGGGGAGACGCCGTCGTTGCGCTCGAAGACGCCGCCGACGGTGAGCGTCACGGCCTCGCCCCGGGCCGCGGTGGCCTTCAGGGTGGAGCCGACCGCCAGCCGGTGCGCGGTGGCGAACTCGTCGTTGACCAGCACCTGGTCCTGCCCGAGGGCGGCGGTGGAGCCGGACTTCATCGTCAGGTTGACCAACTGGTCGAAGGCGGCCGCGTCGTAGCCCTCGATGGCGCGGCCGGCGCCCACCCCCTCGATGTCCCACCAGACGTTGTCGACCTGGCTGACCGCCTTGACCCCGTCCGCCTTGGCGACCGCGCCGGTCAGGTCGGTGGACAGCTCGCGGCCGTTGGCCATGCCGACCACGTAGTCGGCCTTCATCGAGTCGCCGACCATCGAAGTGACGGCGCTGG
This sequence comes from Kitasatospora sp. NA04385, assembly GCF_013364235.1. Lineage (NCBI taxonomy): Bacteria > Bacillati > Actinomycetota > Actinomycetes > Kitasatosporales > Streptomycetaceae > Kitasatospora > Kitasatospora sp. NA04385. The sequence continues at coordinate 4,824,153 of NZ_CP054919.1, read as the reverse complement.
TGACCGAGTTGCCGATCACGGTCAGCGCGGTGACCAGGGTCAGGCCGATGGTCAGCGCGGCCGCGGTGCTGGCGGTGCGGCGCGGGTTGCGCACCGCGTTCAGCCGGGCCAGCTTGCCGGGGGTGCCGAACACCTTGGCCAGCACCGGGCCGACCAGCGCGATCACCGGGCGCGACAGCAGCGGCAGCAGCACGAACACGCCGATCAGGGTGAGCGGGGCGCCCAGCTCCAGCATGTGCTGGGCGTTCGAGCCCTTGCCGTTCGCACCGGCCAGGATCAGGCCCAGGCCGGAGCCGGCCACCAGCGCGCCGATCGAGTTGCGGATCACCAGGCCGCGCTGGGTGGCGGGCTGGTCGCCGCTGCTCATCGCCGCCACCGGGGGGATCCGGGAGGCCCGGACGGCCGGCAGCAGCGCCGACAGCACGGTGACCACCACGCCGGTGACCAGCGTCCCGACGACCGTCGCCGGGGCGATCACCAGCGAGCCGGTGGGCAGGCCTTCGTTGAAGGCGTGCAGCAGGGACTGCAGGCCGGCGCCGATGCCGACGCCCGCGAGCAGGCCGCCGACGGAGGCGATCACGCCGATGGCGAGCGCCTCGACCAGCACCGACTTGGTGACCTGGCCGCGGCTGGCGCCGACCGCGCGCAGCAGCGCCAGCTCCTTGATCCGCTGGGCGATCAGCATGGTGAAGGTGTTGACGATGATGAAGATGCCGACGAACAGCGAGATACCGGCGAACACCAGCAGCATGGTCTTCATGCCGCCGACCGAGTCGGCGACCATCCTGGTCTGCTCGTCCTTGAGCTCCTGGCCGGTCTTCAGCTCGGCGCCCGCGGGGGCCTGGGCCCGGGCCTGGTCCAGGAGCGCGGCCTCGCCGGTGCCGGCCCGGGCGGTCAGCACCACGGAGCTGAACCGGCCCGGCTCCAGCAGTTCGCGCTGGGCGGTGGCGGTGTCCATCAGCACCAGGGTGCCGCCGGAGGTGACCTGCGGGTCGTCGGTGGTGAACACGCCGGTGAGCACGGCGTCCCGGGCGGCGCCGTTGCCGGCCACCCGGACGGTGTCGCCGACGTGGTAGCCGGCCTTGTCGGCGGCCTGCCGGTTCAGCGCGACCTCGCCGGCGGTGCGCGGGCCGCGGCCCTCGGCCATCGGGTAGCGGGTGTCGGCGCCGGAGGCGTCGGGGGCGAAGTTGGCGCCGCGGGCGCTCCACGCCTCGCCGACCAGGTTGCCGTTCTTGTCGGCGACGCCGGTGAAGCCGGAGACCACGCCGCGGGCCCGCTCGGTGCCGGGCAGCGCGGCCAGCCGCTCGACGGTGTCCGCGGTCAGCGTGTCCTTCTGGGGGCGCGGGGCGTCGTGGTCGGCCGGGCCGTCGTCCGCGCCCCCGGCGGAGACCAGCACCGAGACGTCCGAGAAGCTGGTGGAGTAGCTGTCGCGCATGGCCCGGCCCATGGTGTCGGAGAACACCAGGGTGCCGGCCACGAAGGCGGTGCCGAGCAGCACGGCCAGTGCCGTCATCAGGAGTCGGCCCTTGTGGGCCAGCACGTTGCGCAGTGCGGTGCGATACATGGGGTCAGTCCTGGGGAGGTGGGTGCGGTCGGGTTCGACGGGGCCCGCGGGCGGGCGGCCGCGGGACGTCAGCTGGTGCGGCCCTTGGCGTCGAAGCGGCGCATCCGGTCCAGGACGGTGTCGGCGGTGGGGTGGTGCAGCTCGTCGACGATCCGGCCGTCGGCCAGGAACACCACCCGGTCCGCGTACGAGGCGGCCACCGGGTCGTGCGTCACCATCACCACGGTCTGGCCGAGTTCGCGCACCGAGTTGCGCAGGAAGGAGAGGATCTCCGCGCCGGAGCGGGAGTCCAGGTTGCCGGTGGGCTCGTCGGCGAAGATGATCTCCGGCTTGGAGGCCAGCGCCCGGGCGCACGCCACCCGCTGCTGCTGGCCGCCGGAGAGCTGGGCGGGCCGGTGCGAGAGCCGGCCGGACAGGCCGACGGTCTCCACCACCCGGTCCAGCCAGGCCCGGTCGACCTTGCGGCCGGCGATGTCCATCGGCAGCGTGATGTTCTCCAGCGCGGTGAGCGTGGGCAGCAGGTTGAACGCCTGGAAGATGAAGCCGATCTTGTCCCGGCGGAGCTTGGTCAGCTGCTTGTCCTTCAGCCCGACCAGCTCGGTGTCGCCGATCGTGGCCGAGCCGGAGGTGACCTCGTCGAGCCCGGCCATGCAGTGCATCAGGGTCGACTTGCCGGAGCCGGACGGGCCCATGATCGCGGTGAACTCACCCTGGCCGAAGGCGACCGAGACGTCGTCCAGCGCCACGACGCGGGTCTCGCCCGCGCCGTAGACCTTGTTCAGGCCGGTGGCGCGGGCCGCCGCCAGTCCGGTGTGGGCTGCGTACGCGGTCGAGGTGCTCACGGTGGGACTCCTTGTCCGGAGGGTGGGTTCGTCACGGCGCGGCCGCTCCGAGGACTCCTCCGACCGCTACTCCATCCTCACCGCCGCCCCGGCCCCCCACGTCGCTCCGCCGAAGGGTCGGCCCACCACCGCCAGGCGTACGCTTCCTCCCACCGTCTCCTCCTGCGGTATGACCCCTTCCCCGAGGTCCGGATGGCCGAGAACAGCCGAAGCGTGGCCGAAACGCCAGACGCTTCGTCAGATGGCATGGAAGCATGACAACTTCCGTACCTGGAAATATGCGAAACGGTCGTCCGGCCGACTAGGCTCAGCGTTGAGATCGCCGCGCTCCCAGGCCCAGATGGTGGAACGCAGACACGGGCAGCTTAAAACTGCTTGGCCGCGAGGCCGTGCCGGTTCGAGTCCGGCTCTGGGCACTCCCCTGCCCACCCGTCGTGACGCTTTGCAACCGAACGGGTACGGTCACCCTCGGTGTTGAACAACTTGTTCACAACGAACGCTTGACGCGTCGGCGTTCAGCTCGCATCCTGGGGCCATGGCCGACACCCCTCCCCCGCCGTCCGCGGGCACCGACCCGTTCGCCCCGCCCGATCCCGACGCCGCCCGCGCCCAGCGGGTGTACGCCGCGCTGTTCCGGATCGCCGAGCGGCACGCCGCCACCGACGGGCAGCGGCGGCGGCAGACCAACCCGGCGGTGGTCGCCCCGCACGAGGCGGTGCGGCTGGTGGCGTTCCTGCTCAGCGGGGCGGCCCTGGCCGAGGAGGGCGAGCCGGAGGTGGACCGGGCCGACGTGCTGGCCGCGCTGACCCTGCTGCCGCTGGTGCGGGCCGAACTCGACGAGCTGGAGGCCGGGTTGCTCACCATGGCGCGCGGACGCGGGATGACCTGGCAGGAGATCGCCTTCGGGCTCGGCCTGGGCACCCCGCAGGCCGCCCGGCAGCGGCACGAGCGCCTCGCCGAACGCACCGCGCCCGCCGACCCCGCCTGACGACCGGCCGCGCCCGCGCCCGCCCCCGCGGGCGCTCACCCGCGCCGGACCGCCCGGACGGCGACGGCCCCCAGCAGCAGGGCGAGCCCGGCCGCCACCGCCGCCGTCGCGACCCCGCCGGTGCCGGTCGCGGCGAGGACGGGCCGCTGGACGACGGCGACGCGCTCCGCCGCGGTCACCAGCGTGCCGTCGGCGGTGTGCCCGCCGACGGCGAAGTCGTCGGGCCCGGTCCAGCCCTCGTCCGGCTCGTACCGGACGTGGCAGTTGTCGAGGATCCGCACGGTGCCGTGCCCGGGCCGGCGGGTGACGGCCAGGTCGGTGCCGCCGCACAGCGCCGGGGGGAGGTCGACCGTCCGCGCCAGGTCGCTGCCGACCTCGACCGGCGGCTGCTCGGGGAGCACCACCGGGTGGCAGGCGAGGGCGAAGTCGACTCCGCCGGCGTCGCCGGCGGTGGCGTCCGCGGCCCGGACCGGGACGGGCGCGTCGTAGCCGCCGGGGACCCGCACGGCGACCCGGTAGGCATCGGGGGCGAGCCCGTCGAAGCGGTACGTCCCCTCCTCGCCCGCCCCGGCGGTGACCGGCTCGCCGTCCGCCCCGGTGACGGGCGTGCCGTCGGGGTGCCGCAGCAGCAGGGTGCCGTGGTCCGGCGGCGCGCAGCCGTCCGCCGTGACCCGGCCGGTCACCGAGGCGGTGGCGGCGGCCACCCACAACTGGCCGACCGGGGCGCCGCTCTGGACGCTGAAGACCAGGGTGAGGTCGCGCACCGCCTTGACCGGGCGGAACCAGCCCGACGCACCGTAGGTGTCCGCGCCGTTGCCGATCAGCGTGGCGCTGTCCCCGTCCCAGCGCGGGACGTCACCCTGCACACCGCCGCAGCCGGACGGCAGCGGCGCGGCCGCGCAGTAGTTGAAGGCCCCCCGGAAGCCGAGGTTGGCCGGGGTGAGCGGGCTCCCGTCCGCCGCCGTCCCGGTGATCCGCACCGTGTCGGCGTCGATGTCGCCCAGCGCGAAGGCCCAACTCCCGGCGGCGAGCGGGCGCTCGAAGGCCAGGGTGGTGGTGGACGGCCCCCTCCCCGCGGCGGTGCGCAGCGTCAGGTACGGGTGGCCCTGGGAACCGCCGTAGGCCGCGCCGAACGGGGTGGCGGCGTTGAGGAACGCCGAACCGCCGGACGCGACGGCCGGGTTGGTGCCGTCGGTGGTGACCGTGGCGCGGGGCAGGCCGACCACCGGGAAGCCCAGGGTGCCGGTCGGGCCGGACAGGCTCCAGTCGCCGTAGGCGGAACCGGCGGCCCCGGCCGGAGCGGCGGTGAGGGCGAGCAGGACGCCCGCCGCCGCGGCGGCGGCCAGGCACTGGATCGTACGACGGCGCATCGGGCCGCTCCTGTCGGAAGGCGCTGGGACCCGTCCACCATGCGGCCCGTCCGTTCCCGCGCGGGACGCACACGCGGCGGGCCGCCGCACCCCCACCCGAACAGCCCGAAGGCCCCCACCCGGTGGAGGGTGGGGGCCTTCGTCAGCTGCCTGCTGTACTCCGCCCGGTGGCGGGGCCGGCTGAGCACCACGGAGGTCGTGGTCCGGCGGCGCTGCCGGGCGGAGGGCCTCCGACTCGTACCCGGCCTGGGGCCGGGTCTGGTCGCCTGCTCGTCGCGACTTACTTGCTCGCCGCGAGCTCCTTCTTCGGCTCGGCCGCGGCGGCGGGCTTCGGGGCCGGGGCGGTCGCCTCCTGGAAGGCGTCGAACGGCTTCTCCATCTCGGAGAGGCCGACCGTCTCGCGCTTGAGGAACATCGCGAGGGTCCAGTCGGTGAAGACCCGGATCTTGCGGTTCATGGTCGGGACCATCGCGCCGTGGTAGCCGCGGTGGAACCACCAGGCCAGGCGGCCCTTCAGCTTGATCTTGCCGAAGAGGATCGCCACGCCCTTGTGCAGGCCGAGGCCGGCCACCGCGCCGAGGTTCTTGTGCTTGTACTCGGCCTGCGGGAAGCCGCGCATGCCCGCGATGACGTTGTCACCGAGGACGGCGGCCTGGCGGACGGCGTGCTGCGCGTTCGGCGGGCACCAGGCGCCCTCACCGGCGGCCAGGTCGGGGACCTGGGCGTTGTCGCCGGCCGCCCACACGTAGTCGAAGCCCTGGACCTGGAGGGTCGCCGCGGTGTCCACGTGGCCGCGCGGGCCGAGCGGGAGGCCGAAGCGGTTGACCACCGGGTTGGGCTTGACGCCCGCGGTCCACACGATGGTGGAGGCGTCGAACTCCATGCCGTTCTTCAGCACCACGTGCTGGTCGACGCAGGAGTCCATCGAGGTCTCGATGTAGACCTCGATGTCGCGCTCCTCCAGGCGGCCCTTGGTCCACAGACCGAGGTCCGGGCCCATCTCGGGGAGGATGCGGTTGGCCGCCTCCACCACCACGAAGCGCATGTCGTCACGGCTGACGGTCTTGTAGATCTTGGCGGCGTCGCGCGCCATGTCCTCGATCTCGGCGACGGTCTCGATGCCGGCGAAGCCACCGCCGATGACCACGAAGGTCAGGGCCTTGCGCCGGACGTCCTCGTCCGTGGTGGACTCGGCCTTGTCGAGCTGCGCCATGACGTGGTTGCGGAGGCTGATCGCCTCCTCGACCGTCTTCATGCCGATGCCGTGCTCCGCCAGACCCGGGATCGGGAAGGTGCGGGACACCGAGCCGGTCGCGACGACCAGGTACTCGAAGGGCAGTTCGTAGGACTCGCCCGCTGCGGGCTGGATGGTGGCGACCTTGCGGGCGTGGTCCACCTCGGTCACGTGACCGGTGAGCACCTCCGCCTTCTTGAGGGCGCTGCGCAGCGGCGCGACGAGGTTGCGAGGGGCGACGTTGCCGCCGGCCGCCTCGGGGAGGAAGGGCAGGTACGTCATGTACGACCGCGGGTCGACGACCGTGACGGTCGCTTCGCCGTAGCGCATCTTCTTGAGGATGCGCATCGCGGCATACAGGCCGACGTAACCACCGCCGACAATGAGGATGCGAGGACGCTCCGTGGTGCTCATATCCGAAAGTATCCACCCCCGCCTGACGGGCCATTCGTGAGGCCCGTCACAAGCTCCTGGACACCGGGTGCTACACTGCGCGCCCGCACTTCCGGCTTCCGGTGGACTCCCGGGGGTCCGCTCACCGCCGGCGGGCCCCCGCCGTGAGCGGTTCGACCCGCAGGACCGCGCTGAACAGCAACGATCCCGGCGTCACCCGGGTTCCCGAGCGGGGTTTCGATTTCTCCGCGATGAACGGCAGGTTGCCTGCGATCCCACCGGCGACTCCCGGATGGCGCCTTCGGTCCCACATTTCGGGCGGAGCGGAGCCCCCGAGTGGGTCGAAAGACTGGATTGCCATGTGAAGAAATTCACGAAGGTTCTCGCCGCGACACGCCGGGAGGCCCCGAGGAGGCCCCGGAAGGGGCCCGGAAGGGGCTCGCGGGGGTCTCCCGGGCACCCTCCGGGGGCCTCCCGGAACCCGTTCGGACCAGTGGGCACCCGGGCGTTCGCCGAGCCGGGCCCGAGCCGTGATCAGGCGATCGACCAGGCGATTCCGTCCAGGATGTCGTGCTCCGAGACCAGCAGTTCGGCGGCCCCGGTGCGCTCCATGACCTCCAGCAGCACCAGCGCGCCCGCGGCGATCACGTCCACCCGGCCGGGGTGCATGACCGGGACGGCGGCCCGCTCGGCGTGCGAGGAGTGCAGCAGCCACTGGGCGGTCTCCCGCACCTGCTCGACGCCGACCACCGCGTGGTGGATCCGCTCGGAGTCGTAGCCGGGCAGCTCCAGGGCGATCCCGGCGACGGTGGTGACGGTCCCGGCCAGGCCGATCAGGGTGGCGCCGGAGTCCAGCGGCACGGCCGCGGCGACGGCGTCCAGCGCGGCCCGGATGTCGGCCCGGGCGGCCTCGATCTGCGCCTCGGTGGGCTGCCCGCCCGAGAAGTGACGCTCGGTCATCCGGACGCAGCCGATGTCCATCGAGTACGCGGCCCGCACGTCCTGCTCGCCGAGCACGAACTCGGTGGAGCCGCCGCCCAGGTCGAACACCAGGTACGGCGGCCGGTGCGGGCCGCCGAGCAGCTCGCGGGTGGCGCCGGTGAAGGACAGCCGGGCCTCCTCGTCGCCGCTGACCACGCTCGGCGTGACGCCCAGGATCTCCTTGACCCCGGCGGCGAACTCGGCGGCGTTCTCGGCGTCCCGGGAGGCGGAGGTGGCGACCATCCGGATCCGGTCCGGGGCGACCCCGTGCTCGGCGATCACCTCCGCGTACTCGCGGCAGGCCGCGAAGGTGCGGGCCAGCGCCTCGGGGTGCAGCCGCCCGGTGCGGTCGACGTCCTGGCCGAGCCGGACGATCAGCATCCGCCGGTCCAGGTCGGTGATCTCGCCGGTGGCCGGGTCGAGGTCGGCGATCAGCAGGCGGATCGAGTTGGTGCCGCAGTCGATGGCGGCGACCCGGGTCGGGCTCACGACTCGTCCTCCGATCCGGCCTCGGCGGCCTTGCGGGCGGCGCGCTCGGCGCTCAGCGCCTCCTTGGCGGCGATCACCGCGCCGTGGTCCCCGGCCTTGGCCCGGTTGCGGGCGACCCGCTCACCGGCCGCGTCGACCTCGGCGGGGCTGACGCACGGGCCCTTGGCCCACCAGTCCTCCAGCATCCCGATCGCCTCGTCGCCGAGCGGGTTGACGCCCTCCCCGGCGGCCAGCGAGTGCCCGACCAGCACGTGCAGGCACTTGACCCGGTCGGGCATGCCACCGGCGCTGGGGAAGCCCTCCAGCACCTCGACGGCGTCCCGGCGGGCGATGTAGTCCTCGTGCGCCGCCCGGTACGCGGCGGCCAGCTCCGGGTCCTCGGCGAGCCGGGCGGTCTGCTCCTTCATCACGCCGTCCGCCTCCAGGGTGCCGATCAGCGAGGCGGCCCGGGGACAGGTCAGGTAGTAGAAGGTCGGGAACGGCGTGCCGTCGGGCAGCCGGGGCGCGGTCTCCACCACGTCCGGGTTGCCGCACGGGCAGCGGTGGGCGACGGCGCGCAGCCCGCGCGGGACCCGGCCGAGCTGGGCGGCGATGGCGGCGACGTCGCGGTCGGACACCTCGGGGGCGTCGGACGCGGGAGGGTTCTGGTTGCTCATCGGGAGTCTGTTCGTCAGAGGGGGCGGGGGTCGTTGGGGGGACGCCGGGGCGTCAGGGGGCCGGCTCCGGTGCGGGCGGCGCGGCGGCGTCGGCGGCGTCCACCGAGTCCCAGAGGGCGGCGTACCAGGGCTTGAGCGCCTTCGGGCGGCCGGCCGCGGCGTCGTCCGAGGAGGGCTTCGCGCCGGGCGCGGGCGGCGGGGAGACCGAGACGAACGGGGTCTCGCCGGGCAGCGCGTAGTGCAGTCGCTCCCGGGCCCGGGCCTTGACGTACTCCGGGTCCTGCCAGCGGGCCTTCTCCCGGCGCAGTTCGTCGACCTGCTGGCGGGCGTGCTCGGCCTTGGCCCGCTGGGCGGCGATCTCGCCGCGCTGGGCGATGTACTGCCGGGCCGGGTAGGCGAGTATCGCCACCAGTGAGCACAGCACGAGCACCAGCACGGTGGCCCGGCTGGTGAAGCGCGGTCGCGCCGCCAACCCGGGAATCCTCCACTTGGCCATCTGCTCGCCCCTCCTGCGCATGCCGGTGCCCCGGCCCCACCCTACGCGGTGGGGACCGGGGCACCGGTCACATCAAGCGGTAGTTCAGCCCTGCTGCGCTTACTTGTCCGCGGGGCGGCTGTGCCTACTTGTCCGCGGAGCGGCTGTGCTTACTTGTCCGCAGAGCGGAACCGCGGGAACGCGGAGCGGCCCGCGTACTCGGCGGCGTCGTCGAGGATCTCCTCGATGCGCAGCAGCTGGTTGTACTTGGCGACGCGCTCGGAGCGGGCCGGGGCGCCGGTCTTGATCTGGCCGCAGTTGGTGGCGACGGCGAGGTCGGCGATGGTGACGTCCTCGGTCTCGCCGGAGCGGTGCGACATCATGCAGCGGTAGCCGTTGCGCTGGGCCAGCTCGACGGCGTCCAGGGTCTCGGTCAGCGAGCCGATCTGGTTGACCTTCACCAGCAGCGCGTTGGCGGTGCCGGTCTCGATGCCCTTGCGCAGGCGCTCCGGGTTGGTGACGAACAGGTCGTCGCCGACCAGCTGGACCTTGTCGCCGATCGCGTCGGTGATGGCCTTCCAGCCGTCCCAGTCCGACTCGTCCAGCGGGTCCTCGATGGAGACCAGCGGGTAGTCGGCGACCAGCTCGGCGTAGTACGCGATCAGGTCGGCGGAGGAGAGCGCCTTGCCCTCGAACTGGTAGGCGCCGTCCTCGAAGAACTCGGAGGCGGCGACGTCCAGGGCGAGCGCGACGTCCTTGCCCGGGGTGTAGCCGGCCTTCTTGATCGCCTCGGTGATGAGGTCGAGGGCCTCGCGGTTGGAGTCCAGGTTCGGGGCGAAGCCGCCCTCGTCGCCCAGGCCGGTGGAGAGCCCGCGCTCCTTCAGCACGCCCTTGAGGGTGTGGTAGACCTCGACGCCCCAGCGGACGGCCTCGGAGAAGGACTCCGCGCCGATCGGGGCGATCATGAACTCCTGGATGTCGACGTTGGAGTCCGCGTGCGAGCCGCCGTTGAGGATGTTCATCATCGGGACGGGCAGCACGTGGGCGTTCGGGCCGCCCAGGTAGCGGAACAGCGGCAGGTCGCTGGCCTCGGAGGCGGCGTGCGCCACGGCGAGCGAGACGCCCAGGATGGCGTTGGCGCCGAGCGAGGACTTGTCCGGGGTGGCGTCCAGGTCGAGCATGGCCTGGTCGATCAGGCGCTGCTCGGTGGCGTCGTAGCCGACCAGCTCGGGGCCGATCTGCTCGATCACGGCGAGGACGGCCTTCTCGACGCCCTTGCCGAAGTAGCGGCTCTTGTCGCCGTCACGGAGCTCCAGGGCCTCGAAGGCACCGGTGGAGGCGCCCGACGGGACAGCCGCGCGACCGGTGCTGCCGTCGTCGAGACCGACCTCGACCTCGACCGTGGGGTTGCCGCGGGAGTCGAGGATCTCACGGGCTACGACGACATCAATGGACGGCACGAGGCATCTCCTAGCGGAAGCGGATGTGTGGTCGTTACGACCAGAGCCTAGCCGCACAGCGCCGCGCGGCCACGCCCGGCCGGGCCCCGTCTCACGGTGTGGCCCGGCTACTCATCGGTAGTTCACCTGTTTGACGGCCGCTCCACCGCTCCCGGCGGCGCGAACTGCCGGGCGCGCGCCGGGAGCGGACGGGGAGTCAGGGGACGCGGCCCTCGTCAGGGCGGCGGCGGGGCCTCGTCAGGCCGCCGGCCGTGCGCGTCCCGCATGCCGGAACACCGTCCGGACAGGGGTCGGAGCGGGATCAGAGCGAGAGCACCTGACCGGGCAGGATCAGGTCGGGGTCGGCGCCGATCAGCCCCTGGTTGGCCCGGTAGATCCGCTCCCAGCCGCCGGAGACGTTCTGCGCGGCGGCGATGCCGGAGAGCGTGTCGCCGTCCCGGACGGTGTAGCCGCCGGCGGCCGGGAGCTGCGGGGCGGCGTCGTTCTGCGGGGCGGCCTGGGGTTCGGCGGCGGCCTGGGGTTCGGCGGCGGCCTGGGGCTCGGCGGCGGGCTCGGCCGGCTTCTTCGACGGCGAGCCCTTCGGCTGCTGGGGCGGGCTCGGGCGCTCCTGGGAGCGCGAGGCGGTGTCCTCGGAGGTGTCGGCGGGCGCGCCGCCCTTGGTGAGTCCGGCCCGCTTGGAGCAGACCGGCCAGGCGCCGGGGCCCTGGGAGGCGAGCACCCGCTCGGCCACCGCGATCTGCTGGGAGCGGCTGGCCAGGTCGGCGCGGGCCGCGTACTGGCCGCCGCCGAAGGCGCGCCAGGTGGAGGAGGTGAACTGCAGGCCGCCGTAGAAGCTGTTCCCGGTGTTGATGCTCCAGTTGCCGCCGCTCTCGCACTGGGCCACGCGGTCCCAGGTGTCGGCTGACGCAGCTGCCGCTCCGGTGGCGGCGAGCAGGGGGAGGGCCAGGCCGACCGAGGCCACGCCGGCGGCGGCGATGACCTTCTCGGCCTTGGTACTACGGCGGTGGCGAGGGGTGTTGGCGAACAGCACGGGACATCCTCTCCGCACGCCTGCGAGGTGAGCTGTCGGGTTCGGACCGGGAGGCTGGCCCGGCCGCCGGACGGTTCGGACGCGGTTGCGCCCGCTGCTCGGCGGCTTCACCCCAAGCCGTTGGGACTACGGCGTTCACACTGGTTCCCCCGCTCCTGTCCGGTACCTGGTAGGTGGCCCGAGGACGCGGCGGACAGGACTCGGCGTGCCGCGATCGGGGCCCGCAGCTGCGGGCATGTCGGAGAGTAAGCAAAGCTGACGAGCAATCACAAGCTCATATCACCATGATCACGCCGAAATTACGGATCCCCTTTTCACGTACACGAACGATCCAGGTATGTCCGGATTCGTTCCGAGCAGGAGTGCGACGCGCGCCCCCGCCCCGGCGCGTCGTCGGCCCAGCGGTACGGCGTGTCGCGGGTGTCGAAACGGCGTCAGCGGGGCGTGAAGGAGACCGGGAGGTCGCGCAGACCGCGCATGATCAGCCCGCCCCGCCAGCGCAGCTCGGCCGGATCGGCCGCCGGCCGGAGGTCCGGAAGCCTGGTCAGTAGGCTGCCGATCGCGCTCTGCCCCTCAAGCCGGGCCAGCGGGGCGCCGATGCAGTAGTGGATGCCGTGACCGAAACCCAGGTGCGGGTTGTCCGAGCGGGCCAGGTCGAGCGTGTTCTCGGCGGAGAACCGGGCCGGGTCGCGGTCGGCCGCGGCCAGCACCACCAGCACCGGGTCGCCGACCGGGACGTCCACCCCGCCGATGGTCAGCGGCGCGGTGGCGAACCGCCAGGTCGCCAGCTCCACCGGGCCGTCGTAGCGCAGCAGTTCCTCGACGCCGGTCTCCAGCAGGGCCGTCTCGCCGCGCCCCAGCGACTGCTGGAGCAGCGCGCGCTGGTCCGGGTTGCAAAGTAGGGCATGAAGCCCATTACCAATCAAATTGATCGTGGTTTCGAACCCGGCGAAGAGCAGGATGAAGGCCATCGCCGCGGCCTCGTTCTCGCTCAGGTGCTCGCCGTGGTCGCCGGCCCGGATCAGGCCGGAGATCAGGTCGTCGCCGAGGTCGGCGCGCTTGCGGTGGATCAGGTCGGCCAGGTAGCCGCGGATCTGCTTGACCGCGCGGCCCACGCCTCCCCGCTTGCCGCCGGTGTGGCGGATCATCATGCCCGCCCAGTCGCGCAGGTCGTCCTGGTCCTCGGCGGGGACGCCGAGCAGGTCGCAGATCGCGTAGATGGGGAGCGGGAAGGCGAACTCGTGGATCAGGTCGGCCTCGCCGCGGCCGGCGAAGGAGTCGATCAGCCGGTCGGTGATCTCCCGCACCCGCGGTTCGAACTCGGCCACCCGGCGCGGGGTGAACGCCTTGGAGACCAGCCGGCGCAGCCGGGTGTGGTCGGGCGGGTCGATGTTCAGCAGGTGGGTCATCAGGTCGGCCTGCCGCTCGCCGGGGATGCCGACCCGGCCGCTGCGGTGGGCCTGCTCGCTGTGGTGCGCCGGGTTCTTGGAGAGCCGGGCGTCCGCCAGGGCCTGCCGGGCGTCCGCGTAGCGGGTGACCAGCCAGGCGTCGACCCCGCTCGGCAGGGTAGTGCGGTGCACCGGCGCGTGCTCCCGCAGCCAGGCGTACGCCGGGTAGGGGTCGGCGGCGAACTCCCAGGTGAACAGGGGCGGCTGGGGGGCGTGGGGCTGGTCTGGCATGTCTTGACCGTATCGGGAAGCGCCGTCGCGTGAGTCTGGTCACCTGGTGGGTAATCCCTGTTGCGGAGCGTCGGGGCGAGCCTACGATCCTCCGATAACCACCGTGGGCGGCGTGCGGGCCGACCACGGGTGCGCGCTCTGAAAGGGGAGCAGGCCATGCGAGTAGCCGGTGCAGTGGTGGTCATCGCGGTGCTCGACGGGGGTTCGGGGGCCGACCTGGCCCGCCGGTTCTCCGCCGCCGGCGCCGCCGGCCTGCTGGTCGCGGACCTGCGCCCGGGCGTCGCCGAGGACCTGGCCGCCGAGCTCGACCGTCCCGGCTGCCCGGTGGTCGGCGTCTCCGGCGACATCCACCACCCCGCGGACGTCGCCGCGCTGGTCGCCACCGCCGTCAAGCACCTCGGCCCGATCGACCTGTTCGCGGTGGCGGGCCCGGACGGCGAGCGGATCGTCCAGCTCGCCGACCTGCCCGGCCACCTCGACCCGCTGGCCGAGGTCCTCGCCCTGGTCGGCGAGGCCATCGGCGAGGTCGTCCCGGCCCAGCGCCGCCCGGTCACCGACGTCCCGCTGGCCGGCTGAGGCCGCTCCCCGGGCGACCGCTCCCCCGGGCTACTCCGCCGGCAGCCCCTCCGCCGTCCGGACCGCCGCGCGGTAGCGGCGGGCCGCCGCGCGCAGCGCCGCGTCCACGTCCACGCCCCGGTCGTGCGCCCGCTGCGCGACGGCCAGCAGCAGCTCGCCCGCGGACTGCGCGGTCAGTTCGGCGGGCAGCTCGTACGGCGCGTCCGGCACGCCGGTGAAGTGCGCCCGGCGCACCCGGGAGACCAGTTTGGCCGCGTACGCCAGCGCGGGCAGGCCGGAGGGCACGCCGTCGAGCACCGACTCGCGCTGCTTCTCCGCCGCCTTCAGCTGCTCCCAGTTGGCCTCGGTCTCGGCGGAGCCGGTCACGCTCACGTCGCCGAACACGTGCGGGTGGCGGTACGTCAGCTTCTCCACGATGTCGCCCGCGACGTCGTCGATCGAGAACGGGTCCGCGGCGTCCTCCTCGGCGATCCGCGAGTGGAAGAACACCTGGAGCAGCACGTCGCCGAGCTCCTCGCGCAGGGTCTCCCGGTCGCCCTCCTCGATCGCCTCGACCAGCTCGAACGCCTCCTCGACCAGGTACTTCACCAGGCTCTCGTGGGTCTGCTCGGCGTCCCACGGGCAGCCGCCGGGCGAGCGCAGCCGGTCCATCACCGCGACCAGGTCGAGCAGCCGGGCCCCCGGCAGGTCGTACGAGCCGGGCAGCACCTCGATCTCCGGGTGCTCGCCGGCCTCCTCGACGGCGATCCGGGCCAGCGCGTCGGTCAGGCCCGGGTCGCCGTCCGGGCTCTCCAGCCAGAGCGCCGGGGCCTCGGCCAGCAGCAGCCGGGCCAGCGCGGGGGCGGACGGCCGCTCGACCACCTCCGGTTCGACGCCCGCCGCGCGCAGGGCGGCCAGCTGCGGGTGGTCCGCGACGCCGGCCAGCACCTTGGGCGCGGACCGGAGCGCCTCCCAGGCCGGCCAGGAGAGCAGACCGGGGGCGACGCGGTGGGTGGTGGTCAGCAGGATCAGCTTCGGGGTCTCCACGGGTCCGAACCTACCGCGGGGGGCGGGGCGGCCGGGTGCGCCGGTCAGGCCGCGGGCCGGAGCACGACCTGCCGGGTGACGGCCAGCAGGTCGGCCGGGGTCAGCTCGGCCAGCAGCTCCGCGGCGTGGTCGAGCAGCCGGGCGGCGGCCCCGGTCAGCGCGGCGTCGTCCAGCGGGCGGCCGGGCAGTTCGCAGCTGTCGGCGAGCAGGCCCTGCGCGACGGCGTACAGGTTGGCGCTGGCGACCTCCCGGACGGTCAGCGACAGGTGGGCGGACGGCGCGCCCTCCTCGGCGCGGGCCCGGTGCGCGAACCCGCGCGGCACGTACAGCACCTCGCCGGGCCGCAGGACGGTGTCCAGCAGCGCCTCGCCCGGGTCGCCGTCCTCCCGCTCCGGCACCCAGTTGCCGTCCGCCGGGCCGCCGTGCACCCACCAGCGCTTGGCGCCGGAGAGCTGCACCACGAACACGTCCGCGTCGTCCCGGTGCACCGGGCGGCCCTGGGTGCCGGGCGGCGTCAGGAAGTAGAACGCCTCGACCGGGCGGCCGAGTTCGGCGGCCAGGCCGTGGCACAGGGTGCGCACCCCGTGGTGCCACTGGTCGACGTAGCGCAGCAGCAGGGTGGCCCGCTCGTCCCGGATCAGGGCGCGCACCGCCGCGCCGTCGGCGTAGCCGCCGACCGGTTCGCCGAGCACCGTCCGGGGCGGGCAGAACCGCGCGTCGGGCAGGTGGGCGTCGCGCTGCACCAGGCCCAGGTAGGGGGCCCGCAGCAGGCCGTGGTCGAGCAGCCGGTCGAGTTCGGCGGCGGGCAGCACGTCCACCGGCGGGTGCGCGGGGTGCAGCACGGCCGGGGCGGTGCGCCACAGTTCGGTGCGGAACCGCTCCTCGTCGGGCACGAAGCGGCGCAGCCAGGTCTCGGTCACGGTCGGTTCTCCTCTCAGGCGGTGGGGCGGCTGCTGTGGGCGGACCGGCGGGCGGCGGCGACCAGCTCCCCGGGGGTGGTGGCGGCCAGCCTGGCCCGCAGGTGGTCCAGCAGGTCGGCGCCGGTGCGCAGCAGGCCGTCCTCGTCGATCGGGCGGGCGGGCAGTTCCAGCCCGGCGGAGAGCAGCCGGCGCAGCTGGGCGCGCAGGTGGACGGCGCCGGCCTCGCGCAGCGCGACGGTCAGGTGCAGGGACGGGCCGTCCCCGGTGGCCCGGGCGGTGTGGGCGTACCCGTTGGGGACGTACAGCACCTCGCCGGGGTGCACCTCGGTCTCCAGCAGGCACGGGCCCGGGTCGTCCTCGCGGACCGGCTGCCAGCCCGGGTCGGTCGGGCCCGCGTACACCTGCCAGTGCTTGGTGCCGCTGAGCTGGATGACCAGGATGTCGCCCTCGTCGCGGTGGACCGGGCCGTGCCGGCCCGGCTGGGAGTAGAACAGGAACGCCTCGGTGAGCCGGCCCAGGCTCTCGGACAGGCCGGTGGTCAGCGCGCGGACGCCCGGGTGCCAGTGGTTGAGGTAGCGCAGTTGCAGGGTGGCGTCGTGGTCGCGGATCAGGGCGCGGACCCGCTCCGGGTCGGGGCAGCCGTCCAGGGCGCGGCCGGCGACGATCCGCGGCGGGCAGTAGTCGGCCTCGGGGACGGTGCCCTCCGCGGTGAACAGGCCGGCGTAGGGGCTGCGCAGGGTTCCCCCGTCGACGAGGTCGAACAGGCCGTGCACGGTGAGCAGTTCGGTGGGCGGGTCGGCGGGGCGGAGCAGGACCGGGCCCCGGCGCCAGTGCGCGCGCAGGAAGGTCTCGGGGTCGTCGACGCAGCGTGCCAGCCAGTCCATGGCCGTGGGTTCCTCTCCGGTGCGGTGGGCGGTGCGGTCCGGCGCCCCGCGGGGTGGACCGGGATCAGATGACGTCCGGGTAGCACTCGCCGCAGCCGTTCGGGGTGGCGTGGCCGGCGCTGACCGTCCCGGCCTCGGCGGCCTGCGCGGCGGCGGCCGGTGCGAACACCGCACCGCCCACGGCGGCGGCCACCGCCACCGACAGGGCGGCCTGGCGGGCGAGCGCGGCGAACTTCGAGGTGGACTCGGTGGTGGTGATGCCCATGACGGAACTCCTTCGATGAAAGGGGTGAAAGGGATTTTTCGGTCGGCGACGGGCAGGCGGTGCCCCGGCGCGGACCGGGATGGTGCGGTCAGGCGGTCGGGATGCGCAGGGCCAGCGGTTCGGCGCCGGGCCGGCAGGTGAGGTGGCAGCCGCGGCCGGGGGGCAGCAGCAGCCACTGGCCGGGGCGCAGTCGCAGGCCCCGGTCGCTCCCGGGGGTGGACCGGACCTGGCAGGCGCCGTGGAGTTGGAAGAGCAGCAGGGCGCTGCCCTCCCCCGGGGTGAGTTCACCGGCGGGTTCCACGGGCCGGCCGAGGAGCCGGCGCAGGGCGTCGGCCCAGCGGGCCGCTCCGGACGCCGGGGCGGCACCGGACGGCTCGCCGTCCGGGTGGTCGTCCTCGGTCCACAGCAGGGCCGGTCCGCCGCCGAGCCGGCGGCGCAGGAAGGCGGCGACCTCGCGGGCCGGGTCGGCCGCTCTCGCCCCCTCCGGTTCCCACTGCATCGCGTTCGCCTCCCTTCCGCCGTCCCGGTGGGGCCCGGTGTGCCCCGCTGAGAACAATGGTGCGGCGCGGCGCGCCCGGCGGACAGTCACGGACAGTCGGTCCCGGCCCGGCGGTCCCGGGGTCGCGTGACACGGCGGGGCGTGGACGGCGGGGGCGGCGGAGTGCGGACGGCGGGGCGGCGGATCAGTCGTCGAGCAGGCCGGCCCGGGCGGCGGCGACCCCGGCCTGGAAGCGGCTCTCGGCGCCCAACTCGTCCATGATGTCGGCGATGTGGCGGCGGGCGGTGCGCAGCGACATGCCCAGGCGGCGGGCGATCGCCTCGTCCTTGAGCCCGGCGGCGAGCATCCGGACGATGGTGCGGTCGAGTTCCTGGGAGACCTGTTCGAGGCCGTCCTCGGCGGCGGCGGCGAACGGCCGGGCGAGCGTCCAGGTCTGCTCGAAGATGTCGCACAGGTAGGCGAGCAGGGCCTCCTGACGGACCACCAGGGCGCCCGGGGAGCCGTCGCTGAGCGGCAGGAAGGCGAGTTCGCGGTCGAAGGCGATCAGCCGGCCGAACAGCTCGTGCGAGGTGCGGTACTCGGCGCCGAGCGCGGTGGCGGCCTCGGCGTACGCCTGGCTGGGGCCGTGGAAGCGCGCGGTGTGGTGGTAGAGGGTGCGGATCCGCACGCCGCGGCCCAGCAGGGCGCGGTCCCGGAGCAGTCCGGCCTCCATCGCGGCGGGGACCCGGGAGCTGCCGCCGGGCTGGATGGTGAGCACCTCGCTGCGGCAGGCGGCGGAGGCCCGTTCCAGGGCGGCCTGCACGCCGGGGAGGTCGGCGATCACCTCGATCGCGCCGGAGCCGTCCACCGCGCCCGGGCCGGCCTGCCGGTGGTGGGGCAGGAACGCGGCCACCAGGGCCTGGCGGTGGGCGAGTTCGGCGCGGCTGCGCTGGATCTCGGCCTCGACGGGGGCGGCCAGCGCGGTGATCGCGCTCTGCGGGGGCAGCGCGTGGCCGCGGCCGGGGTCGGCCGGGTCCGGGTGGATCAGTCGCCAGTCGGCGAGGCGGCGCAGCGCGTCGGGGGCGGCGGCCGGGTCCAGCCCGCGCTCCCGGAGGTGCCCGGCGAGGGCCGCCGGGTCGAGCCGGCCGTGTTCCAGCACCCAGCAGTAGGCCGCGGCGTCGACCGGGTCGGGGGTGAACTCGGCTTCGAGCGGTGGGGTTTGGGCTATTAGGTCCATTTCCGTCCCCAGGTCATCTTGCTGCCAGAGCAGTTGGTGAGGTGGCCGTGCAATGGCTCGGACGCCTGCGGGTGCCCATGCTGGTTCCCAGGCGCCGGTGCTCCGACCGGGACCCGGGCGCCGACGACCCCCTTCCCACCCTCAGGAGGACCCTGCCATGAAGCGGTTCGCTCGCATCCTCGCCGTCGCCGGTCTGCTCGCCGCCCTGGCCGGTGCCGCGCCCTGGTCGGCTGCGGACGGCCGGTCGGCCACGGCCGTCACGGTGGCCGGGGCGGCGCCCTCGGGCGACACCTCCTGGGGCAGCTGCGACCTGCCGCTGTGCCGACCGCTGAGCTGAGCCGCCCTCCTCCTCGCTTCCCCCCCTCTCC
Organism: Kitasatospora sp. NA04385; assembly: GCF_013364235.1. NCBI lineage: Bacteria > Bacillati > Actinomycetota > Actinomycetes > Kitasatosporales > Streptomycetaceae > Kitasatospora > Kitasatospora sp. NA04385. The sequence continues at coordinate 4,805,238 of NZ_CP054919.1, read as the reverse complement.
GCCCGCACCGATGAAGGGACCGCAGATGCCGGCCGTTCCGCCCCGCCCCGCCCCGGACCCGACCGAGGGCCTCAGCCGACGCGAGCACCAGGTGCTGGAGCTGCTCACCCACGGCGCCACCTACGCGGCGATCGCCCGCCGCCTGCAGCTCAGCCCGCACACGGTCGACACCTACCTGCGCCGGATCCGGGCCAAGACCGGCGCCACCAACCGGATCCAACTGGCGCTCCTGGCGCACGCCGCCCGGCACCCCGCCCCGGCGGCCCGGGCGAGCTGAGCGGGCGGGGCCGGTGGTGACGGGCGGGCGGGCGCGGCCGGACGGTCGCGCCCGCCCGCCCGGTTCGGTCTCGGCCCGGATCCGATCCGGGTCAGCGGCGGCGGCGGGTCCTGGTCGCCAGGGCCATCAGACCGGCCAGGAGGCAGCCGAGGGCGGCCAGGCCGATCAGCGGGAGGGCCCCGGCGCTCCCGGTCTCGGGGAGCCGACCGCCAGCGCCGGAACCGGGCACCGGCTGCGGGGTGCCGCTCAGGTCCGGCGCGGGGCTCGCGGACGGTGGCGGCGGGGGGACGGTGACCCGGTAGGAGACGGCGTCGCCGGACGCGTTCGGGGCGCTCGGCCCGTACGCGGTGCGGTCGTCGCCGCCGCCCTCGGCGCCGGTGCAGGGCGGGCCGCCGCCCGGGTCGCAGGCCGATTCCGAACCTGCGGCCGTCGTCAGGTGGCCGGGCACCGCCGGGTCCGGCCCGCTCGGCCGCTGGACGCCCGCCCCGCGCAGGGTCGCGGGCACGGCGGGGGCCGCGGCGAGCGGGACGAGCAGTCCGGCGGCGGGCAGCACCGCGCACAGGGCGCGCAGCCTCCTCGGCAGGGGTGGACGGCGCTGGACCACGGACGACCTCGCAACCGGTGCGGCGGGCTGGGCAGGGAACCCAGCCTCACCGGCCCGTCGCCCTTCGTCCGGCGGACACGTCCGACGCGCACGGGCGCTCACTCGTCCGGCCGAGGAGCGCCCGGGGACGGCCCGGAGCCCGCGCAGGGCTAGCGGGCCGCGGTCACAGGGCCTGGGTGCTCGCCGCCGGGAGCCAGTTCTCGGTGCTGCCGGTGAGGCTGATCCGGGCGGTGTCCCAGCTGCCGTAGCGCGGGTTGACCTCGATGTGCAGGGCGGTGCCCGCGTCGACCAGGGCCTTGCGGATGGCGGCGTCACCGGCGGGGCTGTTCGGGTCCTGGCCGGCGGCCAGCTTCACCAGGCCGATCTGCTGGCGGTAGAAGCCGTCGACGTCGCCGGACGGGACGCCCTGCTTGGCGCGCAGCAGTTCGGCGAGCTTGGTGTCGCTGCCGACCGTGCGCGCGTCCGCGGACCTGGCCTGGTCGACCTCGGACTGGCTGACGGTGATCCGGTGGTCCGCCAGGGCGCGGGCGACGACCTTGCCGAGGATCAGGTCGGAGACGGCGTGCCGGGCCAGGCCCGGCTGCTCCTCGGCGGCGGCGCCCGCCTGCGCGGCGCCGTCCCGGACGGCGGCGACCCGGGCCTCGACCTGGGCGATGCTGATCCGGTCGCTGCCGACCACGGCGGCCGCCCCCTGGTGGGCCGGGGCGCCGCCGCAGGCGGCGAGCGCGGCGGCGGCGACCGCGGTGCCGAGTGCGGCGCGCAGTCGGCGGGCGGAGCTGGTGCGGATCACTGGGGCCTCCTGGGCGGTGGAGCGCGGTCCGGTGGTGCTCTGCGTACGTGGCTGGGACGAACACTATTGACCGCCGACCCCGAGGGCCAGACCCCCGCCGCCGTCCGGCGCGGCGCTACGTCGCGTAGGGGTTGGTGGTGGTGCGATGGCGGCCGAGCCGTTCGAGGTGGGAGCGCAGCCGGCGGACGTCGGGGTGGTGCGGGCCGTACCGGCGCTCGGTCTCCAGGAGGAGTTCGAGCAGGGCGTGCCAGCCCTCCTCGGGCCGGCCGGTGGCGGCGAGCAGCAGGCCGGTGCGTTCGCGGACCTCGACGGCGTGCGGGGAGCCGGGCGGGAGGGCGGCGAGGACGGCACGGTACTCGGCGAGCGCCTCGGCGGCCAGGCCGAGGTGGTCGAGGCAGCGGGCGGCGTGCCGGCGGTGGTCGAGCGCGGCGGGGTCGTGGGGCGCGGCCCCGGCGGCGAGTCGGCGCAGTTCGGGCAGGGCCTCGGCCCAGCGCTGTTCGGCGAGCAGGGTACGGGCCCGGATCGCGCGCACGGTGCGCACCAGCGGCGCGTCCTCGCCCTGTTCGGCGGCGGCCCGGGGCAGCAGCCGGGCGGACAGGTCGAGCACCTCGGTGTGGCGTCCGGACTCGACCAGGTCGGAGAGCCGGGCGCAGGCCGCGCCGAGCGTCTCGGTGCCGGGCGCGGCCGGGGGTGCGACGGCCGGGGCGGGGGTCGGCGGCACGGCGGGCGGGGTTTGGAACGCCGCGAGGACGGGGGCGGCGGTGGGCTGCGGGTGGTGGGGGTAGCGGTAGGGGTCGCCGGGGTCGGGGACGGCGGGCAGCCGGGTGCGGACCCGGCCGGTGGCGGCGGGCAGCATCGGCAGCAGCACGGCGTGCACCTCGACGGCGTCGGCGGGCCGCTCCTCGGGGCGCTTGGCCAGCAGCCGCAGGACGAGCGACTCCAGGGCGGCGGGCACCTCGGCGCGCAGCCGGCGCAGCGGGACGGGCGGGTCGTCGACCTGGCGGCGCAGCACGGCGAGCGCGGTGGGGGCGGGGAAGGGCGGTTCGCCGGCGAGCATCTCGTGCAGCATGCAGCCGAGCGCGTACAGGTCGCTGCGGCCGTCGGCCCGGGCGGCCATGGCCTGTTCGGGGGCCATGTAGGCGGGGCTGCCGATCGGGCTGCCGGTGAGGGTGAGCCGGGTGGCACCGGGGTCGAGGGCGGTGGCGATGCCGAGGTCGAGCAGGATCGCCCGGCCGTCCGGGCGGATCATCACGTTGCTCGGCTTGAGGTCCCGGTGGACCACCTGGGCGCCGTGCACGGCGGCGAGCGCGGCGCACAGCTGTCCGGCGACGGCGGCGGCCCGGTCGACGGGCAGCGGGCCCTCCTCGGCGACCAGGTCGGCCAGGCTGAGGCCGGGGACGCGCTGCATCACCAGGTACAGCTCCTCGCCGTCGGTGCCCGCGTCGTAGACGGTGACCAGCCCGGGGTGGTCGAGCCCGGCGCCGATCCGGCACTCGCGCAGGAAGCGCCGGCGCAGCAGGTCGGCCTGGCTGTCGCCGCGCCCGGCGGGGCGGGGCAGCGCGTCGGTGCGCAGCAGCTTCACCGCGACCTGCCGCTCCAGCCGCTGGTCGTGGGCGGACCAGACCTGGCCCATCCCGCCGTGCCCGATCTTCTCGTCGAGCAGGTAGCGCTCGCCGACGACCCGGCTCACTGCGGCCCGTCCCCGGCCTGCCGGCGCAGCAGTTCGCCGAGTTCGCGCAGTTCGGCGGCCCCGGTCGGGGCCGCGGGCGCGACGTGGGCCGCGGGCGCGGCGTGGGCCGCGGGCATCGCGGGCACGGTGGGCGCGGCGGCCGGGTGGGGCTGCACGGGCAGCTGGGGCTGCACGGCCGGGTACGGCCCGGCGGGGTGGGCGGGCTGCGGGTACCCGGCGGTCGGGTACCCGGCCTGCGGATATCCGGGCTGCGGGTAGGCGTACCCGTACGGCTGGGGGTAGCGGGCCGGGGCGGTGGCGGGCCACTGCTCGCGCCGGTTCATCAGCAGGAAGTGCACGGGGGTGGCGAGGAAGAGCGGCAGCAGGAGCAGCCCGGCGGTCAGGTTGTCGATCGGCTCGCCGTTCGGGGTCAGCCCGAGCGAGATGAACAGCGCGACCTGCATCAGGCCGAACACCGCCGCGCCGACCTTGTCCGCCGTCCGGCGCCGGTCGACGGCCAGCACCATCGACGGCACCATGCCGAGCAGTCCGAGGGTCAGCACCGGTATCAGGGCGAGCAGCGCCGTCAGCCCTTTCCGGTACGGGACGGCGCGGGCGGGCATGGTGGCTCCTCGGCGGCGGCGGTACGTGCTGCGCACACGGTACCGGCCCGGACCGACCGGCCGGGAGCCCGTTGCCGTCCCGTTGCGGGCCGACGCGCCGTCAGGCCGGTTCGGTGGCCCCGGCGGCGAGCGTGTCGGTGAGCGCCCTGGTCAGGGTGCGGGCCTCGGCGGTGGCGGCGGCGAGGGCGCTCTCGTAGGCGGCGATCCGGCGGAACGCGGCGCCGAGGCGGCGCTGCCGTTCGATCGGGACGCGCGGCAGCTCGACCCGGCGGATGTCCAGCCGGCTGGTGGTGGACGCGTAGCTGCTGGCCCGCCGTCCGGCGCCGGTGGCGCGCAGCTGGCCGGCCAGGAAGTCGGGGTCGAGCAGCTCGGGGTCGGGCCGCAGCAGGTGCAGCCGGGGGCCGAGGGCGGCCCCGGCGTAGGGGCTGCCGGGGTGCACGGCGCGGGCGCCCTCGTCGCCCAGGGCCGGGACCAGCACGTCCCCGTGACGGACCGTCAGGACGTCCCCGGCGTCGGTGGCGGCGCTCGGCGGGACGGCGGCCTGGAGGTCCTGGTCGGTGAGCAGCGGGGTGCGGCCGCCGGGCCGGGCGGGGGCGCCCTGGCCGGAGGAGTGCACCTCCAGGGCGCCGGCGCGGGCGAGTTCGCCGATGCTGACCTGCGGCGGCGGGGCGTCGGCGGCGGTGGTGACGGCGGGCAGCGCGGTGTCCAGGTCGGCCAGCCGGGCGAGTTCGGCGGTGAGCCGCTCGCGCAGTCCGGCGAGCAGGTCGGGGGCGGCCCCGGCGGGGGCGGCGGGCAGGTGGCGGGCCGGGGTGAGGTCGGTCTCGTCGTCCAGCAGGTCGATCGCGGGGACGGCGCGGGAGCGACCGGGGCGGTCGGCGGGCAGCGGGGCGCCGGTGCGGGCGGCGGTGTCGAACTCCTGCCAGGCGGCCCGCACGGCGTCGGTCGGCGCGGCCCGGTCGGGGCCGCCGTCGGCGGCGGCGTCCAGCAGCAGGACGTGCCGGAACCCGTCGCCGGGTTCCGGTCCGCGCAGCACCCACACGTGCAGCGGCACCCCGTACGGCGGGGCGGTGCCGGCGGGCAGCGCGGCCACGGCGCGCAGGGCGCCGGAGCGGACGAGTTCGGCCCGCACCCGGCGGCCGGCCCGGCGGGAGGCGACGGTCGGCGGGAGCAGCAGGACGGCGGTGCCGCCGGGGCGGGTGTGCGCCAGGCAGTGCAGCACCCAGGCGAGTTCGGACTCGCCGCGCGGCGGGACGAGCCGGCCGGGCCAGCGCGAGTCGTACTGGAGCTGGTCGTGGCCCCAGTCGCGCTCGTTGTAGGGCGGGCGGCAGACCACCGCGTCGGCGGTGCGGCCGGGGAAGGCGTCGGCGCGCAGCGCGTCGCCGGCGCGGACGTCCAGCGGGAGCGGTCCCGGCGCGTCGGCGGGGCGGCCAGGGCGAGGCGGAGCAGGGCGACGCCGGCCAGCGCGGGGTCGCCCTCCTGGCCGAGGCGTTCGGTGCCGGGGGCGGCCAGCAGGGTGCCGCCGGTGCCGCAGGCCGGGTCGAGCAGCGTGCGGGCGGCGTCCGGGCCCGGGGCGTCGTCGGGGCCGGACAGGGCGAGGGCGGTGAGCAGGGCGGCGGTGTCGGCCGGGAGCGGCGGCTGGACCCGGGGGTTGGCCTCGGCGTACCGGGTGAGCAGTTGCCCGTACGCGTCGGCGGGGGCGGTGTCGGCGGTGAGGCGGGCCAGCAGGCGGGCCAGGTCGAGGTGGGTGGCCCCGGCGATCAGCGGCAGGTCGAGGGCGGCGGGGGCGTCCGGGCCGAGGGTGGCGGCGGCGGTGCGGCGCAGGGCCTTGGGGAGGGCGGTGGCGAGCCGGGTGTCGGGCTGCCGGTCGAGGTCGGCGCGGGCGGCCGGGTCGCGGTGCAGCAGCAGCAGGACGGCGCCGGCCGTGACCAGGGGGGCGGCGGCCGGTCCGGCGGGGTCGCGGAGTGTCTCCAGCTGGCGCCAGACCCGTTCCAGCAGCGGGAGTTCGGCGAGTTTGCCCTGGGCGCGGAGCCACTGCTCGACCTGGTCGAGGCGGAAGGCGGGGCTGGTCTCGGTGCCGCCGGCGGGTTTCGGGAAGTCCGGGTGGCGGCGGCGCCAGTTGGAGACCGCGGCCCGGCCGACGCCGGCCAGCCGGGCGATCTCGGCGGCCGTGACCTCGGGGCGGTCCGGCATCTGCGGTCTCCTTCGCGGCGGCGGGCGTGGCCACGCAGCATAGCAACTCCACTCCTCCGAATCGTTCACAGGTGAACGGAGAGGTTTGGTGAATCGCAATTGACACTGTTCACAGCAGAGTGGTTCAGTAGGGCCGTCGCCGGAACCGCCGGCCGCCGCAGACCTCCCTGGGGGGAACCGCCATGTCCGTCCGCATCCGCACCCGTCGCACCGCCGCCGTCCTGCTCGGCACCGCCCTGCTCGCCGCCGCGGCCACCGCCTGCGGCCCGACCGACAGCAGCGTCGCCACCGCGCCCAAGAGCAGCGCCGCCGCACCCGCCGCGACCGGCGGCGAGGCGTCCGCCCCGGCCGCCGCGCCGGAGTCGGGCGGCGCCGGGGCCCCGGCGGTGGCGAAGGTCGGCGACACCATCGCGCTGACCGGCCTGGAGAAGAAGGACACCGCGGACGTCACCCTGGTGAAGGTGGTGGACCCGGCGGAGAGCTCGAACGAGTACCTCCAGCCCGCCGAGGGCAAGCGCTACGTCTCGGTCCAGTTCCGGATCAAGGCGACCGGCTCCGCCGCCTACACGGACACCCCGGCGACCGGTGCCAAGCTGATCGACGCCCAGGGCCAGAGCTTCACCTCGACCTTCGCGGAGACCAAGGCCGGCCCGGAGTTCCCCGGCTCGGTGAACATCGCCCCCGGGGACAGCAGCCTCGGCTTCGTCACCTTCGAGATCCCGGCCGACGCCAAGCCCGACAAGGTCCAGTACGCCCTGAACAGCGGCTTCGCCGAGCAGTCGGGCCAGTGGAAGCTGGCGTGACCCGGGCCGCCGGGGGGCGCCGGAACGCGGACGGGGCGCCGGGGGGCGCCCGCCTGCCGCCCTCCGGCGCCCCCGCTGACGGGTGCGCGGCCGTGCCCGCTACCGCTTGAGGTCCTCGAACATGGTGCTCAGGAACTCGGCGCACCAGGACAGCAGCTCCCGCCCGACCAGCGGCTTGCCGCCGATCCGGCCGCCGCTGCCCGGCCGCGGCACCAGCAGCTGCCGGGCGGCGGACTTGACCTGGGTGCGCGGGTAGAGCCGGTTCAGCCGCAGCTGCTGGGACTCCCGCAGCTCGACCGGCCCGAACCGGACGAAGGAGCCCTGCAGCGTGATGTCGCCGATGCCGCAGCGCCGGGCGAACAGCCGCAGCCCCGCCACCAGCAGCAGGTTCTCCACCGGCTCGGGCAGCTTGCCGTAGCGGTCGGTGAGCTCCTCGCGGACCTGCGCGATGTCCTCCTCGGCGTTGACCGCCGCGATCGAGCGGTACGCCTGGAGGCGCAGCCGCTCCCCCGGCGCGTAGTCGTGCGGGACGTGCGCGTCCACCGGCAGCTCGATCTTCACCTCCAGCGGCTCCTCCTCCGGCTCCCCGCCGCCGCCCTCCAGCGACTCGCGGAACTCGGCGACCGCCTCGCCGACCATCCGCATGTAGAGGTCGAAGCCGACGCCCGCGATGTGCCCGGACTGCTCGCCGCCCAGCAGGTTGCCGGCGCCGCGGATCTCCAGGTCCTTCATCGCCACGTACATGCCCGCGCCCATCTCGGTGTGCTGGGCGATGGTGGCCAGGCGCTCGTGCGCGGTCTCGGTGAGCGGCTTCTCCGGCGGGTACAGCATGTACGCGTAGCCGCGCTCGCGGCCGCGGCCGACCCGGCCGCGCAGCTGGTGCAGCTGGGACAGGCCGAAGGTGTCGCCGCGCTCCACGATCAGGGTGTTGGCGTTGGAGATGTCGATGCCGGACTCGACGATGGTGGTGGACACCAGGACGTCGAACTCCTTCTCCCAGAAGTCGACGACGACCTTCTCCAGCTGGGTCTCCCCCATCTGCCCGTGCGCGGTCGCCACCCGGGCCTCCGGCACCAGGTCCTTCAGCCGGGCCGCCGCCTTGTCGATCGACTCGACCCGGTTGTGGATGTAGAACACCTGGCCCTCGCGCAGGAGTTCGCGGCGGACCGCGGCGGCGATCTGCTTCTCGTCGTACGGGCCGACGAAGGTCAGCACCGGGTGCCGCTCCTCCGGCGGGGTGGTGATGGTGGACATCTCGCGGATGCCGGTGACCGCCATCTCCAGGGTGCGCGGGATCGGGGTCGCGGACATGGTCAGCACGTCCACGTTGGCCCGCAGCTTCTTCAGCTGCTCCTTGTGCTCGACGCCGAAGCGCTGCTCCTCGTCGACGATCACCAGGCCCAGGTCCTTGAACCTGGTCTCCGAGGAGAACAGCCGGTGGGTGCCGATCACCACGTCCACCGAGCCCTCGAACAGGCCCTCCAGCACCGCCTTCGCCTCGGTGTCGGTCTGGAACCGGGACAGCGCCTTCACGGTGACCGGGAAGTTCGCGTACCGCTCGGCGAAGGTCGAGAAGTGCTGCTGCACCAGCAGCGTGGTCGGCACCAGCACCGCCACCTGCTTGCCGTCCTGGACGGCCTTGAAGGCGGCTCTCACGGCGATCTCGGTCTTGCCGTAGCCGACGTCGCCGCAGATCAGCCGGTCCATCGGGACGGACTTCTCCATGTCCGCCTTGACCTCGCCGATGGTGGTCAGCTGGTCGGGCGTCTCCGCGTACGGGAAGGCGTCCTCCAGCTCGCGCTGCCACGGGGTGTCCGGGCCGAAGGCGTGGCCGGGGGCCGCCATCCGGGCCGAGTACAGCTTGATCAGGTCGGCGGCGATCTCCTTGACCGCCTTCTTGGCCCGCTGCTTGGTCTTCGCCCAGTCCGCGCCGCCCAGGCGGTGCAGCGTCGGCGCCTCGCCGCCCACGTACTTGGTGACCTGGTCGAGCTGGTCGGTCGGCACGAACAGCCGGTCGCCGGGGTGGCCGCGCTTGGCGGGCGCGTACTCCAGCACCAGGTACTCGCGGGTGGCGCCCTGCACGGTGCGCTGCACCATCTCCACGTACCGGCCGACGCCGTGCTGCTCGTGCACCACGTAGTCGCCGGCCGCCAGCGCCAGCGGGTCGATCGCGTTGCGGCGGCGGGACGGCATCCGGCGCATGTCCTTGGTGGAGGACCGCTGGCCGGACAGGTCGGTCTCGGTGACGACGGTGAGCTTCAACTCCTCGTCCACGAAGCCGTGCTCGATCGAGCCGCAGGAGACGTACACCACGTCCCGGGTCGGGGCCTCGGCGAGGTCGGCGACCAGCCGGGCCGCGATGCCCTCGTTGCCGAGCACCTCGGCCAGTCGGGACGCCGGGCCGTGGCCCTCGGTGACCATCACCACCCGCCAGTCGGCGGCCAGCCGCTCCCGGGCGTCGGCGATCGCCCGCGCGGTGTCGCCGCGGTAGGCCTCGACGGCGTGCATGCCCAGGGTCAGGGTGTCCGCATCGCCCTGCCAACCGGCGGCCCCGCCGCGGGCGAGGACGTCGTTCACGGTGGAGTCGCTGGTGGCGAACGGGCTGACCGACCACCACGGCAGGCCGATCCCGGCGGCGTGCTCGCGGACGTCCGCCAGCGACCACAGCGAGGCGGCCGAGACGTCGATCGCCTCCAGGTCGATCGGGCGGTCGGCGCCCGCCGCCGCGGCCACCCAGGACGCGGCCAGGAACTCCTGGCTGGTGGCCACCAGGTCGGCGGCCCGGGTGCGGACCCGCTCCGGGTCGCACACCACGGCGATCGAACCGGCCGGCAGCACGTCCAGCAGCAGTTCCATGTCGTCCACCAGCACCGGGGCCAGCGACTCCATGCCCTCGACCGCGATGCCCTGGGCGATCTTGTCCAGGATCTCGCCCAGCTCGGGGTGGTCGGCGGCCAGGGCGGCGGCCTTCGCCCGCACCTCGTCGGTCAGCAGCAGCTCCCGGCAGGGCGGCGCCCACAGGCCGTGCTCGGCGATCTCCAGCGACCGCTGGTCGGCGACCTTGAAGTAGCGGATCTCCTCGACGTCGTCGCCCCAGAACTCCACCCGCAGCGGGTGCTCCTCGGTCGGCGGGAAGACGTCCAGGATGCCGCCGCGCACCGCGAACTCGCCGCGTTTCTCGACCAGTTCGACCCGGGCGTAGGCGGCGGCCGCCAGCTTGCGGGACACCTCGCCCAGGTCGTGCTGCTCGCCGCGCCGCAGCGCCACCGGCTCCAGCTCGGCCAGCCCCTTCACCTGCGGCTGCAGCACGCTGCGCACCGGCGCCACCACCACCTGCACCGGCCCGGCGGCCGCGTCGTCGGCGCGCGGGTGGACGATCCGGCGCAGCACGGCCAGCCGGCGGCCCACCGTGTCGGAACGCGGGGAGAGCCGCTCGTGCGGCAGCGTCTCCCAGGCCGGGAACTCGGCGACCGCGTCGGGGGGCAGCAGCGAGCGCAGCGACGCCGCGAGGTCCTCGGCCTCCCGGCCGGTGGCGGTCACGGCCAGCACCGGCCGGCCCGCCTCGCCGCCGCGGGCGGCCAGCGAACGGGCCAGCGCGGCGATCGCGAACGGCCGGGCGGCGGGCGGGCCGACCAGGTCGAGGTGCTGCCTGTGCCCCGTGGCCGCCGCCTCGATCGCCTCGGCGAGGGCGGCGTCCCGTACGACGACATCGAGCAGTCCGGACAGGCTCATACGTCAGTTTCTCCACGACGGGGAGTGGCCCGGCGCAGGAGGCGGCCGGGCAGCGCGACAGCCCGGAACGCGGTGCGCCCCGGGGGGTGTCCAGCCTACGCCGCACCGCCGCCGCGCACGCGGTGCGGCGCTCACAACGGCCCGCGGCCGCCCCCGCCCCGGGTGCTCCCCGCCCCTTTGGGCCCCTCCCCGCCCGGACTCACCGGTATCCGGTCGGGCTCGTCCAGAGATCATGCGGTCGACACATTTCTGTCACTGTGCGGCCATGGTCGCCGCGCACCATGGATGTCAGCGCAGGCCGCATCCAACCGTGGGGGATGGCTGCGGAAGCGCGATCGCACCTCGATGGGGGTCGGGAGTGCGAAGGCCGGGCGACCCTGGGTGGGGGCGCCCGTGCCACTCACGCCGGGACTCGCGGCGCCCGCTCCCGGGCGGGCGCCGCGGATCTCGGCGTCCGGGTGTCCGGCCGACGGATTTCCCGGAATTCCGGCGGCCGATTCCGGGGGCCTCGGGGAATCCCGGCGAAATGCCCGGTCGAACCGGCGACAGCACGGCCGCCCGCCGAACCCGTGGGACGCACCGGAACGGCACCCCGAGGGAAACTCCGACCGCACCGCCGGGAGGGGGATGCGCGTTCCCGGCGCCCGGGCCGCCGAAAACGCGCCCGTCCGGAGGCCGTCGGGCCGGGTCGGCCGCGGTCGGCCCATCGGCATCGATTCGGGCGAAGCCGCCCGCGCGGAGGCCGCCGCTCCGTACCCTCGTGTGAAGAAGGTGTGGGGACACCGGTCATTTCCAGGGGGTTTCTTCGTCATGCGCGTCGTCATCGCAGGTCAGGGCTATGTCGGACTCCCGCTCGCGGTTCGCGCCGCCGAGGTGGGCCACCGCGTCGTCGGGTACGACGTGGACGAGCGCCGGATCAAGCGGCTCGCGGTCGGCGAGTCGTACGTCGAGGACATCCCCGGGGAGCGGCTGCGCCCGCTGCTCGACAGCGGGGCGTACCTGCCCTCCGCCGACCCCGCCGACGTCGCGGGGTTCGACGTCGCGGTGATCACCGTCCCGACGCCGCTGCGCGAGGGGGTGCCCGACCTCTCGTACATCGAGGCGTCCGCGAAGCTGCTGGGCCGGCACCTGAAGCCCGGCGCGACGGTGGTGCTGGAGTCCACCACGTACCCGGGCACCACCGAGGAGCTGCTCGCCCCGCTGCTGGAGTCGGGCTCCGGGCTGCGGGCCGGGGCCGACTTCCACCTCGGCTACAGCCCCGAGCGGATCGACCCGGGCAACCCGGTGTGGAAGCTGGAGAACACCCCGAAGGTCGTCTCCGGCACCACCCCCGAGGGCCTGGCCGCCGTCAGCGGCTTCTACGGGGAGTTGGTCGAGCGGACGGTGCCGGTCTCCTCCTGCAAGGAGGCCGAGCTGACCAAGCTGCTGGAGAACACCTTCCGGCACGTCAACATCGCCCTGGTCAACGAGCTCGCGATGTTCGCCCACGACCTCGGCATCGACGTCTGGGAGGCCATCGACGCGGCCTCCACCAAGCCCTTCGGCTTCCTGCGCTTCACCCCGGGCCCCGGCGTGGGCGGGCACTGCCTGCCGATCGACCCCTCGTACCTGTCCTGGCGGGTCGAGCGCGCCCTCGGGCAGTCCTTCCGGTTCGTCGAGCTCGCCAACGACGTCAACAGCCACATGCCGGACTACGTGGTGCGCCGCCTCACCGAGGCGCTCAACCAGCGCCGCCGCAGCGTGAACGGCTCGCGCGTGCTGGTCCTGGGCCTCGCCTACAAGGCCAACACCGGCGACGCCCGGGAGACCCCGGCGGCCCGGGTCGTCGACCTGCTCACCCGCCAGGGCGCGGAGGTCCGCGCCGCGGACCCGCACGTGGTGGCCGGCGTCCACGTCGCCGAACCGCACATCCCCGGCCAGCGCACCGCCGCCCACGAGGGCGGCCCGCTCGCCGCCGTCCACCGCGTCGAGGCCACCCCCGAGGAACTGGCCGCCGCCGACGCCGTCGTCCTGCTCGCCGACCACGACGAGTTCGACTACGACGCCGTCACCACCCACGCCCGCTACGTCCTCGACTGCCGCCGCCGCCTGACGGGGGCGACGGTCGAGGTGCTGTAGGAGAGCCCGCCAGGGGCTCGGGGAACGGCGGGGCCCGTTCCCCTGCGGGCCGGGAAGCTCAGCCCCGGCGCTGGATGCGGTTGCGGTCCGGGCGGGTGTCGTGGTCGATGCCGTCGTCGACGATGACGATCTTGGGGACGATGCGCTCCTCGACCGTGGCGTCCGGCTTCGTCTCCGGCTTCGGTTCCGGCTTCGCCTCGGGCTTCGTCGCCGGCTTCGGGGGCAGCGGGGCCTTGCTGAGGTCGGCCGGGGGAGCCGTCGGGGCCGCGGGAGCCGCCGGGGCCGCTGCGGTGTGCGGCTTGCGGGGGTCCTCCTGCTTGGGCCTGACCGGGCCCAGGACGGTGGTGGGCTGGTCGACGGCCGGGGACTTGGCGAGGTCGGCCTTCTTGGCGGCGACGGCCTCGGCGGCGTCCTCCGGGTCCTCGATGGCGCCGACGGCCGCGCCGGTGAGGGAGGCCAGGGTGCCCTTGATGTGGTCGAGGTGGGTCTGGACCTTGTCGAGGCGCTTGGTGAAGTCGGCCTGCTCGCGCTCGCTGGCGGCCCTGATCCGGGCGGCCTTCTCCTGCGCGGCGGCGAGCGCCGCGTCCGCCTTGGCCTGGGCGTCGCCGTCGAGGCGGCGGGCCTCGTCCAGCATCGCCTCGCGGTGCTGCTCGGCCTCCTTGACCCGGGCGTCGGCCGCGGCGGTGACCTTGGCCACGGCGGCGTCGGCGGCGGTCTCGGCGGCGGCGAAGTCCTCGTCGGCCTTGCGGCGGCGCTCGGCGAGGGTGCTCTCGGACTGCTCGGAGGCGTTGGCCGCGGCGACCCGGACCCGGGCGGCGTGGCCGGTCGCGGCGTGGATGACGGCGCGGGACTCGGCGTCGGCCTCGGACCGGATGCGCTCGGCCTCGGCGCGGCTGCGCTCGTCGGTGCGGCGGACGAACTGGTCGGTCTCCTCGCGCAGCTTGGCGGCGAAGTCCTTCGCCGCCTTGGCGGCGGCCTCGCCGGCCTCGTGGGCGGCGTCCCGGGCGTCCTCGCCGGAGCGCTTGGCCTTGGCGTGGATGGCGTCGGCCTCGTTGAGGGCGATGCCGAGCAGGACGGCGGCCTGGTCGCTGAGCTCGGCGAAGTCCGGGTCGGGGGCGTCGTCGGCGGCCTGCTTGATGTCGGCGAGCCGCTTCTCCATCTCGCGCAGGCCCCCGCCCAGGACGCTGAGCCGCTCCCACGCCTCGTCGCGGGCGCGGCTGAGCGCGGTGACGGCCGCGTCGACCTGGTCGGGCGCGTAGCCGCGCCGGGACGGGGTGAAGCCGTACTGGGACACGGCGTCGCTCATTTCGGCTGTTCTCCTCGTGCTCGCGGGCTGCGCGGCCCCGCCGGGTTTGCCTGGTGCAGGTGGGTCGGGCGAACCGTCCCATTGACCTATTTTGCGCAGATACGAACGCAAACCAAACAGGGGCCGTCGCGCGGCCGGAGGAACCGGCCGCGCGACGCGGGGCTAGAGCAGGCCGTCCCAGAGCTGTTCGACCAGGACGGCCCACCAGCTCTCGGGGGTGTGCACGGCGGCCGGGTCGACCGCCATCAGCTGGGCCTGGAGGTCGGTGGTCCAGCGTCCGGCCTGCTCGGGGTTGAGGCCGAGCCGCAGGCGCCACATCCGGGCCAGCACCACCAGGCAGCCGACGAACTCGGGGACGCCGGTGTTGACGAAGCGCGGCGGCTCGGCCGGGTTCTCCAGGTCGACGGCGACCACCGCGGCGGTGCCGTACTGGACGCACAGCTGGCGGCCGTAGTCGTTGCCGAGGACCAGGTAGCCGCCGAAGTCCGGGCCGGACGGCAGGCCGCGCTCGGCGGCCAGCTCGGCCAGCGTCGGGATGGGGCGGCCCTCCTGGGCCTGGGCCCAGAAGAACGGCGCGAACTCGCGCGGCAGGCCGACCCACATCAGCGTCTGGGCGACCGGCTCCGGCACGCCCTGGCGGGCCACCGCGCGCTGCTCGAACCGGAACATCGAGGGGCCGAACATGCTGCCGAACTCCGCCGCGAGCTGCTGCGGCGGCGCGGGCGGCAACTGCTGGACGGTGCCGGGCGCGGGCAGCGGCACCCGGACGGTGCGCGGGCGCGGCGGCGCCGACACCAGCTGGTGCATCTGCTCGACGTGCTCGCTGAGCACGTTCATGCCGGCCTGCCGGGCCGCGGCGTCCCGCCCGTACGGGGCGGTGTGGCTGATCCGGGCGTTCGGCCAGGACGCCCGCACCATCCGGGCGCAGTAGCCGCCGGGCAGGTCGCACAGCTCCAGGTCGGTGTGCACCTCCAGCACCTGGTCGGCGGGCACGCCCAGGCGGCGCAGCTCGTGGAACGCCTTCCACTCGGGGTGCGGGGTGCCGAGCTCGGAGGTCATCACCATGCTCAGCTCGGAGCCGTCGGGGCCCCGGTAGTTGACCACGGCGGTGGTGCCGGGGCCGACCGTGGGCGGGCCGGCCGGCGGCGGGGCCACCGGCGCGGGCGCACCGGGCGGGAAGCCGCCGGGCTGCGGGCGCCGGGGAACGGCGGCGGGGCCTGGAACGGCGGCGCGCCCTGCGGGGCCGGGGCGCCGGGGAACGGCTGGCCGGGGCCGCCCTGCATCGGGAACGGCGGGTGGCGCCCGGCGGCAGCTCGATCGCCGGGGCCAGCTGGGTGGCCTGGTGGGCGACGGCGGCGGCCCGGGCGCGGGGCGGCGGGCGGGCGCCCTCGGCGCGCAGCCCGGCGGGGGCGGGCGGCGGGGCGCCGGGCCGCCGCGGCCGCCGGAGTGCGGGCGGGGCCGTCGTAGGAGGGCAGCAGGTCGTTCGGCGGGGCGGCGGGGCGCGCCCGGGCCGCTGCGGCCGCCGGAGTGCGGGCGGGGCCGCCGGTGGAGGGCAGCAGCTCGTTCGGCGGGGCGGCGGCGGGGCGCCGGGGCCGCCGCGGCCGAGCGGGCCGGGGCCGCCGGGGACCCCGGGCGGCACGGGCGCGCCGGGGCCGGGGGCGCCGGGCAGGCCCATCAGGCCGGGCGGGCCGTCGGTGGCGAGCATGGTCGCCGCGTAGTTGACCCCGGGCCCGGCGGCGGGCGCGGCCGGAGGTACGGCGGCGGGGCGGCGGGGGCATGGCGGGCGCGCCGGGGCCGGGGTACGGCGGGTGGCACCGGGCGGCACGGGCGCGGCGGGGGGCGGCACGACGGCGTTGGGGGCGAGCACGGTGGCGTCCTCGGAGCCGGGGAAGGCGCGGCCCCCGGGGGCGCCGGGCGGCGGGACGGGCAGTCCGGCGGCGGGCGTGCCGGTGAAGTAGCTGGGGCCCTCACCGCCGGGCTCCAGCGGCGCGGCCTGCTGAACGGGCGGCTGCTGGACCGGCGGCTGCGGCGCCGGAGCGGGCGCGGGCACGGCAGCGGGCGCGGCGGCGGGTGCGGGCGCGGCGAGGCGGTCGGCCTCGGCCGCGAGCGCGGCGGCCCCGGCCTCCTGCAGCCACTGCGGGGGGCTGAGCAGGAAGGAGGTGGCCTCGACGGCGCCGCGCACCGGCTTGGCGGCGCCGGCCGGGTTGGGCTCGCTCTCGGAGCCGTACAGCTCCTCGTACTGCCGCACCACCTCGTTGACCGGCAGCGGCGGCCAGAGCGTGCTGGCGCCGCTGTCCCGGGCGATCACCAGGCGCGGCGAGCTGCCGGGGCCGCCGGTGTGCTCGCTGCCGTCGACGGCCCAGCAGACGTAGCCGAGGTCGAACTCGCGGACCTTCACCTCGCGGTGCTGCGAGCGCGGCACCCCGGCGTTGATCCAGTCCTCGGCGGTCTCCTGCGCCTGCGCGTACGTGGTCACCACGTCTCGTCCCACCCCTGTCCTTCGGTCAGTTCACCGGGACGGCGCGGGCGAAGCCGCCGTCCACCATGAGTTCGGCGACGGTCTCCAGCTCCGCGGGGCTGCCCGCGAGGCGCAGCAGGAACGCGTCGAAGCTGTCGCCGCAGGGCAGCAGGAGGCGCTGCACCCGCTGTTCGACGGGTTCCTCGGAGCCGTCGTCGCGGGCGTCGTCGTAGGGCAGGAAGCCGACCGAGCCGGTGCCCTCGCCGCGGACCCTGACGGTCAGCAGGCCGCCCTGGAGGTAGGCGACGGCGAGCTGGTCCTTGGGCAGGTGGTCGCGCAGGCACTTGTTGGCGTACACCAGGTCGTCGGTGCCGTACTCCTCGCTGAGGGTGAGGAACGGCTGGTCGACCAGCAGGCCGAGGTCGACGTCGAGCGCGACGCCGACCGGGCCGCGGCCGCCGGCGAGCTTCAGGAAGTCCCGGTAGGCGGTCGGCAGCGGGTGGCCGAGGCGCTGCTCGGCGCGCTGGACGAGGTCCTCGGTGACGGCGAGCGGGTCGCCGCCGTCCTTGGCCAGCGCGAAGTGCGCGGGGCGGTGGTCCTGGAGCGGGCGGGTGCCGCGGCGGGTGTGGTCGGCGGTGGAGCGGGCCAGGCCGCCGTGGTGCCGCAGCAGCGCCTTGACCTCGACCGGGACGAGTTCCATCCGGCGCCAGCCCTCGGGGGCGCCGCCCACCGCGTGGTGCCAGGTCCAGCCGGGCGGGGTGGCGACGGCGGTGTCCAGGTCGGCCCAGAGCTCGTGGCCCTGGGTGTAGAGCGCGGCGTTGGCCGACACGTAGTCGGTCAGGCGCAGTTCGTCGACGCCGAAGCCGGCCGGCGGGTCGGCGACCTCGGCCGCGGCGGCGGCGTACGGCGCGAAGTCGGGGTAGCCGTTCTCGTCGACGCGCACGCCCCCGGGGTGCCGCTGGGCCCGGACCGGGTCCGGGAACTGCACCACCTGGCCCGCGTAGGCCGCGTTGGGCGCGGCGGCGGTGCCGGGCCGACCTGTCGTCATCTGTGGTCCCCCACTGGCAGAAGCCGATTTCCTCGGGGACCAGCGTAGGGCAACGGCCGTTCGCGTTCGGGGTACGGTCCCACCCTGCCCGGGGGCCCGGCCGGACGCGGCCCGGCCGGGCGGTCGCCGCGGGTCAGCGGGTGCGCAGCGCGGCGGCCAGCGCCTCGGCGACCCGGGTCTGCTGGACCTCGGTGAGCTGCGGGAACAGCGGCAGGGTGAGCAGTTGTCCGGCGGCCCGCTCGGTGACCGGGAAAGCGCCTTCCGGATGGCCGAGGTGGCGGAACGCGGGCTGCAGGTGCACCGGGACGGGGTAGTGCACCCCGGCGCCGATCCCGGCCTCCTGGAGGGCGGCCAGCACGCGGTCGCGGCCGTGCCCGACCCGGACCGCGTACAGGTGCCAGACGTGCTCGTTGCCGGGCAGGGTGCGCGGCAGGGTGATCCCGTCCAGGCCGCCGAGCAGCTTGTCGTAGCGTTCGGCGGCGGCCCGGCGGAGCTCGTTCCAGCCGGGCAGCCGGCGGAGCTTGGCGCGCAGCACCACGGCCTGCAGGGTGTCCATCCGGGAGTTGAAGCCGAACTTCTCGTGGACGTACTTGCGGGCCGAGCCGTGGTCGCCGATCAGCCGCACCGCGTCGGCGAGTTCGGCGTCGTCGGTGACCACCGCGCCGGCGTCGCCGTACGCGCCGAGGTTCTTGCCGGGGTAGAAGCTGGTGGCCGAGATCCGCCCCCAGCTGCCGGACGGCCGGCCGTGCCGGGTGGCGCCCTGCGACTGGGCGCCGTCCTCGACCACCGGCAGCCCGTCGGCGATCTCCAGCAGGTGCTCCATCGGGGCGAGTTGGCCGTTGAGGTGGACGGGCATCAGCGCGACGGCCTGCCCGGTCCGGGCGGCGGCCTGCTCGACGTCGATCAGCAGGTGGTCCTCGTCCACGTCCACCAGGACCGGCCGCAGCCCGGCCCGGACCACCGCCTCGGCGGTCGCCACGAAGGTGTTCGCGGGCAGCACCACCCCGCCGCCCGGCTTCAGCTCCAGCGCCCGCAGCGCCAGTTCCAGCGCGTCGGTGCCGTTCGCCGTCCCCACCGCGTGCCCGGTGCCGGAGAACGCCGCGTACTCCCGCTCGAACGCGGCCACGTCGGGGCCCTTGATGTAGGCCCCGCTCGCCAGCACCGCGTCGAAGCCCGCCCGGACCTCGTCGGCGATCTCGGCGTGCGAAGCGTGCAGGTCGACCAGGGGGATGTTCGTCACGAAGGGGTGACCTCTCAGACCAGGGGCGCGGGGGACCGCGCGAATCGGAGGACGGACGGCGGGAGGATCGCGGCGGGGAGGCGCCCCGGGGGTCAGCGCCCCAGGGCCGTCCTGAGCGCCGAGACGACGTGCTCCACCTGCTCGTGGGTGAGCGAGTGGTACAGCGGCAGGATCAGCGTCCGCGCGGTGATCTCCTCCGTCACCGGGAGCGGGACCCGCGCGGTGCCCTTGTACGGGGCCTCCAGGTGGGCGGCCATGATGCCGCGCCGGGCGGAGACGCCGTCGGCGGCCAGCCGGGTCAGGACCTCGCCGCGGTCGGGGGCGTCCTCGGGCAGCCGCAGCCACAGCGACTGGAAGTTGGAGGTGCCGTGGGACGGGTCGCCGACCAGCCGGGCGGCCAGCTCCTCCCCCAGCAGTTCCCGGTAGCGGTCGGCGAGTTCGCGCCGCCGGGCGACCATCGCGGGCAGCTTGCCGAGCTGGACCAGGCCGATCGCCGCCTGGACGTCGGTCATCCGGTGGTTGAAGCCGATCTCGTCGTAGGTCTCCACGACGCCCGCCCCGCCCGCCCCGGCGTGCCGGTCGGCGGCCGAGACGCTCATCCCGTGCTCGCGCAGCCGCCGCAGCCGGGCGGCGAGCCCGGCGTCCTGGCAGGTGACCATGCCGCCCTCGCCGGTGGTGAGCAGCTTGCGCGGGTGGAAGGAGTACGCGGCGACGGCGGCGTCCGCCCCGGCCGGGCGGCCGCGCAGGGTGGAGCCGGCGGCGCAGGCGGCGTCCTCGACCACGGTGGCGCCGCGGGGCTCGGCCAGCGCCCGGATCGCGTCCAGGTCGACCGGGACGCCGCCCTGGTCGACGGCGACCACGGCCCGGGTGCGGTCGGTGAGCAGCGGGGCGACGGTCTCGGCGGTGAGGTTGCCGGTGGCCGGGTCGACGTCCGCGAAGACCGGGGTGGCGCCGACGTAGGTGACGGCGTTGGCGGTGGCGATGAAGGAGAGCGAGGGGACGACGACCTCGTCGCCGGGGCCGACGCCGGCGCCGATCATCGCCAGGTGCAGGGCGGTGGTGCAGGAGGAGACCGCGACGGCGTGCGGCACGCCGAGGAACTCGGCGAACGCCCGCTCGAACGCGGCGACCCGGGGGCCCTGCGCGACCCAGCCGGAGCGGACCGCCTCGGCGGCGGCCTCGGCCTCCTCGTCGCCGAGCCAGGGGATCATGACGGGGATGGTGGACACGGTGGTGCTCCTTCGCATCACGCACGGCTCCGCTTCGCGCGGTCCTACGGGGTGGCCGCCGCCCGGGGCGGCGGGGCGGGTCTAGCGCCCGGCCGGGGCCGGCCCGGGCGCTAGAGCTGCTCGCGCCACCAGGCGACGAGCCTGCGCAGCCCGTCGGTGAGCCCGAGTTCGGGCTTCCAGCCGAGGTCGCGCTCGGCCGCGGAGACGTCGGCCAGGCGCCGGACCACGCCGCCGGCGGTGTCCCGGGCCGGGCCGTGCTCGACGTCGAGGTCGGAGTCCATGGCGGCGAGCAGCGCGTCGGCGAGGCCGCGCAGCGAGACCTCGCTGCCGGAGGCGATGTTGTAGACCCGGTCGGTGACGGGGGCGGCGGCGGCCAGCAGGTTGGCCCGGGCGATGTCCTCGGTGTAGACGAAGTCCATGGTCTGGGCGCCGTCGCCGAAGATCAGCGGGGGCTGTCCGGCGGCGATCCGCTCCATCCAGCGGATGAACACCTCGGTGTAGCGGCCGTGCACGTCCATCCGGGGGCCGTACACGTTGAAGTACCGCAGGGCGACGTAGTCGAGGCCGTGCATGGCGTGGAAGCTGCGCAGCAGGCCCTCGTTGAAGACCTTGGCGGCGCCGTACAGGGTGTCGTTGTGGTACGGGTGCTGGGTCTCGGGCGTCGGGAAGGTGTCCGCGAGGCCGTACACCGAGGCGGTGGAGGAGGCGATCACCTTGCGCACGCCGGTCTCGGCGGCGGCCTCGACCACGTCGAAGGTGCCGTCGACCATGACCTCCAGGGCGAGCCGGGGTTCGGCGGCGCACTGGGTGATCCGGATCGCGGCGAGGTGGAACAGCAGGTCGGTGCCGGTGCCGAGCAGGTCGCGCAGCAGGGCGCGGTCGCGGATGTCGCCGTCGACGACCCGCAGCTGCCCGGGGGCGGCGAGTTCCCGGGCGCGGGCCAGGTTGGCCGCCCGGCCGCGGACGAAGTTGTCGAGGACGACGACCTCGCGGGCGCCGGCCTCGACCAGCTGGTCGACGACGGTGGAGCCGATGGTTCCGGCGCCGCCGGTGACCAGGCAGCGGGAGCCTTCGAGGGGGACGGCGGCGTTCATCGGGCGGCGGCCTTCTGCTGGTCGGGGAGCTGGTCGGGGAGCTTGCGGGTGATCAGGGCGGCGTCGTCGGAGGCGTCCACCGGGACGGTGGCGCCGCCGAGTTCGAGGCTGCGGGAGGCGGCGTGCAGCAGGCGCAGCACGCGCAGCCCGGCGCGGCCGTCGGTGAGCGGGGCGCGGCCCTCGGTGATGGCGGCGGCGAACTCGCCCATCACGTTGCGCAGCGCCTCCTGCTCGACCAGGGCGGGGGCGACCACGTCGCCGACCCGGTAGGAGATCAGGGCGCGGTGCCGGATGGCGTCGGTGAGCTCGTCGGGCGGGGTGAGGTCGACGCCGCGGTCGTGGACGGCGAGCCGGGCCTGCGGGTTGAGGTCGTCCCAGACCAGGGTGCGGCGGGAGCCGCCGATCAGGGTGGTGCGGACCTTGGTCGGGGAGAGCCAGTTGACGTGGCAGTGGGCGAGCGCGCCGTTGGACAGGTGCAGCGTCAGGTAGGCGACGCAGGCCCGGCCGGCGCCGATCGGGTCGGCGGCCTGGGCGCTGACGCCGACGGGTTCGACGCCCGGCGGCAGCACGAAGTCGAGGATCGACAGGTCGTGCGGGGCGAGGTCCCACAACACGTCGACGTCGGGCTGGACCAGGCCGAGGTTGATCCGCACCGAGTCGAAGAACTGGATGTCGCCGATCTCGCCGCCGTGCACGAGTTCGCGGATCCGGCGCACCACCGGCGTGTAGCAGAAGGTGTGGTCGCACATCAGGACCAGGCCGCGCTCCTCGGCGAGGGCGACCAGGTCGGCGGCCTCCTCGACGGTGGTGGTGATCGGCTTCTCCACCAGGACGTGCTTGCCGGCCTCCAGGGCGGCCCGGGCGAGCCGGTGGTGCACGCCGGCGGGCGTGGCGATGGCCACCGCCTGGACGCGCTCGTCGGCGAGCACCTGCTCGTAGGAGGTGGTGGAGGCGACCGTCGAGTACTCGCCGAGGACCCGGCGGGAGCGCTGCTCGTCGAGGTCGCACAGCCAGTGCAGCCGCAGTGCGGCGGTCTGCTGGGCGTTGCGGACCAGGTTCGGGCCCCAGTAGCCGGCGCCGACCACGGCCAGTCCGATCCGCCGGTCCGGTTGCCGTTCGGTGCTGCCCGGTGTGGGCACGTGTTCCCCTGGCGCCTCGTGCGCCACGACGTTCGACCCCATCGCAAGACCCCCCTTGCCGCCGCGTCGCTCGAACGGTACCGGCCCGGCCGGGCCCATCGGGGCACAATCGGCAAAACCGGTGCGGACCACCAGGGGCGCGCGGGGCGGGAGTTCGTCCCTCCGTACACCTCCGCGCGCCCCGTGTCCGCACCCCGGCGCGGCGCGCCGCGAATCGGTTTGGCAGGCTGGACGCCCTGGGGCGAGGATTCACTGTCAGTGGCTCTCGCTACCCTGCGTGTCCACCGTCCGTCAGCAGACCCCCGGCAGCGGAGAACTGCCGGTGCGCCGCACCAACGCCGAGGAGCAGTCATGGACCAGTCGGGCCCGCCGCCCGTGCTGCGGCACCAGCGCGACAGCCTGCTGCCCGCGGTCGCGGCCGCGCTGTCGCTGCGCGGCGGCGAGGTGCACACCCTGGCCGGGGAGAAGTCGGAGCCGGCGCCGATGCTGCACCCGCTGGTCGGGGAGTTCCTGGCGGCGCTGCCGGTGGAGAAGCGCGAGCGCTTCATGGGCCGCTGCCCGGAGGCGGCGCTGCTGTCCCAGTACCTGGGGCAGGTCGACGCGTCCCGCTCGAAGCGGGCCGCCCGCAAGCCGATGACGGTGCAGGAGGCGCGCAAGGCGCTCAAGGGCGCCCGGATGACCACGCTGCGGATCCGCGAGGAGGGGGACCCGGCGCACGGCACGCACGCGCCGCCCTGCCGCTCCTGCGCCCCGCTGCTGGACCACCTGAACGTGGCCAGCGTCGCGGTCGGCCCGCCCGGCCGCTGAGCGCGCACGGCCCGCAGTCCCCCGTCCCCGACCCACCGGAGCACGCCCTGAACGCCAGCACCGTCCGCACCCAGCCCCGCTTCCCGGCCGACGTGGCCGCCGCGCTCAAGCAGGCCGGCTGGCACCCCGGCCGCTGGGAGATCCGGCAGGCCGAGCAGTGGGCCGACGCCCTGGTCGCGTACGGCGGCCCGCTGGACCCGCAGCACTCGGTGTTCCCGGCCGCGATCGAGGCCTGGGCCGAGTTCGGCGGCCTGGCCTTCGACGTCCCCGGCCCGGGCGACACCCTGGCCCGCACCCCGTTCCTGCTCGACCCGCGCTGCGGCCTGCACGCCCCGCGCACCCTGGCCGACCTCGGCCGC
The DNA here is from genome assembly GCF_013364235.1 of Kitasatospora sp. NA04385. Lineage (NCBI taxonomy): Bacteria > Bacillati > Actinomycetota > Actinomycetes > Kitasatosporales > Streptomycetaceae > Kitasatospora > Kitasatospora sp. NA04385. The sequence goes on along the minus strand of NZ_CP054919.1, from coordinate 4,781,752 downwards.
GCCCTGGACGTCCGGCTCGCCCCGCTCGGCGAGGAGCTGTACGGGCAGGCCCTGCTGGCGATCGACGAGCGGGGCCGGGTCTACAGCCTCGACCACACCGGCGAGTGGTACCTCGGCCCCAGCGTGGACCGGGCGATCGGCACCCTGGTGCTGGGCCACGCCCCGCACCGGCTGCGCACCGCGGACGGCCGGGCGGACGGCTGAGCGGACGGCTTCACACCGCGGACGGCTGGGCGGACGGTCGGGCCGGTCAGGCCGGGGGCCCCGCCGGGCGCCGCAGCCGGGACGGCAGCACCGCCTCGACCCGGAACCCGCCGCCGTCCTCCGGCCCGGCGTGGAAGGCGCCGCCGAGCGCCACCACCCGCTCGCGCATCCCGACCAGCCCGTTGCCGCCGCTCGGCAGCGCCACCTGCGCCGCCCCGTCCGGGCACGCGTTGACCACCGACACCCGCACCCCGTTGGGCACGTACGCGAGCAGCACCGACACCCGGGCCCCGCCCGCGTACTTGTGCGCGTTGGTCAGGCCCTCCTGGACCACCCGGTACGCGGTCTGCTCGGCCTCCGCGACGTACTCCCGGCGCTCGCCGCTGACCGTCAGCGCCACCGCCATGCCCGCCACCCGGGACTGCTCGACCAGCTCCGGCAGTTCGGCCAGGCCGCCGACCGGGGCCTCCACCTGCTCCTGCGGCTCGGTCATCCGCAGCACCCCGAGGATCTCCCGCAGCTCGTCCAGCGCCTGCCGGCCGGTCTCGCCGATCAGCTGCGCCGACTGCCGGGCCTTCGCCGGGTCCTTGGGGACGATCCGCTCCACCGCCGCGGCGTGCACCACCATCAGGCTGACCCGGTGCGCGACCACGTCGTGCATCTCCCGGGCGATCCTGGTGCGCTCCTCCGCCCGGGCCCGCCAGGCCCGCTCCCTGGCCTGCTCGGCCAGCAGGGTCAGCTCCGTCTCCAGGCCCTGCGCGCGGTCCTTCAGCGACTCCACCAGGCGCCGCCGCGCCCCCACGTACAGGCCGGTCACCATCGGGGCCACCGCCATGCCGACCGCGACGAACGCCGCGATCACCACGAACACCCAGGTCGGCGGCAACGGGTCGGCGGGCGCCTCGGCGGGCGCGGTCATCGCGAACAGCACCGTCCCGAAGGTCTCCACCATCGCGACCGCCGACAGCACCACCACCCGGGCCCGCCGCAGCGGCCACTCCCAGGTCGCCGCGAGGGTGTACAGCGAGACCACCAGCAGCACCACGCCGAAGAAGCCGGGCACGAACACCAGCGCCACCACCACCGGCACCACCGGCCACCTGCGCCGCACCAGCAGCGACGCCCCGGCGAGCGCCCCCAGCGCCACGCACACCGCCGTCACCGGCAGTCCCCAGCCCAGCCGGTCCCGGACCAGCCCGTACGCCCCGGCGGCGCACTCCAGCCCGGAGACCGCCGCCAGCCCCACGTCCAGCACCGCGCTGCGCCTTCGCGCCCACCACCACGGGCCGTCCCCCGACGGCTTCTCACTCATGACCGACACGATACGCAGTCGCCCCGGGCGGCAGGCGTGCCGACGGGTGCCGTCCCGCGTCCGGCGGGTTCCCGGCCCTCCCCGACCTGTCCGCCATCCGGCCACCTCTCCGTCCTGGCACCCCGTGCCACCTATGCTGTTGCCCGTCGGACAGCGCGGTCCGCACCCGTCACCCGCACCGCGGTGATGTCAGAGCCGTTGCCGAACCCCACCACCACAGGGAGACAGCCGTGACCGCTCCGGTCCCCACTCCGGCGGACAGCCCCTCCGTGATCGCCGACGCGGACGACAACGCCGCGCTGCGTGCGGACATCCGCCGCCTCGGCGATCTGCTCGGGGAGACCCTGGTCCGCCAGGAGGGCCCCGAACTGCTGGGCCTGGTCGAGCAGGTGCGCCTGCTGAGCCGCACCGACGGCGAGGCGACCGCACAGCTGCTGGCGGAGATCGACCTCGACACCGCCGCGAAGCTGGTCCGCGCCTTCTCCACCTACTTCCACCTGGCGAACGTCACCGAGCAGGTGCACCGCGGCCGGGAGTTCGCGGCGCGCCGGGCCCGGGAGGGCTCGCTGCTCTCGCAGACCGTGGACGAGCTGAAGGACGCCGACCCCAAGCACCTGGCGGACACCCTGGCCAACCTCGCGGTGCGCCCGGTGTTCACCGCGCACCCGACCGAGGCGGCCCGCCGCTCGGTGCTGAACAAGCTGCGCCGGGTCGGCGAGCTGCTGGAGCGCATCCACCGCGAGCAGGCCGCCACCGGCCGGGTCGACAGCGCCCGGCAGACCTCGGCCCGCCGCCAGGCCGACCGCCGCCTGGCCGAGGTGATCGACCTGCTCTGGCAGACCGACGAGCTGCGGATCGCCCGCCCGGAGCCCACCGACGAGGCCCGCAACGCCGTCTACTACCTGGACGAGCTGTACCGCGACGCCGTCCCGGAGGTGCTGGAGGAGCTGCACGAGGAGCTGGCCCGGGTCGGCCTGACGCTGCCCGAGGGCGTGCGCCCGCTGACCTTCGGCACCTGGATCGGCGGCGACCGCGACGGCAACCCGAACGTCACCCCGCGGGTCACCTGGGACGTGCTCAACCTCCAGCACGAGTACGGCATCAAGGACGCCCTGGAGGCGGTCGACGACCTGCGCGCCTCGCTCTCCACCTCGGTGCGGCTGGCCGGGGCCTCGGAGGAGCTGCTCGCCTCGCTGGACGCCGACCTGGCGCACCTGCCGGAGCTGAGCCCGCGCTACAAGCGGATGAACGCCGAGGAGCCGTACCGGCTGAAGGCCACCTGCATCCGGATCAAGCTGGAGAACACCCGCGACCGGCTGGCCGCCGGCACCCCGCCCACCCCGGGCCGCGACTACGTCGGCACCCGGGACCTGCTGGCCGACCTGCGGCTGATCCAGGACTCGCTGCGGGCCCACCGCGGCGGCCTGATCGCCGACGGCCGGCTGGCCCGGGCGATCCGCACCATCGAGGCGTTCGGCCTGCAGCTGGCCACCATGGACGTGCGCGAGCACGCCGAGGCGCACCACCACGCGCTGGGCCAGCTCTTCGACCGGCTCGGCGAGGAGGCCTGGCGCTACACCGACATGCCGCGCGAGTATCGCCAGCGCCTGCTGTCCAAGGAGATGCGCTCGCGCCGCCCGCTGGCCCCGACCCCGGCCCCGCTGGACGCCGCGGGCGCCAAGACGCTGGGCGTGTTCACCACCATCCGCGAGGGCTTCGAGCGCTTCGGCGACGAGATCGTCGAGTCGTACATCATCTCGATGTGCCAGGGCGCGGACGACGTGTTCGCGGCCGCGGTGCTGGCCCGCGAGGCCGGCCTGATCGACCTGCACGCGGGCATCGCCAAGATCGGCATCGTGCCGCTGCTGGAGACCACCGACGAGCTCCAGGAGGCCGACCGGATCCTGGACGAGATGCTCTCCGACCCGTCGTACCGGCTGCTGGTGTCGCTGCGCGGCGACATCCAGGAGGTCATGCTCGGCTACTCGGACTCCTCGAAGTTCGGCGGCATCACCACCTCGCAGTGGGAGATCCACCGCGCCCAGCGCCGGCTGCGCGACGTCGCGCACCGCTACGGCATCCGGCTGCGGCTCTTCCACGGCCGCGGCGGCACCGTCGGCCGCGGCGGCGGCCCCTCGCACGAGGCGATCCTCGCCCAGCCGTGGGGCACCCTGGAGGGCGAGATCAAGGTCACCGAGCAGGGCGAGGTGATCTCCGACAAGTACCTGCTGCCCTCGCTGGCCCGGGAGAACCTGGAGCTGACCCTCTCCGCCACGCTGGCCGCGTCCGCGCTGCACACCGCGCCCCGCCAGGCCCCCGAGGAGCTGGCCCGCTGGGACGCCGCGATGGACCAGGTCTCCGAGGCCGCGCACACCGCGTACCGCGCGCTGGTCGAGCAGGAGGACCTGCCGAAGTACTTCTTCGCCGCGACGCCGGTCGACCAGCTGGCCTCGCTGCACCTGGGCTCCCGCCCGTCCCGCCGCCCCGACAGCGGCGCCGGCCTGGACGGCCTGCGGGCCATCCCGTGGGTGTTCGGCTGGACGCAGTCCCGGCAGATCGTGCCCGGCTGGTACGGCGTGGGCTCCGGCCTGGCGGCGGCCCGCGAGGCCGGCCTGACGGACGTGCTCGACGAGATGCACGCCAACTGGCACTTCTTCCGCAACTTCCTGTCCAACGTCGCCATGACGCTGGCCAAGACGGACCTGCGGATCGCCCGCCACTACGTGGAGCAGCTGGTCCCGGCCGAGCTGCACCACATCTTCGACCAGATCGTCGCCGAGCACGACCTCACCCTGCGCGAGGTGCTGCGGCTGACCGGCGAGTCGGAGCTGCTGGAGCACAACGAGGTCCTCAAGCAGACCTTCACCGTGCGCGACGCCTACCTCGACCCGATCTCCTACCTCCAGGTCGCGCTGCTGCGCCGGCAGCGCGAGGAGGTCGCGGCCGGCCGCCCGGAGGACCCGCTGCGCGCCCGCGCGCTGCTGCTCACCGTGAACGGCATCGCGGCGGGCCTGCGCAACACCGGCTGATCCGGCCCGCACCGGGAACGGCGGCGGCCCGCCCCCTCGTCATCGAGGGGGCGGGCCGCCGCCGTTCGTCGTCCCCGCCGTTCAGGCCCGCTTGCGCTTGCGCAGCCAGGCCGCGGCCCCGCCCGCCACCACGACCAGGCCGCCGCCGACGGCGTACGCGCCGGCCGCGCCGACGGAGCCGGTGGGCGGGGCGAGCCGGGCGGCGGCGGGCTCGGGAACGGGGCTGGGCTCGGCGGCCGCAGCGGCCTGCCCCGCCCATCCTCCGGCGGCCAGGCACAGTACGGTGCCGCCGACGACCTTGCCCACGCGCTTCGACCGGATCACGGTCCATACCCCCATAGACGGCACTTCAATCCTTGCTGTACCGGCTTCGACGGTATCCGATCCCGCGCGGTTTCTGACCCCAGGTCAGCTTCCTCCGGGCAAGCGTTGCATGAACGTTGTGTACGGAGAGCAGTCAGCGGCCCGGCGGGGATCAGGAGTTGTAGTTCTGCTGGGCCCGCTCCAGGCCGTCGGAGAGCAGCGCCTCGACCGCGTCGGCGGCCCGGTCGACGAACCAGTCGAGGTCCTTGCGCTCGGTGGAGGAGAAGTCCTTGAGCACGAAGTCGGCGACCTCCATCCGGCCGGGCGGGCGGCCGATCCCGCAGCGGACCCGGTGGTAGTCGGGGCCGAGCGACTTGGTGAGCGACTTGAGCCCGTTGTGGCCGTTGTCGCCGCCGCCGGTCTTCAGCCGCAGCGCCGCGTAGTCGAGGTCGAGCTCGTCGTGGACGGCGACGACCGCCGAGGTCGGCACCTTGTAGAAGTCGCGCAGCGCGGTGACCGGGCCGCCCGAGAGGTTCATGAAGCTCATCGGCTCGGCGAGGACGACCCGCCGGCCGGCCAGCCGCCCCTCGGCGACCTGGGCGCGGCTCTTGTGGGCCTTGAACCGGGCGCCGATGCGCTGGGCCAGCAGCTCGACCACCATGAAGCCGATGTTGTGCCGGTTGCGGGCGTACTCCTTGCCCGGGTTGCCGAGGCCCACCACCAGCCAGGGGCCGTCGTACTCGCTCATGCCGCTCCTCACGCGGGTGTTCTCCGTACCGTCACATCATCCCGGACACGCCGCTGCCCCGGCCGTCCGCGCACGGGGCGGGACGGCCGGGGCAGCGAAGCGGCGGTGATCAGGCCTCGACGGCCTCGGCGGCGGCAGCCTCGGTCTCGGCCTCGGCAGCCTCCTCCTCGGTGGCCTCGGGGGCCTGGGCGCCGATGACCTGCAGCACGACGGCGTCGGCCTCGACGGCCAGCGAGACGCCGGAGGGCAGGGCGATGTCGCCGGCGGTGATGGAGGCGCCGGCCTCCAGGCCCTCGACCGAGACGGTGACCGACTCGGGCAGGTGGGTGGCCTCGGCCTCGATCGGGAGGGCGTTCAGCACGTTCTCGATCAGGTTGCCGCCGGGGGCCAGCTCGCCCTCGGTGTGGACCGGGATCTCGACGGTGACCTTCTCGCCGCGCTTGACCAGCAGCAGGTCGACGTGCTCGATGGAGCGCTTGATGGCCTCGCGCTGCACGGCCTTCGGCAGCACGAACTCGTCCTTGCCGTCGATCGGGACGACCAGCAGGGCGTTCGGGGTCTTGAGGGCCATCATCAGGTCGTGGCCGGGCAGGTTCAGGTGCACCGGGGCGTGGCCGTGGCCGTAGACGACACCGGGGACGAAGCCGGCGCGACGGGCACGACGGGCGGCACCCTTGCCGAACTCGGTGCGGGCTTCGGCGGCAAGGCGGATCTCGGACACGGCTGCACTCCTCGTGAAGCGAAGGGGTGCAGGAACGACAGAACCGCCGGGCCACACCCTCAAGTGTTGGGGGGACGCTCGGCGGTTCGATCAAGGCGCATCGTTCTCGCGCGTCGATCACGGAGCACCAGAAGGGCATCCCTCGCCGAGCAGTCTCCCAAGACTAACCGGGGTGTGGCACGGACGTGAAATCGGCCCCCCGCTCCGGGCGGAGCGGGGGGCCGATTTCACGCCCGGCGGGGCCTGACGGCGGGTCAGTGCACGCCCTCGAAGAGGCTGGTGACCGAGCCGTCCTCGAACACCTCGCGCACCGCGGCGGCGATCGACGGGGCGATCGACAGGGTGGTGATCTTGTCCAGCTGGAGCTGGGCCGGGGTCGGCAGGGTGTTGGTGAAGACGAACTCGCTGACCCGGGAGTTCTTCAGCCGGTCCGCGGCGGGGCCGGAGAGCACCCCGTGGGTGGCGGCGACGATGACGTCGGCCGCACCGGCGTCGAACAGCGCGTCGGCGGCGGCGCAGATGGTGCCGGCGGTGTCGATCATGTCGTCGACCAGGACGCAGACCCGGTCCTTGACGTCACCGACCACCTCGGCGGACAGGATGGTGTTGGCCTGCGACATGTCGCGGCGCTTGTGGATGATCGCCAGCGGGGCGCCGAGCCGGTCGCACCACTGGTCGGCGACCTTCACGCGGCCGGCGTCCGGGGAGACGATGGTCAGCTTGGAGCGGTCCGGGACGCGGTCGCCCACGTAGTCGGCCAGCATCGGCAGCGCGAACAGGTGGTCCACCGGGCCGTCGAAGAAGCCCTGGATCTGCGCGGTGTGCAGGTCCACCGCCATCAGCCGGTCGGCCCCGGCCTGGCGCAGCAGGTCGGCGACCAGGCGGGCCGAGATGGGCTCGCGGCCGAGGTGCTTCTTGTCCTGCCGGGCGTAGCCGTAGAACGGGAGGATCGCGGTGATGCTGCGGGCCGACGCGCGCTTGAGCGCGTCGATCATGATCAGCTGCTCCATGATCCACTGGTTGATCGGAGCCGTGTGGCTCTGGATCACGAAGCAGTCGGCGCCGCGGGCGGATTCCAGGAAGCGGACGTAGATCTCGCCGTTGGCGAAGTCCAGGGCCTTGGTCGGGACGAGTTCGGTGCCCAGTTCGCGGGCGACCTCCTCGGCAAGTCCGTGGTGGGCACGGCCGGAAAAGAGTTTGAGCTTCTTCTCACCGGAGGTCGTGATCCCGCTCACTGCACCGTCTCCTCGTGTATTGCCACTCTGGGTGAGTACGCCGAGGCACGGCCGAACAGGCCCGATGGCGCACGTGTGTACTTCAGGTTACGCGCCCCGGGCCGCGGCCGGTGGCCGGGGACCACTCCGCAAGATCCCCGGCCGCACCGTCCGACTACTGCGTCCCACCCGCCTCGGCGGCCGCGCGGGCCGAGGCCGAACCCGGCCGCTTCCGCTCAACCCAGCCCGCGATGTTGCGCTGCTGGGCCCGCGCGACGCCCAGCGAACCGGCCGGGACGTCGTTGGTGATCACCGATCCGGCGGCCGTGTAGGCCCCGTCACCGACCGTCACCGGGGCGATGAACATGTTGTCGGAACCCGTGCGGCAGTGGGCCCCGATGACCGTCCGGTGCTTGTTCACCCCGTCGTAGTTCACTGTGACGGACGCCGCACCGACGTTGGTGCCCTCGCCGATGGTCGCGTCCCCGATGTACGACAGGTGCGGGACCTTCGCCCCCTCGCCGAGCTCGGAGTTCTTGATCTCCACGTAGGTGCCGGCCTTCGCCCCCCGGGCCAGCTTCGTGCCGGGCCGCAGGTACGCGTACGGGCCGACGGTGGCCTCCGGGCCGATCTCGGCCCGGTCGGCCGTGGTGTTGCTCACACGGGCGCCCGCGCCGACCGAGGTGGCGGTCAGCGTGCTGTTCGGGCCGACCTCGCAGCCCTCGCCGAGGTGGCTGGCGCCGTGCAGCTGGGTGTTGGGGTGGACCAGCGCGTCCGGCTCGTAGGTCACCTGCACGTCGAACCAGGTGGAGGCCGGGTCGACCACCGTGACGCCGGCCCGCATCGCGTCGGCCAGCAGCCGGTCGTTGAGCAGCCGGCGGGCCTCGGCCAGCTGCACCCGGTCGTTGATGCCGACGATCTCCCGGTGGTCGGCGGCCAGCACCGCGCCGACCCGGTGGCCCTCGCGGCGCAGGATGCCCAGGGTGTCGGTCAGGTACTCCTCGCCCTGCACGTTGTCGGTGCCGACCAGCGACAGGGCCAGCGCCAGCAGCTTGGCGTCGAAGGCGAACACCCCGGAGTTGATCTCGTCCACGGCGAGTTGCTCGGCGGTGGCGTCCTTGTGCTCGACGATCGCGGCGACCGCGCCGTCCGGGCCGCGCAGGATCCGGCCGTAGCCGGTCGGGTCGGGGACGCGGGCGGTCAGCACGGTGACGCCGTTGCCCTGCTCGGCGTGCGCGGCGGCCAGCGCGGCCAGGGTGGCGCCGGTGAGCAGCGGGGCGTCGCCGGTGGTGACCAGCACGGTGCCGTCCAGCTCCACGCCGTCGGCGGCGAGCGCCTGCAGCGCGGTGCGCACGGCGTGGCCGGTGCCGTTCTGCTCGGTCTGGACGACCGGGCGGGCGGCCGGGTGGTGCTCGGCCAGGTGCGCCTGGACCAGCTCGCGCCGGTGGCCGACCACCACGACCAGCTGACCGGGCGTCAACTCCTCGGCCGCGCTGACCGCGTGGCCCACCAGGGAGCGGCCGCAGATCTCGTGCAGCACCTTCGGCAGTGCCCTGGACTTCATCCGGGTGCCGCCCCCGGCGGCGAGCACGATCACGGCGGCGGGCTGGTTGGCACTCACGCGGGAGGACTCCTCGGTCGATGCGGGGTTGAGGGCGCACCGAGGATACCCAGAGGAGACCGGCGGAAAGGGAACGGAAACGGTCCGAAAGGGTCGGGCCGGTCGGAAACCGGCCGGAACGGGCTCCGCCGCTAGGATTCGAACCCAGACAAAGGCCTCCAAAGGGCCCTGTGCTGCCATTACACCACGGCGGAAAGGGCGCGTCGCGCGCCCAGCACAGCCTACGGGTTGACGGCCCGTTGCTCCACCACCTTCGGCGAAGGCACACGAACGACGCCCCGCCCCCGGGCCGCCGACCGGCCGGGGTCCGGGGGGAGAACAGTGCGACACGTCCGCCCGCGGGCCTTCCGCTTGACCGGGCCCGGTACCTACGATGCCGTAGGTTACGGCCACGTAGGTACTCGCAGGCCCCCTCCACACCCCCCGGGAAGCGCCATGACCATCCAGGCCGGGCAGGCGCCGCCGCGCGCCGCCGAGGACGACCGGACCGCCGCCGAACAGGGCGCGACCATACTGTCCGCCACCAGGGGCGGCGAGAAGCAGGGCGCGCTGGAGCGCGTCACGCTGTCCCTGTTCATCGCCGTGCCGTTCCTCGCCCTGTTCGCCGCCGTCCCGGTGGCCTGGGGGTGGGGGCTGTCCTGGCTGGACGCCGGCCTCGCGGTCGGCATGTACTTCCTGACCTGCCACGGCATCACCGTCGGCTACCACCGCTACTTCACCCACGGCGCGTTCAAGGCCAACCGGCCGCTGCGGCTGGGCCTGGCGGTGCTCGGCTCGATGGCCGTCGAGGGCCCGCTGGTGCGCTGGGTCGCCGACCACCGCAAGCACCACCGCTACTCCGACAAGGACGGCGACCCGCACTCGCCCTGGCGCTACGGCGAGAACCTGCCGGCGCTGCTCAAGGGCCTGTGGTGGGCGCACATGGGCTGGCTGTTCGACGAGGAGCAGACCCCGCAGCTCACCTACGCGCCCGACCTGGTCCGCGACCCGGCGATAAGGGCGATCTCCCGGCTGTTCTGGCTGTGGACGCTGCTCTCGATGGCCCTGCCGCCGCTGGTCGGCGGCCTGGTGACCTGGAGCTGGCAGGGCGCGCTGAGCGCCTTCTTCTGGGGCTCGCTGGTCCGGGTCGCGCTGCTGCACCACGTCACCTGGTCGATCAACTCGATCTGCCACGCGGTGGGTTCGCGCCCGTTCAAGTCCCGCGACCGCTCCGGCAACGTGTGGTGGCTGGCCGTGCTGTCCTGCGGCGAGTCCTGGCACAACCTGCACCACGCCGACCCCACCTCGGCCCGGCACGGCGTGCTGCGCGGCCAGGTCGACTCCTCCGCCCGGCTCATCCGCTGGTTCGAACGGGCGGGCTGGGCGCACGACGTCCGCTGGCCCGGCGCGGAGCGGATCGCCGCCCGCCGCGCCGCATGAGTCAGCGCCTACAGCATGATGGAGGGGTGAACGGGACCAACGGAGACAGCACCGGCCATCAGCCCGCGCGCCGCACCGGGGGCAAGGGCGGCGGCCGGGTGCGGATGACCGGCAAGCAGCGCCGCGAGCAGCTGCTGGAGATCGGCCGGTCGGTCTTCGCCGAACGCGGCTACGACGGCACCTCGGTCGAGGAGATCGCCGAACGCGCCGGGGTCTCCAAGCCCGTCGTGTACGAGCACTTCGGCGGCAAGGAGGGGCTGTACGCGGTGGTCGTCGACCGCGAGATGCAGCTGCTGCTCGACATGGTCACCGGCGCGCTCACCGGCGGGCACTCCCGCGAGCTGCTGGAGCAGGCCGCGTTCGCGCTGATGGACTACATCGACACCTCCACCGACGGCTTCAAGATCCTGGTCCGGGACTCGCCGGTGACCCAGGCCACCGGCTCGTTCGCCTCGCTGATCGGCGACATCGCCACCCAGGTCGAGGACATCCTCGGCCTGGAGTTCAAGTCCCGGGGCTTCGACGCCAGGCTGGCGCCGATGTACTCGCAGATGCTGGTCGGCATGGTGGCGCTGACCGGCCAGTGGTGGCTGGAAGTGCGCAAGCCCGCCAAGGCTGAGGTCGCCGCCCACCTGGTCAACCTCGCCTGGCACGGCCTGGAGGGCCTGGAGCGGCACCCCAAGCTGGTCGGCGACCGCAAGAACTGACCGCGGCCCGGTCCCCGCCACCGGGGGCAGCCGGGCCGGCACGCACGACAGGGACGGTCCCGTGGCGGTCTTCCTGCTGGCCCTCGGCGCCGCCTGCTGCCTGGGCGCCGGATTCGTCCTGCAGCAGCACGCCGCCCAGCGCGCGCCCAGCGGGGACCTGCTGCGCTGGCGGCTGCTGCTGGACCTGATGCGGATGCCGGACTGGCTGCTCGGCATCGCCTTCATGATCGGCGGCCAGGTGCTCTCCGCGCTCGCCCTCGGCGAGGGCGAGGTCGCCCTGGTGGAGCCGCTGCTGGCCACCAACCTGGTCTGGGCGATGCTGCTGGCCCGCCGGATCACCGGCACCCGGCTGGGCCGCTCCGGCTGGGTCGGCGTCGCGCTGATCGCCCTCGGCGTCACCGCGTTCATCGCCGCCGGCCAGCCCCGGGGCGGCGGGCCCGCCGCCGGGCCGCTGCGGTACTGGCTGGTGTTCGGGATCGTCTCCGGCCTGGCCCTGCTGCTGGTCACGGTGGCCCGCCGGCTGCCGCTGTTCGAGGAGGCCACCCTGCTGGCGCTGGCCGCCGGGCTGCTCTACGGGCTGCAGGACGCGCTCACCCGCACCACCTTCGACCGGATCGACCGGGACGGGGCGGCGGCCGCGCTGACCGCCTGGCCGGCGTACACCGTGCTCGGGCTGGGCGTGATCGGCCTGCTGCTGGTGCAGTCCGCGTTCGAGGCGGCGCCGCTGCGGATGTCGCTGCCCGCCCTCACCGCCGCCCAGCCGCTGGCCGGGATCGCCTGCGCGGTGGGCTTCCTCGGCGACCGGCTGCGGGTCACCCCGGGGGCGCTGGCCTGGCAGAGCGCCGGGCTGGCCGCGATCGTGGTGGGCGTGGTCGTGCTGGGCCGCCACCCGGCGCTGCCCGGCGCGAAGTGACCGCCCGTCAGCGCTCCACCGCTTCAGCGCTTCACCGCGACGGCGAAGACCCGGCGGAACGGGAACAGCGTGCCGTGCCCGGTCGCCGGGTACGCCCGGCGCAGCAGCGCCCCGTACTCGGCCAGGAACTCCGTGCGCTCCGCCTCCCCGGGCAGCCGGTCCAGCACCGGGCGCAGGGTGGAGCCCTTGACCCACTCCAGCACCGGGTCGGGGCCGGGCAGCACCATCGTGTACGTGCTCTCCCAGACGTCCGCGGTGCAGCCGGCCGCCATCAGCGTCCGGGCGTAGCGCTCCGGCGGGTGGCAGGAGGCGTCCGGGCGGACGGTGCCCAGGCGCCCGCGCCAGTGCGGGGCGCGGCGCAGGTCGGCGAGCAGGGTGTGGCTGGGGGCGGCGAAGTTGCCGGGCAGCTGGAAGGCGATCACCCCGCCGGGGCGCAGCGCGGCCGCCCAGCGCGGCAGCAGGTCGAGGTGGTCCGCGGTGTCGGTGTCCATCCAGTGCAGCGCGGCGTTGGAGGCGATCAGGTCGGGCCGCTCGGGCGCCGGGTCGTACGCGGTGACGTCCTGCTCCCGGTACTCGGCGGTGGGCTCGCCCCCGGCGCCGCGGGCCTCGGCGAGCAGCTCGGGCGAGGAGTCCAGCCCGAGCAGCCGGGCGTCCGGCCAGCGGCGGCGCAGGGCGGCGGTGGAGTTGCCCGGTCCGCAGCCGAGGTCCAGCACGGTGGGGGCCGGGGGCAGTCCGGGGACGCGCGCGAGCAGGTCGTCGAACGGGCGGTTCCGCAGGTCGGCGTAGCGCAGGTACTGGTCGGCGTCCCAGTGGGCGGGCATGGCGCGGCTCCCGAAGTATCTCGACATCAAGATATTCCTGTTACCGCCGAGACTTCCTTTGTTATCTCTTGATGTCAAGAGACTTCACATCGACACACCCCCCGATACACTGATCGCCATGGAGGACGAGGTCGACCGCCTGGTCGCAGCATGGCGCCGAGAGCGCCCCGACCTCGACGTGGAACCGCTTGAGGTCCTCAGTCGGGTGAGCCGTCTCGCCCGCCACCTGGACCGGGCCCGCCGCACCGCCTTCGCCGAGCACGGCCTGGAACCCTGGGAGTTCGACGTCCTCACCGCGCTGCGCCGCGCCGGGGACCCGTACCAGCTCTCCCCCGGCCAGCTCCTCACCCAGACCCTGGTCACCTCGGGCACCATGACCAACCGGATCGACCGCCTCACCGCCAAGGGCCTGGTCGTCCGCCTCCCCGACCCCGACGACCGCCGCGGCGTGCTGGTCCGCCTCACCGACGCCGGCCGCGACAAGGCCGACCAGGCCCTGGCCGGCCTCCTCGCCCACGAGCGCGAGATCCTCTCCCAGCTCGCCCCCGCCCGGCAGACCGAACTCGCCGCCCTCCTGCGCGACCTGGTCGCCCCCTTCGACCGCGCCGGGCAGTGACCGCCGGGGGCCCGCCCTAGAAGCCGTCCGGGTACGGGGTCGCCAGGGCCGGGGCCTTGGTGCGGGCGGTCTGGTAGCCGGGGAGGAGGGCCGCGAGGCGCTCGCGGACCTCGGGGTCGGAGTTGACGGTGGCGGCGCCGTAGAGGCCGGTGAGGCCGCCCGCCAGGTCCTCGGGGACGGTGGCGTGGTCGGCGACGGTGGCGAAGATCCGGGGGTGGGCGGTGGGCAGGCGCTCCTCGTTGTCGGAGAACAGGGCCTCGTTGAGCTTCTCCCCGGCCCGCAGGCCGGTGTAGCGGATCTCCACCTCGTCCGCGCCGAGCTGGACCTGCTCGGCGAAGTTGTGCACCAGGTCGACGATCCGGACCGGCTCGCCCATGTCGAGGACGAACACCTCGCCGCCCTCGGCCATCCGCCCGGCCTCCAGGACCAGGCCGACCGCCTCCTCGATGGTCATGAAGAAGCGGGTGACGTCGGGGTGGGTGACGGTCACCGGGCCGCCGCTGCGCAGCTGCTCCTCCAGTACGGACAGCAGCGAGCCGCGCGAGCCGAGGACGTTGCCGAAGCGGACGGCGGCGAAGACGCCGGTGCCGAGGTTGCGGGCGTCCCGGGCGTTGGCCTGGACGATCAGCTCGGCCAGCCGCTTGCTCGCGCCGAGCACGGACGTCGGGTCGGCGGCCTTGTCGGTGGAGATCAGCACGAACCGTTCGACGCCGGTGTCGAGCGCGGCCTCCACCAGGTGGTCGGTGCCCAGCACGTTGGACTTCACCGCCTCGCTGGGGTGGCGCTCCAGCAGCGGCAGGTGCTTGTGCGCGGCGGCGTGGAAGACCACGTCGGGCCGCAGGTCGCGGAAGATCTGCTGGATCCGCGGGCGGTCCCGGATGTCGGCGATCACCAGGGACTCGTCGGTGAGCAGCGCCTCGCCCCAGATGTCGAGCTGGAGCCGGTGCAGGTTGGACTCGTCGTGGTCGAGCATGTAGAGCGCGGCGGGCCCGAACGCCTGGACCTGGCGGCACAGTTCGCTGCCGATCGAACCGCCCGCGCCGGTGACCAGGACGCGCCGGCCCTCGATGACGGTGCGCACGTCCGGGGAGGCCACGTGGACCTCGTGCCGGCCGATCAGCCGGTTGACGTCCAGGGTCCGCATGTCGGAGCCGACCACCTCGCGGCGCAGCGCGGACAGGAAGGACGGCAGGTAGCGGACGGCCGCGCCGGCGGCGGCCGCGGCGGTGGCGAGCTCGCGCACCCGCTGGTGCGGCAAGCCGGGGATGGCCAGCACCACGACCTGGACGCCGTGGGCGAGGGCCAGCGCGGTGAGGTCGGCGAGCGGCCCCAGGACGGGGCTGCCGGAGACGTCCAGGCCGGCCTTGCCGGGGTCGTCGTCCAGGACGCCGACCGGATGGAGGCCGAACTCCGGGGTCCGGTCCAGGTCGCGGACCAGGGCGGTCCCGGCGGAGCCGGCTCCGACGACCAGGGTGCGCAGGCCGGTCGAGCCGGCCCGCTGGGCGGGCAGCGGGGTGCGGGCCCCGTGCGGGCGTGCGGCAGTGCGGTGCGTCGGCATCTGACCTCCGGTCTACCTGACTCACGGAGTGGAACGTACGGGAAGGGCGGGGCTCGTTCAGCCCGCGCCGGGGCCTGCGGCAGAGGCGACGGTCGGCGGGGGGACGGGGACGGGCGGCCCGGGCGGCTCCGAGGGGGCGATCCCCGCCCGGCGGGCGACCGCGACCGCCGCGAGCGTGGAGTGCACCCCCAGTTTGCCCAGGACGTTCTGCATGTGGGTGCGGACGGTGTGCGGGGAGAGGAACAGCCGCTCCGCGACGGCCTGCCGGCCGAGGCCGGCGACCATGCAGCGCAGCACCTCCTCCTCGCGGGGGGTGAGCGCGGCGACCAGGCGCTCGCTCTCCGAGCGGTCCCGGCGGGCCGAGGTCAGTTCGCGGATCACGCCGGTGAGCAGCGCGGGCGGCAGGTGCGTCTCGTCGCGCCGGACACCGCGCACCACCGTCATCAGCGCGCTGAGCGAGCTCTCGCGCGCCACCCAGCCGTGCGCCCCGGCCTGCAGGGCGCGGGCGGCCCGCTGCGGGTCGTCGGCGGCGGCCAGCAGGACGGCCCGCACCTGCGGGTGGGCCCGCCGGATCCGGGCGACCAGGGCGATCCCGTCGGTCAGCGGCCGGGCCTCCTCGGCCCGCCCCGCCGGAGCCTGACGCATCGTCAACTGCGGCTGCGCCGGCCGCTGCTGCGGCACCGGCGAGGCGGGCCGGGGCGCGGGTAACGCGGCCGGGTCGCGGGCCGGCGGCACGGCGCCCAGGTCGACGTCGACCAGCACCACGTCGTACGGGCGGTGTTCGGTCACCGCCCGTTCCAGTGCGCGTTCGGCCGCCACCGCGCTGCCCGCCGCCCCGACGTCCACGTCGGGTTCGGCGGCCAGTGCCGTGGCGAGCGCCTCGGCGAAGATCCGGTGGCCGTCGACCACCAGGACGCGTGTACGCCCCATCGTCCTTGCCCCCCTGCTCGTGGCCCGACCCCCACCGGTGCCGCACTCAGCCTACGGGCGCGCGCCGGTACGGCGTGGGGGTTTGGTGAAGTTCCTGTACACAGGGTCTTCGGGGGTCGGTCCGGGCCCGCCCGTCGTGGCGGAGGCGGGGCTGGTCAGGCGCGGTGGGCGAGGGTGAACTCCCAGGCGTCGGCGACGATCCGGTCGAGGTCGGGGTGGCGCGGGGTCCAGCCGAGGGCCTCGCGGGCGCGGTCGGCGGCGGCGACCAGGACGGCCGGGTCGCCCGGGCGGCGGTCGGCGACCTGGACGGGGATCTCCCGGCCGGTGACGCGCCTGACGGACTCGATGACCTCGCGCACCGAGAAGCCGGTGCCGTTGCCGAGGTTGCAGATCAGGTGCTCGCCGGGCCGGGCGGCGGCCAGCGCCAGCAGGTGGGCCTCGGCGAGGTCGGCGATGTGGATGTAGTCGCGGATGCAGGTGCCGTCGGGGGTGGGGTAGTCCTCGCCGAAGACCGCGATGTGCGGGCGCTGCCCGAGCGCGGCCTGGAAGACCAGCGGGATCAGGTGCGACTCCGGCTCGTGCCGCTCGCCGTAGCGGCCGTAGGCGCCGGCCACGTTGAAGTAGCGCAGGCTCACCGCCGCCAGGCCGTGCGCGATCGCCTCGGAGGTGATCAGGTGGTCCACGGCCAGCTTGGTGGCGCCGTAGGCGTTGGTCGGCGAGGTCCGCGCACTCTCCTTGATCGGCACCTGTTCCGGCTCCCCGTACACCGCCGCCGTCGAGGAGAACACCAGCCTGCCCACCCCCGCCTTGCGCATCGCCGTCACCAGTTCGAGCGAACCGGCCACGTTGTTGCGCCAGTACTTCTCCGGGTCCGCCACCGACTCCCCCCCCTGCGAGGACGCCGCGAAGTGCAGCACCGCGTCGAAGGAGGAATCCAGCACCCCGGCCGCGTCCTGGATCCGCCCCCGGACGAACTCCGCCCCCTCCGGCACCCCCTCCGCGAACCCGGTCGACAGGTCGTCCAGCACCGTCACCCGGTGGCCCGCCTCCAGCAGGTGCGCCGCCACCACGCTCCCGACGTAACCGGCTCCGCCCGTGACCAGGTACTTGCCCATGCCCTCTGACCTCCACGACTTTCGGGTGTTCCTCGTCCGGAGCATAGGGCACCCGGCTGAACGCCCCCGGTCAGGCCAGTTGGTCCAGCAGCCCGGTCCGGGCGGCCAGTGCGGCGGCCTCCAGCCGGGAGCGCGCGCCCAGTTTGGTCAGCACCCGCTGGACGTGCGTGCGGGCGGTGGACGGGGCGATCCGCATCGCCGCGGCGATCGCCGCGGTGTCCTCGCCGTCCGCGATCCGGGCCAGCACCTGGACCTCCCGCCTGGTCAGCAGCCGCAGCAGCCGCAGCGCCTCGTCGTCCGGCTCGGCGGCCGGCCACAGCAGGTGCTCGAACGCGGCCCGCAGCACGTCCACCGCGACCGCCACCTCCCCGACCCGGACCCGCGCGATCGCCCGGTCCACCACCTCGATCCGCTCGTCGCTGCGCACGTACCCGGCCGCCCCCGCCGCGAACGCCGCCGCCACCCGGCCCGGCGCGCCCAGCGGCCCCAGCACCACCACCGCGATCTCCGGCCGCTCCCGGCGCAGCCGCCGCAGCGGCTCGAACGGGTCCTCCGCGCCGCCGCCCGTCCCGAGCAGGCACACCTCCGGCCGCCGCCCCGCCACCAGCTCCAGGACGGACCCGCACGGCGACCCGATCCCCAGCACCCGGTGCCCGCGCTGCTGCAGGGCGGACCCCAGCGCCTCGGCCATCAGCCGGTGGTCGTCCACCACCACGAGCCGTGCGCTCATCCCGCGCCCTTCCCTCCCCGGCCAGACAGACGCACCATCAGAGCGCACAATCGCCGGGCCCGCCAGAGCACCTCCGGAAGCGGAGTCCGGAAACCGCCGGGAGCGGGGAAACGCGGGGCCCGGAAACGCGGAAGGCCCCGCCTCGCGGCGGGGCCTTCCCGATCTGAGCCCCCATGCGGAATCGAACCGCAGACCTTCTCCTTACCATGGAGACGCTCTACCGACTGAGCTATAGGGGCTTGTTGCTCCGGGCGCCTGGCGGCTCCCCTTGCGACGAGGAAGACTTTACATGCTCGGCCGACCCCATGGGAAATCGGCTTCCTCCAGGTCGGAGGGCTAAACTGCCCGAGAAGACCCGATCTGCCGTGCAATGTCGCCCAGCAGCCGCGAACTCCCGTGCAGCGAAGGCGCGTGATCCTGTGTCAGCCCCCGGCCGCAGCCCCGCTTCCGGCGACCCCTCCGCCTGGTGGGCGCTGGCCCTGCGGCCGACCAGGCCGGTGGTGCCGCGGGCGCTGGTGGTGCGGGCGGCGCTGGGGATGGCGGTGCCGCTCGGGGCGGGGCTGGTGTGCGGGCGGCTGGCGCTGGGGGTGTTCGCGGCGCTGGGCGCGATGCACGCGACGATGAACGACCGGGTGGAGCCGCTGCGGCTGCGGGCGCCGCGGATCGCGCTGGCGCTGGCCGCGTCGACGGCCGGCATGCTGATCGGCGCGGAGCTGCAGTACCGGGGCGCGGGCGGGCTGGAGATCGGGGTGGCGCTGACCCTGGTGGGCTTCGCGGGCGGGGCGCTGTCGGCGACCGGGCCGCGCGGCTCGGCGGCCGGGATGCTGCTGCTGGTGTCGGCCTCGCTGGGCGGCGGGATGGCGCTGCCGCACCCGTGGTGGGCGGCGCCCGCGATGATGCCGTGCGGCGCGGCGCTGGTGCTGCTGATGGGGGTGCGCTACCGCACCGACCTGCGCACCGATCCGCGCACGGTGGCCCTGGCGGAGGTCTACCTGGCGCTCGGCGGCCTGCTCGCCGCCCTCGGCACCCCGGACGGCGCGGCCGCCCGCCGGCTGCTCACCGGCCGACTCAACCAGATGCAGGACCTGCTGCCGCCGCCCCGCCCCGGGCGCCGCGAGCCGGAGAAGGTGCGCCGGCTGCGCCGCTCGTACGAGGCCGCGCTGGGCGCGACCGAGGCGGCGGCGGGGCTGCTGTGGGCGTGGCGGCCGGTGCCGCCGGAGCTGGCGGCGTTCCCGGCCCGGCTGGCCGCGCAGATCACCGGCGGCCCCGAGCCCGGGTACCCCGACTGGCGGCCCGACACCCCGTCCCGGACGGCGTTCGACACCGCGCTGCGGGCCGCCGCCGACACCGTCGCGGGCCGCTGGGCGCCGCTGGACACCGCCGCCCCGCCGCCGCCCGACCCGTGGCGGCTGCGGGTGCGGCTGCTGTCGCGCGGCTCGGTGCGCTACGGGCTGCGGGTGGCGCTGTGCGTGGCGGTCGCCGAGGCGGCGGTCAACCTGCTTCCGCTGGACCGCAGTTACTGGGTGCCGATGACGGTGGCGTTCGTCCTGAAGCCGGACTTGGGCTCGGTGTTCCAGCGGGCGGTCAGCCGGGCGCTGGGCACCGTGCTGGGCATCGCGGTCACCGCGGTGCTGCTGGCGCTGACCA
The DNA here is from genome assembly GCF_013364235.1 of Kitasatospora sp. NA04385. Lineage (NCBI taxonomy): Bacteria > Bacillati > Actinomycetota > Actinomycetes > Kitasatosporales > Streptomycetaceae > Kitasatospora > Kitasatospora sp. NA04385. The sequence continues at coordinate 4,762,144 of NZ_CP054919.1, read as the reverse complement.
CCGACCCCTGGGCGCTGAGCCTGGCCATCTCGCTGTGCGTGGCGCTGCTGCCGTACTCGACGGCCGCGCACTACGGGCTGAACACCATCGTGATGACGCCGGTGGCGCTGCTGCTGGTGCAGCTCGGCGGGGAGAGCGGCGCGGCCGAGTTCTGGCCGCGGGTGCTGGACACCGCGCTGGCCAGCGGCATCGTGCTGGTCTTCGGCTACCTGCTGTGGCCGGAGCGGCCGCCGCACCGGATCGAGCCGGGCATCGTCACCGCCGCCACCACCGTGCGCCGCTACCTGGCCTCGGTGGTGGCCGGGCGCTCCGCGCCGGTCGCCGAGGTGTGGCTGCGCCGCACCGCGTACCGGGCGCTGGCCGACGCCCGCCGGCAGGTGGACCTCGGCCTGGCCGAGCCGCCGCCGGCCGGGCGGCTCGCCGAGCGCTGGATGCCCACCACCGCCGCGCTGGAGCGGCTCTCCGGCGCGGTCGCCGCGTACGCCGCCCAGCTGCGGTACGGCGGGCGGGAGCCCGAGCCGGAGGTGATCGAACGGGTGCTGCGCTCGCTGGACCGGATCACCGCCGCCGCCCGCGACTACCGGCCGCCGACCGGCCGGATCGCCCGGCCGACCGAGCCGCACGACCCGGCCCGCAGCGCGCTGGCCCGGGCCGCCGACGAGCTCGACCTGCTGCTGGACGGCTGACCGGCCCGGGCGGGCGGGCGGGCCCTGGTCGCCCGGCCAGGGCCCGAGCTGGGCCACCGGAGCCGAGCGGGCGGCCGAAGTCCCGCCGGACGGCCGGGGCCCGAGCGGAGCTGCTGCGGTCCGCCGGACATCCGAGGCCCGGGCCCGAGCGGCCGAGGCCCGACCGAGCGGCCGAGCCGAAGTCCCCGCCGGGCGGCCACGGCCCCGCCGGGCGACAGCGGCCCCGGCCCGGGCGGCTCAGACCTGCTCGGCCAGCTCCAGCCAGCTCAGCTCCAGCTCCTCCTTCTCCTCGCGGACCTTGCGCAGCTTCGCGTCCAGCTCGGCGACCTTGGAGAAGTCGGCGGCGTGCTCGGCCAGTTGGGCGTGCAGCTTGGACTCCTGCTCGTCCAGCTTGGCGATCTGCCGCTCCAGCTTCTGCAGCTCCTTCTTGGCCGCCCGCAGGTCGCCCCCGGACAGCCCGGAGGTCTCGGCGGGGGCCGGGGCCTGTACGGCGGCGCTCGCGGCGGCGGCCTCCGCCATCGCGGTGCGGCGCTCCAGGTACTCGTCGACGCCGCCCGGCAGCATCCGCATCCGGCGGTCGCCGAGCAGCGCGTACGCGGTGTCGGTGGTGCGCTCGATGAAGAACCGGTCGTGGCTGATCACCACCATCGAGCCGGGCCAGCCGTCGAGCACGTCCTCCAGCTGGTTGAGCGTCTCGATGTCGAGGTCGTTGGTGGGCTCGTCGAGGAACAGCACGTTCGGCTCGTCCATCAGCAGCCGCAGCAGCTGGAGCCGGCGCCGCTCGCCGCCGGACAGGTCGCCGACCGGCGTCCACTGCTTGTCCTTGCCGAAGCCGAACTGCTCGCACAGCTGCCCGGCGCTCATCTCCCGGCCCTTGCCCAGGTCGACCCGGCCGCGGACCTGCTCGACGGCCTGCAGCACCCGGGTGGCCGGGTCCAGCTCGGCGACCTCCTGCGAGAGGTACGCGAGGCGGACGGTCTTGCCCACCTTGATCACGCCGCCGGCCGGCTGCACGTCGCCCTCGGTGGCGTACGCGGCCTGCATCGCCCGCAGCAGCGAGGTCTTGCCCGCGCCGTTGACGCCCAGCAGGCCGATCCGGTCGCCCGGGCCGAGCTGCCAGGTCAGCCGCTCCAGCAGCAGCTTGTCGCCCGCCTTGACGGTCACGTCCTCCAGGTCGAAGACGGTGCGGCCCAGGCGGGCGTTGGCGAACTTCATCAGCTCGGACTTGTCGCGCGGCTCCGGCACGTCCGCGATCAGGGCGTTGGCGGCCTCGATCCGGTAGCGCGGCTTGGAGGTGCGGGCGGGGGCGCCGCGGCGCAGCCAGGCCAGCTCCTTGCGGGCCAGGTTCTGCCGCTTCTGCTCCTCGGTGGCCTCGATCCGGGAGCGCTCGGCGCGGGCGAACACGTAGTCCGAGTAGCCGCCCTCGTACTCGCGGACCTCGCCGCGCTGGACGTCCCACATCCGGGTGCAGACCTGGTCCAGGAACCAGCGGTCGTGGGTGACGCAGACCAGCGCGGAGCGGCGGTTCTGCAGGTGCTTGGCCAGCCAGGCGATGCCCTCGACGTCGAGGTGGTTGGTGGGCTCGTCCAGCACGACCAGGTCGGGCTCGCCGAGCAGCAGCTTGGCCAGCGCGATCCGGCGGCGCTCGCCGCCGGAGAGCGGGCCGATCACGGTGTCCAGGCCGTTCGGGAAGCCCGGCAGGTCGAGGCCGCCGAACAGGCCCTGGACGATGTCGCGGATGCGGGCGTCGCCGAGCCACTCGTGGTCGGCCCGGCCGGCGATCACCTCGTGCCGGATGGTGGCCTCCGGGTCCAGCGAGTCGTGCTGGGTCAGCACCGCCAGCTGGAGCCCGCCGGAGTGGGTGATCCGCCCGGTGTCGGGCTCCTCCAGCTTGGCGAGCATCCGGATCAGCGTCGTCTTGCCGTCACCGTTGCGGCCCACCACACCGATCCGGTCGCCCTCGCTGACGCCGAGGCTCACCCCGTCCAGCAGGGCCCTGGTGCCGTACACCTTGGTGACGGACTCGATGGTGGCGAGGTTGACGGCCACGAAGCTGCACTCCTGAGGAAGGGGCTGGAACGAGCCTCCAGCCTAGTGCCGTGCGCGCCCCCGCTTCCGTCCTACCGGGCTCCGTCCAGCAACGCGCGCTGCTCGGCGGTCAGTTCCAGGTCCAGCGCGGCCAGGCTCTCGTCCAGCTGGGCCACCGAGGAGGCGCCGACCAGGGGGATGACCGGCAGTTCGCCGCCGAGCAGCCAGGCCAGCACGACCTGGTTGCGGGTGGCGCCGGTCTCCGCGGCGACGGCTTCGAGCGCGGCGAGGCGAGGCGCGGTGCCGGCGTGGTCGAAGGACGGGCCGAGCGGCTTGTCCTCCCGGACGTAGCCGCCGCCGAGCAGCGGGGAGTAGGCGACCATGGTCAGCTCCGGGTTCTCCTTGAGGTAGGAGATCAGGTCGCCGTGCACGGCGGCCTGGTCGCCGTCGGCGGAGAGGAAGCCGGGCAGGTCGGCGCGGCGGCGCAGGTAGCTGTGGCCGTACTGGAGCACCTCGTAGCCGGGGAGCCCGGCCCGCTCGGCGATGTTCCGGGCCCGCTCGACCCGCCAGGACCAGTGGTTGGAGACGCCGAGCAGGCCGACCGTCCCCTCGTCGACGAGCTCGCCGAACGCGTGCACCGTCTCGGCCAGCGGGACCTTCGTGTCCTCGATGTGCGCGTACAGCAGGTCGAGCTTCTCCACGCCCAGGCGCTTGCGGCTGGCCTCCGAGGAGGCCCGGATCACCTCCGCCGACAGGCCCTCGCCGTTCTCGACGAACCCGGTGCCGGGGGCCTTCGGACGGGCGCCGAGCTTGGTCGCGATCACCACCTCGTCGGTGATCCCGCGGCTGGCCCGCCACCGGCCGAGCACGTTCTCGCTGATGCCGCCCTGGCCGCCGTCGTGCCAGTACGCGTAGTTGTTGGAGGTGTCGATGAAGGTGCCGCCCGCCTCGACGAAGCGGTCCAGCACGGCGAAGGAGGTGGCTTCGTCGGTGAGCGTGCCGAACAGCATCGCCCCGAGGCTGAGCACGCTGACCTCGCGACGGGTGCGCGGGTCGGTTCCGATGGTGCGCTTGCGCATCCGGGTTCCCCTCGTTGTCCGCGGCCCGCCCGGTGCGGGCCACGGGAGAGAGTCTGGAACCCGGAGCGCGCTCCAGGTCAAGCAGAGGTGTGGACCACCTGCGCGCCCGGGACCGGGCCGTGGGTGGGGTGGGCGGTGCGGCAGGTGCCGGAGGCGCGGAGGGCGGCGGCGATGTGGGCGGCGGCGTCGGCGTCCTTGGCGAGGAAGGCGCAGGTGGGGCCGGAGCCGGAGACCAGGGCGGCCAGGGCGCCGGCCTCGGTGCCGGCGTGCAGGGTGTCGGCGAGGGCGGGGCGCAGCGAGACGGCGGCGGCCTGGAGGTCGTTGCCGAGCGCGGCGGCCAGGGCGACGGGGTCGCCCTCGGCGAGGGCGGCGAGCAGGGCGGGGTCGGCGTCGGGGGTGGGGACGTCGGCGATCGAGGAGCCGAGGCCGGACTCCTCGCGCAGGCGGTCGCACTCGCGGAAGACGGCGGGGGTGGACAGGCCGCCGTCGGCGACCGCGAACACCCAGTGGAAGGTGCCGGCCACCGGCAGCGGCTCCAGCAGCTCACCCCGGCCGCGGCCCAGCGCGACGCCGCCGAGCAGCGCGAACGGGACGTCGGAGCCGAGCTCGGCGGCCAGGTCCAGCAGGGCGGGCAGCGGGGTGTCCAGGCCCCACAGGGCGTCGCAGGCGAGCAGCGCGGCGGCGCCGTCCGCGCTGCCGCCGGCCATGCCGCCCGCGACCGGGATGGCCTTGTCGATGTGCAGGTGGACGCCGGGCCCGGCGAGGCCGTGGTGGGCGGCGAGCAACCGGGCGGCGCGGGCGGCCAGGTTGCCGTCGTCGAGCGGGACGGCGTCGGCGTCCGGGCCGTCGCAGCTGAGCGTGACGCCCTCGCCGGGGGTGGCGGTGACCTGGTCGCCGAGGGCGACGGCGAAGAAGACGTTGGCCAGGTCGTGGTAGCCGTCGGGGCGGACCCCGCCGACCCCGAGCTGGACGTTGACCTTCGCGGGGACGCGGACCGTGACCATCACTGCTCCTGGGGCTGGGTCTTCGGCTTGTGCTCGGCGATCGCGGCGAACTGCTCCACCGTCAGCATCTCGCCGCGCAGCGTGTGGTCGATCCCGGCGCCGCGCAGCGCCTCCTCGGCGGCGGCGGGCGAGCCGGCCCAGCCCGCCAGCGCGGCCCGCAGCGTCTTGCGGCGCTGGGCGAACGCGGCGTCCACGACGGCGAACACCTCGCGGCGGGTGGCGGTGGTGGACGGCGGGTCGCGGCGGACCAGCGAGACCAGGCCGGAGTCGACGTTCGGCGCGGGCCAGAACACGTTCCGCCCGATCGCCCCGGCGCGCTTGACCTCCGCGTACCAGTTGGCCTTCACCGAGGGCACGCCGTAGACCTTGTTGCCGGGCTTGGCGGCAAGCCGGTCGGCGACCTCGCTCTGCACCATCACCAGGGTGCGCTCGATACTGGGGAAGGTCTCCAGCATGTGCAGCAGCACCGGCACCGCGACGTTGTACGGCAGGTTGGCGACCAGCGCGGTGGGCGCGGGCCCGGGCAGCTCGGTGACGTCCATCGCGTCGCTGAGCACCAGCTCGAAGTTCCCGGCCTTCGCGGGCATCCGCCCCCGCACGGTGTCCGGCAGGTGCCGGGCCAGCAGCGGGTCGATCTCCACCGCCGTGACGTGCCGCGCCACCTCCAGCAGCGCCAGCGTCAGCGACCCGAGCCCCGGCCCGACCTCGACCACCGCGTCCTGCTCCGTCACCCCCGCCGCCCGGACGATCCGCCGGACGGTGTTCCCGTCGATGACGAAGTTCTGCCCGCGCTGCTTGGTCGGCTTCACGCCGAACGCCTCGGCCAGCGCACGGATGTCGGCGGCGCCCAGCAGGTTGCCGTCGGAGGTGGGTTCGGTGGTGCTCACCCGCCAAGGATACGGGTCAGAGCTCGACCAACTGCTTGAGATCGATCTCGACGGGGAACGGCAGCTCGGTGCGGAGCAGTCCCTCGTGCACGGCGACGGGGAGGTAGACGCCCTGCAACTCGTCACGCCGGAACTCGTGGACGACGGGCAGGTCGTCGTCACCGCGCTCGACACGCCAGTAGGAAGGAATGCCCTTCTCGGCGTACATTCCGGGCTTGCTGAAGCGGTCCATGACACGTGAGCCGGGTGACACCACCTCAACGGCCAGGACGACCGACTCGGGCGGAGTGCACTCCAGCTCGAATACGTTCAAGCCGGTCTTGTCGAAGACGACGACGTCAGGCAGGAGGACGGTGTACTCGTCGAACAGAACGCACCTCTCGGCATCCGCGACATAGGGCTCGACCCGAGCCCCGCGAAGCGCCGAGTACAGCTCGTTCCGTACCCGGTCATGCCACCACTTCGTCTGCCCACGGACCACGATCGCTCCGTCCACCAGTTCCCATTTGAACGGCAGATCGATCACGTTGAGCTGGTCGTACGTCCAGCCGTTGGAGGGCGGGCGCATCCAGTCGATCGGTTCGGCGGTCATCTCAGCCTCCTCACTGCCTCCATGCTAACGAGCGCACCCGCCGTCCGGGTGCGGTCAGTAGCCGAAGGCGCGTGCGGTGTTCGCCGCGATCGCCGTGGCCAACTCGTCTTCGCCGAGCGCCAGGTGCTCGGCCATCGCGCGCAGGGTGACCGGGATGAGGTAGGGGGCGTTGGGGCGGCCGCGGTAGGGGTGGGGGGTGAGGAAGGGGGCGTCGGTCTCGACCAGGACGCGGTCGAGGGGGGTGGCGGTGAGGGCCTCGCGCAGGGCGTGGTTGGCCTTGTAGGTGACGGGGCCGGCGAAGGAGAGGTACCAGCCGTGTTCGGCGCAGGTGCGGGCCATCGCGGCGTCGCCGGAGTAGCAGTGGAAGACGGTGCGCTCGGGGGCGCCCTCTTCGAGCAGGAGGTCGATGACGTCCTGGTGGGCGTCGCGGTCGTGGATGACCAGGGCCTTGCCGTGGCGCTTGGCGATCTCGATATGGCAGCGGAAGGACTCCTTCTGCAGGTCGACGCCTTCGGGGCCGGTGCGGAAGTAGTCGAGTCCGGTCTCGCCGACGGCCAGGACGTGCGGGAGGGCGGCGAGACGGTCGATCTCGGCGAGGGCCTCCTCCAGGGCCGCGTGGCCGCCGGGCGCGCGGCGCTGCCCGGACCAGCCGTCGGGGTCGCCGAGGAAGATCCGGGGCGCCTCGTTGGGATGCAGGGCGACGGCGGCGTGCACCTGCTCGTACTGGGCGGCGAGGTCGGCGGCCCACCGCGAGCCGGGTACGTCGCAGCCGACCTGGACGACGGTGGTGACGCCGACCGAGGCGGCCCGGGCCAGGCCCTCGGCGGGGGTGCCGGACTGCATGTCGAGGTGGGTGTGCGAGTCGGCGACGGGGACCGCGAGCGGCTCGGGGAGCGGCGGCGGGGTGCGGTCCTGTTCCTTCTTGCCGGCCATCAGGAGGCTGCCTTCTCTTCGAGTCGGGGGAACAGGATCCGGCCCTTGGTGACGGTGGCTCCGGCGGGCAGCCGGCCCCAGTCGGCGACGGTGGCGATCGGCTGGTCGGCGAGCGCGCCGAGCGCGGGCCCGGCGCCGAGCGAGGCCCAGAGCTCGGCCGCGGAGTCCGGCATCACCGGGTTGAGCAGGACGGCGGTGGCCCGCAGCGCCTCGGCGGCGGTGTACAGGATCGTGGCGAGCCGGTCCCGCCCGTCGGGGGACTTGGCGACCTTCCAGGGCTCCTGCTCGGTGAGGTAGCCGTTGACCAGCTTGACGAACTCGAAGACGGCGGCGATGCCGCCCGCGAAGTCGAGCTCCTCGCCGATCTTCCGGTCCGCCTCGGCGGTGGCCCGCACCAGCGCGTCGGCGACGGCCTGTTCGGCGGGCCCGTGCGCGGTGGCGGCGGGGAGCGCACCGTCGAAGTACTTGCCGACCATCGCGGCGACCCGGGAGGCCAGGTTGCCGAAGTCGTTGGCGAGTTCGGAGGTGTAGCGGGCGGTGAAGTCCTCCCAGGAGAACGACCCGTCGGTGCCGAACGGGATGGCCCGCAGGAAGTAGTAGCGGTACGCGTCGACGCCGAAGTGCGAGGTCAGGTCGGTGGGCGCGATGCCGGTGAGGTTGGACTTGCTCATCTTCTCGCCGCCGACCATCAGCCAGCCGTTGGCGACCACCCGGCGCGGCAGCGGCAGTCCGGCGGCCATCAGCATGGCGGGCCAGATGACGGCGTGGAAGCGCAGGATGTCCTTGCCGACCAGGTGCACGGAGGCGGGCCAGAGCCGGGCGAAGCGCTCGGGGTCGGTGCCGTAGCCGGCCGCGGTGATGTAGTTCTGCAGGGCGTCGACCCACACGTACAGGACGTGTTTGTCGTCCCAGGGCAGCGGGACGCCCCAGTCGAAGGTGGAGCGGGAGATCGACAGGTCCTTGAGGTCCTGCTCGACGAAGCGCAGCACCTCGTTGCGGGCGGTGGCGGGCTGGATGAAGTCCGGGTGGGCGGCGTAGAACTCCAGCAGCTTCGGGCCGTACGCGGAGAGCCGGAAGAAGTAGTTCTCCTCCTCCAGCCACTCGACCGGGCGCCGGTGGACGGGGCAGAGCTTCTCCTCGTCGGTGGCGCCGGGCAGCAGTTCGCCGGGGAGCTTGTACTCCTCGCAGCCGACGCAGTACGGGCCGGTGTAGCTGCCCCGGTAGATCTCGCCCTTGTCGTAGAGGTCCTGGACGAACTCCCGCACCCGGTCGGTGTGCCGGGCCTCGGTGGTGCGGATGAAGTCGTCGTTGGCGATCCGCAGGTGCTCCCAGAGCGGCTTCCAGGCCTCCTCGACCAGCCGGTCGCACCACTCCTGCGGGGTGACGCCGTTGGCCTCGGCGGTGCGCAGGATCTTCTGGCCGTGCTCGTCGGTGCCGGTGAGGTACCAGACGTCCTCGCCGCGCTGGCGGTGCCAGCGGGTCAGCACGTCACCCGCGACCGTGGTGTACGCGTGGCCCAGGTGCGGCCGGTCGTTCACGTAGTAGATCGGGGTGGTGACGTAGTACGCGCCGGTACCGGTGTGCTCTTCCAAGGCCGCCATACCCCGGAATCCTAGTGGCCGGGCCGTTCCCGGCCGGACCGGCCCCGACGGGGTCGGCCCGGGCCGGGCCGGGGTCAGCCGGTGCGGCGCAGCCAGGCCAGCCAGCGGCGGCGGGCCCGCATCCGGGCGGGCTCCGGCGGCCCCTCCGGCTCCGCGCTGGGCGCGTACCCGGATCCCTTATGCATGACGGCGGCCACGCCGGCCACCCGGCCGGCCCGCATGATCCGGACCCGCTCGCCGCCGCAGCCGGGGCAGACCAGCTCCCGCAGCGGGGAGGGGACCCGGACGCCGTTCGCCGTGTACTCGACGACGGTGCGGCCGTCCCTGGCCGTGTGGTGCTCGATGTCGTACGCCTGCTCCCAGCCGTAGCCGCAGTTGAGGCAGGCGAAGGAGTACGCCTCGTGGACCGTCTGCACGGGGGCGGGACGGCTGGTCGTGCCGAGGCCGCTGGGTGCTCCGCCGTTCCGGGGGCTGTCGATCGTGTCGCTCATGCGCCACCTCGCTTCGCTCGGAGCCCGTCGCCCGGTCCTTCCGGCCGGGTGCGGGTTGTTCCATCCCAGGGAATGCCCGGGAGGGTCCGTCCGATGCCCGGCTTGCCAAGTCTTGGTCCCGAATTGGCCCTCCGCTGGGGTGCTCATTCCAACGTACGCGCGATTCCGGCCATTGCCATACAAACCGATCAACGTACGGCACGGACGGTGACGCTCCGGGAGCACCGGAGAGCGCCGGAGCGGGGCGGGCCGGGCGGGCCGGGCGGGGCGCCGGGCTCGGCCCGGCGGCGGTCAGGGCGCGTGCTTGGCCGCCACCACCGCGTCGAACACCACCGACTTGCGCAGGCCCAGCTCGGCGGCGACCGCGGCGATGGCCTCCTTGCGGCGCTCCCCGGCCTCCTCCCGGACGGCCACCCTGCGGGCCAGCTCGGCCGGGCCGACCTCCTCGGGCGCGGCGGGCGGGGCACCGGCCACCACCACGGTGATCTCGCCCCGGACGCCGTCCGCGGCCCAGGCGGCCAGCTCGCCCAGCGGGCCGCGCCTGACCTCCTCGTAGGTCTTGGTCAGCTCCCGGCAGACCGCGGCGGGGCGGTCGGCGCCGAACGCGGCGGCCATCGCCTCCAGCGTCTCGGCGATCCGGTGCGGGGCCTCGAAGAACACCATGGTGCGCGGCTCGGCGGCGACCTGGGCGAGCTGCCGGGCGCGGTCGCCGGCCTTGCGCGGCAGGAAGCCCTCGAAGGTGAAGCGGTCCACCGGCAGCGCGGACAGCGCCAGCGCGGTCAGCACCGCGGACGGGCCGGGCACCGCGGTGACCTTGATCCCGGCCGCGACGGCGGCGTCCACCAGCCGGTAGCCGGGGTCGGAGACCGAGGGCATGCCCGCGTCGGTGACCAGCAGCACCCGGGAGCCGTCCTGCAGCGCGGCCACCAGCTCGGGCGTGCGGGCCACCTCGTTGCCCTCGAAGTAGGACACCACCCGGCCGGCGGGCACGACGCCCAGCGCCTGGGTCAGCCGGCGCAGCCGCCGGGTGTCCTCGGCCGCGATGACGTCGGCCCCGGCGAGCTCGGCGCGCAGCCGGGGCGGCGCGTCCTCGACGTCGCCGATGGGGGTACCTGCCAGTACGAGAACACCAGTCACGGGCACCATCCTCCCCTACCGGCGGCCGGCCCGGGGCTGGTGGAGCGGGTGCGGGGGCGAGCGAGGGTCGGGGACCCCTTGTGACTTCAGCCATTGCCCCTACGATGTGGCCCGTGAACGGCGACATGGAGAGTGGTATGGACCACCCTGAGCGGGGCGGCGTGACCGTGCTGGAACCGGCCGACCCGGCCGCCGTTCCGGCGCCGCGCGCGGAGCCCGAACCGGCCTCCCGATGGGCCCGCGCACTGTCCGGCGTCGGCTACCGGGAGCGGCAACGCGCTTCCGCGGCCGAGCAGTTGGTGCCGCCGATGCCGGACGGCCCGGGGGTCACGCCCGCGGTCGTCGAGCCCTCCCCGGTGCTCGCCAGGTTCGGCGTCCGGCTGCCCGCCCCGCTGTGGTCCTGGCTGTGCCGGTGGGCCGGCTGGCTCGGGCCGGTCGGCGTCGCGGTCTTCGCCGGCGTGCTGCGCTTCGCCAACCTCGGCAGCCCGCACGCGCTGATCTTCGACGAGACGTACTACGCCAAGGACGCGTACACGCTCTGGGACCGAGGCTACGAGGCGAACTGGCCCGGCGACGCCAACGGCCTGATCACCGCGCCCAACCCGGTGGTGTCGCCGAGCGACACCGCGGCGTTCGTGGTGCACCCGCCGGTCGGCAAGTGGATCATCGGCCTGGGCGAGTACTTCTTCGGCATGAACCCGTACGGCTGGCGCTTCATGGTGGCCGTGCTCGGCACCCTCTCGGTGCTGATGCTGGCCCGGATCGCCCGCCGGATGTTCCGCTCGACCCTGCTGGGGTGCGTGGCCGGCCTGCTGCTGTCGGTGGACGGGCTGCACTTCGTGCTCAGCCGCACCTCGATCCTCGACCTGGTGGTGATGTTCTGGTTCCTGGCCGCGTTCGGGCTGCTGCTGGTCGACCGGGACAGGAGCCGCGCCCTGATCGCCGAGCGGCTGGCGCGGGGCGCGGGCGCCGACTGGTGGCACCTGGGCCGGCGGCCCTACCGGATCGCCTCGGCGGTCTGCCTGGGCCTGATGACCGGCACCAAGTGGAGCGGCGCCCCGGCGGTCCTCGCCCTGGTCCTGCTCGCCGGGTTCTGGGACTCCTCGGCCCGCCGGCTGGCGGGCAGCCGCCGCAACCTGCGCGGCCTGTGGGACTTCGCCTGGTCCGCGGTGTCGGTCGGCCTGACCGCCGGCGTCACCTACCTGCTGACCTGGACCGGCTGGATCGTCTCCTCCCCCGCGCCCGGCAAGGGCGGCTACCTGCGCGACTGGGCGGCCAACAACCCCAGTGACACCTGGGGCTGGATGCCGGACTGGGCCCGCAGCCTGTGGCACTACCACCACGAGATCTGGCACTTCAACGTCAACCTGCACGACCCGCACACCTACCAGTCCAACCCGTGGAGCTGGCTGCTGGTCGGCCGCCCGGTCTCGTTCTTCTACGAGTCACCGAAGAACGGCCAGGCCGGCTGCACCACCACCGAGTGCGCCCGCGAGGTGCTCGCCATCGGCACCCCGTTCCTGTGGTGGGCGGGCATCGTCGCGCTGATCTACTGCCTGTACCGCTGGGTGATGCGCCGCGACTGGCGGGCCGGGGCGATCCTGTGCGCGCTGGCCGCCGGCTACCTGCCCTGGTTCAACTACCAGGCCCGGACGATCTTCCTGTTCTACGCGGTGTGCTTCGTCCCGTTCCTGGTGCTCGCGGTGACCATGATGATCGGCGCGATGCTGGGCCGCGCCGACGCCTCGCCCGACCGCAGGCTCGCCGGCGCCACCGGCGCCGGGCTGCTGGTCGTCGCGATCATGTGGAACTTCCTGTACTTCTACCCGATCTACACCGGCCAGACGATCCCGATGGACGACTGGCGGGCCCGGATGTGGCTCGACAGCTGGATCTAGCGGGCCCGGCCGCCGCCGGGCCGATCACGTGTACCGGAACTGTCACAAAAGGGTTCCGTGTCGTGAGTGCACGGAAGACGTCTGCCTATGGTGTCGTGGCCGCTGAACTACGACGGCCACGACACTCCATGGGGGACTCGACGTGAACAAGGGCGCGAAGATCGGCGTCTCCGTCATCGCCGCTGCGGTGCTCCTCGGCGGCGGGTACGGGGCGTACGCACTCGTCTCCGGGGGCGACTCCGGCAAGGACGGGGCGAAGAAGCCGCGCACCGTGGTCGCCGAGCCCCCCGGCCCGGAGCTCGCCGCGTCCGGCGCCAAGGCCTTCCTGGACGCCTGGGCCAAGGGCGACCTGTACGGGGCCGCCAAGCTCACCGACGACCCGGACAAGGCGCAGGCCGCGCTGCAGGCCTTCCAGGACGGGGTGAAGCCGAGCGCCGTGCACCTCACGGCGGGCGGCCCGACCACCGCGCCGAGCCCCGCCGCGGCCAAGTCCGCGAGCGCGTCGGCCTCCGCCCAGGCGTCCGCGTCGGCCACCGGCAGCCCGGCGCCCACCGGCGTGCTGGAGGGCTTCAAGGCCTCGCTGGAGTTCGCCGACACCGGCACCCCCTGGAACTACGACGGCGTCCTCGGCGTGGTGAAGATGAGCGACGGCACCGCCGCCGTCCACTGGGCCCCCAGCGTCATCCACCCCAAGCTGGACGCGGGCGAGACCATCACGGTCAAGCCGCTCTACGCGGCCCCGGCCGCCGTCACCGACCGCAAGGGCAAGCCGCTCGGCGGCTACCCCTCGCTGGTCGGCCTGCTCAACCAGCTCAAGAGCGCGGCCCCGCAGGACGGCGACCCGGCGAACGCGGGCAGCGGGGTGGTGATCTCCACCCCGGCGTCCGCGGGCGGCAAGGCCACCGACGAGAAGCTGTTCACCGTCAAGGAGCCCAAGCCCGTCCCCAACCTCAAGCTCACCCTGGACGCGGACCTGCAGGGCGCCGCCGAGCAGCAGGTCGCCGCGCAGGGCGGCAAGCCCGCCTCGCTGGTGGCGATCGAGCCCAGCAGCGGTAACATCCTGGCGTACGCGTTCTCGCCCTCCACCGGCCAGAACCGGGCCTTCTCCGGCGCCACCGCACCCGGCTCGACCATGAAGGTGCTCACCTCGGCGGCCCTGCTGGAGGCCGGGGTCACCCCCACCACCGGGATGCCCTGCCCGGAGACCACCATGGTCACCGGCAAGTCGGTCTCCAACGACGAGCCCGGCGCGCACCCGGACTACACGCTCACCGACGCGTTCATCCACTCCTGCAACACCTCCTTCATCGAGAAGGGCAAGGACGTCCTCAAGCCGGGCAGCCTGCCCGCGATCGCCAAGGACGTGTTCGGGCTCGGCCTGGTCTGGCACACCGGCCTGTCCAACTTCGACACCGAGGTCCCGGTCGAGGGCAACATGGCCGGCGCGGCGAGCGAGTTCATCGGCCAGGGCAAGATCCGCACCAACCCGCTCGCGATGGCGTCCGTCGCGGCGACCGTGCAGTCCGGCGTGTTCCACCAGCCGATCCTGATCCCCGGCCTGGAGCAGGCGAAGGCCGCCCGCAACCTCTCCCCCGACGTCCTCGGCAGCCTGCGGTCGCTGATGGTGAAGACCGTCCAGTCCGGCACCGCCTCCGAGGTCTCGCCCGCGCTGCCGGCCGGCTCCGGTGCGAAGACCGGCACCGCCGAGGTCGACACCAGCCCGAACGCGAACTCCTGGTTCACCGCCTACTCCGGCAACCTCGCGGTGGCCGCCGAGGTCGAGGGCGGCGGCCACGGCTCCGCGGCCGCCGGCCCGGCGGTCTCCCGGGTCCTGGCGGTCGGCAACAAGGGCTGAGCGCCCCCGGCGGTGCTCAGCGCCCGCGGGCGAGGCGGGAGTGCTTGGCGCTGTAGGCGAAGTAGAGCACCGCCGCCAGCGCCAGGACGACCGCGAAGGCGACGAAGGTGTCGGCGTGCAGCCTGGTGATCAGGTAGACGCAGAACGCGGCGCTGAGCACCGGGGTGACGGGGTAGAACGGGACCTTGAAGCCGCGCGGCAGGTCGGGGCGGGTGCGGCGGAGCACGACGATGCCGATCGAGACGGCCGTGAAGGCGACCAGCGTGCCCATCGAGGTCATGTCGGCCAGCAGTTTGAGCGGGAAGACCGCCGCGAGGACGGCGACCGCGGCGCCGACCACCAGGGTGTTCCAGACCGGGGTGCCGGTGCGGGCGGAGACCCGGGTGAACGGCGGCGGGAGCAGCCCGTCCCGGCCCATCGCATAGAGGATGCGGGTCTGGCCGTAGATCACCACGAGCGTGATGGAGAAGATCGAGACGATCGCCCCGCCCGCGAACACCAGGGCGGGCCAGGTCTGCCCGGTGACGTTCTGCAGGATCTGGGCGAGGCCGGCCTCCTGGCCGTCGAACTCCTGCCAGGGCTGGGCGCCGACGGCGGTGACGGCGACGGCGATGTAGAGCGTGGTGACGACCACCAGCGAGATCAGGATGGCGAGCGGGAGGGTGCGCCGCGGCTCGCGGACCTCCTCGCCGGCGGTGGAGACGGCGTCGAGGCCGATGAAGGAGAAGAAGATCGTGGAGGCGGCGGTCTGCACGCCGTCCCAGCCGTTGGGGGCGAACGGGGTGAAGTTCCCGGCGGTGAAGCCGGTGAGCCCGACCGCGACGAAGAGCAGCAGGATGGCGAGCTTGACCGCCACCATCGCGGCGTTGACCTTCGCGGACTCGCCGACGCCGCGGATCAGCAGCGCGGTGACCAGCACGACCAGCACGACGGCGGGCAGGTTGACCACCCCGCCCGCGCCGGGCGGGGCGGTGAGCGCGGCGGGCAGGTGCACGCCGAAGGCCAGGTCGGAGAACTGGTCGAGGTACTGGCCCCAGGTGACGGCGATCGCCGAGGCGGAGACGCCGTACTCCATGAGCAGGCAGATGCCGACGCCGAAGGCGACCAGTTCGCCCATGGTGGCGTAGGCGTACGAGTAGGAGGAGCCGGAGACCGGGATGGCGGAGGCGAGTTCGGCGTAGCAGAGCGCGGTGAGGCCGGCGGTGACGGCGGCGATCACGAAGGACAGGACGACGGCGGGTCCGGCCTCGGGCACCGAGGTGGTGAGGACGAAGAAGATGCCGGTGCCGACGGTGGCGCCGATGCCGATGGCGGACAGCTGCCACAGGCCGATGGAGCGGCGCAGGTGCCCGGCTCCGGTGCCGCCCGCTTCGGCGATCAGGGTGTCGACTGGCTTGCGCCGCAGCAGGCCGGTGGTGCTCATCGGTGTCCTTCTGGTGGGGAATCGGACCGGGACATTACCAAATGACGCTCTTCCTACCGGTTTGGGCCCGGCGGCGGGACGGCCGGGCGCGGCGGGACGGCCGGGCGCGGCCGCCGGGCCGGGCCCGGCTACCGGTCGAGCACGGCCTGCATGACGGACTTGGCGATGGGCGCGGCGAGGCCGCCGCCGGTGACGTCGTCGGCCTGGCTGTCGGCGATGACGACGGCGACGGCGACCGGCGGGACGGCGGTGGAACCGGCCGGGCGGGCCCAGGCGATGAACCAGGCGTAGGGGGTGCCGGTGTTGTCGACCCCGTGCTGGGCGGTGCCGGTCTTGCCGCCGACCTCGGCGCCGGGGATGCGGGCGTTGCGGCCGGTGCCGTTCTCGACCACGCCGACCATCAGCTGCTGGAGCTGCTGGGCGACGGAGGACCCGAACGCCTGGTGGTAGAGGCGGGGGTGCATCAGCTGGACCTGGCTGCCGTCGGCCTTGGTGAGCTTGTCGACGAGCTGGGGGTACATCACCTGGCCGTTGTCGGCGGCCCCGGCGGCGACCATGGCCATCACCAGCGGGGTGGCGGCGGTGTCGTACTGGCCGATGGAGGAGAGCGCCAGCTGGGACTCGTTCATGTCGGTGTCGAAGTTGGAGCGGGCGGCGCGCACCGGGGTGTCCAGCCTGGTGTCGTTGAAGCCGAAGTTCTGCGCCATCGCGGTCATCCGGTCGAGGCCGGTCTGCACCCCGAGGTAGCCCATGACGCTGTTGCAGGACAGCGTCATCGCCTCGTCCAGCGACAGCCCGGCCCGGTTGCAGGCGCCGGTGTCGTTGTTGAGCGGGGTGGTGGTGCCGGGCATGACGTACGGGTAGGGGGCGTCGGTGGGCGCGTCGATGTCGGTGACGACGCCGTTGGCCAGCGCGGCGGCGGCGGTGACCACCTTGAAGGTGGAGCCCGGCGGGTAGATCTGGCGCAGCGCCCGGTTGAGCATCGGCTGGTCGGGGTCGGCCTGGAGCCTGTTCCAGGCGGCCTGGTCGGCGGCGGAGGTGCCGGCGAAGCTGCCGGGGTCGTAGCTGGGGGTGGAGGCGAGGGCGAGGATGCGGCCGGTGGCGGGTTCGATCGCGGCGACGGCGCCCTTCTGGTTGCCGAGCCCCTGCACCGCGGCGCGCTGGGCGGCCGGGTCGATGGTGGTGACCACGTCGCCGCCGGGCTGCTGCTGCCGGGTGACCGCGTCCCAGACCGCCCAGCCGGCCAGCTCGGGGGCGGTCCCGGAGAGCACGTCGTCGTAGACGCCCTCCAGCTGGGTGTTGCCGTAGGTCTGGGACGAGTAGCCGGTGACCGCGGCGTACAGCGCGCCGTCGGTGTAGGTGCGCTGGTAGGCGTACCGGCCGCCGGTCCCGGTGGAGCCGGTGACGGGTTGGCCGGCCACCAGCAGGTTGCCGCGGGGCTGGGAGTAGCGCTGGATGGTGGCGCGCTGGTTGGCGGCGTTGTGGTCGAGCTCCTTCTTCTGGAACACCTGGACGCGGGTGGCCTGGAGGGCGAGCGCGACGATCAGCAGCATGCAGAAGGTGCCGGCCCGGCGTCCGGTGGTGGAGATGCCGGGCAGCCCCTGCGGTCCGCCGTTGGTGCCCGGGGGCCGGGTGAACCTCACGCGTCCTCCTCGGGGGCGGGCCGCCGGGCGAGGTCGCTCATCCGCACCAGCAGCGCCACGATGACCCAGTTGGTGACCACGGACGAGCCGCCCTGGGCGATGAACGGCAGTGTCATGCCGGTCAGCGGGATCAGGTCGAGGACGCCGCCGGCGACCACGAACACCTGGATGGCGACCAGCGCGGCCAGGCCGATGGCGAGCAGCCGCCCGAACGGGTCGCGCAGCGCGATGCCGGTCTTGAAGCCGCGGGAGACCAGCAGGGCGTACAGCAGGAAGACCGCGAACAGGCCGGTCAGTCCGAGCTCCTCGCCGACGGTGGCCAGGATGAAGTCCGACTTGGTGGCGAAGCCGATCAGCGCGGAGTGGCCCAGGCCCAGGCCGGTGCCGAGCTGGCCGCCCCAGGCGAACGCGAACAGCGACTGGGCGATCTGGTTGGCGCCCTGCCCGGCGTCGATCGAGGCCAGCGGGTGCAGCCACTCGGTGACCCGGCTGTGCACGTGCGGCGACAGCCAGCCCACGCCGACGGCGGCCAGCGCGGACAGCAGCAGCCCGATCACGATCCAGCCGGTGCGGGCGGTGGCGACGTACAGCATCACCACGAACAGGCCGAAGAACAGCAGCGAGGTGCCGAGGTCGGTCTCCAGCACCAGCACGCCGACGAACGCGGCCCAGATCAGCAGCACCGGTCCGAGCACCCGGCCCAGCGGCAGCTGGAACCAGAGCACCTTGCGGCCGGTGAGCGCCAGCGCGTCCCGGTGCGCGGCCAGGTAGGCGGCGAAGAAGACCGCCAGCAGGACCTTGGCGAACTCGCCGGGCTGGAAGGACAGCGGGCCCAGCGTGATCCAGATCCGCGAGCCGTACACCGGCGGGAAGAACACCGGCAGCACCAGCAGGACGAGCGCGACGAACGCCCCGACGTACGCGTAGCGCTGGAGCCGGCGGTGGTCGCGCAGCAGGAGCAGCACCGCGATGAACAGGCCCACGCCGAGGGTGGACCAGAGCAGTTGGGTGGGCGCGGCCTCGCTGTTCGGGGTGTTGCGGTCCAGCCGGTAGATGACGACCAGGCCGATGCCGTTCAGCAGCACCGCGATCGGCAGCAGCAGCGGGTCCGCCCACCGGGCCCGCCAGCGCACCGCGGCGTGCGCCAGCAGGGCGAGCACGCCCAGCGCCCCGCCGTACTGGGCGGCGTCCGGCGGGGCCTTGCCGTCGAGGTTGACGCCGACCTCGACGTAGCCGAACACCGCCAGGCCCACCGCGGCCAGCACCAGCACCAGTTCGGTCCAGCGCCCGGTGCCGGCCCGCCGCGCACGGGGCACCCGGGCCGCCCGGGTCGCGGAGTCAGTCGCCACCGCCAGCCGTCCTCGCCAGCTCGAAGGGGCACGGACGGCGGGGCACCGGGCGACGCGCGCCCGGCACCCCGCCGGAGGGAGTCTGCGGGTGCGTCAGAGCGTGGACGCCGGGTACGCCGCCTTGGCGATCTCCCGCAGGTGCTCCTCCTCCTCGTGGCTCAGCGAGGTCTGGATCAGCTCGCCGCCGAACTGCGCGACCGCCGGGATCACCTTGTCCTGCGTCGCCGAGCGGACCAGGGCGAAGACCGCGGCCTTGCCCGGGTCCAGCTTCTCGCCGACCTGGCGCATGAAGTTGTCGTCGACGCCGGTGTCGGTGGAGGCGCCGACCGCCGCGCCGGTCGCGCCGCCGACCGCCGCGCCCAGGAACGGCATGAAGAACAGCAGGCCGATCACGCCGCCCCACAGCGCGCCCGAGGCGGCGCCCATGCCGGTGTTGGAGACCGCCTGGTGCAGCTTGATCTTCCCGTCCTCGCGGCGCTCGACCACCACGACGTCCTCCAGGTCGATCAGCTTCTGCTTCTGCAGGCCGACCAGTTCGTCACGGACCTTCTGCGCGGTGGCGACATCCGGGTAGGCGATCGCGAACAGGTTGCTCACGGCGGGCTTCCTTCCGACAGGCGTTGGGCACGTCTCCCAGCACCCTAGCCAGAATTCGCCATATTTAATCCGATCGAGGACGGTGTGTCCGTTTCCTGCCGGTGCGGCCGCGCTCAGTCGCCGTGCCGGACCGCGACCGCCACCGCCGCCCAGCAGCACCCCGCCGCCAGGGCCGCCGCGGCCGGGAGCGTCCACCACGGCACGGCCGGGGCCCGCCGCGCGCCAGCACCAGCGCCCGCACCACCGCGTTCGCGGGCGAGCCCGGCAGCAGCAGCACCGCCACCGCCCCGCCCAGGCCCAGCGGCACCGCGTACGCCCCCGTCAGCACCGGGCGGTTGCACACCGCGCCCACCGCCGCCCCCGACAGCGCGCACACCGCCGTGGCCAGCGCGCCCCCGGCGACCGCCGCGCCCGACCCGCCGCTGCCCAGCGCCAGCACCGCGGCCAGCCCCGCCGCGCCCAGGCCCAGCCCGGTGAGCAGCGCCGCCAGCAGCGCGGCCAGGTGCGTGCGCGGCCACCCGGCCGCCGCGACCAGGCAGGCCCGGGACTGCGGGGGCTCCGACCCCACCGCCGCACGCACCAGCCAGCCCGTCACCGGCACCAGCAGCCCCGCCGAGAAGGCGGCCGCCCCCGCCACGTCGTCCCCGCCCGACAGGCCGAGGCCCAGCACCACCGCGTACGTCAGGGCGGGCGCGAGCCAGCGCTGCGAACGCACCAGCAGTTCCAGGTGGTACCGCGTCAGGGCGCGCAGCGTCACGGCCGGACTCCTTCGGGCGCTTCGGGTGCTCCGGGTGCTCCGGGCCCGCCGGGCCAGCCGGGCCAGCCGGGCTCTGCGGGCCCGCCGGGCTCTGCGGGGGAGGCCACCCGGTGGACGTGCACGGCGGGCGTCGCGTCGAGGAGCCGGCGCAGCAGCACGTCCGAGTACGGGGCGGCCACCTCCAGGCGGGTGGAGCCGTCGGCGAGCGGCCTGCGCTCGGGGTCGCCGGGCAGGTGCGCGGGGAGGCGCTCGGCGCGGACCACGATCACCGCGCGGGGGCCGTCCCGGTCCGCCGCGGGGAGCGGGACGGCGTGCAGGGCGCCGTCCCTGACGAGGTGTCCGGCGGTGGTGAGGCCGGCCAGCCGGGCCGGGTCGTGGTCGACGAACACCACCAGGCCGCCGGCGGCGGCTCGTTCGGCGACCGCCGCGTCGAGTTCGCCGCGGGCCGCCCGGTCGAGCCCGGTCCAGGCCTCGTCCAGCAGCAGCAGGTCCGCCTCGGCCAGCAGGGCCTGGGCGACCGCGACCTTCTGGCAGGTGCCCTTGGAGAGCCGGCCGATCGGGGTGTCCGCGTACCCGGCGATGCCGAAGCGTTCGAGCCAGTAATCGGCGCGGCGGCGGCCCTGCTCGGCGGTGAGGCCGCGGACCCGGGCCAGGTGGCGCAGGTAGTCGCGGGCGGCGAACGGCAGTGCGGGCGGGAAGCGTTCGGGCACGTAGGCCCGGCTGCCGGAGACCTCGACGGTGCCCAGGTCGGCCCGCTCGACGCCCGCCAGGACCTTCAACAGGGTGGATTTCCCGGTGCCGTTGGCGCCCTCGATCCGGACGGTCCCGCCCGGCCGGAGCGTCAGGGCGACGTCCCGGAGGATCCACCGGCCGCCGCGCCCGTAGCGCTTGCCGACCCCGGCCAGACGCACCGTCATGCGCTCTCCTCCCCCGCTCCGCCCGTGCGTTCAGGGTAGGCGCCGCCCACCACCCGCGTTGGGCGGATCGAACTGACGGTCCCTAGGATCGGCGGGTGATCACAGCCACCACACCACGACGGACGGCCCGCGCGGCCGCCCTGCTCGGGGCCCTGACGATAGTCGTGGCCACCGGGCTGGGCGCCTTCCCCGCGCAGGCCGACGAGCCCGGGGCGCCGCCCGCCGCGACCGAGGCCCCCAAGGTCGACCTGATCCTGGACGGTTCGGGGTCGATGCGCACCACCGACATCCAGGGCAAGAGCCGGATGGAGGTCGCCCAGCAGTCGATCAACGAGGTGATCGACGCGCTGCCCGGGGAGACCGAGTTCGGCATCCGCACCCTCGGCGCGACCTACCCGGGCAACGACCAGAAGGAGGGCTGCAAGGACACCCAGCAGCTCTACCCCGTCGGCCGGACGAACAAGACGGAGGCCAAGACGGCCGTCGCCACCGTCCGTCCGACCGGCTGGACCCCGATCGGGATCGCGCTGCGCGCCGCCGCCCAGGACCTGGGCACCGGCCCGACCACCCGCCGGATCGTGCTGATCACCGACGGCGAGGACACCTGCGCCCCGCCGGATCCGTGCGACGTGGCCCGCGAACTGGCCAGCCAGGGCATCCACCTGGTGATCGACACCCTCGGCCTGGCGCACGACGACAAGACCCGGCAGCAGCTGCTCTGCATCGCCAACGCGACCGGCGGCACGTTCACCGACGTGCGCAGCCAGGAGCAGCTGACCAAGCGCGTCAAGCAGTTGGTCGAGCGCGCCCAGGACACCCACGCCGTCGCCCCGGCGAAGGTGGCCGGCGCCGACCGGTGCGCGGACGCCCCGATCCTGACGCCCGGCGTCTACACCGACCGGGAGAAGTTCTCCGAGCACCGGGTGTACCGGGTGCCGGTGAAGGCGGGCGAGGAGCTGCGCGCCTCGGTCAGCGTCACCCCGGACCGGGCCGTCGCCCGCGACTACGGGGTGCTGCTGCAGGCCACCGACACCACCGGCCAGGAGCTGGTGCGCGGCAGCGACGCCGGGTCGGGCCGCACCGACGTGGCGTCGACCGGCGTGCGCTGGTCCGCGTCCGAGGACGACTCCGACGCGGCCTCCGCCTCCCCGTCGAAGGGCTCGGGCTCCACGGCCGCCACCGCCCGGACGGTGTGCCTGGTGGTCAGCAACTCCTTCGCCCCGCAGGCGGCCGTGCAGGCCGACCCGGGCCTGCCGCTGGAGCTGACGGTGGACGTCGCCGCGGCCTCCCCGGCCCCGGACGGCCCCGCGATGGGCCTGGGCCGCGGCTGGATCCTGCTCGGTGTCCTGACCCTGGCCGGCCTGCTGGCCGGTCTGATCTTCGGCTGGCTGGCACGCTGGCGGATCGCCGTCTGGCGGGAGAACTGACGATGCGCACCTTCCGCACCGCCGCGGCCGCGGCCGCCGCGTTCACCGGCCTGCTCCTGCTGGCCCCGGCGCCGGCCTCCGCCGCGTCCCCGTCCGCCTCGCCGTCCGCGTCGGCGTCCGGCACCGCCAAGCCGGTGCTCAACTCGGTGGGCACCAGCTTCCTGACCGCGACCACCCTGGCCTCCGGCCAGGACGCGGACGTCCCGGTCTCCACCGGTGACTACCTGTACTGGGCGTTCCCCGCCGCCGAGGGCCAGACCCCGACCGTCCAGGTCAAGGTCACCCTGCCGGACGCGGCGGACCGGCACGGCGCGCAGACCTGGACGGTCGAGCTGTTCGACGGCCTGCGCCGCCGGCAGTCCTGCACCGCCGGGCCGCAGAACGGCACCGCCGAGCAGAGCGCGGCCACCCTGGAGCTGAGCTGCACGCTGCGGCAGATCCGCTCCTGGGCCGAGCCCTGGTCCGGCGACCCGCTGCCCGGCACGTACTACGTCCGGCTGTCCACCACGGACATCCCGCAGACCGACCTCGGCCTGGCCTCCACCGTCCACGTGCACGTCGCCACCAAGGGCGGCGCGGACGACGCCCAGCCCGAGGGCGGCTCGCTGAAGGACCCGCTGGTGCCGCCGGTGAACGCCGGTGCGACGGCGGCCGGGGCGGCGGCCACCCCGGCGCCGAGCGCGAGCGCGTCGTACGCCGCCGCGCCCGCCGAGGAGGAGGGCCACTGGTACTCGGACCTCTTCTCCGGCTGGAACACCCGCTGGTGGTGGACGGTCGCCGGCGGCGTCCTGGCCGCCCTCGCCGGTGTCCTCGGCTACACCCTCACCCGGCACCCCCGGGGCCACCGCCACCACCCGCGCCACCCGGCCCCGGCGCCCGTCCCGCACCAGGCGCCGCCGGCCCAGCCGCGGCAGGACAACTGGCAGTAGGACGCGCGCCATCCGCCCGGACCGGGGCGCGGGGGGCCACCCCCCGCGCCCCGGTTCTGCGTCTCGGCGGCCGGTGTCTCGGCGGCCGGTGTCTCGGCGGCCGGTGTCTCGGCGGTCGGTGTCTCAGCGGTCGGTGTCTCAGCGGCCGATGGTCTCCAGGATCCGCATCGCCGACGTGCCCAGTTCGGCCGGGACGGCGGTGCTCGGGGCGAAGTGCCGCCGCAGCGCGCCGTCCGTATACCGGACGCACCGCTGGTGCCAGTTGAGGACGGCGGCCATCCAGTCCTCCAGCTCGCGGACGTACCCGTCGAGGGCCTGCTCGGCCTCTCCCTCGATGGCGAAGTCCTGCTTGAGGAGCGGGAGTTCGCCCTCGACCACGTGCGCGAACTGGCTGAGCCGGGAGACCGCCAGGTCGGTCACGATGTCGACGGCGACGGCGCGCTCGCAGGAGAAGAAGTTCTCCACCACCCGGACCAGGTTGTGGAACTCGCCCTCGAACTCGACCTCCTTGCGGTACGAGTGCAGGTCGTTGACCAGGCAGCCGTAGTCCGCGGCGGAGTTCTCGATCGCCCGCAGGGTGCCGCTCGCGTAGACCTCCTCGGGGAGCACCCCGCCGCGGCCGATCCGGGCCAGGCCCATCGTCAGGTCGGAGCCGAAGGTGGCCCGGCGCATCTCGATGTAGTCGACCGGGTCGGGGATGCGGTTCTGGGCGGTGTTGGCGAGCTCCCAGAGCCAGCTGTCGAGCATGTCGCCGACGGCCTTGCGGAACGCGGCCCGGGCGCCCCGGTCGAACGGGGCGGTGGTGCGCCGCCAGAGGTCGGCGAGGCCCGCCTCCAGGGCGTTGCGCGGCTCGAACGGCAGGCTGCCGTCCAGCGTCATCAGCGCGTGCAGCCGCTCGTTGGCGGCCTTCGCGCCGGTCAGGTCCCGGGGGCGGCCGAAGACGGCGGGGTAGTAGTCGTCGGCGTAGGTGCCCCAGGTCAGCCAGGCGGAGGAGAGGTCGAGCTCGGCGGGGGTGGCGTCGGGGTCGATGCCCGCGGCGCACAGCGCGAAGTCGTAGTCGCGGAGCTTGCGCTCGTCCCAGACGTCGGACGCGGGGACGCCGGGCTCCGGGTCGAGCAGGCCGAACTCGCGGGCCCAGCGGACCACGTACTCCCGGGAGCCGTCCAGGTGCGGGCTGAGCGAGAGGGGGTACGGCATCGGGAGGACGGGCGACGGCACGGAACCGACCTTGCGGTACGGGGCGTGGACGAAGCTGCGCAGGCCGCGGACGCCCGCCGCGAGCCGGAGGTCGGCGGCGGAGGTGCCCAGGCCCCGGGGGCCGAGCGCGGGGGCGGCCGCGCCGCCGCCGTTCATGTACCGGCTGGAGCGCAGGTGCCACTCGTGGCCGCCGGACTGCCAGTCCTGCAGGCCCTTGACGTAGGCCAGGACCCGGGCGACCTCCCCCGGGTCGAGCGCGTGCTCGACCACCAGCGGGGCGAGTTCGGTGAGCGCGGTGTTCTCGAACTGCTGGAGCCGGGAGGTGAGCAGGTCGTTGACGGCGTCCGCGGCCTGCTGGGTGGAGCAGCCGAGGAAGGTCTCCAGCACCAGGACGCCGTTGGAGAGTTCGCCCTCCTCGCCGATCTCGCGCTCGTACGAGAACAGGTCGTTGCGCAGGTGCACGCCGTCCGAGAAGGCGTCCCGCAGGACGCGCAGCGGGCGGGAGTGCGCCACCGCCTCGGGCACCTCGGCGCCGGCCGCGTACTCCACCAGCCCGGCGGACCAGGGGGCGCCGCCGACCTTGCGGCGCATCTCGATGTACTCGACCGGGTTGGCGACCCGGCCCTCGTTGATGTTCGACAGCTCCCAGAGCGACTCGTTCAGCAGGTTCCTGGTCGACTCGGCGAACCTGGCCCGCCAGTCGGCCGACATGTGCGGGACGGTGCGCTGCCACAGGTCGGCCAGGCCGGCCTCGACCGGGTTGGTGGCCTCGGGGTAGCCGTCCGCGAGGTCCATCGGCATGAACGCGGGCAGCCGGTCCAGGTAGGCCTTGCCGCCCTCGCGGTCGAGGGTGCGCTTGAAGGTCTCCAGGAAGTGGTCGTCGAAGAAGAAGACCCAGGTGTACCAGTCCGTGACGAGGTTCAGCGCCTCGCTGTCGCAGTCCGGGTGGGTGTAGGAGCAGAGCAGCGCGTAGTCGTGCGAGTCGAGGTCGTGCTCCTCCCAGACGCCCGAGCCCTCCAGCATGCCGAAGCCGCGCGCCCAGTCCTTGGTGTGGACCCGGGCCTCCTCGTAGTGCGGGTTGATCCGGGCCGGGTACGGCACGTAGAAGTCCGGCAGTTCGAACGGCTGAGCCACTGGGTCCCGCCCCTTGTGCGTCTTGGTCTGCGTCTTGGTGTACGACTTGGTGTGCGTCGACGGAGATCGGCGCGCTGCCTAACGAGCCCGGGGGCCCGCGGTCACCGGTACCCCGCTGGGCCACTCGGATTCCACAATCCACTCGTACGGGTGAACCCCGCGCGTGCCGCCACCGCACCCCGGGGGAGCACTCGGCGGACCGGCGCCCGGCGGCGAGAATGGCGGTCCGTCCGAACGGATCCGCCCCGAGGAGGAGAGCCCGTGCTCGCCGAACCCCCGGTCACCCGACCGCAGACCGAGGACGCCGCGGGCGGCGCGGGGGGCGGGGGACGCGAGCCGTTCTTCGACCACGTGAAGCTGCTGGCGATGGTGCTGGTGGTGTGCGGGCACTTCTGGGAGCCGCTGGTGCGGGCGCCGGGGCACCGGGTGCTGCACGCCGGGTACCTGCTGGTGTACGCGTTCCACATGCCGGTGTTCGTGTTCGTCTCCGGCTGGTTCTCCCGGTCCTTCGCCGCCCGCCCGGACCAGCTCGGCCGGCTGCTGGGCGGCGTCCTGGCGCCCTACCTGCTGTGGACCACCCTGCTGGGGGCCTACACCGCCTGGCTGGACGGCGGGACGTTCGCGCTCGACCTGCTGACCCCGGTCTGGGTGACCTGGTTCCTGCTGTCGCTGTTCCTGTGGCGGCTGAGCGCCCCGCTCTGGCACCGGCTGCGCGCGCCGCTCACCACCGCCGCGGCCGTCTCGCTGCTGGCGGGGGCGCTGCCGCTGACGCCGCAGCTGTCGATCGGGCGGACGCTGCAACTGCTGCCGTTCTTCGTCGCCGGGCTGACCCTGGACCGCCGCCGGGTGCTCGCGCTGCGCGGCGACCGGCGGCTGCGGGCGGCCGCGCCGGCGGTGTTCGGGGCGGCCGCGCTCGCCGCGTACTGGCTGGTGCCGCGGCTGGACGCGGCCTGGTTCTACCGGAGTTCGAGCGCGGCCGGGCTGCACGCCGGCTACCCGCGCTGGCTGCTGGTGTCGCTGGGGATCAACCTGGCGGGGGCGCTGCTGGGCGCGGTGTTCCTGGCGCTGGTGCCGGTGCGGGCCGACCGCTCCGGGCGGTGGGCCGCGCTCGGCGCGGCGAGCATGGCGGCGTTCCTGGTGCACCCGTTCCTCCAGGAGGCGCTGGTGCACGCGGGCTGGTACGGGCGGGGCTTCCTGCCGACCGCGGCCGGGCAGGCGGTGCTGACCGCCGGTGCGGCGGCGCTGGCCCTGCTGCTGTGCACCCGGCCGGTCGCCCGGCCGCTGCGGCCGCTGCTGGCGCCCCGGCTGCGGCTGCTGCTGCGCGGGTAGCGGCCGACGGCGGCGGGCCCGGTGTTCGAGCCGTCTATGATCCCGGGAACACACCGTCCCGAGGGGCGGAGCACCGGGGGGTAGGGATGTCCGCTGTCCGCGCCTGGCACCGCAGGCCGTTGATCTGGGTCCTGGTCGTGCTGTTCGCCCTGGGCGGCGGCGTGGCCGGTGCCCGCGAGGCGTGGGGCGACTGCTGGCCGATGCACCCGCACGACGCCCGCGCGTACCGCCAGTACGACTGCGCCAACCTGGGCGGGCCCCGCAACCTGGCCACCCTGCTGCGCTACTACGGCGTGACGCTGCCCGCGGGGGCGGGCGGGGTGCGGTACTACAGCGACGACGACTCGGTCTCCGGCCCGGACGTCCTCTTCCTGCGCTTCACCGTCCCGGCCGGGACGGCCGCCGACTACCTGTCGGCCCTGCGCGCCACCGAGGCCGGCACCGACCCGGAGGCCGCCCTGCGGGACACCGCGGAGCTGCGCCGCCGCGACCGGGTCGACTGGACCTTCCCCGCCGACGTCCCCCACCGGGTGCTGACCTTCGGCCCCTCCCCCGCCGGCACCGCCGTCGCGTCCCCGGACGGCGACGCCACCACCGTCCTGCTGACCGTCCTGCACCCCTGACCCCGTCCGGATGGCGAAAACGGCTCCGGCCCGGTGGAGGGCGTCCACCTGCTCCCCGGCCGGGCCGGGGACGCGCCGCCGGTGGAACGGCCCGCCCAGGACGCCCGTTCGAAAGGTGGTCGTCGGCGGCACGGGAATCGGGTTCAAGCCCGCCGGCTGAGCCGTCGGACCGTCCCCGGCGCGGTCGGCCCGGCCGTCCGGCGGCGGTGGTAGGCGAGGGTGACGGCGGCGAGCAGCGGGGGCCACAGCAGCAGCGGGAGGTAGCAGGCCGCGAACAGCACCCGGGACCAACCGCTGACCTCCAGGTGGGAGTCGGGGGTGCCCTTGTCGCCGACGCTGGGGGTGAAGTGGACGTGGAACAGCAGCGGGTCGAGGACGTACCAGGCGGCGATCAGGGTCAGCAGGACGACGCCGGTCGCGGCGGGCAGGACCGCGGCCCGGACCGGGACGCGGCGCCCGCCCAGCAGCGGAACCCGGCGGGGCACCCGCTCGCCCCAGGGCTTGACCAGCCCGAGGGTGAGCAGCGCCAGGCCCTCGCTGACCAGCGAGAGTGCCAGCACGTACGCGTAGTCGGCGAGCGTGGAGCGGTGGCCGGGGTCGGCGGAATGGTCGACCCCGGCCGCTCCGGCGGTCATCAGCAGTCGCCACAGGCCGGAGGGCAGCACCGCCAGCGGGACGGCGTGGGCGGCGATCCGGGCCCAGCGGGGGGTGCCGGGGACGTACGTGGTGGTTCGCATGGGTCGAGCCTGCTGCGGCGGGGCGGGGTGCGGGCAGGTGCCGTTCGGCAGGCGGCGGGCGGCGCGGCGGGCCGCGGGGGTGCCGTTCGGCAGGGGCGCCGGGCGTCAACTGCCGCGTAGGGTCTGGTGCGTGCTGTTCGTTCTGCTTCCCGCTGCCGCCGCCGGGTGCGCGGCCCTGGCCGTGCTCGTCCGGTGGCCCCGGTCACGGGCGGCGCTGCCCGGTGCGACCGGTGCGGCGGCGGCGTGCTCGCTGGCGGTGACGGCCCTGCACCCGGACGGCGCGGGCGGCCCGCCGGCGGGGACGGTCGGCACCCTGGAGGCACTGCTGCTGGTGGCGCTGGTCGTGCCGACGGCCCGGTTCGCGCCGCCGCGCCGGGCGGTGCCCGCGGTGGCCGCCGCGGGCCTGGCGGCTGCCCTGTGGGTGCTGCGCAGCTGGTCGCCGGGGATGGGCGGGACGACGGCGGGCGGCTGCGCGTTCTGGTCGCTGGCGGCGGGGGCGGCCGCGGCGGGCGGCTGCTGGCTGCGGTCGCTGGACGGGCGGCGGGCCCGGGAGGCTCGGGAGGCGCGCCGCCGCCAGCGCCTCGAACTGGCCGCGGACCTGCACGACTTCGTGGCGCACGAGGTCAGCGAGATGCTGGCGCAGGCGCAGGCGGGCGGCTACCTCGGGGAGTCGGACCCGGCGGTCGCGGTGGCGGCGCTGCGGCGGATCGAGGAGGCGGGCCTGCGGGCGCTGGCCTCGATGGACCGGACGGTGCGGATGCTCCGCGAACAGGCCCCGCCGGCCGCCCCCGGTCTGGAGGAACTGCCGTCCCTGGTGGCCAGGTTCGGATCGGCGAACGGTGCGCCGGTGCACCTGGAGGTGGACCGGGAGCTGCCCGGCCGGGTGCCCCGGGAGCTGTCGGCGACGGCGTACCGGGTAGTGGTGGAGGCGCTCACCAACGTCCGCCGGCACGCCCCGGACGCACCGGTGACGGTCCGTGTCGAGGGCCCGTCGCCGCTGTTGGTGCGGGTGGGCAACGGCCGCCCCGGCGGCCGGGCCCGGCCGTCCGGCGGCCGCCGGGGCGGGATCGGGCTGGCGGGCCTGGCGGAGCGGGTGGCGGCGCTCGGCGGCACCCTGTCGGCGGGGCCGGACCGGGACGGCGGCTGGCTGCTGACCGCCGAACTGCCGGGCGGCGCGCGGTGATCCGGGTCCTGCTGGCGGACGACCAGGAGAGCATCCGCAGCGCGTTCCGGATGATCCTGGACGCCCAGCCCGACATCACCGTGGTCGGCGAGGCCGCCGACGGCGCGACCGCCCTGGAACTGGCCCGGCACCTGCGGCCGGACGTGGTGCTCGCCGACGTCCGGATGCCCCGGCTGGACGGCCTGGAGCTGACCAGGCGGCTGACCGCCGAGCCGGGGCCGGCCCCGATCCGGGTGGTCGTGGTGACGGTGTTCGACCTGGACGAGTACGTGCACGCGGCGCTGCGCGGCGGCGCGTCCGGGTTCCTGCTGAAGCGATCGGGCCCGGCCCTGCTGGTGGAGGCGGTGCGGGCGGCGACGGCGGGCGACACCCTGATCAGCCCGCAGGTGACCGTCCGGTTGCTGCGCGAGCTGGCCCGCCCTCCGGTCGGCCCGGCGGCGCACCCGCTGACGGACCGGGAGACCGAGGTGGTCCGGCTGGCCGCCCGGGGCCGGACCAACGCGGAGATCGCCGCCGAGCTGTTCCTCGCCCCGGGCACCGTCAAGAACCACCTGGCGGCGGTGCAGCAGAAGCTCGGCGTCCGCAACCGGGTCGCGGTCGCCGCCTGGGCCTGGGAGCACGGCCTGTGCCGCCCCGCGGACTGAGCGGGAGGAGCGGGCGGGCCCGGCCGCAGCCGTCCGGCCGTACGAATTGCGCAAGCCGTTGTTTCGACGAGTCCATGGGCCGGGCGTCCGTCCGGGGTGCTGCGGGGCCCGGCGTCAGGAGCGGGGCGGTCCGTCGGACGCCCGCAGGCCGTCCAGCAGTTCGGCCTGGCCGGTGATCACGCCGCCCGGGATCGCCCGGGCCACCGCGAGGAGTTCGGCGACCTGCGGGCCGGTGAGGCGGTAATCGCGCGGCGACCCGCCCCGGCGCGAATGCCCCCGGAATGCGAGAAATCCCGCCCGGTCTCCCGGGCGGGATTTCTGTTGGTGGAGCTGAGGGGATTCGAACCCCTGACCCCCTCGATGCGAACGAGGTGCGCTACCGGACTGCGCCACAGCCCCAACAAGAAAGAACTCTATCACCTCTGCCGGGGTACTCGTGACCATGATCGGCACGCCCGGGCCGCGGGGTGCCGGGGGACGCGAACGCCCCGGCGCAGGTGGGGCGTTGCGGCCGGGGCGGGCGGGTGGAGCGGGTCACTCGTTGGCGGCGCGGGGGCGGGTGCTCCAGTCGGCCGCGGGCTGGGCCGGCTGGGCCGGTTCGCCGTACTGGTCGAAGAGCGGGGTCGCCGGGCGGCCGGAGTCCCAGGTGTTGGGGGCCGAGAGGTCGAGGCCCCGGGTGGTGCGGGGGGCCACGGGGGCGGTGACGTAGGTGGGGAGCGGGACGGGGACGGGCTCCCAGGAGTCCGGCCCGGCGGCGGCGCGGGCGCGGACGCCGTCGGCCCACTCCTCGTGCTCGGTGGCCTCGGCCAGCACGGTCGCCCGGGTGGTGCTCGGGTCCGCGGCGGGGGCGGCCGGGGCGGTGCCGNGCGCGGTGCGGGCGGCGGACGGCTCGGCGGCCGGGCGGGCGGCCCGCTCGCGCTCCCGTTCGCGCAGCCGCTCGGCGGCCTGCGCGGCCCTGGCCCGGTCGAACTTGACCTCGTAGCGCTGCCGCTCCAGCCGGCGCAGGTGGCCGATGTAGAGGGTGAGCAGCACGCCGGGGACGGCGGGCACCCAGAGGAAGGCGAAGCCGGCCACCGCGGCGACCACGGCGCCCAGCGCGAAGGCGAGGAACAGCATGGTGACCATCCGGCGCCGCCGGGCGAGCAGCCTGGCCCGCCGCTCGGCGGAGCGCCGGTCGTCGAGTTCGCGCTCGCGCTCCCGCTCGCTCCGGGCCTCGGCGGGCTTCGGCGCGGCGGTCGGCTCCGCGGCGGTCGGCTCCGCGGTGGACCCGGTCGCCGGTCCGGCCGCGGGCCCGGTGCCGTCCCGGGCGGTGGGCCGGGTGGCCGCGTCCGCCGGGTCGGGGGCGCGGTCGGCCGCCGGGCCGCCCGCGGAATCGGCGAACGCCCCGTCCGGGTCGTCCCCGGCGGGGTGCTGCTGGTCGTCGGCGGTCTGGTCGCCGAGAGCCCGGGCCGCGCGCCGCTCCATGGCCGATCGACCGGCCAGCAGGCGGATCGCGGTACTGAAGCGTTCCGTCGGACGCGACTCGTTGAGCTCGTCCTGCCTGCGGAGCCACATCGGCACCAGATAGGCAGCCCAGGCCCCTACGATGACCGCGTAGATAAGGCCGCTACTGCTCACGTTTCACACGGTACGGGCGCGGGCGAAGGCACTGCAGCAATTTGGCGCGGCGTGTCGTGTGATCAAGCTGATTCTCAGACTATTTTGCCGGTATTTGTGACGGCTCGACCCGACCCCGATGCCATATCGATATCAATTTCGAACAAGTATTCAATTCTCCTGCGGCGGCCGGTTCCTGAGCGCGTGCCAGCGGTGCAGCAGCCCGTCGGCGGCCTCGTCGGCGGTCAGCGCGTACACCAGGTGGTCGCGCCAGTCGCCGTCGATGTGCAGGTAGCGCGGGCGGAGCCCCTCCTCGCGGAAGCCGAGCTTCTCCACCACCCGGCGGCTGGGCCGGTTCTCGGGGCGGATGCACACCTCGATCCGGTGCAGGCCCAGGTCGCGGAAGCAGTGGTCGACGGCGAGCGCGACGGCGGTGGGCATGATGCCGCGCCCGGCGACCGCCTCGTCCACCCAGTAGCCGACGTTGGCCGAGCACATCGAGCCCCAGGTGATCCCGCCGACCGTCAACTGGCCGACCAGGCGGCCCTGGTGGAGCACCACGAAGGGCAGCATTCGGCCGGCCGCGGCCTCGGCCCGCAGGTAGCGGACCATCTGCCGGTAGGTGGGCCGGGGCAGCGGGGAGCGGCCGGGCGGGACGGGCGGCACGGTGGCCTCCCAGCGGCGCAGCCAGTCCCGGTTGCGGCGGCTGACCTCCTGCCACTCGGCCTGGTCGCGGCGGCGGATGGGCCGCAGCACGACGTCCCCCTCGGCCAGTTCGACGGGCCAGCCGGCGTTCAGCGCGCGCTCCCGGAGGGATCGGTGGGTCGCGGATGGTCGCCGCCTGC
Source organism: Kitasatospora sp. NA04385 (assembly GCF_013364235.1). Classification (NCBI taxonomy): domain Bacteria; kingdom Bacillati; phylum Actinomycetota; class Actinomycetes; order Kitasatosporales; family Streptomycetaceae; genus Kitasatospora; species Kitasatospora sp. NA04385. The sequence continues at coordinate 4,729,623 of NZ_CP054919.1, read as the reverse complement.
CAACTGGTCGACGGCGTGCGGCAGCAGCGGGGCGAGCACGGCCAGGCCGTCGCGGACGCCGCCGGTGGAGCCGGGCAGGTTGACCACCAGGGTGCGCCCGGCCAGGCCGGCCAGGCCGCGGGAGAGCGCCGCGGTGGGCACCTTCTCCCGGCCGTGCGCGCGGATCGCCTCGGGGATGCCGGGGATCTGCCGGTCGATCACCCGGGCGGTCATCTCGGGCGTGAGGTCCTGCGGGGAGATGCCGGTGCCGCCGGTGGTCAGCACCACGTCGTACCCGGCGGCGACGGCCCCGCGCAGCGCCGCCTCGACCGGCTCGCCGTCCGGGACGACCAGCGGGCCGTCGGTCTCGAAGCCCATCCCGCGCAGACCGGCGACCAGCAGCGGGCCGCCGCGGTCCTCGTACACGCCGGCCGAGGCCCGGTTGGAGACGGTGACGGCGAGCGCCCTCACGCTTCCTCCCCGCGGTGCCAGTCGCCGCTCTTGCCGCCGGTCTTGCTGAGCACCCGGACGTCCTCGATGGCGGCGGCCTTGTCGACCGCCTTGACCATGTCGATGACGGTGAGCGCGGCGGTGGCGACGGCGGTCAGCGCCTCCATCTCGACGCCGGTGCGGTCGGCGGTGCGGACGGTGGCGGTGATCTCGACCGCGGTGTCGGTGACGGCCAGGTCGACGGTGGTGCCGGTGAGCGCGATGGGGTGGCAGAGCGGGATCAGCTCGGGCGTCCGCTTGGCGCCCATGATCCCGGCGATCCGGGCCACCGCGAGCGCGTCGCCCTTGGGGACGCCCTCGCCGCGCAGCAGTTCCACCACCCGGGGGGCGACCCGGACGCGGCCGGCCGCCACCGCGACCCGGGTGGTGGCGGCCTTCTCGGAGACGTCGACCATCCGGGCGGCGCCGGTGTGGTCGACGTGGGTGAGGCGGTCGCCGGGGGGTGTGTCGGTCACGAGTGGGCTCCAGTGGCACGGTGCGAATCTCGCGCTACCGTACAACCCCCGCCCGGTCAGTCCGTGAGAAGGACCACATCGACGGCGCTCCCCGCGGGCAGCGCGGTGACGTCCTCGGGCACGGTGATCAGGCAGTCGGCCTTGGCCAGCGCCCCGACCAGGTGCGATCCCTCGCCGCCCACCGGGGAGACGGTGCCCGCCGCCGGGTCGTACCGGCCGCGCAGGAACTGCCGCCGCCCGGCCGGGGAGCGAAGCGCCGCGGTGGTCGCGGCCCGCACCACCGGGCGGTGCACGTCGGGGGCGCCGAGCATGGTGCGGATGACCGGGCGGACGAACAGCTCGAAGGAGATGTACGCGCTGACCGGGTTGCCGGGCAGCGCGAGCAGCGGCACGCCGGGGCCCGCGCCGATCCGGCCGAAGCCCTGCGGCTTGCCCGGCTGCATCCGCAACCGGCGGAAGTCCACCCCGCCGTAGTCGGCGAACACCTCCTTGACCACGTCGTACGCGCCGACCGAGACGCCGCCGCTGGTGACGATCAGGTCGGCCCGGCCGAGCTGGTCCTCCAGCACGGCGCGCAGGGTGTCGGCCTCGTCGGGGACGCCGCCGACCCGGAAGGCGACGGCGCCGGCGGCGATCGCGGCGGCGGTCAGGGTGAAGGAGTTGGAGTCGTGGATCCGGCCCGGTCCGGCGCTCTCGCCGGGCTGGACGAGCTCGCTGCCGGTGGACAGCACGACCACCCGGGGGCGGGGCGCGACCCGGACGGTGCCGCGGCCGATCGCGGCCAGCAGGCCGAGCTGGGTGGGGCCGAGCACGGTGCCGGCCTCCAGCACGGTGTCGCCGGCGGTGACGTCGCTGCCCCGGCGGCGGACGTGCGCGCCCTCGGCGACCGGGCGCAGCACCCGGACCTCCTCGTCCGCGACGGGCGCGCCCATCGCGTCGGCGGCCTGGCCGGTGCCGCTGCCGCCGTCGGTCCACTCGACCGGGGCGACCGCCTCGGCGCCGGGCGGGACGGGGGCGCCGGTCATGATCCGGGCGGCCTGGCCGGGGCCGACCCGGGGCAGCTCGGCGGCGCCGGCCGCGATGTCGCCGACCACGGCCAGCACCGACGGGTACTGCTCGGTGGCGCGCACGGTGTCGGCGGTGCGCAGCGCGTAGCCGTCCATCGAGCTGTTGTCGAAGGGCGGCAGGTCGTCGTCGGCCCGCACGTCCTCGGCGAGCCGGCAGCCCTGGGCGTCCAGCAGCTGCAGTTCGATGGGCGGCAGCGGGGCGACCGCGGCGAGGACGTCGGCGAGGTGCTCGTCGACGGTCCACAGGCGCGGTGAGGCCGGGGAGCCGGCTCCCTCGCAGCAGGGGTCGTGCTTCCCGGTCATCGCCTCACGCTCGCCTTCGGTGCCCGTCTTCGTGGTGGATCAGCCCTGCATCTCGGTGGCGACGAACTGCCGCAGCCAGCTGCGGAACTCGGGGCCGAGGTCGTCGCGCTCGGCGGCCAGCCGGACGATCGCCCGCAGGTAGTCGGCCCGGTCGCCGGTGTCGTAGCGGCGGCCCGTGAACAGCACGCCGTGCACCGGGCCGCCGGTGCTCTCGTCCCGGGCGGCCAACTCGCGCAGCGCGTCGGTCAGCTGGATCTCGCCGCCGCGGCCGGGCGGGGTCTCGCGCAGCACGTCGAAGACCGCCGGGTCGAGGACGTAGCGGCCGATGACGGCGTAGTTGGAGGGGGCGTCGGCGGTGTCGGGCTTCTCCACCAGGTCGGTGACCTGGAAGACGTCCCCGCCGAGGTCGGTGGCCTTCACGGCCGCGCAGCCGTACAGGTGGATCTGGGCCGGGTCGACCTCCATCAACGCGACGACGGAGCCGCCGAGTTCCTGCTGCACCTCGATCATCCGGGACAGCAGCGGGTCGCGCGGGTCGATCAGGTCGTCGCCCAGCAGGACGGCGAAGGGCTGGCCGGCGACGTGCTGCTCGGCGACCGAGACGGCGTGGCCCAGGCCCTTGGGGTCGCCCTGGCGGACGTAGTGCATGCTGGCGAGCTGCACGGACTCCTGCACCCGGCGCAGCCGCTCCTGGTCGCCCTTGCGGCTGAGCAGCTCCTCCAGCTCGTAGGCGCGGTCGAAGTGGTCTTCCAGAGCACGCTTGTTGCGACCGGTGACCATCAGTATGTCGGACAGGCCGGCGGCGGAAGCCTCCTCCACCACGTACTGGATGGCCGGCTTGTCGACGACCGGCAGCATCTCCTTCGGCGTGGCCTTGGTGGCGGGGAGGAACCTGGTGCCGAGGCCGGCGGCCGGGACGACTGCCTTGGTGACCGGCTGGCGGGCGTGCTTGTTCGTCATGCGTCGACCTTACTAAGGCGGGCATTCCACCCTGCTGAGAGCGGAGTGAATCGATGGTTAGGGCCTGTCACCTGTCGGGCCCGGTCCGACGGTGGTCGCGTGCGGGGTGAGGGGTGCCCCGCCGGGGCCGGAAGACACCTTACCCGGCGCGGATGAGGCGTTCGGACCGGTCAGCTCGGCCGGGAGCTGCTCGGTGGAGCGCCAGCAGTCCCCGCCGGCGGCTCGCGCGGCGGCCAGTGCCCGGTCGGCGGCCCGCAGCAGCAGCGCCGCGTGGGCGCCGTCCCGGGGCAGCACCGCCAGGCCGACCGAGGCGGTCAGGCCGCTGCGCTCGTCCGGATCGGCGCTCTCGCCCGGGTGACGGTCCGTCAGCCGGTGCCGCCGCACCGACCAGCACAGCCGCTCGGCGACCTGCGCGGCGCCCTCCGCTCCGGTGTCCGGCAGCAGGGCCAGGAACTCCTCCCCGCCGTATCGGCCCAGGGTGTCGCAGCCGCGGATCTCCATCGCCAGGCGCTGGGCGAGGTCCCGGAGCATGGTGTTGGCCCGGGCCCGGCCGTGCTCGGCGACCACCGCGTCGAAGCCGGCCACCTCCACCAGCAGCACCGCCAGCGGGCGGGGGTCGATCGCGGTGGCCTCGGCCCGGCGGGCGCGTTCGATCTCGCGGTCCAGGGTCAGCTGCAGGTGGCGGTAGTTCCACACGCCGGTCAGCGGGTCGCAGGAGGCGGTGCGCGCCAGTTCGTCCCGTTCCTCCGTCAGTTCCGCGATCTTCGCCAGAAGTTCCTCCTCGCGGGCGCCGTCCTCGGCCCGGCACCGGCGGCGGCGCAGCGCGAGGACGCCGGCGGCGGCCGGGGCGGCCGCGCCGAGCGCGGCCAGGGCCTGGAGCAGGAGCGGGGTGGACATGCGGCGGCCTCGGCGTGTCAGGCTCGTGTCACTGCACGGGACAGAGCTGAGAGGAATCGAACGGTGACTGCGGATCGGTTGTCCAACGACAAGGCGGCGCTGAGGTCACGGCTGCTCGCCGAACGGCGGGCGCTGGGCGGCCCGGAGCGCTCCGCCGCGGCGGAGGCCCTGGCCGGGCACGCCGCCGCGCTGGTGCCGCCGGGCGGGACGGTCGCCGCGTACGTCTCGGTCGGCGCGGAGCCCGGCACCCGTCCGCTGCTGCGCGCCCTCGCCGGTGCCGGGGTCCGGGTGCTGCTGCCCGTGCTGCTGCCCGACAACGACCTGGACTGGGCCCCGTACGAGGGCGACGACCGGCTCTCCCCCGCCGCCCGCGGCCTGCTCGAACCCACCGCGGCCCGGCTCGGCCCCGACGCCGTCCTCACCGCGGACGTCGTCCTGCTGCCCGGCCTGGCCGTCGACCGGCGCGGCGTCCGCCTCGGCCGCGGTGGCGGCTCCTACGACCGCGTCCTGGCCCGCCTCGCCCGCGGCGGCGCGGAGCCGCTGCTGGCGACGCTGCTGTACCCGCACGAGCTGTGCGGGGCCGTGCCGGCCGAGCCGCACGACCTGCCGGTGCACGCGGTGGTGACCCCGGAGGGCGTGACGCGTTTCTGATTCCAGGGGCTCGGGGAACGGCGGGCCCGGGGCTGCTGGCGGTGCACTGCCGCCCGGCGCAGCTGCTTCCGGTTCCTGTTTACGGCACGCAGCAGCACGGACACTCCGATGGGCTCCGGCCGCCAGCAGCACGGACTCGCCGTTCCCCGAGCCCCTGAGGGGGCTAGAGGTCTCAGTTGGTCAGGGTCAGGGTGTTCTTGCCGGCCTTGGTGACCGCGTCCTTGGTGTAGGCCCAGGGCAGGAGCTGGCCGGAGGCCCAGAGTTCGGTCTGGTCGTTGTAGTTGGTGTGGAAGGCGTGGCCGGAGGCGCCGCCGACGTTGATCCAGCGGGAGGAGTCGAAGTCGCTGAGGTCGACGACCATCCGCATGGAGGGGATCCAGTCGACGTCGTAGCCGGCGGCGGCGTTCCAGCCGGTGGCGTCGACGGCGGCGCTGCCGCCGGAGAGCTTGTAGGGGCCGCGGTTGAGGAGCTTGTGGACCAGGCCGGAGGCGATCGAGGAGTCGTCGCTGCCGAGGGTGGGCTCCTGCAGGGTGAGCTGGTGCAGGCGGCCCCAGCTCCAGGTGGAGATGTCCTTGCTGAGGCGCGAGGTGAGGTCCTGGCGGGCGTCCTTGAGCGCCTCGGCGAGCAGGTTGTCGAGGCCCTGCTGCTGCTGGTGGTCGGAGTCGATGTACTCCCACCAGGGCGACTTCGGGTCCTTGAGCAGCTCGCGGACGACCTCCGTCCAGCGGTCGCCGCCGTCCGGCTGGGCCTGCGAGGCCTTGCGGGTGCCGCACTCGGTGACGGCCTGCGCGGCGCCGCCGAGGGCGTCGTCGGGCAGGGTGTTGTCGCGCTTCTGGCGCACCAGCAGGCAGTCGCCCTCGACCCGGAGGTCGGCCGGGAACTTCTGGCCGAAGGCGAGGGTGAGCAGGGCCCGCCAGACGCCGTTGTAGTAGGCGGCGGCGGCGGAGTCGGCGTCCTGGTGGTAGTTCCAGTCCTTGAGCAGGTCCTGGGCCTCGCGCACGTACGGGTCGTCGATCTTGACCTTGAGCAGCAGCGGGACGAGCTCCTTGGCCATCACGCTGGTGTTGTCGAGCTGGATGGACTGCATGTCGTCCAGCGAGATCTTGCCGCCGTTCTTCAGCTTGTCCTGGATCTGGTCGGCGATCTCCTTGGCGCGGGTGCCGTACTCCCAGTCGGTGGTGAGCAGCGGCTTGTAGGTCTCGTCGACGACGGCCTGGTTGGCCGTGACGATGTAGCCCTCGGGCGGGTTGTACGCGTAGGGCAGCGACTTGAACGGCAGGTAGGAGGCGTTCCAGGCGTAGGCGGAGTCCCAGCCGGGGGCGGGGTAGCGGCCGTCGCCCTTGCCGCGGACCGGGATCAGGCCGGGGGCCTGGTAGCCGATGTTGCCCTTGGTGTCGGCGTAGATCAGGTTCTGCGCGGGGACGGCGAAGTCCTGCGCGGCGGACCGGAAGGTGGCGAAGTCGGTGGCCTTGTCGAGCTTGAAGACGGCGTCCATGGTCTTGCCGGGGACGAGCGCGGTCCAGCGCAGGGCGACGCCGTAGCCGGCGGCCCGGTCGGGGGCGGCGTTGCCGGCGGGGGCGTACTGGCCGACCTTCTGGTCGTCGGAGGACTGGTCGGAGATCAGCGGCATGCCGTCCTGGGTGGTGCGGACGGTGATGGTGTGGTCGTCGCCGCCAGCCACCTTGATGGTCTCCTTGCGGACGGTGAACTTCACGTCCTTGCCGTCGAGGAGGTAGGTGTCGGGGCCGGTGACCTTCTCCAGGTACAGGTCGGTGACGTCGGCGCCGAGGTTGGTGAAGCCCCAGGCGACGTCCTTGTTGTGGCCGATGACCACGCCGGGCATCCCGGCGAAGGTGTAGCCGGCGGTGTCGTAGCCGCAGGTCGGCGAGACGGTGCGGCAGTGCAGGCCCATCTGGTACCAGATGGACGGCATGCCGGGGCCGAGGTGCGGGTCGTTGGCCAGCATCGGCTTGCCGGTGGTGGTGTTGGCGCCGGACACCACCCAGGAGTTGGAGCCGATGCCCTGGCCCTGCGGGCCGAGCAGCTGCGGGAGCGCGGCGACCCGGTCGGAGACGCCGCTGATCAGGGCCTGGGTCACGGCCCGGGCCTGCGAGCTGTCCGCGGGGGCGGCGCCGCCGGGCACGGCGGGCACCGTGGTGCCCTCGCCGGGGATGTAGGTGCCGTCGGCGGAGAGCTTGCCGGTCTTGACGATCGTCCCGTTGCGGTCGTACGGGTAGTCGGGGTAGAGCTGCGCGACCTGCTCGGTGGTGAAGTCCTGGGTGAGCAGCGAGCGGTCGATCTCCTCCTGCATGTTGCCGGACAGGCTCCAGGCCATCGCCTTGAGCCAGGCGACCGAGTCGACCGGGTCCCACTTCTCGGGCTGGTAGCCGGAGTTGACCGTGCCGAGCAGCGCGTACTCGAGCGAGGCGCCGGCCCCGCCGGGGTGCTCGGCGAGCCAGGCGTTGACGCCCTCGGTGTAGGCGGTCAGGTTGCGCTTGGTGTCCTCGGACAGGACGGTGTCCCACTCCTTCTGGGCGACCTGGCGCCAGCCCATGGTGCGCAGGAAGGTGTCGTTCTCGACCGAGGAGGAGCCGAACATCTCGGAGAGCCGGCCGAAGGTGATGTGCCGGCGGACGTCCATCTCCCAGAACCGGTCCTGGGCCTGGACGTAGCCCTGGGCGCGGAACAGGTCGGCGTCGGTGTCGGCGTACAGCTGCGGGATGCCCTTGTCGTCGCGGACCACGTCCACCGGCGCGGACATGCCGGCCACCTTGACGGTGCCGCTGACCTGCGGGAAGGAGGAGCGAACGGTGTCCACCGCCCACCAGCCGCCGCCTACCAGACCCGCGATCAGCAGCACGGCGAGCAGGATCATGATCAGACGTGCGCGCCGGAACTTCTTCGAGCGGGGCATCCGAGTCCTTGTATGAGGGAGCGTGCGGCCGTGACAGGTCACCACATTAGGGCGAGCCCCCCGGCGGCCGTGCACGGGGGACACCGGCGGCGGTTCGAGGGCTCCGCAGGACCCTACCCGGCGGGGACGAATGAAGGGACTAGCGTAAAGATCAAGTAAAATGTTAGGATGGGTAACGATCCGTCAGCCGCCCCTTCCCTGCCCGAGGTGCCCCTGCGTGACCGTTGACCACCTGAACGCCCTGCTGCTCGAGTCCGCCGTGATCCTGCTGTTCGCCGTGGGGGCGGTGCGGATCTCCACCCGCTCGGGGCTGCCCTCGCTGCTGATCTACCTCGGCATCGGCGTCGCCCTCGGCCAGAACGGCATCGGCATAAGCTTCAACAACGCCGAACTCACCCAGGTCATGGGCTACGCGGCCCTGGTGGTCATCCTCGCCGAGGGCGGGCTCAAGACCAGCTGGCGGTCCATCAAGCCGGTGGTCCCGGCCGCCGCCGTGCTGGCCACCCTGGGCGTCGCGGTCTCGGTGTTCGTCACCGCCGCCGGCGCGCACTGGCTGGTCGGCCTGGAGTGGCGCACCGCGCTGCTGCTCGGCGCGATCGTCTCCTCCACCGACGCCGCGGCGGTCTTCTCGGTGCTGCGGATGGTGCCGCTGCCCAAGCGGCTGACCGGCCTGCTGGAGGCGGAGTCCGGCTTCAACGACGCACCCGTGGTGATCCTGGTGGTCGCCTTCGCCACGGCCGGCGAGCTCGACCCCTGGTACGTGCTGGTCGGCACCATCGTCGTCGAGCTGGTGATCGGCGCGGCCGTCGGCTGCGCGGTGGGCAAGCTCGGCGCGTACGCGGTGCGGCGGGTCGCGCTGCCGTCCTCCGGCCTGTACCCGATCGCGGTGCTGGCGCTGATCGTGCTCGCCTACGCGGGCGGCGCGCTGCTGCACGCCTCCGGCTTCCTCGCCGCGTACATCGCCTCGGTGATCCTCGGGAACTCCAAGCTGCCGCACGGCCCCGCGGTGCGCGGCTTCGCCGACGGGCTGGCCTGGATCGGCCAGATCGGCATGTTCGTGCTGCTCGGCCTGCTGGTGACGCCCGCCAGCATGGGCTCCGCGCTGGTGCCGGGGCTGGTGGCCGGCGCGGTGCTGGTGTTCGTCGCCCGGCCGCTGTCGGTGCTGCTGACCATGACGCCGTTCCGGATCCCCTGGCAGGAGCAGGCGCTGCTGTCCTGGGCCGGGCTGCGCGGCGCGGTGCCGATCGTGCTCGCCACCATCCCGCTGGTGACCGGCGCGACCGACGCCCAGCAGCTGTTCAACGTGGTCTTCATCCTGGTGGTGGTCTTCACCCTGCTCCAGGGCCCGACCCTGCCGCTGGTCGCCAGGTGGCTGAAGATCGGCGAGGGCGACATCGGCCAGGACCTGGGCATCGAGTCCGCGCCGCTGGAGAAGCTGCACGGCCACCTGCTGTCCGTCCAGCTCTCCCCCGGCTCCCGGATGTCCGGCGTCGAGGTCTCCGAGCTGCGCCTGCCCAAGGGCGCCGCCGTCACCCTGGTGGTCCGCGAGGGCTCCAGCTTCGTCCCGGACCGGATGACGGTGCTGCGCGAGGGCGACGAACTGCTGGTGGTCACCACCGACGAGGTCTCCGGGGCCGCCGAGCGCCGGCTGCGCGCCGTCGACCGGGGCGGCAAGCTCGCCGGGTGGCTGCACAACGCGGAGGCGCCGCCCGCCGACAACCGGCGCGCGCCTTCCAAGGCCAGGAAGAAGACCGGCTGAACCGCCGAACCGAAGGCGGAAAGCCCTGATATACGCTTGTACATTCTGAATCGACCCTGATTTTCCACATCTGCCTGATGCAGAGTCGGCGCCCCGGCCCCGGTCGGCGCGCAAGAGGACGACCCTCGGCGCCGCCCGGCGCTACCAGGCAGCAGAGAGGACCGACCGTGGCGGCGCGCCGACCGGTCGACGACACCATCTCCCACGGCTCCCACGGCACCGGCTACGGCGCGCTGCTGCGCACCCCCCGGGCCTGGACCTTCCTGCTCCCCGCCCTGGTCGCCCGGCTGCCGTACGCCATGCTCAGCCTGGGCATCGTGCTGCTGGTCCACGACACCACCGGCTCCTACGGCCTGGCCGGCGCGGTCGCCGCGTCCTCCGCCGTCGCCCAGGCCCTGGTCGGCCCGCAGACCGGACGGCTCGCCGACCGCCACGGCCAGGCCGCCGTGCTGGTGCCCACCGTGCTGGTGCACGGCTGCGCGGTCGCCGCGCTGATCGCGCTCGCCCACGCCGGCGCCCCCGACTGGACGCTGTTCCTGGCCGCGGCGCCGGCCGGCGCCGCCGTGCCGCAGGTCGGCGCGATGGTCCGCTCCCGCTGGGTGCACCGGCTGGCGGAGCGGCCGGCCCTGATGAACACCGCCTTCGCCTTCGAGTCGGTCACCGACGAGTTCACCTTCGTGATCGGCCCGATGCTGGCCACCGGCATCGCCACCCTGGTCAACCCGTCCGTCGGGCTCACCGCCGAGGCCGCGCTCACCCTGGTCGGCGGCCTGGCCTTCGCCGCCCGCCGGGACACCGCGCCGGTGCCCACCGGCCCCGCCGCCCCCGGCGACCGGCGGGCCTCCGCGCTGGCCTCCCCGGGGGTGCGGCTGCTGGCCGGCGCCTTCCTCGGCCTGGGCACCGTCTTCGGCACCCTGCAGGTCTCGATCACCGCCTTCGCCGAGGACGCCGGCTCCGGCGGGCTCAGCGGTCCGGTGTACGGCGTCTTCGCGGCCGGGTCGATGGCGGCCGGCGTGCTCTACGGCCTCGTGCCGTGGCGCAGCAGCGCCCGGCAGCGGATGGTGGTCTGCTACGCGCTGCTGGTGCTCGGCTGCTCCGCCCTGTGGGCGATGCCGAACCTGGGCGCACTGGCCGTGGCCGGCCTGTTCTGCGGCCTGGCCATCGCGCCCACCCTGATCACCGGTTTCACCCTGGTCGAGGGCCTGGTCGCGAACGGCGCCAAGACCGAGGCGTTCACCTGGCTGACCGGCGCGATCGGCCTGGGCCTGGCCCTCGGCTCCACCGCCGCCGGGCAGTTGATCGACCGCTCCGGGCCCTCGCTCGGCTTCACCGTCGCGCTGGCCGGCTCCGGCCTCGGCCTGGTGGCGCTCGTCACGATGCGCCGCCTGCTGCTCGCTCCGGCGCCCGCGCCCCGTACCGTGGCACGGGGAGGCGGCGTCCGGGCGGAGGCCGCTCCGGCCGCGCGGCGCGGCTGAGCCGCTGGACTCCACCAGCGGAATGCCGCATCATGGACCGTCGTTAGCACTCATAGCGTGAGAGTGCCAGGGGGAGTGCAGGAGGAAGCGGAAAGTGCCCACGTACCAGTACCAGTGCACCGAGTGCGGCAACGGCCTCGAGGCGGTGCAGAAGTTCAGCGACGACGCGCTGACCACGTGCCCCGACTGCCAGGGGAAGCTCCGCAAGGTCTTCTCGGCCGTGGGCGTGGTCTTCAAGGGCTCCGGCTTCTACCGCACCGACAGCCGCTCCAGCTCCAGCAGCTCGGTGAGCGGCTCGTCCTCCTCGGCGGCCCCGTCCTCCTCGACCTCGACGGCGTCCTCGACCCCGTCGTCCTCGACCGGCGGCTCCAGCAGCTCCTCCAGCTCCGCGTCCACCGCGAGCTGACCCCCGCTTCCCCGCGGAGCCCCCGTCCGGCCGTCGCCGGGCGGGGGCTCCGTGCTGTTCCGGGGCAGGTCACGGGGGTTCCTCCGGACGGCGGGCGGGGCCCGGTCACGGAGCGGGGGCCGAACGGCCCAGCGGTTCACTCCCGGGGGTGAAGGGGGTTTTCCACAGGGGCGGGTTGTCCACAGGCCGGGGAAATCCGCGGCCGGGCTCCAGTGGGCGGACGCAGGATGGCCGTCGCGGTCCCGTCCGGGGCCGCGGAGAACCGTCGGAAGGCCCGCTGCCGTGACCTCCTCCGTGCTGCCCCCGTTGCCCCCGCTGCCCGCGGTGCTGGTGCCGCCGCGCCGCGAAGTGCCCGATTTCCCACCGATCCTGGGGGCGGCGCGCGGCCGCCACCGCTTGCGGGGCGCGCTGCGGCGGCGTCCCGGGCGGTGCGCGGCGGGGTGCCTGGCGCTGGCGGCCGTGCTGCTCGCCGGGCCGCCGCGGGGGGCTCCGCCGCCGCCCGGCCGGGCCCCGGCCGGGGCGGCCGGCTGCCCTGCGGCGTCAACCCGGTGACGCCGGATTCACCCGTGACCTCCGGGGGCGTCCGCCGTTCGACGCGGCATGAAAGGCTTCAAGGAATTCCTGCTCCGCGGCAACGTGGTGGACCTGGCCGTCGCCGTCGTCATCGGCGCGGCCTTCACCAGCGTCGTCAACGCGTTCGTCAAGGGCGTGATCAACCCGCTGGTCGGCCTGTTCGGCACCAAGGACCTCGCGGCCTACAGCTCCTGCCTCAAGGGCCCGTGCGAGGTGGACGCCGCCGGCAACGTCACCTCGGGCATCTTCATCCTGTGGGGCTCGGTGCTCAGCGCCGCGCTCAGCTTCCTGATCACCGCCGCCGTCGTGTACTTCCTGCTGATCCTGCCGATGAACCACTTCATGCGCAGGCGCAGGACCGAGGACGAGGAGGCCCTGGACGCCGAACTGAAGGAGGTCGAACTGCTCACCGAGATCCGCGACGCGCTGGTGCGCCGGGGCTGATCAGCTCACTTCTCCCCGTGGTGCGGGGGCCGCTGGCTGCGGTACCAGTCCAGCCCCCGCTCCCCCGACGGTTCGCCCCAACCGCGGTCGGTGTCGTCGGAGGTCTGCTGGTCGAACGGGTCCTTGAAGACCAGTCGGGGCCGGGGGCCGGGTTCGGTCCGGGGCTCGGGCTGCTGCGCGTCCGGGGAGGTCATGCCTCCACTGTAGGACGGCCCCGGGCCCCGGTGGCCCGCCCGCTACGCCGCCTCGAAGCCTGCGTGGTCGGCGATCTTCTTCAGTTCGGCCAGCGCGTGCTTCTCGATCTGACGGATCCGCTCGCGGGTCAGGCCGTGCTGCTTGCCGACCTCGGTGAGCGTCCGCTCGCGGCCGTCCTCCATGCCGTAGCGGCTGCGGATGATGGAGGCGGTGCGGTCGTCGAGGCGGCCGATCAGGTCGTCCAGCTCCTCGCGGCGCATCATCACCATGACCGCGTCCTCCGGGGAGACCGCGCCGGTGTCCTCCACCAGGTCTCCGAACTGGGTCTCGCCCTCGTCGTCGACCGACATGTTGAGGCTGACCGGGTCCCTCGCCCAGTCCAGGACGTCCTTGACGCGCTGCTCGGTGGTGTCCAGCTCGGCGGCGATCTCGGCGGGCTCCGGCTCGCGGCCCAGCTCCTTGGCCTTCTCGCGCTGCACCCGGCGGATCCGGCCGAGCTCCTCGACCAGGTGGACGGGCAGCCGGATGGTGCGGGACTGGTCGGCGATGGACCGGGTGATCGCCTGGCGGATCCACCACGTCGCGTAGGTGGAGAACTTGAAGCCCTTGGAGTAGTCGAACTTCTCCACGGCCCGGACCAGGCCGGCGTTGCCCTCCTGGATCAGGTCGAGCAGCGGGAGGCCGCTGCGCGGGTAGCGGCGGGCGACGGCGACGACCAGGCGCAGGTTGGACCGGATGAAGACGTCCTTGGCGCGCTCGGCGTCGTCCGCTATGGCCCGGAGCTCCTCGGTGGTGACGCCGTCGAGGGACTCCTCCTCGTCGAGCAGGTGCTGGGCGAAGACGCCCGCCTCGATCCGCAGGGACAGCTCGACCTCCTCCGCGGCATCGAGCAGGGGCGTCCTGGCGATCTCGTCGAGGTACATGCCGACCAGGTCACGGTCGGCTTCGAGGTTGGTCGGGCGGGCGGTGCGAGTCCGATCGGCCCTGTCGCGTACGACGGCACGGGTGGCCATGCTTGCTCCCTCACTGACGCTGCCGGGGGCGCTCCGTTCCGCCACTCGGCACAACCGTGTGGGCCGTTCGTGGCTCACACGTAACGATCCAACGCACAGAAATCGGACAACATTCCCAAGTGGCTCAGGTTTCCGTCGGGGATGCAGTATCCTGCCGATTTTCACTCGATCGGTACACGCAGAGTGACGCGTCCCGCACACCGGGCGGCCACCGTCCGGCACCGAATCGGTGCGGGGCCTTCGCGGGGCGTCCGCACAACCGATGCGCAATCGCTATCGCCCCAGCGCCGGTTCGCCGCCCGCCGCTGGGAAGGTGTCTGTCATGCACCAGTCCGCCGACCACGACTCCCGGGCGGCTGCCGACGGCCCGGACGGCGGTCGGCGCGGCGGCCGCTCCCCGGCCCGTCCTCCGGTACAACGCGCGGGGGCGCTCCGTTGTGCCTGGCCGGCCCTGGCGGGTGCGCTGGCGTTCGCGGTGCTGCTGGTCCTGGTGCGCTCCGGCTGGGCGCCGCTGGCCCGGTTCGACCAGGGCTGGGTGGCGCTGCTGCACCGGTACGCGCTGCGGCACCCGGTGTGGACGGCGGCCATGCAGACGCTGGGCGACCTGGGCGCGCCGTGGATGATGCGGACGGCGCTCGGGGCGGTCGCGGTGTGGCTGTGGGTGCGGGGCGCCCGGGTGCTGGCGGGCTGGGCGGCGGCGGTGGTGCTGCTGGGCTGGGCGGTCGGCGGGGCCGGGCGGGAGCTGATCGGCCGCGCCGGGCCGCACCTGGCCGACCCGGTGGCGGCCGCCCCCGGGGCGTCCTTCCCGGCCGGGCACGCGCTGGCCACCGCGGTGACCTGCGGGGCGCTGCTGGCCCTGGCGTGGCCGCGGATCGAGCGGCCGGCCCGGGTGGCGGCGGGCACCGCGGGGGCGCTGGTCGTGCTCGCGGTGGGCTGGACCAGGATCGCGCTGGGGCTGCACTGGCCGAGCGACGTGCTGGCCTCCTGGGCGGCGGCGGTCGTGGTGCTGGCCGGGCCCGCGCTGGCGGTGGAGCTGTGGCGGCCGGGGCTGATCGGCCTGGACGCGCGGCTGCTGCGCCGACGGACCGGGCCGCGGGTGCAGCGGGTGCTGGCGCCGCCGCTGGAGCGGGTGGAACCGCCGTCCCCGCCGCTGGGGCCGCCGGGAGCGCCGACCCCGCCGCCGGAACCGCTGGAGCCGGTCACGGAGCGCGATCCGGGCCGCTCCTGACGCACCGTGAGCAACGTCACACCGCGTTGCCCGCATCCTCCGCCCGGGGGAACGGCGTGGGCAGCATTCCGCGTGTTTCCGGGCGCAAACGGCGCTCCCGGGCGGGTGCGGCAAGGCCCCCGGACACCGGTGCGACCCGGTCGAACACCCCGCCGGTCGGCACCCGACTCCCCATCGGGTGCCGAAGTGGGGCAGACTTCTGCGGCTGGTGCACCCTGCAACCGGCAGGCGGAGCCCGGCCCGGACGGACCGACTCACCGCACTCATCCCACGCAGCGCCGGACGGGCACCGATCGACGGGGGGTCCGATGACCACGCACACCGCGGACGACTCCGGCGACCCGTACTCCCGGCAGGGCGGCCCGTACCCGCCGCCGCAGAACCCCTACCAGCAGCAGCACCAGGGCGATCCGTACCAGCAGCAGCCGGGCGGGTGGCCCGGGCAGGACCAGCCGACCATGCAGCTGGGCCGGATCCCGGCGCAGGCCTTCGAGCAGGCCGGCTGGTCGCCGTACGCCCCCGAGTACCCGCCGCAGGCCCCGGAGCGCCCGGTGCCGCCGCCGCGGACCGGGCCGGACCCGGCCGCCGGGGCCCCGAAGCCCGCCGCGGCCAAGCCGGCCGCCTCCACCGGCCGCAACGGCCTGATCATGGCGCTGGGCTCGCTGGCCTCCCGGGCGCTGGGCTTCGTGCGCAGCGCGGTGATCGTGGCGGCGCTGACCACCGGCCCGGCCGGCGAGGCGTTCAACGTGGCGAACTCGCTGCCGAACATCGTCTACATGATGCTGCTCGGCGGCGTGCTGGCCTCGGTGTTCGTGCCGGAGCTGGTGCACGCGATGCAGACCCACGAGGACGGCGGCCAGGCGTACACCGACCGGCTGCTCACCCTGTGCGGGGTGATCCTGGTGGTGCTGACGGTCGGCGCCTGGCTGTTCGCCCCGCGGATCGTCGACCTGTACTCCGACTTCAACGACCCCGTGAAGCGCGAACTGGCGATCACCTTCGCCCGGTACTGCCTGCCGCAGATCCTCTTCTACGGCGTGTTCACCCTGCTCGGGCAGGTGCTGAACGCCCGCGACCGGTTCGGCGCCATGATGTGGACGCCGGTGCTGAACAACGTGGTCGCGATCGCCGTGTTCGGCGGCTACCTGGCGATGGGCCGGCACGCCCACGCGGCGAGCGACGTGAGCAGCGGGGACGCCCTGCTGCTGGGCCTCGGCTCCACCCTGGGCATCGTGGTGCAGGCCGCCGCGCTGCTGCCCTCGCTGCGCTCGGCCCGCTTCACCTACCGCCCGCGCTTCGACTGGCGCGGCGCGGGCCTGACCCGGCCGCTGCGCGCGGCGGGCTGGGCGCTGGCCCTGGTGCTGGCCACCCAGCTGTCCTTCGCGGTGATCACCAGCCTGAGCACCGGCGCGGGCGACGCCGCGTACCGCGCGGGCATCCCGGGCGGCCGCGGCTTCTCCGCCTACAACAACGCCTACGCGCTGTTCGTGGTCCCGCAGGGCGTGATCACGGTGTCGCTGGTGACCGCCCTGCTGCCGAGCATGTCGCGGGCCGCGACGGCGGGCGACTACCGGAAGATCGGCGAGGACCTGGCGGGCGTGCTGCGCTCCTCGGCGGCGATGGTGGTCACCGCGGCGGTGCTGTTCTTCGCGCTGGGCTCGCAGATCGCGATGGCCGCCTACGGCTACGGCTCCGGGTCGTCCGTGCACGACGACGCGATGGTGGTGGGCCTGCTGCTGATGGCCTTCGCGGTCGGCCTGCCCGCGTTCTGCGCCCAGTACGGCCTGGCCCGCGGCTTCTACGCGATGGGCGACGCCCGGACGCCGTTCTGGCTGACCCTGGTCTCCACCGGCACCAACGCGACGCTGTGCTGGGTGGCGTACGAGACGCTGCCGCTGCGCTACAAGGTGATCGGCATGGCGGTGGCGCACACCGTGGCGGCCACCCTGTCGGCGGTGGTGACCGGCGTGGCGCTGGGCCGCCGCCTGGCCAAGGGCGCGCCCCCGGCGGCGGTGCCCGCGCCGCGGCGGGAGGCGGCGGGCGGGAACCCGGACGCCACGATGGTGCTGCGCACCGACTCCTTCGCGCCGGGCGCCAACGCGACGCTGGACCTGGGGACGCGCGGCGGGCGGCGCGGCAGCGGGCTGGAGGGCGGCCGGCTGGTGGTCCTGCACCTCGGCCTGGTGCTGGCCTGCCTGCCGGGCGCGCTGGCCGCGCACTGGCTGGCGGGACGGTTCGGCGCGGGGCTGTTCGGCAGCCTGACGGGGCTGGCGGCGGGCGCGCTGGCGGTCCTGCTCTCGCTCTTCGTGCTGGCCCGCCCGCTGGGCGTGGGCGCCTCGGTGGCACCGTTCGCCCGCAAGCTGCGCATCCCGTACCCGACGCCGACGCCGAACAGCGGCAAGCACCGCCGCTGAATCCGCCCGCGGCGGACGGCGAACGGCTGTCGGGGCGGCCCCCTGCCACCCGCAGCAGGCCCCGGACAGGCGGGAAGCGCCTGCGGCGGGCCCGGACGGGCGGGCCTGGGCGGGCGGGCCTGGGCGGAAGCGCCTGCGGCGGGCCCCGAGCGGCGGACAGCCGTGACGGATCGCCTGCGGCGGGGCCGCGACGGCGGACAACGGCGACGGGCCGTGGTGCCCGAACCGCCTGCGGGGAGCCACCCCGGTGGACGCCGACCACCCGGACCGCCTGCGGCGAGCCGTCGACGACGGGCCGCAGCAACGAATGACGGCAGGACACCAGCACCAGGAGCGCCTGCGGCGGGCCCGGACGGGCGGGCCTGGGCGGGAAGCGCCTGCGGCGGGCCCCGAGCGGGGAGCAGCCGTGACGGATCGCCTGCGGCGGAGCCGCGACGGCGGACAACGGCGACGGGCCGTGGTACCCGAACCGCCTGCGGGGAGCCACCGCGGTGGACGCCGACCACCCGAACCGCCTGCGACGAGCCGTCGACGACGGGCCGCAGCAACGAATGACGGCAGGACACCAGCACCAGGAGCGCCTGCGGCGGGCCCGGACGGGCGGGCCTGGGCGGGAAGCGCCTGCGGCGGGCCCCGAGCGGGGGACAGCCGTGACGGATCGCCTGCGGCGGGGCCGCGACGGCGGACAACGGCGACGGGCCGTGGTGCCCGAACCGCCTGCGGGGAGCCACCCCGGTGGACGCCGACCACCCGGACCGCCTGCGCCAAGCTGTCGGCGACGGGCCGCAGCAACGAATGACGCACCAGGAGCGCCTGCGGCGGCCCCCAGCACCGGAAGCACCCGCAGCGGGCGCCGGACGGCGGGCCTGGGCGGAAGCGCCTGCGGCTGGCGGTAGGGGTCAGGCGGGGGCGTCCTCGGGGGTCTCCAGCCAGCCGAGGGCGGCGACCTGGATGCCGGCCTGGAAGCGGCTGCGGGCGTCCATCCGGACCATCAGGTCGGCCATCATCCGGCGGACGGTGCGCAGCGAGACGCCCAGGCGCTGGCCGGCGCGTTCGTCGGTGAGCCCTTCGGCGAGCAGGCGCAGCAGTTCGCGTTCCTGGCCGGTGAGGCCGCGCAGGTCGCGCTGGGGGCTCTCGCCGAGCGGGCGGGCGTGCTCCCAGACCTGTTCGAACAGGGCGCGCAGCGCGGCGACCACGCCGGGGCTCTGCAGCAGGACGGCGCCCTTGCGCGGGTCGTCGGGGTCGATCGGGACGATGGCGGTGGCGTTGTCGACCACGATCATGCGCAGCGGCAGGGTGGGCGTGGTGCGGACGGCGCCGCCGAGGCCGTGCAGCCAGCGGGCGTACTGGACGGTGGCGGGGTCGTTGCGGACGCTGTCCTGGTAGACGGTGCGCATCCGGACGCCGCGTTCCAGGGTCTCCTGGTCGAGGGCGCGGCTGGCCTCCATGACGGGGGCGGGCTGCGGGCCGCCGGGGGCGAAGGAGAGCACTTCGGCGGTGGCGTCGCAGGCGAGCTGGATCAGCCGGTCGCGGACCTGGTCGAGGCTGGAGAGCATCTCGATGCCGCGCTGTTCGCCGGCGGCGGGGGCGTGGATGCTGGCGTACTCGGCGATCAGGCCAGCCATCGCGGCGCGGCTGCGTTCGGCCTCGCGCTGGCGGCGGGCCTCCTCGGCCTCCTGGTGGGCGAGCAGGGCGGCGAGGCCGCGCTCGGGGTTGACCGCGCGCCAGCGGGTGCCGCAGCTGGCGGGGCGGGTGAGGGCGAGGTCGGCGAGCCGGTCGAGGGCCTCGCAGACCTCGGCCTCGGTGGAGTCGAGGTGGCCGGCCAGGCCGCCGGTGTCGAGGTCGGGGTGGAGCAGCATGGCGCGGTAGACCGCCTCGCCGAACGCGTCGAGCCCGACCGGGCCGTCGGCGGTCAACAGTTCGTCCGCCCTGTGCCCGGCCCGGTGCCCGTCCGCGTGGTTCTGCCCATCGTCGACCTCCCGCGCGCCGTGCCCCGGCGTGCCCCCCGGTTTCCCGCTGATGTCCGCCGGTTCCCGCTGACCGGGCGTCAGACTAGCGCTGACCGGTCACCCGGGAGAACCGGCTTGCGGAGATTCTGTCGCACAGTTGGGCGAACCGTGAAGGGTGCCGGGGAACTGTCATATTCGTGCCTGGCGGGGATGTGACACCCGTGGCACCGCCCGGATCGGCCCGCGGTTTGTCACGCTGGAGCGATGTACGCGATCCGCCTGGAGCTCCTCCCGCCGCCCGCGGGGGAGGGCTGCCCGGACGCCGCGGGGCCGGGCCCGGTGCGGACGGCGCTGCTGCGGCTGCCGTTGGAGGGGGCGCGGGTGTGCCACGCCCGGGTGCACGGCGGTGTCCGGCTGCGGGAGGGCGTGGACGGGCTGGCGGCGGTGTGCTTCCTGGCCGCCCCCTCGCTGCTGGCGGCGGAGTGGGCGCTGCGGGCGGGTACGGCGGGGCTGGTGGGGCCGGGCGGGCCGCTGGCGGGCTGGTCGGTGGCGCGCTGCGAGGCCGATCCGTGGATCGCGCTGGGCCGGTGGCAGGACCGCGCCCGCAGCTGACAGTACATCAACAACCCGGTGCGGGAGCTGTCCTCAGAGTGTCACGGCACTCTGGTGCCAGCCCCGGGTGCTGACACGGAGGTGCCACCGGGAGCACTCTCGTTGTTGTCGGCAGGACGACGGAGCGGGAACCGCGGCAGCAGCCCCCGGCGGGGGACGCGGAGCGCACCGGACGCCTGACGGCGGCTCACACCACACTCCCCGGTGGCAGCCCGGGGATCAGCCGAACGCGAGAGGACCGGGCACTCCCATGTCGCTGAACATCCGAATTGTCGCGATTGCCGTACTTGGTGCACTGACCGTGGGTGGCGTCGCCACCGCCGCCGAACTGGCCGGGCCGGCTCGGCCGGGCAGCGTGGTCACCGCCGACGGGGTGGTCCTGGACGGCCCGGGGCAGCCCGCCGGCGCGGGGGCGCAGGCGGTCGTGATCGGCCCCGGCGTCTCCGACCCGACCCCCGTCCCGTCCGGCAGCCCGACCCCGACCAGCAGCCCGTCCGGCGGTGCCCAGGAGTCCGGCACCTGGGGCTGGGGCTGATCGGGCCGGAACGGACCGGGGAGGCGCGCGGATGACGACCGCACTGGAACGCCCGCTGGGGCAGCGGGTCATGACGCACCGGTTCCCGTCCGCCGATCCGGCGGCCACGGGCTCCACCAGGGTGCTGCTGGCCGACGGGCACCACCTGTTCCGCTCGGGACTGGGTGCCCTGCTGGACCGGGAGGAGGACCTCGCGGTGGTCGCCGAGGCGGCCGGCGGCGAGGAGGCGGCGGCGGCCGCCGCCCGGGTGCGGCCCGCGGTGGCGGTGCTGGGCCTGGACCCGGACCAGCCGGACGGGCCGGCCCCGGCCCGGCAGGTGCAGCAGGCGGCGCCCGGCACGGCGGTGCTGCTGCTCGTCCCGGCCCTGCCGCGGACGGCGGAGCTGCGGCGGGCGCTGGTGGAGGGCGCGGCCGGGGTCCTGCTGAAGGACGTGCAGGCGCCGGCGCTGATCGCGGCGGTGCGCGAACTGGCCCGCGGCGGACGGGTGTACGACCCGCGGCTGGTGCTGGACGTGGTGCGGGCCGGCCAGGCCGGACCGCTGAGCCGCCGGGAGCTGGCGGTGCTGGGCGAGATCGCCGAGGGCAGCACGGTGCGGGAGGCGGCTGCGGCGCTGTCGCTCTCACCGGGGACGGTGCGCAACTACGTCTCGGCGGCGATCGCCAAGACCAGGGCCCGCAACCGCTGCGACGCGATCCGGATCGCCCGCGAGTGCGGCTGGCTGTAGGGCAGGCACGAGGAGACGCAGGCTCGCCGACGACCCGTCAGATTCCCGCTGACGGGTCGCAGGCGCGTCTGCGCACGGGTGTTCAGAAGTTCTCGCCGAAGCCCTCCCCCGCGCGGGCGGCGTCCACCACGTCCGCGAAGCCGTGCGCGGTGCGCGGCACCCCGGCCGGGCGGCTGCCGATCAGGAACTCGCCGACCGAGGACTCGGCCGTCCAGTCCAGGCCGAGCGCCCGGGCCGCGGCGTCGGTGTCGCCGGAGCCGAGGCCGCACGGGGCCAGGCCCATCGCGGTGGCCACCAGGTAGAGCGTCTGGTAGAGCACGCCGACGTGCTTGAGGGTCAGCGCGTACGCGATCTGGCTGTACTTCCAGGACAGCCGGCCGAAGCGGCTGGTGACGGTGAGCAGCACCTGCGGGTCGACGGTGCAGGCGGTGGCGCGCCAGGCGGCGGTGACCAGTTCGCTGAACGCGGCCTCCTCACCGGGGTGCTGGAACGGGCGCGGGCGCAGCCGGTGGGCGGCGGCGTCGTAGCGGTAGACGCCGGGCTCCAGGCCGACGCACTTGACCACCGAGAGGTAGACCTCCAGTTCGCCGGTGGCGCCGCCGGCCGGGTAGGGGCGTTCGACGCCGTCGTAGCCGTGCGGGTCGGCCGGGTCGCCGGGGATGACCCGGCGGACCCGGGCCACCCGGTAGAGCAGTTCGGCGAGCTGGTCGAGCGTGACGGGGGTGTCGGCGTAGCTGCGCACCGAGCGGCGGCCCTCCAGGACCTCGCTGAGCGCGGGGTCGCGGGCGACCACGGTGTCCCAGTCGGGCACCGGCAGGTCGATGCCCTCGCCCTCCTCGCGGGCGCCGGGGGCGGAGACGGCGGGCAGTTGCGGGACGTCCTGGTGGGCGAAGACGCCGCCGGTGGGGTAGTCGTGCCGGCCGGGGCGGCTGCGGGCGTGGAACAGCAGGTCGTGGAAGTCCCAGAGCGGGGCCTCGGCGCCCTTGCCGGCGTCCAGGAAGCCGCCGCCGGCCAGCAGTCCGGCCAGCGCCTCGCCCTCGCCGGTGGACATCCCGGCCAGCAGGGCGGCCTCCTCGGCGGTGCGGGAGGCGCTGAGCGCCGTCACGAAGGCCCCGGCGGCGGCCTGGTGGAGGGTCAGCCGGAACGGCGCCATCGGCGATTCGAGGACGCAGCTCTCGCCGTCCCGGCCCTGGCCGTCCGGCAGCCGGCGCAGGTAGGCGAACCGGGAGAGCACCAACTCGCCGGTGGGACGGGCGAATCCGGGCAGTGCGGCGGAGCGGGCGATCGGCACGGCGGTGGCCAGCGGGGTGCCGAGCGGGTCGGCGACGGTGGTGGTGACCAGGTACGGGAAGCGTTCGAGCAGCTTCAGCAGCCGGACGTGGTCGAGCGCCAGCAGGTCGAGGTCGGCGTCGGCGCGGGTGAGGTCGAGCAGGGCGGCGACGGTGCGCTCGCCGAGCGCGTGGACGCGCTGGCGGCCCCACGGGTGGGCGAGTTCGACGTCGCCGCCCTGGGCGGTGACCTCGACCTCGGGGCGCAGCCGCAGCAGGCGGCGCAGCGGGTGGTGGCCCCCGGTGGCGGGGGCGGGCGGCAGGGTTTCGATGACGGTCATGGGGACCTCCCCGGATGGGCGGGGCAGCCGGGCCCGGCTGCCCCGCGCGTCGGTCAGATGAAGATGGGGATCGGGTTGAGCTCGCTCTCCGGGGTCGGGGTGTCCAGCCAGCCGAGCCGGACCGGGACGTCGTAGAGCCGGCCGGGCGCGAACCTGGCCCAGAAGTGCCGCATGCCGGGGACGATCACCCGGGCGACGGGCAGCCCCACGTCGGGGCGGGTCTGGTCGGCGACCAGGAACTCCATGCCGCGGTCCTCGACGATCCGCTGGACGAGCGCCAGGTCGTCGGCGAGGTCGGCGCCCGCGAGCGGGAGCCAGCTGGCGGGGGTGGAGCGCGGGGCGTGCGGGTCGGGCAGCAGGTAGGGCTGGTTGGCGACGGTGGCGGTGG
Source organism: Kitasatospora sp. NA04385 (assembly GCF_013364235.1). Classification (NCBI taxonomy): domain Bacteria; kingdom Bacillati; phylum Actinomycetota; class Actinomycetes; order Kitasatosporales; family Streptomycetaceae; genus Kitasatospora; species Kitasatospora sp. NA04385. The sequence continues at coordinate 4,706,563 of NZ_CP054919.1, read as the reverse complement.
TCCACCAGGCCTTCTGCTCGGGGTCGGCGCCCGCGTAGCCGACCTTGCCGTGCTCGTCCCCGGCGACCGGGCCGAGGAACTGGTTCATCTCGGTCAGGGCCCGGGTGAGCGCGATGTGCGGGTCGAGGTGGGCGCCGAAGGCGATCAGCACGTCCTCGTTGGTGCCCGAGCCGGGCGCGGCGTCGATCCGGCGGGAGAACGCGCCGACGACGGGGATGCCGAAGTCGGCGGTCAGGTCGAGCGCCCAGATCTCCCGGCGCAGGCCGCGGTAGACCTCGCGGAGCTGGTCGACGTACGGGTCGCCGAAGGAGTCGAGGTCGACGGCCGGGCGCTGGACGCGGTTGTACCACCAGAGCGCGACGGCGTCCCGTTCGACGAGTTCCAGGAAGCCCTGGAGGACGGCGTCCTCGAAGGAGGTGCCGGCCGCGCAGCCGTTGGAGTCGCCCGCGGCGTAGAACCGGCCGCTGTGCCGGTAGCCGTAGTACATCGCCTGGGTGGGCAGCCAGCGGTGGCGCTGCTCGGTGAGCGACCAGGCCGGGGACCACTCGATCGGGTCGTCGGCGCGGAACGGGACGGGCACGATGTTGAACATCGACTGCTTGACGTTCCAGCGGTCGCGTTCGGCGTACTGCCTGGCGGAGTAGAGCAGGGTGCGCTCGGGGTGGATCGCGGCGTCGCCGAGTTCGGCGTAGGTCGCGGTGCGGCGGGCCTCGTCGCCCTGGAAGACGCCGGAGAAGCGCTCCATCGCCTCGCCGAGCGCGGAGGCCCGGGCCTGCACGTCGGTGCGGCCCTTGCCGCAGGAGACCGAGCGCAGGCCGGTGCGCAGCTGCTTGAGGTCGCCGCTCTGCCGGGACAGGTTCTGCCCGGAGACGTAGACCCGCAGGCCGGTAGGGGTGCGGGCGGCGGGGACGAGGGTGGTGACCACGCCGGTGATCGGGCTGAGCTGGGGGCGGTACTTCTCCAGCATGTCCTCCGGCGAGGCGGAGCGGTGGCCGCCGTCGGCGGTGAACGCCTTGGGCCGGGACTCGAAGCGGACGGGGGTGAGCTGGCGCAGCGCCACCATCGCGTCGTCGCCGCAGGACGGGCACTGCGGGCGGCGGACCAGGACGTGCTTCTCGCTCTCCAGCAGCACGGTGTCCAGGGTGGTGACGGCGGGCTGCGGCGGGCGGGCGCCGGCCAGCCACTTGGCGGTCTCCAGGGCGGCGAGCTGGGTGCCGAGGGCCAGGGTGGCGGGCAGGTGGGCGCCGGCGGTGGAGATCGGCTGGTCCTGGCCGAGGCGGTGCTGGAGGTAGCTGAGCGACTGCCGGTTGGCGGACAGCCGGTGCGCCAGGCACTCCCAGCAGCCGGAGCCCTCGGTGCCCCCGGCGTCGGGCTCGAAGACCGGGCCGACCCAGACGATCGAGCCGACCGGGCGGGCCAGCAGCCAGGGGCGGCCGTCGGCGAGGGCCTGCCGGTTGCGTTCGGCCAGGCCGGGGTGGAGGTAGTCCTCGGTGAGCGCGACGGTGAACTCGGCGTCCTGGTCGACGGTGACGCCGGCCGCGGCCAGCGCGGCCAGGAACGGTGCGGGGTCCAGCTCGCCGTGGACCTCGACCCGGACGGTGGCGGCGCGCAGCGCGGTCATCGCGGTGTCGCCGTCCTGCCCGGCCATCTCGAAGAAGGCCGCGCCGGGGCGGTCGGTGGCCGGGTCGGCGGCGGTGACCCAGCCGCCGGCCCGCAGCTTGTCGACGCCCGCGCGGAGCTTGTCGGCGGGGACGACGCCGTCCAGGGCGGCGCCGATCTGCTCGGCGGTGCGGGTGCCGTCCAGCAGCGGGGCGAGGGCCTGGGCGAGCCTGCCGTCGACCACCGAGACGCCGCGCTCGGAGACCAGGTAGACGGCCTCGCCGTCGACCACGTACGGGGTGAAGTGGCGTTTGAAGCCGATGAGTTCGGACATGGCGGGTACTCCTCGAAGCGGCGCGCGGTCAGCGCAGGGTGGCGAGCGGGGCGGCGGAGGCGTCGTGCAGGCGCAGCAGCAGCAGGCCGACGGCGACGGTGCCGTCCAGCGCGCCGAGGTTGACGGCGTCGTGCGCGGCCCGGTCCGGGAACCAGGTGCCGTGCAGGCGGTGGCGGGTGAGCAGTTCGCGGACCATCAGGGCGGCGGCCTCGCGGCCGTCGTAGAACGGGCCGGGCAGCAGCGCCTCGGTGTCTTCCGGCAGCGTGTGGACCAGGCCCGCCTCGGCGGCGGTGAGCGCCTCGGTGGCGGCGGAGAGCAGGGCGCGGCCGGTGAGGGCGGCGAGTTCGGGGCCGGTGACGGGCGGGGCGAGGGCGCCGAGGTCGGCCTGGTCGACGGCGTCGGCGCCGAGCGAGACGGCGGTGTCGAGGCAGGCGAGGCGGCCGGATCGGGTGCCGGTGGCGAAGCGGTGGGCGTGCAGCCGGGCCCGGACGTCCTCGGGGTCGGCGAGCAGCGCGGGGGCTTCGGCGAGGGTGCGGGCGAGGGCGGCGGCGATCGAGTCGGTGCCGCCGGGGACGAGCTCCAGGAAGTCGAACGCGGTTTGCTCGTCGGTGAGTTGGTCGAGCGCCCCGGCGGCCAGCACCCGGATCGCCTGGTCGGTGTCGGGGTGGCTGCCGCCGGCGGCGCGGCGCAGTCGCAGCAGGTTGAGCAGCAGGCCGGCGGTGCCCAGCGGGACGTCGCCGTGCGGGATCTTCACCGGGCGGCCGGGCCGGTTGGAGGCGGATTCGGCGACCGTCATGGCGCCGGGCACCAGGGCCTGGGCGGCGGTGAGGAAGTCGGTCTCGCCGAGCAGCAGGCCGCCGCGGGCCAGGCCGTGGATGATCGCGCCGGGGCCGAAGAAGCCGCCGGGGACGGGGGCGCCGGAGGCCAGCCGGGAGTCGCCGGCGAAGGCGAACGCCTTGGGTTCGGCCGGGTCGATGAGGGCGGCGGCCTCGGCGAGCAGGCCGTGGGCGGCCCGGTGGAAGCGGGGTTCGCCGGTGGCGGACCAGAGTTCGGCGAGGTACAGGGCGATGCCGAGGGTGCCGGCGGTCAGGTCGGGGCCGAGCACCTCGACCTGGCGCAGGCCGGTGCCCGGGTACCAGCCCTGGGCGACCCAGCCGGTGCCGCGCCGGGCGTCCAGGATCCGGTCGCCGATCGCGACGGCCTCGGCCAGCAGCTCGCCGGGGGTGGGCGGTTCGGCGGCGAGCGGGCGCGGCGGGGTGGCGGCGGCCGGCGGCTCGACCGGCTCGGCGGCGGGCTGCTCGGTGCCGGCCCGGGCGGCGTCCACGCAGCCGGAGAGCACGGCGACGTGGGTGTCCAGGTCGAAGCCGTCGAGTTCGGCGACCCGCTGCTGGAGGCGCTGCCAGCCGGTGGAGCGGAAGTGCCCGGGGATCTCGCGGCCGTCGGCGGTGAACACCGAGGAGGAGGTGGTCAGCGAGCGGAAGAACGGGATGTCCAGGGTGCGGAAGGAGTCGAGCTCGGCGAGCACCACCTCCAGCAGGTCGCCGCGCTCCGGGTCGCCGGAGCGGGCGGTGACGGCGCCGCGCAGGGCGCCCGCGATGACGGTCTCCCGGGTCGCGCCGTCGTCCAGGGCGAGCGGGCTGGTGGAGGCGCGCAGGATCTTGTAGCCGTCCCAGGTGTGCCGCCAGATGTAGCGCACCCACACGCCCCGGAACCCGCTCAACGGGCCGTCGTGGTCGGCGAGTTCGCCGCGGATGCGGTACAGCGCGCCGTGCATCTCGCGGTAGCCCTCGACCACCTCCTCGGTGTACTGCCACGGGTCGGCGGGCTGTCCGTCGTGGACCGGCCGGTAGGCGGTGATGGGCAGCGCGGGCACGCCGGGGACGACCTCCAGGCTGCCGACCCGGGACAGGCAGCCGATGTCCAGGGCGTCGGTGCGCCCGGCCGGGGTCCAGGCCTGGAAGGCCATCGCGGTGCGCACCACGGTGGTCTCCAGCTCGTCCAGCAGGGCGTGCTGGGCGTCCTTGAGCACCGGCGGGTTCTGCACCCGCGGGTAGAGCAGGCACTCCAGGTCGATCAGCACCGGGTGCTCGCCGTCGGCCAGCAGGTTGTCGGCCCACATGTCGCGGCCCTCCAGCAGCTGCACCAGCCGGATGGTCATGCCCAGGCGGCGGTAGAACCGGGCGAAGCCCGCGCGGTCGGCGCAGGGGCGGGACGGGACGAGCTCCTCCCAGCCGTAGTCGCCGGAGCAGTCGGTGCTGAGCGAGGCGCCGTGGCCGTCGTCGCCGCGGTCGGAGCGGATCAGCACGGTGCGCAGCGGCAGGTCGAGGGAGAGCTCGCGGTTGAGGCGCTCGACCAGGCCGAGGAAGGCGGTGGCGTGCCGCATGTCCTTGGGCTTGTAGACCACGCCGGCGCCGCTCTCGAAGCGCAGCAGCGCCACCGAGCGGCCCTGGGCGTGCCGGTCGCCGGCGTCGCCGTGCACCGAGTCCAGCGCGCCCGGGTCGGTGCCGCCCCACATCTCGGCGACCAGGCCGGCCCGGTCGGCGGAGAGGCGGGCGAACATCTCGGTGTACATCTCCTGCCACTGCCGGCACACGGTGCCGATCAGGTAGGCCAGCGCGGGCAGCCGCTCCAGCCGGGCCAGCCAGCCCGCGGCGGAGGCGTCCGGGCCGCCCTCGGCGTCCCAGGCGGTGGCGCGGGGGCGGCCGGTGGCGAGCTGGAACTCCTGGCACAGGGTGAGGTTGGCGACCTCGACCAGCCGTCCGGTGAGGGTGCCGACCACGTCGGCGCGGCCCTTCGCGGTGACCGGGACGCCCAGCACCGAGCCGTCCCCGGCGGGCAGCAGGGCGTCGGCGGCGGCCCGGAAGCCGGCCGCGACCGCGCCCGGGCCGGTGGCGGGGGCCTCGCTCTGGGCGCGCAGGAACACGGCCAGCGGGTACGCCCAGGAGGGCAGCTTGGCCGGGTCGGCCAGCCGGACGCGGCGCAGGCCCTCGCCGAGCGGACGGCCGGTCTCGGCGAGGTGGTCGAGCAGCACCCCGGCGGAGCGCTGGTCGCCCGCGGCGCGGCGCAGCCAGGTCTCGACGGCGGCGGCGCGGCTGCGCCGGTCCTCGCCCTGGTCGGGGGCGAACAGGGCCTGCCCGTCGTCGCGGGCGGCGGCGCGTTCCTCGAAGCTGGCCGCGGCGGCGATCACGGCGTGCAGCCGCTCGTCGGCGCCGGGCAGGCCGGGCAGCAGGGCGGTCGTCGGGGCCGCGTGGCCCGGGGTTCCGGCGGTGCGGAGCCAGGTCTGAACGTCGAGCGACATCTCACATCTCCTGGAAGCGGGCGAGGCGGGTGAACAGGGGGTCGGTGCCGAGCAGTTCGCGGTAGGTGCCCTCGGCGGACACCCGTCCCCCGTCCAGCACGTAGATCCGGTCGGCGGTGCGGATGGTGCTCAGTCGGTGGGCGATCACCAGGCGGGTGCGGTCGAGGCCGGCGACGGCGTCGGCGACCCGTTGCTGGGTGGTGTTGTCGAGCGCGGAGGTGGCCTCGTCGAGCAGCAGCACGGCCGGGTCGCGGACCAGGGCGCGGGCCAGCAGCAGGCGCTGCACCTGGCCGCCGGAGAAGCCCTGGGCGTCCTCGCCGACCCTGGTCCCCAGGCCCATCGGCAGGGCGCGCAACTCGTCGGCGATGCCCGCGAGTTCGGCGGCGTGCCAGATCCGGTCCTCGGTGACGTCGGGGTCGGCGCCGGCCAGGTTCTCCAGCAGCGAGCCGCGCAGCATCCGGCCGTGCTGGAGCACCGAGCCGAGCTGGCGGCGCACCAACCGGGCGTCCAGGGAGGCGAGTTCGCGGCCGTCGTAGCGGATCGCCCCCGACTCGGGCCGCTCGAAGCCGAGCAGCAGCCGGATCAGGGTGGACTTCCCGGCGCCGGACGGGCCGACCACGGCGACGAACTCGCCCGGCTCGGCCCGCAGCGACACCCCGTCCAGGGCGGGCAGCGCGCTGCCCGGGTAGCGGAACACCACCTGGTCCAGGGCGAGTCGGCCCCGGAGGCGGCCGGGGTCGGCGAGCCGTCCGGCCCGCTCGGCGGCGTTCACGGCCGGTTCGGCGAGGATCGGGCGCAGCCGCTCCAGCACCGGAGCGACGCCGTACGCGCCGGCCGCGGCGTGGGTGACCTGGCCGAGCGCCAGGGCGACCTGTCCGGCCGCCACCCCGGCGGCCATCAGGTGCCCGGCCTCGGCGGCCGAGCCGAACGTCGCCCCGGCCAGCAGGACGGCCAGCAGCAGCGGTTGGAGCGCGGTGGTGAGGGCGCCGGACAGCGCCTCGCTGCGCATCGCGGCGGCGTCGGCCCGCTTCTGCCCGGCGAACGGGACGGCCCAGCGGGCGAAGGCCTGGATCTCCCGGCCGGCGGTCTGGATCTTGTCGATGCCCAGCAGCAGCCCGTACAGCACGCCCTGCAGCTGCCCGTGCGCCGCGTAGACCTGCGACTCGTGCTCCTGGCGGCGACGGCCGAGCAGCAGCAGCGCGACCGTCACCGCCAGCACGGCGAGCAGCAGCAGCCCGCCGAGCCGCCAGTCCACCAGCAGCAGGACGGTCAGCCCGGTGACGGCGAACACCGCGCCGAGCACGGCGCCCACCAGCACCTCCGAGAGGGCCTGCCGGGCCTGCGCCACCGCGTTCGCCCGGTGCACCAGGTCACCCGTGGTGTAGTCGCGGAAGAACCTGGCGTCCTGGGCCAACAGCCGGTCCCAGACGGCGGGTTCGAGCGCGTGCTGCACCCGGCTGGTGAGCCGGACGGCGGCGGTGTTGCGGACCAGCGTGAGCAGCCAGGACGCCGCCACTGCGGAGCCCAGCAGCACGGCCAGCCAGCGCACCGGGTGCCGTTCGGCCAGCAGCAGGCCGGGCAGCAGCACTCCGGTGGAGAGCGGGACGAGCAGGCCGAGCAGCGCCGACACCAGACCGGCCACGCTGAGCACCGCCAGGTCCCGGCGGGCACCGGGCACGGCGAGGGCGAAGCGCAGCAGGTCGGCCGGGGTCGGGCACCCCGGCGGCAGCGGCGGGTACAGCAGCAGCGCCTGGCGGCTCAACTCCGCACGGGTGGCAGCCCGTTCGGAGTCCGGGTCGTGGCGGCGGTGCCGCCCGGCCCGGGGTATCAGGGCGATCGGCCGGCCGTCGTCGGCGGCGAACGCCACCATCGGCCCGGCCGTGCCGGTCTCGTCCCCGCCGGCCAGGGTGACCGGGCGCCAGCGCACTCCGGCCCGGCGCAGCAGCGCCGTCACCGGGTCGGCGGCGTCCCGCACCGCGGCGGGCACCTCGACGGGCACCGGTACGCCCAGCGCCCGCAGCACCTCCCGCGCCTGGTCCGCGCGGTGGCGGCGCTGCCGGCGTGGTGCCGCCGGGGCGCGGGGAGGTGTGCGGGCGGCCGGCGGCGGTGCCCAACTCGGCCAACGCGTCCGCGAGTGCGGTCCGGTTGGCGGCCGCGGTGGCGTCGACCCGGGTCGCCGGGTCGCGCTCGGTGTCCGCCGCGGCGGTCCCTTCCCCGCCCCGACGGGCGGCGGTGGTGGTGGTGCTCATGCCTGCTCCTCCGTCCGGACGGGCTGCTTGTCGGTGCTCTGGGGGGTCTCGGGGGTCTCGGGGGTCTCGGCGGCCTGCGGGGTCTCGGCGGCCGGGGCCGGGTCGGTGGTGGCGGTCGGCGCCGTCCGCTCCGCCTCGCGCAGCAGCTCCCGGTAGGGGCCGTCCTGGTCGGCGAGTTCGGCCGGCGGGCCCTGCTGGACGATCCGGCCGGCCCGGATCACCACGACCCGGTCGGCGGCCCGGATGGTGCTGAGGCGGTGGGCCAGGACGAGGCAGCTGACGCCGCGGCGGCGCAGGTGCGCGTTGACGGCGGCCTCGGTGTGGGCGTCCAGGGCGCTGGTGGCCTCGTCGAGCACGACCAGCGCCGGGTCGAGGGCCAACGCCCTGGCGATCTCGATGCGTTGGCGTTCGCCGCCGGACCAGTTGCGGGCATCCTCGTCGATCGGAGCGTCCAACCCGCCGCGGCGGCGGACCAGTTCGGCGGCCTCGGCGTCGGCCAGGGCCCGGTGCAGGGCGTCCTCGCCGACCGAGGGGTCCCAGAGCGTCAGGTTCTCCCGGACGGTGCCCTCGAAGAGGCGCAACTGCTGTTCCACGTAGGCGACCTGGCCGGTGACGACACCGCGGTGCCAGTCGTCGCGGGGGCGCCCGTCGAGCAGCACCTCGCCCTTCCAGGGGCGCAGCACGCCGGCCGCGAGCCGGGCCAGCGTGGACTTGCCGCTGCCGCTGCCGCCGACCACGGCGACCCATTCGCCGGGGGCGATCCGCAGCGAGATCCCGGTGAGGGCGGGCGGCCGGTTGGGGTCGTAGCCGAACTCCAGGTCGCGCAGTTCGAGTTCGCCGCGCAGCCGGGCGGGTTCGGCCGGGGCGTCGAGGACCGGGGCGAGGTACGGGTCGACCTCACTGGTCTCGATGTCCTCCAGCAGCGCGTTCTGCGCCCGGGCGACGGTGAACTCCGATCCGGTGCCGACCAGTTGGGAGACCGGCAGGAGGAAGCCGTTGAGCAGCAGCAGGAAGGCCAGCAGGGTGCCGAAGGAGAGCGAGCCGGCCAGCAGCAGGGCGGTTCCGGCGATCACGGCGGCGGCCGCGGCGGCGGAGTTGAGCGCGCCGGGCAGCGAGAGCGGCACCAGGACGGTTTCGGCGACCCGCTGCCCGGTGTGCGCGGCGCGGGCCTGCCAGCCGGCCCAGGAGCGGAACAGCGCGTCCTCCGCGCCCTCCGCCTTGACCGTCTCGATCGCCGACACCCCGGCGAAGGCGACGCCGTCGCGCTTGTGGCCCTCGGCGTGCAGCCGGTGGATCATGCCGCCGCGCCGCCGGTCCGCGGAGCGCAGCGCCAGCGCGTCCAGCACCGCGACGGCGACAGGGATGACGGCGAGCTTCGGGGCGAGCCAGAGCAGCGCGGTCAGGTGCACGGCGGCGGCGGCCAGCGAGGAGGCGGCGCCCGCCACCCGGTAGGAGAGCAGGTTGGCCAGGCCGTCGTTGAGCTGGACGCGGGTGACCAGGCCGCCGAGTTGGCGGCGGTGGAAGAACGCGCCGGGCAGCCGCAGCATCCGCCACAGGAAGGCCGCCGAGGAGCGGGCGGCCATCGCCTCCAGCACCCGGTTGACCATCGCGGAGCGCAGCCAGTTCCCGGCCAGGACGAGGCCGGTGACGGCCGCCCCGGCCAGGGTCAGCGGCAGCGCCCAGCCGCTCGCGCCGCCGTTGACCACGGCGGCCAGGTAGGTGCGCAGCAGGAACGCGGAGGCCACGCCGGGCACCGTCATCAGCATGCCGACCAGCACCGCGACCAGCATCGGCCAGGCGTACGGCCGCATCCGGGCGGTGAGCGAGCGCAGCAGCGGGAAGCGGCGGCCGCCGCGTTCGAAGTCGGGGCCGGGCTCGAAACCGACGGCGATGCCCGCGAACGACTCCCAGAACTCGGCCGGGGTGGCCGAGTAGGAGCCCAGCGAGGGGTCGTTGACGTGCACCCGGCCGCGCTTGACGCCCTCGAAGACGGCGAAGTGCGGGCCGGTGACCAGCACCATCGACGGCACCGGCACCGCGTCGAGGCCCTCCAGCCGCTCGTCCTCGCGGCGCACCACCCGGCGGCCGCGGGCCAGCAGCCCGTACCGTCCGGCGGCGCGGGCGACGGCGGCCGCGCTGACCCCGTCCCGGCTGACCCCGCAGGCGCGGGACGCCTCGTTCAGCGTCACCCGCCGCCCGAACGCGCCGAGCACCACGGCGAGGCAGGCCGCCCCGCAGTCCTGCTCCTCCATCTGCGGCACGACGGGCGTGCGCAGGTAGCTGCGCTTCTTGGCCTTCCCGGCCGCTCCGGTCTTTCCGGCCTTCCCGGCCTTCCCGGCCTTACCGGTCGCCTTCGGCGGGTTCGCCGTTCCGGTCTCCGGTGCGGCCGGGCCGCTGTTGGCGGTGCGCGGTTCGGTGACGGGCGGCTCGGCGGTGGCGGCCCGGACGGGCTTCATCGCTTGGCCTCCTGTCCGAGGACCGCCTGGTACGGGTGCCGGCTGCCGAGGTCGACCCGGACGTCCAGCGCCAGCGGGCCGTCCAGCACGACGCCCTGCGGGAGCCGGGCGTACGCCACCCAGACGGGGGCACTGCCGGCGGGCAGGCCGGGGACGGCGACCGGGAGGGTGCCGTCGAGCGAGTCGGCGCGGACGGGCAGCGCCTCGACCCGGTCGACGACGGCGCGCACCGCTCCTCCGCCGGGTGCCGGGACGAGCACGGGCAGGCCGGGGGCGAGCTTCGCCGCGTCCCGCGGGTTGTCCAGCAGCAGCCGGACGGTGGCCGGCGCGGCGGCCGGGTCCAGGGTCAACACGGGTTTTCCCGGCGCGAGTTGATCGCCGGGGGCGACCAGCAGGGCGCTCACGGTGCCGGCTTCGGGGGCGGTCAGCCGGGCGGTGTCCGTGCCGTCACCGACCAGCGCCAGCACCTGCCCGGCCGCCACCCGCTCGCCCGGACGCACCTCGAACTCGACGACGCTGCCCGCGCGTTCGGCGGCCACCCGGACGGGGGCGTCGCCGTGCGCGGCGACGGCGTGCACGGTCATGGTGTGCGGGAGCCTGCCCCACACCGCCCAGCTCGCGCCCGCGCCGACGGCCAGCACCAGAGCGGCACCGGCCAGCCACAGCCGGGTCCCGACCAGCCGCACGGGCTGGTCGAGTCCGGGCTCCAGCACGGCGGCGGCCCGCGCGGCGGCTACGGCGGTGCGCGACTGCTGCGCCTTGGCGTCCGGCGTCCCGGTGCTCGGCGTTCCGGTATCCAGTGCCTCGACGTCCGGCGCCTTCGCGTCCGGTGCGTCGGTGTTCTGCTCGGGTTCGGTCACGGTGCTCATGCCGCCACCTCCAGCGGTTCGGACAGCGGCGCGGACGGCGTCGCGGACGGCGGCGCGGACGGCGGCGCGGACGGCGGCGCGGACGGCGGTTCGATCTGCGATTCGACCTGCGGTTCAACCGGCGGCGCGGTCCGCAGCGGGCAGGCCACCGGCAGTTCGCGGACCCCGCCGAAGGCGAACTGCTCGTTCAGGCGGGCGGTGGACTCGGTCAGGGTGGTGCTCAACTCCCGTACGGCGTCGGCCTCGGCAAGGCCGCGCAGGACGGCGGAGCCGGCGATCAGCGAGAGCGGGGCGCCCAGGCAGTGGTGCGGGCCGTGGCCGAAGGCGAGGTGCTGGCGCTCGGGCCGGTCGGGGTCGAAGCGGTCGGGGTCGGCGAAGCGGCGCGGGTCCCGGTTGGCGGCGGCGTACAGCAGCATGGCGACGCTGCCCGCCGGGACGACGGTGTCGCCGAGCACGACCTCGCGGGTCAGGGCCCGGGCGCTGGCGCGCACGGGGCTGCCGAGCCGCTGGGCCTCGTCGAACACGGCGTCGGCCAGCGCGGGCCGGTTGCGGACCCGGGCGGCCAGGCCGGGGGTTCGGATCAACTCCCAGGCGGCGACGGCCAGTCCGGAGGTGAGCGTCTCCAGACCGTTGGCTAGCAGCATCACCACGAAGGCGAGCAGTTCCTCGGTGTCGAGCCGGCCCTCGCCGCGCGCGACGGTCAGCCGGCTGATCAGGTCGTCGCCGGGGGCGGCGGCCCGCGCGGCGCACAGCTCCTCGACGTAGGAGTGGAACGCGGCGAACTCGGCGTCCAGTTCGGCGGCTTCGGGCCCGGTGCCGAAGGGATCGAGCATCGCGCGGGCGACCAGGCCCGCCCAGCCGGTGATCCGGCCCTGCTCGGAGTCGGGGACGTCGAGGATGGCGCAGGAGACGGCGACCGGCAGCGGAACGGCCAGGTCGGCGACGAGCTCGAAGGAGCCGGAGGCGATCAGCGGGGCGAGCAGCCGGGCGGCGGTGGTCTCGATCCGCTCGCGCATCTGCTCCAGCCTGCGGTGGCTGAACGCGGCGGTGGCGAGCCGCTTGAGCCGGGTGTGGTCGGCGCCGTCGCGCATCGGCAGCATCCGGTTGACCACCTTCAGCAGCGCGGTGTTACCGGCCCTGGGCAGTCCGACGGTGGTCGGGTCGACGTTGGTGCCCGGGTTCATCAGGACGGTGAGGATCTCCTGGTGCCCGGAGACCACGTACAGCGGGCCGAGGTCCAGGACGGGCGCCTCGGCCAGCAGCCGGCGGTAGAGCGCGGGTGGGTCCTGCTGAGCGGCGGGCTGCTGGATGAACCGCGTCAGCTCGTGCCGGAGGCTGTCCATGCCCGGCTCTCCTTCAATCTGGCGGTATGGCTGGGTCGTTGGGGGCCGGTGCGGGGTGCGGGGGTGGGCCGCCGGAGAGCGGACCACCCCCGCACAGGACCCGAATTACTCGGCCGAGACCTCGGCGACGGAGTTCGACACCGAGCTGAAGCTCGACACCGGGCAGGCGGCGGAGAGCAGGGAGGAGACGGAGACGCCGCCGTTGACGGTGTCCAGCTCCTCGACCTCGATGTCGAACTGCTCGTCCTTGTTGATCTCGTTCTGCGCCATGGGAATCTCCCTCGTGTTTCGCGGCTCCGGCCCGCTTCCCGGGTCGGTCGCCTCGGTTTTCCTTTTCCCGCCTCCTGCTTTCCCGGTCCGGCTTTCGCTTTTCCCGGTTCCGCTCTCGGCGATGTCTCAACTATGACCGAGTTCCGAAAGCCCGTGCAGTAGGAGATGTCAGATTCCGCGGGGCGTAAATGTCACCACCCGAGATGACATTTTGCACATGTTCTGACCTGCGGCGATGCGCTACTTGCCGTCCTCCGCCCGGACGCGTCACGCTGCATGCATGACACCTCTTTCCGAGAAATTCCCGGCCGTGGAGGTAGTGGACCTGCGGCGCTCCTACGGAGACTACGAGGCGGTGCGCGGCGTCTCCTTCTCCATCGCCCGCGGCGAACTCTTCGCCCTGCTCGGCACCAACGGCGCGGGCAAGACCACCACCCTGGAGGTCCTGGAGGGCTACCACCCGCCGACCTCGGGGCGCGTCCGGGTCTTCGGGCTGGACCCGTTCACGGCCGGCCCCGAGGTCCGCCGGCGCACCGGCGCGATGCTCCAGGAGGGCGGCTTCTTCAAGGAGTTGACCGTCAAGGAGACGGTCGACTGCTGGCGCGCCTTCACCAGCCGGGCCCGGCCGACCGCCGAGGTACTGGCGAAGGTCGGGCTGGAGGCGCGGGCCGGCACCCGGGTCGGCCAGCTGTCCGGCGGCGAGCGCCGCCGCCTGGACCTGGCGCTGGCCGTGCTGAACGAGCCGGAACTGCTGTTCCTGGACGAGCCGACCACCGGCATGGACCCGGAGGCCCGGCGCGCCACCTGGCGGCTGGTGGAGGAGCTGCGGGCGGGCGGCAGCACGGTGGTGCTGACCACCCACTACCTGGAGGAGGCCCAGCAGTTGGCCGACCGGGTGGCCATCATGGACCGGGGCGTGATCGCCGCCGCGGGCACCGTCGCCGAGGTGCTGTCCGGCCGGGGCGACCTGATCACCCTCCCGCTGCCGCCCGGCCTCGGCCTCGCCGCGCTGCCCGAACTGCTGGGCGCCGCGCCCTCGTTGTCGGACGGCCGGGCGGTCTACCGGGTGCCCCGCTCGGCGCCCGCGCTGGCCGCGCTGCACGCCTGGGCGGCGGCCCGGAACCTCGAACTGGACGGCCTGGAGGTGCGCGCCGGCTCGCTGGAGGACGTCTTCCTCGACCTCGCCGACCGCCACTCCCCCGACTCGTCCGACTCGTCCGCCGAGTCGTCCGCCACCCCGTCCCCCGCCGGTACTCCCCTCGGAGCGTCCCGATGAGCTGGTTCACGTACGCCAAGGGGCAGTTCGCCCTGTCCTGGAAGGTGTTCTGGCGCAACCGGCGCTCCACCTTCATCGGGTTCCTGCTGCCGGTGCTGCTCAACCTGGTGATCGCCGCGCCGCTGCGCGACCAGGAGATCGGCGGGGTGAACGCCGCCGGATACGTGGCGGTGGGGCTGCTCGGCCTGGCGCTGGTGACCTCGTTCGTCAACCTGCTGGGCAGCGTGGTGGCACGCCGCGAGGAGCTGGTGCTGAAGCGGCTGCGCGGCACCGAGTGCCCGCCGAGCGCGGTCTTCGCCGGGCAGTTGGGCGCGGGCGGGGTGGTGGTGCTGATCCAGGCGCTGGTGCTGGGCGGTGTCGCGGTGGGCTGGTTCGGCGCGCCGCTGCCGGCCGATCCGGTGCTGCTGCTGCTCGTCCTGCTCGGCGGCTACCTGCTGTTCTCGGTGCTGGCGGTGGCCCTGTCGGGGGTGACGCCGTCCACCGAGTCGGCGCCGCTGGTGGCGACGCCGGTGCTGGTGCTGTGCATGTTCGGCGCGGGCGTGTTCACCCCGGTCGCGGGCCTGCCGGACTGGCTGCGCGGGCCGTCCGGCGCACTGCCGCTCTCCCCGGTGGTCCGGGGACTGCGGACGGCCTGGTTCGGCCGCGAGTTCGGCGCGGAGACCTGGGCCGGCGGCCCGCTGCGGGAGGTGGACCTGCTGCACGGCTGGACGTCCGCCGGGCCGTCGCTGCTGCTGCTGTTCGCCTGGCTGGCCGCGGCCGCGGCACTCTCCCGCCGGCTGCTGCGCTGGGAGCCCCGCCGCGGCTGAACTCCCCCGGCTGACCCCGTGTCGGTTAACGCTCCCTACCCACCTCCGACCGGCCCGCCCGCTCCGAAGTGCCCGCACCCCGGGGACTTCCGACCGTGGCGGGCCGTCGGTACGCCGGAGGAGGCTGGTGAACACGGGTCGTCTCCTGCCGTCGGCTGGTACCCGTCCGCATCCTGCCGGGAGGCCCGCGATGTCCCGAAGTCGGCCGCGACTCAGCCTGTTGACGCTCGACAGCACCCCCGAATCGGTCACCGGGGCCCGCCGCCACACCGTGCAGGTGCTGCAGTGCTGGCGGGCCGAGGGGGAACTCTCCGACGCCGCCCGGCTGGTGGTCTCCGAACTGGCCACCAACGCGGTCCGGGCCCGCTGCGGCCCGAACGGCTTCACCCTCTCCCTGGTGCTGGACGAAGGCTCCCTGCTGGTCCAGGTCGGCGACCAGGACCCCCATCCGCCCCGCCCCCGCGCGGCCGGCCCCGAGGCCACCGGCGGCCGCGGCCTGCACCTGGTCGACGAGCTCTCCTCCCGCTGGGGCTACTACCACCCCACCCCGCACGGCAAGGTCGTCTGGGCCGAGCTGCCCGCCGGGGAGCACCCCGCCGACGGCCCCGGCACCACCGGCACCACCGTGGTCGACGCCGGGCACCCCTGCTACCCGGCCTCTCCCCCGTCCGCCGAGCCCTGCCGCTGACGGCACCGCCGCCCCTTCACCAGGCGACGGGGTACCGCACGGGATGACCGCCCCCTCACCAGGCGACGGGATACCGCACGGGATGACCGCCGACCCGGTGCGGCAGGAGGCCGAACAGCACCAGGACGGCCGTGGCGAGGGCCAGCAGCGAGAGGAACACGGCCGGGCGCGGGGACTGCAGCACCACGATCACCGCGGTCGCCGCCGCCGGCGAGTGCGGCACGTGCGCGATCAGCATCGCCACCAGCGCCAGCCCGCCCGCGACCGCCGCCGCCCACGGCCCGGGACCGGCCACCGCGAGCACCGCGAAGCCCACCGCGGCCGACAGCAGCTGGCCGCCGACCAGGTTGCGCGGCTGCGAGATCGGCAGCCCCGGTGCGCCGTGCACGAGCGCCGCACTGGCCGCCAGCGGCGGGATCAGCACCGGCTGGTGCAGGGCCACGCCGACGGCGACCAGGACCAGCAGTGCCCCCATGGCAAAGCTTCCGGCTCGCATCGCGTGCCACGCGCGACGTCCCAGCGTGGCGGCGTTCGAGGTGGCGGACATGCATAGGCTCCCTGATCAGGCGATACGTGATCCCAGGATCCTAAACAGACTGTTGACGCCTCAAGAACACAATTGCCCCTGAGGCAAAATACCCACCCTCGTGCCCGCCCTCCGATCCCCCTTCCGCCGACCCGCGCGGGGCGGCCGGGACACTACGCGGTGGCGGAGCCGGTGGCGGAGCCGCTGGCGGCGCTCATCGGCGTGCCGCGGAAGGACAGCAGGACGGCCAACCCGCAGCCGCAGCTGATCGCCCAGTCCGCGAGGTTCATCACGCTGAAGTCGCGGACGGCGATGAAGTCGACCACCGCGCCCCGCAGACCGCCGGGAGCCCGGAAGACCCGGTCGGTCAGGTTGCCGAGCGCCCCGCCCAGCAACAGGCCCAGGGAGACCGCCCAGGGGGTGCTGACCAGCCGGCGCGACATCCGGACCACGGCGACCACGACCGCCGTGGCGATCACCGTGAAGACGATCGTCGTCGCCTGCCCGAAGCCGAACGCCGCCCCGGCGTTGCGCTGCACCCGCAGCTCCATCCAGCCGCCGATCACCGGAACGCCCGCCCGCCCCTCCAACCGCGCGACCACCGCCACCTTGCTCACCAGGTCGACGGCGTACGCGACCGCGGCCACCCCCCACAGCAGCCACACCGCCCGCTCGGACCCGGCCCTCTCCCGCACCTCCGGCACTTCGCCCGTCACCACGTTCACCCTCCTCGCCCGCACGGCCCCCGTCGGGCCGCGGCCCCCACTCTCCTACGGCGCCACGACGCCCCTCCCCGAGGGGTGCCCCGCCCGGCCGGAGACGACGTTCACCGACACGCGGTCGGGCCGGACCGCAGCGAACGTCCGAGCCGGGCCTGGACGCGCCCCGGCCACGTCCGGCCGCGTACGCACGAACGGCCGGGCCGGAGCGGCCGGGCCGGAGCGGCCGGGCCGGACGAGGCGGCGGGCGACCCGGGTCCGGGGCCCAGGTGCGGGGGCCACGGCAACCGGTTCGCCGGTCCTCCGACGCCGCCGAGGGGGCGGCGGAGCGTGCGAGGCTGGGAACATGCTGATCGCGATGGCGGGGCTGCCGGGGGCCGGAAAGAGTTCGGTGGCCGAGGAGTTGGGGCGGCGGCTGGGCGCCCCGGTGGTGTCGGTGGACCCGATCGAGGCCGCGATGTGGCGGGCGGGAGTGGCCCGGAGCGAGCCGACCGGCCTGGCCGCCTACGTGGTGGCGGAGGCCGTGGCCGACGGGGTGCTGGCCCTGGGACAGACGGTGATCGTCGACGCGGTCAACGCCGTGGCGGAGGCCCGGGCGCAGTGGCGGGCGCTGGCGTCCCGTCACGGGGTGCCGGTGGCGTTCGTCGAGGTGGTGTGCTCGGACCCGGCGGTGCACCGGCAGCGGCTCGAAGGCCGCTCGCGCGGGATCGAGGGCTTCGCCGAACCGGCCTGGGAGTCGGTGGAGCGACAGCGGACGGAGTTCGCGCCGTGGACCGACGAACGGCTGGTACTGGACAGCGTGGTCGACCTGCCCCGGAATATCGCGACGGCACTGGCACACCTGCCGCGCCTGTCACCTCCGAGCGGCGCAGAACAGCCTGAACACCCGGAACACCCACCCCTGACCGACTGACGGTCAACCATCCTCCCCACCAAGGCACTTGCGAGACATCGCCATGCCCGCTAGCTTGCTTACAGCGTAAGCATACGCCGTAAGCAAATTGGGGGACCACCGTGTCGCACAGCATCGCCGTAGCACTCCCACTGGCCTGGCTCGCCTGGCTGGTCCTGACCGAGTGGGTGCCGATGTTCCCGCTGAACGACCTCAAGCCGGGCAACCTACGGCTGCGCCTGCTCGCCGCCGCCGTCAACTACCCCTTTCCGCTGGCCATTTCGGCGGGCATCGCGCTGAACTCCCACTGGTCGCTGGTCACCGCACTGGTGCTCTGCGGGGTCGTCCTGACGGGGCACCTGCTCAGTTGGTGGATTCCCTACTTCGGGTACTCCACGGCCGCGCAGCGGGAGCTGTACCAACGGGACTACGCGCGGACGCTGAAGGTGCTACCCACCGAGGGGCACGGCGTGGTGCCGGACGTGCAGCACGTGGTGGTCGGGGTGCTGACCCTGCTGATGACCGCCGGAACCGCTGCCGCCACCATGGGCGCATGAGCACCGAGAGCCCCCGCCGCAAGGCCGGCCGCCCCGCCCGGATCGACGCCGCCGCCGTCACCGAGGCCGCGATCGGCGTGATCGACGCCGAGGGGACGGAGGCGCTCACCATGCGCCGCCTGGGCACCGAACTGGGCGTGGCCGCCATGTCGCTCTATCGCCACCTGCCCAACCGGGACGCCGTACTCGCCTCGGTGGTCAACCGGCTGGCCGCCGAAGTCCGGCTCGACCTGCCGCCGGACACCGACTGGCCCACCGCGCTACACGCCTTCGCCACCGCGTACCGCCGAATGCTCCTCGCCCACCCCCGCGCCGTCCCGCTGCTCGCCACCCACCCGGTGGACGAGACCCACGGCCGCCGCCTGATCGCCCCACTGCTACGGGCCTTCACCACCGCCGGAGTGTCCGACGAGGAGGCCGTCACGGCCGTCCAGACCGTGGCCGTCTACGTCCTCGGCCACGCCCTGGCCCAGACCGGCACCCCGCCCGGCAGCCCGTCCGACAGCGATGGCGACCCCACCGGAGCGGCGCCCCAACACTCCTACTACGACGCCTGGTTCACCACCGGGCTGGACGTCTTCCTGCTCGGCCTGCGCCACCGCTTGGCCGCGCCCTGAACGACGCTGGCGGGTCGGCGGGTCGGCGGGTCGGCGGGTCGGTGTCGGTGGGCCGGTGGGTCGGTGTCAGTGCATCGATGTCGGAACACAGATGTCGGCGCATCGATGCCGACTCATCGATGTCGGAACACGGGTGTCGATGCATCGGTGTCGGCACGCCGATGTCGGGACACGGATGCCGACGCATCGATGTCGGCACACCGATGTCAGAACACAGGTGCCGACGCATCGATGTCGACGCACCGATGCCGGAACACAGGTGTCAACGCACCGATGCCAGCGCACTGGTGTCGGAGCTGCGAGCGGGTCGTGCACCCCCAGGACTGCCGCTCGCCCATCCTCCGCCGCACGCTCACGCCCGAGGCCGCGGGGCGACCGGCCACCGCCGCCCGCCCCGCGATCGAGAGCGAGCTCGCCGCGCTGACCACATCGCCTCGCCCCCAGCCGCCCTCCGCACGACCCTGAAGCCGGGCTCCCACGGCCAGGCCGGATGAGGCCCCACCACCGCCGCCCACGCGGAGGCCCGGAGGCCCGGAGGCCCCACCACCACCGTCCACCCGGAGGCCCGGAGGCCCGGAGGCCCGGAGGCCCGGAGGCCCGGAGGCCCACAGTGCCCCAACTGCCGCCCGGGGACTACCCGGTGACGGCGGGCAGGCAGTGGCTGATCGGCAGTACGTCCCGCGCGGCGCGCAGGGCGGCCCTGGCCCGCTGCGCGCCGACCCGGACGACGCCCGCGCCACCGCCGACCGCGACGGGCCTGGGCGCCAGTCCCGCACAGGGCCCACAGATGCCCGGACTCGGCACCGGGTCATGGCACTTGGCGCACTCGGCGTAGCTCGCCCTCGGCCTGGGCACCACGGGCATCCCGGACGACCCGGGCGACCCGGACCGCGCAGACAGCCCGGACCGGGCAAACGGCCCAGACAGCCCGGGCGACCTGCCCGAACCGGACGACGCAACCCGGGCGGGCTCCGGCGGTACGTCCGGCGCGGGCGGCATCTTGCGCTCCAGCCTGGAGCGCAGCATGCCCGGCGCCGAGTGGACCAGCGACGGCAGGCCGGGCAGCAGGGCCCGCGCCAGATCCTCCGGCGTGCCGCCGCGCCGCTGCCACTCCGCCACCAGCGGGGCCAGCGCGAGCGCTTCCACCTCGCCGATCCGCAGCCGGGGCTCCGGCTGAATCACCCGGTACAGCAGGCCCATCGCCGCCCGGATCTCCTCGTCCACCGCCGGTGCCTCGACAGCCGGTTCGGCCTCGGGCCCGGCTTCCGGTCCGGGTCCGGGCCCAGCTTCCGATCCGGGTTCGGGCCCGACTTCCGGCCCGGCCTTCGCCGCATGCTCGGCCTGGGCCTGGGCCTGAGTCTGGGCCTCTGGCAACGAGTCGAACCCCGACGCGAGATCGGCCACGGCCTCAGGCTCCGGGCCGAGACCTGCCCCCGACCCGTACCCGGACCCGGCCCCCGACCCGGCCCCCGGCCCGTACCCGCACCCGGCCCCCGACCCGTAGGGCCCGGCCTCCGCCGCATGCTCGGCCTGGGCCTGGGCCTGGGCCTCTGGCAACGAGTCGGACCCCGACGCGAGATCGGCCACGGCCTCAGGCTCCGGGCCGAGACCGGCCCCGGACCCGGCCCCCGGCGCGGCCCCCGGCCCGCACCCGCACCCGGACCCGGCTTCTGCCCTCGACCCGGCCCTCGGCCCGGCCCCCGGCCCGGGCTCCAACTTCGGATCGGGCTCCGGCCCGGAGCCCGCCGCGGCCTTCGCCGCAGGCGGTGGTTCGGCGCCCGGGAGGGAGGGTTTTCCCTCCCGGGTTTTCAATAGGGCGTCAGGTCGGCCGGGTCCGCCTTCGCCGGGGCCCGGGAGGACGGGATCCGGTGCGACGTGCTGCGGAGTGTCGAAGAGGTGGGACTGGCTGACGATCCGACCGTCCGGGAGCCGGAAGGTGATGACCCAGTAGAACCTGGTGGCCTTCAGCTCGCGCAGCATGTTGGCGATGCCCGCCCGGCCGTCCGGGCCGTGGGTGGCCAGCTGTCGGCCGTCCTCCTGGCAGCCGGTGGGGCTGGTGAGGATCTGGACGGCGAGTCCGTACGCGCCCTTGCTGAGGCCGGAACGCTCGGGTCGGAGCATCGGGAAGGGGTCGAAGCCGCGCGGGCGCCCGCTACGATGGATGTGCATGGGGAGCGTGAACTCCTAGTGCCGGGCCCCGGGGTGTTGGTAGCACCGCCGGGGTCAATTTTTCGGTGGTCCGAGTACGGAACGTAACACACCCATCACTCCCCCGCGCACAGTGCGCAAACAGGGTCAGTGCTGCGTCAACGATGATTCAGCATCGGTCATTTGATGACGCATCACCATCCAGAAATGTTCACCTGGTGTAATCGACCCCATCAGCTCCCCCGGCACGAGACCGACGACCGCGAGACCGGCGCCCGCGAGGCCAACGCTCGCGAGTCAGCCGCCCGGGAGTGCGAGGTGGGCGCGGTACCAGGGTGCGGCGGCGGCCAGCCGGGCGAGCGGGCCGGGGCCGGGGTCGGTGCGGGCGAGTCGCCAGGCGTCCTCGCTGCGGTACCAGTGGTCCTGGCCGAGCAGGGCGAGTTGCCGTTCGGTGGCGGAGCCGGGGGTGCGGGCGAGCCGGTCCAGGCACCACGACCAGGGCCGGTCGGCACCGTCCGGGAGGGGCGGCAGCAGGCCGAGGTCGGCCAGGGCCCGGAGCAGGTCGCGGTTGCGCACCGGGGCGGGGTGCGCGGCGTGCAGGACCGCGCCGGGGGCGGCCGCGGCGGGTTCGAGGGCCAGGGCGGCGACGAGTCGGCCCAGGTCCGCGGCGTCGATCATGGAGAGCAGGGCGCGGCCGCCGTCCCAGTGGGCCGGTACCCGGTGGACGAGTTCGCGCAGGGCGGGCACCACCCAGCGTTCGCCCGGGCCGGTGACCAGTGCGGCGCGCAGCACCGTCGCCCCGGCGGCGCGGGTGGCCCGCTCACCGGCCAGCCGGGTGCGGCTCGCGGGCGAGACGGGGTCGGGGACGACCTCGCCCACGGCGGCGCCCCGGTGCGGCCCGGCTCCGTACACGGCGCAGGTCGACAGGTGCAGGATCCGGCAGTGCGGCCGGGCGGTGGCGCGGGCCGCGGCCGCGAGCCGTTCGGCGCCGCGGTGGTTGACGGCCTCGGCGCGGTCCCGGTCCGGGCCGACGTAGGAGGCGAGGTGCAGCACCACGTCCGCGTCGGCGCACAGCGCGTCCAGGCTCGCCCGGTCGTCCAGGTCCGCGCGGACGCGGTGCACGCGCGCGAGCGGCTCGCCCCCGGCCCGAGGCGGGCCCTCACCCCCGGTCTCAGCCTCAGCCCCGGACAGACCCTTGTCCCCGGCCGGACGGGGCAAGCGCATCCCGAGGCGTAAATCGACCGGTTGGAGGGCGAGTTGAGAGACGACGGCCGAACCGAGGAAGCCCGTGGCACCGGTCACCGCGACCAACGGACGTCCGGCGCCCCGTCTCACGGCATCCCGTGCCACCACAACCGGCGATGAACGCTCAGCGCCCCGCACCCCGGCAACCCGCGAACGCCCGGCGTCCCGCGCCCCGGCGTCCCGTCTCACGGCCGCGCCGCCCCCCACGGCCGGACCACCATGCGCGCGCGGGCCTCGGGGGTGGCGATGCCGGGCAGCAGGTAGCGCCACATCACGACCAGGCGCTGCGGCAGGTCGGCCCGGCCGGTGGAGATGTTGGAGAAGAGCTGGGTGCCGCTGTAGGCGCCGACCAGGAACTGGGCCAGGTCGGGCACCACCACGTCGGGCAGCAGTTCGCTGCGGCCGGTCGCCGCGTACAGGTCGGCGGCGAAGCGTTCGACCCAGTCGCGGTACGCGGTGTCGTCCCGGTTGCCGAATATCTCGCCCTGTTCGACGGCGAGCCGGACGCCGGCCCGGAGCAGCGAGTCCTCCTGGAGCTGGACGGCGAGGAACATGGTGAGGTCGACCAGGTGCTGGAGGCCGGGCACGCCGTCGGGGAAGCGCAGGTTGTTGGCCTGCTCCAGCATGACCGCCCGGGCCATCTCCTCCTTCGAGGCGAAGTGGAAGTACACGGCGCCCTGGGTGAGTCCGGCCCGGGCGATGATCTTGCTGATGCTCGCCCCCGTGTAGCCGCACTCGTCGAAGACCTCGGCTGCCGCGCGAAGGATCGCCGCCCGCGTCTGGATCGCCCGCTCCTGCTTGGGCTTGTGCAAGATCCCACCTCCAAAAAAATCCGAACGTTCGCCATCATAACCGGCACCTGCACGCTCCCACAGCCCTTGCCCGTGGCGGGACAACCCTTGGGTATAGAGGAGTTCAAATGATCCCGAGTGCCCTTCTGATGCTCACCTTCTCGTGCTAAAAATCAGGACGGTCACTATTTTTCCAGAGCCGCGGCGCCCCACCGGGCGTCGCCCCGCGTCTTCTCGGGGGGAAGAGTGAAAGCAAGCACGCTGCCGGGTGCGCTGGTCCACAAGCGCGACACGGCGGAGATCCTGCTCACCGACTGGCGCGAGCTCGGACCGGACCGGTTCGAACTCTCCGCCCGCTGGCCCGCCTCGCACCCTTTCTACCGCACCGCCGACGGCGGCCACTCCCCGCTGCTCCTCGTCGAGACGGTGCGCCAGGCCATCCCGCTGCTCTCGCACGCCGCGTACGGCGCGCCGCTGGACCACCGCCAGTCCTGGTGCGACCTGTCGCTGACCGTCGACCCCGCCGCGCTGGCCGCGGCCGACTCCCGGCACCCCGTCGAACTGCGGGTGTCCTGCTCGGACGTGGTGCGCCGGGCCGGCCGGCTGGTGTCCCTGCGGATGGCGGTGCAGGTCCTGGCGGACGGGGTGCCGCTGGCCCGCGTGCACACCGGCTTCGTCAACCACCCGCCCGCGATCTACCGGCGGCTGCGCGGCGACCGCGCCGACCCCGAGCGGGCCCGCGCCGGGGCGCCGCCGCTGCTCCCGCCGCTCCCGCCGGCCCGGGTCGGCCGCGAGCACCACACCGACGTGGTGCTGGCCCCGGCCCGCCGGGACGACCGCACCCAGCTGCGCGTCGACCTCAGCCACCCGGTGCTCTTCGACCACCCGGTCGACCACGTCCCCGGCATGCTGCTGCTGGAGGCCGCCCAGCAGGCCGCGCACGCCGCCTGCCGCTCGCGGCCCGGGCTGGTCGTCGGCATGGACAGCGTCTTCGCCCGGTACGCCGAGTTCGACGCGGTCTGCGACGTCACCGCGGCCCCGCTCGACCCGCACCCGGAGGACCGGCCCGGGCGGCGCAGGTTCGTGGTCTCCGCCACGCAGGACCGGACCTGCGTGTTCTCCACCGTCGTCACCCTGGACGACGCGCCCGGCCGCTGACGGGCAGGCACCGACAGACGAGCAGGGGAACAGGCGAGCAAGGCAACAGACGAGCAAGGGAGAGGACGGACATGGAAACCCGCTGGCTGCAGACCTTCACGCTGGCCGCCCGCACCGGGAGCAACAGCGCCGCCGCCGAACGACTCGGCGTCGCCCGCTCGACCGTCACCGGACACATCCAGGGCCTGGAACGGGCCCTGGGCGCCCGGCTGTTCGACCGCAACCTGCCGGGGAGCCCGCTCACCCGGTCCGGGGCGGCCCTGCTGGAGCACGCCGAGACGATCCTCGACGACATGGAGCGCGCCCGGCTCGCGGTGGCCCGGGCCGCCGGGAGCGGCGACCCCGCAGCCCTGCACCTGGGAGCGACCCCGTCGGTCTGCGCCTACCAGCTGCCGAGCTTCGTGAAGATGATGAACCGCTTCCTGCCGGAACTGAGCCTGGAGATCGAGACCGCCACCCCCGGACGCCTGCGCGAGCAGGTGCTCTCCGGCGGGACGAGCGTGGTGCTGGTCAACCGGACCAAGGAGCCCTGGCGGGCCGGGAACGACGGCGACGACCCGGTCCACAGCCGGGTGCTGTGGGAGGAGGACGCGCTGCTGGTCGGCACCCGCGACGCCGCGGCCCGGCCCCGCCGCGTGCTGCTGACCGGACGGGACTGCGTCTACCGGGAGTTGACCGAGACCGACGTGCTGGAGCGGCTGCCGGACGCCGAGCCGATGCAGGTGGGCAGCCTGGAGGGCGTGAAGTCGGCGGTGCTGGCCGGTCTCGGCGTCGGGCTGCTGCCGGAGGTCGCGGTGCGGCCCTGGCTGGCCAAGGGCCACCTGGTGGAGATGCCGCTGGAGACCGGGCACGTGGTCGTCACCGAGGTGCTCTGGAACCGCCGCACCTGCCCCGCCGGCGTCTCGGCCCACCTGAGACGACTGCGCCCCGCGCCGTCCCGCCGCGGCACCCCGACCCTCCAGGCCGTCTGAACCACCCCCGGCGTCCTACGCCGCGCACCCCGGAGCCCCGTCCGACGAGAGCGGACGGGGCTCCGGGGTGCGGGGTGCGCGGCTAGGCGGGCTCCCCGGACGGGGACGGGGGGCCCGCCTCCGACCGGCGGGCCCGGTGGGCGGCCACGTAGTGCCGGTTGGCGCAGGCCGAGGCGGAGCACCAGCGGCGGCGTCGGCCGCGCGAGGCGTCCACGTAGACCAGGTCGCAGGTCGGGCCCTCGCACTCGCGCAGCAGCGCGCGGTCCGGCGAGCCGAACAGCCGGACGGCGTCCTGGGCGACCGCGCCGAGCAGGTCGGCGAGGTCGGGCGGGGTGACCGTCCGGCAGTGCAGGCCCGCCCCGGGGGTGCGGTCCAGGCGGAGGGCGAGCGGGCCGGCCGCGGCGGTGCGGTTGAGCGCGGCCAGGTCGTCGTCGGTGGGGCCGGTGCCGTCGAGTTCGGCGTGGACGATCCGGTGGAGGCGGGCGCGCAGGGCCAGGAAGCCGTCCAGCGCTTCCGCGTCCAGGTCGAGCGGTTCGTCGACGGGCACCACGCCCGCGCCGTGCAGCCAGGCGTCCAGGCGGGCGACGCCGTCGAGCCGTTCGACCGGGCTCGACGAGAGGTTGCCGCCGACGGTGGCCAGCAGGTCGAGGCAGATCCGGCCGGTGTCGAAGCGCAGGTCGGTGCTGGCACTCACGGGACGCTCTCCTTCCTGTTCCAGTTCCAGTTGCCGTTCCGGGGCCGGGGCCGAGGCCGGGGCCGGAGCCGGAGCCGGAGCCGAGGCCGAGGCCAGGGCCGGGCGCACCGGCACCACCGGCACCACCGACCCCCACGGGCCGATGGTGCCACGGACGGGGCGCCGGGCGCGGAGCCCGGTCAGGCCCGCGCCGGGAGCTTCGGCTCGCGCGGCATGATGAGCGCCGACAGCACGGCCGGGAGCGCGCCGATCAGCAGCATCACCACCGGCCAGGACGAGGCGGACAGCAGGGCCGGGATCAGCAGCGGGGTGACGAAGGCGCCCGCGAAGACCAGCGTGTTCTCCAACCCCAGTGCGGTGCCCGAGCGTTCGGCCCCCGCCATGGTGGCGATCTCGGCGTAGTGCACGCCGTGCCAGCCGCAGGCGAGGATGCCGGAGACCACCAGCAGGGCGGCGACCAGCCAGGCCGGGCCGGACTCCAGGAGGGCGACGGCGGTGAAGCCCCCGGCGATGATCCAGCTGTAGACGGTGACCATGGTGCGGCGGTGGCGTCCGCCGCGGCGGTCGGTCCAGCGGCCGCCCCAGACCCGGGAGACCGCGCTGAGGACCTGCACGACGACCAGCAGGACGGCGATCGTGCCGAGCGAGACGTGCTTGACGGTGTGCAGGAAGACCGAGCCGAAGGTCAGGACGGTGAACTGCGGCAGGTCGAGCAGGAAGGCGGTGATGGCGATCCGCCAGATGTCCCAGCGCTTGAGCGGGTTGGGCGCCAGCGGGGCGGCGGTGCCGCCCTGGGCCTTGGTCTTGGCCAGCGGGGGCTCGTCCAGCCAGATCACCACGGCGACGGTGGCCAGCAGCGAGAAGGCCGTCAGGAAGGCGAACACCCAGCGGAAGCCGCCGTTCATCGCGAGCGGGGGCAGCACGGCGGCGCCGATCGCCCCGCCGGCCGGGACGGCGGCCACCCGGAGGCTGATGGCGAAGCCGCGCTGGTGGACCGGGAACCAGCCCATCACCGCCCGGCCGGAGGCCCCGTTGACGGAGCCGCCGAGGCAGCCGGCCATGAAGAGGACCACCGCCAGCGCCGTGTAGGAGGGGACGGCGCCGCCGCCGGGGCTGAGGAAGAGGGCGGCGGCGGCGAGCGCGAGGGTGGTGCCGGTCAGGCCGGTGATCAGCACCTTGCGCTCGCCGATCCGGTCCGACATCAGCCCCCAGAACACGTCGGTGACGAACGCGCCGCAGGTGACCGCGGCCAGCACCAGGCCGAGCTGGGAGGGGGTGAGCCGGTAGGCGTCCTGGAGCAGCGAGCCGGAGGTGGGGATGCCCTGGAAGGCGGCGCTGAACGCGGCCTGGGCGGCGATCCCGATGCCGAGGATGCCCCACTTGAAGCGCGGGGTGTGCACCTTGCCGGACTGGCCGACCAGCGGCCCGACGGGCACGGCGTCGACGGGGGCGGGCGGCCGGAGGGGGGAGGCGAGTTGGTCGGTCACGGTGCTCTCCTGGAGGCGTGGTGGAGGGGTCGGTCAGGCGGCGGACCGCGCGCCGTCGAGGGCCAGGCCGGTGTCGGCCTCCTCGCCGGGGTGCAGCGGCAGGGTGCGCTTCTCGCGGACGACCAGGAGCCGGCAGCCCAGCGGGCTGGTGACCCGGTGCACGCTGTCGGGGCGTTCGACGACGAGCGTGCCGCGGCCGTAGCGGTCGCCGTTGTCGTTCACCAG
This sequence comes from Kitasatospora sp. NA04385, assembly GCF_013364235.1. NCBI lineage: Bacteria > Bacillati > Actinomycetota > Actinomycetes > Kitasatosporales > Streptomycetaceae > Kitasatospora > Kitasatospora sp. NA04385. The sequence continues at coordinate 4,679,345 of NZ_CP054919.1, read as the reverse complement.
CTCGCCGTCCAGCACCACGATCAGCTCGAAGCCGAGGTGGCGGTGCAGGTCGCCGTGGGCTCCGGGGCGGAACTGGGCGACGTACGCCTCGGCGCCGTCGGGGCCGGTCTCCTCCGAGGTGTAGAGCCAGTGGACGTCGACGGCGTCGCGGCCGGGCTGGACGTACGGGGTCCAGGTGATCCCGGCGCCGTCGAGCCCGTCGTCGAAGATCCCTTCGACGACCTCGATCCGGCGGGGCTGGGGGGTGTGCTGGGGCGTGGACACGGTGCTCTCCTCCGATGAGGTCGAGTAAGGGTTCAAAACCCTTACTCCCTAGAGTGGCGGTCTTCCGGCGCCGGCGCAACCGCGCCGGCCCGGAGGACCGGAGTGTTCGGGAATCGTGAACCGGCTTGCGGGACCGCCGGGTTCACCGCTACGACGGCCGACCGAAACGACCGGTCGGCTCAGCGGGCCAGCGCCGCCCGGCGGACCTTGCCGGAGACGGTGCGCGGCAGGCGGTCGGTGAACTCCACGCTGTGGACCCGCACCGCCGCGCCCACCCGGGCGTCCACGTGCGCCAGCAGTTCCTCGGCCGTCACCGCCGGACGGCCCGGCTCCGGCTCGACCACCGCGTGCGCGGCCCGGCCCAGCCCGGCGTGCGGCACCGGGACGACCGCGGCGTCCCGGACCGCCGGGTGGGTGCGCAGCACCGCCTCCAGCTCGTACGGCGAGACGCGGTGGCCGCCGGACTTGAACACGTCGTCGTCCCGGCCGAGGACCCGCAGCAGCCCGTCCGGGCCCGCCTCGGCCACGTCGCCGGTGCGGTAGCGGTCGCCGCCGAGCACCCGGCGGGTGTGCTCGGGGTCGTCGTAGCCGGCCATCATCCCGACCGGGGCGCCGGTCAGGTCCACGCACAGGTGGCCCTCGTCCAGGACGAGGTCCCAGCCGGGCAGCGGCCGGCCCAGCCAGCCGGGGGTGCGGGGCGTGCCGGGGGTGGTGCCGATCAGCGCGGTCGTCTCGGTCTGGCCGTAGCCGTCGCGCACCGTCACGCCCCAGGCCGCCGCGACCGCGTCGGCCACCGGATCGGGCAGCGGCTCCCCCGCGCTGGTGGCCTCCCGCAGCCGCGGGACGGCCGTGCCCAGGTGCGGCACCACCGCCGCCCAGTACGAGGGCGGCGCGCAGACGCTGGTGACCTCCCGCTCCGCCAGCAGCCCCGGCAGCCCCTCCGGGCCGAGGCCCTCGTCGGCCGCGACGACCAGCGTGGCCTGCGCCGTGAACGGGACGAAGAAGCTCGACCAGGAGTGCTTGGCCCAGCCCGGTGCCGAGACGTTCAGGTGCCGGTCGCCCGGCAGCAGCCCGTGGAAGTACAGCGAGGAGAGGTGCCCGACCGGGTACGAGGCGTGGGTGTGCAGGACCAGCTTCGGGGCGGAGGTCGTCCCCGAGGTGAAGTAGCCGAAGGCCACGTCCCCGGCCGGGGTGGCGGCGTCCGGGGTGAACGCGCCGGGCGTGCGGCGGGCGTCCGCGTGGTCGTGCCAGCCCGGCACCGGCCCGCCGACCGCGACCCGGACGGCCGCGTCGACCGCCGCGAACCGGTCCACGTCCCGGCTGCGGACCACCAGGTGGCGCACCCCGCCGCGCTCGAAGCGGTCCCGCGCCTCGGCCTCGGTGAGCGAGGTGTAGGTCGGGATGACCACCGCCCCGAGCTTGAGGCAGGCCAGCAGCGTCTCCCACAGCTCGACCTGCTGGCCGAGCACCACCATCACCCGCTCGCCGCGCCGCACGCCCAGGCCGCGCAGCCAGGTGGCCAGCCGGTCCGAGCGGGCGGACAGCTCGCGGTAGGAGACCGACTCCACCCGGCCGCCCGGGTGCACCAGCTCCAGCGCCGGGCGCGGCTCCTCGGCGGCCACCACGTCGAACCACTCCAGCGCCCAGTTGAAGTGCGTCGGCCGGGGCCAGGCGAACTCCCGCCGGGCCGCGTCCGGTCGGGTGCGCAGGCGCTGCAGCAGGTCCCGTGCCGAGCGGAAGGCCGCGTGGGCCGGGCTGCGGCGGGGCTGCGGCCGGAGGTCCGGGAGCGGCTGCGCGCGGAGGCGGGTCGCGGACATCAGGACCCCCCGCCGGTCAGCGCGGGCCCGCCGGTCAGCGCGGGCAGGACCGCGATCCGCGGCAGCCCGGCCAGCGCGTCGGCGGCGACGGCGTCCGCGTCCGCGGTGAACTGCGTCCACGGGCCGGGCCGGGTGGAGCCGACCTGCATGAACCAGCGCTGCCCCTCGGTCGGGATGCCCAGCACGTACAGGCCCTCCACCGGCTCCCCGATCACGTCCAGCGGCCGGTAGGGCGCGGCGGTCACCGCGACCCCGCCGGTGTCGAAGGACTCGCCGCCCGCCTCGTTCGCCCAGGAGGTCCACAGCCCAGCGGCCACCAGCTGCCGGGTCAGCGGCGCCGGGTCGAGGTCCAGGTCCGCCCCCGGGATGCGGGCGTCGATCAGCGTGGCGCAGCTGCGCGCGCTGCCCGCGACCTGCGCCGACTCCACCCGGAACGCCCCGGTGGCCTCGTCGGCGGTGAAGCGGGCCGCGGGGCCGACCACCTCCAGCAGCCCGGACTCCAGCAGCGCCAGCGTCTCGCGCAGCCGGGACAGCGGCGGGCCCGCGGCGAGGAAGCCGCTGAGCGGGGCGAACCAGCCGAGGAAGTCCTCGCGGTGCGAACGGGCGGTCAGGCCGCCGTCGTCCACCGCGGTCCGGACGGTGCCGCGCACGTCGCGGATCACGTCCAGGGCCGCCTTCAGCGGGCCGTCGTGGTTGCCCAGCCGGGCCGCGGCCAGGTCCGCCGCCAGCAGGTCGGCCAGCGCGGCGGCGAACTGCGCGGGCCCCGGGTAGCTGCGCCCGGCGAACGGGCGGGCCAGCCGCCGGACGTCCAGCGGCTCCAGCTCCTGGACGCCGAAGCGCTCGGCCGTCGCGCGGGCGATCCGCTCGGCGGCCTCCGGGCCCTCGGCCAGGACGTCCTCGACGCAGCTGTCCAGGTAGCACTGCTCGACCTCGGCCCCGTAGCGGGCCCGGACCGCGGTGCCGTGGTAGACCAGCTGCATCTCGGCGTCCAGCCACGGCCAGACATCGGCCAGGAAGTCGAGCGGGCCGTCGGCGCGCAGCGCGCCGATCCGCTCCGGGGTGAACAGCCGGGCGGTGTAGCGCCAGTCGGGGGCCTTCTGGTTGAGCCCGCGGGCCGGCATCGGCACGCCGGAGCGCGACCCCGCGACGATCAGCGGCTCCCGCCCCGAGGGCAGGTAGCGCAGGCCGCCGCGCCCGTCCTCCGCGAAGCGGCCGCCGCGTCCGGTGGTCAGGGCGGCCACCACGTCGTAGAACGACAGCCCCATGCCGAGGACGGCGACCCGGGAGCCCGCGGCGATGCCGGACAGCGGCATGTCGGCGGCGCTGTCCCCACGGACGTAGGTCGCGCCGGGGCGCGCGGCGGCGAAGGCGGCGAGTTCGGCCTGCTCGCCCGTCAGCCCGGTGACGGGGTGCCCGGTGGCCAGCACCACCCGGTCCGCGGGCAGCTCCCGCCCGTCCGCCAGGCGCAGCCGCCACCCGGCGGCGTCCCGCTCCAGCGCGACCGCCTCGCCGGGCACCCGGTGCAGGGCCGCGGTGGGGGGGCAGCGAGGCCTCCACGACGTCGAGGTGGTGGCGCAGGTAGCTCCCGTACAGGGCGCGCGGGGCGTAGGCGTTCGGCCCCGGGAACGCGGGGTCGGCGGCCGCCCACCACTGCCCCAGCGACGGGCCGGCGCCCGCGCGGACCGGGCCGCCGTCCGGCGGGCCGGAGAACATGGTGACCTCGCCGCAGGCCGTGTTCATCAGGAACGACTCGTCCTGGTCGGTGCGCCAGACCCGGCCCGCCCCGACCTGGTCCTTGTCGACGAGGCTGATCTCGACCCGCTGCGCGGGCCGTTCCGCGGCCAGCCGGGCGGCCAGCCGCTCGGCCACCGCGAGCCCGCGCGGGCCCGAGCCGACGATCGCGATCCGGTAGGCGTTGCTGCCGTCGGTGAGCGCCGCCGTCCGGTCGTGCGAGTCGGCGGTGTGGCGGAGCATGCCGAGCAGCCCGGCCGAGGTGACGGCGGTGCCGGAGGAGCGGGCGGTCGCGGGCAGCGGCATCGCGCCGGTCCGGGCCCAGACCAGCCGGCCGTCGTCGCCGATGCCGCCCTGGGCGACCCCGGCGTTGTCCCGGTGCAGGCAGAACGGCACGTCCAGCACCCCGTCGCGGAAGGCGGTGCGCAGCGCGGTGCCGACGTCCTCGGAGCGCGAGAGCACCGCCTCGACCAGGGCCGACGCCTCCCGGTACACGTCCTCGTAGTCGACCTGGTGGGCCCACGGCAGCGGGCACTGCCCGGTGCGGGCGAACTCGTCGACGGCGGCGGCCCGTTCCAGCGCGGCGACGTTCTCCGCGACGGTGGGGATGCGGTGCGCCTCGGCCGCGGTCTTCACGATCAGCCGGGCGGCGCCGCCGCGCACCGCGATCTGCACGGAGCCGTCCAGCAGCAGCCGGGCCCCGGACTCGGTGTGCGGGTAGACCCCCATGTAGGTGTAGAGCACCACGTGCCGGGCCACGTCCGCGGGCAAGTGCTCGTCGGCGAGGCGGCGCAGCGCCGCGAGCGCCTCGACGTCCTGCACGGCGTTGGTCTGCTGGGCGTAGGACAGCGACACCGAGCGCAGGCCGCACCGGGCGAAGAACACCGCCTCCAGGACGCTGATCGCCACCAGCAGCGAGGGCGGGCACATCTGGCCCAGCATGCAGCCGCCGAAGGTCTCCAGGTGGGCCCGCATCCCGCGGGCCGCGGCGGACTCGGCGAACGCCCGCGAGGCGTCCGCCCAGGCCGGGACGGACTCCGCCAGCGGCAGCCGCGAGTAGGGCAGGCAGTAGGAGACCGGCCCGCCCTCGGAGGCCGCCAGGCCCGCCCCGACCATCGCCTCGAAGACGTGCCCGGGCCGGGCGGAGCCGTGCCGCACCTGCACCGGGATCCGGTGGCCGGTGGCCGCGACCACCCGCGCCGTGACGCGGGGGCCGTGGTTGGCGATCGGGAAGCCGTTCAGCGGCTTGCCCGCGGCGAGCGCGGCCGCGGCCCCGGCCAGGTCCTCGACCCGGGTGTACGAGTCGATGGTGAGGGTGCCCGCGGTCCGGGCCCTGGCGGCCGCGACGGCGGCCAGCCCGGCCGCCATCGCCTCCGGGTCGGACATCCCCATCCGCGGCTGCACCACCAGCCGGCCGGCGGCGGCGGCCCGCTCCACGTGGTCCTGGAAGTCGAGCGCGATCCGCACGGGGTCCTGCGCCGGTATGCCGGTCATGCCGCGACCTCCTCGGCCGTGAACGGGTCGGCGGGGGCGGTGCGGGTGGCCGCGGTGCGGGCGGAGGCGGAGGCGGTGCGGGCGGTCGCGCTGCGGGCGGTCGCGGGGGCGGTGCGGGCGGAAGCGGTGCGGGCGGCGGCGGGGGCAGCCGGGCCCAGGGCTCCGGCCGGGGTGAAGCGGGCCAGCGTGCGCCCGAGCTCGCCCGGGTCCGCGCCCTCGCTGAACACCGCGTCGAACCCGGCGGCGACCAGCTCCCCGGCGAGGTCCGCGTCGTCCGCGCCCCTGATCCCGAGCTTCCCGCCGATCATCACCGGCACCCCGGCCACCCGCGGGTCCGCGTCGGCGCGCAGCGCCGCGATCAGGCGGGCCCCGTCGATGTGCCCGTGGCCGTTCACGGAGGAGATCACCACCGAGTCGGGCCGGTGCAGTCGGACGGCCTCGATGAGGACCCCGTCCGGCACGCAGGCCCCGAGGTTGACCACCTCGTACCCCTGTTCCTCCAGCAGGAGCTGGAGGAAGACCAAGTTCCAGGTGTGCGAATCCGAAGAGACGGTGGAGAGGACGACACGCTGCTTCTGAAGCGTCCCGGACATAGGTTCCCTGTTCTGTTCGTGCCACGTCGAGCCTGGACGGCACTCAGAATCACCCGGTGCGGACGCAGCACCAAGGGCGCTTCGGGAAACGCGAACACGGGTTCGAGGAAGCCGAATGCCACGGCTCCGGCGGGCGGGGAGACCCGGGCGGCCCGATGCGAAGTCGCAACTTTCCTGAATCTAGTCAAAGTCTTGCATTAAATATGCGCAGATCCTACGTTCCTTGAGCATCCGCTTCCCCCCGCACTCCCCTCCCGCCGCACCCGGAGCCCACCCATCCACGAGGCACGCATGAACCCGAACAGACCGCGCAGGGCGGCCGCCCTCGCCCTCACCGCGAGCCTGCTGCTGACCGCCGCCGCCTGCACCAGCAGTGCCCCCGCCCGCCCCGACCCCGCCGTCGGCGTCGCCGACGGCAAGCCGCTCGACCCGCACGCGACCGTCACCGTCACCATCGACTGCGCCCCGGGCTCGGACCAGCCCGCCGCCCAGGCCAAGTACGCCGACGACCTCAAGCTGTTCAAGTCCATGTACCCGAACGTCACCATCGACGCGCGCCCGTACGTCGGCCAGTGCGAGACGCCGGAGCAGCAGGCCGCGCACTACAAGGCGCACGACGAGACCGGCGCGTTCCACGCCTACTTCACCGACCGCGAGGCCACCCTCGCCTCCGGCGACGCGCAGGACCTCACCGCGTACGTCAACGACGAGACGCTGCCCGGCTTCTCCGCGATGCTGCCGTCCGTCAAGGACAACATGACGGTCGACGGCAAGGTCTACGCGCTGCCGATCAACTACTACACCACCGGCCTGGTCTACAACCGCGACCTGTTCAAGCAGGCCGGCCTCGACCCCGACAAGCCGCCGACCACCTGGGACGAGGTGCAGGCCGCGGCCAAGAGGATCTCCGCCCTGGGCGGCGGCGTCACCGGCTACCAGGACTACTCGGGCGGCAACACCGGCGGCTGGCACTTCACCGCCGAGCTCTACAGCCTCGGCGGCAAGGTCGTCTCGGACGACGGCAAGAAGGCCGCCTTCGACTCCCCCGAGGGCCGGCAGGTCCTCAAGCGCCTGCACGACATGCGCTTCACCGACCGCAGCATCTCCGCCACCCCCGTCACCCAGTGGGCCGACGCCTTCCCGCCGCTCGCCGCCGGCAAGGTCGGCATGTTCCTGGGCGCCCCCGACGTGGTCAAACACCTGATCGAGGTCCTCGGCGCCGACCCGAAGGCGTACGGCCTCGGCCCGATGCCCGGCGCCACCGGCCCCGGGCCCAGCCTCGGCGGCGGCGACCTGTACTACGTCAAGAAGGGCCAGACCCCGAACCAGATCAAGGCCCTGATCGCCTGGATCAACTTCCAGTACCAGACGCCCGACGTCGGCCAGTTCAACTTCGCCCGGGCCCGGACCATGGCCGCGGGCAGCAAGGACCCGGTCGCGATCTCCGTGCCGCAGCCGTACTTCTGGGCCGCCGACTCCGGCCAGATGTACGACATCACCACCTCCCTGAAGGCCAACGGCAACCTCCCCCCGGCCAACTACGACCCGTACGTCAAGCACCCCGCCACGTCCCTGAACGAGCCCCCCGCCGCCCAGCAGCTCTACAAGGTCCTCGACGCCGCGATGTCCGCCGCCCTCACCGAGCCCGGCGCCGACCTCGACAAGGCCCTGACCAGCGCCGCCGCCCAGGCCGACCGCATCCTGGCCGCCGCCCGCTGAGCCGCCCCGGGCCGTCCACAGGCTGTGGACAACCCGCAGCGGCGACGGAACGGGGGCAGCCCCCGCGCCGGGGGGCGCGAGGGCTGCCGGGGACGGGGCGGCCGGGTCAGTGGCGGCCCCGGCGGGTGCGGGCGGTGGTGAGGATCGTGCCGGCCGCGATGGCCAGCGCGGCGGCCATGCCCGCGTACCAGACCAGGGCGCTGCTGCCGGTGTCGGGCAGCGGGGCCGGGCCCGGGGTCGGGCTGGGGCTGGGGGCCGGGTTGGGGACGGTCCTGTCGTGGGTGGAGCAGGCCGGGTCGGTGGAGCCGGAGGCGCAGTTGGATCCCTCGGGGCCGGTGACGGTGTTGGCGAGCTCCCGGTCACCGGTGTCGGGGTCGTCGACGGTCACCGAGTAGGTGATCGTCACGCGCTGCCCGGCCGGGACGGTGCCGCTCCAGGCGAGGTTCGGCGCCGCGTACGAGACCGTGCCCGCGTCGGCCTTCGCGTCGCCGTCGTACGTCGCGTCGTCGAGGTCACCGGTCAGGTCGTCGCTGATCGCGGCGGCGGGGTAGTCGGCCTTGCCGGTGTTGGCGACGGTGATCGTGTAGCCGACCTTGTCGCCGTCCTTTACCGGGTCCTTCGCGTCCGAGGTCTTGGTGACCTCCAGCTCGGCGACGCCGTTGTCGGTGCCGCACTCGGGGGCGCTGCGCAGCGGCGGGCAGGTGGAGTTGGGCGGTCCGACGACGGTGTTGGCCAACTCGTGGTCGCCGGTGTCGGGCCGGTCGACGGTCACCGAGTAGGTGATGGTCACCGAACCGCCCGCCGGGACACTGCCCGCCCAAGCCAGTTCGGGCTGCTGGTAGGTGACCGTCCCGGAGGTGGCCTTGGCGTCGCCGTTGTAGGCGGCGTCGTCCAGAATGCCGCTCAGGTTGTCGGTGGCGAAGGCGGCCGGGTAGTCGGCGGTGCCGTCGTTGGTGACCTCCACCGTGTAGGTGACGGTGTCACCCGGCTTGACCGGGGTCTTCGCGTCGGAGCTCTTGATGATGGCCAGGTCGGCGATGTCGTCGCTGGTGGAGCAGGCCGGATCGGTGGAGACGGCCCGGCAGTTGGAGCCGTCGGGGGCGACGACGGTGTTGGCGAGCTCCTTGTCGCCGGTGTCGGGCTTGTTGACCCGCACCGAGTAGGTGATGGTCACGCTCTGGCCCGGTGCCACGTCGCCGTTCCAGCTCAGCACGGGGGCCGCGTAGCCGACGGTGCCGGAGGTCGCGGTGGCGTCGCCGTCATACGTGGCGTCGTCCAGGTCGCCGCTCAGGTCGTCGGTCAGCTGCGCGCCCGGGTAGACGGCCTTGCCGGGGTTGGTGACCGTGACGGTGTAGGTGACCTTGGCGCCGGGCCGGACGGGGGCGCGGCGGCTGTCGGAGTCCTTGGTGACCTGGAGCGCGGCGATCCGGTCGCGGGTGGAGCAGCGCGGGTCCTTCGTGCCTTGCGGGCAGTTGGAGTCGGCCGGGCCGGTGACGGTGTTGGCCAGCTCGTAGTCGCCGGTGTCGGGGTTGCCGACGGTCACCGAGTAGGTGACGGTTACGCTCTGGCCGGGGGCGACGTCGCCGTTCCAGCTCAGCGCGGGGGCCGCGTAGGAGACGGTGCCGGAGCTGGCCTTCGCGTCGCCGTCGTACGTCGCGTCGTCCAGGTCCTTGGACAGGTCGTCGCTGAACGCGGCGGCCGGGTAGGCGGCGGTGCCGGTGTTGGTGACGGTCACGGTGTAGGTGACCTTGTCGCCCGCCTTGACCGGGTTCTTCGCGTCGGAGGTCTTGGCGATCGTCAGCTGGGCGATGCCCCCGGCGGTGGAGCAGACCGGATCGGTCGACCCGGGCGGGCAGTTGGAGTCGGGCGGGCCGACCACCGCGTTGGTGACCTGCTTGTCGCCCTCGGCGGGCTTGTTCACGGTGACCGAGTAGGTGATGGTCACCGAGCCGCCCGCGGGCACCACGCCGTTCCAGGACAGCACGGGGGCGGCGTAGGAGACGGTGCCGGAGTCGGCCTTCGCGTCGTTGTCGTACGTCGCGTCGTCCAGGTCCTTGGACAGGTCGTCGGTGATCGCGGCGCCGGTGTACGGGGCGGTGCCGGGGTTGGTCAGGACGACGGTGTAGGTGATCTTGTCGCCGGGCTTGACCGGGCTCTTGGCGTCCGAGGACTTGGCGATCTTCAGCTCGGCGATCGGGACGGTGCTGGAGCAGGCCGGGTCGGTGGAGCCGCTCGCGCAGTTGGAGTCAGCCGGGCCGACGACCGCGTTGGCGAGCTGGTGGTCACCGGTGTCGGGCTGCTTGACGGTCACCGAGTAGGTGATGGTCACGCTCTGGCTCGCCGCCAGGTCGCCGCTCCAGGTGAGGATCGGCGCCGCGTAGGCGACGGTGCCCGCGCTCGCGGTGGCGTCGTTGTCGTACGCCGCGTCGTCCAGCACCTTGGTCAGGTCGTCGCTGACGCTCACCCCGGTGCGGGGCGCGCCGACCAGGTTGGTGACGGTCACGGTGTAGGTGACCTTCTGGCCGGGCTTGGCCGTGACCGCGTCGGCGGTCTTGGTGACCTTCAGGCCGGTCACGTCCTCGTGGGTGGTGCAGCCGGCCTCGGTGCCGGTGGTGCAGTTCGAGTAGCCGTTGCCGGTGACGCTGTTGTCGAGCTTGCCGTCGCCGGCGTCGGGGTCGTTGACGGTCACCGAGTAGGTGATGGTGGCGCTCTGCCCGGCCGCGAGCGTCCCCGACCAGTTCAGCTTCGGCGCCGCGTAGGAGACGGTGCCCGCGTCGGCCTTGGCATCGCCGTCGTACGTCGCGTCGTCGACGACCTTGGTCAGGTCGTCGACGGCGGTGGCGTCCACCGGGACGCGGCCGGTGTTGTCGACCGTGACCGTGTAGGTGACCTTGTCGCCGGGGTGGACGGTGCTGCCGGACGCCGGGTTCGCCGTCTTGGTGATCGTGTACTGCGGGACGGCGAACTCCACGGTCGCACACTCGGGCGCCAGCAGGCCGACGAGGTCGGCGGTGTTGGCCGCGCAGTTCTGGTAGCTGCCGGCGGTGGCGGAGGTGACGTCCACGCTCAGCGTGCAGGACGCCTGCCCGGCCGTCAGGTCACCGGCGAGCTTCACCGAGGTGCCCCCGGCGTCGGCGGTGACCGTGCCGTTGGTGCAGGTGGTGGCGGTGTTCGGGGCACCGGCCACGGTCAGGCCGGCGGGGAGGTTGTCGGTGAACGACCAGCCGTCCTTCTCCAGCAGGTCCGAGGTGTTGGTGATGGTGAACGTCAGCGTGGACGTCCCGCCGACCGGGGCGGGCGAGGGGCTGAAGGACTTGTCGATCTGCGGGGTCACGTCCAGGATCCGCATGTTGTCGAACGCCGCGTCGTTGCCCTGGCCGGTGTTGGCGCTGTTGCGCAGGACGATCCCGAACTCGCTGCCGGTGAACAGGTGCGGCTTGTCCGCCGTCGCCTGCACCGCCTTGATCGGCGCCTTCGCGTCCGGGTAGGTGTACTCCTTGGCGTTCGGGTCCGTGCACGGGTTGAGCGGCACGGTGTTCAGCGGGATCTCGGTGCCGCCGGTGGTGAGGAAGAAGTTCTGCTGCGGGTCGGCGTACTCGCCGTTGTAGCAGACCGCGCCGGAGGCCACCGACGCCGTCAGGTAGTGGTTGGCCCCCGCGACCGGGATGGTGCCGTTGGTCTGCAACTGGATGTCGGTGGGCGTGTAACTGCCGCCCTCGGTCCACGCCGCCACGCTGTGGTTCTTCGTCGGCGCCGCGTCCCCGTCGTACTCGCCGATCGCGACGGCGACGTCCGCCAGGGTGTCCCAGAACAGGTCGGTGCTGCACTCCGGCGGCGTCGGGCCCCGGTCGTCGTAGTTCATGACCCAGCCGTTGCAGAACGCCAGCCAGGACGGCGAGGCGGTGTACGTCATGCCGGTCGCACCGGTGTAGGCGGGCAGCCGGATCGGCGCCAGGCCCGCCATGCCGTTCTCGAAGTCCTCGTCGTAGATCACCACCGGATCGGCCGGCACCCCCGCCACCCGGTGCGCCCCGGGCCCGGCCGCCACGGCCTTCGCCGCCCGGCCGCCATGGCCCGTCCGTTCCACCGCGGCCACCGTGGGGGCGGTTCCCAGCGCGCTCAGCGCGAGGCCGAGCGTCAACGCCAGCGCGGACTCCCACCGCGTCCGCCCGCGACCACCTGCCGGTTTCGACCGAAGCATCCGGTGCCTCTCCCTCGTGACTGACAAACCGTCACAAGGGATTTTGATCCGTTTTTTACCTATTCCTCCCCCGGCGGCCCTGACACGCGGGAACCGCCCCCGATCGGCGGTGTCGGAACGCCCACGGCCGAGCCGCTGCGCGGCCGGTTCAGCCCCCGACCCGGCCGGCCTCGATCCGCCGCCCCTCGGTGGTGGTGACCACCACCGGCACGCCGTCCGGCACCTGTCCGCGCAGGGCCGCCAACAGGCTTTCGACGGGCGGGAGTTCGGCGGGCGTGCGGACGAGGACGGACAGGGTGCGGGAGTGCGCCCGGACGTCGACGACCTGGGCGCCGGGCGTACCGGCGAGCCAGCCGGCGGCCGCGTCGGAGGTGCGGCTGGTCCACAGCTGCACCAGAACGGTGCCGGCGGTACTGGCGGCCAGCAGCACGCCGACCGCCGCGAACAGCACCCCGACGGTCGCGTACGCCCGGCGCGGTCCCGCCGCCCGCGGGCCCGCGCCGATCGCGGCGAACACCACCATCCCGGCGAAGACCAGCGCCAGCAGGTTCGAGACGAACAGCACCAGCGCGCCCAGCGCCAGCCACCAGGAGCCCTGCCCGGCGCAGACGCCGACCACCACCAGCGGCGGGACCAGCGAGATGGCGATCGCGACCCCGGGCAGCACCGCCGCCACGTCCCGGCGGGCCAGCGCGACCGCACCCGCGAAGCCGGTGGCCAGGGCCGCGCACAGGTCGAGCAGACCGGGTGAGGTGCGTCCGGCGATCTGACCGTCCGCCAGCAGGTCGTAGCCGGACGGGACGGCCAGCGAGGCCAGCGCCCCGACCGCCACCACCAGGGCGACGCCGCCGAGCACGAACCACCCGGCACCGCCGATCCGGCGCCGCACCACGCCCAGCGCGATCCCCATGATGGGGGTGGACAGCGGCGCGATGATCATCGCGCCGATCACGGTCGCGGTGGAGTCGGTCAGCACCCCGCAGGCGGCGATCACGGCGGAGAGCACCAGCATCGTCCAGAACGCCGACCGCTTGGCCCGCACGTCCCCGGCCGACAGGTCCAGGTCCTCCCGGAGCTCCTCCACCGACCGCCGCTGGTGCTCCGGCAGTACCCACCCCCGCATCGAACCGATCATCCGACCAGTCTCGACAGCCGCCCGCCCCCCACCCCGCAACGCCACGCCCCCACCACCTACCCGGCCCAGCCCCGGCTTACGGTCACGCGGCGCCCCGGACCGGAATCGAACCTGCGACACCGGTTTCCGGAGGATTGGCGTGCGGCACCCGCTCCGACCTGAAACGTGCCACCCCTGGGCTCGACCGTGCCGCTAGACCGCGAGCGGCCCCGAGGGCCCGTCACTTACCGCTTGTTCTGGCCCGGCTGGGACACGCTCAAATCGGCCGGTAGTGCTCCGGGGATTCCCCTGGTGGCAGTGCCCGGGTCAGGAGCACGTAGGCGGGGCCGTACGGCGTGTCCGCCGTCCAGGCCTCCCACTGATCGAGCTCGTGTGACAGATACCGCCGCAGCAACTGGTGGAACTGCTGCCACTCGGCCTCGCTCAGCGCTCCATCTGGTGCCCCCGGTTCCATGCCCGGAACGGTACCGCACAAGGCGCAGCCTCAGCAGCCGCCGGCAGGCTCCCGCGGAGCGGAGTGGTTCGCTCCTCGATCGGGCAGCCCCGCCGCACCCGGTTTCTCCAGACGCCGGGGAGGCAGGACCCGCCGGAGGAATCTGGCACGGGCGTGGCACAGGACGACTGACCGCCCGAACGACGAAGGCCCCGGCCGGAGGAGGAAACCTCTCCGGCCGGGGCCTTCCCCGTTGGTCACGCTGTGCCCCAGACAGGAATCGAACCTGCGACACCGGCTTTAGGAGAGCCGTGCTCTATCCCCTGAGCTACTGAGGCGGGGCCCGCGGACACCGCCGCAGGACCGCTGACAGCGTAGCGGATCGTGCTTCGGGCGTGCTGACCCCTTTCCCCACTGCGCCTCCGGGCTGCCGGACGGGTGGGCCGGGGCACCCCGTGCGGTGGCCTACCGTGGAAATCGTGCGCATCCGTGCGCCGCCCCGGTCAGCCGCTCCCGAAAGGCACCCAGCTGTGAGTTCCTCCCCGGAGACCCCGTTCGCCGGCCTCGGCAGGATCCTGGTGATCATCCCGACCTACGACGAGGCCGAGAACGTCGAACGGATCGTCTCCCGAGTCCGCGCCGCCGTCCCCGAGGCGCACGTCCTGGTCGCGGACGACAACAGCCCGGACGGCACCGGCAAGCTCGCCGACGCCCTCGCCGCCGACGACGACCACGTGAAGGTGCTGCACCGCAAGGGCAAGGAGGGGCTCGGCGCGGCCTACCTGGCCGGGTTCCGCTGGGGCATCGACGGCGGCTACGACGTGCTGGTCGAGATGGACGCGGACGGCTCGCACCAGCCCGAGGAGCTGCCCCGGCTGCTGACCGCGCTGCGCAGCGCGGACCTGGTCCTGGGCTCGCGCTGGGTGCCCGGCGGGGCGGTGGTGAACTGGCCGAAGTCGCGGCTGCTGCTGTCCAAGGGCGGCTCCACGTACTCCCGGCTGATGCTGGACGTGCCGATCCGGGACGTCACCGGCGGCTACCGGGCCTTCCGCAAGGAGACGCTGCTCGGCCTCGGCATGGACCAGGTCGCCTCGCAGGGCTACTGCTTCCAGGTCGACCTGGCCTGGCGCGCGGTGAAGGCCGGGTTCAAGGTCGCCGAGGTGCCGATCACCTTCGTGGAGCGCGAGCACGGCGCGTCGAAGATGAGCCGCACCATCGTGGCCGAGGCGCTGTGGCGGGTCACCGCCTGGGGAGTGAACGACCGGATCGCGCGGCTCACCCGGAAGAAGTAGACGGCGGCGCTCCGCCGCCGCGGGCCGGGTGACGATGGAGTCTCCCGGCCCGGCGGCGCTTGCGGAGGTTTCGGCGTGACAGAGTCACTGCGACGAGCGGAGCAGGACCCCGCACCGGGCTCCGGCCGGTGGGAGTCCGCGAAGCAGCGGGCGGCCCGCCTCACCGAGTCCGCCAAGGGCGCCCCCGAGCGGATTCCGCTGGTCGGCCGGGCCATCAGCAACCTGATCCGGGTCAACCTGCTGGACAACGCCACCCGGCTGGCCGCGCAGGCCTTCCTGTCCGCGCTGCCCGCCCTGTTCGTGGTCGCGGTGTTCGCCCCCGCCACGCTGAAGAACAGCGTCACCGGCTCGCTCCGCGAGCAGCTCGGCCTCCAGGGCCCCGCCCAGCAGCAGATCCAGCAGCTGATGAACACCGACGTCGACGCCACCACCCAGAGCATCGGGGTGGTCGGCGCACTGGTCACCCTGGCGTCCGCGACCGCGCTCAGCCGGGCCCTGCAGCGGGTCTGCGAACGGGCCTGGGAGGTGCCGAAGAACAGCGTCCGGGTGGCGCTGTGGCGCTGGGTGGTGTGGCTGCTGGGCTGGCTGGTGTTCCTGGTCGTCCAGGTCCCGATGCGCAAGGGCTTCGGCGCCGGCCTGTGGCTGGGCGTCCCGCTGACCTTCGTGGCCTCCACCGGCGTGTGGTGGTGGACCCAGCGCCTGCTGCTCGGCGGCCGGATCCGCTGGTACCCGCTGCTGCCCGGCGCCGTGCTGTGCGGCATCGCCGAGGTCGGCCTCGGCATCGCCTCGAAGGTCTACCTGCCGCACGCGATGAGCACCTCGATCAACAAGTTCGGCCCGTACGGGGTGGTGTTCACCGCGCTGTCCTGGCTGATCGTGCTGTTCACCGCCGTCACCCTGGCGCTGGTCCTCGGACGGGTGATCTCCGAGGAGCCCGTCGTGGCCCGCCGCCTCGGCACCCGCGACCGGCCCGGCAGCTGGTAGCCGCCCGGCCGCACCCCCGCCGACGACTCCGGCCCCGGTCCCGCTGCGTGCAGCGGGACCGGGGCCGGAGTCGGTGCCGGGGTGCCTCAGCCGAGGCGCAGCAGGCGGGAGGTGATGGACGCCGGGGCCAGGTCGGACTGCAGCGTCACCGGGACCTCGACGCGGCCCTCGCCCTCGCCCGCCGACAGCGTGCCGACCTGGGTGCCGGCCGCCAGCGTGTGGGCGATCTTCCCGACCGGGGTCAGGGTGACGTGCGCGGTGACGCCGTTCCAGCCCGCGACGGTCAGGTCCTTGGCGGCGACCAGCGGCACCTTGCCGCCCACGCCGTCGTCCACGTAGCCGACCACGTCGCCCTGCTTGGCCAGGGTCTGCCCGGCCAGCGCGGCCTGCGCGGCCACGTTGATCCGCTGGCTCGGCGGCTGGGCGGCGCGCACCAGGCTCATCTCCTCCTTGGTCTGCGGCTGGCCCAGCGTCACGCCCAGCACCATCCGCTGCACCCCGCCGACGTCCTTGACCGCCGCCCACATCAGGCAGGACTGCGCGGGCGTGGACGAGCCGGTCTTCACGCCGATGTTGCCGTTCTTCCCGAGCAGCGCGTTGGTGTTGTAGATCCGCTGCCCGTTGAACCGGGTGTCCGGCTCGGCGACGATCTGCTTGAAGATCTCCATCTGCATGACCTTCTCGGCCAGCTTCAGCTGGTCCTTCGCGGTCGACTTGGTGTCGTTGTTGTACCCGGCCGGGTCCGCGTAGGTGGTGTTGGTCATGCCGAGCTGCGCGGCGGTGGAGTTCATCTTCTTCAGGAACTCCTCCTCGCTGCCGGAGTCCCAACGGGCCAGCAGCCGGGCCACGTTGTTGGCCGACGGCAGCATCAGCATCTCCAGCGCCTCGTACTCGGTGAGCTGCTGGCCCTCCCGCAGCGTCACCGTCGACTCGTCGTTGTTGCCCGACTCCTGCGCGGCCTGCTTGTCCACCGTGAGGACCGGGCCGCTCTCCCCCTTCTTCAGGGGGTGCGCCTGCAGGATCAGGTACGCGTTCATCACCTTGGTGACCGACGCGATCGGGACGGGCTTCTCCTCCCCCGACGCCCCCAGGCTGCCCACGCCCACCACCTCGGCCGCGGCCTGGCCGCTGGTCGGCCACGGGATGTTCGGCTGCTCGCCGCCGAAGGTGAAGGAGTCCGTCAGCGAGAGCTTCGCGTGCGGCGCCGGCAGCGGACGCAGCAGCTGCGCCGCGACCACCACACCCAGCACGAAGGCCACGAAGACGCCCCAGATCGTGATCCGCTTCAACGCCCGGCGCAACGGCGAGACCGGACGGGCGCTCAGCGCCTTGAGCGCCTCCAACGCCTCGATGGTGCTCTCCGGGCCGGGCGGCGGCGCGGCGGGAGCCGGCGCGGGGGCCGCGAGCGCGGCCGGCACCACGGGCGCGGCGGAGGCGGCGGGGGCCGGCGGCGCGGGAACGGGCTCGGGCGCGACCGGCAGCGGCTCGGTCCGGGCCGGAGCGGGGACGGGCCCGGTCTTGGCGTTGGACTTCGGCTCGCTCTTGGGCTCGGGCTTCGGCTCGCTCCTGGTCCCCGCCTCGGCCCCGGCCTCCGCGCCCTCCTTGGGCAGCCGCAGCATCACGGTCTGCTCGGGACGGCCCTTGTCGACCCGCAGGGTCATGGTCGGCTCGGGCTTGGCCACCGGCTCGGCCTCGGCCTCGGCGTCGGCCCCCGCGGCCTTGTCCCCGCCCTTGTCCTCGGCCTTCTGCTTGTCCTTGCCCTTCCCACCGGTCAGGTCGGCGGCCCGGAGCATCACGGTCGGCTGCGGCTTGGCAGCCGGCTTCCCGGCCTCCTCGGCCTTCTCGTCCCCGGCCTTGTCCGCAGCCTGCTCCCTGGCCTTGGCCAGGTCGGACATCCGGAGCGTCATGGTCGGCTGCGGCCCGGCCGGAGCACCAGCCTCCACCGGCTCCGCGTCCGCGTCCTCGTTCTCGTCCGCCGACTCCGGCAGGTCCGGCAGGTCCGACAGCCGCAGCGTCATGGTCGGCTGCGGCCCGGCCGGAGCGTCCGGCTCCTCCGGCGTCTGCGACTCCTCCGGCTCAGCGTCCTCGGTCTCTTCTTCCTCGTCCTCCGCCACCGGCTCCGGCTCAGGCTCAGGCTCCGGGAGCCGCAGCATCATCGTCCGCTGCGGTCCGGCCGGAGCGTCCGGCTCCTCCGGCTCCGCCTGCTCCTCGGCGGACGGCGTCTCGGATTCCGGGGTGTCCTCGTCTTGCGGAGTGGAACGGGGGGCGGTCAGGGCGGCGCTGGACTCGGGGAGGTCGGCGGGGAGGCGGAGGTCCGTGGTGCGGGTGTCCGCATCGCGGACGCGCAGGTGGACGGTGCCGTTGCCCTCGGTATCCGCTCCGGGCTCGCGCGGGGTCTCCTCGGTCTCGGCCGACCGCGTCTCGCCGTCGCGCGGCTCGCTCTTCGGGGACTCGCCCACGTAACCCACTCCTCCTCGTCCGCCCGGCACCGCCGGTCCGATCACACAAGCTGGTTTTTTTCGGGCGGGTTCTCGACCCGGCCCAGCACCTGTACAGTCTCCGGCACCGAGCCCCGGAGGGCCCGTCGCACCCCGCCCGACCGGCGGTTTTTCCTGCCCGTACGGACTGTTGCCCGATCAGACGCGGAGCCGTCGGACGGTGGTTCCAGCTTGCCCGGGCAAGGTCACGATTCGGAGGCGTACTCGACAAGCCTGTGTGAGAGGCGTCACCCTGTCATTCATCCACGCGGGGAGGCTTGGATGGGCAGAGGCCGTCGAACCATTCCCGAGGAGCTGTTGTTGCTCGCGCTGGACCCGGCCACGGGTACCACCGCGCAGCCGCAGACCCTCGACCTCGGACTTGCCGGGGCGCAGCTCGTCGAGCTGTCCCTGGCCGGAAGGATAGTCCCGGACGGGGACCGGATCGCCGTGGTGGTGCCACGGCCGACCGGTGATCCGACCCTTGACCACGCACTGGAACTACTGCGCCGGCGCGGCAGCCCGGTGCGCGCCGCGCACTGGATCGGCGGCCCGCGACTGGGCCTGCGGCAGACGTACCTGGCGCACCTGGAGCGGTGCGGCATGGTGACGGCGGTGGCCGGCCAGGTCTGCGGGGTGCTGCCGACGACGCGCTACCAGGCGTCGGACGACTGCACCAACGCGGCGATCAAGCAGCGGCTGGACACGGCGATCCGCACCGGCGTGCCGCCGGACCCGCGGACGGCCGCGCTGGCGGCGCTGGCGCACGCGGTCGGCCTGGGCAAGCACCTGTACCCGGGCAACGAGGGGCGGTCCTCGCGCTCCCGGCTGCGTGACCTGATCCGGTACGACCCGCTGGGCGGCATGGTGGCCCACGCGGTGATGGACGTGCAGAACGGTCTGCCCGCCCAGCAGCAGGGAAGGTCGGCGCCCGCGGGTTCGCGCGGTCCGGCCGGTCGTCCCGCCGCCGCGGGGCGCAGTGTGGCCAGTCGGGTGGGCGCGCGATGAGCGGCGCACGCCGTTAGCGTTCGGCTCGGCCGAAGGGCGGGTGGCCCGGTGCGATGCACCGGGCCACCCGCCCTTCGGCGTTCCCGGGGCCGGGAGCCGCCGGGGCCCGAAGACCCGACGGCCCGAAGACCCGACGGCCCGAAGACCCGACCGCCCGAAGACCCGACGGCCCGTCAGCGGGCGCGTGCCGCACGGAGTCCCCCATTAGCGGGTGGGCGCGCCGAGCGCAAGCCGGTGCATCCCGATTGAGCTATTTTCAAATGATCTGTTCCACTGCGGTGCTGCGATTCCTGGGCACGGACCGCAGTTGAAGTGGCATGCTGCTCAGCGTCAGGGGGGTTGGTACCAATTACCGCACTGTTGCCAGAAGTGGGGCCGGAGGTCGATGTGTCCGCCAGCGTGAATCCGACGGTTCGCCGCCGCAGGCTCGGCGCCGAACTGCGGCGCCTGCGCGAGCTCAGGGGGATGACCGCCGAAGAGGTGGCAGGCCGCCTGATGGTCTCGCAGTCCAAGATCAGCCGACTGGAGAACGGCCGCCGCTCGATCAGCCAGCGCGACGTGCGCGACCTGTGCGACGTCTACGAGGTCGAGGACGAGCGGGTCCGCGCCGGGCTGATGGAGATGGCCAAGGAGTCGCGGCAGCGCGGCTGGTGGCACGAGTTCGGGGACATCCCGTACAGCGTGTACATCGGGCTGGAGGCGGAGGCCTCCTCGATCCGGGCGTACGAGTCCTCGTTCGTGCCGGGGCTGCTGCAGACCCGCGAGTACGCGGAGGCCGTGGTGGCCGGCACCCAGCCGGACACCGACCCGACCGCGATCCGGCGCCGGGTGGAGGTCCGCCTGAAGCGGCAGCACCGGATCCACGGCGAGGACCAGCTGGGCAGCCTGTGGGTCGTCATAGACGAGGCCGTCCTGCGCCGGCAGGTCGGCGGGCGGCAGGTGATGGCCGAGCAGTTGTGGCAGCTCGTCGAACTGGGCGAGCGGGCGAACATCAACCTCCAGGTGATCCCGTTCTCGCACGGCTCCCACCCGGGCATGACCGGGACATTCTCCCTGCTGGAGTTCCCGGAGTCAGCGGATTCCACGGTCGTCTACTTCGAAGGAGTGACGAGCGATCTCTACCTGGAGAAGGACGCCGACGTCCGCCGCTATACCAATCTCTACGACCACCTGAGAGCCGCAGCGCTGAGCGTCGCGGAGAGCCGGTCGATGATCGCCGACATCGCAGAGGAGTTCACCAAATGAGCAAGGCCACCGAGAGCCTTACCTGGCGCAAGAGCAGCTACAGCGGGGGCAACGGCGCCTGCGTAGAGGTCGCCGTGCCGGGTTCGGCCTCGATCGCCGTCCGGGACTCCAAGGACCCGCAGGGCCCGCGGCTGTGCTTCTCCGGCGCGTCCTGGGCCGCGTTCGCCACGGCGGCCGGTGCCGGCCGCTTCGGCGAGGTCTGAGTCCTCCGCACGGCCCGAAGGTGCCCGCCGCTTCCCGCGTGGCGGGCACTTCCGCGTCCGGGCCCGGCCGCGCGACCGGGTCGGGCCGTACGGTCGGGGGGCCGTACGGTCGGGGGTAGCGCGGTCAGGGGGCCGGGTAGCGGGCGGCCCAGACCTCGGTGCCGTGCAGTTCGGGGCCGTGCAGCAGTTCCAGCACCAGGTCGTCGGCGAGCTCCAGGACGGTGCCGCGGCCCTCGACCTCGGCCAGCAGGTCCGGCGGGAGGGCGGTCTCGCCGTGCAGGGCGCCCAGCAGGTTGCCGCAGATCGAGCCGGTGGAGTCGCTGTCGCCGGAGTGGTTGACGGCCAGCAGCAGGCCGCTGCGGACGTCCTCGGCGACCAGCGCGCAGTACAGGCCGATGGCGAGCGCCTCCTCGGCGACCCAGCCCTCGCCCAGCTCCTCGACCCGCTCGGGGGACGGCGCCCCGGCCCGCACCGCGTCCAGCGCGGCGCGCAGCGCGGCGGTGGTCTCCTCGTGGCCGGTGCGCTCGGAGAGCAGGGCCAGCGCGAGGTGCACGCCCTCCTCCAGGGTGCCGCCGCGGGCCACCGCGTGGACGATCACCGCGAACGCCCCGGCGGACAGGTAGCCGGTGGGGTGGCCGTGGGTCAGCACCGAGCACTCGACGGCGAGCTGGAAGACCAGCGCCGGGTCCCAGGCGGTGAGCAGCCCGAACGGGGCGGCCCGCATCACGGTGCCGCAGCCCTTGGAGCCCGGGTTGCGCGGCTCCTCGACGGTCGGCAGCGGCCCGCTCTCGGTGCCGGCCAGGCCGGACAGGCAGGCCTGGCCGGGGGCGCGGCGGGCGTACAGCCACTCCTCGCGGCCGAGCCAGCCCAGGTCCTTGCGGCGCTCGTCCGGTCCCCAGTCCTGCTGCGTGGCGTACCAGCGCAGGTAGGCGCGGTGCACGTCGGACGGCGGGTGCCAGGCGCCGCCGTCGCGGCTGATGTGGGAGCGGATCAGGCCGTCGACGGTGAACAGGGTCATCTGGGTGTCGTCGGTGATCGCGCCGCGCCGCCCGTACGCGGGGACGTAGCCGGTCACGCCCGCCTCGCCGTGCGCCTCGCGGATCTGCTCCAGCTGCTCGAACTCGATGCCGCCGCCGAGCGCGTCCCCGATCGCCCCGCCGAGCAGGCAGCCCCGGACCCGGCTGCGGAAGTCCTGCTGCTGGGCGCGTGACCACAGAGGCATCACGGGACGGGACCCTTTCGGTCGGCGGCGCGGTCCACCGCCCGGGGCGGGAGCTCGGGCGGTAGACGCACCTTATTCGAAGAACCGCGCGAAAAGGCGGCCCGGCCCGAACAGCGGTGCGCCCGGCCGTCCGTTCCGGTGACGGCCCCCGCAGGTCACCGGCCCGGCCGGACCGGCCCTAGTCGAGCACCGGGAGCAGCTGCGGCAGGTGCCCGTCGGAGGCCAGCGCGGCGGCGCGGCGCTCGGCGGGCACCTCGCCGTACAGGGTGGTGCGCTGGCGGGCCGGGCGGCCGGCCAGCGCGGCGATCGCCTCCAGGTCGCGCACCGACTTGTAGGAGCCCCAGGAGGAGCCCGCCATCCGGGAGATGGTCTCCTCCATCAGCGTGCCGCCCAGGTCGTTGGCGCCGCTGCGGAGCATCTCGGCGGCGCCCTCGGCGCCCAGCTTCACCCAGCTGGTCTGGATGTTGGTGATGTGCGGGTGCAGCAGCAGCCGGGCCATCGCCGTCACCGCCCGGTTGTCGCGGGCGGTCGGGCCCGGCCGGGCGATGCCCGCCAGGTAGACCGGCGCGTTGGTGTGCACGAACGGCAGCGTGACGAACTCGGTGAACCCGCCGGTGCGCTGCTGGAGTTCGGCGAGCAGCCGCAGGTGCCCCAGCCAGTGCTTCGGGGTGTCGACGTGGCCGTACATCATCGTCGAGGAGGAGCGCAGGCCCAGCTCGTGGGCGGCGGTGACCACCTCGACCCAGGTCGCGGCGGGCAGCTTGCCCTTGGTGAGCACCCAGCGCACCTCGTCGTCCAGGATCTCCGCCGCCGTGCCGGGGATCGAGTCCAGCCCGGCGTCCTTCGCCCGCCGCAGCCACTCGCGGACCGGCAGGCCGGTGCGGGTGGCCCCGTTGACCACCTCCATCGGCGAGAAGGCGTGCACGTGGATGCCCGGCACCCGCTCCTTCACCGCCCGCGCGATGTCGAAGTACGCGGTGCCCGGCAGGTCCGGGTGGATGCCGCCCTGCATGCACACCTCGGTCGCGCCCACCTGCCAGGCCTGCTCGGCCCGTTCGGCGACCTGCTCCAGCGAGAGGGTGTAGGCGTCGGCGTCGGTGCGGCGCTGCGCGAAGGCGCAGAACCGGCAGCCGGTGTAGCAGACGTTGGTGAAGTTGATGTTCCGGGTGACGCAGTAGGTGACGTCCTCGCCGACGGTGGCGCGGCGCAGCTCGTCGGCGATCCGGGTCAGCGCGTCCAGCGCCTCGCCGTCGGCCTGGAACAGCGCCAGCGCCTGGTCGTCGGTCAGCTTCCGCGGGTCGTCGGCGGCCGTGGACAGCGCGGCCCGCAGGTCGGCGTCCAACCGGCGCGGGACGGGCAGCGCGGCCCGCTCGCGCAGCGTCTCCCAGTCGCCGTACACGTCGTCGAAGTCGGAGCGCCGGTCGCCGGTGCGGCCCTCGGTGTCGACGGTGCGGAACAGGTCGGTGCGGCCGCCGCCGGTCATCGGCTCGTCCGGCTCCTGCCAGGGCAGGCCGACCGGGCGGGCGTCCTCGACGGCCAGGCCGGTGGCCGGGTCGGCGAGCGCCCGCACGTGCGGGAGCAGCCGCGGGTCCAGCCAGGGCTCGCCGCGCTTCAGGTACTCGGGGTAGATCGTCAGCCGCTCGCGCAGCGCGAACCCGGCGGCGGCGGTGCGTTCGGCCAGCTCCTCGACGTGCGGCCAGGGGCGCTCCGGATTGACGTGGTCGGGCGTCAGCGGGGAGACGCCGCCCCAGTCGTCGATGCCCGCGCCGATCAGCAGCGCGTACTCGGCGTCCACCAGGTTCGGCGGGGCCTGGATCCGGGCGGCGGGGCCGAGCACCAGCCGGGCCACCGCCACCGCGGCCGCCAGCTCGGAGAGTTCGGCGTCCGGCATGGCGCGCATCGCGGTGTCCGGCTTGGCCCGGAAGTTCTGCACGATCACCTCCTGCACGCCCTGGTAGGCGCGGGAGACCCGGCGGATCGCCAGCAGCGAGTCGGCCCGCTCCTCGTACGTCTCGCCGATGCCGATCAGCACCCCGGTGGTGAACGGCACCGCGCTGCGCCCGGCGTCCTCCAGCACCCGCAGCCGGACGGCCGGTTCCTTGTCGGGCGAGCCGTGGTGCGGGCCGCCGGGCTCCGACCAGAGGCGGACGGCGGTGGTCTCCAGCATCATGCCCATCGACGGGGCGACCGGCTTGAGCCGCTGGAAGTCCGTCCAGGACAGCACCCCCGGGTTGAGGTGCGGCAGCAGCCCGGTCTCCTCCAGCACCCGGACCGCCATCGCCCGCACGTACGCCAGGGTGTCGTCGTAGCCGTGCGCGTCCAGCCACTCGCGGGCCTCGGGCCAGCGGTCCTCGGGCCGGTCGCCGAGCGTGAACAGGGCCTCCTTGCAGCCCAGTTCGGCCCCCTTGCGGGCGATGTCCAGCACCTCGTCCGGGGAGAGGTACAGCCCGTGGCCGTCCTTGCGCAGCTTTCCGGGCACGGTGACGAAGGTGCAGTAGTGACAGCGGTCCCGACAGAGCCTGGTCAGCGGGACGAACACCTTGCGCGAGTACGTGATGACGCCCGGCCGGCCCGCCTGCTCCAGCCCGGCGTCCCGGACCCGGGCCGCGATCGCGCACAGCCGCTCCAGGTCCCCGCCGCGGGCCTGGAGCAGCACCGCGGCCTCCGCGACGTCCAGCGCCACGCCGTCCCCGGCCCGGCGCAGCGCGCGCCGCATCGCGGTCGCGGTCGGGGCGGGCGCGGACGGGGACGGGGGCTGAGGGCTCATGGGGCCGACCCTACGCGAGAGGTAGCCCTGCGGGACTACACGACCCTGACGGCTTCTCAGGGTCGCAATACTGCGGATACAACGCGAGTCGTACCCGGATCTGCTGCCGCCGGGCGACGCGCGGATCCGGCCGCGGGGGCTCTAATGGACGGTGACAGCGCACAGGCACTCGGAAGGGGGCTGCCGTGGACCACGACTCCGCCGCAGAACAGGACATGACGCCGCTCCGGATCGCTCCGCCCGCGCCCACCGGGCCCGGCGGGCGGCCCGGACGGCCCGGACGGCGGCGCGCCGTCCGCGTCGGGGTGCCGGTGGCCGTCGCCGCCGCCGTCGCCACCGGCATCGGGCTGGTGCCCGCGCTCGCCAGCGACGAGACGCCCGACCTGCCCGCGATCAGCGCCCAGGACCTCGTCACCAAGGCGCTCTCCGCGAACACCGACACCTTCTCCGGCACCGTCCGGATCAGCGCCGACCTCGGCCTGCCCACCGCGCTCACCGACGCGGTGGGCGGCACCGGCCCGATCGGCGAACTCGCCCGCGGCGCCGGTGCGCAGGTCGGCGGCGCCGACCCGAAGCTCAAGGCGGTCGAACTGCTCGGCGGCTCGCACACCCTGAAGGTCGCCGTCGACGGGCCCGACCGGCAGCGGCTGACCATGGCCGGCGAGAAGTCCGGCTACGAGCTGGTCCACGACGGCGACCAGCTGTGGGCCTACGACCGCGGCTCCCAGCAGGCCCTGCACCTGACCGCCCCCGCGTCCGCCGGGCACGAGCACGCGCCCGAGCCGGGCATCGGCTCGTTCACCCCGCAGGAGGTCGCCAAGCGCTTCCTGGAGCAGTCCGCCGCGACCACCTCGGTGACCGTCGGCGGCACCGAGCGGGTCGCCGGGCACGCCGCGTACCGGCTCAGCGTCAAGCCCAAGCAGGCCGGCTCCACCGTCGACGAGGTCCGGATCGCGATCGACGCCGAGAAGGGCGTGCCGCTGGCCGTCCAGGTCCGCACGGTGGACGGCGCGACCGCGTTCGACGTCCGCTTCGGCTCGCTCTCCTACGCCAAGCCGGACGCCGGGACGTTCCGGTTCACCGCCCCCAAGGGCGCCAAGGTCACCGAGGCTCCCGCCGACGCCTTCTCCGGCAACCCGCTGTCCTCCGTCCTGCCCGAGCCGGGCGCCGAACCGGGCACCGGGTCGGACGCCGGGCCGGACGTCCGGGGTGCCTCCGCGATCGGCGAGGGCTGGACCACCGTCCTGCACGGCGAGGCGGGCGCCGACGCCGCGAAGGGGCTGGCCCAGTTCACCGGCCGCCGCGTCGACGGCGGGACGCTGGTCTCCACCCGCGTCGTCAACGCCCTGATCACCGACGACGGCCGCGTCTACCTCGGCGCGGTCACCCCGGAGACGCTGCAGCGGGCCGCCCGCGGGTGAGGAACGGCGGCCCTCGCCCCGGCGGTGCTCCGCTACGGCGCCCTCCGGGTGGAGGCCGCCGCCAGGGCGAGGGCCGGCAGGTCGGCCGGGGGGACCAGGAAGAGGAGGGAGCGGCCGGCGGTGACCAGGCGGACGCCGGCGGTCAGGCCGTGCAGGCTGGCCCGGTGGGAGCGGCGGATCTCGACCCGGTCGAGGCGGTAGGGCGGGAGGAGGTCGACCGGTTCGCCCCCGGCGGGCTGCCAGCGGATCAGCGCCGGCACCCCGGGGGCCCGGGTGATGCTCAGCTCGCCGCGCTGCGCCCCGCACGCCTCCCGCCGCACCGCGGGAACGGGGCGGAGCACGGGCCGGGCGAGGTGCACCATCGGAGTTCCTCCCGCGCGCCGGGACAGCCGCGGCCGGGTCGCGCAGCACGGACGTTAGCAGTCCGGGAGTCCGGTTGAGGAGATCCCGCGGAGGCGTTCTTCGGGGCTGCCCGGCGGGGCCCGGCCCTTGACGCGGGATCGGGCCGGACGGTGGGATGGTGGGCCGCCGCGGACCGTTCGTCCGTCGTTCGCCCGCCCGCCCGTTCGACCCCGCTGGGAGTGCCGTGCCGATCCGCCGCCGCCGGGTCCTGCTGGGCGCGCTGGCCGCCCTGGGCGCCACCGCGCTGGCCCGGTACGGCTCGGCGGAGGCGAGTTCGACGAGCGGTCCGGCGGGCCTGCTGGAGGTCACCACCGGCTGGACGAGCGGCCCGGAGCAGGGCGGGCTGCAGGCCCTGCTGGCCGCGTTGAAGGGCCGCGCCCCGAACGTCACCTTCGTGGCGGGCGACGCCTCCAACCCGGCCGGCACCGACCTCGCCGCCCGGCTCGCCGACGGTCCGCCGCCGGACAGCTTCCGGTGCTCCGGCGGCGACGAACTCGCCGAACTGGCACCCCGGTTGGAGCCGCTGGACGCCCT
Source organism: Kitasatospora sp. NA04385 (assembly GCF_013364235.1). Classification (NCBI taxonomy): domain Bacteria; kingdom Bacillati; phylum Actinomycetota; class Actinomycetes; order Kitasatosporales; family Streptomycetaceae; genus Kitasatospora; species Kitasatospora sp. NA04385. Next base: position 4,652,403 of record NZ_CP054919.1, on the reverse strand, counting down.
CGCCGCCGCCCGCGGCTGGACGGCGGGGCTGCCCGGGGCGCTGCTGCCCCGGCTGCGGGCCGGCGGGGCGCTGTACGGCGTCCCGGCCGGGGCCAGGCGCACCAACCTGCTGTGGACCAACCCGCGGCTGCTGGCCGCGGCCGGTGCCGCCCCGCCGCCCCGGGACACCGGGGCACTGCTCGCCCGGCTGCGGCAGCTCGCCGCCACCGGCACCACCCCGCTCGCCGTCGGCGGCCCGGCCGAGGTGCTGCACCTGGCCGAGACCGTCCTGCTCGCCGCGCACGGCCCCGACGGCTTCGCCGCGCTGTGGCGGCCCGGCGGCCCCTGGCGCGGCTCCGCCGCCACCGGCGCCCTGCGCACCCTGGACGCCCTGCTGGCGCTCGCCGCGCCGCCCGCCCCGGACGCCGACTGGACCGACGCCGCCCGGCTGCTGGGCACCGGCCGGGCCGGGTACCTGGTCACCGGCGACTGGGCCGACACCTGGCTGCGCGAGGACCTCGGGCTGCGCCCGGGCACCGACTACGGCTGGAGCGCCGCGCCCGGCACCGAGGCCCTGTTCCAGTCCCGGACCGACGTCTTCGCGCTGCCCCGGGCGGCCCGCAACCGCACCGCCGCGCTCGCCTGGCTCGACGTCTGCGCCGGCCTCGACGGGCAGGTCGCGCTGAACGGCGCCCGGGCCGCCGTCCCCGCCCGCACCGACCTGCCCGACCCCACCCGCGCCCTGTTCGGCCCGTACGCCCGCTGGTCCCTGGACGAGTGGCGCACCCGGCGGCCGGTCGACTCGCTCACCCACGGCGGGCTGCTCGCCCCCCGCCGCCGGGCCGCCGCGCTGGCCGCGGCGCGCGAGTTCACCGGGCACCGCGACAGCGCCCGGCTGGCCCGCGAGCTCGCCGCGCTCTGAACCGCGGCCCGGCGACCGCCCGGCCCGCGACCGCCCGGCCCGCGACCGCTCAACCCGCGACCGCTCGTCCGGCGACCGCTCAACCCGGCAACCGCTCGGCCGGCGCCCGACCAGCCCGAGGCCGCTCGTCCGGCGTCCGCTCAACCCGGCAACCGCCCGGCCGGCGCCCGACCAGCCCGAGGCCGCTCAGCCGGCGACCGCTCGGCCCGAGCCCGCCCGGCCCGCGACCGCTCAGCCCGCGACCGGCACCGGCACCGGCGCCCGTCGGCGCTCGGCCCGCATCCGGCGCAGCGCGTCCGCGCTCAGCACCACCAGCGCCACCCACACCAGGGCGAAGCCCGCCCAGCGGGCCGGCGCCATCGACTCGTGGAACACCGCGACGCCGATCAGGAACTGCGACACCGGCGCCAGGTACTGCAGCAGCCCCAGCGTGGTCAGCGGCACCCGCAGCGCCGCCGCGCCGAAGCACATCAGCGGCACCGCCGTGATCACCCCGCTCAGCACCAGCAGCGCGCTGTGCCCCCAGCCGTCGTGCCCGAGGCTGCCCTCGCCGCGCACCGCCAGGTACACCAGGAAGGCCAGCGCGAACGGGAACATCACCGCGCTCTCCACCGCGAGGCTCTCCGCGCCGCCCAGGCCGACCTTCTTCTTGATCAGGCCGTAGGTGGCGAACGAGAACGCCAGGACCAGCGCGATCCACGGCGGGCGGCCGTACGCCACCGTCAGCACCAGCACGGCCGCGGCGCCCACGCCGACCGCCGCCCACTGCGCCGGGCGCAGCCGCTCGCGCAGCACCAGCACGCCGAAGGCGATGGTCACCAGCGGGTTGATGAAGTAGCCGAGGCTGGTCTCCACCACGTGCCCGGAGTTGACGCCCCAGATGTAGACGCCCCAGTTGACCGAGACGGTGGCCGCGGCCAGCGCCAGCAGGGCCAGCCGGCGCGGCTGGCGCAGCAGCGGCCGGATCCACCCCCAGCGGCGGCGCACCAACAGCATCGCGGCGACCGCGACCAGCGACCACACCATCCGGTTGGCCAGGATGTCGACCGCCCCGGCGGGCTCCAGCAGCGGCCAGAACAGCGGGAACAGGCCCCACATCCCGTACGCCGCGAAGCCGTTCCACAACCCGACCCTGGCCTCCCGCGAACCCTCCGCCATGGCCTGCCCTTCACCCGCACGCTGTCATGTCACCCGAAAGGTAGCGGCCCGCGCCCGGGGATGTCATCCCCGATTCCGTAGTTGACTCCTGACACGGAGAGACACGGAGAGACACGGGGCAACGCGAGGGAACCCGGGAAAAGCGGCGGGGCCCGGGGGACGGCACTCCCCCGGGCCCCGCGACCGGGAACCGCTACGCGTCCACCGTCCAGGTGCTGGAGCCGGCCAGCAGCGCGCCCAGGTCGCCGCGGCCGCGCTGCTCCTCGGCGCGGGTGAGCTGCTCGGCCATCAGGGTGTCGTAGACCGGGCGGGACACGTCGCGCAGCACCCCGATCGGGGTGTGGTGCAGGGTGTCCGCGTCGGCGAGCCGGGTGAGCGCGAAGGCGGTGGCCGGGCTCGCGGCGTGCGCGTCGTGGACGATCGCGGTGCCCTCGGAGCGCGGGGCGATCCGCAGTTCGCCGTCCGCGTCGCGGACCACGTGCCGGTCCGCGCCGACCAGCACCGGCTGCCCGTGCTCCAGCCGGACCAGCGCCTCGTCGCGGGTGCCCGGCTCCTTGAGGACCTCGAAGGCGCCGTCGTTGAAGATGTTGCAGTTCTGGTAGATCTCCACGAGCGCGGTGCCCTCGTGCTGCGCGGCGGCCCGCAGCACCGACTGCAGGTGCTGCCGGTCGGAGTCGATGGTGCGGGCCACGAACGAGGCCTCGGCGCCGATCGCCAGCGAGAGCGGGTTGAACGGGGCGTCCAGCGAGCCCATCGGCGTCGACTTGGTGATCTTGCCGACCTCGCTGGTGGGCGAGTACTGGCCCTTGGTCAGCCCGTAGATCCGGTTGTTGAACAGCAGGATCTTCAGGTTGACGTTGCGCCGCAGCGCGTGGATCAGGTGGTTGCCGCCGATCGAGAGCGCGTCGCCGTCACCGGTGACCACCCACACCGACAGGTCGGGGCGGGAGGCGGCCAGGCCGGTGGCGATCGCCGGGGCGCGGCCGTGGATCGAGTGCATGCCGTAGGTGTTCATGTAGTACGGGAAGCGCGAGGAGCAGCCGATCCCGGACACGAAGACGGTGTTCTCGCGCCGGATGCCCAGCTCCGGCATGAAGGACTGGACGGCCGCGAGGATCGCGTAGTCGCCGCAGCCCGGGCACCAGCGCACCTCCTGGTCCGTCTTGAAGTCCTTCGCGGACTGCGGGCCGTCCGCCTTGGGGACCAGGCGCAGGGCGGGGAAGTCGGTCATCGGGTCTCCTCCGCGTCGAGGCTGCCGAGCGCGGCGTGCAGCACGTCGGCGAGTTGGGCGGCCTTGAACGGCAGGCCGCGGACCTGGTTGTAGGACTGGGCGTCGACGAGGTACTTGGCGCGCAGCAGCAGGGCGAGCTGCCCGAGGTTCATCTCGGGGACGATCACCCGCTCGTAGCGCTCCAGCACCGCCCCGAGGTTGGCCGGGAACGGGTTGAGGTGCCGCAGGTGGGCCTGGGCGACGTGGCCGCCGTCGGCCCGCACCCGGCGCACCGCGGCGGTGATCGGGCCGTAGGTGGAGCCCCAGCCGAGCACCAGGACGCGGGCCTCGCCGCTCGGGTCGTCCACCTCGACGTCCGGGACGGCGATGTTGTCGACCTTGGCCTGCCGGGTGCGCACCATGAAGTCGTGGTTGGCCGGGTCGTAGGAGATGTTGCCGGTGCCGTCCTGCTTCTCGATGCCGCCGATCCGGTGCTCCAGGCCGGGCGTGCCGGGCACCGCCCACGGGCGGGCCAGCGTGTGCGGGTCGCGCTGGTAGGGGCGGAAGCTGCCGTCCGGGCCGTTCGGCTCGGTGGCGAACTCGACCCGCAGGTCCGGGAGTTCGTCGACCTCCGGGAGCTTCCACGGCTCGGAGCCGTTGGCCAGGTAGCCGTCCGAGAGCAGGAACACCGGGGTGCGGTAGGTCAGCGCGATCCGGGCCGCGTCCAGCGCCGCGGTGAAGCACTCGGCGGGCGTCGCGGGCGCCACCACCGGCACCGGCGCCTCGCCGTTGCGGCCGAACATCGCCTGCAGCAGGTCGGCCTGCTCGGTCTTGGTGGGCAGGCCGGTGGACGGGCCGCCGCGCTGGATGTCGACGATCAGCAGCGGCAGCTCCAGCGACACCGCCAGGCCGATGGTCTCCGACTTCAGCGCCACGCCCGGGCCGGAGGTCGTGGTCACGCCCAGCGCGCCGCCGAACGCCGCGCCCAGCGCCGCGCCGATGCCCGCGATCTCGTCCTCGGCCTGGAAGGTGCGCACGCCGAAGTCCTTGTGCCGGGACAGCTCGTGCAGGATGTCCGAGGCCGGGGTGATCGGGTACGAGCCGAGGAACACCGGCAGGCCGGAGCGCTCCCCCGCCGCCACCAGGCCGTACGACAGCGCCAGGTTGCCGGAGATGTTGCGGTAGGTGCCGGGGGCGAGCTTGGCGGGCTGCACCTCGTAGGAGACCGCGAAGTCCTCGGTGGTCTCGCCGAAGTTCCAACCCGCCCGGAACGCCGACACGTTGGCCTCGGCGATCTCCGGCTTCTTGGCGAACTTCTGCCGCAGGAACAGCTCGGTGCCGTGGGTGGGCCGGTGGTACATCCAGGACAGCAGGCCGAGCGCGAACATGTTCTTCGCCCGCTCGGCGTCCTTGCGGGCCAGGCCGCTGTCCTTGAGCGCCTCCAGGGTCAGCGTGGTCAGCGGCACCGGGTGCAGCCGGAACGCCTCCAGCGAGCCGTCGTCCAGCGGGGAGGCCGCGTAGCCGACCTTGGCCAGCGCGCGCTTGGTGAACTCGTCGGTGTTGACGATGATCTCCGCGCCGGCCGGCAGGTCCGCCAGGTTGGCCTTCAGCGCCGCCGGGTTCATCGCCACCAGCACGTCGGGCGCGTCGCCCGGGGTGAGGATGTCGTGGTCGGCGAAGTGCAGCTGGAAGCTGGAGACGCCCGGCAGGGTGCCTGCGGGGGCCCGGATCTCGGCCGGGAAGTTCGGCAGCGTGGACAGGTCGTTGCCGAACGCCGCGGTCTCCGAGGTGAACCGGTCGCCGGTGAGCTGCATGCCGTCGCCCGAGTCGCCCGCGAAGCGGATGATCACCCGGTCCAGCCGACGGATCGGCTTGGCCGCCGCCCGCCCGGACGACGCACGGGCGGACCCGGCCGGGCCGTCGCCGTCCGAACCGTCCACTGCTTCTGACTGATCGACCTGACTGGTCACTGCCGCGGACCTCCTCGTCGGGGAGCCAGCAGCGGGCGTGAGCCGTGTGCCCCGTCCGCCTGGCGCACCAAGGGAATCCTAAGCGGGCGGAGCACGGCTGGAGGGGAACTCGCGCAGACCGTCGCGGCCGGGTCCGCGCGGCTCAGGACTCCAGGTAGGCCAGGACGGCCAGCACCCGCCGGTGGTCCTCCGGGCTCTGGCCCAGGCCCAGCTTCTGGAAGATGTTCGACACGTGCTTCTCCACCGCGCCGTCCGAGACCACCAGCTGCTTGGCGATCGCCGCGTTGGTGCGGCCCTCCGCCATCAGGCCCAGCACCTCGCGCTCGCGGGGCGTCAGGCCCGCCAGCGTGTCGACCTGGCGGCTGCGGCTGAGCAGCTGCTGCACCACCTCCGGGTCGAGCGCGGTGCCGCCCCGGGCGACCCGGTCCACCGCGTCGACGAACTCGCGGACCTCGGCGACCCGGTCCTTCAGCAGGTAGCCCACCCCGCGGGTGGAGCCGGCCAGCAGCTCGCTCGCGTACTGCTCCTCCACGTGCTGGGAGAGCACCAGCACGCCCAGCCCGGGGTGGCGGCCGCGCAGCTCCACGCAGGCCCGCACCCCCTCGTCGGTGTGCGTCGGCGGCATCCGCACGTCCGCCACCACCACGTCGGGCAGGGCGCCCTCGGCGTGCAGGCCGTCGATCGTCCGCACCAGGGCGTCGCCGTCCCCGACGCCCGCCACGACCTCCATCCCACGGTCCGTCAGCAGCCGGGTCAGCCCCTCGCGGAGCAGCACGGAGTCCTCGGCGATCACCACGCGCAACATGGGACAGACCCTAGCGCGCGGCGGGCGGGCGGTCGGCCGGGACGGCTACATCGTGCGGATCGCCACGGTGTCGCACAGCTCCTGGAGGGCGGCCTTCGCCGGGCAGTCCGGCAGCGTCTCCAGCAGCGCCCGGGCCTCCTCGGCGTAGCGCAGCGTCTCGCGGCGGGCCCGCTCCAGCGCCGGGTGGCGGCGCAGCAGCCGCAGCGCCTCGGCGTGCGCGGCCTCGTCGGCGGCCAGGTCGGTGGCGAGCAGCTCGCGCAGCCGGACGTCCTCGGGGTCGGCCGGGTCGACGGGCGTCTGGTGCAGCATCAGCACCGGCAGGGTCGGGACGCCCTCGCGCAGGTCGGTGCCGGGGGTCTTGCCGGACTCGTGGCCGTCGCTGGCGACGTCCAGGACGTCGTCGGCGAGCTGGAAGGCGGTGCCGATCCGCTCGCCGTACTGGGTGAGCAGGTCGACGATCCACGGCTCGGCGCCGGCCATCAGCGAGCCGAAGCGGCAGGAGACGGCGATCAGCGAGCCGGTCTTGCCGGCGATCACGTCCAGGTAGTGGCGCAGCGGGTCGTCCTCGGGGCGCGGCCCGGCGGTCTCCAGGATCTGGCCGGTGACCAGCCGCTCGAAGGCGTCGGACTGGATCCGGACGGCCTCCGGGCCGAGGTCGGAGAGCACCTGCGAGGCGCGCGAGAACAGGAAGTCGCCGGTGAGGATGGCCACCGAGTTGTCCCAGCGGTTGTTGGCGCTGGGCGCGCCGCGCCGCACCGGGGCCTCGTCCATCACGTCGTCGTGGTAGAGCGTGGCGAGGTGGGTCAGCTCGACCACCACGGCGGAGGGCACCACGCCGGGCGCCGCGGGGTCGCCGAACTGCGCGGCGAGCATCACCAGCAGCGGCCTGAACCGCTTGCCCCCGGCCTCGATCAGGTGGCTGGCGGTCACCGTGATGAACGGCACGTCGCTCTTGACGGCCTCGACCAGGGCGGACTCCACGGCCTGCATCCCCGCCTGGACGTCACGGGTCAGATCGCGGTCCTGCACGCTCAGCCCGAAGGGCCCCACGACGGTCACGCTGACCACTCCTGTCCCTGGTCGATCCAGCGGGCCGGTCCCTCAGCCTCGCCGATGCACATACAAGGCAGCGTATCCGGTCCGGAGTGGATCACTGCACGGGCATGGGCCCGACTTCCCTGGTGGCGGGAGGTGGGCCGTGGACGATCCCGTCCGCGCCGCTCCACGGCTCCGGCCCCCGCCCGTGCGGGCGGGGGCCGGAGCCGGGCGGAGCCGTTCAGCGGACGAACAGCGAGGCCTTGGAGGCCAGGTCGAGGAAGTACTGCGGGAGCAGGCCCAGACCGAGGGTGACCAGCACGCCGACGCCGATGGCGGTGGCGGTGAGCGGGCTGGGCACGGCCACCGCGGGGCCGGACGGCTGCGGGTCGGAGAAGAACATCAGCACGATGACCCGGACGTAGAAGAACGCGGCGACCGCCGAGGAGAGCACACCGACGACGACCAGCGGGGTGGCCCCGCCCTCGGCCGCGGCCTGGAAGACCGCGAACTTGCCGGTGAACCCGGAGGTCAGCGGGATGCCCGCGAAGGCCAGCAGGAACAGCGCGAACACCGCCGCCAGCAGCGGCGAGCGGCGGCCCAGACCGGCCCAGTTGGACAGGTGGGTGGCCTCGCCCTTGGAGTCCCGCACCAGGGTGACCACGGCGAACGCGCCGAGCGTCACGAAGGAGTACGCCAGCAGGTAGAACAGCACCGCCGCCACGCCGCGCCGGTCGGTGGCGATCAGGCCGGTCAGGATGAAGCCGGCGTGCGCGACCGAGGAGTAGGCCAGCAGCCGCTTCACGTCCTGCTGGGTGATGGCCAGCACCGCGCCGACCGCCATGGTGAGGATCGCCACGCCCCACATGACGGGCCGCCAGTCCCAGCGCAGGCCCGGGAAGGCCACGTAGAACAGCCGCAGCAGGGCGCCGAACGCGGCGGTCTTGGTGGCGGCCGCCATGAAGCCGGTGACCGGCGTCGGGGCGCCCTGGTAGACGTCCGGCGTCCAGGAGTGGAACGGCACCGCGCCGACCTTGAACAGCAGGCCGACGGCCAGCATGGCCAGGCCGATCAGCAGCAGCGCGTCGTTCTGGGTGGTGACGGCCAGCGCCGGGGTGACCTGGGAGACCCCGGAGACCACGTCGGCGATCTCGCCGAACTGCAGCGAGCCCGCGTAGCCGTACACCAGGGCGGTGCCGAACAGGAAGAACGCCGAGGCGAACGCGCCCAGCAGGAAGTACTTGACCGCCGCCTCCTGCGAGATCAGGCGGCGGCGCCGGGCGAGCGCGCACATCAGGTACAGCGGGAGGGAGAGCACCTCCAGCGCCACGAACATGGTCAGCAGGTCGTTCGAGGCCGGGAAGAGCAGCATGCCGCCGACCGCGAACAGGGTCAGCGGGTAGATCTCGGTGGTGCGCATGCCCTCGCGGGTCGCGTCGCGCTCCTGCTCGCCGCCGGGGACGGACGAGGCCTGGGCGGCGAACGCGTCCACCCGGTGGCCGTTGATCCGCGGCTCCAGCCGGCCCTCCGCGTAGGTGAGCACCGCCAGCACCGCGGTCAGCAGGATCACGCCCTGCAGGAACAGCGCCGGGCCGTCGATGGCGACCGCGCCCATCGCCAGCAGGCCGGACTTGGTGGTGGCGTGGCCCTGCGCGGCCAGCACCACCACGGCCGCGAAGGCGCCGCCCAGGCCCAGCAGCGACACCCCCAGCTGGGCGGAGGCGCGGGCCCGGCGGGGCAGGAACGCCTCCACCAGCACGCCGACCAGGGCGGCGCCGAACACCACCAGCATCGGCGAGAGCTGCCCGTACTCGATGTGCGGGGCGGGGATGCTCGGACCGCTGCCGTTGGCGGCGGCCAGCGCGTGGACGGGCATCACTTCTGCTCACCTCCGTTGGTGGCGGCGACCGGGTGGGCCGGTGCGGGGTCGGTGCGGTGGATCTGGCTGAGGGTGTCGTCGACGGCCGGGTTCACCATGTCGGTGAGCGGCTGCGGGTAGACGCCCAGCAGCAGGGTCAGCGCCACCAGCGGGGCGACGACGGCCAGTTCGCGGGCCTTCAGGTCGGGCATGCCCTCGACCGGGGCCTTCACCGGGCCGGTCATGGTGCGCTGGTACAGCAGCAGGGCGTACAGCGCGGCCAGCACGATGCCGAAGGTCGCCACCACGCCGATCGCCGGGTAGCGGCTGAAGGTGCCGACCAGGACCAGGAACTCGCTGACGAACGGGCCCATGCCGGGCAGCGACAGGGTGGCCAGGCCGCCCAGCAGGAAGGTGCCGGCCAGCACCGGGGCGACCTTCTGCACGCCGCCGTAGTCGGCGATCAGGCGGGAGCCGCGGCGGGAGATCAGGAAGCCCGCCACCAGCATCCACGCGGCGGTGGAGATGCCGTGGTTGACCATGTAGAGCGTCGCGCCGGACTGGCCCTGGCTGGTCATCGCGAAGACGCCCAGGATGATGAACCCGAAGTGCGAGATGGACGCGTAGGCGACCAGGCGCTTGATGTCCTTCTGGCCGATCGCGACCAGCGCGCCGTAGACGATGCCGATCAGCGCCAGCACCATGATCACCGGGGCGAAGGTCTTGGACGCGTCCGGGAACAGGCCCAGGCAGAAGCGCAGCATCGCGAAGGTGCCGACCTTGTCGACCACCGCGGTGATCAGCACGGCCGTCCCGGCGGTGGACTCGCCCATCGCGTTCGGCAGCCAGGTGTGCAGCGGCCACATCGGGGCCTTCACCGCGAAGGCGAAGAAGAAGCCGAGGAACAGCGCCCGCTGCGCGTTCGGGTCGATCACCAGCTTGCCGGAGGAGATCGCGTCGGTGAGCGCGGTCAGGCTGAACGTCGCCTGGCCCTGGTCGCCGGCCGCCACGTACAGGCCGATCACGGCGGCCAGCATGACCAGGCCGCCGAGCAGGTTGTACAGCAGGAACTTGACGGCCGCGTAGGAGCGCTGGCGGTCCGCGTCGGGGCCGCCGGCCCGGTCGCCGAAGCCGCCGATCAGGAAGTACATCGGGATCAGCATGGCTTCGAAGAACACGTAGAACACGAAGACGTCGGTGGCCAGGAAGGACACCAGCACCATCGCCTCGACGGCCAGGACCAGTGCGAAGAACGCCTGGGTGCGCCGCTTGGACTCGAACGAGCCCTCGGGGGCGGCCGGGTCGGCGTCGTGCCAGCCGGCCAGCATCACCAGCGGCACCAGCACGGCGGTCAGCAGCACCAGGGCGGTGCCGATGCCGTCCGCGCCCAGCGAGAAGCTGATCCCGAACGAGCGGATCCAGGAGTAGGACTCGGTCAACTGGTAGCGGGCGCCGCCGGGTTCGAAGGAGGTGGCGACCGCGGCGGCCAGGCCGAGGGTGAGGACGGAGACCGCCAGCGCGACGGTCTTGGTGGTGCGCCGCCGCGCCTCGCTGGTCCCGGCCGGGAGGGCGGCGGTGAGCACCGCTCCGGCGGCCGGGACGGCACAGGTGGCGGAGAGGAGGTAGCTCATCAGACCGACCTCATCAGGAGAGTGGAGGCGACCAGCACCAGCGTGCCGCCGAACATGGAGAGCGCGTACGTGCGGACGTAGCCGGTCTGGATCCGGCGCAGCCGGCCGGAGATCCCGCCGATCGCCGCGGCCAGGCCGTTGACGAAGCCGTCCAGGCCCCGGCTGTCGAACCAGACCAGGGTGGCGGCCAGCGCCGAGCCGGGGCGGACCAGGACGGCGTGGTTGAAGTCGTCCTGGAGCAGGTCCCGGCGGGCCGCCCGGGTGAGGAGCGAGCCGACCGGCGCCTTCACCGGGACGGGGCTGCGGCCGTACATCTGCCAGGCCAGGCCGGCGCCGAGCAGCATGCAGACGGTGGCGATGACGCTGACCGCGAGCGGCGCCAGCGGCGAGTCGCCCTCGGCGTGGCCGGTGACCGGCTCCAGCCAGTGCAGGAAGGAGCTGTTCAGGGTGAACAGGCCGCCGGCGAAGACCGAGCCGAAGGAGAGCACGACCATCGGGATCGTCATGGTCTTCGGGGACTCGTGCGGGTGCGGCAGTTCGCCGGTCTCGGCGGAGGGCTGCCAGCGCTGCTCGCCGAAGAAGGTGAGCAGCACCACCCGGGTCATGTAGAAGGCGGTGATCGCGGCCCCGAGCAGGGTGCACAGGCCGAGGATCCACCCCTCGGTGCCGCCCTTGGCGAACGCCGCGTCGATGATCTTGTCCTTGGACCAGAAGCCGGACAGCAGCGGGAAGCCGATCAGGGCCAGGTACCCGGCGATGAACGTCCAGAAGGTGGCCGGCATGTACGTGCGCAGGCCGCCGTAGTGGCGCATGTTCACCTCGTCGTCCATGCCGTGCATGACCGACCCGGCGCCGAGGAACAGCCCGGCCTTGAAGAAGCCGTGGGTGACCAGGTGCATGATGGCGAACACGTAGCCGATCGGGCCCAGGCCCGCGGCCAGGATCATGTAGCCGATCTGCGACATGGTCGAGCCGGCCAGCGCCTTCTTGATGTCGTCCTTCGCGCAACCGACGACCGCACCGAACAGCAGCGTCACCGCGCCGACCACCACCACGGCGGTCTGCGCGTCCGGCGCCAGGTTGAAGATCGCCCCGGACCGGGTGATCAGGTAGACGCCGGCGGTGACCATGGTGGCCGCGTGGATCAGGGCCGAGACCGGGGTCGGGCCCTCCATCGCGTCGCCCAGCCAGGACTGCAGCGGCACCTGGGCGGACTTGCCGCAGGCGGCCAGCAGCAGCATCAGGCCGATCGCGGTGAGCTTGCCCTCGCTCGCGCCGCCCGCGCCGGCGAACACCGGCTGGAAGGCGAAGGAGCCGAACTCGACGAACATCAGCATGATCGCGATGGACAGGCCCATGTCGCCGACCCGGTTGACGATGAACGCCTTCTTGGCGGCCGTCGCGGCGCTCGGCTTGTGCTGCCAGAACCCGATCAGCAGGTAGGACGCCAGGCCGACGCCCTCCCAGCCCAGGTACAGCAGCAGGTAGTTGTCGGCCAGCACCAGCACCAGCATGGCGGCCAGGAACAGGTTCAGGTAGGCGAAGAAGCGGCGGCGGCGCTCGTCGTGCGCCATGTAGCCCACCGAGTACAGGTGGATCAGGGAGCCGACGCCGGTGATCAGCAGCACGAAGGTGATCGAGAGCTGGTCGAGCCGGAACGAGACGTCGGCCTGGAAGCCGTTGACCGGGATCCAGCTGAACAGCCGCTCGGTGACGGCGCGTTGCTCGCCTTCCCGGCCGAGCATGTCCGCGAACAGGGTCAGGCCGAAGGCGAAGGAGAGCGCGGCCAGCGCCGTCGCGATCCAGTGCCCGAACCGGTCCAGGGCCCGTCCGCCGAGCAGCAGCAGGGCAGCGCCGGCCAGCGGCGCCGCGATCAGCAGCGGAATGAGAGAGTTCACTGAGGGGCCCTCCGCCTACAGCTTCATCAGGTTGCTGTCGTCGACCGAAGCGGAGTGCCTGGTCCGGAAGATGGAGACGATGATGGCGAGGCCGACCACGACCTCGGCCGCCGCCACCACCATGGTGAAGAACGCGAGGATCTGGCCGTCCAGGTTGCCGTGCATCCGGGAGAAGGTGACCAGCGCCAGGTTCGAGGCGTTCAGCATCAGCTCCACGCACATGAACAGCACGATCGCGTTGCGCCGCAGCAGCACCCCGGAGGCGCCGATGGTGAACAGCAGCGCGGCGAGGTACAGGTAGTTGGCCGGGTTCACTCCGCCTCCTCCTTGGTCGGCACGGTCTCCAGCGCCTGGCGCGGCCCGGTGACCCGCGGGCGGGCGGAGGACGGGCGGCCCAGCCAGTCGGCCGTGGTCTCCTCCAGCTCGGCCATCCGCTTGAGCATCTCCTGGCTGACGTCGCGGACCTGGCCGCGCTCGCGCAGGGTGCCCATCACCGAGTCCTCGGCGACGGTGCCGTCCGGCAGCAGCGCCGGGACGTCCACCGCGTTGTGCCGGGCGTACACGCCGGGGGCGGGCATCGGCGGCACCTGGATGTTGTCCCGGACCCGCCGCTCGGCCAGCTGGCGCTGGGTCAGCGGGGCGCGGACCTTCTCGCGGTGGGTCAGCACCATCGCGCCGACCGCCGCGGTGATCAGCAGCGCGCTGGTCACCTCGAACGCCCACACGTACTTGGTGAAGATCAGCCGGGCCAGGCCCTGCACGTTGCCCTCGGCGTTCGCCTCGGACAGGCCGGTGAAGTTCCGCAGGTGCGCGTTGGCCAGGCCGGCGATCAGCAGCACGCCGAAGCCCAGGCCGCAGAGCACCGCGGCGATCCGCTGGCCCTTCAGGTGCTCCTTCAGCGAGTCGGCCGCCGAGACGCCCACCAGCATCACCACGAACAGGAACAGCATCATGATCGCGCCGGTGTAGACCACGATCTGCACCACGCCCAGGAACACCGCGCCCTGCGCCAGGTAGCAGACCGCCAGCGCCAGCATGGTCGCCGCCAGGCAGAGCGCCGAGTGCACGGCCTTCTTCATCAGCAGCATGCCGAGCGCGCCGCCGACCGCGATCACGGCCAGCACCCAGAACTGCACGGCCTCGCCGGTGGAGGTCATGACTGCTCCTCCTTCTCGCGGTCGGGCCGCTCCTGCCGGACGGTGCCGGGCGCCGCGCCGGTGACCTCGCCCCGGTAGTACGCGCCCTCGTCGGCGCCCGGGAAGATCGAGTGCGGGGAGTCGACCATGCCCTCGGACAGCCCGACCAGCAGCTGCTCCTTGGTGAAGATCAGGTCCTGCCGGGAGGAGTCCGCCAGCTCGTACTCGTTGGTCATGGTGAGCGCCCGGGTCGGGCACGCCTCGACGCACAGCCCGCACAGGATGCAGCGGGCGTAGTTGATCTGGTAGACCGCGCCGTAGCGCTCGCCGGGCGAGTAGCGCTCCTCGTCCCGGTTGTCGGCGCCCTCGACGTAGATCGCGTCGGCCGGACAGGCCCAGGCGCACAGCTCGCAGCCGACGCACTTCTCCAGGCCGTCCGGGTGCCGGTTCAGCTGGTGGCGGCCGTGGAAGCGCGGAGCGGTGGGCTTCTTGTACTCCGGGTACTGCTCGGTGAGCCGCTTCTTGAACATGGCCTTGAAGGTCACGCCGAAGCCGGCGGCCGGCCCGAGGATCGACTTCTCTGACGATTCGTCAGGCATCTCGGATCAGCTCCCTTCGGAATGGTCGGCCCCGTTGAGGGCGTCCTGGAGTTGCGGGGTCCGGCGGCGGCGGCGCGGGACGGGCGGCAGTTCCTGCCCGGGCAGCGGCGGTACGGGGTAGCCCCCGGCCATCGGGTCGAACGCGGGCTCCGGCTCCGGAGCGGGCGCGGGCTTCTTCCGCAGCAGGTCGACGACCAGCGCGACCAGCAGCACCGCCGCCAGCGGCGCGCCGACGTACAGCACCACCTTGGCGAAGTCGTAGCCCTCGTTGCGCAGCGCCCGCACGGTGGCCACCATCACCAGCCACACCAGCGAGACCGGGATCAGCACCTTCCAGCCGAGCTTCATGAACTGGTCGTAGCGCAGCCGGGGCAGGGTGCCGCGCAGCCAGATGAAGAAGAACAGCAGCAGCTGGATCTTCAGCACGATCCACAGCATCGGCCACCAGCCGTGGTTCGCGCCCTCCCAGAAGGTGGAGATCGGCCACGGGGCGCGCCAGCCGCCCAGGAACAGCGTGGAGGCGACCGCCGAGACGGTGACCATGTTGACGTACTCGGCCAGCATGAACATCGCGAACTTCAGCGAGGAGTACTCGGTGTTGAAGCCGCCGACCAGCTCGCCCTCGGCCTCCGGGAGGTCGAACGGCGCCCGGTTGGTCTCGCCGACCATCGCGATGACGTACACGATGAACGACACCGGCAGCAGCACCGCGAACCAGGTCGGCTGCTGCGAGGAGACGATCTCCGAGGTCGACATCGAGCCCGAGTAGATGAACACCGCCGCGAACGACAGGCCCATCGCGATCTCGTAGCTGATCATCTGGGCGGAGGAGCGGATGCCGCCGAGCAGCGGGTACGTCGAACCGGACGACCAGCCCGCCAGCACGATGCCGTAGATGCCCACCGAGGCGGTGGCCAGGATGTACAGCAGCGCGATCGGCAGGTCGGTCAGCTGGAGCGGCGTCCGGGTGCCGAAGATCGACACCTGGTTGTCGGCCGGGCCGAACGGGATCACCGCGAACGCCATGAACGCGGGGATCGCCGCGACGATCGGCGCCAGCACGTAGACCGCCTTGTCGGCGCCCTTGACCACCAGGTCTTCCTTCAGCGCCAGCTTCACGCCGTCGGCCAGCGACTGCAGCAGGCCCCACGGGCCGTGCCGGTTCGGGCCGATCCGCAGCTGCATCCAGGCGACCACCTTGCGCTCCCAGACGATGGCGATCAGCACCGTCAGGACCAGGAACGCGAAGCAGAACACCGCCTTCAGCAGCACCAGCCACCACGGGTCGCGGCCGAAGAAGCCGAGCGTGTCGGCGGCGGCCAGGGGGGCGGAGAGGGGGGCAGCGAGGGGGCTCATGATTCCTCCGCCGGGGCGATGGTGACCAGGTGGCCGACCGTGGTGCCGAGCGCGCGGTACGCGCCGCCGTCCGGCGTCGAGTTGAGCGGCAGCCAGACCGTGCGGTCCGGCATCGCGTCGGTGATCTCCAGCGGCAGGGTCAGCGACCCGGCCGGGCCGGTGACCCGCAGCGCGGCGCCCGCGCCGATCTCGGCGGCGGTGGCGGCCGACAGCCGGGCCACCGCGGCGTGCCGGGTGCCGGCCAGGTGCGCGTCGCCCTCCTGCAGCGAGCCGTGGTCCAGCAGCATCCGGTGGCCGGCCAGCACGGCCTGCCCGGTGGCCGGGCGGGGCAGCACGGCGGGCAGCGCGGCGGGCGCGGCCGGGCGGTCGCCCGCCCACGGGGCGAAGCGGTCCAGCTCCAGCCGGGCCGCCCGGACGTCGGGCAGGCCGATCGGCCGGCCCAGCGCGTCCGCGACCATGTTCAGCACCCGGACGTCGGCGTGCAGGTGACGCTGCATCAACTGGTCGGGCTTGAGCGCCGGTTCGAACATCCGGACCCGGCCCTCCCAGTCCAGGAAGGTGCCGGCCTTCTCGGCGACCGCCGCGACCGGCAGCACCACGTCGGCGTGCGCGGTGACCGCGGACGGGCGCAGCTCCAGCGAGAGCACGAAGCCGACCCGGGCGAGCGCCTCCTCGGCGAGCGCCGGGTCCGGCAGGTCGTCCAGGCCGACGCCGCCGACCACCAGCGCGTCCAGCTCGCCCTGCACCGCGGCGGCCAGGATCTGGCCGGTGTCGCGGCCGGGGCGGGCCGGCAGTTCGCCGCCGCCCCAGTGCGCGGCGGCGTCGGCGCGGGCGGCGGGCACCGCGACGGCCCGGCCGCCGGGCAGCAGCCCGGGCAGCGCGCCCGCCTCGACGGCGCCCGCTCGCCGGCCCGGCGCGGCACCCAGGCGAGCTTCGCCCCGGTGGCGTGCGCCAGGCGCAGTGCGGCGGTCAGGCCGCCGGCGGTCTGCGCGAGCCGCTCGCCGACCAGCAGCACGGCGCCCGGGGAGCGCAGCGCGTCCGCGCACCGCCCGGCGTCGTCGGCGAGCACCTCCTCGCCGGCCAGCGCGCCCAGCCACTCGACCTCGGTGCCGGGGGCGGCGGGCAGCAGCGCGCCGCGCAGCTTGGCCAGGCCCCGGGAGGCGTGCGAGGCGATCGAGAACACCCGCAGCCCGGACGCCCGGTTGGCCTTGCGCAGCCGCAGGAAGACGATCGGCGCCTCCTCCTCGGCCTCCAGGCCGACCAGCAGCACGGCCGGTGCGGCCTCCAGCTGCCGGTAGGAGACCCCGCCGCCGTCCAGGTCGACCCCGTGTCCGGCGACGGCCGCGGCCAGGAAGTCGGCCTCCTCGCCGCTGTGCGGCCGGGAGCGGAAGTCGACGTCGTTGGTGCCGAGCGCGACGCGGGCGAACTTGCCGTAGCCGTACGCGTCCTCGACCGTCACCCGGCCGCCCGCGAGCACCGCGGCGCGCGCCCCGCGCAGCCCCTCGGCGGCCCGGGCCAGCGCCTCCGGCCAGGACGCGGCGACGAGTTCGCCGTCCCGGCGGACCATCGGCGCGGTGAACCGGTCGCGCTGCTGGGCGTAGCGGAACGCGAAGCGGCCCTTGTCGCAGTTCCACTCCTCGTTGACCTCCGGCTCGTTGCCGGCCAGGCGCCGCATCACCTTGCCGCGCCGGTGGTCGGTGCGCTGCCCGCAGCCGGCCGAGCAGTGCTCGCACACCGACGGGGAGGACACCAGGTCGAACGGGCGGGAGCGGAACCGGTAGGCGGCGGAGGTGAGCGCGCCGACCGGGCAGATCTGGATGGTGTTGCCGGAGAAGTACGAGTCCAGCGGCTGGTCGACGCCGGTGCCGACCTGCTGGAGCGCGCCGCGCTCGACCAGGTCGATGAACGGGTCGCCGGCGATCTGCTGCGAGAAGCGGGTGCAGCGCGCGCACAGCACGCAGCGCTCGCGGTCCAGCAGCACCTGGGTGGAGAGCGGGACGGGCTTCTCGTACGTCCGCTTGACGCCCTCGAACCGGGAGTCGGGGTCGCCGGTGGACATCGCCTGGTTCTGCAGCGGGCACTCGCCGCCCTTGTCGCAGACCGGGCAGTCCAGCGGGTGGTTGATCAGCAGCAGTTCCATCACGCCGCGCTGCGCCTTCTCGGCGACCGGCGAGGACAGCTGGGTGCGCACCACCATGCCCTCGGCGACCGGGATGGTGCAGGAGGCGACCGGCTTGCGCTGCCCCTCGACCTCCACGATGCACTGGCGGCACGCCCCGGCGGGGTCGAGCAGCGGGTGGTCGCAGAAGCGCGGGATCTGGGTGCCGATCTGCTCGGCGGCGCGGATCACCAGCGTGCCCTTGGGGACGCTGACCTCGACGCCGTCGATGGTGAGCGTGACCAGCTCGGTCTGGGTGGAAGGCTCCGTGACCGTCACGCGTGCACCTCCCTCTCGGTGGCGGACTCGTGGACGGGGGCCCGGTCGGCCCAGACGGTGGAGGCCGCCGGGTCGAACGGGCAGCGGTGTTCGTCGATGTGCTGCTGGTACTCGGCGCGGAAGTGCTGGAGCGAGGAGACGATCGGGCTGGCCGCGCCGTCGCCCAGCGCGCAGAACGACTTGCCGTTGATGTTGTCGGCGATGTCGAGCAGCTTCTCCAGGTCGCCGGCCGCGCCCTGGCCGGCCTCGATCCGCTTGAGCAGCTGGACCAGCCAGTAGGTGCCCTCGCGGCACGGGGTGCACTTGCCGCAGGACTCGTGGGCGTAGAACTCGGTCCACCGGGTGACGGCCCGCACCACGCAGGTGGTCTCGTCGAAGACCTGGAGCGCCTTGGTGCCGAGCATCGAGCCGGCCGCGCCGACGCCCTCGTAGTCCAGCGGGACGTCGAGGTGCTCCTCGGTGAACATGGGGGTGGAGGAGCCGCCCGGCGTCCAGAACTTGAGCCGGTGCCCGGCCCGGACGCCGCCGGTGATCTCCAGCAGCTGGCGCAGCGTGATGCCGAGCGGCGCCTCGTACTGGCCGGGGTTGGTGACGTGCCCGGAGAGCGAGTACAGCGTGAAGCCGGGCGACTTCTCGGTGCCCAGCGACGTGAACCAGTCCTTGCCGCGGGCCAGGATCGGCGGCACCGAGGCGATCGACTCGACGTTGTTCACCACGGTCGGGCAGGCGTACAGGCCGGCGATCGCCGGGAACGGCGGGCGCAGCCGGGGCTGGCCGCGGCGGCCCTCCAGCGAGTCGAGCAGCGCGGTCTCCTCGCCGCAGATGTACGCGCCGGCGCCGGCGTGCACGGTGATGTCGAGGTCGATGCCGGAGCCCTGGACGTCCTTGCCGAGGTACCCGGCCTCGTACGCCTCGGCGACGGCCGCCTGGAGGCGGCGCAGCACCGGGACGACCTCGCCGCGCAGGTAGACGAAGGCGTGCTCGCAGCGGATCGCGTACGAGGCGATGATCATGCCCTCGATCAGCGCGTGCGGGTTGGCGAACAGCAGCGGGATGTCCTTGCAGGTGCCCGGCTCGGACTCGTCGGCGTTGACCACCAGGTAGTGCGGCTTGCCGTCGTTCTGCGGGATGAACTGCCACTTCATGCCGGTGGGGAAGCCGGCGCCGCCGCGCCCGCGCAGGCCCGCGTCCTTGACCAGGGCGATCACGTCGTCCGGGGCCATCGCGAGGGCGGCGGTCAGGCCGTCGTAGCCGCCGTGCCGGCGGTAGGTCTCCAGCGTCCAGGGGCGGTGGTCGTCCCAGGACGCGGAGAGGACCGGGGAGAGGAGCTTCTCGGCCGGTTCGGCGGAGGTCATCACGCTTCCGTCCCTTCGTGCCGGGGGGAGACCACCTTGGCGCCCGGGGTGCCGGGCAGCGCCTCGCCCTTGGCCAGCCGCAGGCCGGCCAGCGAGGGGGCGCCGCCGGCCCCGGACTCGTCGTTCGCGCCGGGGCGTTCGTCGGCGAACCCGGCCAGGATGCGGGAGGTCTCCTTGAACGAGCAGAGCTTGGCGCCGCGGGTGGGGCTGACCTCCTGCCCGGCGCGCAGCCGGTCGACCAGCTGCTTGGCGCTCTCGGGCGTCTGGTTGTCGAAGAACTCCCAGTTGACCATCACCACGGGGGCGTAGTCGCAGGCCGCGTTGCACTCGATCCGCTCGATCGAGACCGAACCGTCGTCGGTGGTGCGGTTGTTGGCGATGCCGAGGTGCTCGGAGAGCTCGTCGAAGATCTGGTCGCCGCCGAGCACCGCGCACAGCGTGTTGGTGCACACGCCGACGTGGTACTCGCCGGCCGGGCGACGCCGGTACATCGTGTAGAAGGTGGCGACCGCGGTGACCTCGGCGGTGGTCAGCTCCAACTGCTCGGCGCAGAACCGGATGCCGGTCGGGGTGACGCAGCCGTCCTCGGCCTGCACCAGGTGCAGCAGCGGCAGCAGGGCGGACCGGGACTGCGGGTAGCGGTCGATCAACTCCCGCGCGTCGGCGGCGAGTCGGGCCTCGACCTCCGGCGGGTAGGGCTTGGCCGGCAGTGCCGGCAGGCCGAGTTCTGTGCTGCTCACCGGTCCACGCCTCCCATCACCGGGTCGATCCCGGCCACCGCCACGATCACGTCGGCCAGCGGGCCGCCCTCGCACATCGCGGCCATCGTCTGCAGGTTGGTGAACGACGGGTCGCGGAAGTGCACCCGGTAGGGCCGGGTGCCGCCGTCGCTGACCACGTGCACGCCGAGTTCGCCCTTGGGCGACTCCACCGCGGCGTAGGCCTGGCCCACCGGCACCTTGAAGCCCTCGGTGACCAGCTTGAAGTGGTGGATCAGGGCCTCCATCGAGGTGCCCATGATCTTCCGGATGTGGTCCAGCGAGTTGCCCATGCCGTCGGGGCCGACGGCCAGCTGGGACGGCCAGGCGATCTTCTTGTCGGCCACCATGACCGGCCCGGGCCTCAGCCGCTCCAGGCACTGCTCGACGATCCGCAGCGACTGCTTCATCTCCTCCAGGCGGATCAGGAACCGCCCGTAGGAGTCCGCGGTGTCGGCCACCGCGACGTCGAAGTCGTACGTCTCGTACCCGCAGTACGGGTCGGACTTGCGCAGGTCGTGCGGCAGCCCGGTGGCCCGCAGGATCGGGCCGGTGGCGCCGAGCGCCAGGCAGCCGGGCAGGTCGAGGAAGCCGACGTCGACCAGCCGGGCCTTGAACACCGGGTTGTCGGTGGCCAGCTTGTCGTACTCGTGCATCCGCGAGCGCAGCAGGTTGACGCCCTCGCGGATCTTGTCGACCGCGCCGGGCGGCAGGTCCTGGGCCAGGCCGCCGGGGCGGACGTAGGCGTGGTTCATCCGCAGGCCGGTGACCAGCTCGAAGATGTCCAGGACGGTCTCGCGGTCCCGGAAGCCGTAGATCATCAGGGTGGTGGAGCCGATCTCCATGCCGCCGGTGGCCAGCGCCACCAGGTGCGAGGAGATCCGGTTGAGCTCCATCATCAGCACCCGGATCACGGTGGCCCGCTCGGGCACGTCCGCGGTGATGCCGAGCAGCTTCTCCACGGCCAGGCAGTAGGCGGTCTCGTTGTACAGCGGGGTGAGGTAGTCCATCCGCGTCACGAACGTGGTGCCCTGCACCCAGTTGCGGAACTCCATGTTCTTCTCGATGCCGGTGTGCAGGTAGCCGATGCCGCAGCGGGCCTCGGTGACCGTCTCGCCGTCGATCTCCAGGATCAGCCGCAGCACGCCGTGGGTGGACGGGTGCTGCGGGCCCATGTTGACGATGATCCGCTCGTCGTCGGCGCCGGCCACCGCCTCGGCGACCTCGCCCCAGTCGCCGCCGGTGACGGTGAAGACCCGTCCCTCGGTGGTCTCCCGGGCTCCTGCTTCGTAGTGGGTGCTGCTCATCAGCTGTACGACCTCCGCTGGTCGGGAGCCGGGATCTGGGCGCCCTTGTACTCGACGGGGATGCCGCCGAGCGGGTAGTCCTTGCGCTGCGGGTGCCCCAGCCAGTCGTCCGGCATCATGATCCGGGTGAGCGCCGGGTGGCCCTCGAAGACCAGGCCGAAGAAGTCGTAGGTCTCCCGCTCGTGCCAGTCGTTGGTCGGGTAGACGCTCACCACCGACGGGACGCGCGGGTCCGCGTCGGGCGCGGTGACCTCCAGCCGGATCAGCCGGGTGTGGGTGATCGAGCGCAGGTGGTAGACCGCGTGCAGTTCCCGGCCCTTGTCGTGCGGGTAGTGCACGCCGCTGACGCCCAGGCAGAGTTCGAAGCGCAGCGCCGGGTCGTCGCGCAGGATCCGCACCGCCTTGAGCAGGTGCGCGCGGTCCACGTGGAAGGTCAGTTCGCCGCGGTCGACCACCGTCTTCTCGATGACGTCCGCCGGGTCGAGGCCCTGCTCCTCCAGCGCGCCCTCGAACTCGTCGGCCACCTCGTCGAACCAGCCGCCGTACGGGCGCTCGCCGGCGCCGGGCAGCACGATCGGCGCGGTCAGGCCGCCGAAGCCGGAGGTGTCGCCGGTGCCGTGGGCGCCGAACATGCCCTGCCGGGCGCCGACCACCTCGACCGGGATCTCCCGCCGGGTCGCCGGGACGTCGGGCGCCTGCTCCGGCTTGTCGGAGTCGCTCATCGCAGCAGCCCCCGCATCTCGCTGGTCGGGACGGCCTGCAGCGCGAGGCGCTCGGCCTCCTCCTCGGCCCGGCGGCGGTTCACGCCGAGCTTCTCGTGCTGGATCTTGTCGTGCAGCTTGACGATCGCGTCCAGCAGCATCTCCGGGCGGGGCGGGCAGCCCGGCAGGTAGATGTCCACGGGGACGATGTGGTCGACGCCCTGGACGATCGCGTAGTTGTTGAACATGCCGCCGGAGGAGGCGCACACGCCCATCGAGATGACCCACTTCGGGTTCGGCATCTGGTCGTAGACCTGCCGCAGCACCGGCGCCATCTTCTGGCTGACCCGGCCGGCCACGATCATCAGGTCGGCCTGCCGGGGCGAGCCGCGGAAGACCTCCATGCCGAACCGGGCCAGGTCGTAGCGGCCCGCGCCGGTGGTCATCATCTCGATCGCGCAGCAGGCCAGACCGAAGGTGGCCGGGAAGACCGAAGCCTTCCGCACCCAGCCCGCGGCGGCCTCCACGCTGGTGAGCAGAAAGCCGCTCGGCAGCTTCTCCTCGATACCCATCAGTTCCCTCTCAATGCCCTCGACTCCGGTGGCTTGTCCGCCCGTTCACAAACGCCGCGCCCGGCGGCGGCCGGTGGTCAGTCCCACTCCAGGCCGCCGCGGCGCCAGACGTAGGCGTAGGCGACGAACACGGTGGCGATGAACAGGAGCATCTCGACCAGCCCGAAGATCCCCAGGGCGTCGAAGCTGACCGCCCACGGGTAGAGGAAGACGATCTCGATGTCGAAGACGATGAACAGCATCGCCGTCAGGTAGTACTTGATCGGGAACCGCCCGCCGCCCACCGGCTGCGGGGTCGGTTCGATACCGCACTCGTACGCCTCCAACTTGGCCCGGTTGTAGCGCTTCGGGCCGGTGAGCGAGGCCATCACGACGGAGCCGACCGCGAACGCCGCGGCGATGGCACCGAGTACGAGGATCGGCGCGTAGGCATTCATAGCCCCCGCTCCCTCCGTCCAGTCGTCCTTGACTGCAGATCGGAACCACCAGGTCACCAAGGGTGAAATGATGATCCACTTCGTGGGATCCGGCTCCATGTGAGGCAGTTCACAAAGCCAGGTTGGAGCGCATCCTATGCCTGTCCGCTTGTGATCTGCGACACGCAGTTCCCGATGATCTTTGTGATCTTCGCCACCCGACGAAGACCACCGGAAGCGGATCGATCACCACTGTTCGACCCAGAGCGGGCGATTGGCCACATACAGTCGCAACCCAGCGCGAAACGGCCGCCGTTCGGCCACGCCCTATATCAATTCTGCTGCGGCCGAGGCAAATTTCGGAGTGATCCGGTTGACGTGATAGTGGATCTCACCCGCCCGGTGGACCCGGAGCGGCAGCCGCTTGACCCTTCGTTCACAAGCTCTCAAGATCCGGCGGGGCCCCGCGGCGCCCGCCGCCGGCCCCACTCGGTGCCCGCCAGCACCGCCACCGCCCCCAGCAGCGCGAGCGGCCCCGGCCGGTCCCCCGCCAGCAGCACCCCGCACAGCGCCGCCCACAGCGGCTCGGTGCCCAGCAGCAGGCTCACCCGGGACGGCGAGGTGGCCCGCACCGCCCACAGCTGCACGAAGAACGCGAACAGCGTGCACAGCAGCGACAGGTACAGCAGCAGGCCCCAGCGCGCCGCGTCGAAGGACGCCGCCACGCTCAGCGGCGACGGGCCGGCCAGCGGCGAGGCCAGCACGAACACCAGTGTCGCGAAAGCCAGTTGGACCCAGGTCAGGGCCAGCGCGTCCACCCCGCGCACCGCGCGCAGCCGGGCCGTCGCCAGCACGTTCACCGTCCGCGCCACCGCCGCGCCCAGCACCAGCAGGTCGCCCGCCGACGGCGCCCGCAGCCCCCCGTCCCCGGTCAGCAGCGCCACCCCCAGCACCGACAGCCCCGCCGCCGCCAGGAACGCCCCCGAGGGCGCCGAACGCCGCAGCGCCGCCTCCGCGAGCGGCGTGAACACCATGGTCAGGCTGATCACCAGCCCCGCGTTGGTCGCCGAGGTGTGCACCGCCCCGTACGTCTCCAGCAGGAACACCGCCCCCAGCACCGCCCCCAGCAGCGCCCCGCCGCCCCACTGCGCCGCCGACAGCCCCCGCAGCCGCCGCCACGCCACCGCCCCCAGCACCGGCAGCACCAGCGCGAACCGCAGCGCCAGCACCGCCACCACCGTCTCCGGCTCGGCGACCCGCTTCACCACCAGGAAACTCGAACCCCACACCACCGCCACCGCCAGCAGCGGCAGGTCCCGCGCGAACTGCGGACGGACACCAACGGACACGACGGCCACGGCACGGCTCCCGGAAGACTCGACGGGGGGCCCGTGCGGCATCGGACGGGAGGTTCGGAAGGCGCCACTCTCCCGCACCCGCAAGGCGCCGGGCAAGCGCTTTCGCGCCCGCCCGCCTGACCGGCGACACCTCGGGCGGCATTTTTTCCTACCGGTGGTGCTACCTTTTGGGTATGACCGTCCCAACCCGCAAGAGCCACGAGCGCGCCGGCAAGCGGTCGGTGTCGCTGGCCCAGTCGTTGATCAACGAAGTCGAGGAGCGCACGGGCCGAACCGGTTTCTCCTCCGTCGTGGCCGAGGCCCTGGAGGAGTGGCTGGCCGCCCAGAAGCTCCGCGAGGTCGTCACCGCCGACCGCGAGGAGTTCGGTCCCGTGTCCGCCGAGGCGCTGGAGCAGGCGGAACGGGAGTGGTGAGCAAGCGCCTCAAGGTCAAGGCCAGGAGCGAGGGCACTCTGGTCCTGGACGCCCAGGGGCTCTCGCTGCACGTCGACGGCGACGAGGGCATGCGGGCACGCATCGAGGTGGCCGAACGCACCGGCCGCCGGGTCGCGCTCTCCGCCCTGACCCCGTTGGAGGTCCGCCGGAGCGGCCCCGCCGCCGACCGACTCCGGTTCCTGCTCTCCCGCTTCGACGTGAAGCCCGTCACCGACGCGGTGATGGACGCCGCCGCCCACCTGCTCGACGCCTCCGGCCTCGACGGGCACGAGTGCCTGGTCGACGCGCTCGTGGTCGCTACGGCCGCCCTCTGCACGCCCCCCGTCCTGCTCGTCACCTCCGACCGTTCACACATCCCGGCCCTGTGCAAGGCCGCCGAGGAACTTCCGGGCTCACCCGTGGTGAAGATCGTCCACGTCTGAACCCGCCGCCCCAGCCGCCCGGCGGATCACGCTCTCGTCCAGGATCACCCAGTACCGCGCGCTCCTCGGACGGTCGAACTGGCTGACGTGCGAGCCGGAGCCGATGTTGATGGCACATGCCGGCTGTCAACATCGCCCACTGTCCCGGAGGCGCGGAGTGAGCATCACGCAGATCGACATCGACGACGAGGCCCTCGCCGCGGCGATGAAGCTGATGGGTACGACCACCGAGGCAGAAACCGTCGACAACGCCCTCCGCGAGTACACGGCGTGCATGGAGCGGCTGGAGGCGGCGGAACGGCTCGCCGCCGGGGACGCCCGGGGCTGAGCGCCGCCGTACGCGGAAGGCGGCGGGCAAGCGCTTTCGCGCTCGGCCGCCGCCTTGGCGGGGCCTGCGGGGTCAGGCGCGCGGTGCGACCTTGGTGAGGCCGTTGATGATCCGGTCCGCGACGTCGCCGCCGCTCGGGTCGGTCAGGTTGGCCAGCAGCTTGAGGACGAACTTCATCAGTACGGGGTGGGTCAGGCCGCGCTCGGCGGCGATCCGCATCACCTTGTCGTTGCCGATCAGCTTCACGAATGCCCGGCCGAGCGTGTAGTAGCCGCCGTAGGTGTCCTTGAGCACCTGCGGGTAGCGGGCCAGCGCGCGCTCCCGGCCCTCGGGGGTGATCCGGGCCATCGCCTGGACGATGACGCCCGCCGCGAGCTGGCCGGATTCCATCGCATAGGCGATGCCCTCGCCGTTGAACGGGTTGACCATGCCGCCCGCGTCGCCGACCAGCAGCAGGCCGCGGGTGTAGTGCGGCTGCCGGTTGAAGGCCATCGGCAGGGCGGCGCCGCGGATCGGCTCGGTCATGTTCTCCGGCGTGTAGCCCCACTCCTCGGGCATGCCGGCGCACCAGCTCTTGAGCACCTCGCGCCAGTTCAGGTCGCCGAAGGCGGGCGAGGAGTTGAGGATGCCCAGGCCCACGTTGGAGGTGCCGTCGCCCATGCCGAAGATCCAGCCGTAGCCGGGCAGCAGCTTCTTCTGCCCGGCCCGGGTGTCCCACAGCTCCAGCCAGGACTCCAGGTAGTCGTCGTCGTGCCGGGGCGAGGTGAAGTACGTCCGGTACGCGACGCCCATCGGCCGGGACTCGATCCGGTGCAGGCCCATGGCCAGCGACAGCCGGGTCGAGTTGCCGTCCGCGGCCACCACCAGCGGCGCGTGGAACTCCACCTCGCGCTTGTCCGGCCCGACCTTCGCGGTCACGCCGGTGATCCGCCCGGTGCGGTCCTGGACCGGCCCGCTGACGTTGCAGTTCTCGTACAGCCGGGCCCCGGCCTTCTGCGCCTGCCGGGCCAGCAGCTCGTCGAAGTCGGCGCGCTTGCGCACCAGCCCGTAGTCGGGGAACGCGGCCAGGTCCGGCCAGTCCAGTTCCAGCCGGACGCCGCCGCCGATGATCCGCAGGCCCTTGTTGCGCAGCCAGCCGTTCTCGGCGGACACGTCGATGCCCATGTCGACCAGCTGCTTGACGGCGCGCGGGGTCAGGCCGTCCCCGCACACCTTCTCGCGCGGGAACTCGGTCTTCTCCAGCAGCAGCACGTCCAGGCCCGCCTGGGCCAGCCAGTACGCGGTGCTGGAGCCGGCCGGACCGGCGCCGACCACGATGACGTCGGCGGTGGACTCGACGGCGGTCTCGGTCATACGGGGCTCTCTCCTGCGCGCGTCGGGGTCACGGGGGTCGGGGCCGACTCCCCGTCAACGCCTTTCCGGCGGGCGGGGTGCCGAACCACCGCAGTCTACGGCGCCTTGAAGCCGCGGTGGAGAGCGACGATGCCGCCGGTCAGGTTGCGCCACGCCACCTTCGTCCAGCCCGCCCGCTGCAACTCGGCGGCCAGCGCGGGCTGGTCCGGCCAGGCCCGGATCGACTCGGCGAGGTACACGTACGCCTCCGGGTTGGAGGACACCCTGGTCGCCACCGGCGGCAGCGCCCGCATCAGGTACTCGGTGTACACCGTCCGGAACGGCGTCCAGGTCGGCGTGGAGAACTCGCAGATCACCAGCTTGCCGCCGGGCTTGGTCACCCGCAGCATCTCCCGCATCGCCGTCTCGTGCTCCTGCACGTTGCGCAGCGCGAACGAGATCGTCACGGCGTCGAACGACTCGTCCGCGAACGGCAGCCGGGTCGCGTCGCCCGCGGTCAGCGCGAGTTCGGGGTTGCGGCTCTTGCCCTCGGTCAGCATCCCGATCGAGAAGTCGCACGGCACCACGTCGGCGCCCGCCTCCAGGAACGGCAGCGAGGACGTCCCGGTGCCGGCACCGAGGTCCAGGATCCGCTGGCCCGCGACGGCCCCCACCGCGTCGGCCACCGCCCGGCGCCACAGCCGGGCCTGGCCCAGCGAGAGCACGTCATTGGTGCGGTCGTACTTGGCCGCGACGTCGTCGAACATGGCGGCGACGTCCTGCGGCTGCTTGTCCAGATGGGCTCGGGTCACGCCCCCATTGTTCACCTTGCGGTGCCGCGCACCGTCACCAGGGCTCACCGCAGGGCGCGGCGGCCCCCCTTGCGGCGGCGCCGGGAGCGCTTCCCCTGGGTCAGCGCGGGCATCCCCTCCGCCGCGAACGCCACCGTGAAACCGGCCCGGGCCCGCTCCTCGCCCGCCTGGTGGCGGCGGAAGCGCCAGATCCGCCACAGGCACAGCGCGCACATCAGCACCGCCGCCGGCACGCTCGTCTGCGCCAACCCGACGCCCACCGGCTGCGGGTACGTCCTCCCGCACACCCGCACCGCGGAGGCGTCGTCGGCCGCGTGCTCCAGGCAGATCGGTTCGCCGACCTTGGCGTCGGCCGGCAGCCACAGGTCCGCGGCCGTCAGCCGCCGCCCGTCCACCGGGTACGCGACCTGGCTGTACGTCCCGCTGCCGCCGGGCAGTTGGGTGACCGTGCCCTCGACCCGCACCGGGTGCGCGTCGATCCGGTCCGCCTGGTCCGCCTGTCGCCACCCCAGCAGGCACATCGCCACCGCCACCACCGCGCTCAGCACGGCCCCGACGTACCACCCCCGGGCCGGTCGGGTCCGGAGACGTTCGGGGGTCTCGGCTCGCATGCGTCCTGTTCCTGGCTCGGGCGGTGGTCTGAACCGGGATGTTAGCCGCAAAGACCTCCCCGGGTCACGGGGAGTCAGAAGAAGCCCCGTCAGGGGCTCGGGGAACGGCGGGGCCAGGTCTGCTGACGGCCGGAGCCCGTCGAAGTGTCCGTGCCGCTGCGGGCCCTGAACGGAACCCGAAGCCGATGCGCGCCACGGCAGTGCACCGCCCGCAGCCACGCGCTCGCCGTTCCCCGAGCCCCTGATATCACCGCCGCCGGTACAGCAGCCGCCCGTCCAGGACCGTCGCGAGGCAGGGCGCCCCGCCCCCGGCCGGCTCCGCCGCCGTCCCGGCCGCGAACACGGCGAAGTCGGCCGGGGCGCCGACCGTCAGCGGCCGGTGCAGGGCGGTGTCCAACCCGCCGTCCGCGAGCGGGTCGAGGGGGCCCGGGCCGGTGTCCGGGCCGGGGAGGTGGCGCAGGCCGGAGCGGGTGACCGCCGTCCGGACGCAGGCGCGGTGAAGCGGGCCCGCCAGGGCCGTCGCGCCGTGGGCGAGGAGCCGTTGCAGCCCGCGCCGGGCGCTGCCGCCCCGCTGTTCGTCCGTCAGTTCGCCCGCGGGGAGCAGCGGCCGGTCCCCGGCGCCCTCCCGCGGGTCGGGGTGGTAGGCGGTCTCCAGCAGCCACGCCCCGTGCCGGTTGAGCAGCCCGGGCACCAGCAGCCCGGGCCACTCCCGGACCCGGGCCGGGCCGCCCGCGAGCTCCGCGAAGGGGCCGATCGCGGCGACCACCGCGCCGTCGACCAGCACCGCCCCGTCCTCGACCGTCTCGGAGCCGGTGAACAGCAGCCGGGCCCGGTGCAGGGTCAGCACGTCGGGGCGGTCAGTTGGTCGCCAGGATGGTCAACTCGGGGTGCGCGGTGCCGCCTTCGATCGCGGTGGAGGCGATGTGCGAGGCGACCCGCGGGTCGACCGGGTCGTTGGCCGGGTCGTCGAGGACGCGCAGGTGCTCGTAGGTGGTGGAGCGCTGGGCGGGCACCCGGCCGGCGGTGCGGATCAGGTGGATCAGCTCGTGCAGGTTGGAGCGGTGCTTGGCGCCGGCCGCCGAGACCACGTTCTCCTCCAGCATGACCGAGCCGAGGTCGTCCGCGCCGTAGTGCAGCGACAGTTGGCCGGCCTCCTTGCCGGTGGTGAGCCAGGAGCCCTGGATGTGGGCGACGTTGTCGAGGAAGAGCCGCGCGACGGCGATCATCCGCAGGTACTCGAAGACCGTGGCCTGGGTCGAGCCCTTCAGGTGGTTGTTCTGCGGCTGGTAGGTGTAGGGGATGAACGCCCGGAAGCCCCCGGTGCGGTCCTGCACGTCGCGGATCATCCGCAGGTGCTCGATCCGCTCGGCGTTGGTCTCGCCGGTGCCCATCAGCATGGTGGAGGTGGACTCGACGCCGAGGCGGTGCGCGGTCTCCATGATCTCCAACCAGCGCTCGCCGGACTCCTTCAGCGGGGCGATCGCCTTGCGCGGCCGCTCCGGCAGCAGTTCGGCGCCGGCGCCCGCGAAGGAGTCGAGGCCCGCCGCGTGGATGCGGGTGATCGCCTCCTCCACCGACACCCCGGAGATCTTCGCCATGTGCTCGACCTCGGAGGCGCCCAGCGAGTGGATCACCAGCTGCGGGAACGCGGCCTTGATCGCGGCGAAGTTCTCCTCGTAGTACTCGACGCCGTAGTCGGGGTGGTGCCCGCCCTGGAACATGATCTGGGTGCCGCCGAGCTCGACGGTCTCCGCGCAGCGGCGCAGGATCTCGTCGAGCTCCCGCGACCAGCCCTTGTCGCTCTTCGGCGGCACGTAGAACGCGCAGAACTTGCACGCCGTGACGCAGACGTTGGTGTAGTTGATGTTCCGCTCGATGATGTACGTGGCGATGTGCTCGACGCCCGCGTACCGGCGGCGGCGCACCGCGTCGGCGGCCGCGCCCAGCGCGTGCAGCGGAGCCGAGCGGTACAGCTCCAGGGCCTCCTCGGCGGTGATCCGGCCGCCCTCGGCCGCGCGGTCCAGCACGGCCTGCAACTGGGTGGCGGAAAGGTTCTGCTCGGACACCTGGCGGGCCTGCTTCCTTCATCGGAGGGACGACCCGCCCAGCGTACGCCAGCACATTTCCGCCCCACCGCAGCCCCGTTCCGCGCCGCCCGCCGCCCGGCCGGGTCCCCCCTACTGCTTGACCAGGTCGCCTTCCGGGTTGGAGCCGAGCGGCGCCTCGGAGACCGCGACGTGCAGGCCGCCGCCGCCGAGCAGGGTGTACGTCTGCTTCTCGGGGGCGCCGGTGCAGGCGCTGTCGGTGCCGTCGGGGCGTTCCTGGAGCAGGACTTCGCGGTCCTTCACCGAGAGCAGGGTGAGCACGCCCCGGCAGACGGTGCTGTCGAACGCGGAGGCGTTGCTGGTGCGGCCGACGTCCTCGCCGACCTTCCCGGCGGTGAAGGTCACGGTGAAGGTGGACCCCAGGGGGACGATCTTGGTGGTGATGGTGCCCTTGAAGGTGCCGAGGAACGCGTCGGGCAGCGCCTTCCCGTCCCCCTTCACCGACGTCGCCGTCCCGCTCGGGCTCGCACTCGCACTGGCACTGGCACTGGCACTCGGGCTCGGTGTGCCGGTGAGCGCGTCCTGTCCGGGCGAGGGCGAGGGCGGGGGCGAGGACGAGGTGCTCGGCCCGGGGCCGCCCTGCGCCCAGGGCAGGTTGCCGCTCGCCGCCAGCCCGCCGTACAGCGCGCCCGCCAGCACCACCGCCCCGANGGCGGCGGCCGCCCCCCGCCCGTCCGCCGCTCGCGGCGCCGTCCCAGGCCGTCCAGCACGGTCGGCGCCCGGTCCGCGACGGGCCGCCGACCGGCCCGCCGTCGCCCTCCAGGTCGAGCAGTTCGACGGCGGCGCGGCCGACCGCGGCGGCCAGCGGGCCGGCAGCCAGCCCCCGGGGCCGTCCGCGGCGGCGGGGGCGAGCCGGGCGCGCAATTCGGCGGGGGCGGGGCGGCGGGCCGGGTCCTTGGCGAGGCAGGCGGTGACGGCGTCCAGCAACTCGCCGTCCAGGCCGTCGAGCACGGGTTCCTCGTGCAGGACGCGGTAGAGCAGCACGGCGGCGCTGACGCCCTCGCCGAACGGGGCGGTGCCGGTCGCGGCGAAGGCCAGCAGCGCGCCGAGCGAGAAGACGTCGCCGGCCGGTCCGGTGGGCGAGCCGGCGGCCTGTTCGGGCGACATGAAGCCGGGCGAGCCGACCACGTAGCCGCTGTGGGTGAGCGTGGTGGCGGCGTCCAGCGCGCGGGTCACCCCGAAGTCGATCAGCCGGGGGCCGTCCAGGGTGAGCAGCACGTTGGACGGCTTGACGTCCCGGTGCACCAGGCCGAGGGCGTGCACCTGCTCCAGGGCCTCGGCGAGCCGGGCGCCGAGGGCGTGCACGGAGGGGACGGGGAGCGGCCCGGCGGTGCGGACGGCCTCGCCGAGCGAGGGGCCGGCCACGTAGCCGGTGGCGACCCAGGGCCGGGGGCCCTCGGTGTCGGCGTCCAGCACGGGGGCGGTCCAGCGGCCGCCGACCCGCCGGGCGGCGGACACCTCCTGGCGGAACCTGGCCCGGAACTCGGGGTCGTCGACCAGTTCGGAGCGCACCACCTTGACCGCGACGGTCCGCCCGCCGGCGGTCCGGCCCAGGTAGACCCGTCCCATGCCGCCGGCGCCGAGCCGGCGCAGCAGCCGGTAGTCGCCGATCGCCGACGGATCGTCGGCCGTGAGCAGTTCCATGCCCGTCCCCCTCGTCCGTCACCCGGAACGCCCGCCGCGCGGGGCGTCCCGGCCGTCCGATCATCCCAGGACGGCCGTCGGCCGGGAACGCCGGTCCCCGAACCGGTCAGACCACCGCGGGCGCGGTCTCCAGCAGCCGGATCGGCACGTCGGGGGCGAAACCGCTGTCGTGCGCGACCCGGCGGGCGAACTCGGCGATGCCGGCCAGCTGGCGCTCGCCGAGCGAGAAGTCGAGCGCCCGGGAGAAGTACGTCTCCAGCAGCGGGGCGTCGAACTCCTCCCAGCGGGCGGCCTGCTCGGCGACCTTGCCGGCCTCGGCCAGCGAGAGGTCGCGGGACTCCAGGAAGGCCCGGTGGACGGCGGCGGTCAGCTCGGGGTGCCGTTCGGCGTACTCGCGGCGGGCGGCCCAGACGGCGAAGACGAACGGCAGCCCGGTCCACTCCTTCCACATCGCGCCGAGGTCGTGCACGGCCAGCCCCTGCCGGGGGGCCTGCTCCAGCGAGGCGCGCAGCGCGGGGTCGCCGATCAGGACGGCGGCGTCGGCGTCGGCGAGCATCGCGTCCAGGTCGGGCGGGCAGGAGAAGTACTCGGGGCGCACCCCCTCGCGCTCCTCCAGCAGCAGCCGGGCCAGCCGCACCGAGGTGCGGCTGGTCGAGCCGAGGGCGACCCGGCGGCCGTCCAGCTCGGCCAGCGGGACCTTGCTGACGATCACGCAGGACATCACCGGTCCGTCGCTGCCGACCGCGATGTCGGGCAGCACCACCAGTTCGGCCGCGTTGCGCAGGTACTCCACGCAGGTGATCGGGCCGAGGTCGAGTTCGCCGGCCACCAGCCGGTCGCTGAGCTTCTCCGGGGTGTCCTTGCTGAGGTCGAGGTCGAGCAGGTTCCCGGTGCGCGCGAGGCCCCAGTAGAGGGGAAGACAGTTGAGGAACTGAATATGGCCGACCCGCGGCCTGACCGCGCTCTCCGGCTGTCCGGCATCCCTACTGCTCACCGTGTGCTCCCTTGCGGTTGGTGCTCTCCCGGCAGGGTATGCCCGCTGATTGGGACGGTCCGCATCCGGTCTCCGACACACCGTCCGACACCGTTGTTCACCCCTGGTCGGGGCAGCCACCGCGTGCTACCGTTCCCCTCAGTTGCAGTTTGATTCCCCTTGCAGTACTTGGAGCCTGCGGAGCATGTAACCGCAGGCTTTTTGTAATTTTTCAGCAGTATCAGGCGTCAATTGACTTTTGATTGAAGCACTGTGCGAAAAACTCCGGACTCGTCCGGAGGCGGGGCGATCAGCGCAGCGGACCCGGGCGCCACAAGGTGTGGCGTCCACAACGTCCCTCGCAAGGAGAACGGCATGGCGACCGGAACCGTCAAGTGGTTCAACGCCGAGAAGGGCTTCGGCTTCATCGCCCAGGAGGGCGGCGGCCCCGACGTCTTCGTCCACTACTCCGCCATCAACGCGACCGGTTTCCGCTCGCTGGAGGAGAACCAGGCGGTCAGCTTCGACGTCACCCAGGGCCCGAAGGGCCCGCAGGCGGAGAACGTCACCCCCGTCTGAGACGGGATCTCCCGTTTGATCGCTCACGGCCCCTCGGGTCCGTACGAGTAGCAGTTCCCAAGGAGGCCCGCCCCGGCGGGCCTCCTGCCTTTTCCCGAATTCCCGGTTGCCGCCGCATTCCCCCGTTTGCTCCCGCATTTATCCCCGCTGCCCGTTGCCGCCCGTTGCACCCCGTTGCACCCCGTTGCACCCCGATGCCGCCCGTTTCGGCACCCCGCCGCGTCGCCGCCCGCTCGGGCACCCCGCCCCGGGTGCCCGCGCACCGCCGGGAGAGGATCGGTGCATGCACCGCCTCCGATCCGCCCGCCGCGCCCTGGACCGCTCGCTCGGCCGGATCGGCATCGACGCCTACCTCCTGCTGCTGCTCGGCACCGTCCTGCTGGCCACCCTGCTGCCCGCCCGGGGCGGCGCCGCCACCGCCGTCACCGACGCGGTCTCGCTCGCCGTGGCCCTGCTGTTCTTCCTGTACGGCGCCCGGCTCTCCCCGCAGGAGGCGCTGGCCGGCGCCCGGCACTGGCGGCTGCACCTGCTGATCCTCGGCTGCACCTTCGTGCTGTTCCCGCTGCTCGGCGAGGCGACCCGGCTGCTGCCGGACTCGGTGCTGCCGCCGGAGCTGTTCACCGGCGTGCTGTTCCTCACCCTGCTGCCGTCCACCGTGCAGTCCTCGATCGCGTTCACCTCGGTCGCGGGCGGCAACGTCGCGGCGGCGATCTGCGCCGCGACCTTCTCCAGCCTGCTGGGCATCGTGCTGACCCCGCTGCTGGCCGCCTGGCTGCTGTCCGGCGCCTCCGGCGTCGGCGTGGACGGCGGCCAGGTGCTCGACATCGTGCTGCAACTGCTCGTCCCGTTCGCCCTCGGGCAGCTGCTGCGCCGCCGGGTCGGGCCGTGGATCGCCCGGCACCGGCTGGTCACCACGGTGGTCGACCGCGGCTCGATCCTGCTGATCGTCTACAGCGCGTTCGGCGAGGGCGTCCGCGAGGGCATCTGGAGCCGGGTCACCGTCGGCCAGCTGCTCTGGCTGGCCGCGATTTCGCTGGCCCTGCTGTCCACTGTGCTCGGCTTCACCCGCCTCGCCTCCCGGCGGCTGGGCCTCTCCCGCGCGGACGGCATCACCGTCCGGTTCTGCGGCTCCAAGAAGTCCCTGGCCAACGGCCTCCCGCTGGCCACCATCCTGTTCCCGGCCCCTGCGGTGGGGCTGGCGGTGCTCCCGCTGATGCTGTTCCACCAGCTCCAGCTGATGGTCTGCACCGTCCTCGCCCAGCGCTGGTCCCGCCGGACCCCGCCGCCCGGGTGACCCCTACCACCGGCCGCCCCGCGGCCCGGAGCCGGCGCAGGACCCGCCGCGCCCGCCGCCGACCCGCTCCGGCGGGCCGCTCCGGCTCAGATCCAGCCGCACTGGGCCGCCTTGATGCCCGCCTCGAAGCGGCTGGCCGCGTTGAGCCGTTCCATGATCGAGGACATGTGGCGGCCGACCGTGCGCGAGGAGACGCCCAGCCGCTGCCCGGCGGCGTCGTCGGTGAGGCCGCCGCCGAGCAGGCGCAGCAGTTCGCGCTCGGTGGGGGTGAGCCCGGTGTCGGGGTCGCCGGTGGTGGCGGCGCCCAGCGGGACGGCGGTGTTCCAGGCCTGTTCGTACAGGTCGAGCAGGGCGCCCAGGATGCCGGGTTCGGTGACGTGCAGCGCGCCCTTGCGGGTGTCCTCGGGGTCGATCGGGACGAGGGCCTGGCGACGGTCGACGATGACCACGCGCTGCGGGATGGTGGGGGCGGTGCGGACTTCGCCGCCCCGGCTGATCAGCCACTGGGCGTAGCCGTGGACGTGCGGCTGGTTGCGGGTGGCGTCCTGGTAGAGGGTGCGCACGGCGACGCCGCGGCCGAGCACGCCCTCGTCCCCGGGCCGGGAGGCGTCGAGGTCCTCGGCCCGCTGGACGCCGGGCTGGCTGCTGAGCACCTCCTGGACGGTGACCCGGCCCATCTGCTCCAGGCGGTGGTGGATGGCGTCCATGCCGAGCAGGCGCTCGCCGTGGGCGGCCCGGTGCTCGGCCCGGTCGGCGACCATCCGGGTGACCGCGGCGCGGGAGGCGGCGAGGGCGGCCTGCCGGGCGGCGAGGTCGGCCTCCTGCCTGGCCAGCATGTCGGCCAGCCCGACGGCCGGGTCGATCGCCCGCATCCGGCCGGGGTGCTCGGCGGAGGCGCGCACCAGCATCAGCGCGCCGAGCTCGTCCAGGCAGTCGCGGATCCGGCCCGGCGCCAGGGCGCAGCGCCGGGCGAGGCCGTCCACGGAGTCGGTGGGGTGGTCGAGCATGGCCCGGTAGACCAGGCCGCTCTCGACCGACAGCCCCAGTGCTTCGAACATGGCTTCCCCCCAGGAAGTCTCAACGTGGTGCGGGCCTCGCGCTCCCCCTGCGCGAAGGCTCCAGCATCCTGTCAGCGCGCCGGGGTGCCCACAAGCGCGGTTTTGCCGCTTTGATCATCGATCACCCCTTACGCGAAAAGCACCCTGCGTGTGCGATTCATCACTGTGGGGGACGTTTGACATCCGCTCCCCGCGGCAATGGAGCCCCCGCTTTTTTGCACCATGTACACATCACCGTGTCCGGAGTCGGACAGGCCGGTTGGCGCCATCCGGAAGACCTTCCGCCCGCTCCGGCGGGCGGCGAGAGTAGTGCTCGCCGCCAGGACGAACGGGCCGGGCGGCGGACCGGGAAGCGCCGACCGCGGGGCGCGCCGGTCGGACCCGCCCCTGCCCTTCCCACCCCCGAGGAACGCCACGATGCTCCGCACCCCCCTCGCCAAGGCCGCCGCGGTCCTGCTCGCCCTGGGCGCCCTGGTCGCCGCCCCCGCCGCCCTCGTCTCCACCGGGGCCCCGGCCGCCCACAGCACCACCCTCGCCGGCGACAGCCTCGGCTGGGGCTGACGACGGGTGGAGATCGCCTACGCCAGCCTGTACCGCAGGAGCGCCTCCGGCCCCGTGCCACCGGACGGGGCGAGCGAGGTCCTGGACGTCCTGTGGGCGCACGTCCGCCCCGAGGAGCAGGTCCAGCACCTGTCCGCGCGCAGCACGGCCGACCGCGTCGACCTGCTGTTCTACCTCCTCACCCGGCTCCCCGACGCCGCCGCCCGGCCGCCCCTGGACACCGTCCGCGCCCTGCTCGCCCGCAGCCACCGCGCCTCGCCGGCCCTGCACCGGCACTACCTGCCGCCGGACGCCCCACCCGCGCCCCCGCCGTGACCCGCCGGGGGGCGGGGAGCCGGGCGCAGGCGCGAAGGCCCGCACCCTCCCGGGGTGCGGGCCTTCGTGTGCGCGGGGCGGGCCGGGTCAGGCGGTGACGGGCTCGGCCGCGGCCTGGGCCGGGACGGCGGCCGGCCGGTCCTCGGCGAGGAGGTCGCCGGTGGGGTTGTTGTAGGCGGTGAGGTCGAGCGTCTTCTCGCGGGCGGAGACCAGGATCGGGACGACGACCTGACCGGCCACGTTGGTGGCGGTGCGCATCATGTCGAGGATCGGGTCGATCGCCAGCAGCAGGCCGACGCCCTCCAGCGGGAGGCCCAGGGTGGAGAGGGTCAGGGTCAGCATCACGATCGCGCCGGTGAGGCCGGCGGTGGCCGCGGAGCCGATCACCGAGACGAAGGCGATCAGCAGGTAGTCCTTGATGCCGAGGTCGATGCCGTACACCTGGGCGACGAAGATCGCGGCGAGCGACGGGTAGATCGCGGCGCAGCCGTCCATCTTGGTGGTGGCGCCGAACGGCACCGCGAAGGAGGCGTACTCGGACGGGACGCCGAGGCGCTCGGTGACCCGGCGGGTGACCGGCAGGGTGCCGACCGAGGAGCGGGAGACGAAGGCCAGCTGGATCGCGGGCCAGGCGCCCTTGAAGAAGTTCAGCGGGTTGAGGCCGCCGACGAAGCGCAGCAGCAGCGAGTAGACGCCGAACAGGACGATCGCGCAGCCGACGTAGACGTCGACGGTGAGGGTGGAGAAGGGCTTGAGCAGGTCCCAGCCGTAGACGGCGACGGACTTGCCGATCAGGCCGAGGGTGCCGAGCGGGGCGAGCCGGATGACCCACCACAGGGCGGTCTGGACGAGCTCCAGGACGGCCTCGGAGAGCTTGCGGACCGGCTCGGCCCTCTCGCCGAGCTTGAGGACGGCCGCGCCGACGACCACGCCGAGGAAGACGATCTGGAGGACGTTCACCTTGAGGAAGGCGTCGGCGATGTTGGTCGGGATGATGCCGGTCAGGAAGTCGACCCAGGTGCCGCCCTTCTCGACGCCCTTGAGGCCCTGGGTGGAGAGGTTCGCGCCCTTGCCGGGGTCGGTGAGCAGGCCGAGGCCGAGGCCGACGGCGACCGCGATCAGCGAGGTGGCGAGGAACCAGAACAGGGTGCGGGCGGCCAGCCGGGCGGCGTTGGTGACGTTCCGCAGGTTGGCGACCGAGACGATGATCGCGGTGAGGACCAGCGGCGGGACGGCCAGCTTGAGCAGCTGGACGAAGGTCTTGCCGATGGTGTCCAGGGTGGTGGTCAGCCAGCTGACGTCGCCGGCGCGGGCGATCCAGCCGAGCAGCAGGCCGAGGACGAGGCCGCTGACGATCTGGACCCAGAAGGGGGTGCGGCGGAGGCGTCCCAGCAGGGTGGGCGCGGGCGCGGTGGACATGGGTGTGCGTCTCCGGGGAGTGGTGGAGCAGGCGGGGGGGAGGGGCGGAGGCGGCGGCACGACGGACGCGGGGGCCGGGCGGGGAGGCCCGGGGCCGGCAGGCGGTGCTGCCGGTGCGTCAGGAGCGGCGTGCCGCCCGCATACAGCCGCCGGAGCGACAGCGGCGCGGGCCGTCCACGGCACCGGGCAGACGCGGGCAGCGCGGTACGAGCGGGGTGCTCGTTCCGGCCCGGCGCGCGGCGTCTGCGGTGGTCATGACCGGCACACTAGCAACAAACCTTTGAGATGTTCAAAGTAGTTGTTTGAGATCGTTGCCGAACCACCCTTTCCTGACGGGCCATCAGCCCGACCGGACAGCTTTGACGCCCATCTGGTTATACGTATAACTTGAAGGGACACCCCCCGCCGGAAGGACGCCCCATGGGCTACGCCGCACTGCTCCGCGCCCCGCACGTCGCCCGGCTGCTGCTCGGCACCCTGCTCGGCCGGCTCCCCGCCGGCATGACCGCCCTGGTCATCGCGCTCGCCCTGCGCGAGGCCGGCACCCCGTACAGCCGGATCGGCCTGGCCACCGCCGCGTACGCGATCGCCGCCGCCGTCGGCGGGCCCGTCCTCGGCCGGATCGTCGACCTCACCGGGCAGCCCCGCGTCCTGCTCGCCTCCGCCGCACTGGCCGGCACCGGCTACGCGCTGCTCGCGCTCGCCCCCGGCTCCGCCCTCGCCGCCCCGCTCGGCGCCGCCGTCGCCGGGCTCTGCATGCCCCCGCTGGAACCCTGCCTGCGCTCGCTGTGGCCCGACGTGGTCGCCGAGGAGCAGCTCGACACCGCGTACGCCTTCGACTCCGCCTCCCAGCAGGTGCTGTACGTCGCCGGGCCGCTCGCCGTCGCCGGGATCGCCGGCGCCCTCTCCCCCACCGCCGCGCTGTGGACCGCCGCCGTGCTCGGCCTGCTCGGCGCCCTGGTGGTGGCCGGCTCCGCCCCCGCCCGGGCCTGGCAGGCCCCGCCGCGCGCGGCCTCCGCCGGACTGCTCGGGCCGCTGCGCTCCCCGGGCTGGTCCTGCTGCTGCTCGGCCTGGCCGGCGCCGGCTGGGCGGTCGGCGCCCAGAACGTGCTGTTCATCGCGTACGCCGAGCAGCACCCCGGCGGCCTGCCCGGCGGCGCCGGGACGCTGCTCGCGCTGGCCGCCCTCGCCGGACTGCTCGGCGCCCTGGCCTACGGCGCCGCCCGCTGGCGGGCCGACACCGCGACCCGCACCTGGGTGCTCGCCCTCGGCATGGCCGCCTGCTACCTGCCGCTGCTGCTCCTGCCCGGCCCGTGGCCGATGGCCGCCCTCGCCCTCGTCTCCGGCCTGGGCCTGGCCCCGCTGCTGGCCGCCGCCTTCGTCCTGGTCGCCGAACTCGCCCCCACCGGCACCGTCACCGAGGCCTTCGCCTGGCTGGTCACCCTGTTCGCCACCGGCAACGCGGCCGGCTACGCGGTCTCCGGCGCCCTGGTCGACACCTCCCTGCACGCCGTCGCCCTGTGCGCCACCGGCGGCATCACCCTCGGCGGCCTCCTCCTGCTCACCACCCGCACCCGCCTGCGCCCCACCGCCCCCGCACCGGTGCCCGTCCCCGCCTGACCCCGCGGCCCGAGCCACCCGCCCGCCGGACCCGGCCCGACCCGGCCGAAAAGCGTTGGTCCGGGGCGGGCGGCCGCTGCTTGGATGCCCCGCATGACCAGTTTCGAGCTGCCCGCCGGCCACAGCGTCTCCACCGACCCCGCCCGCCTCGACCGGGAGGCCGTGCACCGCTGGCTCTCCGAGGGGGCGTACTGGGCGCTCGGGCGGCCCCGCGAGAAGCAGGACGCGGCGATCGACAACTCGCTCAACTTCGGTCTGTACGAGGACGGTTCGGGCGCCCAGGTCGGCTACGCCCGGGTGGTCACCGACCGCGCGACCTTCGCCTGGCTGTGCGACGTGTTCATCGCGCCCGGGGCCCGCGGCAAGGGCCTGGGCACCGCGCTGGCCGCCGCCGTCCGGGACGAGCTGGCCGCGCTCGGCCTGCGCCGGATACTGCTGGCCACCGGGGACGACCACGAGGTGTACGCCAAGGTCGGGTTCGCGCCGCTGGCGGTGCCGGAGAAGTGGATGGTCCTCGGCGAGCAGTGAGCCGGACGACGGCTCAGCGCGCCGCGGTGGACCGGCGCACCACCAGCGTGGTCGCCAACGGGGGCACCGGGGCCGGGAGTTCGCCGTCCAGCAGGGCGGCCAGGGTGGCCAGCCCGGCCCGGCCCAGCCGCTCGCCCGGCAGGTTCACCGTGGTCAGCGGCGGGCTGAGCAGCTCCGCCACCGGGATGTCGTCCATGCCGACCACCGACAGGTCCGCCGGGATGCGCAGCCCCAGCTCCCCCGCCGCCCGGTACAGCCCGGACGCCACCACGTCGTCGTCGCACACCACCGCGCCCGGCCGCCCGGGGCCGGCCAGCAGCTCGCGGGCCGCCCGCGCCGCCTCCCGGCTGCCCTCGTTCAGGCTCACCGCCAGCTCCCGCACCTCCAGGCCCGCCGAGGCCGCCGCGAACGCCGCCTGCCGCACCCGGAAGGTGTGCGCCGAGTGCACCGAGCGCAGGTAGCCGATCCGCCGGTGGCCCAGCCCCGTCAGGTGGTCGACCGCCGCCCGCATGCCCGAGGCCAGGTCCAGCTCCACCGTCGGACGGCCCGGGTGGGCCGCCGGGTCCGCGTCCAGGAACACCGCCGCGGCGTCCGCCGGCAGCCCGCCCACCTGCCGGTCGTCCGGCGAGCACACCAGCAGCCCGTCGAACCGCCCGGCCGCCGCCGCCTCGGCCAGCGCCGCCGCGTCCCACCCGCTGGAGACCACCACCGCCAGGCCGTGCCGGGCCGCCTCCTCGTGCACGCCGGTCAGCACCCGGCCGAAGAACGGGCCCAGCAGGTTCGGCACCGCCAGCAGCACCATCCCGCTGCGCCCCAGCCGCAGCTGCCGGCCGGCGGCCTGCGGACGGTAGCCCAGCTCCCGGGCCGCGGCGTGGATCCGCTCCCGGGTCGGCTCCGAGACCCGCTGCCCGGCGCCCCCGGAGAACACCAGCGAGACCGTCGCCTGCGAGACGCCCGCCAGCCGGGCCACGTCACGGCCGGTCGGGCGCCGCCGCGGGCCCTCGCCGGACGGGCCGTCGCCGAGCGGGCCCTCGCCGGGCCGGTCCTCGTCGGGCGGGCTGTCCGACAACGCCGGTCAGCCGGCCTGCGCCTGCTGCGCCGCGGCCGCCCGGGCCGCGTCGTCCGCCGCGTCCTCGGCCGAGTCGCGCGCCACCGCACGGGTCTTGCGGGCCTCGACCCGCTCCGCGATCTGCGCCGACATCTCGTCGCGCTGCTTGCTCAGCACCACGTAGCTGATCGCCGAGGACGCCACCGCCGCCAGCGCGAACAGGATCAGCAGGCCCAGCGAACCCACCACCGGGATCACCTCGAAGTGCCCCAGCAGCAGCGCGACCAGCAGACAGGCCAGGAAGATGCTCGCCCGCAACGAGGTGTAACGGAGCGTGGCGTGGTTCTTGCTGCTCACCGGGATCGTCCTTCGCTGCCGGGTCGCGCCGGCGGGCGCGCGGGGGTACTGGCCCTCCCAGTGAAGCACGACCTGACACCGCTCAGGCGCGCAGGTCGAGCCACATCGTCACGTCGTCCCGGTCGTCGCCCGGCGCGACCCGGATCGCCCCCGGCACCCGGCCCACCTCCACGTACCCGCTGCGCCCGTAGAACCGCTCCAGCCCGTGCCCGCCGCGCAGGGTCAGCTTCAGCCCGGCCAGCCCCCACTCCCGGGCCACCCGCTCCGCCTCCGCCAGCAACTGCGCGCCGTAGCCCCGGCCCTGGAAGCCCGGGTGCACCATCACCCGCTTCAGCATCCGCCAGTGGTCCATCAGACCGAACCGCATGTCCTCGAAGAACACCACCGCCACGACCCGTCCGCCCGGCTCGTACCCCACCAGCAGCCGGTCCGGCCCCAGCGCCCCGAACTGCCGCTCCGCGACCGGCCGCACCTCGTCCGCCCCCACCGGGGGCACGAACCCCACCGCGCCCCCGGCGTTGGACACCTCCGCCCACAGCGCGGTGATCTCCTCCCGCAGCTCGGGGGTCGGCTCGGGGTCCAGCACGAATCGCACACTCATGCGCCCAGCCTAAGCCGCGCGCGTCGAGGGGCCCGGGGCTCGGGGCCGAAGCGCCGCGCAGCAGATCACCGCGACCGCGCACAGCCCGCCCGCCGCGTACCAGGTCGCGTCGTAGTCGCCGAAGCGGTCCCGGGCCAGGCCCGCCAGGCCGGCCACGACGGCGGCGCCGACCTGGTGGGCGGCCAGCACCCAGCCGAAGACGATCGGGGCGTCCGGGCCGAAGTGGCGGCGGCAGAGGGCGACGGTGGGCGGGACGGTGGCGACCCAGTCGAGGCCGTAGAAGACCACGAAGGCCAGGATCGGCGGCCGCAGGCTCTCCCCGAGGAGGGCGGGCAGGAACAGCAGCGAGAGCCCGCGCAGCGCGTAGTAGGCGATCAGCAGCCGGACGGGGTCGAAGCGGTCGGTGAACCAGCCGCTGGCGATCGTCCCGGCGACGTCGAACAGGCCGACCAGGGCGAGCAGCGAGGCGCCGGTGGTGACGGGCATGCCGTGGTCGTGGGCGGCGGGGATGAAGTGGGTGCCGATCAGGCCGACGGTGGTGGCGCCGCAGATCGCGAAGGACGCGGCGAGCAGCCAGAACGCCCGCCGCCCGGCCGCCTGCCGGAGCACCCGCAGCGAGCGGGCGACCGCCGACCCGTCGACGGCCGGCGGCGGCGGGGCGCTGGTCGCGCCGTACGGCAACTGGCCGACGTCGGCGGGCCGTTCGCGCATCAGCAGCAGGACGGGGACGGCCACCGCGGTGGCGCAGAGCGAGACCAGCACGACCGCGGTGCGCCAGCCGTGCCGTTCGACGAGCGCGGCCAGCAGCGGCATGAAGACCAGGTTCCCGGCCGCGCCGGCCGCGGTGAGCAGGCCGGTGACCAGCCCCTGGCGGGCCTCGAACCAGCGTCCGGAGATCGTGGTGGCGAAGGCCCCGGCCATCGAGCCGCTGCCGAGGCCGACCAGGACGCCCCAGCACAGGACCAGTTGCCAGGGGCTGGTCATCAAGATGGTGAGTCCGGCGCCGGTGGAGATGGTGAGCAGCGCGCAGACCACCACCGGGCGGACGCCGAAGCGGTCCATCAGGGCGGCGGCGAACGGCGCGGTGAGGCCGTAGAGGGCCAGGTTGACGGAGACCGCGCCGGAGATGGTGCCCCGCGACCAGCCGAACTCGTCGTGCAGGGCGCCCATCAGCAGGCCGGGCGTGGAGCGGAACCCGGCCGAGCCGAGCAGCACCAGCAGCGAGACGCCGACCACGACCCAGCCGTAGTGGACGCGCGGGGCGCGGGGCGGGCGGGGCGCTTCCCCGGCCGGTTCCGCGACGGGTTCGGGGCCGACGAGTTCCAGTTCCTTCACCCGTCCGAGTCTCCCGGCCCGCCCCGCCCGCCACGACCGCTCCGGCTGCCACGAATGACCGAATTCCGGTCACCGCGGGCCCGGTTCAGTGCCCGGACGCGACCACCCCGGGGCCGGGGACCCGGCGCAGGTTGCGGATCGGCGGGCTGAGCAGCAGCGCGGTGGCGGTGCCCAGGGTGACGAGGCCGCCGATCAGGTAGACCTGGGTGGTGCCGAGGAGGTCGACGGCGGGGCCGGCCAGCGCCGAGCCGAGCGGGAACATGCAGACGGAGCCCGCCACTTCGTACGCGTGGATCCGGTTGAGCACCTCGCCGGGGACCTGGGTCTGCACGCTGGTGGCCCACATGACGCCCCAGAAGCTGATGCCGATGCCGGAGACCAGCTGGGCGGC
The DNA here is from genome assembly GCF_013364235.1 of Kitasatospora sp. NA04385. Classification (NCBI taxonomy): domain Bacteria; kingdom Bacillati; phylum Actinomycetota; class Actinomycetes; order Kitasatosporales; family Streptomycetaceae; genus Kitasatospora; species Kitasatospora sp. NA04385. The sequence continues at coordinate 4,608,176 of NZ_CP054919.1, read as the reverse complement.
GCCGAGCAGCGGCCAGGGCAGGCCGGCCGCGAAGGCGAACTGCTGGACGGCGAAGAGGAACAGCGCGGCGGCCCCGGCGGCCAGCGGGCGGACCGGCTTGACCCGGATGGCGAGGACGCCGCCGATGATGGTGCCCGCGCCGAGCATGCTGTTGATGACGCCGTAGACGACGACGCCGTCGCGCTTGGCGATGTCGCCGACCACCACCGGGGCGAGCGGGCCCCAGGAGAGCACGGTGAAGACCATCCAGATCAGGATGACGCCCCACATCCAGCTGCGGGACCAGAACTCGTGCCAGCCGGCCACCAGGTTGCGCCACAGGCTGTCGCCGGGCGGCGGGGCGGGGACGGGGCCGAGCCGCAGGGCGAGCAGGCAGGCGGCGCTGACCGCGTACATCACGGCGGCGATCACCATCACCCAGCCGGTGGAGACCGTGATCAGCGCGGCGGCCAGCGAGGGCCCGGCCAGGCCGGTCAGCGCCTCGGCGATCCGCAGCACGCCGTTGGCGCCCTGCACGTCGGCGGAGACCAGCGGGACGGTGGAGGCCGCGCCGGGCTGGAACATCGCCGCGGCGGTGCCGGCCAGCGCGAGCAGCAGGTAGAGCTGCCAGAGCTGGTCGAAGCCGCGGAAGAACAGCACCGCGAGCAGTACCCGGGTGGTGAGGTTGAGCAGGTCCGCGAAGATCATCAGCCGCCGGGCGGTGAACCGGTCGGCGAGCACCCCGCCGAACAGCACCAGGCCGGCGAACGGGCCGAGCAGGAAGGCCATCGCGAAGCCGACCTCGGAGGTCCGGTAGCCGGAGGTCACCAGGCCGGCCGAGACGGCGACGGGGAGCATCGCGTCGCTGAGCAGCCCGGCCGAGCGGGCGGTGAAGTAGAGCCGGAAGTTGCCCGACCAGATGGCGGGCGGTTTCGCCGTGCTGACCTGCGGGGTGGGGGCGGATTGCAGTTCGGGTGCGGTCACGTGACTCAGTTTTGGTGTAGACCACTGCTGGTTTCCAGTGGTTTTGGGTCACGATGCGGAGTCCGCGCCTCCGCAGGCGGAGCGGCGGCCCGCCGTGCGCACCCCGAGCACGGCACGGCGGCCCGCCGTCCGGTCGGCGTCCGGGCCCTGAAAGCCGTGACGCCCGGGCGGCCCGATTTCGCCGAGGTTCCGGACGGGGTCGGCCAACGACCCCCTAGTGTCGGCACCGCCCGGTCTCCCTCGGCGTCCCCTCGCAACGGGCGCCGCACCCAAGAGTGATCAGTCGGATACTTCACGTCAATGGGTTGTCCGAAATTCAGACAGGATCATCCGGGGCGCGGACCGCGCGCGACCGGCGCGCACCCCGCCGCCGGGCACCCCGGCACCGCCGCCGCGGGGCCGCACNGGCCGGTGCGGCCGCCCGCTCAGCGGGCCGAGGCCACCGGGGCCGCCGAAGCCACCGGGCGGCCGGCTGCGCCGCCAGCGCGCAGGGCGGCCCGTCCGGGTCGCCGACCTCGCACCACACCCGCTTGCCGGAGCCGTCCGGGTACCAGCCCCAGCGCTCGCAGAGCAGCTCGACCAGCTCCAGGCCGCGCCCGTTGGTGGCGTCCTCGTCGGCCCCGGCGTGCCGGGGCGCGGGGGCGGCGCAGCTGGCGTCGGCGACCTCCACCCGGACGGCGGGCGGCGCGGCGGCGGGGTCGACCGGCAGCAGCAGCCGGAGCACCGCCGGGCGGCCGGTGTGCACCACCGCGTTGGTGACCAGCTCGGAGACCACCAGCACCAGGGTCTCCGCCACCGGGGAGTCCGGGTCGATCCCGCCCGCCCGCAGCCGGTCCCGGACCCACCGCCGGGCCCGTGACACCTCCGCCGGGTCCGCCTGGACCGCCAGCTGTACCTGGAGTACCTGCACCGCTCCACCACCCGCACTAGGTATTCGGCCCGTTTGATCCCGCCGGTCCGGTCGGCCGCTCGAAGCGGGGGTCACCGACCAGGACTGCCCATGGCATCGACACGAATACGCCCCAGAATGATTCCGCGACCGGATCGCAGCAAGAGCTTCGGGCATATTCCAGCGTTCGGGGGACGGCTCGGTGCATACTGTCCCGCTCACCCTGCCGGGGTTCGCACGACAGGTCGGCGGCACCGGCCCTCGGGTACCCCCGACCGTACCGCCGACGGCGCCCGGGGCACCGGCCCGCCACGAGCGAACCACCCTTCCTACAAATGTCCACCGGCGGTCGAACACCGGGCGGCGGAAGGGAACTGAGCACCCGTCGGCCGAACACCCGCCAGCCGAGCACCCGTCAGCCGGACGTCCGCCGGGCGGACGTCCGCCGGTCAGGCACCCGTCAGGCGAACACCACGGTGCGCGAGCCGTTCAGCAGCACCCGGCGCTCGCTGTGCCACTTCACGGCGCGGGCCAGCGCCTGGCACTCGACGTCCCGGCCGAGCGCCACCAGCTGCTCGGGGGTGACGTCGTGGGTGACCCGGGCGACCTCCTGCTCGATGATCGGGCCCTCGTCCAGGTCGGCGGTGACGTAGTGCGCGGTGGCGCCGATCAGCTTCACGCCCCGGGCGTGCGCCTGGTGGTACGGCTTGGCGCCCTTGAAGCTCGGCAGGAAGGAGTGGTGGATGTTGATGACCCGTCCGGACAGCGCCTTGCACAGGTCGTCCGAGAGCACCTGCATGTAGCGGGCCAGCACCACCAGGTCGACCCGCTCCTCGGCGACCAGGTCGAGCAGCCGCTGCTCGGCCTCCGCCTTGGTGTCCCGGGTCACCGGGAGGTGGTGGAAGGGGATGCCGTACGACTCGGTCAGCGCCTGGAAGTCGGTGTGGTTGGAGACCACCCCGGCGATCTCCACCGGCAGCGCCCCGATCCGGGTGCGGAACAGCAGGTCGTTCAGGCAGTGCCCGAACTTGGAGACCATCAGCAGCACCCGCATCCGCTCCGCGGAGGCGTGGATCTGCCACTCCATCCGGAACGAGGCGCCGATCGCCGCGAAGCTCGCCCGGAGCTTCTCCGCCGTCACCGGCTCCTCGGCCGAGAAGTGCACCCGCATGAAGAACAGCCCGGTGCCGGCGTCGCCGAACTGCTGGCTGTCGATGATGTTGCAACCCGTCATGAACAGGTAGCTGGAGACCGCGTGCACGATGCCCTGCTTGTCGGGACAGGACAGCGTCAGCACGTACTGGGAGCGGGCGGTCTCTTCCATGTCGGGGGCCCCGTTTCTGGGTTCGGATGGCGACGGGCAACGGCCCAGCCTGGCACAGATCGCTCCGGCGCGCGGCCGCCGCCCGCCACCCGAGACTCCCGGCGGCCCCCGCCGACGGCCCTCCGGCGCCCTCGCGGGGCCACCGCTCAGCCGCGCGCGGTCAGTTGCCGCAGTTCGTCCAGCGGCCGGGGCGGCAGGTCCGGGTCGTCGCCGTCGTTGACGGCCAGCCGCAGGTGCGCCTCGCGGGCCGCCCGCACCGCCTCCGGCCAGTCCGGGTGGTCCAGGTACGCCGCGGCCCGGGCGTCCGCGCCGACCCGGTGCAGGATCCGCAGCACCCGCAGCACCGCGGCGTCCACCGCGACCGCCTCCGCGGAGTCCCGGAAGACCGAGCCCACGTACTTCTCCGCCGACCAGCGGTCCAGCCAGCTGTCCTCCACCAGCCGGTACACGGCGTCGGTGACGTCCCCGTAGCCGCCGGGGCCGCCGTCCAGCCAGGCCGCCCGCTGGAAGGCGGGGTCGGAGAACATGTGCAGCGCCGAGCGGATCCGGGCCCGCCAGCGCCACCAGGGCAGATCGCTCAGGGGCATGCCGCCCATCGTGCTGGAGCGCCCACCCGTTCGAAAAGTGCTTCGGGCAGACCGGTGCGGAGAATCCATGGTGTCGGACACGGGAGTCGATCGTACGTTCCCGCCCCGACCGCCTCTACACGCGTTACGGAACGGCAACGCTCCGTGTTCCTCCCTCGTTGGCGAACCGTTCACATCGCGTCCCTCTCGGCGTGCCCGGTGACGACCACCCTTGATCCGCCGAACCTGCGCAACGGAGCACGGGACGACCCGCAGCAGCACGCCCGCCTGGGAGGAAAGAGCGCCATGACGCGGAACGGAACCCCCCACCCGCCACCCGCCGTCAGCGGACGACGCCGCGCAGCCGCCGTCCTCGCGGCCTCCGCCGCGGTCCTGCCCGCCCTGCTCTCCGCCTCCGCCTGCGGGGGCCCCGCGGCCGCCGACGCCGCCGGCCGGGACGTCACCGTGATGACCTGGGCCCCGGCCGGCACCGGGGCCGCCGACCGCCCCGGCATGACCGCGCTCGCCGAGGCCGTCGGGCGCGAGCTCAACGCGCACGGCGGCCTGGCCGGCCACCGGGTCCGCGTCCTCACCTGCAACGAGCACGACACCACCGACGGCGCCACCGCCTGCGCCGACCAGGCCGTCAGCGCCCACGCCGTCGCCGTGGTCGGCTCCGCCAGCCAGTACGGCAGCAACTTCATGCCGATCCTCGAAGAGGCCGGCATCCCGTTCATCGGCGGCTACGGCCTCTCCGCCCCCGAGTTCAGCAGCCCGCTCTCCTACCCCGTCAACGGCGGCCTGCCCGCCCTGGTCGCGGGCAGCGGACGCCAGCTCGTCGCCGCCGGCTGCAAGCAGATCGCCCTGATCCGCCCCGACACCCGGGCCGGCGACGCCCTGGTCAGCTACCTCGGCAGCGCCGTCACGCAGAACGGCGTCAAGATCACCGACCTCAAGGCCCCCGAGAAGTCCAACGACTACTCCTCGTACGCGCACCGGGCCATCGGCGACGACCGGGCCGGCAACTGCGTGCTCTCCGCGCTCGGCGCCGAGCCCACCGCCAACCTGCTCGACCCGTACCGCCGGGCCAACCCCAGGAACACCCAGCTCGCCTCGGTCATCGGCTCCCTCCAGCAGTCGGTGGTCGACTCCACCGGCGGCGACAACGGCCCGCTGCGCGGCGCCTACGCCACCGGCTGGTTCCCCGTCGAGTCCTCCGCCGTCTGGGACGACCTGCGCGAGACCGCCCGCACCTACGGCGACGGCGCCAGCATCGACGTCGCCGACCCCGGCGTGCAGACCACCTGGGTCGCCTACGAGGTGCTCCGTCAGGCCGCCGAGCGGATCGACGGGGGCAAGCCGGTCACCGCGAAGGCCCTGCAGGTCGTCCTCGACGGCGGCGACCCGATCGACACCGCCGGCGCCACCCCGCCGCTCAGCTGGAGCGTCACCAGCATGCTCCCCAGCGCGGACTCCCCCCGGCTGGTGAACACCTCCGTCACCTTCCAGCAGGTCCAGAACGGCCGGCTGGTCGAGCAGCACCAGGGCTTCACCGACGTCCGCTGGGTCCTGACCAACGGCAAGCCCCCGGCGTGAGCGGCGGGAACGGGAGCGGGGCGCGGGTCTTCTCCCCGCGCCCCGCTCCCGTTGCTGTTCCCGGGCCCGCCGCTGTTCCCGGGCCCGTTGCCGGGCCCGCCGCTGTTCCCGCCCGGGCCGGAGGGCTCAGAGCTCCCCGGCGCTCTTGCCCGGCAGCCCCGTCTTGGTGGCGATCGCGCCCCACAGCTCCGACGCCTGATTCTTCGCCTTGGTGGCCGTGCCGCTCGCCGCGTCGCCGTTGTGCAGGTGCGCGTTGTCCTTGCTCTTGGCCGGGTCGCAGCCCGCCGCCAGGTCGGCGGCCCACTGGGCGTACTCGGAGTCGGCGGTGGCGGACGCCTGCCAGGCCGCCTGGAGCTGCTCCACCAGCTTCGCGCCGTCGGCGAGCTGGTCGACCTTGAGCGCGCCGAGCTTGGTGAGCAGGCCCTGCCGCTGGGTCGCGGCCGCGGTGAGCGCGGCCTGCGAGTCGGGCAGGTTCTGGCACTTGCCGACCGCGGCGACCGCGTTGACCACCGAGGTGCGGCTGGCGCTGGCGGTGCCGAGCAGGTCGGACATGGCCTGCGCCTGGGCCTTCATCTCGGGGGTGACCGCGGCGTTCCCGCTGTTCGGGCTGGGCGCGGCGGCGCTCTGGCCGGCCGTGGTGCCGCCCTTCGCGGTCTCCTTCTCCTTCTTGTCGCCGCCACTGGCCAGCACGCCGACCAGGATCGCGACCACCGCGACGCCGGCCACGCCGGCACCGATCAGCAGCTTGGTGTTGGGCTTGCGGCGGCCGCCGTCCGCGGCCTGCTGCGGGTAGCCGCCGGCGCCCGGGTAGCCGGGCTGCTGCTGCGGGGCGCCGTAGCCCGCGCCACCGCCGTAGGTGGGCGCGGAGGCGGCGTTGTAGCCGCCCTCCTGGGCCTGCTGGGGCTGCTGCGGCGGGAAGCCGGGCTGGGCGCCGCCGACGGCCGGTCCGCCGGCCGGGTAGGGCGGCAGGTACTGGGTGGCGCCCTCGTCGGCCGGCGGGGCCGCCACGGGCTGCTGCGGGGGCGCGCCCCAGTACTCGGGGCTGCCGCTCTGACCGAGCGGCGGCGCGGACTGCTGCTGCGGAACGGGCGCCTGCGGCGGTGCGGGCGGCTGCGGCTGGGCGTACGGGGGCTGCGCGGCGGCCTGCGCCGGACTGCCCTGGCCGTCTGCGGCGGGCTCCGGGCGGAACAGGTCGTCCAGATTGAAGTCGCCGGAGTTGGGATACGAGCGGCGCTGGCTCAACGCGATTCCTCACCTGTGCACGGCACCGGGATCCCGGGCCTCTCGGTTGCCCCGCCGGATTGCTGACGGCGGACCACAACTGCGAGGCCACGGTACCCGTTCACCGGCACAGGTGACTACGTGGGCTGCTGTTCCGTGCTATTGCTTCACGTTCCGGCGGCCGCCGGGACGGCTCACGCGGCCTCCCCGTCCATCCGGGCGTGGAACTCACGCACCGCGCGGTGGCCCCGGTACGGCTCCAGCCGGCTGCGGAAGTCGTCCAGGTACTCGACGCCCCGGTTGGAGCGCAGGCCGCTGAGCAGCCGGACCGCCTCGGTGCCGGTCTCGCAGGCGCGTTCCAGGTCCCGCTGCTGGAGCTGGGCGGTGGCCAGCAGGACCAGGTCGACGGCCCGGCGGCGGACCCGGTGCGCGGGGTGCAGTTCGAGCGCGGTGCGGGCGTAGTGCTCGGCCCGCTCGCCCTGCTGGAGGTCCCGGTGACAGTGCGCCAACTCGTCGGCGAGGTACGCCTCGTCGAAGTGGACGATCCAGTCCGGGTCGTCGGCGGGGTTGCGGCGCTCCATCGCGGCCAGCGCCTTCGCCGCGACGTCCTCGCAGGCGTACGCGTCGCCGAGCAGGGCGTGGCCGCGGGCCTCGGCGGCGTAGAACATCGCCATCGCGGTGGGGGTGGCCACCGAGCGGGCGCCCTCCTGGGCGGCGCGGGCGAGTTGGGCGATCTCCCGGGGGTTGCCGAGCGTCGCCGCGAGGTGGCTCATCGAGGCGGCGAGCACGTAGCCGCCGTAGCCGCGGTCGTCGGCGGCCTGGGCCAGGCGCAGCGCCTGGATGTAGTACCGCTGCGCCAGGCCGGGTTGGCCGGTGTCGACCGCCATGTAGCCGGCCAGCTCGGTCAGCCGGGCCACGGCGCCGAAGAGTTGACGCCCCGTCTCGTCCCGGTAGGAGCCGCCGAGGAAGCCGGAGACCACGCTGTTGAGGTAGTGCACCACGACCGGGCGGACGTGGCCGCTGCCGAAGCGGTGGTCGAGGTCGACCAGCATCTGGGTGGTGGCCCGGATCGCCGCGACGTCGGCCAGGCCGACCCGGGTGCCGCCGGTGCGGGCGACCACCGGGTCGGGCGGGGTGATCAGCCAGTCCCGGCTGGGCTCGACCAGCGCGGAGGCCGCGACGGTGGTGCCGGCCAGGAAGTCCCGCTTGCCGACGTCGCTGCGCCACAGCTCGCAGATCTGCTCCAGCGCGGCGCTCAGGCTGGGCGCGAACTGGAGGCCGACGGCGGAGCTGAGGCTCTTGCCGTCGGCCATGCCGATCTCGTCCACCGTGACGCCGCGGCCGAGCTTGCGGCCGAGCGCCTCGGCGATCACCGCGGGCGCCTGCCCGCGGGGTTGTTGCCCGCGCAACCAGCGGGCGACGGAGGTCTTGTCGTAGCGCAGGTCCAGTCCGTGCTCTGCTCCGCAGAGGTTGACCCGGCGGGCCAGGCCCGCATTGGAGCAGCCCGCCTCCTGGATCAGCTGCTGCAGACGCTCGTTCGGCTCTCGTGCGACGAGTGGTCTCGCGGCCATGGGATTTTCCCGCCTCCCCAACGCCGTCCGGACCCGACCGGAGGGCGACGACTGTGCAACACCATGCGGAATACCCACGGTGACGTACCCACTCCCCACGCGCCCGGGTGAATGCCCCTGTGCGCCCCCACTGCGCCCGTTACCGCCCCTGCTCGGCCGACCGGTTCCGACCAGGATCACCGTCCCGGGTGACATCGCGCGCCCCGTTCGAACCGTTCGGCCCCGGGCCGTAACCCGCACTCACGGACGGTAGTTGTGCAGCACGTGGACAACACCCCGGGAGCCCCCGACCAGAACCTGCCGCCGCTGCTGATCGAAGCCGTCCGCTACGCCGAGGACCGGCACTGGGAGGTCGCGCCGGGCGCCTGGCTGCTCGACGACGACGGCGCGGTCCGCTGCTCCTGCGGTGAGGAGCGCTGTGCGCTCCCCGGCGCGCACCCCCTCGGCGCGGACTGGCGGGGCCGGGCGAGCGCCGGGCCCGGGGTGGTCCGGAAGTGGTGGACGGAGCACCCGGAGGCTTCGATCCTGCTGCCCACCGGCCGGACGTTCGACGTGCTGGACGTGCCGGAGGTGGCGGGCTGCCTGGCACTGGCCCGGATGGAGCGGATGGGGCTGCAACTGGGCCCGGTGGTCGCCGTCCCGGCCTCGCCGGGGCGCACCGGGCGGCGGCTGCACTTCCTGGTGCTGCCCGGGGTGGTCGACAAGCTGCCGGACCTGCTCCGGCAGATCGGCTGGGCGCCGGACCGGCTCGACCTGGTGGCGCGCGGCGAGGGCGACTGGGTGGTGGCCCCGCCGTCCCGGGTCGGCGGGTACGCCTCCGCGCAGTGGGCCCGGCCGCCGTCCGCGCTGAACCGCTGGCTGCCGGACGCGATGGAGCTGGTCAGCCCGCTCGCGTACGCCTGCGGGCGCGAGGCCTCGGCCCCGCGCCCCGTCCAGCGCCCGGCCGTGGCCGCGCGCTGAGCCTTCCGAGCGGCCTTCCGAGCGTGCCCCCGGCCGATCCGGTGGGGGCGTCGTCCGCGCGGCACCCCGCGCGGCCGCGGCGGGTCCGGCCCCCCGACCAGGGGGGCGGGGCCCGCCGTTCGCACGCCCCGGCCCGGCCCCGGACCGACCTCGGACCGTCCGGAGCGCGATCTTCCGGAACCGGTCGTCATACCCGCAGGTCAACGGGGGAAGCCCACCGATCGGGTGACATCGCTCAAGGATTGGCCGCGGTTGCCGAGGGGATCATCCTCAGCGTCGGCACGGAGTCACAGCGCCACAGGGCCACGGAGCGGAGGGAGCGGACGGACCGAGAGCGCGGGGGGCTGCCGGGAGGGCGTTCGGACGGGGAAGCCGAACGCGGCAGCGGGAGGGAACACCGGGAGGGAACCGGCGGGGGAACCGGGAGGGAGTGGCCGGGCGCGGCCGGGGAGCCGCGCGCGACCGCGACCGGGCGGGGAACGGAGGGGAGCGGGGGAACGGCGCAGGGCCCGGTGTGGGGACACCGGGCCCTGCGCCGCACGCTCGGGCCACCGCACGGCCCGAGCCACCGCGTACTCGACACCCGGGCCGCCGCACGACGCCCGAGCGCCCGAACATCCGGACGGCCGCGCCGCCGCCGTGGCGCTCCGCCGCCGGGCCGCGCAGCGCCGCCTACGGCTGGGCGACGAACACGTGCGCGGCGATCTCCTTGCCGAGCTCGGCCGCGCCCTCGCCGGTGCCGACCAGCACGCCGCCGACCGCCGGGGAGACCCGCACCGTCGCCCCCGGGCGGACGCCCGCCCGGCGCAGGGTGCGCATCAGCTCGCCGTCGGTCTGGATCGGCTCGCCGATCCGGCGGACCACCACGTCCGTCCCGTCCTCGGCGGCGACCGCCTCCAGCGTCACCAGCCCGGCGTCGAAGCCCTCGCCCTCGGCCTTGGTGTCGCCGAGCTCGTCCAGGCCCGGGATCGGGTTGCCGTACGGGGACTGGGTGGGGTGGCCGAGCATCGCGAGCACCTTGCGCTCGACGGTCTCGCTCATCACGTGCTCCCAGCGACAGGCCTCCTCGTGGACCTGCTCCCACTCCAGGCCGATCACGTCCACCAGCAGGCACTCGGCGATCCGGTGCTTGCGCATCACCCGGACGGCCAGCTTGCGGCCCTCGCCGGTCAGTTCGAGGTGGCGGTCCCCGGCGATGTGGAGCAGGCCGTCCCGCTCCATCCGGCCCACCGTCTGGCTCACCGTGGGGCCGGACTGCTCCAGCCGCTCGGCGATCCGGGCGCGCATCGGGGTGATGCCTTCCTCCTCCAGCTCCAGGATGGTGCGGAGGTACATCTCAGTGGTGTCGATCAGCCCTGACATCGCCCCTGGCTCCGTTCTTCGGTGTCCTCACCGCCAATTCTGACGTACCGGAGTGACAACCGGACGCGCGCGCCCACTATGCCCGACGCCTTTCGTGGTGGTTGACAGCCGGGTCCGGCGCGGGCCACCGTGCACGCCGTAGCTTTCTCCACAGTGCGGTCTGGACCACCCGACCGCCGCCTAGCTCGGACGGAGCAGAGATGAGCGAACTGGTCGGCCGGTACCTGGACGCCGCCGTGGCCCACCTGGAGCGGATCCGCGCCGAGGAGGGGGAGAACGTCGAAGCCGCCGCGGAACTGCTGGCGGAGGCCGTCGAGCACGGCCGGCGGATCTTCACCTACGGCGCCGGGCACTCCTCGCTGGCCGCCCAGGACGTGGTCTACCGGGCCGGCGGCCTGGTCGTGATGAACCTGCTCAACGTGCCCGGGATGACCGGCGTCAACGTGATGCCCGCGCACCTGGGCAGCGCCCTGGAGCGGGTCTCCGGCCTGGCCACCACCACGCTCGACCTCACCCCGGCCCGCAGCGGCGACCTGCTGTTCGTGATCTCGCTCTCCGGCCGCCAGGTGATGCCGGTCGAGCTGGCCCGGCACGCCCGCGACCGCGGCATGAAGGTGATCGGCGTGACCTCGCTGGCCTATCCCGGCGCGGTCACCTCCAACCACTCCTCCGGCACCTACCTCAAGGACAACTGCGACGTCGTCCTGGACAGCAAGATCGGGATCGGCGACGGCGAACTCGACCACCCCGGCGCGGGCGCCCCGTTCGGCTCGGTGTCCACCATCACCACCAGCGCGCTGATGCAGTCGGTGACGGCCTCGGCCATCGCCAAGCTCGCCGACCGGGGCATCACCCCGCCGCTGTTCCGCTCCGGCAACGTGGACGGCGGCACCGAGTGGAACAACAAGGTGATCGCCGACAACGCGGAGCGGATCTTCTACGCCTGGTGACCCGCCCCATTCGGCCAACTCCGGTGCCGCTCGCGTAAGTTCGCCCGCCGTTGGGAAGGACTCCCGAGACCGGTGGGACTGCGCTGCGGGGGCGGGGATGGCGGCTGGGGCGGGGCGTTCGATCGGCTTCGTGCGGGAGCAGGACCTGCTCCCGCGCGTCTTCTGGGCCGCCGACGGCGCGTCCCTGCAGGGCCAGGCCAGGGCGGTGGCGCTCTCCCGGTGGGAGCTGCTGCTGCTGATCGGCGCGGCCTTCGCCGGCTCCGCGGACGGCCCGGCCTGGGCCTGGGCCGCCGCCATCGCCTACCTCGGCGCGCTGTTCATCGCCGTCACCGTCGCCCGGCAGAACCCGCAGCGGCTCTGGTACGACGGCCGGGCGGTCGCCGAGTCGGTGAAGACCCTGGTGTGGAAGTACGCGGTGCGCGCCGACTCCTACCAGCCGCCGCCGCGCAAGCTGCCCGACGCCGAGCGCCTCTACGACGTGCAGCTCTCCGGCATCCTCGGCGAGTTCGACACCGACCTGGTCTCCCCCGGCGTCACCGAGGAGCTGCGCACCTGGCGCGCCCCGGCCCGCCACCCGCAGATCACCGACACCATGGAGCGGCTGCGCGACCAGCCGCTCCCGGTCCGCCGCGAGGTCTACCTGCGCGAACGGGTGCAGAGCCAGCGCCAGTGGTACCAGGCCAAGGCCATCCAGTGCCGCAACGCCACCCGCCGGGTCGGCCGGCTCGCCGTCGTGCTCCCCGCCGCCGGCCTGCTGCTCGCGGTGCTGCGCGCCCTCGGCCAGTTCGGCTTCGACGCGCTCGGCGCGATCTCGGCCGTGGCCGCCTCCGTCTCCGCCTGGGCCCAGCTGCGCCAGTACCGGCCGCAGGCCGCCGCCTACACCCTGGCCGCCGCCGAACTGGCGAAGGTGGAGGCCCAGTTGGCCTCGGTCGACCTCGGCTCCGCGGACGCCGAGGAGACCTGGGCCCGACTCGCCCGGGACGCCGAGGACGCCATCTCCCGGGAGCACACCACCTGGCAGGCGCGCCGCGAGGTGCGCAGCCTCGACATCCCCAGCTGAACAGGAGGGCCCCGTGGCGCCACGGAGGATCGAGACGCCGGACGGCGGCGTCCTCGCCGTCGACACCTCCGGGGACCCGTCCGGCAGGCCGGTGTTCCTGCTGCACGGCACCCCCGGCAGCCGGGTCGGCCCCGCCCCGCGCAGCGCCGTGCTGGCCCGGATGCGGGTGCGGCTGATCTCCTTCGACCGCCCCGGCTACGGCGACTCCACCCGGCTGCCCGGCCGCGACGTCGCCGCCGCGGCCGCCGACGTCGCGGTGATCGCCGACGCCCTCGGGCTCGACCGCTTCTCGGTGGTCGGCCGCTCCGGCGGCGGCCCGCACGCGCTCGCCTGCGCCGCGCTGCTGCCCGACCGGGTCCGCCGGGCCGCCACCCAGGTCGCGCTGGCCCCCCGCCACGCGGAGGGCCTGGACTGGTTCGCCGGCATGACCGCCTCCAACGAACGCGCCTACCGCCAGGCCGAGTTGGGCCAGCCCCGGATCGCCGGCCAGTTCCAGGTCCGCTCCCGGGTGATCCGCCGGGACCCGGCCCAGCTGATCCGCAACCTGGTCCCCGAGCTCTCCCCGCCGGACCGCACCGTGGTCGCCGACATCGGCATCCGCCGGATGCTCCACTCCACCTACCGGCAGGCCTTCCGCTACGGCGCCGACGGCTGGATCGACGACGTGCTGGCCTTCATCGCCGACTGGGGCTTCGCCGTGGACACCATCCGGGTCCCGGTCCGCCTCTGGCACGGCGCCGACGACAAGTTCTCCCCGGTCGGCCACTCCGCCTGGCTCGCCGACCACATCCCCGACGCCCAGCTCTACCTCGAACCGGGCGCCGCGCACTTCGGCTCGCTCAAGGAGATGACCGACGCGATCCGCTGGGCGGCCCACGCCTGAGGGCCGTTGCGCGCGGTCACGGCCGGGGCCGGGGCCGGAAGCCGGGGCGGACCGCCGCCCCCGGCCCCGGGCCGCTCACAGCGGCTGCGGCTCCAGGTCGCGGTTGGTGCGCTGCCAGCCGCGGGCCGCGATGACGGACGGGTGGTCCTCGCCGAAGAGCTCGACGAGCGCGGCGACGGCCTGCATCCGCAGGTTCTCCGCCTCGCCGCGGCGGCCCGCCGCCCGGATGGTGACGGCCAGGTTGGCCTGGCAGACCAGGGCGTCGGGGTGGTTGGCGCCGTACCGGGCGGCGAGGCTGTCGTAGGCCTCCCGGGCGAGTTCCTCCGCCTCGGCCAGCTCGCCCGACTCGGCGAGCGCGTTGGCCAGGTTGGTGGAGGAGTTCAGGACGAACGGGTGGTCCTCGCCGAGGACCCGGGCCAGGCCCTCCAGCGCGGCCCGGCCGTGCCGGACCGCGCCGGCCAGGTCCCCGGAGCCGCGCAGGTAGATGGCGAGGTTGTTCTCGCAGGCGAAGGTGAAGGGGTGGTCGTCGCCGAAGAGCCGGCGGTGGCCGTCGTAGGCGTCGGCGGCGATGTCGCGGGCGGTCTCCTTGTCGCCGGCCGCGCTGAAGTCCGCGGCGAGGTTGAGCCGGCAGGCCAGCGAGTCGACGAAGTCGGGCCCGTACAGGGCGATGTAGCGCTCGTAGGTGCGCTCGGTGAGGTCGCGGGCCTCGGGGTACTGGCCGGCCCGGCGCAGCGAGACGGCCAGCGACTTGGCGTTGCGCAGTTCCTCGGGCAGGCCGGGGGCCTCGACGTCGGTGAAGGCCTCGGTGACCTCCCGCAGCAGTTCCACCGAGCCCTTGTAGTCGCCCATCTCGCGCAGGTCGCGGGCGAGGTTGGACTTGGTGCCGAGGGTGTAGGGGTGCAGCGGGCCGAGGACGGCGGAGCGCCGTTCGAAGGTGTCCTGGTCCAGGTCGCGGGCGGCGAGAGTGTTGCCGACCAGGCGGTGGTCGATGGCGAGGTTGTTGGCGACGGCGAGGGTGCGCGAGTCGTCCTCGCCGAAGAGCTCGACGAACTGGTCGTAGGTCTCCTCGTCGAGGGCCAGCGCCTCCTGGAAGCGGTTGAGGTAGCGCAGGTCGGCGGCCATCGAGTTGGCGGTCATCAGGGTGTACGGGTGCCGTTCGCCGAGGAGTTCGCGCTGCCCGGCCAGGGTGGCCTGGTTGAGCGCCAGCGAGTCGTTGTAGGAGCCCTGGGAGCGCAGCACGTTGGCGAGCTGGAAGCGGAGGCTGTAGATCTGCCGGCGCCACAGGCGCTGCTCGTCGGCGTCGGCCTCGTTCTCGGCGCGCACCGTCCAGGACGCGTCGAGCTGCCGGCCGAGTTGCAGGGCCTGTTCGAGGTCGACGCGCTTCCACAGGTAGCGGACGCGGTCGATGAGCAGTTCACGCACCTCGCGCTCGTCGCAGTCCTGGGCCCGGGACGGCGTCAGGTGCGGCCAGATCTTCTCCAGGGTGGGCCAGTTGGCGGGGTCGTCGGTGTCGCCGCGGGAGGGCCGGGCGTTGACCAGGATGCGGTGCACCTGGTGCATGGCGGCGGCCCGCTCGGTCTCGGTCATGCCGCTGCGGACGACGGCCTGCACCAGCCGGTGGACCTGGAAGGAGTCGGAGCCGGCGTCGGTCTTGGCGAGCGCGTAGCGGCTGACCGCGCGCAGCACCTTGCCGAGCAGGAAGGTGTCGGTGAGCTCCTGGTCGTAGGGGACGAGGGCCAGGCGCATCTGCTCGGAGAAGAAGAACTGCCGCAGCGAGATCGGCTCGGGCGCGAAGAACGCGCACAGCTCCAGCAGCCGCACCGCGGCGGGCGACTGCTCGCGCAGCCGGGTGATGGAGACGTTCCAGGTGAGCCCGACGGGGGTGGGGTAGTCGACGGGGGTCTCGCCGGCCGCGAGCACCTTGGTGGCCTCGGCCTTGAGCTGGCTGACGTAGCTGTCGACGGGGGTGCGGGTGGTCTCCAGCCAGGCGGCGGCGACCTCGACGGCGAGCGGCAGGTCGCCGACGGCCTCGGCGACCCGGTCGGCGTCGGCGCGGGCCAGGCCGCGGACCCGGCGGGTGAGGTGGTCGACGGACTCGGTGCGGTCGAACACGTCGACGTTGAGCACGCCGGCCTGCCCGGACCAGCCCTGGTTGCGGGAGGTGACCAGGATGTGGCCGGGGCCGTCGGGGAAGAAGCGGCGGATCTCGCCGGGCTCGTCCGCGTTGTCGAAGATCAGCAGCCAGTTGGAGGTCGGGATGCCCTGCCGGAGCGCGTCGCGGGCGGCCTGCGCGGCCTCGCTGACGTTGTCGCCGACCCGCAGCCCGAGGCGTCCGGCGAGGTCGGCGAGGTCGACCACGACGTTCTCGCTCTGCTCGGCGTCGATCCACCACACCAGGTCGTAGTGCGACATGTAGCGGTGCGCGTACTCCAGCGCGACCTGGGTCTTGCCGACGCCGCCGAGGCCGTACAGGGTCTGCGGCGGGGGCAGCACCGCCGTGGTGCCGCCGGCCAGTTGGGCCCGCAGGTCGTCCAGGACCTTGACCCGGCCGGTGAAGGAGTGGTTGCGCTGCGGCACCTCCCAGTAGGTGGGCTTGGTGCCGGGGAAGCGCGGCGCGCCGGGGCTGCGCTCGGGCAGTTCGGCCTCGGTGCGGCCGAGCGCGCGCAGCAGCGCGGTGGCGGCGGAGGGCTCGTCGCGGCCGATCAGGTCGACCGGGTTGCGGTTGTTGTAGGGCGCGTTGAGCCGGACGTCGGAGACCCGGACCGGGATCAGCTGGCGGCGGGCGCCGGCCGGGTCGGCGAGCACGGTACGGTCCCACAGCGCCTGGGCCTGCGGGGACTGCAGGTAGGCGGCGGACAGCAGGGCGACGGTGCGGTACGCGGAGTCGATGCCGCGCCCGGTGGCCTCGCGCGGGTTGGCGCCGGCGCCGACGTCGCGCGGGACGACCCGGTAGCCGGCGTCGGCGAGCAGCGCGGAGATCCAGTCCGCCCAGGCCCGGTCCTCGGGCACGTAGCTGAGGTACAGGTCGGCGGGGGCGGTGGGGCGGCGGCGGGCGAAGCCGTCGAGGTGGCGCAGCCGCAGGTCCTCGGACATCGGCGGCAGCCCGCTGACCCGGCCCCGGGTGATCTCCCGGGTGAGCCGCTCGTTGGCGGCGAGCATCGAGCCGGGCAGCCCGGGCTGGTCGCCGAACGGGGCGAGGATCTCCTCGTACGCGTAGAACGGCCGGTAGGGGATCTCCACGCCGGCCCAGTAGCGGGCCAGGTCGCTCTCGCCGAAGCCGGCGGGCAGGCCGGCGAACTTGATCCGGGCCAGCGCCCGGCCGGCGTCGGCCTTCTCCTTCTCGCCCTCGTCGATCCGCATCGGGACGGGCATGATCCGGATGTCCCGGTCGCCGTAGCGGTCCTCGATCACCCGGGCGATCCGGGAGGCGCCGTCGATGGACTGGTCGCTGAGGGTGAAGCAGACCACCAGGTCGTCGGGCATCTCGACGGTGCAGATGTCGGCGGTGTCGGTGAGGCCGGTGCGGCTGTCGATCAGCACGTAGTCGTAGCGGCGCTTCATGTCGGCGCGCAGCGACTGGATGAACCGGCGGCCCTCGTAGCGCTCGTACAGCAGGTCCCAGTCGAGCCGGGCCACCGAGTAGTCGCGGTTGCGCTGCCCGGCGGGGACGAGGTCGATCCGGCCGCCGCCGGGGAAGTGCGGCCAGGCCAGCGAGAGGGCGTGCGGGTGGATCCGGGCGAAGTCCTCGATCCACTCCGGGTCCCGGTCGATCGGGCGGCGGGCCTCCTCCAGGTAGTCGCCGAACAGGTCCATGATGCCGGTGGTGGCGGCGACCACCTCGGGGTTGAGGAACGGCCGGAAGAACTGGGCCAGGCCGGGCGCCTCCAGGTCCCAGTCGACGACCAGCACCCGGTAGCCGTTGGCGGCCAGGATCCAGGCGGTGTTGGCCAGCGCCATGGTGCGGCCGGTGCCGCCCTTGTACGAGTAGAAGGTGACGATCCGGCCGTGCCGGTTCTCGATGGTGGCGTCGCGGCGGCGGCCCTGGATCTGCGGGCCCTTCGTCGGCCTCTCGGTCATGACGTTCCCTCCCCCGGGCCCTTGGTGCCCGTCGTGGTGCGCACGCCGTGCTCACCGGCCGGAGTCCCGACCGCCCGGTGTCCTCGCTGGTGCCGTCCCGGGCCCGGCTCAGGGCCCGATGCTGGGTCTGCGCTCGGCCGGGCCGTCCTCGGGACGGGGCCGGTGGTGCTGCTCGTGGGCGGTGCAGGCGCGCATCACGGCGCGCTCCATCTCGCCGCGGAACTCCTCGATGCTGCCGGGGGCGCCGCCCGCGCCCTCCTCGCGCAGGCTGGGCCGCTGCCGGGCGCCGCGGCTGACCGCCAGCACGCTGTCGCCGAGCTCGTCGAGCATCCGCTCGTGGTCGCGGCTCTGCTGGTCGTCGCGGTTCCAGGGCTCGATGAAGGCCACCGAGCCGAGGTTGCGCCGGTCCAGCCGGCGCACCGCCTCGGCCCGCCGCCCGTCCAGGAACGCCCACCGGTCGACCAGCAGCACGCAGGGCTCGCCGGGCCGCTCGCCGCCCAGCAGGTGCTCCGACTCGTCCTCGAACTCGTTGACCGTGGGCTGGAAGCCCATGCTGCGGGCGATGTCGGCGGCGTCCTGGGACAGCGGCCGGGAGGAGTCGGGGCGGTACGGCTGCCAGTCGGCGCGCTGCTCGCCGTACCAGACCGCGCTGCGCTGCGGCGGCAGTTCGCGCTCCCGGTAGGAGAACACCGAGATCCGGACCTGGTCGGCGGAGTCGGGCTGGTCGAAGGCGGACGGCTGGGACTCGAAGTCCAGCACCTGGCCGATCGGGATCACCGTCTGGTTGGCGACCTCGACGATCCGCCGGGCCAGCCGCAGCACCGCCGCGTGGTACTCCGAGCTGAACGCGGCGATCTTCATCAGCGCGTACAGGCCCTCGGTGGCGTACTCGGGGCCGAAGCTGTCGTGGCTGAACTGGAGCTCACCGGCGACCCGGGGCAGCTGGTAGTGGTCCATCGCCACCCACAGGGCCGGCACGATGCCGGTCATCCGCTCCGCGGTGGGCCGCCGCTGGTAGACCGAGCGGCGGCTGAACAGGTGCCACTCCCGGCCGCACGCCTCGGACTTGAAGTAGCGCGGCGAGTACAGCGGCACGAACACCCGGCAGGTGGCCAGCTCCCGGGACAGCCGCTCGGCCCACTTCTGCCCCTGGTGCATCGAGCGGTCCATGAACCCGACCGGGTGCCCGGTCGGCACGTCGGTGATCTGCAGGATCGCCTCGCACAGGTCCTGGTACAGCTTCGCCACCCACAGGTTGGGGTCGGCGGCGCCCCGCGAGTTGATCCGGGGCGTGTGCGCGTAGCTGAGGAAGAAGTACGGCCTGGGCGTTTCCTTCCTCTGGCCCGCCCCGCTGCTCACACGCGCCTCCCCCGAGCCCGCCTGTCACTGGTCCCCCCGAAAGGGACTCAAGTGTAGGAAGGTCGGCGGTCCGAATGGAATAGGGCCGTGATCTGATCGAACGTCAACTCCGCCTGTTGCGGTACCACTTGTCGGCGAGGTCGACCGCCTCGCGGATCGGCATCAGGTGGCAGCGGGCGTCGCCCACCGAGCCGGTCGCGATCACGTCCGCCAGGCCCTGCGCGAGCACCTCGCCCATCTCCGGGAAGTGCTCGTCGTGCAGCCGCGTCCCGGTGAAGGAGCGCCACGCGCGGCCGCCCCCGGGGGTGCGCACCACGCACCGGTAGAGCTGCTCCTCGCGGTCCGGCTGCCAGTACTCCAGCAGGTGGAGCGGAGTGCAGCACCACACCGGGACGCCGATCATCAGGCAGCGGGCGCCGCCCTCGTACAGCCGGTGGGCGGGCGAGTCCTCGCCGAGGTGGCTGGACCAGGGGTGCCGGGCGGTCAGCTCCTCGGCGCGCGGGCCGATCGCGGTGAAGGAGGTCTGCGGGTGCCCGCTGCGCCGGGCCCCGGGCAGCAGCCGGACCTCCTCGGCCAGCCGCCCCATGGTGGGCGAGGCCGGGGTGTCCGCGGCGTCCCAGCCGGGCATGGCGTCGTGGTGTTCGCGCAGTTCGGCGGGGGTGAGCCCGGCGACGGCGGCCCGGTAGTACGAGGAGGTGCGGGAGTTCTCGGGTGTAGCGGTGTAGACCACCAGGGTGCCGTCCGCCCCGAGCGCCCCCCTGAGCGCCCGCACCACCCCCGGTGCGCCGTCCGCGACCGGTCCGACCGCCCGCAGCGAGGCCTGGACCAGCAGGGTCTCCCCCGGCCGGACGCCGAGCCGGTCCAGGTCGGCGGTGAGCTCCGCGACGGAGTACAACAGGGCCTCCCACAGCTGCGGGCCGGCGCACGGCCCGAGAGAACGCACAGCGGTCGCGCCGCCCCGACGGCGGCCGGTCACCGTCCACCTGCCCGGCGGGGCGTTCGCACACACCCGCCGGTCCGGTGGCGGACGGGTCAGCCGGACCCGGCGGCCACCCGGGCCCGCCACTCGGCCAGGTTCGCCGCGGCGGCCGTCCGGGCGGCCGCCTCCGCGGCGGCCCCGACCGGCACCGACAGCCAGGGCTCGACGGCGGCCCGCATGCCCTCGGTGAACCGCGCGCCGAGCGGGGTGAGTGCCCCGGAGGCGGCCAGCCCCTCGATCGCGCCGACCGTGTGGGAGCGCCAACTGGCGAGCTGGAAGCGGGCGTTGTCGCCGTCCGGGGCGCCGCCCGCCGTCCGCACCCGGGCGGCCCAGTACTCGGTCACCGCGAGGTGCGCGTAGGTGCCCTGCAGCAGCCCCTCCAGCGGGCGCGGGTCGGGCCGCCAGGGGGCGTGGAACAGCCGCTCGTCCGCCCGGTCGTACAGGTCGTGGAAGTCGAGCACCGCGCCCAGCTTGACGTGCTGGAACTCGTGGGCGACCAGCAGCGCGAGGGTCGGCGCGGCGGCCGGGCGGGCGATGCCGACGGCGCCGAACGCCTGCCGGGCGGCGGCCGAGACGTCCCGTCCGGCCGGGCCGGGCTCCAGCGGGGTGAGGGTGGACAGCCCGGCCCGGATGCCCGGGGCGTACCCGGGCAGGTCGCTGCGGATCAGCTCCCAGGCGTCGCGCAACGCGCCCGTCCAGGCGCCGAGTTCCGCCTCGTCCAGGCGTCCGGCGACCGGCCACTGGTGGCTGTCGCGCTGCGGGTCGGCGTCCTCCAGGGCGACCGTCCAGCCGTCCGCGAGGGCGACCCGCCGCACCGGCTGCCAGCGCCCGTCGCCGGGGGTGTCCCAGCCGATCCGGACGCCGCCGACCTCGAAGCCCTCCGGGCCGCCGGTGAGCACCGCCTCGCCCGCGCCGCCGACCAGCACCCGCCCCAGCGTGGGCAGGTGCACGGCCCCGGCGCACCGGCAGCGCCAGCGCGAAGGAGCGGCGGGCCCGCAGCGCGGCGGCCGCCGCCAGCTCGGCCAGGCCGCCGAGATCCGCCCCGTCCCCGCCGCCCAGGCAGCGCACCGCCCAGGCCCGGACGTACGGGTGGGTCAGCACGGCGGAGAGCGCGGCGCCGTCGGCGGCGTCCAGCGAGGTGACCAGCTCCCAGGCCGGGGAGGCGCTCCCGACCGCGGCCACCAGCCGCCGGGTGAGCCCGAGTTGGGCCGCGGCCAGGGCCCGGACGGTGTCGGCCCCGCCGTAGCCCGCCGCCAGCTCGTCGAGCTGGCTCCCGGTCAGCACGGCACCGGGCGTGTCCTGGGCCGGGACGGCGGCGGCGGGCGCCGTCCGGTCCCGGATGGTGGTGATCAGTTTCAAGAGGTCCCCGCAGAAGACAGAGGGATTGCGGAAGCCGGAGCCGTCGTCGCCGCGGTACCGGTGCGCGTAGAGCCCCCCGCCGCAGGAGCGCACCACCGGGCAGGCCCGGCACTGCTCGGCCAGCCCGGCCAGCCCGGACTGCCGCTCCACCATGCCGGGGTGCGCGGCGACCTGGTCGAGGGTGTGCTCGAACACCGTGAACCCGGTCGCGGGCGCCCCGTCGTAGGCGGTCTTCAGGCTGTCGGCCTGCTCGAAGGAGCCGTCGGTCTCCACCACCACCAGGTCGGCCGGGTCCAGCCCGAGCGACTCGGTCAGGCTGGAGCGCCCGCGCAGGGTGCGGTGGATCGAGTCGAAGGTGCGGACCGGGACGGGGCGGCCGAGCTCCTCCCAGCGTCGGTACACCGCCAGCAGCCAGTCCGCGTACGGCGCGGGGCCGAGCCCGTCGGGGCGCTTGGGCGGCTCGTCCCAGGTGGCGTGCGGCAGCAGGAAGTCCACCCGGGGCGGCTCCAGGGCGACCAGCGCGTCCAGCACGGCGACGGGATCGTTCTCCACGTCGACGGTGCACAGCAGCCCGGCGTACAGGTGCCGGTACTCGGGGCGGCGCAGCAGGCCGACGGCGGCGAGCACCTTGGCGTGGCTGCTGCGGCCGTCGGCGAAGCGGCGGTGCCGGTCGTTGGCCGCCCGGTCCCCGTCCAGCGAGATGCCGACCTTGATGCCGTGCTCGGCGAACAGGTCGAGGTGGCGGGTGCTCAGCCGCACCCCGTTGGTGTGGATGCGCAGGTCGAGGGCGCACCCGGGGGGCAGCGCGGCGCGCAGCAGCTCGGCCGCCCGGCCGAGCCTGGCGGTTCCGGCCAGCAGGGGCTCGCCGCCGTGCAGGACGACGTGGACGGCGGTCAGCCGGTGGGTGCGGACGTGTTCGGCGATCCGCTCGGCGGTGCGGGCGAGCACCGCCTCGTCGATCACCCGCGCCTTCCCGCGCCAGCTCGTGTCCGCGTGTTCGTAGACGTAGCAGTGGTCGCAGGCCAGGTCACAGCGGCCGTGGACCTTGATCACGTACTGGGAGAACGGGACCGGCGGGCGCAGCGCGGGAGGCACGGGTGATCAGGGGTGGAACGTCGTGTCCGGTTCGGCTCCGGCTCCGGTCAGATGGAGGAGTTGAAGGCGGCCACGGCCACCTGGCCGGACTCGCCGCCCGGCAGGGCCCGGTGCAGGCCCGCGGCGAGTTCCTCGGCACCGAGGGCGGCCAGGGCTGCCAGCGAGGGGACGGACTCCTCGGCGCGCGCGCTGTCGGCGGGCTTGGTGGCGGCGACCATGATGACTCGTTTCTGCGCCCGGAGCGGACGCGCACAAGTGGGGGTTCCGGCATCCTTTTGACGGCACTCTCCCGCGCGAAACTGTATCGCCGTTCCCTGACTCAGTCCCCTCCAAACCTCCATTTTCGCTGGGCCGTTCGAGAAAATTTACCTCGGATGGCGCAGTCCGAACGGCTTGACAGCCAACGGACTTGATGACGCGTCAGGGACAGAGCCGCTCGACCCGCCACCCCTCGGCGGTGGCGACGTAGCGCAGGCGGTCGTGCAGCCGGTTCTCCCGGCCCTGCCAGAACTCGACGGTGCGCGGGACGACCCGGTAGCCGCCCCAGAACGGCGGGACGGGGACGCCCTCGCCCTCCGGGTACCTGGCGGCGAGGTCGGCGTAGCGCCGTTCCAGCACCTCGCGGTCGGCCACCGGGCTGGACTGCTCGCTGGCCCAGGCACCGAGCTGGGAGCCGTGCGGGCGGGTGCGGAAGTAGGCGGCGGTCTCGTCGCGGCCGACCTTCTCCACCCCGCCGGTGACGATGACCTGGCGGGCCAGCGTGATCCACGGGAAGAGCAGCGCGGCGTTCGGGTTGGCCGCCAGGTCGGCGCCCTTGCGGGAGCCGTAGTTGGTGAAGAACACGAAGCCGCGCCGGTCGTAGGCCTTGAGCAGGACGGTGCGCGCGGAGGGCAGCCCCTCGGCGTCGGCGGTGGAGAGCACCATCGCGTTGGGCTCGGGCACGCCCGCCGCGCCCGCCTCGTGGAACCAGCGGGTGAACTGCTGGTAGGGGTCGTCGGCGAGCAGGCCCTCGGCGAGCCCCTCGTGCTGGTAGTGCTCGCGCATCACGGCCGGGTCCGGCCCCGGCGGCGGGGCGGATCCGGCGGACGGGGCGGATCCAGCGGACAGGGGCTCGGCGCTCGGACGGCGTTCCGCGGTAGGCACGCCCCCCATCATCCCGTACGACAAGCGCCGGACGCCGCCGCCCCGGTCCGGCACCCCGGGAGTAGGGTGGCTCGCCACCGCTTCAGCACCCGCTGCTCGGGGAATCGTCCGGCTATCGCCCGGGACGCCCCGGAAAATCCGCCGACGACGCCGGAGACGACAGGGGTTCGGGCGGCCCGCGGGGGAAACATCACCGTCGTGGTGTATGGCGCAATGCACTCCGTGCCTGACAATCTGACACCGAGTGCCAATCACCATCGGCCACCGGCGTGCCGCCCCACCACGGCCGCGTGCCGCACCGGATCACTGAAGGAGCCGTTCTGATGTCGGATTTCGTACCCGGCCTTGAGGGTGTAGTCGCCTTCGAGAGCGAGATCGCCGAGCCCGACCGCGAGGGCGGGGCGCTGCGCTACCGCGGGGTGGACATCGAGGACCTGGTCGGCCAGGTCTCCTTCGGCCACGTCTGGGGCCTGCTGGTGGACGGCAGGTTCGCCCCCGGCCTGCCGGCCGCCGAGCCGTTCCCGATCCCGGTCCACTCCGGCGACATCCGGGTCGACGTGCAGTCCGCCCTCGCCATGCTCGCCCCGGTCTGGGGCCTCAAGCCGCTGCTGGACATCTCCGCCGAGCAGGCCCGCGACGACCTCGCCCGGGCCGCCGTGATGGCGCTGTCGTACGTGGCCCAGTCGGCCCGCGGCCAGGGCCTGCCGATGGTCCCGCAGCGCGAGATCGACAAGGCGGAGACGATCGTCGAGCGGTTCATGATCCGCTGGCGCGGCGAGCCGGACCCGAAGCACGTCAAGGCCGTCGACGCGTACTGGACCTCGGCCGCCGAGCACGGCATGAACGCCTCCACCTTCACCGCCCGGGTGATCGCCTCCACCGGCGCGGACGTCGCGGCGGCGCTGTCCGGCGCGGTCGGCGCGATGTCCGGCCCGCTGCACGGCGGCGCGCCCTCCCGCGTCCTCGGCATGATCGAGGAGATCGAGCGCACCGGCGACGCGGCCGGCTACGTGCGCAAGGCCCTGGACAAGGGCGAGCGCCTGATGGGCTTCGGCCACCGGGTCTACCGCGCCGAGGACCCGCGCGCCCGGGTGCTGCGCCGCACCGCCAAGGAGCTCGGCGCACCGCGCTACGAGATCGCCGAGGCGCTGGAGAAGGCCGCGCTGGAGGAGCTGCACAACCGCCGCCCGGACCGGGTGCTGGCCACCAACGTCGAGTTCTGGGCCGCCATCATGCTGGACTTCGCCGAGGTCCCGGCGCACATGTTCACCTCGATGTTCACCTGCGCCCGCACCGCCGGCTGGTCGGCGCACATCCTGGAGCAGAAGCGCACCGGCCGGCTGGTCCGCCCGGCCGCCCGCTACATCGGCCCGGGCTCGCGCAAGCCGCAGGAGATCGAGGGCTGGGACCAGATCGGCGGCTGACCCACTTCCGGGTGAAAAGCCGACCGCCCGTCCGTCCGGGCGGGGTCGTCACCGGGCGCGTACACACCCCCTGACCAGGGGTCACGCGCCCCGGTGCGGCCTGTCCGGGGCGGCCAAGATCACGTCTCAGCGGCCGGACGGGCGTACCGCGGCCGGATGTCCGGGGGATAGGCTGCGGGGGTGGCTCAGATTCAGATCCCCGCCGACAATCTGCCCAACGACGGCCGCTTCGGCTGCGGCCCCTCCAAGGTGCGCCCCGAGGCCCTGAGTGCCCTCGCCGCCACCGGAACCTCCCTGCTGGGCACCTCCCACCGCCAGGCCCCGGTGAAGAACATCGTCAAGCGCGTCCGCCAGGGCGTCGCCGAGCTGTTCTCGCTGCCGGAGGGCTACGAGGTCGTGCTCGGCAACGGCGGCTCCACCGCGTTCTGGGACATCGCCGCCTTCGGCCTGGTGCGCGAGAAGTCGCAGCACCTGGACTTCGGCGAGTTCTCCTCCAAGTTCGCCTCCTCCGTAAAGGCCGCCCCGTGGCTGGCCGAGCCGACGGTGATCAAGACCGCCCCGGGCACCCACCCGCTGCCGGTCGCCGAGGCGGGTGTGGACGTCTACGGCCTCACCCACAACGAGACCTCCACCGGTGTCGCGATGCCGATCCGCCGCCCCGAGGGCGCGGACGCCGGCTCGCTGGTCCTGGTCGACGCCACCTCCGGCGCCGGCGGCCTGCCGGTCGACATCCGCGAGACGGACGTCTACTACTTCGCCCCGCAGAAGTCCTTCGCCTCCGAGGGCGGCCTCTGGCTGGCCACCTTCTCGCCGGCCGCGCTGGAGCGCGCCGCGGAGATCGCCGGCTCCGGCCGGTACGTCCCGCCGTTCTTCGACCTGCCGACCGCGATCGACAACTCGTCGAAGGACCAGACGTACAACACCCCGGCGATCACCACCCTCTTCCTGCTGGCCGACCAGCTGGAGTGGCTGAACGGCAACGGCGGCCTGGAGTGGGCGGTGGCCCGCACCGCGGAGTCCTCCTCGATCCTGTACTCCTGGGCCGAGAAGTCCTCCTTCGCGCAGCCGTTCGTGGCCAAGCCGGAGGAGCGCTCGCAGGTCGTCGGCACCATCGACTTCGACGACTCGGTCGACGCCGCCGCGGTCGCCAAGGCACTGCGTGCCAACGGCATCGTGGACACCGAGCCGTACCGCAAGCTGGGCCGCAACCAGCTGCGCATCGCGATGTTCCCGGCGGTCGACCCGGCGGACGTCGAGAAGCTCACCGGCGCCATCGACTACGTGGTCGAGCACCTGAACGACTGACGCGTCGCGTCCCGCCCGCAGGCCCCGGTCCGTCCACGGACCGGGGCCTGCGGCGTTCCACCCCGCCGGGCGGGCCCGCCTACCGGGCCGTGCCGTACGCGCACCATACCGACAGATCTGTCTGATAATCCGCCCCGAGTAGCCGGGGAAGTGGAGCCTTCTCCTCCAATGCCCGCAGGTCTTGACGATAGGATGCAGACAGGTCGGCATCTTCAGCGGTGCCCGAACGCCGTACGAGGAGACCGGACATGACGAAGCAGGAACGCGGCATCCGCTCGCGGCGGGCCATCCTGGAGGCCGCCGCCGAGGTCTTCGACCTGCGCGGCTACGACGCCGCCGGCACCAACGAGATCCTCGCCCGCACCGGCCTGACCAGGGGCGCGCTCTACCACCACTTCCCGTCCAAGGAGGCCATCGCGCTCGCCGTCCTGGAGGCCCACGGCGAGGGGCTCGCCGTCCCCGAGCACTCCAGCCGCCTGCAGTCCGTCATCGACCTGGGCTTCGCCTTCGCCGACCGGCTGCGCACCGACGCCGTCCTGCGCGCCGCCGTCCGGCTCGCCGTCGAGCAGACCTCGCTGCCCCGGCCCACCGACACCCCGTACGAGCAGTCCCGCGCCGTGGTGCGCGCCCTGCTCACCGAGGCCGCCGCCCAGGGCGAGACGCTCCCCGGCCTCGACCTCGACGAGGCCGCCGACGTGATCATCGCCGCGTTCACCGGCGTCCGGGTGATGTCCCAGGTCTACACCGCCCGGGCCGACCTGCCCCAGCGCCTCACCGCCCTGTGGCGGATGCTCCTGCCCGGCATCGCCGGGCCCGGCATGATCGGCCGTCTGCGCACCACCCCGCCGCCGCCGGACGGGGCCGCCGGGTCCGCTACTTCTGCGTGATCGCGGCGACGATCACCACGGCGAGCAACAGAACGAACGCACCGGTCACGATCCGCATACGGGTCTTCGGGTCCACGCTTCGAGACTAGTCGGTCGAACGGCCCGCCCCGCACACAGGGCACGGCCCGGCACCCGGCGCCCGCCGCCGCGCATGTCTCCGCGGCTGACGCCCGCGCCGTTGGGCAGGCTAGGGGCATGCTCACCTACGACTCGAACGGCTTCCGCCTCGACGGCCGGCCGCTGCGCATCCTGTCCGGCGCGGTGCACTACTTCCGCAGCCGCCCCGAGCAGTGGCCCGACCGGCTCGCGGCGGCCCGCGCGATGGGGCTGAACACGGTGGAGACGTACGTGCCGTGGAACCTGCACGAGCCCGCGCCGGGGCGCCGCACCCGGCTCGACGAGCTCGGCGCGTTCCTCGACGAGGCGCACCGCCAGGGCCTGTGGACGATCGTCCGGCCCGGGCCGTACATCTGCGCCGAGTGGGACAACGGCGGCCTGCCCGGCTGGCTCACCGCCCGGGTCGGCCGCCGGGCCCGCACCAGCGACCCCGAGTTCCTGGCCGCCGTCGACGCCCACTTCGACGCGCTGCTCCCCCAGGTCGTCGAGCGCCAGTGGGGCCGGCCCGGCGGGAGCGTCCTGATGGTGCAGGTCGAGAACGAGTACGGGGCCTTCGGCAGCGACGGCGCCTACCTCGCCCACCTGGCCCGCGGCCTGCGCGAGCGCGGCGTCACCGTCCCGCTGTTCACCTCCGACGGCCCCGAGGACCACATGCTCGCCGCCGGCACCGTCCCCGGCGTGCTGGCCACCGTCAACTTCGGCTCCGACCCCGAGGGCGCCTTCGCCGCCCTGCGCCGCCACCGCCCCGAGGACCCGCCGTTCTGCATGGAGTTCTGGAACGGCTGGTTCGACCAGTGGGGCGAGCCGCACCACACCCGCGACGCCGACGACGCCGCCGACGCCCTGCGCGGCATCCTGGCGGCCGGCGGCTCCGTCAACCTGTACATGGCCCACGGCGGCACCAACTTCGGCACCACCGCCGGCGCCAACCACGCCGACCCGCCGTTCAACTCCACCGACTGGACGCACTCCCCGTACCAGCCCACCACCACCTCCTACGACTACGACGCCCCCCTCGACGAACGCGGCCTGCCCACCGCCAAGTTCGACGCCTTCCGGCGGGTCATCGCCGAGTTCGCCGCCGACCACCCCGACCAGGCCCGCTACCTCGACGCCCGCACCCCCGAACCGCCCGCCCCCGCCCCGGTGCTGGCCGCCCGCGAGGTGCTCCTCGACGAGTACGCCGAGCTGCCGTTCGGGCCCGCCGTCGCCTCGCCGGTGCCACCGCTGTTCGAGGAACTCGGCCTGGAGCACGGCCTGGTCCGCTACACCGCGACGGTGCCCGCGCTCAGCCCCGAACTCCCGCTCACCGTCGAGGGGCTGCGCGACCGGGCGAGCCTGTGGGTGGACGGCAAGCCCGTCGCCGCGCTCGAACGGGGCGTCGCCGCCGAACCCGTCACCGCCGGCGGCGGCGCGCGGGTCCGGCTGCTGGTCGAGTCGCTCGGCCGGGTCAACTACGGGCCGCTGACCGGCGAGACCAAGGGCGTCACCGGCGTCCGCCACGAACGCCAGTACCTGCACGGCTGGCAGGCCGAACCGCTGGCCCTCGACCCGCTCCCCGACACCGCCGGGTGGGGCCCCGGCACCCCCGCCCCCGAGACGCTCGCCCGCGGCACCCTGCACCTCGACGCCCCCGGCGACACCCACCTCGCCGTCCCCGAGGGCCACCACGGCTACCTCTGGGTCAACGGCTTCCTCCTCGGCCGCTACGACGCCAGGGGTCCGCAGACCACCCTCTACTGCCCCGGCCCCCTGCTCCGCCCCGGCCCCAACACCCTCACCGTCCTCGAACTCGGCCCCACCGGCCCGTCCCGGGTCCAGCTCCGCGAGGCGCCCGACTTCGGCGGGTGAACGGCCGGGGCCGGGGGCGCGGGGAGGTGCGCGGCGGGCCCCAGGTGCGCGGCGGGCCTCAGGTGCGCGGCGGGCCTCAGGTGCCCAGCGGCCACCCCTCCAGCGCCGTGTACCGGGCCGGTCCGTAGCCGGTCTCGCTGCGCATCAGCTGGATCCGCCGGGCCGGCCACTCGGTGCCCCGGAAGCCCCGCAGCGCGGCCGCCATCGCCCGCAGGTCGGCCGGGCCGCCCGCGCCGCGCCGCCGGATGGTACCGGCCCGGGCGAGGGTCAGGTGCGGGTGGAAGCCGCGCTCCTCGTCGGTCGCGCCCAGGGCCCGCTGCACGGTCGCGGCCAGCGCGCGCAGGACCCGGACGTCCCCCTCGACGCCCGCCCACAGGGCCCGTTCGCCGAAGGTGCCGCCGCCGGCCAGCCGCAGCCGGTGCGCCGGGTGCTCGCCCGCGACCCGGGCCAGCGCGTGCTCCAGCCCGGGCACCTCGTCGGCCGGCACCTCGCCGAGGAACGCCAGGGTGAGGTGCCACCCGGCGGGCTCGGTCCAGCGCAGCCCGTCCGCGCCGGGCAGTTCGCGCAGCGGCGCGGCGGCCTCGGTGAGTTCGAGCTTGGCGGGGGGCGGAGGGTTCACCGCGACGAAGAGCCTCATCCCGTCATCCTGCCGCACCGCCCGGGTGCTGCCATCGGATAAAAAGACCCTCATGCACGTCCGCACCGGAGGACCCGACTCCGCCCCGCTCCTGCTCGGCCTGCTCGACGCCGCGGTCGCCCGGCTGGCCGCCCGGGGCCGCACCGACCAGTGGGGGGCGCAGCCCTGGTCGCAGCGCCCGGACGCGGCGCGGCGGGCGGCGCGGGTGACGGCGGAGAACCTGGTCCTGGTCGCCGAACCGGAGCGGGGCGGCGCCCCGCTGGGCATCTGCGTGCTGGCCGACCGGGCCCCCGGGGGCCTGCCGCCGGCGGGCGAGCCGGAGCTGTTCGTCCGCCGGACGGTCACCGACCCCGCCCACCGCGGGGCGGGCGTCGGTGCGGCCCTGGTCGCCGAGGCCCGCCGCCGGGCCCGCGAACGCGGCATCGGCCTGCTGCGGGTGGACTGCTACGCGGGCGGCGACGGCCGGCTGGCCGCCCAGTACGAGCGGCTCGGGTTCACCCGCACCGCCGCGTTCACCGAGGACCGGCCGACCGGCCCGTGGCCGGGGCAGCTGCTGGAGCTGCGCACCGGCCGACGGAGCGCCGTCTAGCAGGCGGTCGCCAGGTCGTCCTTCTGCACCACCGAGAACACCCGGCCGCGGGTCCGCACCGGGTGCAGGTCCAGGCGCAGGCGCAGGCCGCTGATCCGGCCGAGGACCAGCGCGACCACGCCGGCCGCGGCGGCGGAGACCAGGCCGCAGGCGAGCAGGCCCAGGCGGGGGCCGTACTGGGCGGTGATCCAGCCGACCAGCGGGGCGCCGATCGGGGTGCCGCCGGTGAAGACCAGGACCAGCAGGCCCATCACCCGGCCGCGCATCTCGGGGTCGGTGCCGAGCTGGAGGGCGGAGTTGACCGAGGTGTTGAAGGTCAGGCCGAACACGCCGATCAGGGTGAGCAGCAGGGCGAAGGTCCAGTAGCCGGGCGCGAACGCGGCCAGCACCTCCAGCGCACCGAAGGCGCACGCGGCGAACACCAGGCGGCGCAGCCGGGGCGCGCCGCGGCGGGCGGCGAGCAGGGCGCCGGTCAGCGAGCCGACCGCCATCGCGGTGTTGAGCAGGCCGTAGGCGCCCGCGCCGACGTGGAAGGTGTCGTGCGCGAAGCCGGAGAGCAGGGTCGGGAAGTTGAACCCGAAGGTGCCGATGAACCCGGCGAGCACCATCGGCCAGAGCAGTTCGGGGCGTTCCCGGACGTAGCGCAGGCCCTCGCGGAGCTGTCCGCGCTCGCGGGCGATCCGCTCGACGGGGCGCAGCTCGCTGCTGCGCATGGCGAGCAGACCGCCGATGACCGCGACGAAGGAGAGCCCGTTGACGGCGAACGCCCAGCCGCTGCCGACCGCGGCGATCAGCGCGCCGGCGACGGCGGGGCCGACCAGGCGGGCGGTCTGGAAGTTGGCGGCGTTCAGGCTGACCGCGTTGGCGAGGTCCTTGGCGGGGACCATCTCGCTGACGAAGGCCTGCCGGGTCGGGTTGTCGACCACCGTGACCAGGCCGAGCAGCAGCGCGAACAGGTAGACCGCGACGGGCGTGACGGCGCCGGTGATGGTGAGCAGGGCGAGGCCGGCGGCCAGCAGGCCCATCGCGCCCTGGGTGGCGATCAGCAGGCGGCGCTTGGGCAGCCGGTCGGCGAGGACGCCGCCCCACAGGCCGAGCAGCAGCATCGGCAGGAACTGCATGGCGGTGGTGATGCCGACCGCGAACGGGCTGCCGGTGAGGCTGAGCACCAGCCAGTCCTGGGCGATGCGCTGCATCCAGGTGCCGGTGTTGGAGACCACCTGGCCGGCGAAGTAGTAGCGGTAGTTGCGGATGCGCAGGGACGAGAACATGCCTCCCGGGCGGGTGAACCGGCCCGGCGGAGCGGCGGGGACCTCCGCCGCGGTGGGATGCTCGGGGTCGTCGTCGCCGCTGCCCGGCAGGCCCGCGGGGGCGGGCGCCTGGCTCTGCGCGGCGGGGGCGCCGGTGGGCGCGGGGTCGGTGGCGGCCGCTTCGTCGGTGAGCGGTTCGTCGTGGCGCACGCCCGCGGGGCGGGTGGTCAGGCGCCGGGGGTCGGTGCGGAGGTCGGTGCGGACGGTCGCGGTGCGGATCGCGGCGGCGCGGGCGGCCGGCGGTGTCAAGGTGGTCTCCCCTCGGCGCGCCGCGGCCGGTCGTCCGGTCGCGGCGCGGTGTGTGGCGCTGGTGGGTACTGCGGTGATGCGGTGCTCCTTCGTTCGCCCGAACCGGGTGCTGGACGGGGTCGGGCCGGTGGCAGGTGCGGACCGGCCCGGACCGGTCGGCTACATGTTGGCCAGCTTGTAGAGCACGGGCGCGGCCGCCTTCAGCCGCTCCCACTCCTCCCGGTCGAGGCCCTCGGCGAGCTCGGCCAGCCAGGCGTTGCGCCGGCGGCGGGACTCGTTGAGGATCTCCTCGGCCTGCTCCGTACTGCTGACCACCACCTGTCGGCGGTCCTCCGGGTGCGGCTCGCGCCGCACCAGGCCCTTCTCCTCCAACATCGCGATGATCCTGGTCATCGACGGCGGCTGGACGTGCTCCTTGCGGGCCAGCTCGCCTGGTGTCGCCCTGCCGCAGCGGGCGAGCGTGCCGAGCACCCCCATCTCGGTGGGGCTCAGCGACTCCTCGACCCGCTGGTGTCGCAACCGTCGGGCCAGGCGCATCGCGGACGACCGCAGCTGGCTGACCGCCAGCAGGTCGTCCTCGGACATCTCGGGCATGTCCTTAGCCTACGTCATTACCGAGACTAAGGAAAATTGATTTCGCCCGCTCCCGTGCCGGGCGTCCGCCCGCGCCCCGGCCCGCGCCTCGGCCCGTGCCCCCGCCCGCGCCCCGGTCCGCGTCTCAGTCGGCGGTGAGGTGGAAGCCCAGCCGGCCGAAGCGCAGCCGGTCGCCGGCCCGGACCACGGTGCCGCCGACCACCCGGCGGTCGTTGACGTAGGTGCCGTTGCTGGAGCCCAGGTCGTACAGCACCCAGTGGCCCGCCTCGAAGCGCAGCTCGGCGTGGTGCCGGGAGACGGTCGAGTCGCCCAGCCGGAGGTCGGAGCCGGTCATCCGGCCGATCCGCAGCAGCCGCACCGCCGGGTCGGGCAGCCGCAGCCTGGTCAGCTGCTCGGCGTGCCAGGTCTGCCGCAGCCGGACCTGGAGCGCGGAGACCTTGGCCACCCCCCGCAGCAGCGCCCGGGAGACCGGGCCGTAGGGGCGCAGGTCGCCGACCACCTCGGCGAGTTCCGCCCGGCTGCGGGCGGTCAGCACCAGCTCCATCCGGCGGATGAAGGTGTCGTGCGAGAGCCGGCCGCTGCCGACCCCGTCCCGCAGCACCTCCAGCGCGCTGTCCCGCTCGGCCTGCGAGGGGCGGGCGAGCTGGGTGCTGAACTCCTGAGCGGCCATAGCGTGATTGTCGGGCCGGCCGTCGGCGCTGTCCAGCACACCGTCCGCCCACGATCGCACGGGCGTCCGACTCCCCCGGGCGGCACCGGACTTCGGCCCGGTCCGGGACAACTCCCGCACCCGGGCGCCGTCCTGGCAGGATCTGGCCCAGCACCGACGACCAGCCCGGGGAGCGCCCAGCCATGCCCGTGATCGCCGTGACCGGGCACCTGGATCTCGCCCCGGCCACCTCCCGCGCCGTCCGCGCCGCCCTGGACGCGTTCCTCGACCGGTACGGCGCCGGGGAGTTGACCGGCGTCTCCTGCCTCGCACCGGGCGCCGACACGCTGTTCGCGGACGCCGTGCTGGCCCGCGGCGCCCGCCTGGTCGCCGTCCTGCCCGGCCCGTCCTACCCGGACGCGGGGGCCACCACCGCCGAGCGGGCCGCGTTCGACCGGCTGCGCGCCGCCGCGCACCGGGTGATCGTGCTGCCCGCGCCCCGGCTCGGCCCGGCCGCGTACGTCGCCGCCAACGACCGGCTGCTGGGGCTCGCCGACCGGGTGGTCGCGGTCTGGGACGGCGGGCCGGGCAACGGCCCGGGCGGGACGGCCGACATGGTCGCCGCCGCCCGGGCCGCCGGGCTGCCGGTGGACGTGCTGTGGCCGCCCGGCTCGGCCCGCACCGGGCGCTGAGGCCGCGGGCCGCTCACGGCTCCAGTCGGTTCGGGCCGCGGAAGAGGAACACCGCGTCCCGGATCGAGGGCAGGCCGAGGGCGAGCATCAGCACCCGGGCCAGCCCGAGGC
This sequence comes from Kitasatospora sp. NA04385, assembly GCF_013364235.1. Lineage (NCBI taxonomy): Bacteria > Bacillati > Actinomycetota > Actinomycetes > Kitasatosporales > Streptomycetaceae > Kitasatospora > Kitasatospora sp. NA04385. Next base: position 4,574,404 of record NZ_CP054919.1, on the reverse strand, counting down.
CGAACCCGCCGTGTGGCGGCACGCCGTACCGGAAGCAGTCCAGGTACCGGCCGAGCGGGCCCTCCGGGCTCGCGTCCATGCCCTTCTCCCGGGCCTGCGCGACCAGCCGGCCGTGGCGGTGCTCGCGCTGGGCGCCGGTGGTGATCTCCACGCCCTTCCACAGCAGGTCGAAGGAGTCGGTGACGGCCGGGTCGTCGGCCGACCGCAGGTGGTAGAACGGCCGGACCGCGGCGGGGAAGCCGGTCACGAACACGAACTCGTGCCCGCTCTCGCGCTCGACCAGCGCGCTCAGCAGCCGCTCGCCCTCCGGGTCGAGGTCCTCCCGGACGCCCTCCCGGTCCCAGCCGGCCTCCCGCAGCCGCTTCACCGCCTCGGCCATCGTCAGCCGGGGGAAGGGCAGCGCGGGCACCACCACCCGTACGCCCCAGTGCCGTTCGACCTCCTCGCCGTGCCGTTCGGCGACCTGCTCCAGCACCCGGCGCAGCATCCGCTCCTCGAAGGACATCACGTCCTCCACGCCGTCGATCCACGCCAACTCGACGTCCACGCCGGTGAACTCGGTGGCGTGCCGGGAGGTGAAGGAGGGCTCGGCGCGGAACACCGGGCCGATCTCGAAGACCCGGTCGATGCCGCCCGCGATCGCCATCTGCTTGTAGAACTGCGGGGACTGCGCCAGGTACGCCTTCCGGTCGAAGTACCCGACCTCGAACACCTCGGCGCCGGACTCCGAGGCGGTGCCCATCAGCTTCGGCGTGTGCAGCTCCGTGCAGCCCTGCTCGGCCGCGAACTCCCGCATCGCCCGCTCGACCGTGGTCTGCACCTCGAACACCAGCCGCCGCTCGGGACGCCGGATGTCCAGGAACCGCCAGTTCAGGCGCTGCTCCGGGCCGGTCTCCGGGCCGATCGGCAGCCCCGGCTCGGCCGCCGACACCACCTCGATCCGCTCCGGGACGATCTCCAGGCCGCCCAGCTTCACCACCGGGTCGGCCACCACCCGGCCGGTCACCACCACCGCCGACTCCACCGTCAGCCCCCGCAGCAGCTCGCCGAGCACGTCCTCCTCACCCCCGCGCCGGTGCGTGACCTGCACCATCCCCGTGTGGTCCCGCACCACCGCGAACTGCACCCTGCTCTGCAGCCGCAGCGTGTTGACCCACCCCTTGACCGTGACCGTCCGCCCGATCTCGGACGCCAGCCCACCGACGAGGACACGCACCATGCCGAAGCAACTCCCTGGGTTGCGGACGCGTTGTTCGCGCCACGGGAAGAGCGGTAGACGGCCGCCCGAGGACGCGCCCACGCTAACCCGCCCCCGTCCGCGGCCACCTCCGGTTTTTCTCCGCGCCCGGAGCGCCGCGCGTCCGCCGCGCGTCCGCCGCACCCTCCCGGCCCCTCCCGATGACAGAGCGTGACAGGCGCCGGGGACGGCCCTACGATGGCCCGACTCGGGCGCGCCCGAGCGGAGTTGACCATCCGTCGGATGTGCATGCGTTCCTGGGGAGGCCGCCCGATGGGCGAGGATGCGTGGAACGGACCGGAGCTGCGGGCGGGGACCTTGGAGCGGCTGCTCACCCTGGTCGGCCAGATGATCGAGAAGACGGCGCTGCCGCGCCCGCACGCGCCCGCCCGGCACCTGCTGGTCTTCGACCCGTACGACCCGCCGGGCACCGACCTGGCCGACACCGTGCTGGTCGGGGTCGGGGTCGACCCCTCCTCGGCGGCGGCCGAGGACCTGCTGGTCCGCGCGGGCGGCGACCGGGTGACGGCCGTGGTGCTGCGGGGAACGGGCGACCGGGCCCGCGAGGAACACCTGCGCCGGGTCGCGGAACGGGTCGGGACGACACTGCTGCTGCGCGCCTCCTGGGCGGAGTGGCACCTGGTGATCTCCACCCTGCGGGCCGCCATGGAGGGCCCGGCCGCGGACGGCGGCAACGTGCCGCTGGGCGACCTCGGCGGGCTGGCCCGGCAGATCGCCCGCCGGGTCGAGGGGGCGGTGACCATCGAGGACCCGGACTCCCGGGTCCTCGCGCACCACGCGGAGAGCGCCGACCTGGACCGGATCCGGCTGTGGACCGTCCTGACCGGCACCGTCCCCGAGGAGCGGCGCCGGGCGATGGACCGGGACGGCTTCTTCAAGCAGCTCTGGTCCTCGCCCCAGGTGCTGCACCGCCTCGCCGACGGCGAGGTGCCGGAGCGGATGGCCGTCGCGGTGCAGGCCGGCGGCATGCGCCTCGGCTCGATCTGGGTGGCCGCGATCACCGGGAAGCCGCTGCAGAAGCGCGCCATCGGGGTGCTGCAGGCCGCCGCCGAGGCCGCCGTCGCCCACCTGCTGTACCACCACGCGCACCACGACGCCCGCAACGCCCTGCTGCTCGGCGCGGCCCGCGCGGTGCTCGACGGCCCCGGCTCCGGCGCCCTGCTCGCCGGGCACAGCGGCCTGCCCGCCGACGCCCGCTGCGCCGTCCTGGCCGTCGGCGCGCCCGGCCGGGCCGACGAGGAGCGCCGCGTCCTGCTGGAGCACGGCGTGCGCATGCACCAGCGCCGCCCCGGCGACGGCTACCTGGTCCTCCCCGTCGAACGCGGCGTCCTGGTCCTGGTCTGCGGCCTCGCGAAGGACCCCGCCGCCGCCCGGACCCAGGTCGCCGACTACGGCGACTCGCTGGCCGGCTACCTGTCGGAGCGGCTGCGCACCCGGGTGCTGATCGGCCTCGGCCCGGTCCAGGCCCGGCTGGACGACGCCGCCCGCTCCCGCCGGGCCGCCGACCTGGCCCTGGGCGGGCTGCTGTTCGTCCGCGAGGGCCCCGAGAACGGCTGCGCCACCGTCGAGCAGGTCGCCGACGCGGTGGCGCTGCGACACGTCATCGAGACGGTGGGCGAACTGCCGCTGCCGGTGCGGACCCCGGTGTCCCGGCTCGCCGCCGCCCCGGCCCAGGACGGCCACCACCCGCTGGACCTGCTCTCCGCCTACCTGCGGCACGGCCAGCGGAAGGGCCCGGCCGCCGACGCGCTCGGCATCCCCCGCGCCACCTTCGACCGCCGGTTCACGAAGCTGCTGGAGACCGCCGGCCTGGACGCCGACAGCGCCCACGCCATGCTGCTCGCCCGCATCCAGCTGCTGGTACGCGAGTTCCGGGCCGAACACGGCTGACCGGGCGGTACGCGACCGACCGGGCCGAACACGGCCGACCGGGCAGTGTGCGGCCGACCGGGCAATGCGCGGCCAACCGAGCGGTACGCAGCCGACCGGGCAGTGCGCGGCCGACCGAGCAGTGCGCGGCCGACCAAGCGGTACGCGACCGACCGAGCCGAACACGGCCGGACCGGGCCGAACACGGCTGGACCGGGCCGAACACGGCTGGACCGAGCGGTGTGCGGCCGACCGGGCAGTGTGCGGCCGACCGAGCAGTGCGCGGCCGACCAGGCCGAACACGGTCGACCGAGCAATGCGCGGCCGACCAGGCGGTACACGACCGACCAGGCGGTACACGACCGACCGAGCCGAACACGGCCGACCGGGCCGAACACGGCTGACCGAGCGGTGCGCGGACACCGGTCGCGGCCACCGGTGCGGTGTCCGCGCACCAGTCGGGCCCGCCCGGGGCCGGCGGGCGGCGCCGGACGCCCCGCGCCCGCCCCGCACCCGGGTTCCCCGCCCGGACGCGCCCGCCGGAGCACGCGCCCGGTCCGCCCGCACCGCGGCGGCCCGTCCGAACCGCCGCCCCCGTACCACGGCGTCCCGGGGCGATCCGCGCGGCGGTGTCGTGGGCCCGCACCGGCCCCGGAAAGCAGGCGCCGCGGCATCTGCTCAGCCCCCTTCCCGGTGGCCATCCTGGAGGCACGGCCCCGGCGCCCGTCCGCGCCCGGCCCCTCCTCCCTGCCGACTGCCGACCCGTGCGGAGCGTGCCCCGTGTCCGAGAACCACCCCGTCCCCCTGATCGGCGCCGAGCGGCGCGAACGCGTCCTGCGCGCGGCCGTCCGGCAGGGTCTGCTCGACCCGGAGCGGGCCCCGCTCGCCGCCTTCCTCGACCTGGACGCCGTCGCCGCGACGGTCGCCGCCCTGCACGCCGCGTTCCCCGCCGAGCTGGCGGTGCGGCACGCCTTCGCCGCCAAGGCCAACCCGCTCGGGCCGGTGCTGCGCCGGCTGCGCGGCCTGGGCATGGGGTGCGAGGTGGCCAGCCCCGGCGAGTTCGCGCAGGCGCTGGCCGCGGGCTTCCCCCCGGAGCTGATCGTGCTGGACTCCCCCGCCAAGACCCGGGCCGAGCTGGCCCTGGCGCTGGACCTCGGCGTCAGCGTCAACATCGACAACTGGCAGGAACTCGCCCGCGTCGACTCGTTCCTGGCCGACCGCCGCAGCTCCTCCCGGATCGGCGTCCGGATCAACCCGCAGGTCGGCGGCGGCAGCATCGCCGCGATGAGCACCGCCACCGCCACCTCCAAGTTCGGCGTCCCGCTCGCCGACGCCGGGAACGCCGACCGCCTGGTCGAAGCCTTCCGGGCCCGCCCCTGGCTCACCGAACTGCACTGCCACGTCGGCTCCCAGGGCGTCGACCTGGACCTGATGGCCACCGGCGTCGCCGCCACCGCCGACTTCGCCGAGCGGATCAACCGGGAGCTGGGCCGCCGCCAGGTCACCGGCATCGACCTCGGCGGCGGCCTGCCGGTCAACTTCGCCGACGACCGCACCGCCCCCGGCTGGGAGGCCTACGTGGAGCGGCTGCGCGCGCACGCCCCCGTCCTGTTCGACGGCCGCTACCGGCTGACCACCGAGTTCGGCCGCTCGGTGCTCGCCAAGTCCGGCTTCGTGGCCTCGTACGTCGAGTACACCAAGGAGGCCGGCGGCCGCCCCATCGCCATCGGCCACGCCGGCGCCCAGGTCGCCACCCGCACCGTCTTCATGCCCGACAGCTGGCCGCTGCGGATCAGCGCCCACCACCCCACCGGCGCCGCCAAGACGGGCGCGCCCGTCCCCCAGGACGTGGCCGGGCCGTGCTGCTTTGCGGGCGACCTGGTGGCCCGCGCCCGCCCGCTGCCCCTGCTGGCCCCAGGCGACCTGTACTGCCTGCTCGACTGCGGGGCCTACTACCCCTCCAACCACTTCTCCTACAACTCCCTCCCCGAGCCGGCCGTCCACGGCGCCGCCACCGCCCCCGACGGCACCGTCCGCTTCGAGACCCTGCGCCCCGCCCAGAGCATCGACGACCTGGTCGCCCGCACCGACGCCTGACCCTCCGACGAAGGACCGCCCATGTCCCGCACCCGCGCCGACCGCCCCGCCCGCCGCCTCCCGCCCGCCGACCGCACCCTGCTGGTCGTCATCGTCGTCCTCCTCGCCCGCACCCCCGACCCCGCCCACCTCCTCACCGCCGCCACCCTCCTCACCGCCCGCCTGGCCCCCCTCCTGCACACCCCTTGAACGCACGAACGGCCCTCCCCCCACAGACGGGGGGAGGGCCGTTCGCCGATGGAGCCTCAGAGCAGGCCACCGGGGGTCGGCCGCGGGCAGGGGCTCAGTCGGCCGTCCCCGCCGGTACGACCCAGCGCGTGGATTGCCCGGTGATGGCCGCGATCATGTCGTAGTCGCCGTCGTAGTGCAGGACCGTGGCCCCGTGCCGCTCGGCGGTGGCGGCGATCAGCATGTCCGCCATCGACAGGGCGCGGTGGTTGCCGCGGAAGAGGGCACGCCGTTGGATGTCCTTCGCCCGGTCCCAGACCTCGTCGGTGCACGGCAGGTAGTCGAACCCCCTGAGCAGGCGGCTCAGCCGGTCGGCCTCCGCCGCGCTCCGTGCACTGTGCAGGACCTCCATCTCGACCGCCGCGCTCACCGCGAGCAGCGCACGCTGCGAGAGGTCGTCGAGGACGGGCCGCACCGTCGGCTTCCCCCAGCGCGCCATGGCCGACTTGTCGAGCAGGAAGCGCTCCCGGCTCACGCCGCCGCCGACCCGCCCGGTTCGTCGAGGAGGTCGAACTCCCCTGCGGCGATGGCGTCGGCCAGCTCTGTCCGCCTGGCCAGCTTCACGGCTTCCAGCAGCGCCGCATTGACCGTGGCGACCTTGGTGGCCGTGCCGAACAGCTGCTGCGCCTCGGCCAGAAGCTCGTCGTCGAGGTCGATCACGGTTCGCGTCACGGCTGTTCCTCCCTCGGGCACCGACAAGAAAACGATATCAGTCCAGAGCCCCTGCCGATATCAAAAGCGGCGCCGTCGCAGGCACCACCGAGGACGCTCATAGAGCTTGTTCACCACACCGGCCGGACCGGGTGCAGCAGCAGAAGCTTCAGCACAGACCCTGCCCTCTGCCGCAGCTGCACGCTCCCTTCGTCGCAGGCGGCTGCCCCCAGGGCCGTACAGAACACCGGGGAGCGGCCGTCGCGTCGTTCCGCGTCCGTGCCGATCAGGTGGCAGTGCCGTACCGGCCTGTCAGACGCCGGACCTCGGCATCCTTGAACGCGCGTACCTCTTCCACGATGCCGCTCTTCGACAGCTCCGCCACGGGCACGCACAGGTCCATGCGCTGGATGCAGACGCCGACCATGTACTCGTCCTGCTCGGTGAGGTACAACCGGACGCCGTAGTAGCCCTCCTGGCAGTCCGTGTCGTTGTTGAACCGGCACGACGCGCAGGTGTCCGGGAGCCGCACCGGCAGCAGCCGCTTGACGTAGACGGCACGGCCGCCGAGCGCCCGGTAGAGGGTGCGTTCGTCGGAGGTGCCGGCGGTGAACGTCCGGAGCACCGGTTCCGCACCGACACGGGTCAGCACCTCGGATATCGCGGCGATGGACTCCGGGCCGTCCTGGATGCTGGTGAGCATCCGCACGTCCGCGAACTGGCCGTGCGACTCGATCAGGTTGACGACCCGGTCCACGTGGGCCATGCCGGGGACGACGATGTTCACCGAGACCTTCACCCCGTTGGACACGGCGGCCCGGATGGTCTGGACGGCGGCCCGGATCTTCGTCCCGGCCAGCCCCGCCGACTTGAAGCGCTCGGACTGCACGGCCTGGAGTTCCTCGGCGGTGGTGCCGAAGACCGAGACGTTGACCCGGTTGAGGCCCGCCGCGGAGCAGTCCGGCATGACCTGCCGACCGCGCTCACCGTTGCTGGTCATCCCCACGGCCAAGCCCATGCCGGTGAGAGCCGAGACCAGCGAGGACACCTCCGTATGGAGAGTGGGTTCGCCGCCGGTCAGGTGCACCTCGCTCGCGTCGAACGCCTGCGCAACGGTTCGCACCGCCCGCCGGAACGGGAGGTCCGGGGTCATCTTCGCGGCGAGGAAGTTCACGCCGTTGGACTCGGTGTAGATCGACACGCGCCCGGTCCCGCCCGGCCCCGACACGAAGGGCAGCAGGGTGCGGCCCTTGTTGTCGGCGGTGACGGGTGTTCCCTCGTTGTGGCAGAACGTGCAGGCCAACCCGCAGTCGTCGATCACCTTGATGCGGATGGTCCTGTCCCGGACGACCCGAATTGCCGGGCCCTGGGTGGCAGACAAGGTGCCTCCATTCACTCGAATGTGAGCCGGGGGATCGCCTCGATGTCGATCCCGTACCGGCGGTAGACCTTGGTCGTGTTCTCGCTCGTCAGCTCGGCCAGGGGAAGCCCGAGCGCCTGCACCGTCGCGTAGACGTGCTCGGCGTTGTCGCCCTCGATCTCCACGTAGGGCGGGATCAGCGGCCACTCGTCGATCTCGACGGCCGCTCCGCCCAGCGACCAGGACGACCGGCGGTTCTCCTGGTACGCCTTCGGCTGGTAGCCGAGCTTGCCGAGCAGCAGGTTGGTGGTGTCGAAGTCACCGACACCGGTCTCCGTCTCGGAAACCCCGTCGATCGCGTCGGAGTGGATCTCCTTGACGCACAGCGTGATGCCGCTGCCGGTGTCGCGAAGGCGGACCCACGTGCCGGGCCGGCCGGGAATGTCGTAGACGTAGCGGCGCTGGAACCGGTCACCCAGGTGCTCGGCCCCGGCCTCGGCCAGCAGCGCACGGATCTTCTCCGGCTCGACGTTGAGGATCTTCGCTTCGAACTCAGTTGCGGTCATGATGAGTTGACCTTTCCAGTCGGGGTCTGGGGACTTGCGAGCGGACGATATCGACTATCGCGCGGGCCACCTCCTGCGGCGTACAACCACTTCCGTCCATACGGACGAGCCCGAATGCCCGGTACACGCGAGAGCTTTCGGCGACGTTCGGCTCCTCGCGCTGGTGCCAGTGGCTCAGCGTCCCCCGCTCGGCCCGCTGTCGGATGCGTTCCTGGCGGACGCGCTCGTCCACCTCCAACAGCACCGCCACGTCCGGGACAAAGGCCCCGTTCGGATACTCCGGAGAGCAGTCGTGCCCCATGGCTCTGTGCGTGGCGATGGTGCGCGGGAAGTAGGAGTCAACCACCACCGGACGGCCGCTCTGGCTGAGCGCCCTGGCGGACTCCGACTTGACGTGGTTGGCCATCATCCACCAGTGGAATCGGGCCGAGAGGATGCCGGTGGCGTCCACCTCCGCCCGCATCCGGGGGAAGGTCGGCAACACCTCGTCCGTCAGGTGAACTCCGTTGAGCAGGGCGGCTACCAGCGGGGCGACGGTGGTCTTGCCACTCGCGCTGAGACCGTCGAGGGTGACGAAGGGCCCATGGCCCATACCCATTTGAACTCCATTCCTCGGCCGGTTCTGGTGTCGTGGGGCTCCGCGAACCGCATCCCCAGCCGCAAGGTGGGAGGCGCCGGATCTGGAGCCTTGCGGAGTAACCTCGGTCAGGCCGGAGGTTCGCGGTCCGGCGAGGAGAGCGCCACCACGGGCTCCGCCCGGTCGTGGCCGACTTGCAGGAGGGCCGTCATTCCGAGCACGAGGACGGTGACCAGATTCCCGAGCAGCCACAAGAACGTCAGCACGGCTTCGATCGGGTCGTCGTTCTCACCGCGATGGCGACCGCCGACGGCGTACTGAACACTCACGATGCCTCCAACCTCAACTCGAACCAGACCCACTTGCCGCGCGACTCGCATGTCACGCCCCAGCATTGGGACAAGGCCGCGACCAGCTCTGTCACCAGCAGTTTTCCGGCGTCGATCAGCTGACCACCGGACCAGGCTTCGAACGCCGACTCGACCAGCTTCCGAGCAGGCGCGGCAGCCTCCGGGCCGCACGGCAGCACCATGTGACACCCGGCGTCCGCCGGTTGGACCGCAACCACCGCGAAGTTCTCACCACCAGAGAGCCCGACGAGCGGGGCGGTGACACTTCCGGACATTCGACCTCCAGTCCCATTCAGTCGGGCAACGCCACCGTCGGACCAGCTCTCGAACGGTGGTGTCGTTGTGCTGTGCGCGGGAAGCACGCACAAGAAGGATCGGTCCGGTACAGATCTCAAACGATGCCCACGAGGTGTTCCCTAGGCGGTAATACTCTTCTCCGGAACGGTTTTTGATGATCCGTATCCCGCTATGCTCCCCAGCGAAGGCAGTGCCCGATGACGCATCCCGGCCGGACCCGAGGCCCCTTGCTGTCTGCCGAGTTACTGGCGCGCGAAGACCTCCGCCTGGCACTCGGCGAGCACGATTTCGCCGCTGCCTTCGCACTGATCAAGAAGTACGGCGGGCACTCGCAGAACAAGATCGCCGCAGCCTGCCAACTCACCCCGGGCAAGGTCTCCACGATCATGTCCGACCCGGCGAAAAGGATCACGTCATATGAAGTGATCGCACGCATCGCCGACGGCTTGGGGATTCCCGGACGCCTTCTCGGACTGGCATCGCGCCCCTGGGAGGCTGACACCGAGCAGCCCCAGCGACCGGCCGACCCCCGGCCTCCGGACGACGACTTCCCGTGGCGACCGGAGGTGACAACCGCACTCGCCACCCGCCTCACGAGAACTGATCTCGCCATGGACAGACGTACCGCCGCCCGCTTGCTGGCCACCGCCGCCATCACCGGAGCCGCCCTCCTGGACCCGCTCGAAGGATGGCTCACCGCACCCGCCGCCGCATCGGACCGGGCCCGCCCGGGGAGACTCGGCCGACACGACGTGGCCCAGCTCGAACACTCCGCCGTGGCCTTCCGTCAGTGGGACCACCGGTTCGGAGGCGGCCTGCGGGCCAAAGCCGTCCTTGGTCAGCTCAACGACGTCGCCGCCGCGCTCGAAGACCGCCAACTACCCGAGATCAAAAGCCGATTGCATGGCGTGATGGCCCAACTCGCGGGCACTGCCGCCACGATGATGTGGGACTCCGGGTACCAACGCCGCGCCCAGGACTACTACCGACTTGCCCTCCGATCCGCCCACGAGGCAGGGGACCGAGCCTTCGGCGCAAACGTTCTCGCCGGCATGGCACGGCAGATGCTCTACACCGGACGGCCGGGCGATGCCCTCGAACTGGTCAGGCTCGCCCAGGACGGCAGCCGGGGACACGCGGGCCCGAGGGTCCGGGCCATGCTCCGGACGCGCGAGGCGTGGGCTTACGCGGCAATGGGACGGGTCGCATCGTTTCGCCGCGCCACCGGCCAGGCCGAGGACGAGCTGTCATCCGCCCGGCCCGCGGACGACGAACCCCACTGGATCGCCTACTTCAACCGCGCCGAGATCGCCGGAGTGACCGGCGGACGACTGCTCGACCTCGCCCGCACCGACCCCCGAGCCCACGCCGACACGGCCGCCGAGCACATCAGGACAGCACTGGCCGAACGCGGAGCCGAGGCAGGCCGGTCCCACGCCCTCGACCGGATCGGCCTCGCCGAGACCCGGTTCCTCGCGGGCGACCTCACGGCCGCGGTCGAGGAGACCAGGAAGGCCGTGGCTGCCGCGGCACGCACCGGGTCCGACCGCGTACGGACCCAGCTCGGCGGGCTCTACCACTACACCGTCGGCCACTCGACCCACCCGGCCGTCCGCGAGGCCCGCGATAGCATCCGCGAGCTACTGGCGAACTGACCGAAGGGGAACGGGCATGACCGTCATCGCCGTCACCGGGCACATGGACCTCACCGAGGAGAGCGTCACTCTGGTCCGCGACACCCTGGCCTCCCTGCTCGCCGACCACGCCGACCACGGCCTGACCGGAGTCTCCTGCATCGCCAAGGGTGCCGACGCGATCTTCGCCGACGCCGTGCTGTCGGCCGGCGGACAACTGGTCGTCGTCGTGCCGTCCGCCGACTACCGACAGACCAAGGTCAAGCCCGACTACGCCGAGGAGTTCGACCGGCTCCACCAGGCCGCGACCGAAGTCGTGGTGATGCCGCATGCCGAGGCCAACCGTGAGGCGTACGAAGCCGCCAACGAGGAACTCCTCCGCCGCGCCGACCTCCTCTTCGCGGTCTGGGACGGCCAACCCGGCAACGGGCGCGGAGGCACCGCCGACACGGTCTCCGGAGCGCGCGCCGCCGGTCTGCCGGTCACGATCGTGTGGCCCGACGGCGCAGCCCGCAGGAGCCGCTGAGCCCTGACGCAAGCGGCCCCGCACTCCTCGGAGGAGTGCGGGGCCGTCGGCACGACCGGGCTCGGGTCAGAGCAGGCCGAGGGCCGGCATCAGGTAGTAGAAGGCGAAGACCGCGGCGACGCCGTACATCGCGACCGGGACGGTGCGGGCCCGGCCGGCCACGACCCGCAGGACGCAGAAGGCGATGAAGCCGAAGCCGATGCCGTTGGTGATGGAAGTGGTTAACGCCTTGGGTGGGGTGTCGGCATGGCTACCTACTCACCCCGCCGCTTCGCAGGCCGCACCGAGCTGGACATAGACCCTGACCAGCTCGTTTGGATCCTCTACGCCCGAGAGTCCGAGGACTCCGAGGGTACGGGCGAGCAGGTCGAGAACCAGATGGTGGACCTGCGCGAGGAGGTCACGGGCATCGGCGGCCGGGTCCGGCGCGAGGAGCTGGAGAACGACACTTCCGCCTTCAAGAAGAAGCGCATCCGCCTCCCCGACGGCACCTTCGTCTACCGGGTGGTCCGCCCCAAGTGGGACTCGATCATCGCCGACTTGCGCAGGGGTGAGGGCAACGCGCTCGCCGTGTCCAACATCGACCGAGGCATGCGCGACCCCCGCGACCTCGAAGACCTGATCGACCTCGTTGAACGGCACGGCGTGTTCGTCGTCTCCGTCACCGGGTTCCTCGACCTCACCACGGACGCGGGAATCGCCATGGCCCGCAACGAGGTGAACCAGCTGCAACCTTGAGTCCCGGAACACCTCCCGCCGCATCTCCAACGGCAAGCGCAAGGCAGCCATGAAGGGCCGGAACTCCGGCGGTGCGAACCGGCCGTACGGCTGGGAGGACGACAAGAAGACTCTCCGTCCGTCCGAGCACAAGAACATCCTCGAAGCCATCGAGAAGGTTCGGCAGATGAAGAAGCCGTCCACGATCATCACCGAGTGGAACGCGCGCGGAGAGCTGACCGTGACCGGGAAGCGGTGGCTGACGAGGACGCTGGAGCAGATCCTCACGAACCCTCGCCTGTACGGCGCGCGGACGTACAAGGGCGAAGTCCTGCTCGACGCCAACGGCGACTACGTGCGCGGTGACTGGGAGGCAGCCACCACGAAGGAGGTGTTCGACAGCATCCAACCGCTGCTCCCCTCCCCCGGCCCCCGGGTCAACCCACGGGACGGCCGAGGCCACACCACCAAGTACCTGCTGTCCCCCTTCGTCCGCTGCGGCAAGTGCACCGCCCGCATGCGCGGCGGCGTCCGCGACGGCGGACACGTCTACTGGTGCCGCTCGAAGAACCACGGCGGTTGCGGCGGATGCTCCCGCCGTGGGGTCGAAGTGGACCGCTACATCACCGAGCTGGTGATTCAGGACCACGAGCGCGCATCCCTGCGAGCGATCGAGCAGCTTCCCCCGTGGGACAAGGAGGAGGACCTGCGGGTCGTCCGCCAGAAGATCACCGAGTTGGGGCAGCAGTACCGCGCCGACAACATCAGCGGCTCCACCTACTTCCCCCTTCTGGCCGAGCTGGAGTCGGACGAGCGGAAGTTGAAGAACGAGCAGCAGCGGCACGAGGCTGCACGGTCCCTCCGGATGGAGGCGATCCCCAACCTTCGACAGCAGTGGGCCGACCCGGACTTCGCGCTTGAACAGCGGCAGGCCGCCGTCGCGAAGAGCCTGGTCGCGGTCGTGATCCACCCGACCCGCCCCGGAAGCCGGGTGTTCGACCCAAGCAAGATCGAACCCATTTGGAAAGTACATGACGCCACACAGACGACATAGAAATACCGCGCATGTGTGGTCGACCTGCCATATGACTAGATATTTTTCTCTGCGGGAGCCAAACTAGGTGCATGGCACCAGTCGAGCCGCAGCGAGAAGCGACAGGCTCCACCTACACCGGTGAAGCCCTCGCGCTAATTCAGCAGGTCGAAGCCTTTGCGCGCCAGCTAATATCCTTCAACTTTTCCACCGCTTCGGATATTTGGGAATTTCAGATCAACCTCCTTTCGCTGCAGCGGGAGACTCAAAAATCCATCAGCAACGAGAAGACTCGGAGGAAGATCGAAAAAACAAAGGACGACTCCCTACAGGCTCTTCAGATGGTGCGCCAGCACGCCCGCAGGCTCGGTGATGCACTAGCCTGGACAATCTTGGGAAATGATCGCGGAATAATATACCCCCTGGGCGAAAATGATCCAGTTTCCATACCTCACGATAATCACGGAAGTCGCGGCCTGGTGGCGATATGTGAAGTACTGGCATCGCGCGGCTGGGGATTCCCTATACTCCACGACGTCACAGATTGCCTACGTATCGGAGATGCAACCTTCGTAACCATCGACGGCAAGGAACGGAAAACTCGAACCATCGAATCCAAGACTCGCCACATCGAGCCGCCAAGAGAAAACCCCACAGCCTCAACTCAATATGAAGTGACTATCTCTTTTGTTGGCCACGAAGCCCCCGAAAAGGACTTTAAATTCGACATAGAGCTGGATCCAGAACCCGATCCCCCCAGGCGGCCGGACCGGCGAATTGACCGACAGGCCAAGAGAATGCACTCTGCCTTGATGAAGCAGTCTGCACAAATTGACACGCCTTTCATTGTCGACGGCAGCAAGGCGGTCCTCTCGCGCGGCGAATCGAACGCGAGATCTCGATGGGGGGAAGTCAGGGAGGCGATTGCCGAGGCACGCTCCACCGGATACTCCAGCATAAAAATAGACGATGCCTTCATGTGCATTTTTCTCTACAATTCGGCTGGACTATCAGCCGAGGCGATTACAGGAGAGGAGAGGATCGTCAGCGATATAGTGCAATCTGGAATACTGTCCAAGGGGGACCCTCAATACGGAATAGTGACCTCATTCCTACCTGAAGAACCCAAGCGGAGCGCATGCAACTACCTCCCCTTCTACCTCTACAGCATCCCGCCAGAAGCAATATGCGATATTCTCCATGGGCGACTTGTCATATTCTCGGCAGCAGGCGTAGGGGCGATTGCTTCAGCCATAGAGGATGTCGGATTCCGGGTTGAAATTCCGAAGTCAGACCACCCGCTCCACTCCATGCGAATATTCTCTGAGATTAGCGGGCCAAGCGGGAAGAGGTTCACGGCCGAATTCGGGCACCTTGGGATTCACTTCATGGAGTGTGCCCACGAGTTCATGGGGGTCGAATACGTACAAGATGTGATACTCACCATGAAAACTTCTACGGAAAAAACGCTACCTGGAATCATTGGGGACTAGTTTCAAACTGGTCAACAATTTAGGCATTACCATATTCCACCGCCGGGATTAGACCATAAATCTCTGCTACTTTTTGCCGCCACTCGGCCGACCGCTCTGGAGCGTTCTTGAGGTGCTCCCGAGCCCATTCCTCCGGACTCGGTGTCTGCAGCCGAGGGCCAGGCTTGGCTTTCTGCTCGGAGTTCACGCCGCATCACCTTCCCGCTTGAGGCGCTGGGTGGCGGTGCGGTTGTCGCGGACGGTCTGGGCGAGGAGTTCTTCGCCGGGGGTGTAGCCGGTGGCGAGGTAGCGCCAGTCGGACAGGACGAGGGTGGTGGCGGGGTCGAGGGCGGGGCGGTTGTCGCGGAGGCGGGCCTGTTCGGCCTGCCAGGTGCGGCGGGCGTCGCGGAGGTTACCGAGGGTGGTGGAGTAGCGGCGGGACTTGGTGGAGAAGTGGCCCCGGAAGCCGAGCATGTGGGCCCACTTGGTGAGGTTGAGGTGGGCGAAGTCGGGGAGGGCACCGAGGTGCCAGCAGGTGCGGATCATCTGCCGGGTATGAGAAGCAACGTTCAGGTCGGCGAGGGGTTCGGCGAGCCCGGTCCCGTCGCAGGTGCGGCACTCGGCGGTGAGGCCGGGGACGGTGGGGGTTCGGCCGCGTCCCTTGCAGGTGGCGCAGTACAGGGGGCGGTCGATGGTACCGGTGCCTTCCGCGCTCTTGGTGGCGTATTTGGCGATGTAGCCGACGACGACAGCGTCCGTGAGCGGGGCGGCGGGGTCGGCGGTGTGGTCGGGACGGGCGATCTCGCGGACGTCGAGCTGTGCGCCCCAGCGGAGTTCGCGTTCGCCGATGGCGTCGCTGGTGACGGTGACGACGGCGCGTTCGGCGGCTTGGCGGATGGCGTCGGTCAGCAGGTCGGGGGTGGCCCAGGAGGGCGGGGCGGTGGTTCCGCCGTCGGGGCCGTCGAGTCGGACGATGGCGTGGAAGTGGACCAGGCCGCGCTTTTGGAACTCGGCGACCTTGGCGAAGGAGACGCGGCAATGCTCGCGCAGTTCGCTGGTGGTGAGCCCAGCGGCGTGGGCGACGGCGCGGCGCAGGTAGGTGGTGAAGCGGGCCCACAGGGCTCCGGCGTGGGCGTTGAAGAGGACGGCTCCGGTGTAGTCGTAGGCGGTGGGCTCCAGCGGGGTGCCGAGGGCGGGGTGGTCGGCTCCGTGGAGGGTGCCGCAGCGGCAGGGGAACGGTTTGCCAGTGCGGGTGGTGGGGCGGTTGTGGACGGGGCCGAAGGTGGGGGCGGTGAGGGTGGCGAAGACGCGGGGGTGGGTGCGGACCTGTTCGGGGGAGCCCTTGCCGCCGGAGAGTCCGGCGCGGATCAGGTGGTAGGTGTCGGCGGCGTAGGTGCGGGAGCAGGCCGGGCAGCGGGTGGCGCGGCGGTTGCCGCAGGCGACGAGAAGGCGGCCGAGGGGTTCGGTGTCGGTGCTGTAGTGCCGGAGCACTTCGTGGGTGGTGGCGTCGAGGGTGGTGGTGCGGCCGGTCAGTTGGACGGGTTGGGTGCAGCCGGCGAGGCGTTCCACAGAGCGTTCGATGCGGTCGAAGTCGTCGCGCTGGGCGAGGGCGATCAGGTCCCGGGTGAACAGGGAGGGGACCGTGCGGGGGTCGGGTCCGGTCATCGGGGCTGTCCTTCCGGGCAGTTGGGGAGGGGTTCGGGCATGGGGGTGCCGTCGCGCCGACCGCGAGAAGGTGCGGTGCTCGCGGTCGGCGCGAGGCGGATGGGGGTGGGTCAGGCGGTGCCGGTCAGATCGACAGGCGCAGGCAGGGGCGGTACATGCTGCGGGTCAGGTTCCGGGTGATCCGGACCGGGGCGGTGCTGCGGGGCCGGTCCGGCGTCCGGCGGGACGGGATGGGCAGACGGGTGGGCGCCGTGTGGCGGAGGGACGGGAGGGCGGGTTTCACGGCGGTTCTCCTTCCGTCAGGCCGCGAGGAGGTGGGCGGGGTCGGTGGTGAGGTGGGCGGTGGCCTTGGCGATGCGGGCAACGTCGGTGGGGGCGACGTAGGGGGTGCGGACCCGGATGAAGCCTTCGTGGCCTTCGCGGGCCATGACGGCGACGCCGACGAAGTCGGGGTGCTGCATGGTGCTGGGGTCCATGTCCTTCCACTGCCGGATGTTCTCGCCGAGGGTGGCCACCGCGGCTTCGGTGCTGCGCTGGGCGAAGGACAGCGCGATCGGGCACACGTCACGGATCGCGGTGGGGATCGCGTCGCCGGTGGGCTTCTGGGTGATCAGGATGACCAGGAAGCCGGTCGCGCGGCCCATCTTGACCAGTTCCTCCACCAGCCGGGCGTTCTCGTGCGCGAGGGCGGCCAGGCGCTTGGTCTCCGGGTCGCTGCCCCGGAAGTCCCGGAAGAAGGTGTGGGCCTCGTCCACGACCAGGACGACCAGCGGCCACTTCGGGGTGGGGCCGACGTGCCACATGTTCGTCACGCCGAGGTCTTCGCGGATCTTCTTGCTACGGTCGAGGCGCAGCCGCACGAGGCGCTTGAAAAGGGCGTTCGCCTCCTCCAGGTCCGCGCCGACGAAGGCGAACAGACGCTCCGCCACGTCCGCGTAGTCGCCCTCCTCGACCGTGTGGACCTTGCCGTCCGCGACGGCGAACTGCACCGCGCCGGACGGAGCGAGCTGGGAGAGCAGCCCGTTCATCAGCGAGCTCTTGCCCTTGCCGGGAAGGCCGCCGACGAGCATGCCCGGCACTTCGGCGATGCGCAGCACGGCGGGTACGGCGTACTCGTCCCGGCCGAGGTCCCACACCGACAGGTCGGCCGGTACCGATCCGTCGGGGACGGCGGTGCTCGTGGCGGCGAGGGGTTCGGTGCGCACGGCTCGCAGGACCAGGTAACCAGGGCGGTCCACGGCGACGGAGACCCGGGTGCAGTTCCAGGCTTCCGCCAAGTGCTCGGCGTGGCGCTGGAATTCGGCGAGGCCGACACCGGGGGTGGTGCTGACCGTGATCCGCACGCCGTAGCGGTCGCACTTCGTGGCGATCCTGGGAACGTGGATCGCGGGTTCGCGTCGTCGCTGGCCGTCGATGACGACGGCCTGTCCGAGGGTGGGGTGGCGGTCGACGGTCACCAGGCCGAGCGCCTTGGACAGGCGGGCCCAGCGACGGCGGATCCAGAACGCCTGACGGCGACTCGCCCGGGTGTCCCGGTCGGAGGCGATGTAGCGGCCGGTGACGAACAGCAGCCGGGCGAACATCACCAGCAACAGGATGGCGAGGCCGTAGAGCAGCGGGGCGGGGAAGGCCCGGATCAGGGCGGGCAGAAAGTCAGCCCCGAGGGTGGGGCTTGGGGTGTTCGACAAAAGGGTGTCCTCAAGGGAGTTGGCGCGGTGCCGGGTGTGCGGGCCCGATAGGAGAGAGCACGGGGGCGGGGCCCGGCCGGGCCGAGG
The DNA here is from genome assembly GCF_013364235.1 of Kitasatospora sp. NA04385. Lineage (NCBI taxonomy): Bacteria > Bacillati > Actinomycetota > Actinomycetes > Kitasatosporales > Streptomycetaceae > Kitasatospora > Kitasatospora sp. NA04385. The sequence continues at coordinate 4,556,329 of NZ_CP054919.1, read as the reverse complement.
AGGGAAGGCTCCACCGGCCCGGCCAGGACTGCTCTGCCGGTCACGACTTGGCCGCCTTCGGCGCGGCCACGGCGGCGTCAGCGGGCAGCGCGACGGCCGAGAGGACGGACAGGGACTCGGCGCGGTAGGCGACGCCGTTGGACACCTGGCCGTTGAAGACGTTCGCCCAGGGAGTGGCGACCAGGCCGACCGGGCGCACGACCGAACCCGGGGCGAGGGAGGTGTCCACGCCGCCCTCCGGGACGGTGACCTTGATCAGCTGGGCGGTGCCGTCGTAGGTCTCCACCAGCTGCACGGTGTAGAGCGTCGCGCCGCTCTCGCGGTCGGTGGCGACCAGGCCGGTCGAGGCGTCCGCCAGCTTCACGGCGGGCGGGGAGGCGACCATGTGGACGGTGCCGGTCAGGTCGGGGCGGATGGTGATACGAGCCATGGAAAACTCCAGGGAGGGGTAAGGGAAAAGGGGGATGGGAAAGACGGAGAAACGTTTCTCCGGCCTTGGAGAAGCCCCGTCCGGCGGGGCGTTCGGGACAAGAGAAACCGACGCTCGCCGGTGTTGTCGAGGGGCGTTTCGGAGCCCGTGCGACCGGCCCGAGAGCGGGCGAGAAACGACGAAAAGCGGCGCGAGCGGGCGAGAGGAACCAGCTCACCCCAGGTGTGGCGCAACCCACACCCCGCCATCGATCCGGTGTCTCCCTTCGCTGGACAGTTGGTCCGGGTCGGCGGCACAGGCAACACCATGCCGCAGACCCCATGCCCTTGATCGGGAGATATCCCTACCGCTATCGGACCCCTGTCCGTCTCAGCATCAAAACGCCTCCGAATTCGCTAAGTTCCTGCCGTCTCAAGTGAGTTGGAGGCGGCAGAGATTTACTGCGTGACGTGCGCCACATGGTGCCCTTTCGGGGTTCCTGCGGTGCGTCGTGGGAGCAGTGTGCTCCGGCTTTCAGGCTTGGCCCGGCCGGAGAAAGCTGGTAGACGACCCGGCCGCGTTTCCACTCTCCGCCTTCCACGGCCCGACGTATCGGGCTGATCTTGTGCTACGCGTCTGCGCAGGCCGATCCGGAACCCCCGCACGACCCACTCTCGGCCCTCGGCGGCCGGACCCGTCCGGCTGATCTTGTGGTAACCGTCCGCACCGGCCTTCCGAAGCGCACCGGGCAGCAGGGCAAGGCGGAGCCCGGAGCAGTACCGCCCACGGGCCAGCGGTGCGGCGACCGGTGACAGCAGGCGCGGGCGGGGCGGAGGCCGGGCCGCTGTCGGATCTTGAAACCGCTGTCGGCCAAGTGGGCACGGCCGGAGGAAACACGGCCGGGGAAGGCGAACGCGGAGCCGATAGGGCGTGTTCAGACTTTCTTTACTGGATCAAGGGCGGCCCGCCGACGGCGGGCCGCGCGCCGCCGCGTCTCCGCCCCGCCGCTCCTGTCTCGCGCCCCGCTAAGGGCGGCCCCGCTGGCGGCGCAAGAACGTGTCCGGAAGGCGGCACAGGGCCCGGCAGGAGCCCGGACGGGCACAGCCGGCACCGTGGGCAGGTCACAGCCGATGGCTGAGGGCCGTTCGTCCAGGCTCCCCGCTGCTCGATGATCCGGGGCGAGCGGAACCCGTCAAGCCCGCAGAGCTGACCACTATCGCCAACTGCGGCTCCCGGAAGCGGGCTTGACCGAACCTGCCCGCCCCTACTCTCGGCAGCTACGGGGAGCCCGGCCGGAGTGGTCCCCATCGCCGGTTTCCCGGCGGAGGAACGCCATCCGCTGGTACTGGCTGCGCGAATTCAACGCACATGCGTTGCGAACCTATTCGTGGCCAAACGTCCCGCCGGGAGATGTTGTTGACCGTGAGCAATGCATGCACCTGCACCGCGACCAGAGCACCAGCGGGCCACGGATTGCATCCTCAATACCGCCCTCCAGCGACAGCCTCCCGGCAGGCCGATTGCACTCCGAGCAGCGCCGATCCGCTTCCCTCGCCTTGTAGCAGGCGAGGCACAGCAGCACCTGCGGTTCTTCAACCAGCACGGCAACCGGCTGCGGACTGCCTATCAGGTGCCCGCATGACCTGAGCGAGCCCCATTCTCTCGCGGACACCATCAAGGCCAAGGCATCACGCTGCCATCGCGGAGCCTGATCCACCGGGAGGGCACTCTCTCTTCTGTCCTGCGCAGCCAGCCACTGCGAAGCATGAACACCCGCAGCGCGGACCTGATCATCAAGGGCTACCAACCCCGGGGTACGCAATTCGCCCATCAAATCCCCTGGTTTCCTGATGTGGCCGCCCCTGCCCGTCGAACGCCAGGGGCGGCCGGTATCGATCCGTCAGGACTTGGGTCAGGCAGCCGTCCAGGGCATCGAGAGGTTGTCCTCCGCCATGGCATCCATCAGGAGTTCGTCGCAGGGGCGACCGAGCCAGAACCCGGACTGGCGCAGGCGACCGGCGGGCTTGAACCCGGCCTTCTGGTAGGCGGCGACACCCGCTGCGTTGGGTTCGAGGACCTTGAGCCAGACCATGCGCAGGGCGGCGTACTGGAAGGCCCAGCGCAGCGTGAGCGCAGTCGCCTCGGTGGCGAAGCCCTTCCCGCGTGCTTCGGGAGCGAGGAGGATGACGAACTCCGCAGTGCGGACGGCCGGGTCGATCTGGAGCGTCGTCACGCCGAGCGGGGCATGGTCGGTGGTGTCGATGACCTCGAACTGCGGATAGTTGCGGTTGCGGCCCTGCGCCTCCCAGCCGCCGGCCCGGACTTCCCAGGACTGGGCGACCTGGGTGCCGAAGCCGAGGATGGTGCCGGGGTCGTTCTCCCAGCGGTGGTACTCCTCCAAGTGGTCACGGCTGGGCATGGCCAGGCTGACGCGGGTGCCGTCGAGCAGGACGAGCGGGGTGCGGGACATGGGTGCCTCGTTCAGGGTCGGGGGTTGATCGGGGTGTAGTGGTCGGTGTGCGCCGGTTCTTCGACCGGTCGGCCGTCGCCGTCGCATATCCAGGCGTGCAGCCGTATCGGGTCGGTGGCGATGCCGTGGCGCCAGACACCGCCGCGCCCGCCGAGAGCGAGCAGCAGGGCAGCCGCGGCCGACTCTTCCAGGCAGGCGACCCGGGCGGGAACGTTTCCGGCAGCCCAGCGGATCGAGCGGACGGCGAGGCTCGCGTGCGCGGCGGAGGGCGGCGGCAGCGCGCTTCCCGTCTCGGCGAGGCGACGCAGCCGTCCGAACCGCTCCGAGCGGGGACCGGCCGCACGAACCGCAAGGGTGCTCGCCAGTACGGCGGTTGCGACGATCCGCCAGGCCAGCGGTGGGCGTCCGACGGTGGGCAGGCGCACCGGTACTTCGCTGGTGCCCCAGGAGACGGCCGGGTCGTGGACGAGTACCGGAGCGGGCGCGGGACTGTCTTCCAGAGCAGCGAGCCACCGGTTCAGTGCGTCGCCGGTGAGGAGGACGGTCTCCCCGTTGCGGTAGTTGACGACCACGCCCGCCCGGCAGGTCAGGGCGGTGACGGTGTGCACCGTCGGCAGGGGCGGCCTCATGCCGGGATCTCCCAACGGACGGCCCGGGTGACCGACTCGGCGGCGCGGAGCCACAGCTCGGTGCCCAGAACGGGTTCGATCAGACCCCACGGAACGTCCACGCCGAGGGCGGCATTGCGCAGCAGCGAGCGCAGAGCAGCCGGCCGGAGCAGGCCGAGGGCGGCGAGGTGGCCGTCCACCAGGTCCAGGACCGCGCTCTGATTGGCCCGCAGCCCCTGGTGGTGGTCGGCGGTGAAGATGCCTTTCGCGCCCCGGCCGAGGACGCTAGGCGGAAGCAGTCCGGCCACGGCGTCGGACAGCATCGGCTTGTAGCGGCGAGCCGACCAGCGGTCGGCAGCCGGGGCCGCGAGAACCGATTCCACAACGCGGGTGTCGGTGAAGGGGTTGTGCATGGCGATGCCGTGTACGGCGGCGAGCTGGTTCTCCGTCGCGGCGGTGCGGCCGACATAGCGAGCTTCTTGCAGCAGTAGTCGATCGGCGTGCCCGAGACCGCCGGTGTAGGAGTGCGGCGCGGTGGCGGACGCGGCGAGGTCGAGGGTGTTGGTGGTCAACCAGGGCATCGGGACAGCCGTCCCGCCGTGGTCGCCCACGACGGAGGCCACGGCCTTCCACGGACTCGTGCGGTACAGCCGCGCCCAGGTCTGGGCATCGCGGGCCAGCCGCAGCAATCGGCCGGAGCGGGCGAGGTCCACCAGGTGGGCCGGAGGCGGCATGAACAGCGAGTCACCACCATCGCCGGTCAAGTGAACCGCGACCCCATCCGATACCAAGTACCGGAACTGCGCGAGGAGTTGAGCGGCAGTGATCGCGGACGGGGCGGGTTCGTCGGTGAGGGGGAGAGCACCGAGATCGGTGAAGGGCAGGTGCTCCGGCCCAAGTGCCATCAACCGGTGGCGGATGCGAGGGAAAGCGCGGGCAACGGTACGGGCGTGGTCAAGGTCCCCGCCTTCCTCGCGGCCCTTGGGGTGGTAGGTGAGGCCGACCACCGGGCCGCACTTCGAGGCCAGCACGGCGAGGGTGGTGGAGTCCAGGCCGCCGGACAGGTCCGAGGAGGCCATGCGGTCCGTGACCCGGATCGCCACACCGTCCGCAAGGTCGTCGCGGAGCCGGTGCACAGCATCGGACCAGGCCAACCGCAGTCCCCGCCAGAACGGCGTGATCGCGCTGGTCCCGTGTTCAGCAACCGTCCAGCGATGCCCTGGGGGGAGCTGTTCCACACCCGTCCAAGCCGAGCGGCCAGGCACCCAGGCAGTCGGGTCGGCAAGGTGCGCGGCGAGCCAGGCAGTATCGGGACCAGCACCGACCAGCGAGGCAAGCGCAAGCGAACTCGACCCCCACACTAGGTTGTTGCCCGCGCGAGAGAGGTAGACGGGAGCAGCACCAGCGGGGTCCGCCCACACCGTCAGCGCGCCGCGTCCGTCGTCCAACACCAGCGTGTACGCGCCGGACCAAGCGGTGACCGCCGCGTCGATCCGGCCGAGCTCGGCACGCTCGACAAGCCGGGTCAGCTCGGTGCCGGTCGCACCACACGGCCCGAACACCGCAAGGCGAAGCCCATCGGCTCCACGCACCTGACGCACCGGCATGTCACCGGCGGACCAGATCGTCGGCCCTCGCCACAGCACCCGTGCACCGACCGGCACTGGAGCGCCGACAGAGCGGCTGAGCATCCCGCCGAACCACTTCATGTGATCATCTCCGTGACCTGTGCTCCACCGACGGCGCGGCGACACCGGGGTTGGACGGTGCCACCGCGCCGTCACCTGTCAGGCGTCGTACGGGGAGCGCTTGGCTTCCACGCTGTTGTTCGAGCTGCCCTTGGTCAGGAGTGCCGCGTCACCGAGGAGCACGGTCTCCTCCTCCGGCTCGCCGTCGAGCTGGGTCAGTTCCTGCATGTTGATCACCTCCCTTGCTGGTTCACTCGGGGCGGGGGAACCCGCCGCGGATCGGTGCCCCGGGCCCCGGCCACACTCACGGGGCCCGGGGAGCCACAGTGCCGTTCAGGCCATGGGTTCGCGGTCCGGCTCGGAGAGGGCCGCCACCGGTTCCAAACGGCCGTGACCGACCTGGAGAAAGGCCGTCATGCCCAACACGATGACGGTGACCACGTTCCCGAGCAGCCACAGGAAGGTCACGGCCGCTTCAATCGGATCATCGTTACTCCCGCGATGACGGCCGACTCCGTGCAGATCTCTCACGTTGCTTCCACCCTCAGCTCGAACCAGACCCACTTGCCGCGCGGAGCGCATTCCACGCCCCAACGCTGTGCGAGTGCCGCGACCAGCCCCAGGCCGTAGCCGGACTCCGCTTCGTGGGCGGGAGTCATCAGCGCGGGCAGTTCACCGGAGGAGTCCCGGACCCCCACCCATACCGAGGAAGGCTTGCGCCGCACTGCGACCGCGATCCACGTACAGCCCGTGTGCTTCGCCGCATTGGCGACCAGTTCGGTGACCAGCAGCGCGGCCACGTCGTCCAACTCCGGAGCGGACCAAGCCGTCAAGGCAGAGCGCACCAACTTGCGCGCCAGCCCGGCAGATTGGGGGTGGCAAGGAAGCCCCAGCCGACAACTTGGATCAGTCGGTCTCACGGTCGGTACATCGATGCTGTCCAGCGGGCCGATCAGCACGGGCCGGCCTCCGTCTCGGTCGGGCCTTCCAGGGTTTCCCGGAAGGAGTCCCAGAATCCCGAAAGGGCCCCTTTTCCAATAAGGCCAGCGTGTGTACCCACCATGGGTAAACTCGCGTTCAGTTATCCCGCGTGACACTGAGCGATGATCTTTAGGGTGCCGGGAGGCCGGACATGACGGAGAACGGAGCGCCACAAGGGCTGCCGGGCCGGTTGCTGGCAGAACCCGAGATGATCACGGCGTGTGCTGCGCGCGACTTTGCTCGGATCTTCCAACTGGCCAAGAGCAGAGGCGGTTTCCATCCTTCACGCATCGCTCGTGCGTGCGAGCTGACGCCCAGCAGGGTAGGTGAGGTCATCGCGGGGAAGCGGAAGATCACCAACATGACCGTCATCGAGCGCATCGCAGACGGCTTACGGATTCCCGGGGACATGCTCGGCCTTGCGATCCGAAGCTGGGAGCGCCCGGCGGTACCCGTTCAAGACTCGGCTGCGATCATGCGAACCCCGAAGGAAGTCAAGCCGGTTGAGCTCTCCCTGCCCGGCAGCGAGCTGGACAGCATTCTCGCCATCGCAGCCGGCACCAAGGTCACGCCGACGGTGCTGCGCTCGCTCCAGGCATCGATCGAGGACTACTGGCGGCGCGACGACGAGCACGGTGGGGAGGCCCTGCGCCCGGCAGTCATCGGGCAGCTGAGGTACGTCACGGGCATACTGCGGGACACGGCCGATCCCAACTACCGGCGCAGTCTCCACGGCATCGCCGCCGAACTCGCACGCCTGACCGGGTGGACGTACTTCGACGCACGGCAGTACAGCACGGCTCGCAGCTACTTCACCCAGTCCCTGCGCCTCGCGAGAGAGATCGACGACCGGCCGTTCATCGCCAACGTGCTCGCGTGCCTCAGCCTCCAGGCGACCTACCAGGACCAGCCTCGGGACGCCATCGCACTTGTCCGGGCGGCGCAGGACAGCGCACGCCTTGACGGCGGTACGCCGAGACTGATGGCCATGCTGTCCATGCGTGAAGCCTTCGGCCACGCCAGCGCCCGCGACCACGAGGCCACCCATCAGGCGATCGGCGAGGCACACCACTACTTCGAGAGGATCGGCGAAGCAGACGACGATCCTGCGTGGGTCCAGTACTTCGACCGGACCAAACTGACCGTGGACACCGGCATCGCCCTCGGTCAACTCGGCGACGCCGATGCGGCGGAACCTCTGATCGCCGACGCCCTGACGGCTGAGCCCACCACGAACCTCCGGGGCCGCGCCTTCCACACCTTCTGGCTTGCCAGGACTCAACTCCAGCGCCGCAAGGTCGAGTTGGCTTGCGCCACCGTGGGGGAAGCACTCGACCTCGCAACGATCGTGGAATCCCCCAGGGTGATCGCGCACCTCCAGGAGTTCCGGCACCTTCTGGAGCCCTACTCGGACGCGACGGCCGTGCGAAACGTGGTCACACGAATTGCCGAGGTGACCGTCTGATCAGATCCCGGCCTCGTCCAGCAGCAGGTAGAGCACGCCCACCAGCGTCCCACTGCTGACGATCTCGCGGCGGTCGATCATGCCGCGCAGGTCGGCCAAGGGAATCCACTCGATCCGGTCGGACTCGTTGCGTTCTGTCGGAGGGCCCATGTACTCCACCGCCTCGGTGCGGAAGACGAAGTGCTCGGAGTCGGTGATCCCGTTGGCCGGTTGCGCATAGATCAGCGGTTTGACCTCGCCGACCTTCCAGCCGGTCTCTTCCAGCGCCTCCCGAACCGCCGCGTCCGCCGGGGTCTCGCCCTGCTCGATCAGACCCATCGGGAGTTCCCAGGCCCAGGTGTTGGTGATGAAGCGGTGCCGCCACATCATGAGCACCTGCCGTTCGCCGTTCACGACGGCAGCGACAGCCAGGTGCCGCAACTTGATCACGTGGTGTTCCCAACGATGCCCGTCAGGCTGCTCGACATCAGCCAGCCAGAGGTTCACCCATGGGTTCTCGTAGATCGGACGTTCCCCGTGGATCTTCCACTGCATCGCTGCGGCCCCTCTCGACGGACCTTCAGCATGTCAGACCAACGCGGTGTGTTGGTCTGACTCCGGCGAATTTGCGTCAGAGTGACGAATAGGGGAGTGGCATGGATTACAGCCGCCCCGAGGGTGGGCAGGGCACCGATGGGACCGAACAGTGCACAACACAGATGGCCCCGCACTCGTTCAGGAGTACGGGGCTACCGCCGCAGCCGGGCAGCTCAGGTCAGAGGAGACCGAGCGCGGGCATCATGTAGTAGAAGAGGAAAACAGCGGCCACGGCGTACATCGCGGGCTTCACCTCACGCCCCCGACCTGCGACAACGCGCAGGAGGCAGAAGAGGATGAACCCCATACCCAGGCCGTTGGTGATGGAGTACGTGAACGGCATCATCACGATGGTGAGGAAGGCCGGCATCGCGATGGTGAAGTCGGCCCAGTCGATCTCCTTGACGGAGTTCGCCAGGATCAGGAAGCCGACGGTGACCAGGGCGGGGGTCGCGGCCTGGGCGGGGACCATGGTCGCGAGGGGGGTGAGGAAGAGCGCGAGCAGGAAGAGCGCGCCGGTGACGATCGAGGCGAAGCCGGTGCGGGCGCCCTCGCCGACGCCCGCGGTGGACTCGACGAAGCAGGTGTTGGCGGAGGCGGAGGTCGCGCCGCCGGCGGCGGTGGCGATGCCGTCGACCATCAGGACCTTGTTGATGCCCGGGAGGTCGCCCTTCTCGTCCAGCAGGTGGGCCTCGTCGGCGACGCCGAGGATGGTGCCCATCGCGTCGAAGAAGCAGCTCATCAGCACGGTGAAGACGAACAGGATGCCGGTCAGGACGCTGACGTGCTGGAAGCCGCCGAACAGGCTGAAGTGGCCGACCAGGCCGAAGTCCGGGCTGGCGACCGGGTTGCCGGGCCAGGCCGGGACGGTCAGGCCCCAGGCGTCGGCGGAGAGGTCGGCGAACTGCTGGATGACCACGGCGACGGCGGTCATCACGGCGATCGAGATCAGGATCGCGCCCGGGACCTTGCGGACGACCAGGGCCATGGTGAGCAGCAGGCCGAGGATGAAGATCAGCACCGGCCAGCCGTGCAGGTGCCCGCCGACGCCGAGCTGGAGCGGGACGGTGGTGTGGGCGGCGTCCGGGATGCGGGTGACGAAGCCGGAGTCGACCAGGCCGACCAGGGTGATGAACAGGCCGATGCCGATCGCGATGGCCTTGCGCAGGCCGAGCGGGACGGCGTTCATGACGCGTTCGCGCAGGCCGGTGGCGACCAGCAGCATGATCGCGAAGCCGGCCAGGACGACCATGCCCATCGCGTCCGGCCAGGTCATCTGGGGGGCGAGCTGGAGCGCCACGATGGTGTTGACGCCCAGGCCCGCGGCGAGGCCGATCGGGACGTTGCCGATGACGCCCATCAGCAGGGTGGTCAGGCCGGCGGTCAGCGCGGTGGCGGTGACCAGCTGCCCGCCGCTGAGCTGGGCGCCGTTCATGTCCCTGGCCGAGGCCAGGATGATCGGGTTGAGCACCAGGATGTACGCCATCGTGAAGAAGGTGGCGACACCACCGCGGATCTCGCGGGGCAGCGTGGAGCCCCGCTCGGAGATCTTGAAGAAGCGGTCCAGGGCGCCGGACGGGGGCTGCGGCGCGTTCTGGGAGGGCTCGGGCGACGCGGTGGTCGACTGGGCCTGCGGAGACATGTCGGGGGTCCTCGATCGGGGGGAGGCCGGGGGTGACCGGGGGAAGCAAGGTCGGGGGGTCCTTGGGGAATTTCAGTATGTCGATTCCGGTCGTGCACGCGCCATCTTCGCGCGTAGAGTAGGCCCATTACGGTCGCGATCGGTCACACCGGAACCACGCGCCGGAACCACGCGCCGCCGCCGACCGCCGCCACCGAACGCCGCTGCCGCCCCCCACCGAACGCCGCCGACCGCCACCGGCCGCCGCTGCCGCACCGCCGGGGCGGCACCGTAGGCTAGGGCCCATGCCCAAGACCGCACTGCGCACCGCTCCCCCGCCCCTGGAGGGGAACGACGTCGCCATCGTCGGCACCGGCACGGTGCTGTGGTTCGTCGGCTTCGTGGTGCTGGTGCCGTTCCAGGGCCCGCTGTCCGACCACGGCCACGGCAGCTGGCCGTGGATCTGCCTGTCCGGCGGCCTGCTCGGCCTGATCGGCCTCAAGTACTGCACCGCCCGCCGCGCCGCGATCCGCCGGCACCGCGCCGCCGAGGCGGCCGGGGAGCCGGTCTCCTAACGGCGACCGGCAGCGACCGGCAGCGGCCACCCGTCCGGCCGGAATCCGCCCCGAGGCGGGACGCACCGGACAAACCGCCCACCTAGAGTCGGTGCCATGACGCACTCAGCGGAAGGCACCGCCCCGCACGGCCCCGTCCCGGGCCCCGGCGCGCACCCCACCGGCGCGGGCGGCGCGTACCAGCCCGGGCTGAGTGCAGCCGAGGTCGCCGAGCGGGTCTCCCGCGGGCAGGTGAACGACGTACCGGTGCGTTCCAGCCGCTCGGTGCGGGAGATCGTCCGGGCCAACGTGTTCACCCGGTTCAACGCGATCATCGGGGTGATGTTCGGCATCATCCTGGTCGTCGGCCCGCTCCAGGACGGCCTGTTCGGCCTGGTCATCGTCGCCAACACGGCGATCGGCATCGTCCAGGAGCTGCGCGCCAAGAAGACCCTGGACGGCCTCGCGCTGATCGGCGAGGCCCGCCCCCAGGTCCGCCGGGACGGCGCCGCCGTGCAGGTCACCGCCGGCGGGATCGTGCTGGACGACACCGTGCTGCTCGGCATCGGCGACAAGGTGGTGGTCGACGGCACCGTCACCGAGGCGGACGGCCTGGAGGTCGACGAGTCGCTGCTGACCGGCGAGCCCGACCCCGTCCTCAAGCACCCCGGCGACCACGTGATGTCCGGCTCCTTCGTGGTGGCCGGGGCGGGCGCCTTCACCGCCACCAAGGTCGGCAAGGAGGCGTACGCCGCCAAGCTGGCCGAGGAGGCCAGCAGGTTCACCCTGGTCCGGTCCGAACTGCGCACCGGCATCGACCAGATCCTGCGGTTCATCACCTACCTGCTGATCCCCACCGCGATCGGCCTGGTGATCAGCCAGCTCGCGGTGCAGCGCAACGACTGGGAGGAGGCCGTGCGCCGGATGGTGGCCGGCATCGTGCCGATGGTGCCCGAGGGCCTGGTGCTGCTCACCTCGGTGGCCTTCGCGATCGGCGTGGTCCGGCTGGGCCGCAAGCAGTGCCTGGTCCAGGAGCTGCCCGCGATCGAGGGCCTGGCCCGGGTCGACACCGTCTGCCTCGACAAGACCGGCACCCTCACCGAGGGCGGCATGGACCTGGTCGACCTGCGCCCGCTGGCCGACCCCGGGCGGGTCCCGCAGGCCGACCGGGCGGTGCTGGCCGAGGCGCTCGGCGCGATCGGCGCCGCCGACACCCGCCCCAACCCCAGCATGCGGGCCGTCATCGACGCCTACGGCCCGCCGCCGGAGGGCCGCTGGCGACTGCTGGAGGCGATCCCGTTCTCCTCCGCCCGCAAGTGGAGCGGCGTCCAGCTGCTCGAACCCGGCGGCACCGAGGGCAGCTGGCTGCTCGGCGCCCCCGACGTGCTGCTCCCGGCCGGCTCCCCCGCGCTCGCCGAGGTCGACGAGCTCGGTGCGAAGGGCCTGCGCGTCCTGCTGCTGGGCCGCAGCCCGCAGCCGCTGGACGACCCCGACCCGGCCGCCCGGCTCCAGCCGCTGGCCCTGCTGGTGCTCCAGCAGCGGCTGCGCGAGGACGCCGCGGACACCCTGCGCTACTTCCGCTCCCAGGACGTCCGGGCCAAGGTCATCTCCGGCGACAGCGCCGTCTCGGTCGGCGCCGTCGCCGCCCACCTCGGCCTGCCGGGCGCCGAGACCGCCACCGACGCCCGCACCCTGCCCACCGACCCCGAGCAGCTCGCCGAGGCCGCCGACCGCACCGCCGTCTTCGGCCGGGTCACCCCGCAGCAGAAGCGCGCCCTGGTCGGCGCCCTGCAGTCCAGGGGCCACACCGTCGCGATGACCGGCGACGGCGTCAACGACGTGCTGGCGCTGAAGGACGCCGACATCGGCGTCGCCATGGGCACCGGCTCGGACGCCACCCGGGCCGTCGCCCAGATCGTGCTGCTCGACGACCGCTTCGCCACCCTGCCCTCGGTGGTCGCCGAGGGCCGCCGGGTGATCGGCAACATCGAGCGGGTCGCCGGGCTGTTCCTGGTCAAGACCGTCTACTCGGTGCTGCTGGCCCTGCTGGTGGTGTTCACCCAGGTGCCGTACCCGTTCCTGCCCCGGCACTCGACGGTGCTGTCCTCGCTGACCATCGGCATCCCGGCGTTCTTCCTGGCCCTCGCCCCCAACAACGAGCGGGCCCGCACCGGCTTCGTCCGCCGCGTCCTGCGGCTGGCCGTCCCCGGCGGGGTGATCTGCGGCGCCGCGACCTTCACCGCCTACGCGCTGGCCCGCGGCGACGACGAGACCACCCTGAAGGCCGACACCTCGGTCGCCACGCTGACCCTGTTCATCTGCGCCGTCTGGGTGCTCGCCATCGTCGCCCGCCCCTACACCTGGTGGCGCCTGCTGCTGATCGGCGCCATGTCCGGGGCCTTCGCCCTGGTCCTGGTGGTCCCCTGGCTCTCCGACTTCTTCCAGCTCCACCTGGCCGGCCTGCGCGACCCGCTGACCGGCGTGGCGGTCGCCCTGGTGGCGGGCGGCCTGCTGGAGGTCACCTCGCGGATCTTCGTCGAGAAGAACTCCTAGGCACGCGAAGGGGAACGGGCAGGGGCTCGGGGAACGGCGAGTCCGTGCTGCTGACGGTCGGAGTCCACCGAAGGTCCGTGCTGCTGCGTGTAGTGAACAGAACCGAGAGCGACCGCACGCAACGGCAGTGAACCGTCAGCAGCCACGGCCTCGCCGTTCCCCGAGCCCCCGGCAGGGGCTACTCGTAGTCGCGGGCCGCCAGCAGTTCGTACGCCCGGTCCGGTTCGGTGAGTGCGGCGAGGATCTCGAAGCGGCGGTGCCACTGGTGGACGGACCAGGCCAGGCCGGCGGCGAGGCCCTCGGGGGTGGCGGCGTGCAGCAGGCCGGGGACGGGCGGGACGTCGAACTCGTCGTCCTCGTCGGCGGCCTCGGCGGTGTCCGGGTCGTAGGGCGCTTCGGGGGCGCTCGCGCCGGTGTCCCAGCGCCAGGCCACGTGCGCCTCCTCGCCGTCGGGGCCGACGACCAGGAGCTCGTCGTGCTCCTCGTAGACCGCGGGGCAGCCGGGCAGCAGTTCGCGGACCACCGCGGGGGTGCGGTGCAGGGTGCCTTCGGAGAGCACCCGGCCGCCGGCCACCTCGCTGGCCAGCGAGACGTGCAGGCGCTCGGCGAGGGCCGGGGCGAGCAGCGGGTGGACGGGCAGCACGGCGTGGTCGTGGAGGAGCTCGACCAGGTCGGGGGCGTCGGCGACGACCGCCGTGCCGGCGTCCACGATGACGGTGCGGTCGTCGCGGCGGCCGGTCTCGGCGTCCAGCGGGGCCAGCGCCCGGACCACGTCCAGCGGTTCGACGCGTTCGGCCGGGAGGGCGGCCAACAGGCTGTAGATGCCGTGCAGTTGGCGGTGGCTGACCTCGGAGAGCGGGTCGGTGAGCCGGTCGATCAGCTCGTCGGGGCCGTGCGGTTCGGCGAGCAGCGCGTTCAGCGTGGTGCGCACGCCCAGCGCGTGCAGGAACTGCGGGTCGAGCGTGGTGCGGGCCTCGTCGTAGAGGCCGCGCAGCAGCGGGTCGGCCCCGGCGGCGCGCAGGCCGGCCGGTTCGCGGCCGTCCAGGACGGGGTGGTCGCGCAGCCACCAGGCGGTGTACGGGGGCAGGTCGGTGTAGCTGCCGTCGGGCAGCAGGGTGCGCACCGGCGTCACCACGGCGTCCCGGTACGGGGGCCGGGCGAGCAGGGCGAGCGCTTCGGGCCAGGCGTCGTCGGCGACCAGGTCGAGGTCGCGGACGGCGAGCAGTTCGGCGGCGACCGGCGGGACGCCCAACTCCCCTGCGTCGTCGGCGTGCAGGGCCTCCAGGGCGTCCTCGCACCACTCGGCGAGGCCGTCGGGGGCCTCGTCGATCAGGCCGGTGGGGGCGCCGCCGGCGGCCCGGTCGGCGGGGGCGGTGGGGTCGAGGCGCTCCAGGTCGTCGGGGTCGAGGACGACGTCCTCGGCGCGCACCAGGGCGAAGGAGCTGAGCGCACCGACCGCGGCCAGGACCTCGGGGCCCCAGCGCTCCAGCAGGTCGTCGTCGACGAAGGCGGCCTCGTCCTCGTCCACCAGGTGGGCCAGCGGGCTGTCGGGGAGCAGGAGTTCACCGGCTCGGGCGAGTTCGCCCTCGTCGTCGGGCAGGGCGAGGCGGGCCAGCCAGGGGTGTTCGCCGACGGCCGGGGCAGCGGCCCTGACCAGGGCCAGGACGGCGTCGGCGAGGTCGACGGCGGCGTCGTAGTCGTCCTCGCCGAGCTCCAGCGAGCGGGCGACCGCGGCGCGCACCTCGGGGGTGTCCAGGACGCCGGCGGGGGTGGCGGTGGCGGCGCCGAGCTTGGCCAGCAGCGGGTGCGCGGCGTCGGGGTGGGCCAGCCGGAGGTCGAGCAGGTCGAGGGCCTCGGCGAGCGCCTCGGGGTAGCCCTCGTAGCCGGCCCAGTCGGCGGCGTCGGAGGGCAGCAGGACGCGGCGCGGGCCGGTGACCGTGCGGCCGTCGGCGAGCGGGACGGGCAGCGCGCCCAGGGACTCCGGGTCGGCGCCGGCCAGGGCCGCGTACAGGCCGCGCCACCAGGCGGGTTCGCGGTCCAGGCCGCCGAGCTGGTCGACCACCTCGGCGAGCGGGGTGCGGCGCACCCCCAGGGTGCGCAGTTCGGTGCGGCGCTCCAGGCCGGCCGGGAGCAGGCCGGGGAAGATCGGGGCGAGCGCCTCCACCACCGCGTGGTCGGCGCCCTCCAGCACGACGGCGTCGCGCGGGCGCAGCGCGGGGGTGCCCTCCTCGGTGCCGCGCGGGTGCGGCAGGAACGGGGTGGCGGGCAGCCGCTCCAGCACGGCGGCGCGCAGCGCGCTGTCGAGGGCGCCCTGGCCGAGCGGGGCGGGGACGAGGTCCAGCGAGTGGAGGTCGGCGCCGCGGGCGCGCAGCAGGTCGGCGTAGGCGTCGGCGGCGCGCTCGGTGAGGAAGTCGGTGAGCGGGCCGGGCGCGACGTGCCGCCGGGTCGGGTCGAGCGGGTAGGAGGCGATCAGCAGCGCGGGCACGCCGAGCGGTTCGTCGCTGGGCGTGGGGGCGTGCACCACGGCGGCGGTGCGCGGGCGCTGCGGGCGGCCCTGCTCGTCGACCGGGACGGCCCAGGTGAGCGTCCAGTACGGGCGGGCGCGCTCCTCGGTGGTGCGATCGGCGAGCAGTTCGGGGGCGGCGGTGCCGGAGGCGCTGACGGTCTGCCAGGTGGTGCTGCGCTCGCCGTCGGTGACGGTGACGGCGGGCAGCTGCTCGGGGCGCGGCGGGTGCGCGGTGCGGGTGAGGGTGCGCACGCCCCCGTCGGTGTCGATCACCACCTCGGACAGGCCGGGCAGGGTCAGCAGCAGGGCGTCGTCGACCTCGGTGAGCAGGCGGCGGGTGAGGTCCTCGGCGGCGGCGTCGCGCAGCGGCAGGACGACCACCGTGTCGTAGCCCGCGGGGGGCTCGCCCCCGGCCGCGAACGGCACCCGGAGCACCGGCAGGTGGCCCTCGCGCCGGGTCAACTCCTCGGTGAGCTGCGGGATTCCGGAGACCAGCGCGCGGGCTTCGGGGAGCGACCAGCGCACGCCGCCGGTGTGGCCGAGCACGGCGGGCTCGTCGCTGACGGCGAGCACGGCGGCGAAGCCGACGCCGAACCGGCCGACCACCGCCCGCTCGTCCCCGCGCTTGGCGGACGCCCGCAGGGTGGACAGCGACTCGACCGCGGCGGCGTCCAGCGGGGCGCCGGTGTTGGCGGCGGCCAGCACGCCGTCGCGCAGCGCCAGCCGCAGCCGGCCGGTGACGCCCGCGCGGGCGGCCGCGTCGGCGGCGTTCTGCGCCAGTTCGACGATCAGCCGGTCCCGGTAGCCGCCGAGCGCGAGCTCCTCCTCGGCGTTGGCGTCCTCCCGGAATCTGGCGGGCGCGGCCGTCCACGCCGCGAGCACGGTGTGCCGCAGCCGGGCCGTGTCGAAGACGTCCGACTCCTCGGGGGACGCCGCGCTGCCGATGATCCGAGACTCCACGTGCCGAGCCGCCCTTCGCGTGGTCTGCGTACGAGTCGGCATTCTGCCAGTCGTCCCCGACGGGCCACGCGGGCCGTGCGCGGAACCGGGGGCGCGGGGGGCTGCCCGCGCCGGCGGGGCAGCGACGGGGGCGGCGGCCTGCCGCCCCCTCGCGGCCCCGCGGTGCGCACGCCGGCCGGGGCGCGGCGCCTACGCGTGGCCGAGTTCCTCGGCGGGCGCGTCCGGTTCGACCGAGCCGGAGGCGCGGTCGGGGTGGAGCGGGAGGGGTTCGACGACCGTCTCGTCGAGGATGAGCTCGCTGGGGACGGGCGGGGCGGGGAGGACGGCGGCCTCGGAGTGCGCGCCGCAGCCGTAGGCGAGCGAGACGACCTGGCCGTCGGCGGGGCCGAACTCGTTGCCGCAGACGCCGAACGCCTGGCCGAGCGAGCCGCCGATCGGGACCAGGAAGCCGCAGGTGTCGCAGGAGGCCGGGGCGGACTGCGCCATCGGGGTCTGCGGGCCGTACGCGTTCTCCCAGCGCTCGGCGGCCTGGTGCAGGCCGCGCCGGGACAGCACCCGGGGGCGGCCGAGGCCGAGTTCCTCGGCGATGGCGCCGATCTCGGCGCGGGCCGGCACGGGCCGGCCGTCGGCGGGGTCGTCCTCGGCGGGCTCGGCGAGCGCCGAGTTGGGGGCGATCTCGTCCTCGCCGGTCCAGCCGGGCTCCAGGCGCAGGTCGTCGGCGCCGGTGGGCAGCAGGTCGCCGGGGCCGAGGTCGCCGGGCCGCAGGCGCTCGCTCCACGGGACCCACTGCGGGGCGAGGACGGCGCCCGCGCCGGGCAGCAGCGCGACCTCGTCCAGCGTGACGTTCTTGGCGCGGGGGGCGCGGGCGACGGTGACCGCCCAGTGCCAGCCCCGGTACGCGGGGTCGAGGCACTCGAAGGTGTGGGTCACGACGCGCTCGGCGTCCGCGCCCGCCTTCACGTGGGGGCCGACGACGGCCTCTCCGACGCTGTCCACCACTGCCTGACGGGCGAGGTCGACGGCCTCTGCACAGAGCCGGTCAGGGGTACGGCTTCGCATCGCAGCACTCACGGCGTCGGTTCTCTCCCAGTCCTGTCATCCTGCGGCCTCGCGGCGGTGCACGGCGGGCTCACGCCGGCTGCCGCTGCCACGTCTCCGGGGCGGCCCCCGCGAGCACGGGGCCGGTCCATTCTGCTAGACCCGGGGCCGCTCCGGGACCGGGCCGCGCCGCCCAGGTCGGCCACCCCCCTGCGGGAGGCCGGGCATGCGCGTAGTGCAGGCTACCCGCCGGTCGACGGTGCAGCACAGTCCGGGCCGCGGGGCCGGGCGCGCCGACGCCCGGACAATCACTCGTTAGGTCTGCGATTCTCGGGCAGGATGGGTGTGTGGCGGAGGAGAACCCGCCGCAGCACGGACCGCGTTCCGGGCCGTCCGAGGGCCGCTCGGGAGCATCCGCCGTGCCGCGGCAGCATCCTGTGGCCCCCGGCGAGCCGGAGGCGGATGCCACGCGCCCGACGGACCGTCAGGACGGCGAACGGCCGCCCACCGTGCGGGCCCGCGGCTTCTGGGCGCGCGGGGCGTCGGCGGTGGGGGTGCGCACCGGGCGGGTGGTGCACGGGACGGGCCGGCGGATCCGGCGGGCGACGTCGGCGGAGGGCGCGGGCGAGTCGGGCCTGGCGAAGCTGATCGAGCTGCACGCGCTGAACTCGTTCGGCGACATGCTGATCACGGTGGCGCTGGCGTCCACCATCTTCTTCTCGGTGCCGACCGGCGAGGCCCGCGGCCGGGTCGCGCTGTACCTGCTGATCACGATGGCGCCGTTCGCGCTGCTCGCCCCGGTGATCGGCCCGCTGCTGGACCGGCTGCCCAACGGCCGCCGCTCGGCGATGGCGATGTCGATGCTGGCGCGGGCGGTGCTGGCCTGGGTGATGGCGGCGACGGTGACCGGCGGCGGGCTGGCGCTGTACCCGGAGGCGCTGGGCGTGCTGGTGGCGTCCAAGGCGTACGGGGTGGTGCGCAGCGTGGTGGTGCCGCGGCTGCTGCCCGCCCAGCTGTCGCTGGTGAAGGCGAACTCGCGGGTGACGCTGGCCGGTCTGCTGACCACGCTGGTGGCGGGCGGGGTGGGCGGGCTGCTGCACCTGATCGGCCCGGGGTGGCCGCTGCGCGGGGCGTTCGTGGTGTTCGTGATCGGGACGCTGATGGCCTTCCACCTGCCGCACCAGGTGGACTCGGCCAAGGGCGAGCAGCGGGCGGAGCTGCTCGCCGAGCCGCACGGGGCGCGCCCCAAGGGGATACTGCGGGCGGTCGGCCCGTCGGTGGTCATGGCGCTGCGCGGGGTGGCGGCGCTGCGCTGGCTGGTCGGGTTCCTGGTGATGTTCCTGGCGTTCCTGGTCCGCCAGGACCCGCCGGGCGGCCTGCCGGGGACGGTGGCGCTGGGCCTGATCGCGGCGGCGGCGGGGCTGGGCAACGCGCTGGGCTCGGTGCTGGGGTCGTGGCTGCGCACCCGCGGGTCGGAGGTGATGGTGACGGCGGTGCTGGCGCTGGCGACGGCGGCGGCGGGCGCGGCGGCGCTCTGGTACGGGGTGGTGACGGTGGCGGTGGTGGCGGGCGTCGCGGGGATGGCGGCGTCGCTGGGCAAGCTGGCGCTGGACGCGCTGATCCAGCGGGACGTGCCGGAGGCGGTGCGGACCTCGGCGTTCGCCCGGTCGGAGACGGCGCTCCAGCTGAGCTGGGTGGCGGGCGGCGCGGTGGGCATCGCGCTGCCGCTGAACGCGGTGCTGGGGCTGACGGTGGCCGCGGCGGTGATGACGGTGATGCTGCTGTGGACGTTCCGCTCGCTGCTGCGGATCGGGCCGCGCAGGTCGGCGGCCCGGCCCCGGGTGGCCTGAGCGCGGGCCGCGGCGCGTCCGCGCACGGCGTAACCTCGGGCGACTCGGGCACCCCGGCGTCGTGTGATCACGGAAGGCGAGTAGCCTCTTGCGCATGAGCCTCAGCACCCGTGCCATCGCCGGTATCGCCGGCGTCGTCGTCGTCGGCGCCGCCTCCCTCGGTACCGGTATCTACTGGGCACACGACGCCGGCAAGCCCCGTGAGAACGTGGCGACGATGGTGGTCGGCACCTCCTCCACCACCGCGGCCCCCTTCTGCTACAACGACGGCAAGCCGCTCGACAACGACGCCCTCAGCACCTGCCTGGACGGGATCAAGCAGGCCCGCAAGGACGGCAAGCTCCCGACGCTGGACGTCCGGGCGAGCGACCAGATCGGCGTCGGCGTGCCCGAGGACCTGGCGAAGAAGGGCTGGTTCGCGCTGACGAACGGCGGCTCGGGCGGTCAGACCCCGCTGGCCGGCGGCGCCGAGGGCGACGTCCTGACCGGGGTGACGTACTCCGGTTCGAAGAGCGCCGGCAGCCTGATGTCCGCCAACGACGTGACCTCGGTGACCGTGGTCTCGCAGGACAAGAAGACCCAGGAGTACTACGCGGTCTGGGCCTTCGACCTGAACAACAAGACCAGCTGACGCCGCCGGTCGATGACCGCTGAGCGCACCGACGAGCAGCCCGGCCCCGCCGCCGGGCTGCTCGTCGTGGTGGCCGTGGCGGCGGAGGCCGAGGCGGTGCGGCGCGGTCTGGGCCCCGGTTCGGGGGCCGGGGTGCTGGCGGCCGGGGTCGGCCCGGCGGCCGCGGCGGCGGGGACGGCGGCGGAGCTGGCCCGCGGCCGGTACCGGCTGGTGCTGTCGGCGGGCATCGCGGGCGGTTTCGCGCCCGGGGCGCCGGTCGGCTCGCTGGTGGTGGCGGACGCCGTGGTGGCGGCCGACCTGGGCGCCGAGACGCCGGACGGCTTCGCGGACGTCACCGAGCTGGGTTTCGGCACCGTGCGGCACCCGGTGCCGCCCGCGCTGGCGGCGGCCCTCGCGGGGGCCTGCGGCGGGGCGGTCGGCGAGGTGCTGACGGTGTCCACGGTGACCGGCTCGGCGGCGCGCGCCGAGGCGCTGAGGAGGCGTCACCCGCGGGCGCTGGCCGAGGCGATGGAGGGTTTCGGGGTGGCCGAGGCGGCCGCCCGCTGCGGGATCGCGGCCGGTGAGCTGCGGGCCGTGTCCAATGCCGTCGGGCCGCGCGACCGCGCGTCCTGGCGGATCGGCGAGGCGCTGGCGGCCCTGGAGGGGGCCTTCGCGGCGCTGCCGCCGGTGCCGCACCTGCTCAAGGAGGTCTGAGATGGCCGAGCCGCTCGGCGTCGCGTACTCGCCCTGCCCGAACGACACCTTCGTCTTCCACGCCTGGGCGCACGGCCTGGTGCCGGGCGCCGACGCGCCCGAGGTCAGGTTCGCGGACATCGACGTCACCAACGGGCTGGCCGAGCGCGGCGAGCTGGACGTCCTGAAGATCTCCTACGGGCAGCTGCCCTGGGTGCTGGACGAGTACGCGCTGCTGCCGTGCGGCGGGGCGCTGGGCCGGGGCTGTGGGCCGCTGGTGCTGACGGCCGGGCCGGTGGAGGCGGCGGCGCTGGCCGGGCGGCGGGTGGCGGTGCCCAGCGAGCGCTCGACGGCGTACCTGCTGTTCCGGCTGTGGGCGGCGCGGGCGGTGCCCGGCGGGTTCGGCGAGATCGTGGTGCTGCCGTTCCACGAGATCATGCCGGCGGTGCGGGCGGGCGAGGTGGACGCCGGACTGGTGATCCACGAGGCCCGGTTCACCTACCGGCGGTACGGGCTGCACTGCCTGGCCGACATGGGCGAGGCGTGGGAGGCGGACACCGGGCTGCCGATCCCGCTGGGCGCGATCGTGGCCCGGCGCTCGCTGGGCGCCGAGCGGCTGCGCGAACTCGCCGACACCGTGCGGCAGTCGGTGCGCGCGGCCTGGGCCGACCCGGCGGCCTCCCGGGCGTACGTGCTGGCGCACGCCCAGGAGATGGACCCGGCCGTCGCCGAGCAGCACATCGGGCTGTACGTCAACGAGTTCACCGCGGACCTCGGCGCGGACGGCTACGCGGCGGTGCGCGGCCTGCTCACCCGGGCCGCCGACCAGGGACTCGTCCCCGCCGTCGACCCGGGCGCGCTGGCGTTCCCCTGAGCGGGCGTCAGACGTCGAACTGGTCGGCGATGGCGCGCAGCACCATGGCGATCTTCTGGCCCTCCGGCTTGCCCGGGTAGCGGCCGCGCTGCAGGCCCGGCAGGACGCTGTCCAGCTTGGTGATCAGGTCCTGGACGATCGGGGCCATGTCGTCGGCGCTCTTGCGCTGGGCGGCGGCCACCGAGGGCAGTGCGTCCAGCAGTTGGACGCTCATCGCCTGGTCGCCGCGGTGGCCCGCGGCGATCCCGAACTCGACGCGCTGACCCGGCCTCAGCGTGGTGACGCCCGCGGGCAGCGCCTTGGTGTGGACGAAGACCTCGCCGCCGTCGTCGCGCGACAGGAAGCCGTAGCCCTTCGTCTCGTTGAACCACTTGACCTGGCCGGTGGGCATCTCGAACAGTCCTCGGTATCGGGTGCGCGCGGCCACGTCGGGCCGCGGGGGGTGGATGTGCGGACGGGCGCCCCGATCGGGCGGCCGGTTTCGCTCAGTGGAGCAATGATCCCTCAGCGTTCACCGGAACGGCGAAGGGATTCCGGACCGGGGCGTGGCCGTGCCTCGCGCCTGCTGCGCCGTCCACTGGCTCACACCCCCGATCGGTGACGGGCGGGCGTTCGTGGACCATCCGTCAGGTCCGCCCGCGCGATGGCTGCATACCCGGGGGCGGCGAGGGTCGAAACTCCTTGCGCGCAGGGAGTTGCGCGCTGTGACGCGGTGCCGGTCAGGAGGGGTCGGCCAGGTGCCCGTCGAGCCAGCCGAGCGCGGCCGGGAGCATCCGGGACCAGGTGGTGAAGTTGTGCCCGCCGCTGTCCAGGGTGATCGCCGAGACCTTGGTCGCGGTGCCCTGCGCGGCGGCCCGGAACCGCTCGGTCTGCTCCTGGTAGTCGCCGTCGCCCTCCCGGCTGCCGCCGACCAGCAGCGCGGTGGCCGGGGCGGGCAGGTGCGCCAGCCGCCACCCCAGGTCGGCCCGGTCGCGGCGCCCCTGGTCACCGCCGAACAGGTCCCCGGTGGTCGGGTCCTCGGCGGCCCGGTAGTAGCCGGACAGCGACGCCGCGGCGGCGAACACGTCGGGGTGGCGCATCGCCAGCTTCAGCGCGCAGTACCCGCCGGTGGAGTTCCCGATCACCCCGAACGCGCCGGGCCCGGACGCGATCCGGTACGAGGCGCGCAGCGCGGCGGGCACGTCGGCGCTGAAGTACCGGTCGGCCTGCGGACCGCCCGGCACGTCCTCGCACTCGGTGTCCCGGGGCATCGCCGGGGAGGGCCGCATCAGCACCAGCACGGTCGGCTTGGCCCCGCCCTGCTCGATCAGCTTCAGCTGCACGGACGGGTAGTTGAGCTTGGTGACCAGGTTCCTGGCGTCCCCGGGGAAGCCGGTGACGGCGATCACCGCGGGGAAGCGCTTGTCCCGGTACCCGGGCTGGAAGTACTGCGGCGGCAGGTAGACGTAGCCCTCGGTGGACAGCCCGGTGGACGCCCCGGGCAGCCGGACCTTCTCCAGCCGCCCGGCCTGCTCGGGGGCGCGGCCGGTGGCGCCGGTGTCGCGGACGTTCTCGGTGGACAGCCGCTGGACGCCCGGGTCACGGCCCGTCAGCTGGTTCTGGATGGTCACCGGGCCGTCCTCGCCGGTGCCCAGCAGGTCGTCCCAACTGCTGTAGAAGGCGAAGGAGTTGTTGGCCAGCAGGGCGAGCGTGCAGATCACCGACAGCTGGGTGCCGACGATGGTGCCGAGCCGGCCCAGCACCGGCAGCCAGCCGCGCCCGGCCAGCCGGGGCCAGATCCGGACCGTGCCCACCACGGCGAGCAGCGACAGCAGCGCCGACAACGCCAGCACCTTGTGACTGGTCAGACCCATCCCGCCGCCGCCCCCGTTCGTCCGTCCGTTCCCGCTTCCGTTCCGATCATCAGCATGCCTGAGAGATTCCTGGGAATCCTGAGCGTTCAGTCGGAGCGCGCGTCGCCGCGCCCCCGCCGATCGGAGGGGGCGCGCGGTGGGACAATCGGGGGGAGCGAGCGCGCGAAGGAGTGGATGAGAGTGAGCGACCGGTCCGACAGCACGGGAGACGTCCTGGTCCGCGTCGGCGGCACCGTGTTCGGCCTCGGCATGCTGTCCGTCATCGCGGTCTTCGTGCCGTACGTCTTCGACCTGGCCCGGCTGCCGTCGTTCGCGTACTGGCTGGCGATGCTGATGCCGCTGGGCCTGCTGGTGGCGCTGTCCGGCCTGTTCTCCGACGCCCGGGCGGGCGCCCGGCGGCGGCGCGCCGCGCGGGCCGAGCGGGCTGCCGCCGCGGGCTGAGCGGGCCGCCGCCGCGGGCTGAGCCCGGGCCGGGCCGCGTCCGCCTACCGGGCCAGGTGCCCGGCCAGCCAGGCGGGGAACTCGGTCAGGTCGCGCAGCACCGCGTCCGCGCCGGCCGCGGTGAGCTCGGCCGGGCCGTACGGGCCGGTGGCCACCCCGACCGCGACGGCGCCGGCCGCCCGGGCCCCCAGGACGTCGCCCAGGTGGTCGCCGACGTACACGTGCGCGCCGTGCGCGCGCAGCGCCTCGCCCTTGCCCTCCGCCCACAGGTCGCCGACCAGCACGTCCGCCTCCAGGCCGATGCCCTCCAGGTGGCGGCGGGCGTTCGGCTCCCACTTGCCGGTGATCACCAGCACCCGGCCGCCCACCGCCCGGACGGCGGCCACCGCGGCCAGCGCCCCCGGCAGTTCGAGCGTCGGCGCGATGGCGTGCTCGACGTACAGCTCCCGGTAGCGGTCGGCGACGGCGTCCAGGCGCTCCGGCGGGAACCAGTTGGCGAGCTCGTGCACCAGCGGCGGCCCGAGCCGGCTCACCGCCAGGTCGGAGTCGATGACGGTGCCGGTCTCGGCGGCCAGCACGTCGTAGGTGGCCTTGATGCCGGGGCGGGTGTCGAGAAGCGTCATGTCGAGGTCGAAACCGACGGTGAGAGCCATGGCGGCAGCCTAGTTCAGCGGGTTTTCCGGGCGGCTCCCCGGCCGGAAAACCCCGGCGCGAAGCCGCATTGCGGACATACTGGCCAGTGCCGCCCGTCCGACCGCCGGAGGTCCCAGGTGCCACCCCCGCTCTCCCGCCGGGCCGCCCTCGCCGGGCTCGGCGCCGCCCTGCTCACCGGCTGCGGCCCGCACGTGCTGCCCGCCGGGCCGCCGGTGCCCGGCTCGGGCGAGGACACCGAACAGCCCACCACGCCCAGCCCCAGCCCGCGCCCCGACGTCACCGTCCCCGCCGCGGACGGGCCGGTCACCGTGCCCGGCGGGGCGGTGCGGGTGGTCGTCCTGGACACCGCCGAGCTGGACTCCGCGATGACCCTGGGCATCACCCCCGTCGGCGCGGCCAAGTCCCCGGCGGACGCCGCGCTGCCCGACTACTGGCCCGCCTCCCGGCTGGCCGAGGTCACCGTGGTCGGCGACATCGGGGCCGCGCCCGACACCGCGGCGATCCGCGCCCTGCGACCGCAGCTGATCCTCACCAACCTGGCCCGCGACGCCGCCCACACCGAAGCGCTGCGGGGGATCGCCCCGACCGTGGCGACCCGGACCACCGGCGCCTCCTGGAAGGACGACTTCCAACTGCACGCCACCGCCCTGGACCGGCGCGGCCAGGCCGCCGCCGTGGTCGCCGCCTACGGGCGGCACGTCGACCAGGCCCGCGGCGCGCTCTCCTCGGCCGGCGCCGACGGGCAGCGGATCAGCCTGGTCCGGTTCGTCGAGGGCTCCCCCGCCGTCCATGTCCAGGCCCGGCAGAACTTCCCCGGCAGCGTGCTGGCCGACCTCGAACTGCCCCGCCCCGACGCCCAGAACGCCGACCGCCCCGACCTCCCGACCGCCCCCACCCAGCTCGCCGCCGCCGACGGCGACCTGCTGCTGTACGCGGGCCACGGCGACCCCGACCGCAACGGCCTGAACGCCGCCCTCGCCTCCCCCGCCTGGCAGGCCCTGGGCGCCGTCCGCGCCCACCGCGCCTTCCCCGTCGACGACCAGCTGTGGTTCCAGGGCATCGGCTACACCGGCGCCCACTTCCTGATCGCCGAACTGCTGCACCTCCTCGGCGCGAGCTGAACCCGCCCGGCCCGGCGGCCCGGCGGTCCTGAGGTCCGGCGGTCCTGGGGTCCTGGGGTCCGGCGGGAACGACGGCCGGGCACCGCACGCCCGCGATCGGACGGGGCCGGACGGGACCGCCCCGCGGCGCCACCTGCGTGCCCGAACGCCTGGCCGCCGCAGCGCCGTGCCGCGCCCGTCGCGGGCCGGGGCTCGCGGACCGGCGGCCGGTCAGGGGGCGCCGTCAGCCCTTGCGGCGGCGCAGGGTCACCGCCAGGACGAACAGCGCCGAGAGCACCGCCGCCGCCCGCAGCACGCCCGGGGCGGCGCTCCAGGTCGCCGCCCCCGCGTCCGTGCCGGGGGCCAGGGCGCTGCCCCAGCGGCCCTTCTCGCGGCCCCAGTTCCACACCGTCAGGCCGGTCACCGTGATCAGCGGGATGCCCAGGACGGCGAACTTCTTCATCAGGTCGGTCCAGCCCCGCGACAGGTACGCCGCCGCCCAGCCCAGCAGCATCACCAGCAGCTGGCCGGTGGCCGCCCCGCCCAGCAGCAGGGCCGCCCCGAGCAGCAGCAGCGGCGCGGGCTTCCGGGCCCCGGCCGTCCCGGGCCCGGCGGGCGCGGCGGTCGGCGGGGCGTCGGGAGCGGCCTTCGGCGTGCCGAACAGCACCGCCCGGACGATCCGCCCCACCCCCGGGCGCTTGCGCTCCGGCTCGGGCGCCGCCGCGGGCTCCGGCTCCGGTCCGGGCTCCGCCGCGGGCTCGGCTTCGGGCGCGGGTTCGGCTTCGGGCCCGGGCAGGTCGTCGTAGGTAACGGTCCACCCGGGCCGGCCCGCGCCGAGGTCCGGGACGTCCGGGTCCTCCGAGTACGCGAAGACCTTCTCGACCTCGGCCGGGGAGGAGACCACCGGAGGCCGTGCCCGGCCCGCGCCGGAAGCCGGGACCGCCGGAGCGGCGGGGACCGCCGGAGCCGCCGGTGCACCCGGGACCGCCGGGGCCGTCGGCGGCCGCGGCGGCACCTCCGGGACGGCCGACGGCGAGCCCGCCGCCTGCCGGGGCAGGTACACGCTCTCCGTGCCGTCCCCGCCGCCGTCCGCGCCGTCCGCCGACCCGTCCTCGCGCCACCACGAGCCGCCCGCCATCGCCCCGCCACCCGCCTCACGTCCGCGTACCCGCCGCCCACCGAGACGGTACCCACCCGCCCCCTCCCGAAGCGAGCCCCGTCCGGCCCCGGCAGACTGCCCGCCGTGCGAACGACTCCCTGGGACGAGGGCGATCCGGGCCGCCTGTTCCCCGCCCTCGACGACCCGTCAGCCCTGCTGCCGCCGCCGCTGCGCGCCGCCGCCGGGACCCTGCGCGACTTCGCCGAACGCTTCGGCGGCGAGTGGCAGTTGGGCTGGGACGAGCTGCCCGCCGGGCCCTGCGGGCTGGCCGGGTACGCCGAGGGGCCCGGCATGTGGTGCGAAGCCGAACTGGACGCCCCCCGGGACCCGCTCGAATGGCACCCGCTGCCCGGGCCGCCGTGGGAGCCGTCCGTCCGGACCGCCGTACGCTGCGCGGCGCCGGTCGACTGCGGGTCGCACCGCGTCCACGAACTCCCCGAGCGCGCCTTCGACGACCCGGTGGCCGCCGTCACCGCGCTCGCCGAGGGCGTCCGGTGGGCCGTGGCCCGCGCCCTCGCCGCGCCGCCCGACAGCTGGGCCCGGCACGCCCGGCGCTGCTGAGCGGCCCCCTCCGGCCCCGTCCCGGCGGGCGCCCGCGCTGCCCGGCGGGCACCGGTTCACCCCGAGTTCCGCCGCCGTTCTGGGCCGCGACGGGAGGCGTTGACTAGTCTGGACCGGATGACCGCACCGCAGAGCGCGCCGCGCGCCACCCGCGCCACCGCACCCCGCACCCTGGCCGAGGAACTCCGCGGCCGGGACGACGAGGCCGTCGCCGCGCTGCTCCGGGCCCGGCCCGACCTGCTGAACCCGGTGCCGACCGACCTCACCCAGCTGTCCGCACGGCTCTCCAGCCGGGCGTCCGTGCTGCGCGCCCTGGAACGGCTGGACCGGTTCACCCTGCAGGTCGCCGAGGCGCTCGCCGCCGCCCCCGAGGGCGCCTCCGAGGCCACCGTGCGGGGCCTGCTGACCGGGCCCGCCCGGGTCAAGCCGCACCCCGGCGCCGAGCCGGTCGACCGGGCCGCCGTCACCGCCGCGTTCCCCGCCGCGCTGGCCCGGCTGCGCGAGCAGGCCCTGCTGTGGGGCCCGGACTCCGCGCTGCGCCTGGTGCTGGCCGTCCGCGAGACGCTCGCCCCCAGCGCGCTCAACCCCGGCCGCACCGGCCTCGGCCCGACCTTCGCCGAGGCCACCGCCGGGATGTCGCCCGCCCGGTTGCAGCAGCTGCTGGCCGGCGCCGGGCTGCCGCCCACCCCCGACCCGGTCACCGCGGTCGGCGCGCTCACCGCCCTGCTCGGCGACCGCAAGCGCCTGGGCGCGCTGCTCGACCAGGCCCCGCCCGCCGCGCTCGGCCTGCTGGAGCGCCTGGTCTGGGGCCCGCCCACCGGCACCGTGCCGGACGCCGCCCGGCAGGTCACCGCGCAGGAGGCCCGCAGCCCCGTCGAGTGGCTGCTCGCCCGCGGCCTGCTGCTGCCCTCCAGCCCGGGCTCCGTCGTGCTGCCCCGCGAGCTGGCCCTGCACCTGCGCGGCGGCCGCACCCACCGCGCCGTCGACCCGGCCCGCCCGCCGTCGAACCCGTCACCGCCCGCGACCCGGACACCGCCGACCGCACCGCCGCCGGGCAGGCCGCGACCGCCGTCCGCACCGTCGAGGAGCTGCTGGAGTCCTGGAGCCGCACCCCGCCGCCCACCCTGCGGGCCGGCGGCCTGGGCGTGCGCGACCTCAAGCGGGCCGCCGTGCTGCTGGAGGGCACCGAGGCGGACGCCGCGTTCTGGATCGAACTCGCCCACACCGCGGGCCTGGTGGCCCCGGACGGCGAGGTCGACGAGGTGTGGGCCCCCACCCCCGCGTACGACGCCTGGCTCCAGCAGGACACCGCCGAACGCTGGACGCTGCTCGCCCGCGCCTGGCTCACCGCGACCCGGGTCGGCCGCCTCACCGGCACCCCCGACGGCAAGGGCCGCCCGCGCGCCGCGCTCGGCCCCGAACTCGACCGCACCCTCGCCCCGTCGGTGCGCCGCGCCGTCCTCACCCGGCTCGCCGAGCTCCCGCCCGGCAGCGCCGCCGGAGCCGACGCCCTGCTGCCCGCCCTGCGCTGGCACCGCCCGCTGCGCGGCGGACCGACCGGCCCGGACGGCCGCGACCTGCGCGAACAGCTCACCGGCTGGACGCTGCACGAGGCCGAGCTGCTCGGCGCCACCGGCCGCGGCGCGCTGGCCGCCCCCGTCCGCGCCCTGCTCGCCGGGGCCGACCCGGGGCCGGTCCTCGCCCCGCTGCTGCCCGAACCGCTCGACCACGTCATCCTGCAGCCCGACCTCACCGCGATCGCCCCCGGCCCGCTGCTCACCCCGCTCGCCCAGGCCCTCGCGCTGGCCGCCGACATCGAGTCCAAGGGCGGCGCGACCGTCTACCGCTTCACCCCGGACTCGGTGCGCCGCGCCCTGGACGCCGGGCGCACCGCCGCCGACCTCCAGGCGTTCCTGGGCCGGCACTCCCGCACGCCCGTCCCGCAGCCGCTCGCCTACCTGATCGACGACGTCGCCCGCCGGCACGGCATCCTGCGGGTCGGCGCGGCCTCCTCCTACCTGCGCTGCGACGACCCCCGGCTGCTCGGCGAGGTGCTCGCCGACCGGCGCGCCGCCGAACTGCGGCTGCGGCTGCTCGCCCCGACCGTGCTGGCCGCGCAGGCCGGGCCGGAGACGCTGCTCGCCGTGCTGCGCACCATGGGCTACGCGCCCGCCGCGGAGTCCGCCGAGGGCGACGTGGTCATCACCCGGCCGGACAGCCGCCGCACCCCGCCGCGCACCCCGCCCCTCCCCGTCCCGGACGGCCCCGCCCGCCCGGACGACGCGCTGCTGGGCGCCGCCGTCCGCGCGATCCGGGCCGGCGACCGGGCCGCGACCGCCGTCCGCAAGGACCCGGTGGCGGGCCCGGCCTCCCGGGCGAGCGCGGCCGTGCCGCGCACCGCCGCCGCCGACACCCTGGCCGCCCTGCAGACCGCCGTGCTGCTCGGCGAGCGGATGTGGATCGGCTACATCAACGCGGAAGGCCTCTCCTCCCAGCGCGTCATCGACCCGGTCAAGGTCGAGGGCGGCTTCGTCACCGCCTACGACCACCTCTCCGACGAGGTCCGCACCTTCGCGCTGCACCGGATCACCGGCGTCGCCGAGGTCGAGGAGTAGGGCGGGGAGGAGACCGCGCCGTCGGCTACTTGCCCGCGGCCTGCTTGGCGTCCTCCTCGGCCTTCTGCTTCTTCGCCTCGTCCACGATCGCGTGCGGGTCCGGCATCTTCGGCTCGACGCCGGTCAGCAGGCCGGTGCCGGTGAAGGCGACGGTGCCGATCAGACCGCCGGGCTGGCCGATGTCGGCGACCTGGTCGAGGGCCATGGCCTCGGTGTCGGCGGCGTGGGCGGGCGCCGCCCCGAGGGCGGAGGCGAGGGCCGCGCCGGAGAGCGCCAGGCCGGCCAGGAATCGGTTGGGCTTGATCATGCCCTGCCCAACGAGCGAACCCCCGGGAGGTCACCGCCGTCCCCGCCGCCGGGCCGATGCGGCACACTGGAGGTTTGGCCCGCGCGGAAGGGGATGCACAGGCGTGGACGGACCGCTGATCGTGCAGAGCGACAAGACGCTGCTGTTGGAGATCGACCATCCGCGGGCGGCGGAGTGCCGACGGGTGATCGCGCCGTTCGCCGAGCTCGAACGGGCGCCGGAGCACGTGCACACGTACCGGGTGACGCCGCTGGGGCTGTGGAACGCGCGGGCGGCCGGGCACGACGCGGAGCAGGTGGTGGACGCGCTGGTGGAGTACTCGCGCTACCCGGTGCCGCACGCCCTGCTGGTGGACGTCGCGGACACCATGGCGCGCTACGGGCGGCTGCAGCTGCAGAAGCACCCGGTGCACGGGCTGGTGCTGACCACCACCGACCGGCCGGTGCTGGAGGAGGTGCTGCGCTCGAAGAAGATCGCCCCGCTGGTCGGGTCCCGGATCGACCCGGACACCGTGCTGGTGCACCCCTCGGAGCGCGGGCAGATCAAGCAGGTGCTGCTCAAGCTCGGCTGGCCGGCCGAGGACCACGCCGGGTACGTGGACGGCGAGGCGCACCCGATCGACCTGCGCGAGGACGGCTGGCAGCTGCGCCCGTACCAGCGGCACGCGGTGGACGGCTTCTGGCACGGCGGCTCCGGCGTGGTCGTGCTGCCCTGCGGCGCGGGCAAGACGCTGGTCGGCGCGGCGGCGATGGCGGAGGCCAAGTCGACCACGCTGATCCTGGTCACCAACACCGTCTCGGCCCGGCAGTGGAAGCACGAGCTGGTGAGGCGGACCTCGCTGACCGAGGACGAGATCGGCGAGTACAGCGGCACCCGCAAGGAGATCCGCCCGGTCACCATCGCCACGTACCAGGTGATGACGACCAAGCGGAAGGGCGTGTACGCGCACCTGGAGCTGTTCGACGCCCGCAACTGGGGCCTGGTGGTCTACGACGAGGTGCACCTGCTGCCCGCGCCGGTGTTCAAGTTCACCGCGGACCTGCAGGCCCGCCGCCGGCTCGGCCTGACCGCGACGCTGGTGCGCGAGGACGGCCGCGAGGGCGACGTGTTCTCGCTGATCGGCCCGAAGCGGTTCGACGCCCCGTGGAAGGAGATCGAGGCGCAGGGCTACATCGCGCCCGCCGACTGCTGCGAGGTCCGGGTGACGCTGACCGACTCCGAGCGGCTGGCGTACGCGACGGCCGAGCCGGAGGAGAAGTACCGGTTCTGCTCGACCACGGCGACCAAGCGCCGGGTGGTGGAGCGGCTGGTGGAGAAGCACGCGGGCGACCAGACCCTGGTGATCGGCCAGTACATCGACCAGCTGGACGAGCTGGGCGAGGCGCTGGACGCCCCGGTGATCAAGGGCGAGACCTCGAACGCGCAGCGGGAGAAGCTGTTCGAGGCGTTCCGCTCGAAGGAGATCGGCGTGCTGGTGGTCTCCAAGGTCGCGAACTTCTCGATCGACCTGCCGGAGGCCACCGTCGCGATCCAGGTGTCGGGCACCTTCGGCTCCCGCCAGGAGGAGGCCCAGCGGCTGGGCCGGGTGCTGCGTCCGAAGGCGGACGGGCACGCGGCGCACTTCTACTCGGTGGTCGCCCGGGACACCGTCGACCAGGACTTCGCGGCGCACCGCCAGCGCTTCCTGGCGGAGCAGGGCTACGCGTACCGGATCGTCGACGCGGACGACCTGTAGCGGTCGGTCAGAGCCCGACGCCGTCGCGCCCGAGGAAGAGCACGCGCGCGGCGGTGTCGAGCACGATGCCGACGTTGCGGACGGCGTTGGCGACGGGGTGGCGGCGGCGCGCCTCGGCCGGGTGCGCGCCGTGGGCACCGTGGACGCCGTCGGCCTGCGGGTTCACTCGTTCGGTCGTCATGTCTCCACGGTAGGTTCACCGGCGGGTCGGGCACATCAGCCGAAAGACCCGAGCCCGCGGTGGCGCTCCTCGTCCTGCGGGTGTACCGCACCCCTACCCCGGTACCGGGGGGACCCCGAGAAAAGGATTCGCCCCCGGACGGCGCCGGGTCTAGGATCGTCCGTCTGCCCCTCCCGAACCGTGGTGCCAGCGCGTCGGCAGCCGTGGGAGTACCGGCCGTTCGGCAACCGGCCGGTGTCCTTTCACCGTGAGCCAAGACGAGTCCGCCGCCCCCTTGTGCCGGGCGGCCGGGAAGGTCCGCCGTGCACTCCCCCACCCCCACCGAGCCGCTCGCCGCCGACACCGACCCGCTCGGCCGCGAACGCTCCCACCTGGCCGCCTCCCGGGCCGCGCTGAAGGCGATGCGCGAGGACGTCGAGGCGCTCGACCTGCGCGACGTGGCCGGCACCTGGGTGTCCGCCCAGGTGCTGCAGAAGCAGATCGACGAGCGGATCAAGGCCCTCGCCGACCTCGCGCACACCCCGCTGTTCTTCGGCCGCCTCGACTACCTGCACGCGATCAGCGAGGCCGAGTCCGAGGGCAGCGGCGGCGAGCGCTTCTACATCGGCCGCCGGCACGTGCACGACGCCGGCGGCGACCCGATGGTGATCGACTGGCGCGCGCCGGTCTCCCAGCCGTTCTACCGGGCCAGCCGCACCGAGCCGCTGGACGTCGCCAAGCGCCGCCGCTTCGGCTACACCGGCGGCGAGCTGACCGCCTACGAGGACGAGAACCTCTCCGACCCCGACGAGGCCGACCGCGGCTCCGCGCTGCTCGCCGCCGAGATCGAGAAGCCCCGCGTCGGCCCGATGCGCGACATCGTCGCCACCATCCAGCCCGAGCAGGACGAGATCGTCCGCGCCGACGTCACCGGCACCGTCTGCGTCCAGGGCGCCCCCGGCACCGGGAAGACCGCCGTCGGCCTGCACCGCGTCGCCTACCTGCTGTACGCGCACCGCGAGCGGCTGGCCCGCACCGGCACCCTGGTGGTCGGCCCGAACCGCTCCTTCCTGCAGTACATCGAGCAGGTGCTGCCCGCCCTCGGCGAGCTGGACGTCGCCCAGGCCACCGTGCAGGAGCTGGTCGGCCACGTCGAGGTGCGCGGCACCGACAGCGCCGAAACCGCCCGGATCAAGGGCGACGCCCGGATGGCCCGGGTGCTGCGCAACGCCGTGCGCGCCGGGATCACCGTGCCCACCGAGCCCTGCGTGGTCGTCCGCGGCTCCCGCCGCTGGCGGGTGCCCGCGTACGAGCTGGCGGAGATCGTCCGGGAGCTGGCGGACCGCGAGATCCGCTACGGGGCCGCCCTGGAGGCCCTGCCGCAGCGGATCGCGCACGCCGTCCTGGTCAAGATGGAGCAGGGCGGCGAGGCCCCGGACGACCGGGTGCAGGACGCCGTCGCCCGCAACGCCGCGGTCAAGGCCACCGTCAAGGCGTGCTGGCCCGCCGTCGACCCGGTCAAGCTGGTGCACCGGCTGCTCGGCGACGCCGACTTCCTGGCCGCCGCCGCGGACGGCGTGCTGGACGCCGAGGAGCAGGCCGCCCTGCGCTGGGCCAAGCCCCCGCGCTCCGCCCGCACCGCGCCCTGGTCCGTCGCCGACGCCGTGCTGATCGACGAGGCCGCCGACCTGGTGCACCGCACCCCCTCGCTCGGCCACGTGGTGGTCGACGAGGCCCAGGACCTCTCCCCCATGCAGTACCGGGCGGTCGGCCGCCGCTGCACCACCGGCTCCGCGACCGTCCTCGGCGACCTCGCCCAGGGCACCACCCCGTGGGCCACCGGCAGTTGGCCGGAGGCCCTGCACCACCTCGGCAAGGACGGCGCGCACGTCGAGGAGCTCACCCAGGGCTTCCGCGTCCCCGGCGAGGTGATCGCCTACGCCTCCCGGCTGCTGCCCGCCATCGCCCCCGGCCTGGCCCCCGCCACCTCCGTCCGCGACCTGCCCGGCTCGCTGGCCCTGCGGCACGTCCCGGACGGGCTGGACGGCGCCGTCCTGGACGCCTGCCGCGCGGCGCTGCGGCACGAGGGCTCGGTCGGCCTGATCGCGGCGGACGCCAGGATCCCGGCCCTCGCCCGGGCGCTGGCCGCCGCGGGGCTGCCCTTCCTCGACCCGGGCACCGAGACCACCGCCGAGTCCCGGCTCACCCTCGTCCCGGCCTCGCTGGCCAAGGGCCTGGAGTACGACCACGTGGTCCTCGACGAACCCGCCGCGATCGTCGCGGGCGAGCCCGACCACCGCACCGGCCTGCGCCGCCTCTACGTCTCGCTGACCCGCGCGGTCTCCGGCCTGACGGTCCTGCACGCGCAGCCGCTGCCGGCCGAACTGGACTGAGGCGCACGGAGGCCGGGGCCCGGGTCGGCGGGCAGGCACGGCGGATCGTCTCGCGGGACGGTGCGGTGCACCGCCCCGCGAACGCGCCGACGTGCGGCTTCCGCTCCGCGTGGTTCTCCGCGCCCCTGCCGGTGCGCTTCCGGTCGGCTCAGCCGCCGATGAGCTCGCGCCACTCGGCGACCTTCGCCGGGTCGACCGCGCCGGTCCAGCCGCCCTCGCGGACCGCGCCGCCGATGTGGAAGGCGTCGAAACCGGCGGCGAGCAGCTCGGGGACGTGCTCGGCGCGCAGGCCGCCGCCCACCAGGATCCGCGGGCGGTAGCCGGGCTCGCCGGACTTGGCGAGCTCGCCGATCAGGACCTCGCGGCCCGCGTCGACGCCGGCGGCCGCGCCGGAGGTGAGGAAGGTGTCGAGGCCGGGGAGGTCGGCGACGGCGGCGCGGACCTCGGAGCGGTCGGCGCTGTGGTCGATGGCCCGGTGGAAGGTCCAGCGGCAGCCGGAGACGGCTTCGGCGACGGCCCGGGTCGCGGCGAGGTCGACCGCGCCGTCCGGGGTGAGGAAGCCGAGCACGAACTCCTCGGCGCCCTCGGCCCGCAGCGCCGCGGTGCGGGCGAGCAGGTCGTCGAGGTCGCCGGGGGCGAAGCCGTCGCGGATGCGGAGCATGACGCGCAGCGGGAGGTCGACGGCGGCGCGGATCGCGGCGAAGTCGCGGGTCGACGGGGTGAGCCCGTCGGCGGCCATGTCGGTGACCAGTTCGAGGCGGTCGGCGCCGCCCGACTCGGCGGCCCGGGCGTCCTGGGGGGTCAGCGCGATGACTTCGAACATTGGTCTAGACATATCCGATAGCCTGCCACATCGACAGGCCCCGGGCGAGCCCCTGCCGCCGTTCGGCCGCGCTTCCTCCTCCGTTCGCGCCCCGCTCGCGTCCCGTTCGTCCCGCTAGGAGACCTTCGCCCGGCCGGAGCGGTGGACCGAGAGCGCCTGACCGGTCAGCAGCAGCCCCGCCGCGCCGGCCGCCGACAGCGGCACCAGCCGCCAGATCCCGCCGACCTGCTCCCAGAGGCTGAACAGGCTGAACCAGGCGGTCAGCGGCAGGACGGCCAGGCCGAACGCCGCGGGCAGCAGCCGGTCGCGGGCGGCGCAGAGCATCAGCAGCAGCGGGGCGAGCAGGAGCAGCAGCGGCGTCCAGCCGTCCATCAGGTGCCAGGTGTCGTAACCGCCCTGAGCCTTCGTTACCAGCAGGCCGGTGGCCGCGCCGATCACGACCGGCAGGCGGCCGGGCCGCTCCAGCAGGTCGGCGGGGGCGGCGAGGATCAGCGCGCCCGCGGCGAGGTAGGGCAGCAGGGCGGTGGCGTCCAGGAGCAGCAGCCAGATGTTGGACTCGGTGAACCAGGGCCCCCCGGGCCGGACGTTGGCGGTGGCCACCCGGACCCCGAGCCGGACGAGGGCGAGCAGCACGACCACCCCGGCCAGCGTCCGCGCCGCCCGCCAGGCGCCGAACAGCGCGGCGACGGCCAGCAGCGCGGGGACGACGGTCAGGCCGAGCAGGGCGAGGTGGTCGGGCAGCACGGTCCACGGGACGTCGAACCCGGCCCGGGCGGCGGCGCGCACCCGCCAGAAGCGCACGTCGCCGGGCAGCGCGACCAGCCCGAGCAGGGTCCCGGCCAGCAGCGGCGCGGCGGCGGCGAGCAGTCGGCCGCCGAGCGCGGTCGAGGTGAGCCCGGTGCGCAGCCGCAGGCCGTACGCGGCGAGGTCGAGTGCTTCGCGGGCGGTGCCGAGGCGGCCCGCCCCGGCGGTGGTGTCGGCGAACACCTCGGCCAGTTCGGCGCCCCGGTCGCGGCGGTAGCGGGCGGGGTAGAGCGCGAGCACGGCCCGCAGCGCGACGCCGGTGCGGTGCCCGCCCGGGGCGATCGCGCTCATGCGGTGACCCCCCGGGGTGCGGGGGCGCCGCCGAGGCGGCGCTGGGCCTCGGCGGCGACCGCGCGCAGGCGTTCGGCCTCGGCGGCGAGCAGGCCGCGCCCGCCGGTGGTGAGGGCGTAGGTGCGGCGGGCCCGGCCGTCGACGATCTCCTCGGCGGCGACCTCGATCAGGCCCTGCTGGAGCAGCCGGTCGAGCGCGCCGTACAGCGTGCCGGTGCGCATCTTCACCCGCCCCCCGGAGATCGCGTCGATCTCCTGGATCAGCGCGTACCCGTGCCGGGGGGCGTCCGCGAGGGCGGTGAGCAGCAGCAGGGTGGGCTCCTGCATGGCGCGTTCGGTCATACGACTACATATATCGCCGACCGGCCTATCCGCGCCACCCCCACCCCGGCCCGGCCCGCCCCCGACTCCCGACGGGCCGGGCCGGGCCGGGCCGGGCCGGGCTACCTGCGGTCGATCCCGGCGAGGTCGTCCCGGCGCAGCGCCCCGAGCAGCCCGGCCAGCAGCGGCAGGGCCAGGGTGAGCAGCGCGACGGTCGCCCAGGGCACGTCGGCGAGGCTCACCGCGGGCCCGCCCATCACCCCGGCGGCCCGGGAGCGCAGCAGGGCGAAGGCCGGGACGAGGCCGCTGACGGTGCCCAGCACCGCGCCGAGCAGGGCGATCAGACCGGCCTGCAGTCCGGCGACGGTGCGCCGGGTGCGCGGGCGGGCGCCGATCGCCGAGAGCAGGGCGCGTTCGCGGCGGGCGTCGGCGGCGGCCAGCGCGGTGGAGACCACGGCCGCGCCGAGCACCACCAGCCCGGCGAAGCCGCCGAGCGCGACCCGCACCGTGCTGTCCTCCGGGACGAAGCCGCGCTCCACGTGGAACTCGGCGTACGGGGCGAGCCGGGCGACGGTGGCGGCGGCGCGCTGCCGGGCCCGCTCGCCGACCGGCGCGGACGGCAGCCAGACCGCCCCGGCGGGCTCGGCCTCCAGGCCCAGCCGGCGGACCGTGTCGGGGGTGAGCACCAGCGGCGCGTAGCGCTGCCCGACCGGGCGCTCGACCAGCACCGCGTCCACCCGCAGCTCCTTGGGCGCGCCCGCCTCGCCCTGCGTCCGCAGCACGGCCTGCCCGTCGTGCAGGTAGGACGGGTCGGTGACCACGGCCTTCCCGGCCAGCAGCGCCTGCTCCGCGCGCGGGTCGTGCAGCGCCAGCAGGTTGTGCAGCACGGGGGCGTCCCCGACCACGGCCTCGGTGGTGACGGCCGCCCCGTAGCGCTGGCCGCCCTCGGCGTAGACCAAGCCCCAACATCCGTCGCAGAACACGTACTTGGCCTGGTAGAGGTCCGCGCGTTCGCCGAGGTCCGGCAGGTCCTGCGGCAGGGCGGCGCGCAGCTGCGGCAGCGCGTTCACGTCGCCGTGCACGGTGAGCCGGACGGCGCCGACGGGCTGTTCCAGCCGGTAGCCGGCCCGGTCCTGGGCCTCCGCGCCGGTGGAGTGCACGCCGACCGCGACGGCGCCGGCCACCGCGGCGAGCACGGCGGCCACCGCGGGCGCGGTGCGCGAGCGGTGCCGGGCGGCGTCGCGCAGCGCCAGCCGGGGGCCGACCGGCAGTCGGCGGGCGAGCCGGCCGAGCAGGGCCAGCAGCAGCGGGGTGAAGAGCAGCAGTCCGAGTTCGGCGAGCACCGCGCCGCCCAGCACGGACAGCGTGCGCACGCTCAGCCCGGCCAGCACCGGCGGTCCGGCGACCGGTCCGGCGACCGCCCCGTACAGCGCCAGCGCGGCGCCCAGCAGGACGGCGGCCAGGCCGAGCAGCGGGGTGCGGCGGGAGGCGCGGCGCACCGGGTCCCGGTCGGTGAGCCCGGCGAGCACCTCGCGGCGGCCGGCCTGGAGCGCGGGCAGCAGGGCCGCCAGCACGGCGGTGACGACGCCGACGGCGGCGATCGCCAGCAGTTCGGTCGGGCGCAGCGTCAGCTGTCCGAACCGGCTGCCGCCCCACTCCTCCAGCCGGGTGCGCAGCACGGCCACCAGCCCGGCGCCGAGCAGCGCGCCGAGTGCGGCGCCGACGGCGCCGAGCACCAGGCCGCCGCCGAGCACCACGGCCCGCACGTGCCCGGGCCGACCGCCGGCCGCGCCGAGCAGCGCGAGCTGGCGGCGGGCCCGGCGGGCGCCGACCGCGAAGGCCGGCCCGGCCAGCAGGGCGACCTCCAGCAGCGCCATCGCGGCGGTGGTGGCGGCGGTCATCAGGGCGCGTTCGCGTTCGCCCTGCGCGCCGACGGCCTCCTGCCGCTCCAGCGCCTCGGCGGGCGGGTGGGCGGCGACCTGGCGGGCGGCCATGGTGTAGCCGTGCGCGTTGAGCTGCCGCACCCGGGACCAGTCGAGCAAGGTGCCGGCGGGCAGGGTGACCAGCCAGGCGGCCTTGCGGGCGGCGGCCTGCTCGGCGGACGGGGCCTGCGGGGCGAGCCCGGCGGCGGCCTGCGCCTCGTCCAGCTGCCGGTACAACTCGCCCGGGCGGGCGACGAGTTCGACGGCGTTCAGGTCCGCGGGGTGCTCGACGGTGCCGGTCAGGGTGAACGGGGTGGACTCCAGGCCGCGGACGGTGACGCGGTCGCCGATCCGCAGCCCGGTGGTGGACAGGAAGGCCCGGGTGGCGGCGGCCTCGTGCGGGGCGGCGGGGGCCCGGCCGGACACCAGGTCGATCCGGCCCTGCCAGAGGCCGCCGGTCAGGTCGGCCTCGAAGGTGTCGGCGGGGGCCAGCCCGTCGACGGTCCGCACCGAGGCGACCGGGCCGGTGCGGGCCGGGGTCAGGGTGCTGCCGGGCGGCAGCAACTCGCCGAGCAGGGTGGTCGGTTCGGTGTCGGCGGCGCGCCGCTGCTCGGCGCTCGGCTCGGCGTCGGGGCGCTTCGGCAGGGTGCGGACGCCGTCGGCGGGGAAGACCGCCTGCTCGATCGTCCAGCCCGGGTCGTACGCGCCGACCAGGGCGTCGGCCCGGCCCATCAGCCGGTCGGCGCGCTGCTCGGCGGTCAGCTGTCCGCTGCGGTGCACCACGTCGACGCCGGTCGCGCCGAGCACCGGCAGCGCGATCATCGCGGCGACCAGGGCGCTGCGGCCCTTGGCCCGCCAGGCGTCGCGGCGCGCGATCCGCAGCACCGCCCGCAGGGCGCTCATCGGCGCACCGCCTCTTCGTCGATCCGGCCGTCGCGCAGGAAGACCACCCGGTCCGCCCAGGAGGCGTGGGAGGCGTCGTGGGTGACCATCATGACGGCCGCCCCGGCGTCGCAGCGGGCCCGCAGCACCTCCAGCACCGCCTCGCCGGTGGCCGAGTCCAGCGCCCCGGTGGGCTCGTCGGCCAGCACCAGCCGGCGCTGCCCGGACAGGGCCCGGCCGATCGCGACCCGCTGCTGCTGGCCGCCCGACATGTCCTCCGGGAAGCGGTCGGCGAGTTCGCCGATGCCCAGCTCCTCCAGCACGGTCAGCGCCTCGGCGCGGGCGGTGCGGGCGGAGACCCCCTCCAGCTCGCGGGGCAGCGCGATGTTCTCGGCCGCGGTCAGGGCCGGGAGCAGGTTGTACGACTGGAACACGTAGCCCACCGAGCGGCGGCGCACGTCGGCCAGCCGGGCCCGGCTCAGCCCCTCCAGCGGGGCGCCCTCCACCAGCACCCGCCCGCGGGAGGGCCGGTCCAGGCCGCCGGCCAGTGCGAGCAGGGTGGACTTCCCCGAGCCGGACGGGCCCATCACCGCCAGGAACTCCCCGGCCCGCACCTCCAGGTCGACCGGGTGCAGCGCGTGCACCTCGGCCGCGCCCCGGCCGTGCACCCGGCCGACCCCCTCCAGGCGCAGTACGGCCTGCGCGTTCGATCCGGTCATGGCTCCCCCTCGGAACGGCGAAACGTCTTGCATACCGAGTATGTATAGCCGCCGGACGCCAACTACTCAAGTGTGCGGCATAAGTCGGCGGACTACATATAGGCTGGATCACACCGCGGCGCATCCGCCCCGCACCCCGAGGAGCAGAATGAGCGCCATGACCGCACCGCTGTCCGCGCGCTGGCACGTCCTGCTCACCCGCTGCGGCGCCACCGCCGACCCCGAGCCCTACGCCCGCGACCTGCTCACCCGCTGGGCCGAGCCGCAGCGCCGCTACCACACCACCTCCCACCTGGAGGCCGTGCTCGACCGCGTCGACGAACTCGCCGACCACGCCGACGACCCCGACGCCGTCCGGCTCGCCGCCTGGTTCCACGACGCCGTCTACCGCCCCGACCGCTCCGAGAACGAGGAGCGCAGCGCCGCGCTCGCCTGCCGCGCCCTGCGCGAGGCCGGCCTGCCCGAACCGCTGGTCCACGAGGTCGACCGCCTGGTCCGGCTCACCGTCACCCACCACCCGGCCCCCGGCGACCGCAACGGCGAGGTGCTCTGCGACGCCGACCTCGCCGTCCTCGGCGGCCCGCGCGAGGCGTACGACGCCTACGCCGCCGCCGTCCGCGACGAGTACTCCTTCGTCCCGCCGGACGCCTTCCGCGCGGGCCGCGCCACGGTCCTGCGCCAACTCCTCGCCCTGCCCGCCCTCTACCGCACCCCCGAGGGCCACGCCCGCTACGACGCCCGGGCCCGCGCGAACATGCACCGCGAACTGGCCGCCCTGGAAGGCTGATCCCCCGCCGGGCGGGCGATCACCCGGGCGCCGCGCCCGACCCGGCGGCGCAGGAACGCAGTTCGTCCGGTGACACGTCACCGACCAGGTGGGACCGCCACCTGCCGCGACCGGACCGGCCC
The DNA here is from genome assembly GCF_013364235.1 of Kitasatospora sp. NA04385. Taxonomy (NCBI): domain Bacteria; kingdom Bacillati; phylum Actinomycetota; class Actinomycetes; order Kitasatosporales; family Streptomycetaceae; genus Kitasatospora; species Kitasatospora sp. NA04385. Next base: position 4,515,225 of record NZ_CP054919.1, on the reverse strand, counting down.
GGGGGCGGCGAGGATCAGACGAGCCCGCCGACCGGGGCGACCGCGACGCCGCGCTTGCCGCACACCCAGTGCGGGTCCGGGCCGAGCTCCGGCTCGACCCCGAGCGCGTGCGGATCGTCCTCCTCCTCGGCGCAGGCGGTGCACAGCGGCCAGCGCCCGTACGACTCCAGCAGCGCGTCCTGGACGTCCTGGGCGATCAGGCCGAGGACGAACTCGCACCCGGCGGGCCACTGTTCGAGCCACCAGCGGCGGTGCGTGACGGCGTCCTCCACCAGCGAGACGATCGCCGCGTCGGCGACGTCCCGGGCGGTGAGGTCGGCGAGGATCAGCGCCCGGGCGCTGTGCAGGGCGGCTTCGATGTCGGAACTGGCCATCCGCCCATTGTCCCAAAGCGCCGCGGCGGCCGGGAACGCCGTGAGGGCGGCCTCACGAAGGAGGCCGCCCTCACGAGCGAACGCGTGGAACGTCGGATCCCGGAGGATCAGAAGTCCATGTCACCGCCCGGCATGCCGCCGCCGGCGGCCGCGGCGGCCTTCTCCGGCTTGTCGGCGATGACGGCCTCGGTGGTGAGGAACAGCGCCGCGATGGAGGCGGCGTTCTGCAGCGCGGAGCGGGTGACCTTGGCCGGGTCGATGATGCCGGAGGCGACCAGGTCGACGTACTCGTTGGTCGCGGCGTTCAGGCCGTGGCCGGCGGGCAGGTTGCGGACCTTCTCGACCACGACGCCGCCCTCGAGGCCGGCGTTGGTCGCGATCTGCTTGATCGGGGCCTCCAGGGCCACCCGGACGATGTTGGCACCGGTGGCCTCGTCGCCCTCCAGCTCCAGCTTGTCGAACGCGACACCGGCCTGCAGCAGGGCGACGCCGCCACCGGCGACGATGCCCTCCTCGACGGCGGCCTTGGCGTTGCGCACCGCGTCCTCGATGCGGTGCTTGCGCTCCTTGAGCTCGACCTCGGTGGCCGCGCCGGCCTTGATGACGGCCACGCCGCCGGCCAGCTTGGCGAGGCGCTCCTGGAGCTTCTCGCGGTCGTAGTCCGAGTCGGAGTTCTCGATCTCGGCGCGGATCTGGTTGACCCGGCCGGCGACCTGGTCGCTGTCGCCGCCGCCGTCGACGATGGTGGTCTCGTCCTTGGTGATGACGACCTTGCGGGCGGTGCCGAGCAGGTCGACGCCGGCGTTCTCCAGCTTGAGGCCGACCTCCTCGGAGATCACGGTGCCGCCGGTCAGGATGGCGATGTCGCCGAGCATGGCCTTGCGGCGGTCGCCGAAGCCCGGGGCCTTGACGGCGACGGACTTGAAGGTGCCGCGGATCTTGTTCACGACCAGGGTCGAGAGGGCCTCGCCCTCCACGTCCTCGGCGATGATGACGAGCGGCTTGCCGCTCTGCATGACCTTCTCCAGCAGCGGGAGGAGGTCCTTGACCGAGGAGATCTTGGAGTTGGCGATGAGGATGTACGGGTCCTCGAAGCTCGCCTCCATGCGCTCCAGGTCGGTGGCGAAGTAGGCGGAGATGTAGCCCTTGTCGAAGCGCATGCCCTCGGTGAGCTCGAGCTCCAGGCCGAAGGTGTTGCTCTCCTCGACGGTGATGACGCCTTCCTTGCCGACCTTGTCCATGGCCTCGGCGATGAGCTCGCCGATCTGGGTGTCGGCGGCCGAGATGGAGGCGGTGGAGGCGATCTGCTCCTTGGTCTCCACGTCCTTGGCCTGGGCCAGCAGCTGGTCGGAGACGGCGGCGACGGCCTTCTCGATGCCGCGCTTGAGGGCCATCGGGTTGGCGCCGGCGGCGACGTTGCGCAGACCCTCGCGGACGAGCGCCTGGGCCAGCACGGTGGCGGTGGTGGTGCCGTCACCCGCGACGTCGTCGGTCTTCTTGGCGACCTCCTTGACCAGCTCGGCGCCGATCTTCTCGTACGGGTCCTCGAGCTCGATCTCCTTGGCGATGGAGACACCGTCGTTGGTGATCGTGGGGGCGCCCCACTTCTTCTCCAGGACGACGTTGCGACCCTTGGGGCCGAGCGTGACCTTCACGGCGTCGGCAAGCTGGTTCATGCCACGCTCAAGGCCGCGGCGGGCTTCCTCGTCAAAGGCGATGATCTTGGCCATCAGAAGTGGTCCTCCGGGACACGGTCGACTGCTCGGACCAAGGGGTGCCCGCGACGGACGGCCCAGGAGAGCGGGGGTCCCTTCCCCTACCGCTTCCGGGGCCTCACCGGCCCGGTCCGTTTGTCACTCTCACACTGTGAGTGCTAACGCCAATGATTAGCACTCTGGGGTGGCGAGTGCAAGCCCATGGGGGCTCCGGCGGCGGCCCCGGCGGGAAACCGCGGGGCCGCCGGGGAAAGCCGACAGGCCCGCCCCGGACGCCGTCGCGTCGGGGCGGGCCTGTCTGTGCGTCTGTGCGGGGTCGTGCGGTCAGCCGGTGCCTCAGGCGCCGGCGGCGCGGACCATGTCGGCCTGCGGACCCTTCTGACCCTGCGAGATCTCGAACTCGACCCGCTGGCCCTCTTCCAGGGTGCGGTAGCCGTCCATCTGGATCGCGCTGTAGTGGACGAACACGTCCGCTCCACCGTCGACCGCGATGAAGCCGTAGCCCTTCTCGGCGTTGAACCACTTGACGGTGCCCTGAGCCATTCCGAACTCCCCTTGTGCTGTGCTGGCCCTTCAGAGATCCGCGGGACGCGGACCCGGAGGTCTGGAAGACCGGCCTGGGGACTCCCCCCCGTACGGCGCAGCCTCTGTCGCGGCTGAATGTATCCGGATATGCGCCCTGTGCAACAGGCCCAATTTCCGGGGAAAGTCCGGGCCGGTCGGGGGATATCGCGGGGCGAAAGGCGCACCGTCCGACAATTGCCACCGGACATAACGGACGGGGTACCGCAAAACGCCGCCACAATTCTGACGGCGGCCTGACAGAACGGGCGGCCGCGGGCGGCGACGTACGGCGGGCGGCCCGGTACCCGTCTCAGCGCGCGGGACGGAACGGGGTCCTGCACGGGCGGGGCGCGGTGCGGAAAACGAGGATTGAACCGGGCCGCGGAGGGGAACGGCCCCGACCGAGACTCTACTCCCCGGCTCCCGGCCGAATTGCGGCGCCCCGCCCGGAGGGAAAGCCGCAGGTGCGCGGGCATTGTCCCCGGTACGCACGAAACCGCCGCCCGGTCCGGACAATTGAATTCCGAACCGAACGGCGGTCGCGGTAATGCGGGGCGGTCAGCAGCCGCCGGCCACCGCCGGAATGATCGACACCGAGGCGCCGTCCTTGATCTCGGTCTCCAGGCCGTCGGCGAAACGCACGTCGTCGTCGTTCACGTACACGTTGACGAAGCGGCGCAGCTTGCCGGTGTCGTCCAGCAGGCGGGCGGCGATGCCGGCGTGGTTCGCCTCCAGGTCCGCGATGACGGCGGACAGGGTGGCGCCCTCGGCGGTCACCTCGGCGGCGCCGCCGGTGTAGGTGCGCAGGATGGTCGGGATGCGGACGGTGGCGCTCATGCGGTGCTCCTCGGGGCGTGGGGTGTCCTGCGGCTGGGGGTGTCCTGCGGCTGGGTGTCAGGCGGTGGCGAGGCCGGCGGCGCGGAAGGACTCCAGCGTCGGGCGGATCACCGCGGTCATACCGGCGTCGGCGACCGCGTCGAGGGTCTTGAGGCCGTCGCCGGTGTTGATCGCGACGGTCTCCTTGGCCGGGTCCAGCTGACCGGTCTCGACCAGCTTCTTCAGCACGCCGACGGTCACGCCGCCCGCGGTCTCGGCGAAGATGCCCTCGGTGCGGGCCAGCAGCTTGATCGCCTCGACCACCTCGACGTCGGTGACGTCCTCGACCGCACCGCCGGTGCGGCGGGCGATGTCCAGCACGTACGGGCCGTCGGCCGGGTTGCCGATCGCCAGCGACTTGGCGATGGTGTCCGGCTTGACCGGCTTGATCACGTCGCGGCCGGCCTTGAAGGCGGCGGAGACCGGGGAGCAGCCCTCGGCCTGGGCGCCGAAGATCTTGTACGGCTTGTCCTCGACCAGGCCGAGCTTGATCAGCTCCTGCAGGCCCTTGTCGATCTTGGTGAGCTGGGAGCCGGAGGCGATCGGGATGACGAGCTGGTCGGGCAGCCGCCAGCCGAGCTGCTCGCAGATCTCGAACGCCAGGGTCTTGGAGCCCTCGCCGTAGTACGGGCGCAGGTTGACGTTCACGAAGCCCCAGCCCTCGCCGGCCGGGTCGCCGATCAGCTCGGAGCAGAAGCGGTTCACGTCGTCGTAGTTGCCGTCGATGCCGACCAGCTCGCCGCCGTACACCCCGGCCATCACGACCTTGCCCTGCTCCAGGTCGTGCGGGATGAACACGCAGGACTTGAAGCCGGCCCGGGCGGCCGCGGCGCCCACCGCGCCGGCCAGGTTGCCGGTGGAGGAGCAGGACAGCGTGGTGAACTCGAAGGCGCGGGCGGCCTCGATCGCGCAGGCCACCACCCGGTCCTTGAAGGAGTGGGTCGGGTTGCCCGAGTCGTCCTTGATGTGCAGCTGCGCGGTGAAGCCCAGCTCGCGGCCCAGGTTGTCGGCCTTGACCAGCGGGGTCCAGCCCGGGTTCAGGTTCGGCTTGCCGGCCACGTCGGCCGGGACGGGCAGCAGCGGGGCGTAGCGCCAGATCGACGCCGGGCCGGCCTCGATCCGCTTGCGCAGCTCCTCGGCGTCGTAGCCCTGGTAGTCGTAGGCGATCTCCAGCGGACCGAAGCACTCGAGACAGGCGAAGTCCGGACCGAGCGGGGAACGCGCACCGCACTCGCGACAGGACAGCGCGGTCGCGGGACCGAGGTCGACGGTGGATGCGGCGGTGTCAACAGCCATGGTGGCGAGGCCCTTTCTCCTCATCTTCCCCGGATCGCGGTCGCGTCCGGGACGGAATTGGCACCTGTCCCGCCGGGCCTGCTGGCCGCGCGGGAGGGTTGCCGGGACTTCGACGGGCCGTTCCCTCAGTCCCTCTGGATGAGCTCTGTGAAGTTGTGGTCGTACGCTGCGAGCGACCCCCGCGTGCGAAGGCGCGCCTGCAATACGAAGACTGTATCCGAAGGCCCGTGCGGACCGACCCCCGCGTCCGACACCCGAGACGAACCGAGACAGGGAGCGAGACTTGCCGGAGCAGCCCGAGCCCGGGGTACTGCCGGAGGCGGCCGACTGGCTGCGCCGCCGTTCGTGGACGGCCGCCGACCGGCCGCTCGACCTGCTGCTGGAGGCCAAACGCGCCGCCGGCCCGGCCGGCACCGTCAGCGTGGTGCTGCCCGCCCTGGACGAGGAGTCCACCGTCGGCGAGATCGTCACCGCGATCCGCACCGAGCTGGTCGAACGCGTCCCCCTGGTGGACGAACTGGTGGTGGTCGACTCCGGCTCGCAGGACGGCACCGCCGCCGCCGCGGCCGCCGCCGGCGCCCGGGTGGTGCACCGGGACGACATCCTGCCCCGGCTGCCCGCCGAACCCGGCAAGGGCGAGGTGCTGTGGCGCTCGCTGCTCGCCACCAGCGGCGCGATCGTCTGCTTCGTCGACGCCGACCTGCGCGAGTTCGACCCGGCGTTCGTCTCCGGCATCGTCGGCCCGCTGCTCACCGACCCGGACCTGCACCTGGTCAAGGCCATGTACGACCGCCCCTTCGAGGCCGACGGCACCGTCGTCCCGGCCGGCGGCGGCCGGGTCACCGAACTGGTCGCCCGCCCGCTGCTCAACCTGCACTGGCCGCAGCTGGCCGGCTTCGTCCAGCCGCTCGGCGGCGAGTACGCGGCCCGCCGCGGCCTGCTGGAGCGGCTGCCCTTCCCGACCGGCTACGGGGTCGAGCTGGGCCTGCTGGTCGACGCCCTGGAGCTGGCCGGGCTGGACGCGCTGGCCCAGGTCGACGTCGGCGTGCGGCACCACCGGCACCAGGACGGCCAGGCCCTCGGCCGGATGGCCGCCACCATCTACCGCACCGCCCTGGAGCGCCTGGACCGCACCCACCGCCTCAAGGCCGACCCGGACCTGGTCCGCCCGCTGCTCACCCAGTACACCCGCACCCCCGGGGGCTTCACCCCCCGCACCCACCCCGTCCCCGCCACCGAACGCCCCCCGATGGCCACCGTCCCCGAGTACCGCAACCGCTGAGCCGCCGCCCCGCGTCCGTCCCGGCGTGGAACCCACCCCGCGCCCCGGGCGCCCCGGCGTCGGCTGCCTCGCCCTGCTCCTCGCGCCCGTCCTGGGGTTCCTGGTCGAGACCCGGGTGCTGGGGCTGATCGAGGACACCTGGTCCGACTGCGCGGGCGTGGCCCGGCAGGTCGCCCACGACCTGACCGACGACCCCCGGTTCGACGTGCTCAGCCCGTACGCCTTCGGCTACCTGCTGCTGCCGCCCGCCGCCGTCCTGCTGGCCCGGTGCCTCACCCGCCGCTCCCCCGACCTCCTCACCCCCGCGCTCGCCGCGGCCTGCGCCGCCCTGCTGGCGGCCCTCACCGTCGCCGCCGTCGACCTGGAGCGCAACCTGACCCCGCCGCACGGGTTCTACCTGCCCGCGAACTGCCCCGACGGCCGCCCGCCCTGGCTGCCCGGCTTCCTCCCGGCCCGCGACTCCGGGCCGCCGATCGGCTCCGTGACCGGCGGCTGACCCCGAGAGTTCACCCGGCGCGGGCCGCGCCGAGTGGTTTGGTCCGCTGGTCGCACGGCAAGGTTGGCTGTATGGCCGATCACGTGTCCGAACGCCCCCAGCAGTCCGGAGCCGCCCCGATCCTGGTGGCCTCCAACCGCGGGCCGGTGTCCTTCCGCTCGGAGGACGACGGCACGCTGACCCTCCGCAGAGGCGGCGGCGGCCTGGTCTCCGGGCTGTCCGCGATCGACGACCCGAACGCGGTCTGGGTCTGCGCCGCGCTCTCCGACGCCGACCGCACCGCCGCCCGGCAGGCCCCCGAGGGGCGGCTCGACCGGGCCGGGCACGACGTCGGCGGACAGGCCGTCCGGATGCTGGACATCGATCCGGAGACCTTCGCCCGCGCCTACAACGGCGTCGCCAACTCGACCCTCTGGTTCGTCCACCACCTGCTCTACCAGACGCCCCTGCAGCCCGCCTTCGACGCCGGTTTCCGCACCGAGTGGGCCGCCTACACCGCCTACAACACCGCCTTCGCCGAGGCGCTCGCCGCCGAGGCCGCCCCCGGCGCCGCCGTCCTGGTGCAGGACTACCACCTCTCGCTGGCCCCCGCGCTGCTCCGCGAACTCCGCCCCGACCTGCGGATCGGCCACTTCTCGCACACTCCCTGGGCCCCGCCGGACTACTACCGGCTGCTGCCCGACGACGTCGCCGCGGCCGTCCTGGAGGGCATCCTCGGCGCCGACCGGGCCGCCTTCCTCACCCGCCGCTGGGCCCTCGCCTTCGCCGACTGCTGCGCGGCCGTCCTCGGCGCGGAGGTCGACCGCGACGCCCTCACCGTCACCCACGGCGGCCGCACCACCCGGCTCGGCGTGCACGGCCTCGGCGCCGACGCCGAGTTCCTGCGCGAGCGCTCCCGCCGGCCCGACGTCGACGAGCGCCTCGCCGCCCTGCGCGCGGCCGTCGGCGACCGGCGCACCATCGTCCGGGTCGACCGCACCGAGCTCAGCAAGAACATCGTCCGCGGCCTGCTCGCCTACCGGCACCTGCTGCGCACCCGCCCCGAGTGGCTCGGCAACGTCGTCCACGTCGCCTTCGCCTACCCCTCGCGCACCGACCTCGCCGAGTACCGCGACTACACCGCCGAAGTGCGGCGCGTCGCCGAGGAGATCAACGCCGAGTTCGGCACCGACGACTGGCAGCCGCTCGTCCTGCACGTCGACGACGACTTCCCGCGCTCCCTCGCCGCGTACCGGCTCGCCGACGTCGCCCTGGTCAACCCGATCCGGGACGGCATGAACCTGGTCGCCAAGGAGGTCCCCGTCGTCTCCGACCGGGGCTGCGCCCTCGTGCTGTCCCGGGAGGCCGGCGCCCACGCGGAGCTCGCCGACGACGCGATCACCGTCAACCCGTACGACGTGATCGCCACCGCCGACGCGCTGGCCGAGGCGCTCGCCATGCCCGCCGGCGAACGCGCCGACCGCACCAAGCGCCTGGCCGCCGCGGCCACCGCGCTCCCGCCCCAGCAGTGGTTCCTGGACCAGCTCGACGCGCTCCGGTAGCCGCCGGGCCGGGGCGCGGGGAGCCGAACGGTCCTCCGCGCCCCCGGCCCGGCCCGCTCAGTGCAGCAGCAGTTCCGTCAGCCCGTTCAGCAGGTCGACCACCCCGGCCGGCCCGGCGACCACCAGGTCCGCGCGTTCGGCGAGTTCGGCGACCGGGGGCTCGCCGGTGACGGGGCCGCTGCAGACCAGCAGGCCCGGGTGGCCCGCGGCGCGGCGGTCGGCGACCTCCGCGTAGGCGGCGAGGTCGCCGAGGTCGTCGCCGGCGAAGACCACCGGGCCCGCGTCCCGCTCCGCCAGGAAGCCGCGGAGGGCGACGCCCTTGTCGACCCCCGGCGGCCGCAGTTCGAGGACCATCCGGCCGGGTTCCACCACCAGCCCGTTGCGGCGGGCCAGCGCGTCGAGCGGGCCGCGCAGCCGCTCCAGCAGCGCGTCCGGCTCGGGGGCCCGCCGGGTGTGGACGGCCAGCGCGCGCTCCTTGTCCTCCACGAAGGTGCCCTCGGGCACGCCCAACCCGCGCAGCAGCGAAGGCAGTTCGTCCCGCACCACGGCCACCCCGGGCGGGGGCGGGGCGGCGGTGACGGCGTTGCTGCGCGCGTCCCAGCGCTCGGCGCCGTAGTGGCCGAGGACGGTGAGGTGTTCGAGCCCGGGGACGTCCGCGAAGCCGCCGTACGCGGCGGCGGTCGCGGCGGGCCGCCCGGTGACCACCACGACCGCGCCGACCAGCGGGGCGAGCGCGGCGAGGGCCGGGACGACGCCCGGGTGGGCGCGGGCCCGGTCGGGGTCGGGGACGATCGGGGCCAGCGTGCCGTCGAAGTCGAGCCCCACGACGGCGGACTTCGGGTCGGCGAGCAGGCCCGCCAGTCCGGTCCGCCCCGCCCGGGTCGTGATCTGTGCAGCGATTCCCATGCCCCGACGCTACCCGCCCCCGGGGGTCGGCAGCCCTCCGGCCGCGTCACTGCCTGGCGTCGCGCCGCTCCTGCCGGACCCTGCGCAGCCGGTTGACCAGGACCGGGTCGTGGGCGAGCGCCTCGGCGCGGTCGAGCAGGGCGTTGAGGAGCTGGTAGTAGCGGGTGGCGGAGATGCCGAGCTCCTGCCGGATCGCCTGCTCCTTGGCGCCGGCGGTCCGCCACCCGCGGGCTTCCAGCGCGAGTACCGCCCGGTCGCGTTCGGTCAGTTCGGCCATGCGTCCAGGCTAGGTCCCCGGGCCGTCAGAACCCCGGCGGCCCGGCGGCCCCGGTCAGCCCTGGCGGGCCTTGGCCGACTCGGCGGTGGCGTCGGACTGCAGGTCGCCGAGCACCTGGTCGCCGCCGCCGCCCTTCACGGCGTTGCCGATGCGCTGCTTGATCAGGCTGCTGACCTTGTCCCAGGAGGGCGCGCCGTAGGGGTAGAAGTCGGCGTTCGGCAGGTTGTCCAGGAACTTGACGAGGTCCTGGTGCTGGGGGTTGTCGCGCATGTCCGTCAGGGTGTCCTGGGTGACGGGGAGCATGTTGTACTCCTCGTCGAAGTCCAGGGTGTTCTGCTTGGAGAGCGCGAAGTTGAGGAACTTCTTGATCTCGGCCCGGTGCCCGTTGGCCTTGAAGGCCATCAGCCAGTCGGCCACGCCGAAGGAGACCTCCTTGACCTCCTCGTTCTTGCGCGGGATCGCCGCGGTGGCGTACTGGATGCCGGCCGCCGCCGCGTCCTTGAGCAGCGCGGGGTGGCCGTTGAGCATGGCGACCTCGCCCTTGGCGAAGCCCGCGAAGGCGGCCTTGCGGTTGACCGTGCCGGGGTCGGGGTAGGTCAGGCCCTTGTCGACCAGGTTGGTGCGCAGCCACTTGAAGGTGTCGCGGTTCTGCTGGCTGTCGATGGTGTAGTTGCCGACGCTGTCGGAGATCGAGCCGCCGCCGCTCATCGTCCAGAGCATCGACTCGGCCTGGGCCTCCTCGGGGCCGAGCGGCAGCGCGTACGGGGTGACGCCCGGCACCTTGGCCTTGATCAGCTCGGCGTCCTTGCGCAGGTCGTCCCAGGTGACGGGCGGGGTGGTGATGCCCGCCTTCTCGAAGATCTTCTTGTTGTAGACGAAGACCCGGCTGGAGGAGATGAACGGGATGCCGTACTGGCTGCCGAGCACCTGGCCGGCCCGGTTGAAGGAGTCCAGCAGGTTGGCCTGGGCCTCCATGGAGAGCACGTCGCCGACGGGGTAGAGGCGCTCGGCGGCGACCTGGTCGGCGAAGCCGCCGGTCTGCACGATGTCGGGGGTGTCCCCCTTGGCGATCAGGTCGGCGACGTGCTTGTCGATGTCGTCCCAGGAGACCACGTCGACGTGCACCTTGATGCCGGAGTTGGCGGCCTCGAAGTCCTTGGCGACCTTGTTCCAGTAGAGGCTGCTGCTGTTGGAGGCGTTGGTGCCGTAGTCGGCCGCGACCAGGTTGAGCGTCACCCCTCCCCCGTCGGACAGGAGGCCGCAGCCGGACAGCAGGAGGCATCCGGCGAGGGGCAGAGGGATCAGCGCTGATCGCTTCAAGGGGGGACCGCCTTCGGGAGGGTGACAGGCGCGACCCTGGCAGTTACCGCGCGCGGTGGTCCAGACCTCTAGGGGCGGAAGTTATCGAAGTGTCAGATCGTGTTGCGCCATGCGCAACGTGGACTGCACAACTGTCCGGTATGCGAACACTCAGGCCGTCAGTACGGTCAGTCCGGCGTCGGCGAAGGCGGCCGCCACCGCGTCCGGCACCTGGTCGTCGGTGACCAGGGTGTCGACCGCCTCCAGGCCGCAGATCCGGGCGAAGGCCCGGCGGCCCAGCTTGGAGGAGTCGGCGGCCACCACCACCCGCCGGGCCCGCTGGGCGAGCAGCCGGTTCACCGCCGCCTCGCCCTCGTGGTGGGCGGTCGCGCCGTGCCCGGGGTCGAAGCCGTCCACGCCCAGCACCGCGGTGTCCAGGGCGAGTTCGCCGAGCACCTGGGCGGCCAGCGGGCCGATCAGCTCGTACGACTGGGGGCGGGCGACGCCGCCGGTGACCACGATCTTCACCTGCGGACGGACCGTCAACTCGTTGGCGATGTTGAGCGCGTTGGTGACCACGGTGAGGCCCCGGCCGCCCTCCGGGCGCTCGGTCAGCTCGGGGCGGACGGCCAGCGCCCGGGCCACCTCGGTGGTGGTGGTGCCGCCGTTCAGGCCGACCACCTCGCCGGGCTCGACCAGGCCGGCCACCAGCGCGCCGATCCGCTGCTTGGCGTCGGCGTTGCGGGCGGTCTTGTACCGCAGCGGCAGGTCGTAGGAGACACTGTGCGCCACCGCGCCGCCGCGGGTGCGGGTGAGCATCTGCTGGCGGGCCAACTGGTCGAGGTCGCGGCGGATGGTCGCGGCCGAGACGTCCAGCGCGTCGGCCGCCTCCTCGACCTCCAGCTTCCCGTGCTCGGCCAGCAGTTCCAGCAGCGCGTTCCACCGTTCGTACCTGGACACCGTCCCCGCTCCTCCCGCGCTCGCCCCGAGCGCCCCGCGCCCGGTCGGGACAGCTTCGCACACCCCGGGGCGGTGCCACTCATTGCGCAATCATGCTCGAAACAGCTATAAATCAATCAGCTTTGCGCACACCGCATTCGTCCGTGCGCAGTTTCGGGCCAGCCGAAGGAGTCCGCCCCATGCCGCACCCGTCCCCGACCAGCACCCCGACCGGTTCCCTCACCGATCAGGAGATCGCCACCCAGCCCGGCGACTGGCGCACCGCCGCCGCGCTGGCCGCGAGCGGCCCGGCCGGGCTGCCGCGGCGCGGCGAGCGGGTGGCCGTGGTCGGCTGCGGCACCTCCTGGTTCATGGCGCAGGCCTACGCCGCGCTGCGCGAGTCGGGCGGCCACGGCGAGACCGACGCCTTCGCCGCCTCCGAGTTCCCCGCCGGCCGCCGCTACGACCGGGTGCTGGCGATCACCCGCTCCGGCACCACCACCGAGGTGCTGCGGCTGCTGGACGGCACCGACCTGCCGTCCACCGCGATCACCGCCTGCACCGACCAGCCGGTGGCCGCGGCCGCCGACCACCTGGTCGACCTGGGCTTCGCCGACGAGCGCTCGGTGGTGCAGACCCGCTTCGCCACCACCGTGCTCGCCCTGCTGCGCGCCCACCTGGAGTCGGAGGAGGCCCTCCCCGCCGGGGTGCGCCCGGTCGCCGAGGCCGCCGCGGACGCCGAGCGGGCGGTCGACTGGCAGGTGCCGGACGAGCTGGTGGCGCTGGAGCAGGTCTCCTTCCTGGGCGCGGGCTGGACCAACGGCCTGGCCCAGGAGGCCGGCCTGAAGATGCGCGAGGCGGCGCTGGCCTGGACCGAGGCGTACCCGGCGATGGAGTACCGGCACGGCCCGGTCTCGATCACCGCGCCGGGCCGGGCCGCCTGGATGTTCGGCGAGCTGCCCGCGGGCCTGGCCGACGAGGTGGCCGCGGTCGGCGGCCGGCTGGTGGCCGACTCCGGGGCGGGCGGCCTCGACCCGCTGGCGGACCTGGTCCGGGTGCACCGGCTGGCCGTCGCGCTGGCCGCGCACCGCGGCCTGGACCCGGACCGGCCGCGCAACCTGACCCGCTCGATCGTCCTCGGCTGAGCCCCGCCCGGCCCGAGCCGCCCCCCGGCCCGCCGCACGGTGTGTGACGGCCCTGACACGCAAACCGCCCAGGAGGGTGCGAAGAGCGATAAACCTCACCTCTCAGGACCAGACCAATCGAGCAACTGGACTAGACCTCTTAGACCCGGCCAAGGGAAACTGTCCCCCGTGAAGCACGTCATCGCACTCGATGTAGGCGGCACCGGCATGAAGGCCGCGCTGGTCGCCCAGGACGGCTCGGTGCTCTTCGAAGCACGCCGACCGACCGGGCGGGAGCACGGCCCCGACGCCGTCGTCGCCACCATCCTCGACTTCGCCGCCGACCTGGCGCAGGAGGGCCGCACCCGGTTCGGTGCCGCCCCCCTCGCGGCGGGCGTCGCCGTGCCGGGGACGATCGACGAGAAGAACGGGATCGCGGTCTTCTCCGCCAACCTCGGCTGGCGGGACCTGCCGATGCGCAAGCTGCTCGGCGAGCGCCTCGGCGGCATCCCGGTCGCCCTCGGCCACGACGTCCGCTCCGGCGGGCTCGCCGAGGGCCGGATCGGCGCCGGACGGGGGGTCGGCCGCTTCCTGTTCATCGCGCTGGGCACCGGCATCGCGGGTGCGATCGGCATCGACGGCTCCATCGAGGCGGGCGCGCACGGCTACGGCGGCGAGATCGGCCACGTGGTGGTCCGCCCCGGCGGCCCGCAGTGCGGCTGCGGCGCCCGCGGCTGCCTGGAGACCCTGGCCTCGGCCTCCGCGGTCTCCCGGGCCTGGGCCGGGGCCAGCGGCGACCCGGAGGCCGACGCCGCCGCCTGCGCGAGCGCCGTCGACGCCGGCGACCCGCGGGCCGCCGCGGTCTGGCAGGACGCGGTGGACGCGCTCGCCGACGGCATCGTGCTGGCGCAGAGCCTGCTCGACCCGTCCACGGTGATCGTCGGCGGCGGGCTCGCCGAGGCGGGTGACACGCTCTTCACGCCGCTGCGCGCCGCGGTGACCGAGCGCCTGACCTTCCAGATGCCCCCGAAGGTCGTTCCGGCCATGCTCAAAGACACCGCCGCGTCCCTGGGCGCCGGCTTGCTCGCCTGGGATCTGCTCTCCATGGAGGTGACCGCGTGACCGCGGACCGTACTGCACTGGCCGGAGCCCGACTGGTCCTGCCCGGCGGGGTGATCGACGCGGGCCGGCTCTCCGTCGAGGGCACCCGCATCGCGAGCCTCGGCGGCGAGCCGGAGCCGAGCGACCTCGACCTCACCGGCTACACCGTCGTCCCCGGCTTCGTCGACCTGCACGTGCACGGCGGCGGCGGCGCCTCGTACGCCTCCGGCATCGCCGAGGAGGCGCTCACCGCCGCCCGCACGCACCTGGAGCACGGCACCACCACGACGATGGCCTCCACCGTCACCGGCGAGATCGACGAGGTCTGCCGCCAGGCGGCGGTGCTCTCCGAGCTCGTCGAGGACGGCGTCCTGGCCGGCATCCACTTCGAGGGCCCGTTCATCTCGCACAACCGGTGCGGCGCCCACCGCCCCGACCTGCTGCGCGACCCGGACCCGGCGCTGGTGCGCAAGCTCGCCGACGCGGGCCGCGGCCACACGAAGATGTTCACCCTGGCCCCGGAGCTGCCCGGCGGCCTGGAGTCGGTGCGGATGCTGTCCGACCTCGGCATCATCGCCGCCGTCGGCCACACCGACTCCGACTACGAGGTCACCCTGAAGGCGATCGACGCCGGCGCCACCGTGGCCACCCACCTGTTCAACGCGATGCCGGGCATCCAGCACCGCGCCCCCGGCCCGATCGTCGCCCTGCTGGAGGACGAGCGGGTCACCGTCGAGCTGGTCAACGACGGCATCCACCTGCACCCCTCGGTGGTCGAGCTGGCCTACGGCACGGCCGGCGCCGAGCGCGTCGCGCTGATCACCGACGCGATGGGCGCGGCCGGCATGGGCGACGGCCTGTACCCGCTCGGCCCGCTGCAGGTCCGGGTCGAGGACGGCGTGGCCCGGCTGGTCGAGGGCGGCTCCATCGCCGGCTCCACCCTCACCCTGGACGTCGCCTTCCGCCGCGCCGTCACCGTCCTCGGCCTGTCCCTGAACCAGGCCGTCACCTCGCTGTCCACCGTCCCCGCCCGCCTGATGGGCCTGGGCGACACCATCGGCACCCTGGAGGCCGGAAAGAACGCCGACCTGGTCGTCCTCGACTCCGACAGCCACGAACTCGTCGCGGTGATGCGCCGCGGCGAGTGGATCGTCGGCGCGGACCGCTTCGCCAGGGCCGGCAACCCGGCCTGACCCGGCGCCGCCCCGCGGGGCGGCCCCCGGTCCTCCCGCCACGGGGGGTGAGCAGCGGAACCTGCGCCTCGCTACTCACCCCACCGGGAGCTCCCCTTGCCGCTCGCCCGCACGTCCGACCTGCTCGCCTCCGCCGTCGCCGAACGGCGCGGCCTGCCCGCGTTCAACGCGATCACCCTGGAGCACGCCGAGGCCATCGCCGCCGGCGCCGAGGCCGTCGGCACGCCCGTCGTCCTCCAGCTCAGCCAGAACGCGATCGCCTACCGGGGCGGCCGGCTGCTGCCGATCGCCCGCGCCTGCGCCGAGGTCGCCGCCGCCGCCCGCGTCCCGGTCTCGCTGCACCTCGACCACGTCGAGGACGTGGACCTGCTGCGCGCCGCGCCCGCCGCCGGGTTCTCCTCCGCGATGTTCGACGCCTCCGCGCTGCCGCACGACGAGAACGTCAAGGCCACCGCCGAGGCCACCGCCTGGGCGCACCGCCACGGTCTGCACCTGGAGGCCGAACTCGGCCGGGTCGGCGGCAAGAACGGCGAGCCCCCGCTCGGCGCGCACGCCCCCGGCGCCCGCACCGACCCGGCCGAGGCCGCCCGCTACGTGGCCGAGACCGGCGTGGACTCCCTCGCGGTGGCGGTCGGCTCCTCGCACGCGATGACCACCCGCACCGCCGCCCTGGACCACGCGCTGATCCGCGAGCTGGCCGCGGCCGTCCCCGTCCCGCTGGTCCTGCACGGCAGCTCCGGCGTCCCGGACGCCGCGCTCGCCGAGGCGGTCGCCGCCGGCATGGTGAAGGTCAACATCGGGACGGCGCTCAACCTCGCCTGCACCCCGGCGATCCGTGACCGGCTGGCCGCCGACCCCGCCGCCACCGACCCGCGCGGCTACCTGTCGGCGGCCCGGGACGCGATGGCGCGCACCGTCGAACAGCTGGCCCGGGTGGTGTCCGGCCGGGCCTGAGCCGGGGGCGCGGGGGAGCCCTCCCCCGCGCCGCCGCCCGCTACTTCGGGTAGTCGTTGACGCTCATCGGCGTCAGCGCGACCTGGTCCAGCAGCACCGGGTTGGCCGCCCCGGCCGGGACGGTCAGCGTGATGGTGTTCGCCCCCGGCTGCAGCACCGGCCATATGTTGGTGCTGAACCAGGACTGGGCCGGGTCGGCGGCCGGGTTCTTGGAGTAGTTCTTGAAGGTCACGCCGCCCGGGTGGTCCTTGCCGTTGACGGTGACCTTGGCCGGCTGGTCGGCACCGGTGTTGTTGAAGTGCAGCCAGAGCTTGGTCTGGCCGCCGGCGTCCGAGTTGACCGTCCAGGTGAAGGACGACCCGGCCTGCAGCACCAGGTAGCCGCCGTCGGCGGAGACCGCGCCCTTGACGGTGCTCTCGGTGGCGGCGCCCTGCGCCTGCAACTTGGACGCGTCGCTGACCGGCTCGCTCCCGGCGCTCGGGCTGGGCGCGGCGCTGCTCGCGGCCGCGCTCGGGCTGTCCGCGGCGCCGCCCGCGGTGCCGGCCGCCGCCGCGGTCGGCGCGGCCTTGCCGGTGGCGTCGGCCGCGGCCTTGCCGCCCGGGTCGCCGGTGGACAGGGCCACGCCCGCGCCGATGGCGATCGCCGCGACCACCGCGACGGCGCCGATGATCGCCGCCTTGCCGCGGCCCGCGGGCTTGTCCTCGCCCGGCCGCGGGCGGGAGCGCTCGGCGTACCGGGGCTGCTGGGGCAGGGCCGCCGTGGGGTCGTGCGGGGCCGCGGGGCCCTGGCCGTAGCCGGGCGGCGGCGGGGCCTGCGGGTAGGACGGGCGCTCGCCGTAGGTGGCGCGGCCCACCTCCATCGGGCGCTGGTAGCCGCTGCGGGGGCGCTCGGCCGCCGGCTGCTCGCCCTCCGCGGGGCGGTACAGGTACGCGAAGGGGTCTTCCCCGCCCGCGCCCTCGGGCTCCGCGCCGCTGTTGCCGGGCGTGGTCACGTTCGACTCCCCTGGACTGGTTGCTCTCGTACCCAGGGCACCCTACCTGCCCCCGGCGAGCGGGGGACAAGCGGTTCAGCCCGCCCGGCGGTGCGAGCGCTCGCCCCGGGAGCCGCGGGCGGGGCCGCCGCGGGTGCGCTTCTCGTCGTACATCCGCTCGTCCGCGGAGTGCAGCACTTCGTCGATGCTCATCCCGCAGCCGGCCCAGCCGATGCCGAGGCTGACGCCGACCCGCACCGCCCGGTTGTCGATCCGCATCGGCGGCAGGATCGCCCCGCGCAGCCGGCCGGCCAGCTCCTTGGCCTCCTCGCGGCCGATGTTGTCGGCGAGGACGACGAACTCGTCGCCGCTCATCCGGGCCACCGTGTCGCCCTCCCGGACGACCTGCTGCAACCGGCGGGCGATCTCGATCAGGACGGCGTCGCCGGTGTTGTGGCCGTGCCGGTCGTTGACCAGCTTGAAGCCGTCCAGGTCGCAGTAGAGGACGGCCAGGCCGCGGTCGCCGACCGGGGCGGTGCCGCGGCGGTGGCCGTGCCAGAGGTCCCCGGGCGGCTGCTCGGCGGGGACCACGGCGTGCACGTGGTGGGCGGGGACGCCGGTGTGGTGCAGCACCTCCCCGGCGGCGAAGGCGGCCCGGTCGCGCTCCAGGGCCCCGTCCGGGGCCGCGTAGCCGTGCGCCAGGGGTACGGGGGCCCCGGCGGGCGCGCGGCCGTCCTGGGCGGCGTGGGCGGCCTGGTGGGGCGCTCCGGCGGGTGCCGCCTGGCCGGGTATCCCGGGGTGCGGTGCGAGCGGACAGAGCCGGCGGGCGAGCCTGGCCCGCAGCTCGGCGCCGTTGGGCAGGCCGGTGAGCGCGTCGTGGCTGGCCCGGTGGGCGAGCTGGAGCTCGTGCCGCTTGCGGTCCTCGATGTCCTCGACGTGGGTGAGCAGGAAGCTGGGGCCCTCGGCGGCGTCGGCGACCACCGAGTTGCGCAGGCAGACCCACTGGTAGCCGCCGTCCCGCCGGGAGAGCCGCAGCTCGGCCCGACCGCCCTCGGCGCTGGTGCGCAGCAGCAGGTCGAGGTCGTCGGGGTGGACCAGGTCGACGAAGCGCTGCTGGCGCAGCGCGGCCCGGGGGCGGCCCAGCAGCCGGCACAGGGCGTCGTTGACCCGGCTGAGCTGGCCGGTGGCCTCGCCGTGCAGCTCGGTGATGGCCATCCCGCTGGGGGCGTACTCGAAGGCCTGCCGGAAGGACTCCTCGCTGGCCCGCAGGGCCTGCTGCTCCTTCTCCAGCCGGGCCAGGGCGCGCTGCATCTCGGCCCGCAGCCGGGCGTTGCCGATCGCGATGGAGGCCTGCAGGGAGAACATCTCCAGGGCCTCGCGGGTCCACGCGCCGGGGCGCTTGCCGCTGCGCGGGCGGTCCACCGAGAGGATGCCGAGCAGGTCGCCGCCGGCGCTGTACATCGGGGCGAGCAGGACGTCGGCGGGGTGCCAGTCGTTGCCGTAGACCGGCATCGGGCCGTCGCCGGTCCAGGTCGGGATGTCGGTGGCTATCGCCCAGCCGCGGTCGTGCGGCAGGAAGCGCAGGGTGCCCCAGTGGTCGGCGACCTGGAGCATCCGCTCCCAGGACTCCCGGGAGCCGACCTGGCCGAGCAGGACGGCGGGGCCGCCGAAGGCGCTCTCCTCGATCTCCCAGACGGCGGCGACCACCAGGTCGCCGTCGGGGCGGACCAGGCTGACCGCGGCGGCGTCGAACCCGAGCCCGTGGACCGCGCCCTCGACGACCGCCTGCAGGGTCCCCGCCAGGCTCCGGGCAGCGTTGAGGTCCGCCACGACCCGGTGCAAGGTGCGGAGGGTCGCGAGGCGGACGTAGGGCTCCGACTCGGCTTCCATGCGGGGGCTCCCCGGCTGCTTCGGATGGTTCTTGACAAGGTTGCGTCCGATTGCCAGAAGAACTGAATCACAGGGAGCACTCCGATAGGCACGCTCGGTCAGCAATAGGCTGTGACTGTGACTCAAATCACATAATGATCAAGGCGTTTGCGACCGAGGACCGAACGGACCTACGACCGGACTACGACCACGGCCCGATACCGGCGCGCCCGGTCGGGGACTAGCGTGCGGTACGTGTACAGCTCCCAGCAGTCCCCCGCCGCCCCCGCGGCCCCCGCCGGTGCGGCGGCGGCCGGCGCCACGCCCGAGGAGTTCCGGGCCGCCCTCGGCCAGCTCGCCGCGGGCGTCTCGCTGCTGACCGTGCACGACCCCGAGGACGACGAGGACGCCGGGATGACCGCCACCTCGTTCCTGTCGGTGTCGCTGGAACCGCCGCTGGTGCTGGTCTCGGTCCGCACCGACTCCCGGATGGACGAGCTGCTGGCCCGGGCCGAGACCTGGGCGGTGTCGCTGCTCGCCGAGGAGCACCGCACGCTCGCCTCCCGGTTCGCGATGAAGGGCCGGCTCAGCGACCGGCTGCTGTTCGCCGACGCCGCCTGGCACCGCGGCCCGCGCAGCGGCGCCCCGCTGGTCGACGGCGCGCTGGCCACCGTGGAGTGCCGCACCGAGCAGCGGATCGCCGCCGGCGACCACACCCTGGTGCTCGGCCGGGTGCTGGCCGCCGCGCTGCCCGCCCCGGCCGGGCGGCCGCTGCTGTACCTGCGCGGCGGCTACCGGCAGCTCGGCTGACCGGCCGTCAGTCCGGACGGATCCGGCCCCGGCCCTGCTTGAGCCCCGAGCGGTGCCGCTTGTTCTCCAGCCGCCGCTCGACCATGCCGCGGCTGGGCTTGGTCGCCCGCCGGGTCTTGGGCGGCGGCGCGGTGGCCTCCCCCAGCAGCGCGGCCAGCCGGGCCGCGGCCACCTCCCGGTTGCGCCACTGCGAGCGGTGCTCGGAGGCCCGGACCACCAGCACCCCGTCCACCAGCCGCGCGGCCAGCCGCTCCAGGGCGCGCTCCTTCCACACCGCCGGCAGCGCGTCGGAGGCCGCCAGGTCCCATCGCAGCTCGACCTTCGAGTCCGAGGTGTTCACGTGCTGCCCGCCGGGGCCGGAGGAACGCGAGAAGCGCCAGACGAGCTCGGCGTCGGGGACGACCACCGAACCCCGTACGCGGACAGGCTCAGTCATGCCGCCCATCATCCCGCCCCCTCCGGGCCCCCGTCACCTGGTTAAGGCCCCCGGGCCGACCGGGCACAATGGCGGGCGTGATCGAGCTCGGCTACTCCCTCTCCACCCGCTTCCCCGACCCCCCGCAGACCGACTACCGCACCGCGTCGGTCCGCTCGCTGCGGCACGACCTGTTCGCCGGCGACGTGTACCTGGAGACGGACGAGGGCGCGGCCGTGGAGACCCGCTGGCACTGGGTCCCGGTGCTCGACTTCGCCTGGGCGCTGTGCGACGTCGCCGAACGCCTCGACGCCGACCCGCGCGGCAGCCGGGAGGCCCGGGTGCGCACCGAGGACCTGGACTTCACCCAGAACACCGAACTGCTGCGCTTCGCCCGCCGGTTCGGCTGGGTCGAGATCACCGCCACCTGGTGCCCCGACGACCGGCCGCTGGTGGTGCGGCACGCCGAACTGCGCCGCGAGGCACGGGACTTCCTGCAGGACGTGCTGGCCGACCTGACCGAGCTGCACGAGGGACTCGCCGACAACCCGAACATCTGGACCGTGCAGGGCCGCTACCCGAGAATCTGATGCGGCGCCGGGCGTCCGTACGGGGGAGAAATCCGTCCGTCCACCGAGTAGTGGAACCAACGGCCGCCCGTCCCGCGTTCTCTGGGCAAAACCGACCGAAGGGACACCACAGACCATGCCCGTGAGCCTCTCCAAGGGTGGCAACGTCTCGCTGACCAAGGAGGCCCCCGGCCTGACCGCGGTCACCGTCGGCCTCGGCTGGGACGTGCGCACCACCACCGGTGCCGAGTTCGACCTCGACGCCAGCGCGATCGTCCTCAACGGCGAAGGCAAGGTCTACTCCGACCGGCACTTCGTCTTCTTCAACAACACCAGCACCCCGGACAGCACCGTCGTGCACACCGGCGACAACCGCACCGGCGAGGGCGCGGGCGACGACGAGCAGATCAACGTCAACCTGGCCGCGCTGCCCGCCGACGTCCAGCGGATCACCTTCCCGGTGTCGATCTACGACGGCAACAACCGCGGCCAGAGCTTCGGCCAGGTCCGCAACGCCTACATCCGGGTGCTGAACCAGGCCGGCGGCGCCGAGATCGCCCGCTACGACCTCTCCGAGGACGCGGCCACCGAGACCGCCATGGTCTTCGGCGAGCTGTACCGCAACGGCGCCGAGTGGAAGTTCCGCGCCATCGGCCAGGGCTACGCCTCCGGCCTGGTCGGCATCGCCCAGGACTTCGGCGTCAACGTCTGACCGCCCCCGCACGCGAGACGGCCCCCCGGAGCCTTCCGGGGGGCCGTCTCGCGTGCGGGGGCGGCGCGGGGGCGACGGCCGGTCAGGACCGGCCGGCCCGCAGCTCGGGCAGCTCCAGCAGCTCGGTCTCGTCGTGCGCGGTCAGGTCGACCACCTCGGGCTCGGTGTCCGACTCGGCGTGCTGGTGGCTCGGCGGCTGCTCCACGGCCTGGTGGGCGGGCGCCTGCGCGGCGTCCACCGGGGCGCCGTCCAGCACCGCGTAGCGCTCGCTGTCGGCCAGCGCCTCGTCGCCCACCACGTCCGCCAGGTCGCCGACCGCCGGGGCCGGGGCACCGGGCAGCGCCGCCCGGGCGGTGCCGGGCCGGCCGAAGAAGCTGAACGCGGTGGCCCGCGGGCGCTGCGGCGCCGGCACGGCCGCCGTCCGCGCGGCGGCGGCGTCCTGGGCGGGCAGCGCCGGGCCGACCGGGCGCAGCGCGTCCGCCCCGGTGGCCGGCACCGGGTCGGGCGACTTCGGGCGCAGCTCGACCTGGGCCCGCTCGTCCACCGCACGGCGGGCCTCGGCGACCGCCGCCTGCCGCTCCAGGTGCCGCAGGGCGGCCTGCGCGCGGACGAACGAGGCCGGGGTGACCGGGTGCTTGGGGCGGGTGGCCTCCAGGGCCCGGCGGGTCGCCTCGGCCTCCTTCATGGCCTGCTCGGCGACCATCACGGCGCGCTCGCGCAGCAGCCGGGCGATCTCGGTCTCGGCCTTGGCCAGCCGGGACTTCTCCGCGGTCAGCCGCCGCCCGAACCGGGTGGCGCGCTCCTCGGCGACCTCGGCCGCGTACTCGGCCTCGGCGATCTGCTCCTCGTAGCGCTCCTCGGCGCGCATCCGGCGCACCACCGCCAGCTGGGCGGAGGTGCGGGCCGCCCGGTCGCGCTGGCGCAGCACCAGGGCCAGGCCGACCACGGCGACCACCGCGGCGACCCCGACCGAGCGGGCCACGACCTGGTCCGGACTGGCCACCAGGGCGGCCACCGCCGCGACCACGAGCGCGCCGGAGCCGACCGGGGGCAGCAGCCGGCCGAGGACGGAGGAATGACGGTGGCGTCCGCGAGACATGGCTAGAAACTAGCGTGCGAATCGCGGCGCTGTCAGCCTCGCCCCCCTTTCGGGCCTTGACAGCCGGTGCCGGGCACCGGAGGCGACGGCCGGGTGACGGCGCGTCAGCGGGAGGGGGCGGCCGTCCCGCGCGGGTGCTCGGGGTCGTCGTGGTCCTCCGGGAGCCGGCAGATGTGCTGCAGCCACAGCGCCACCGCGATCACCGCCGCGCCCGCCAGCACCGCGAACAGCGCGGTCTGCGCCTGCGAGCGGCGGGCCGCGACCTCCAGCGAGCCGAGCAGGAACACCCCGACGCCCGCGTAGATCCCGGTCACCACCGCCGACACCAGCGCGCTGGCCTGTCCCAGCACCAGTGCCCGGGCCGCGTGCAGCGGGTCGACGCCCTTGGCGCCGGGCTGCCGCTCCCGCACCGCCTTCAGCCGGGCGCGCAGCGAGATCGCCGCGGCCAGCAGCACCACGGCGATCGCCGCCAGCACGTACGGCGCGTAGGCGGGGACGCCGGGCAGCGTGCCCAGCGAGTCCCACAGCCGGGCGCCGCCCCAGGACAGCAGCCCCGTGATCGCGGTGATGCCGAGCAACAGGCGGAGACGGAGCGGCTTCACGCGGACGGGCTTCCTTCCCAGTGGTTCGACGGCGGGCGCCGCGACCAGGCCACCGTACCGGCCCGGCCGCGCCCCCAGGGAGCTACGCCCGCGTGCGCCCGGAAGTTCCCGGGCGCCGCCGGGCCTACTCGGGCAGCCGCAGCTGCAGGTCGGTGCGCAGCCGCACGCCCTGCGCCGAGGCCCCGCCCAGCCCCTCCAGCAGCTCGGCGACCGGGCCGCGGCCCGGTACCTCGGCCGCCGGGTCGGCGTCCTGCCAGGGGGCCAGCACGAACGCCCGCTCGTGCGCCCGCGGGTGGGGCAGGGTCAGGTGCGGGTCGTCGCTGGTGACGCCCTCGTAGGCGAGCACGTCGACGTCCAGGGTGCGCGGCCCCCAGCGGACGTCCCGGACCCGGCCGAAGGCGTCCTCCACCGCGTTGGCCCGCTCCAGCAGGTCCTGCGGGGGCAGCGAGGTGCGCAGCACCGCGACGGCGTTGAAGTAGCTCGGCTGGTTCTCGGGGCCGCCGACGGCGTCGGTCTCGTACACCGCGGACAGCGCGGTCACCCGCACCCCCGGGGTGTCCTCCAGCGCGTCCACGGCGCCCTGGAGGGTCTCCAGGCGGTTGCCCAGGTTGCTGCCCAGGGCGACGGCGGCGGTGCGGGAGTCGTGCAGGGTGGACTCCACGCGGTCCACCCTGCCCTGCAGGTCGAACGTGGTCGGCGTGGCGGTCGGGTCGGTCGTGGCCAATGGAGTTCCCTCTGCTCGGGCTCCACCGGGGGCGGTCAGGCGCGGCCCCGGCGGATCGTGATGGTGACGTCGTCGAACGGGACGGTGATCGGGGCGTCCGGCTTGTGCACGGTGACCTCGACCTCCTCGACCACCTCGTGGCGCAGGCACTGGTCGGCGATCCGCTGGGCCAGCGTCTCGATCAGGTCGACCGGGTCGCCGGCGATCACCGCGGTGACCTCCTCCGCGATCACGCCGTAGTGCGCGGTGCGGGTCAGGTCGTCACCCGCGGCGGCCGGCCTGGTGTCGAGGAACAGCACCAGGTCGACCACGAAGGTCTGCCCCTCGATCCGCTCGCGCTCGAAGACGCCGTGGTGGCCGCGGGCACGCAGCCCGCGCAGGGTGACGCGGTCCAGCAAAAGAATCACTGCTCCCAGCTGACGGCCCCGCCGGGGCGGGGACCGGCGGGCACCGTCGCCCGCCGCCCCTCGAATCTACCTTCGACCGCCGACGGCCCGGGGCCGCCTCCCCGGCCGACCGCCCGAACGGACCGGCCGCGGCGGCCCTTGACGCCGCCCGCCCGCCCCCGCTACTCGTCCTCGTCGTCGTCCTCGTCGTCCCCGCTGGTGAGCACCGGCGAGCCGTGGTGGGACCACAGCTTCCACCCGCCCGGCGTGCGCCGGAACAGGTTCGTCGACACCACCTTGCCGCCCACCAGCGGCCCCAGCTCGCCCTCCTCCTCCGGCTCGCCGCCGGACAGGATGTTCTCCGTGCAGGTCACCAGGGCCACGTCGCCCTGGACGTCGACCTCGACGTCGGTCAGGAAGAACTGGATGTACTCGGTGTTCGCCATGATCAGCATGTACGAGCGGGTCACCTGGGCCCGGCCGATCAGCGCCGGCCAGCCCGGGTGCACGCAGAACACGCCGCCCTTGTCGTCCGCCTCGTCCGGCCCCAGCCAGATCGACTCGACGGCCTCCAGGTCTCCGTTCTCCAGCGCCTCGTACAGCGCCTGGTTGACCGCCAGGACGGCTTCCCGGTCCGGCTCCAGCGCCGCCGCCCGCTCGTTGCCGCTCGCTGCCTCCGCCACGCCTACCCCCTCTGCGCCGCCTGCTCCCAGGCCGCGACGACTCGTACGGCGTCAGCCGTGCCGGACACGTCATGCACCCGAACCGCCCAGGCACCCGCCCTCGCCGACAGCACCGAGACCGCCGCCGTGGCGTCGTCCCGCTGCCGCGCCGGGCGCAGCTCCCCGGTTTCCGGGTTGGCCAGCAGCGTACCCAGGAAGCGCTTGCGCGAAGCCGCCACCAGCACCGGGCGTCCCAGCGCCGTCAGCGCGTCCAGCCGGCCCAGCAGCGCCCAGTTGTGCTCACCGGTCTTCGCGAACCCCAGGCCGGGGTCGAGGATCAGCTGCTCCTCCTTCACCCCGGCGGCCAGCAGCTCCTCCACCCGGACGGACAGCTCCCGCACCACGTCGGCGACCACGTCGTCGTACACCGCCAGCGCGTCCATGTCGGCGGACTGGCCGCGCCAGTGCATCACCACGAACGGCGCGCCGGTGTCGGCGACCACCCGCGCCATCTCCGGGTCCGCGAGGCCGCCGGACACGTCGTTGACCACCCGGGCGCCCGCGGCGACGGCCGCCGCGGCGACGTTCGCCCGCATGGTGTCCACCGAGACCGCCACCCCGGCCCGGGCCAGCTCGGTGACCACCGGCACCACCCGGCGCAGCTCCTCGGCCTCGGTGACCCGCACCGCCCCCGGCCGGGTCGACTCGCCGCCCACGTCCACCAGGTCGGCCCCGCGCGCCGCCAGGTCCAGCCCGTGCGCGACCGCCTTCGCCGGGTCCAGCCACAGGCCCCCGTCCGAGAACGAGTCCGGCGTGACGTTCACCACCCCCATCACGGCGCAGCGATCGAGGACGGGCAGACCGGGGACGTTCTCGCTCATGCGTCCCATTATCGGCGCACCGACCGGGCCGGACCGAACGGCACCCGCCGGGGGCGGCGGGTGCCGCCGCGCCCGGCGCGACGGCCCGCTGCCCGCACGCCGCGCTACGCGGCCTTGTCCAGCCGCGCCGCGGGCTCCTGCATCAGCCCCTGGCGCTGCCGCTTGCGGCCGAAGCGCGGCATGCCCAGGGTGATGAACGCCTCCGCCTGCATCGCGGCGAAGCCGATCCGCGGCAGGTCCCGGGTGTGCTGGTAGACCAGGAAGCGCGGCTCCCAGGCGGGCTGGAACTTCGCGTTGAACTTGTACAGCGACTCGATCTGGAACCAGCGCGACAGGAACACCAGCAGCCCGCGCCAGGCCCGCAGCACCGGCCCCGCGCCGATCCGCTCGCCGCGGGCCAGCGCCGAGCGGAACATCGCGAAGTTCAGCGAGACCCGGCGCACGCCCATCGCCCCGACCTCCTGGAGGGCGGCGACGATCAGCAGTTCGTTGAGGCCCGGGTCGGCCTCCCGGTCGCGCCGCATCAGCTCCAGCGAGATGCCGTCGTCGCCCCACGGGACGAAGTGCAGCACCGCCTTCAGGTCGTCCCCGCCCTCCCCCTCCTCGGGGGCCTTGTGCGCGGTGACCACGATGCACTCGTCGTCGCCGGCGTCGCCGAAGCGGCCCAGCGCCATGGAGAAGCCGCGCTCGGTGTCGGTGCCGCGCCAGCGGGCCGCCGCGTCGCCGATCCGGCGCTTCTCCTCCAGGGTCAGGTCGCCGACCCGGCGGACCTGGCACGAGTAGCCGTTGCGCTCGATCCGCTTGACCATCTGGCGGACGTTGCGCATGGCGCGGCCGGAGAGCGAGAAGGTCGCGGTGTCGACGATGGCCTCGTCGCCGAGTTCGAGCGCGTCCAGCCCGGCCTCCCTGGTCCACACCTCGCCGCCGACCTCGGAGCAGCCCATCACGGCCGGCGCCCAGGCGTGCTCGCGGGCGGTGGCCATGAAGACCTTGATCGCGCCGGGCCAGGCCTCGACGTCGCCGACCGGGTCGCCGGAGGCGAGCATCACGCCGGAGACCACCCGGTAGGAGATCGCGGCCTTGCCGGTGGGCGAGAACAGCACGCTCTTGTCGCGGCGCAGCGCGAAGTAGCCGAGCGAGTCGCGCTTGCCGTGCCGGGCCAGCAGCTCGCGCACCCGCAGCTCGTCCTCGGGGGTGAGTTCCGGCTCGGGCTTCTCCGGGCGCAGCGCCAGGTACGCGGTGGCCAGGGCGGTGACCAGGCCGAGCCCGCCGAGCGAGTAGCCGACCAGGTCGCCGATCCGGTCGGAGGTGTAGTGGATCGGGCCCTCGAAGCCGAACAGGCCGTAGCCGACGTGCTCCAGCCGCTGGAACAGCGACGGGTCGCCGACCTCGGCCTTCCAGCGGACCGAGACCACGACCAGGCCGAGCAGCACCGACACCGCGCCGAGCAGCACGAACGCGGCCACCGCGCGCCAGCGGGTGCGCGGGTCGGCCTTGGCGTAGAACTCGCGCCGGTGCACCAGCATCACGGCGAGCAGCGCCAGCGAGATCGCGGCCTGCCCGAACTGGTGCCAGCGCAGCAGGTGCAGCGCCGCGCCGACCGGCAGCAGCACGCACACCGCCCGCCAGGCGCGCACCTTGCGGCGGCGCAGCGCGTGCGCCAGCAGCACCAGCAGCATGCCGACCATCAGGGTGCCGGCGGCGGCCAGCGTGGTGGTGCCGCCGGGCAGCTGGCCGACCACGGTGTGCACCCTGGTGAGCCGCAGCCGGGGGGAGACCGCGCAGGCGATGTCGATCAGACCGATGACCAGGCAGGCGTACCCGACCGCTCCCGGGACCCAGGACCGCGGCACCGCGGCCGCCTGGGTGCGGAGCGCCTGCAGACCCCGCTGCCGGGGTGCGTCGGGGGTCGTCTCAGCGGACACGGGAGCGCTCATGAGAACTCAGCCTAGAGGCACCGGGGCGCTGGGCGCGCACTCCGGGAACAGGGGCGTGATGGACCTTCATGACAGTTCCTTTTTCTGGCAATCCGCACGTCAAGTGCGGTCCACGAGGCGGTGTGGGCCGTCCGGACCGGGCCCGGTTCGAACGGTTGCGCTCGTCGCTCCGGGGGACGCGGCAGCTGTGCCGCACCTCGCACCCGCGGCCGCCCGTCCGGCGGTTCGGCGCGTCTCCCCCCGGTGGACGCCGCGTCCCACGGCGACGGTTCCCTCGCACGGGACACACCGTTCGTACGTGTTTCCGACGCCCGGTCAGCGTACCCCCACTCGCTGCCGACGGGCCGTCAGATGACGATGGCCGGGCGGGAGTCGAGGAAGGACGCGGGAGCGATGGAGCTGACCAGCCGGACACTGGTGTACGTGCTGACCTCGGTGGCCGCCGCCGCCCTGCTCGGCACCCTCTGGCTGTGGCCCAGACTGTCCCGGCAGCGCCCGCTGCCGGTGCTCGGCCGGATCGGACTGCTGACGGTCACCCAGGTGTCGGTGCTGGCCGTCCTGCTGCTGTCGGTGAACAACGCGTACGGCTTCTACAGCTCGTGGAACGACCTGCTGCGCCCCGGCGGCGCCCCGCTGGCGCTGGTCGCCGCGAAGTCCCCCGGCGCCGCCCCGGAGTCCGGGAAGCTGGTGCAGCCGACCGACGAGGGCGGGCTGGAGACGGTCCGGGACGTGCTGCCCGAGGGCACCCCGGAGGAGGTCGGCCGGGTCGACTCGGTGCGGATCACCGGCCCCGAGTCCGGCCTGTCCGACCAGGTCTTCGTCTACCTGCCGCCGGAGTACTTCAACCCGCGCTACGCCCGCGAGCGCTTCCCGGTGCTGCTGGCCCTGGCCGGCTACCCCGGCCCGTCGCTGCACCTGGTCGAGGGGCTGCGGCTGCCGCAGACCGCCTCCGCGCTGCAGCACGACGGGCAGATGGCGCCGACCGTGATCGTGATGGCCCGCCCGACCGTCGCCCCGCCGCGCAACACCGAGTGCGTGAACGTCCCGGGCGGGCCGCAGGCGGAGACCTGGTTCGCCCGGGACGTCCCGGCCGCGCTGCGCTCCGCGTACCGGGTCAGCCGGTCGGCGGGCTCCTGGGGCGTGTTCGGCTACTCCACCGGCGGCTCCTGCGCGCTGCGGCTGGCGATGCGCCACCCGGACACGTACCGGAACGCGGCCGGGATGCACGCCGACTACACGGTGCCCGAGGACCGCTGGACGGACGGCGACCTGTTCCGCGGCGACAAGGACGCCGCCCGGCAGTCCGACCTGAACTGGCGGCTGAAGAACCTGCCCGCGCCGCGGGCCGACCTGCTGCTGGTCTCCACCCGGGCCGAGGCCGACTTCGCGGCCACCGAGCAGTTCCTGGCCGAGGCCCGGCAGGTCGCGGCGGCCCACCCGGAGCTGCAGGTCGACTCGATCTTCCTGCCGGACGGCGGCCACTCCTTCGAGACCTGGCGCCGCGAGCTGCCCGCCACCCTGGAGTGGCTCAGCGACCACCTCGACCCGCCGCCGGACCGCGAGCCCCGGCCCTGAACGGGCGCAGGGGCGCCACCCGTGCGGGTGGCGCCCCTGCGGCGTCCGGACGGCGCGTCAGCCGCCGGATCAGCGGCCGATGATGAGGCTCATCGCCTCGTTCCGGGTCGCCGGGTCGCGCAGCTGGCCGCGGACGGCGGAGGTGATGGTCTTCGCGCCGGGCTTGCGGATGCCGCGCATCGACATGCACATGTGCTCGCACTCGATCACCACGATGGCGCCGCGCGGCTCCAGGATGCGCATCAGCGCGTCGGCGACCTGGCTGGTCAGGCGCTCCTGCACCTGCGGCCGGCGGGCGTACACGTCGACCAGCCGGGCCAGCTTGGACAGGCCGGTGATCTTGCCGCTGGTGGACGGGATGTAGCCGACGTGCGCGACGCCGCGGAACGGCACCAGGTGGTGCTCGCAGGTGGAGAACACCTCGATGTCCTTGACCAGCACCATCTCGTCGTGGCCGAGGTCGAAGGTGGTGGTGAGCACGTCCTCCGGCTGCTGCCACAGGCCCGCGAATATCTCCCGGTAGGCGCGGGCGACCCGGGCCGGCGTCTCCAGCAGGCCCTCGCGGTCCGGGTCCTCCCCGACGGCGAGCAGCAGCTCGCGGACGGCGTCCTCGGCCCGCTTCTGGTCGAACTCGCGGACGGGGGTCTCACCGTCGAGCGTCACCGGATCGATCATGCGTGCCTCGCTGCTCGTCAGTCGGGAAAATCTCGGTCAAGAGGGTCGGTGCAGCACGGATGCCGCGCCTCCAGGGTACAAACCCCGGAAACGCGGCATCCATTCCGAACGGTCGCTCCGTCGGTCAGCTCTCGACCTGGCCGCCGTCGACCGGCGGGAGCTTCACGATGTCCACCGGGTCCGCCGGGGCGGCCGCGGCGCCGTTGGTCAGCGCCAGCTCCTTCGGCGACTGCACCGGCGGGCGGGTGGACGGGGTGCGGCGGGCCGACCCGGTCCACGCCGGACGCGGGGGACGCTTGATCACCGGAGTGAAGATCTCGGCGATCTGCTCCTTGTTCAGCGTCTCCTTCTCCAGCAGTTCGAGGACCAGGTTGTCGAGCACGTCGCGGTTCTCGACCAGGATCTCCCAGGCCTCGTTGTGCGCCGTCTCGATCAGCTTCTTGACCTCCTCGTCCACCAGCCCGGCGACCTCTTCCGAGTAGTCGCGCTGGTGGGACATCTCGCGGCCGAGGAACGGCTCGGAGTCGGAGGAGCCGAACTTGATCGCGCCGAGGCGCTCGCTCATGCCGTACTGGGTGACCATGGCCCGCGCGGTGGCGGTGGCCTTCTCGATGTCGTTCGAGGCACCGGTGGTCGGGTCGTGGAAGACCAGTTCCTCGGCCGCCCGGCCGCCCAGCATGTACGAGAGCTGGTCGAGCATCTCGTTGCGGGTGGTCGAGTACTTGTCCTCGTCCGGCAGCACCATCGTGTAGCCCAGGGCGCGGCCCCGGGACAGGATGGTGATCTTGTGCACCGGGTCGGAGTAGTTGCAGGCCGCCGCGACCAGGGCGTGGCCGCCCTCGTGGTACGCGGTGATCTTCTTCTCCTTGTCGGACATGATCCGCGAGCGCTTCTGCGGACCGGCCACGACGCGGTCGATCGCCTCGTCCAGCACCTGGTTGTCGATCAGCTTCTTCTCGGAGCGCGCGGTGAGCAGCGCCGCCTCGTTCAGCACGTTCGACAGGTCGGCGCCGGTGAAGCCGGGGGTGCGCTTGGCGACGGCCGAGAGGTCGACGTCCGGCGCGATCGGCTTGCCCTTCTGGTGCACCTTGAGGATGTCCAGCCGGCCCTGGAGGTCCGGGCGGTCGACGGCGATCTGCCGGTCGAAGCGGCCGGGGCGCAGCAGCGCCGGGTCCAGGATGTCGGGGCGGTTGGTGGCGGCGATCAGGATGACGCCGCCCTTGACGTCGAAGCCGTCCATCTCGACCAGCAGCTGGTTGAGGGTCTGCTCGCGCTCGTCGTGGCCGCCGCCGAGGCCCGCACCGCGGTGCCGGCCGACGGCGTCGATCTCGTCGACGAAGATGATCGCCGGGGCGTTGGCCTTGGCCTGCTCGAACAGGTCGCGGACGCGGCTGGCGCCGACGCCGACGAACATCTCGACGAAGTCGGAGCCGGAGATCGAGTAGAACGGCACGCCCGCCTCGCCCGCGACGGCGCGGGCCAGCAGGGTCTTGCCGGTGCCGGGCGGGCCGTACAGCAGCACGCCCTTGGGGATCTTGGCGCCGACCGCCTGGAACTTGGCCGGCTCCTGCAGGAACTCCTTGATCTCGTGGAGCTCCTCGACCGCCTCGTCGGCGCCCGCGACGTCCGCGAAGGTGGTCTTCGGGGTGTCCTTGGTGAGCAGTTTGGCCTTGGACTTGCCGAACTGCATGACCCGGGAGCCGCCGCCCTGCATCTGGTTCATCAGGAACAGGAAGACCAGGACGATGATCACGATCGGCAGCATCGAGAAGAGCAGGCTGACGAAGGTCGACTGCTTCTCGGGGCTGACCGTGTAACCGTCGGCGATCTGGCCGTCGGCGTACTTGCCCTGGAGCTTGGCGGCCAGGTCGGCGGCCTGCTGGTCTCCGGTGTAGGAGGCCTGGAAGCGGGTGCCGGACGGCGACTTGTTGTTCGAGCCCGCCTTCAGCTTCTGGCCGTCCTGCAGCTGGATCTTGATGAGGTTCGAGTCACCGGTGGTGAGCTGCGCCGACTTCACCTGGTTGTTGTCGATGGCACTGACGACCTGACCGGTGTCCGCAGTCTTGTAGCCGCTCGAATCCGAGACGAGCTCCATCAACGCGAACACGGCGAGGGCGGCCAGCACGACCCACATGATCGGCGCACGGAAGTATCGCTTGACGTCCATCCATGCGGGGCGTCACCGCCCCGTCCCTCCTGCCAGTTCAACGGGCGCTGCTCGGCTGTGGGGCCTCGGCGCATCCGATATGTGCTCGTAAGACGAGCGTTTGATTGGACCGTACCGCAGCGACCCCCGGTCCCGGCGGGATCGCACCACGGTGCGGCCTATTTTCCTACCCCCGCACAACGGGCGGGAACGGGGCACCGTTCCCACCCGTCGCCCGAACGGTTCAGCCCCCGTACACGTGCGGCGCGAGCGTGCCGATGAACGGCAGGTTGCGCAGCTTCTCCGCGTAGTCCAGGCCGTAGCCGACCACGAACTCGTTGGGGATGTCGAAGCCGACGTACTCGACGTCGATCTCCACCTTGGCGGCGTCCGGCTTGCGCAGCAGGGTGCACACCTTCAGCGAGGCCGGGCCGCGCGAGCCGAGGTTGCCCAGCAGCCAGGACAGCGTCAGGCCGGAGTCGATGATGTCCTCGACGATCAGCACGTCCTTGCCGGCGATGTCGGTGTCCAGGTCCTTGAGGATCCGGACCACGCCGGAGGACTTGGTGCCCATCCCGTACGAGGAGACCGCCATCCAGTCCATGGTCACCTGGCTGTGCAGGGCCCGGGCCAGGTCCGCCATCACCATCACGGCGCCCTTGAGGACGCCGACCAGCAGGAGGTCCTTACCGGCGTAGTCCTGGTCGATCCGCGCGGCCAGCTCCACCAGCTTGGCGTCGATCTCGTCCTTGCTGATGAGCACCTTCGCGAGGTCTGCGCCCATGTCGTTCTGGTCCACCGGGGATACGTCCTCAAACGTTCGGGGTCTGGGTCGGCGGCGGTAGTACGACTCGTTCGTGCTCAGTCGCCCTGCCGCCGAAACACCAGCGTGCCACACCGGCGCACGGCTTCGACGCCCCCGGGTAGGTGCAGCGGGCCCTGGCCGCGCCAGCCGGTGACCAGCAGGTCCACGGTCTCCAGGTGGCGGGCGAACAGGTCGCCCGCCGGGCAGCCCGCGCGCAGCGCCGCCCGGCGCAGCACCCGGCGGCGCACGGCGGGGGGCAGTTCGGCGAGCTTGCCCACGTCCAGGGCGCCGTCCGGGGTGCGCAGGTCGCGCTCGGCCAAGGCGGCCCACTGGTCGAGGGCGTCGGCGTCGTCGCGGAACAGCCGGGCGGTGCGGGCCAGCGCCTCGACCACGCCGCCGCCCAGGTGCTTCTCCAGCACCGGCAGCACCTCGTGCCGGACCCGGGAGCGGGTGTACGCCGGGTCGGCGTTGTGCGGGTCGTCCCAGACCGGGATCGACTGCGCGGCGCAGGCCTGCCGGGTGGCGGCCCGGTCCAGCTCCAGCAGCGGGCGGCGGTAGCGGCCCTTCTGGGCGGGCATCCCGGCCAGCGACCGGGCCCCGGAGCCGCGGGCCAGGCCCAGCAGCACGGTCTCCGCCTGGTCGTCGCGGGTGTGGCCGAGCAGCACGGCCAGCGCGCCGTGGCGCTCGGCGGCCAGGTCCAGCGCGGCGTAGCGGGCGTCCCGGGCGGCGCTCTCCGGGCCGCCCTCGCGGCCCACCCGGACGGCGACCGCCTCCACCGGGTCGAGCCCGAGTTCGCGCAGCCGGACGGCGACCTGCTCGGCGCGCTCGGCCGAGCCGTCCTGCAGGCCGTGGTCGACGGTCACCGCGCCGACCCGCAGGCCCAGCTTGGGGGCCTCGAAGGCGGTGGCGGTGGCCAGCGCCATCGAGTCGGCGCCGCCGGAGACCGCCACCAGCACCAGCGGCGAGCCGGGCGCGGCGGGCGTGCGGGGCAGGCCCGAAGGGTGTCGGCGGGCGTTGCCGATCAGCGTGCCGGGCACCGTCGCGGTGCCGGCCAGCACGGGCACCGGCACGGGCGCGGGCGTGCGCGGGCGGACCTGCCCGCCGGGGACGGCGCCGGCCTCGGCGGCGAGCTCGGCGAGGGTACGGCGGACGGCGAGGCGTATCGCCGCGACAGCGGGGTGTGGGCCCATGGTTGGCACTCCTTGGCGGAGGGGGGTACGTCGGCCGCCTGTCAGCTCTCGGTCACCAGGCGCTCACAGATGGTCGCAGAATCCGGCCACCGCCCACGCCACCCGCGCCAACGGCGGATCCACCGTCCCACGTACGGGTGAATGGAGAAACGTTACGGCTGCCGCCAGGTGTACGACCCGCGAGGTTGACGGACCGGTCGGGAACGGACGCCCGCGGTGCCTTCCCGGTCGGGTTCAGCCGATCACCCGGGACACCCAGGACGCCGGGTCGTGGATCTCCTCCTTGGTCGGCAGCGTGTTCGGCGAGGTCCACACCCGGTTGAAGCCGTCCATCCCGACCCGCTCCACCACGCCCCGGACGAACACCGCGCCGTCCTGGTACTGGCGCAGCTTCGCGTCCATCCCGAGCAAGCGGCGCAGCGCCAGGTCCAGCCGGCCGCTGCCCCGGTCGCGGCGGCGCTGGAACTTCTCCCGGATCTCCGCCACCGAGGGCACCACCGCGGGCCCCACCCCGTCCATCACCACGTCCGCGTGGCCCTCCAGCAGCGACATCGCCGCCGTCAGCCGGGCCAGGATCTCCCGCTGCGCGGGCGTCTGCACCAGGTCGGTGACGCTGGCGGCACCTTCGCGGTCCGCGCGCCGCCCGCCGCCCAGGCCCGGGATCGGCAGGCCGCCGAGCGCCTCGCGCAGCCGCTCCAGGAAGGCCGCCGGATCGACGTCGGTCTGCGCCAGGAAGTCCTGCACCTCGGACTGGATGTGGTCGCGCAGCCACGGCACCGCGGTGAACTGGGTCCGGTGGGTCTCCTCGTGCAGGCACACCCAGAGCCGGAAGTCGTGCGGCGCGACGTCGAGTTCGCGCTCCACCTGGACGATGTTCGGCGCCACCAGCAGCAGCCGCCCGGGCGGGACGGCCAGGCCGCGCCGCGGCTGGTCGAACAGGCCCTCCGGGCTGTCCGGGGCGCTCGGCAGCTCGGCCGGGGCGAAGGTCTCGTACTGGCCCAGCACCTTCGCCGACAGGAAGGCCAGCACCACGCCGACCTCCACCCCCGTCGCCTTCGCGCCCGCCGAACCGGCCGCCGCCGCGCCCCGGCCGCCGCCCTCCCGGCGGGCCGCCAGCTTCTCCGTCAGGGGGCGCACCACCGTCCGGAAGCCCGCCACGTTGGCCCGCACCCAGCCCGGCCGGTCCACCACCAGCACCGGCGTCCCCGCCACCGCGGTCGACCCCATCCGGGTGTACTCCCGCACGTGCCGCTCGGCC
Source organism: Kitasatospora sp. NA04385 (assembly GCF_013364235.1). Lineage (NCBI taxonomy): Bacteria > Bacillati > Actinomycetota > Actinomycetes > Kitasatosporales > Streptomycetaceae > Kitasatospora > Kitasatospora sp. NA04385. The sequence continues at coordinate 4,480,003 of NZ_CP054919.1, read as the reverse complement.
TCCGCCGCGTGCCGCCGCAGCTCGGCGACGGCGGCCCTGGCCTCGTCCCGGCCGACCCGCGGCCCGGGCCGGGCGAGCCGCGTCGCGGTCGCCACCGCGAGATCCCAGTCGACCATCTCCGCACCGCCGCTCGCGCTCGTCATGCCCTCACCGTACGTGCTCGCCCCCGCCCGGGGGAGGGACCCCGCGCACGGCTACCCGCCGAGGGGCCGGGCACACCTGCGACGGGCGGGCGGCGCGGGCGGCCCGGGCGGGTCAGCAGCCGCAGGTGGCGATCCTGGCGACGATCCGGTCGACGGCGGCGCGGGCCGCGGCGGGGTCGGCGTCGGTGCGGGTCATCAGGGCGAAGGCCAGCACCCGGCCGTCGGCGTCGACCACGGTGCCGGCCAGCGTGTTGACGCCCTGGAGGGTGCCGGTCTTGGCGCGGACGATGCCCGCGGCCCCGTTCGCGCCGGACTTCGCGCCGAAGCGGTTGAGCAGGGTGCCGGAGAAGCCCGCGACCGGGAGGCCGGTGAGCACCGGGCGCAGTTCCGGGTGGGCCGGGGCGGCGGCCGCGGCGAGCAGCTTCACCAGGGTGATCGGCGGGATCAGGTTGGCCTTGGCCAGGCCGCTGCCGTCGGTGATCCGCACGCCGTCCAGCGGCACGCCGAGCGCGGCCAGTTCGCCGGTGACCGTCTTCGCCGCGCCCTCGAAGCTCGCGGGCTGCCCGGCGGCGGCCGCGGCCTGCCGGGCGACCGCCTCGGCCAGCGTGTTGTCGGAGGTGGTGAGCATCCGTTCCACCAACCGGGCGACCGTCGGCGACTCGACCCGGGCCAGTTCGGCGGCCCCGGCGGGCGCGGCGGCCTGGCCGGGCTTGCCCCGCACGGTGACGCCCTCGGCCTTGAGCAGGCCGGCGAAGGTCTCGGCGGCCTGCCCCGCCGGGTCGAACACCCGGGCCGGGGCCTCGTCGGGCGAGCGCGGGTCGATCCGGCCCTCGTCGACCATCAGCGGGGTGACCGCGGCGATGTTCATCGCGTCGTGGTCCGGGTGCAGCAGCGGGCCGCTGTACAGCGAGGTGTCGTAGGAGAGCTCGACCTCGGTGGTGCCGGCGGCCTTCAGCGCGGCGGCGGTGCGGTGGGCCAGGTCGGCCATCGAGGCGGGGGCGCTGTCCCGGTCGACGGGGGCGCCGCCGATCCGGACCTGGTCGGCGGGCAGGGCGGTCAGGGTCGGGTCGCCGCCGCCGACCAGGGTGATCCCGCCGGAGGCGCCCCGCACGACCGTGGTGGCGATCCGGCGCTCGGCGGGCAGCAGGGCGAGCGCGGCGACGGCGGTGGCGAGCTTGGTGGTGGAGGCGGGCGTGGCCGGGACGCCCTCCTGGGAGCCGAGCAGGAACTCCCCGGTGGCGGCGTCGGCGACCGCGAAGTTCAGGGTGCCCAGCGCCGCGTCCTGGACGGTGGCGCCGAGCACGGTGCGCAGCCCGCCCCCGGTCGGGGCCTTGCTGTCGGCGGCGCCGCCCGCGGCCAGCACGGGGCCCTTGACCGGCACCGCCCGGTGCCGGCCGTCGTCGGTGTGCCTGCCGTACCCGGAGTCCGGTGAGGGCTGGGCCGCGGCGGGGCCGGCGAGCGTCGGGCCGGCCGCCAGCAGCACGCCCAGCGCGGCCGCCAGCACGGTCCCGCGCCCGCGCCCCGCCCCTGTCCCTGATCTCACCGACCGGCCCCTTTCCTGAGCACACCCCGCCGTAGGAGACACTTGGATTCTGTCAGTCCCAACCCTTGGAGGAACCGTTGGAGTTCGACGTCCTGATCGAGATCCCGAAGGGCTCGCGCAACAAGTACGAGGTCGACCATGAGACCGGCCGGCTCCGTCTGGACCGCATGCTCTTCACCTCGACCCGCTACCCGGCCGACTACGGCTACGTCGAGGGCACCCTCGCGGACGACGGCGACCCGCTGGACGCACTGGTCATCCTGGAGGAGCCGACCTTCCCCGGGTGCCTGATCAAGTGCCGCGCCATCGGCATGTTCCACATGACGGACGAGGCGGGCGGCGACGACAAGCTGCTCTGCGTCCCGGCGACCGACCCGCGCTGGTCGCACCTGCAGGACCTGCAGGACGTGTCGGAGTTCGACCGCCTGGAGATCCAGCACTTCTTCGAGGTCTACAAGGACCTGGAGCCGGGCAAGTCCGTCCAGGGCGCCGACTGGGTCGGCCGGGCCGAGGCCGAGGCCGAGATCACCGCCTCGATCAAGCGCCTTCAGGAGCAGGGCGGCCACTGAGCCGCACCGCCCTCCGGGGCACCCCGCAGCACCTGTGCGAGGGGCGGGAGTCCGGTCCGGACTCCCGCCCCTCCGCGCGTTCGCGGGCTGTCGCCGGGCGGCCTCAGGCGCCGTCGTTGTCGTCCAGCCGGAAGCCGACCTTCAGGCCGACCTGGTAGTGCTCGACCTCGCCGTCCGCGATGTGGCCGCGGACCTGCACCACCTCGAACCAGTCCAGGTTGCGCAGCGTCCGGTTCGCCCGGGCGATGCCGTTGCGGATCGCGGCGTCCACGCCCTCGTGCGAGGAGCCGACGATCTCGGTGACCCGGTAGGTGTGGTCGGTCATGGCGGTCTCTCCCTGGTGCGGCGGCGGATGGCTCCCCCGCCGTCCACCGTGCACCGAAGTGCCGCCCCGGGCATCCCGGCGTCCGCCGACGGTGCGCCCGCCGACGGCCCGTCAGAAGGCCGCGCGGACCTCGCCGACCACGTCGCCGCCGCCGTGCAGCGGGGCGGCGGCGATCCGGTCCAGCACCGGGTCCTGGACGCCCAGTCGGCGCAGCGCGGCGGCCAGCACCGGGCCGCGGGCGCGCTCCGCGCCGTCCTCGACCTTGAAGGCGAGGGCCCGGCCGTCGGCCAGCGCCACCACCTGGACGGCCTCGGCGCCCATCTTGGACAGCGCGCCGGGCACCGCCCGCATCAGCCAGGTGTCGGCCCGGCGGGTGCCGGCCACGTACTCGGGATGGGCGCGCATCGCGTCGGCGACCCGGCGCTGCTCGGTTCCCGGGTCGGCCAGCAGCAGGGCGCGGTAGCCGCGGGCCAGGCCGGTGAGCGAGACGGCCAGCAGCGGGGCGCCGCAGCCGTCGGTGCCCAGGTGGGCGGCGCGCTCGCCGGTGGCCTCCTCCAGGGCGGTGCGGGCCAGCCGCTGGATCGGGTGGTCCGGGTCGAGGTAGGTCTCCAGGCTCCAGCCGTTGGCGGCCGAGGCGGCCAGCCAGGCGGCGTGCTTGCCGGAGCAGTCCATCAGGACCGGGGCGCGCTCCCCGCCGGAGCGCAGCAGTTCCTCGGCCTCGACCGCGTCCAGCGGCAGGTCGGCGGGCAGCCGCAGGGCGGCCTCGGTGAGGCCGGCGTCGGCGAGGACCTTGCGCACGGCGGCGCGGTGGAAGGGCTCGGCGGAGTGGCTGGAGGCGGCCAGCGCGAGCTGTTCGCCGCGCAGGTCGAGGCCGGCCCGCAGGGTGGCCACCGCCTGGAAGGGCTTGGCGGTGGAACGCGGGTAGACCGGCAGCTCGGGGGTGCCGAGGGCGAACTCGACGGCGCCGTCGGCGTCGAGCAGGACCAGCGAACCGCGGTGGCGGCCCTCGGTGAAGCCGGAGCGTATGACCTCGGCGAGGGCGGGCGGGGCGGACTGCGACACGGGTGGGTCTCCAGGGCGGTGCGGTGAGGGTGAGGGTGGCCCCGGCCGCGGCCGCCCCGCTCAGCGCTCGCTGAGCAGGTCGTCGACCCGGGCCTCCCCCTCACGGTACCTGCGGGTGATCTCGGCCCCGCAGTCGTCCGCGGTGCGCTGGAGGGCCTGGCGGCGGCCGGAGACCTCGCGCTGGTGCTCGTCCAGGCGCTCGACGGCGGCCAGCAGGTCGGCGGTGGCGTGCGCGGCCAGGTCGGCCAGTTGGACGTCGCCCATCAGGGCGTCGGCCTCCAGCCGGTAGCGCTCGCCGCGCGGCGGGCCCAGGGTGACGTGCCGGGCCGGGCGGCGGGTCGCCGAGGGGGCGTCGGCGAGGATCGCCGGCAGCCGGTCCAGCAGCGCGCACGGCGTCTCGCCGACGGCCTGCAACGGGATGATCTCCCGGCGCTGCAGTTCGGCCCGCAGGATGTCCATCCGGCCGTGCAGCAGGCGGCGCAGGTAGGAGAGGTCGGCCTCCTGCTCCAGCGCGTCCCGGCGGAGCACCCGCAGTTCCTCCAGGGCCAGGCCGGCCAGCCCGTCGACCGCGCTCACGTCCATCAATCCGACCACCTGCCGTAGTACCAGTGCCCGCCCCGGTAGCACGGGCCGCCCGCCCCCCAGGGTTCCCCCCGGCGGGCGCTGCCACTCGTGCGGGTGACGCGGTTCGCCGGGACGGCGGACGCCCCCGCGGGGCCCGGATGGGCCCGGGCCGTCGGACAGCGTGCCACCCCGGGCCCCGGCGCCGCACGCCCGAGTACCCGAACGGCCCCCTGGCGAAGCCCCCTGGCTAGTACGAAGAATCCGCGCCACGGGTTCACCTGCACGAATCGGGGCGCATCACGTGCGACCCCGGCGTGCAACCGGAGGCCGCGCGCCCCCCGCGGACCGGGCCCGGCACAATGGGCGGCATGCGAGCAGTGGTGCAGCGGGTCGCCGGGGCGGCCGTGACGGTGGACGGCGAGACGGTCGGCGCGATCGAGGGGCCGGGCCTGTGCGTGCTGGTCGGCGCCACCCACGAGGACACCCCGGCGCAGGCCGCCCAGCTGGCCCGCAAGCTCTGGACGCTGCGGCTGTTCCCCGGCAGCCCCGAGCTGTCCTGCTCGGAGCTGGGCGCCCCGCTGCTGGTGATCAGCCAGTTCACCCTATACGGGGACGCCCGCAAGGGCCGCCGCCCCACCTGGAACGCCGCCGCGCCCGGCCCGGTCGCCGAACCGCTGGTGGACGCGGTGGTGGCCGAGCTGCGGGCACTGGGCGCGCAGGTGGAGACCGGGCGGTTCGGCGCCGACATGAAGGTGTCGCTGGTGAACGACGGGCCGTTCACCGTCCTGCTGGAGGTCTGAGCCTCTCAGGAACGAGCGGGTCTCACGGAGGCGGAGGCCGCTCAGGCCGGGACGATCACGTCCTGGGTGCCGGGGACGCCGTCGGCCAGCAGGACCGCGTCCACCGGGGTGTTGCGCTTGACCAGGGCCAGCGCGATCGGGCCCAGCTCGTGGTGCCGGGCCGAGGAGGTGACGAAGCCGACCGGGCGCTCCTGGCCCTCGACGCGGACCTCGGTGCCGTGCGCGGGCAGCTTCTCCTCGGTGCCGTCCAGGTGCAGGAACACCAGGCGGCGCGGCGGGCGGCCCAGGTTGTGCACCCGGGCGACCGTCTCCTGGCCGCGGTAGCAGCCCTTCTGCAGGTGCACGGCGCTGCCCAGCCAGTCCACCTCGTGCGGGATGGTGCGGTGGTCGGTCTCGAAGCCGAGCCGCGGCCGGTGCCCCTCGACCCGCAGCGCCTCGTACGCCCAGACGCCCGCCGCCGGGCCGAACTCCCCGGCGGCCGCCGCGAGTTCGGCGCGCGGCAGGAACAGGTCCCGGCCCCACGGGAGCTCGCGGACGGCGGCGGCCCGCTCGACCGGGGCGGTGGAGCCGGCCGGCAGGAAGACCACCGCGTACTGCTCGGTGGCGTCGGCGACCTCGACCCGGTTCCAGAACTTCATCGACTCCAGGTACGTCACCAGCGCGGGCGCGCCGCCGGGCTCGACGTGGATCCAGGTGGTCTCCCCGTCGTCGACCAGGTAGAGCGCGTGCTCCACGTGCCCGTTCGGGGAGAGCACCAGCGCCTCGGTGGCGTGCTGCGGCGGCAGTTGGCTGACGTGCTGGGTGAGCAGCAGGTGCAGCCAGCTGAGCCGGTCCGGGCCGGTCACGGTGATCACGCCGCGGTGCGACAGGTCCACGAAGCCGCGTCCGTCGGCCAGCGCGCGCTGCTCGCGGAACAGGTCGCCGTAGTGGGCGGCGACCCCCTCGTCGGGACCTTCGGCCGGAACGGCGCCGGGCAGGGCAAGCAGCGGGCTCTTCATACCCGCCAGCTTACGGCTGCCCGTCCGCCAGCTTGGCGGTGCAGTCCGCGCAGCGGCCGAAGATGGCGAAGTGCTTGAGGTCGGTGTCGAAGCCGTGCTCGGCGCGCAGGCTGTCGATCAGCGGGGCGGCGATCTCGGTGTCGGTCTCGGTGACCTTGTCGCAGTCCCGGCAGACCAGGTGCAGGTGGGTGTGCCGGCCCGCCAGGTGGTAGGTGGGGGCGCCGTGGCCCAGGTGCGCGTGCGAGACCAGGCCGAGCTCCTCCAGCAGCTCCAGCGTCCGGTAGACGGTGGAGATGTTGACACCGCTGGCGGTCTTGCGGACCTGCCCCAGGATCTCGTCCGGGGTCGCGTGGTCGAGCGCGTCGACGGCCTCCAGCACCAGCTGGCGCTGCGGGGTCAGCCGGTAGCCGCGCTCGCGCAGGTCGGCCTTCCAGTCGGTGGTCTCGCTGTTCGCCACGTGTGTCCCTGCCCGGTGAGAGGTCGTACGACAAGTGTAGGGACCGGCCGACCGGCCGGCCCCTACCCGTGCGCATGCGATCGGGTCAGCGGAAGAACGCGATCCCGTCGTCCGGCAGGTCGTTGATGTCGTTGATCAACTGCGCCGGGTTGAGCACCTTCTTCAGCTGCGCCGACATGTACGGCCGCAGCGGCACCTCGGGGGCGGCCTTCTCGCCGACCCAGAGCAGCTCGTCCTTGACCAGGCCGTACAGCCGCTTGCCGCCGCTGTAGGGGGCCGCGCCCTCGATCCGGGCGACCGCGTCGGTGGCCAGGTCGATCTGCGGCTTGCCGTCGTGCAGCTTGCCGTACCAGATCTCCACGGTGCCGTCGTCCCGGACCGAGGAGACCTCGATCTCGCGCTCGCCGCTGGTGCCGTGCTGGTTGCTGGTGACCCGCCAGAAAGCGTGCTCGGTCTCCAGTGCGCGGACCTTCTCCCCCTGCTCGTCCAGCACCCAGGTGCGGGAGCGGAACTCCAGGAAGGGACGGCCGTCGTGCCGGAAGACGATCTCCTGGCCGAAGTTGCACTTCTCACTGCCCGGGCCTTCTTGACCGGGAAGGGGGGCGTGGACGCCCGCGCCCTCCCAGGTGCCGAGGAGGAAGGCGAGCGGGACGACGTCGCGGTGGAGGTCGGAAGGAATCTCGATCATGGTCCTGGCTGGTGTCGTCGGACGGTTACCGGGTCAACCGTACGGCAGCCGTCAGCGCTGGCCCTGGTAGAGCTTCATGACGGAGAAGATGGCGAACCAGGTGATCAGCACGGCCATCAGAGCCAGCAGGCTGTCGAAGAAGATCTCAAGACCGGACACGGTGCGCTCCCAGGGGCGGGTTCGACGGGCTGTGGTACGGCGCGAGTCTATCCGGCGCCCCTCGCGCCCGTAGTCTCTGGGGCATGTCGAAGAAGCTGGTCATCAAGGTCACCGCCGGGTCCGACGCGCCGGAACGCTGCTCGCAGGCCTTCACGGTCGCCTCGGTCGCCGTCGCCAGCGGCGTGCCCCTCTCGCTCTGGCTGACCGGGGAGTCCGCCTGGTTCGCCCTGCCCGGGCGGGCCGCGGAGTTCGAGCTGCCGCACTCGGCGCCGCTGCCCGATCTGCTGGAGGCGGTCCTGGCGGGCGGGAGCGTGACGCTGTGCACCCAGTGCGCGGCGCGCCGGGGCATCGCGCAGGCCGACGTGATCGAGGGGGTGCGGATCGCCGGGGCGCAGGTGTTCCTGTCCGAGGTGATGGCGGACGACGCCAGGGCGCTCGTCTACTGACGGCCGCCGTCCGGCGGGGGCTCGCGGTCCGGCGCGTCGCGGTCGTGGCCGCGGCGCTCCCAGTGCGGGTCGTCCCAGCGCGGGTCGTTCCACCAGTCGTCGTCCCGGTCGCGCCGGTTGGCCAGGACGGCGGCCACCGGCGGGATCACCATCGCGACCACGCACATGCCGATGGCGGCGCCGACCGACCAGAAGCGCACCACGCCCCACGCGAGGACGAACAGCGCCAGGCAGACGCCCATCATCACGAAGTAGCGCACGTGCCGTCGGTGTGCCTGCACCCCTCCAGGGTAGGCCGAGGGGCCCGGCCGTCAGAAGACGGCCGGGCCCCTCGTCGTCACTGCTGTCGCGCGGTCCTCAGACCGCGATCGCGACCTCGGTGAACTCGCCCTGGGCGGCGACCACCTGGCGGTCCACGGTGGCGCCGGGCACCAGGGCCCGCAGCGTCCACTTGCCCGGGCGGGCGAAGAACCGGAACTGCCCGGTCGCCGAGGTCGGGACCTCGGCCGTGAACTCGCCGTTCTCGTCGAGGAGCCGCACGTAGCCGTTGACCGGCTCGTCGTTGCGGGTCACCGAACCCTGGATGATCGTCTCGTTGGCCACGTCAACTCCTGCCAGGTCCGGGCCGCCGGCCTTCGCACCGCACATGTCTGTCTCCCTCTTCCTTGCTGTCGTGCGAGCCGGGGCTCAGTTGCCGAGCTCGATCGGCACGCCGACCAGGCTGCCGTACTCGGTCCACGAACCGTCGTAGTTCTTGACGTTCTCCTGGCCGAGCAGCTCGTGCAGCACGAACCAGGTGAGCGCGGAGCGCTCGCCGATCCGGCAGTACGCGATGGTGTCGGTCGCCAGGTCGACGCCCTCGGCCTCGTAGAGGGCCTTGAGCTCGTCGTCGCTCTTGAAGGTGCCGTCGTCGTTGGCGTTCTTCGCCCACGGGATGTTCTTGGCGGACGGGACGTGGCCCGGACGCTGCGACTGCTCCTGCGGGAGGTGGGCCGGGGCGAGCAGCTTGCCGGAGAACTCGTCGGGCGAGCGGACGTCGACCAGGTTCAGGGTACCGATCGCGTTGACCACGTCGTCGCGGAAGGCGCGGATCGAGGAGTCGGCCGGCTGCGCGGTGTACTGGGTGGCGGCCCGCTCGGGCTGCTCGACGACCAGCTCGCGGGAGTCGAGCTCCCACTTCTTGCGGCCGCCGTCCAGCAGGCGGACGTCGCCGTGGCCGTACAGCTTGAAGTACCAGTAGGCGTAGGACGCGAACCAGTTGTTGTTGCCGCCGTAGAGCACCACGGTGTCGTCGTTGGCGATGCCCTTGGCGGACAGCAGCGCCTCGAAGCCGGCCTGGTCGATGAAGTCCCGGCGGACCGGGTCCTGCAGGTCCTTCTTCCAGTCGATCCGGACCGCGTTGCGGATGTGGTTCTTGTCGTAGGCGGCGGTGTCTTCGTCGACCTCGACGATGACGACCTTCGGGTCGTCCAGGTGGGCCTGGACCCAGTCGGCGTCGACCAGGACGTCGCTGCGGCTCATGTGGGTTCTCCATCCGGGGGCGGTTGGCGGAAGGGCTGCTGGAGGATTCCCGGACCGCACGCGTCCGCACACCTGTCCGCATGCTGGGACGGGGGTGGGCACGGCTTCGGCCGGGGTCGTTCAAGGGGGGTGTTCGTCGCTCCGGACGCACCGGTGCCCGTGGCTACCGGTCAAGCGGCGTCGGAGCGGGGCGGACGTGCCGGGACTGCGGGGCGCGACCGCCGGTCAGCGCATTCGACACAGGCAGCTCGACACGCGGCAGTGGTCTACCGCCCGCCGCTTCGTGAGGTCCGCCTGTCGCTTCATGACGACGATGCTAGGGAACCGGCGGGGGCGCTGTCACCATCGTGTCGAATACTGAGACCCGATCGTCCGAATTCTGGGATTTTCCGGTTTTCACTCGCGTGCCGCCGAGCCGGGACCCCTTGCGGGAACCGGGCGAGCGGGCGTTCCGGGACGTTCCGGCACCCGGGTTGGACAGCGCGTCTCGCCCAGCGGACGTCCGGACATCCGGACATCCGGACATCCGGACATCCGGACGTCCGGACGGCTCGGCGGCCCGGCGGCTCGGCGGGGCCTAGCGGCCGAGCTTGGTGCCGGGGGCGAGGGTGAAGCCCAGCCGCACCCCGTCCGGCTCCGGGGTGGCCTCGGAGAGCGAGAGGCCGGCCGGCAGGCCGGTCAGGGCGAACCGCCGGGGCTTCAGCAGGTCTCCGGCCAGGCCGCTCAACCGGGAGGCCGCGCCGGCGAGTTCGAAGCCGTCCACGACCACGTCGCTGCCCTCGCTGTGCAGTCTGCCCTCGATCGTGGTGCCGACCACCGAGGTCTTCACCTTGCCCGGGCCGGCGTACTCCAGGGCGATCCGCCCGTCCGCCACGAACTTCGACAGGTCCTGGTAGGAGATCACCCCCTGGCCGTCGCCGCGGCCGACCGTGACGCCCCGGTAGGAGTCGGTGAACTTCACGTCGGACATGTTCGCCCGGAAGGAGTGCACCGTCACGGTCTCCTTCCCGTCGGTCACGGTCATCCCGTCCGAGCTCATCGTGACCTTGTCCAGCTCGCCGGCCAGCGCGCTGGTCAGGAACGGGAAGTCGTCGATCTCGACGTCCGGCCTGCTGGTCATCCACCCGGAGGAGACGGCCGCGTCCGCCGCCTGGTCCTCCGCGACCCCGACGGCGATCCGGTCGGCGCCGACCAGCAGGCCGCCCACCACGCCGAGACCGATCAACAGCTTCACCGAGCCATGCATCGCACTCCCCCTGGGACGTTCGGTCCGGAGTCCGTTCGACGGCGAATGACTCCGGACTCCGGACATAGGGACGATCGCACGCGTGCCCCAGTTCCGGAACGGCAAGCGGGGAACCGGTGATCAGCCTCCGGCGAACGGCGGCAGCACCTCCACCGTCCAGCCCTCGGACAGCGGCACCCCGGCGGGCTCCCGGCCGCCGGTCTGCTCGCCGTCCAGCAGGAACGAACACGCCGCCAGCAGGCGCAGCAGCTCCGGCCGGTCGGCGTGCGCGGCGCGCACCCCGGCCAGCACCCCGGCCAGCGTGGCGGCCTCGAACGGCTCTTCGGCCCGGCCCGCCGCGGACTTGGCGGCGGCCCAGTAGCGGACCGTCCCGCTCACCCGCGCGGGTGATCCGGCGGCGGTGCGGGCTTCGGCGGTCGCGGTCACGGCAACCCCTCTCGACTCTCCTCGCCCGGTACGGCGGCCGGCCCGGTGCCGGCCGGCCCACCCGTGGATCGGGGTACACGTACGGTGCGGCCGGTGCGGCCCCCATCATCGCCCGCACCCCCCACCCGGAGGCAACCACCCGGGCCCGCGCCGCCGCCCGGACGCCGCCCCGGACCGCCGCCCGGAGGGCGGATCGGCCGCACGCGCCCCGCTCGCGCCTCTCCCCAGGCCGCGAGCGGTCGGCTATTCTCGGTTCCGTGAGGGATCCGGGCAGAGTCGCCCCCGGGTCCTTTTGTGCTTTCAGGACGCCGTACGGACGTTCTTGCGAACGGTGCACCACCCGCACCGGCCGCCGGAACGCCCCCCACCGCCGGCCGCACGACGAGGTGCGCCACCGGCGGGGACAGACCGGAGGGTACGCCGATGGACGAGGCACCAGCGGGACGCCGGGGGTTGCGGGACCCCGGGCGAGCCACCGCCGCCCCGTCCGCCGACGCGCCCGCCGGCCCTGTCGGCGCTCCCCCACCCTGTACCGCTGCCGCCGCCCTCCCCCTGGCGGCCGCGACCGCGACGACCCGGAAAGGGGACTAACCGGGTATGAGTTCACTGCTCCTGCTGACCAACGCCCTGCAACCCTCCGCCGAGGTGCTGCCCGCCCTCGGGCTGCTCCTGCACAGCGTCCGGGTGGCCCCCGCCGAGGGGTCCGCCCTGGTCGACACGCCCAGCGCCGACGTGATCCTGGTCGACGGCCGGCGCGACCTGCCGCAGATCCGCAGCCTGTGCCAGCTGCTGCGCTCCACCGGCATCGGCAGCCCGCTGATCCTGGTGGTCACCGAGGGCGGCCTGGCCGCCGTCACCGCCGACTGGGGCGTCGACGACGTGCTGCTCGACACCGCCGGACCGGCGGAGGTCGAGGCCCGGCTGCGGCTCGCCCTCGGCCGGTTGAACGCGACCGCCGACGACAGCCCGATGGAGATCCGCAACGGCGACCTCTCGGTCGACGAGGCCACCTACTCCGCCAAGCTCAAGGGCCGCGTCCTCGACCTCACCTTCAAGGAGTTCGAGCTGCTCAAGTACCTGGCCCAGCACCCCGGCCGGGTCTTCACCCGGGCCCAGCTGCTCCAGGAGGTGTGGGGCTACGACTACTTCGGCGGCACCCGCACCGTGGACGTCCACGTCCGCCGGCTGCGCGCCAAACTCGGCGTCGAGAACGAGCAGTTGATCGGCACCGTGCGCAACGTCGGCTACCGCTTCGTGGTGCCCGAGCGCCCCGAGAAGGGCGCCGACCGGGCCGAGCAGAACCGCACCGGCGCGCGGAACGAGCACTGACGGACGGCCGGGCGGGCCGCACCGCGCGCGCACTCGCCCGGCCCCGCGGGGGCACTCGCCCGGCTTTGCCCGGATCGGTCCGGAAACCGCCGTCCCACCAGGTGTCACCCCTGGCGGGAGCACCGAACCACCCGCGTAGACTCCCCCCGTGGCCAAGGTGACGCGCGACGACGTAGCCCGACTGGCTGGCACCTCGACGGCGGTCGTCAGCTATGTGATCAACAACGGTCCCCGGCCGGTCGCCCCGGCCACCAGGGAGAAGGTGCTCGCCGCCATCGAGCAGCTCGGGTACCGGCCCAACTCGGTCGCCCAGGCGATGGCCTCCCGGCGCACCAACCTGATCGGCATGGTCGTCCCCGACGCCCGGCAGCCGTTCTTCGCCGAGATGGCGCACGCCGTGGAACGCGCCGCCTCCGAGCGCGGCAAGCTCGTCCTGATCGGCAACTCCGACTACGTGGACGACCGCGAGGTGCACTACGTCCGCGCCTTCCTCGGCATGCGGGTCTCCGGCCTGATCCTGGTCAGCCAGGGCCCCTCGCAGCGCGCCGCCGAGGAGTTCGCCGCCATGGAGGGCGCCAAGGTGGTGCTGCTGCACCGCCGCCCCGAGGCGATCGACGACGTCGCCGTGGTCACCGACGACATCGGCGGCTCCGAGCTGATCGTCCGCCACCTGCTGGAGGTGCACGGCCACCCGTACGTGGCCTGCTTCGGCGGCCCGGTCGAGGCCCCCGCCCCCGGCGACCCGGTCATCGACCACGTCGCCGGCTGGGAGCTGGCGATGACCGCCCACGGCCTGCCCACCGAGCCGCACCTGATCGACGCGCCGTTCCACCGCTACGGCGCCTACCAGGTCGCGCTGGAGCTGCTCGGCTCCGACCGGCGGCCGCCCGCCCTCTTCTGCTCCACCGACGACCAGGCCATCGGCGTGCTCCGGGCCGCCCAGGAGCTCGGCCTGCGCGTCCCCGAGGACCTCGCGGTGGCCGGCTTCGACGACATCCCCGAGGCCGCCTTCGCCTCCCCGCCGCTGACCACCGTCGCCTCCGACCGGGACGCGATGGCCCGGGCCGCCGTCGACCTGGTCCTCGACGACTCGCTGATGGTGCCCGGCAGCGACACCGAACGCATCCGCAAGTTCCCGTCCCGGCTGGTCGTGCGGCGCTCCTGCGGATGCGGCGGCGACCCGGCCTGACCTGCGGGTCCTTCCCCCGGCCGATCACCGGCCTGACCAGGCTTTATGAGAAGCTGACGCGCTTCTCGGGGAACCTGTACCACGCTCTCATCCGGTCTTCATGAAACGGGCGGAGCTTGGTCGTCATGAGCGACCAGCACCGCAGCACCCACGAGCCCCACCCCCAGGACGGCGGCGCGGGCTGGCTCCCGCCGCAGCCGCCCGCCGCCCCCGCGTACCCGCCGCACTCCGGCGACCCGTACCGGGGCACCCCGTACCAGGAGGCCGCCCACCCGGCGCTGCCGCCCGCCGCCGCGCCCGACCCGGCGCTGCTGCCCGCGACCTTCGGGCTCGCGGCCGAACCCGGCGACGACGGCGCCGGCCGGCAGCCGCCCGCCGGGCACCGCGCCCGCCGCGGCCTGCTGCGCGGCCGGCTCGCCCTGGTCACCGCCGTCGCCGCGATCGCCGCGCTGGTCGGCGGCGTCACCGGCGGCGCCCTGGCCGGCGACCGCACCGGCTCCGCCGGCGCGAGCAGCACCCTGGTGCGCCCCGTCTCCGCCAACGCCGACGGCACCGCCGACGTGTCGGCGATCGCCGCCGCGGTCTCCCCCGCCGTCGTGCAGATCACCGTCAAGACCGGCAGCGGCACCGCCACCGGCACCGGCGTGGTGCTCACCGCCGACGGCCAGATCCTCACCAACTACCACGTCGTCTCCGGCGCGGTCGGCGGCGGCGGCCAGATGACCGTCTCCTTCCAGGACGGCTCCACCGCCTCCGCCACCGTCACCGGCACCGACAAGTCCCTGGACACCGCCGTCATCACCGCCTCCGGCGTCAGCGGCCTCACCACCGCCGTCCTCGGCGACTCCGACGGCGTGGCCGTCGGCGACTCGGTGGTCGCCATCGGCAACCCCGAGGGCCTCACCGGCACCGTCACCTCCGGCATCATCTCCGCCAAGGGCCGGCAGGTCTCCGTCCAGGTCGACGAGGGCACCACCAGCAACAACGGCGGCTTCGGCTTCCCCCGGCTGCCCGGCCAGCGCGGCTCTACGGGCTCCTCCTCCGACTCCTCCGGCTCCTCCGCCGACACCGCCACCTACCAGGCGCTGCAGACCGACGCCGCGCTCAACCCCGGCAACTCCGGCGGCCCGCTGATCAACGCCGCCGGGCAGGTCATCGGACTCAACTCGGCGATGTACTCCGCCTCCGGCTCCAGCTCCACCGGCAGCTCCGACGCCGGCAGCGTCGGCCTCGGCTTCGCCATCCCCATCGACAGCGTCAAGCAGGTCCTGTCCCAGATGCAGGCCGGCAAGACGCTCTGACGAACCGCCCGATCCGCCGGACCCGGCGGACAATGGCCAGGACCGCACCGGACTCAGAAAGGGCCCCGCGCCGATGACTCCCCCCGCCGACGACCGCACTCCCACCGAGGCCCCGGGCGGCGGCGCCCGCGTCCTCGTGGTCGACGACGAACCCGCGCTGCGCGACGCGCTGGAATCCAGCCTCGCCTTCGAGGGCTACCAGGTCACCACCGCCACCGACGGCTACGAGGCCCTGGCCGCCGTCGAACGCGACCACCCCGACCTGGTGCTGCTGGACATCATGATGCCCCGGATGGACGGCCTCACCGCCGTCCGCCGGATGCGCTCCCGCGGCGACACCGTGCCCGTCCTGATGCTCACCGCCCGCGACGCCGTCGGCGACCGCGTCACCGGCCTCGACGTCGGCGCCGACGACTACCTCGCCAAGCCCTTCGAGCTCGACGAGCTCCTCGCCCGGGTCCGCGCCCTGCTCCGCCGCAACGCGCTCGCCGCCGAGGCCGCCGCCCGCACCGCCGCCGACGAGGACGGCGGCGAGGTGCTGGCCTTCGCCGACCTGCGGATGAACACCGCGACCCGCGAGGTCACCCGCGACGGCACCCCCATCGAACTCACCCGCACCGAGTTCATGCTGCTGGAGATGTTCCTCTCCCACCCGCGCCAGGTCCTCACCCGCGAGCAGATCCTGAAGGCCGTCTGGGGCTTCGACTTCGAGCCCTCCTCCAACTCCCTCGACGTCTACGTCATGTACCTGCGCCGCAAGACCGAGCAGCACGGCATGCCCCGCATCATCCAGACCGTCCGCGGCGTCGGCTACGCGCTGCGCGCCGCGACCGGCGCCGCGGCGTGAAGCTGACCGGCCGGCTCACGGGGTGGTTCCGCGGCAGGTCGCTGCGGAGCCGGCTGGCCATGCTCACCGCCGCCGCGGTGGCGGTGGCGATCGCGGTGGTGGCGGTGGCCTGCTGGCTGGTCGTCCGGGAGAAGCTCTACCAGGACGTCCACGACAACCTGGCGAACTCGCCCCGGGCCCCGCTGGTGCCGCCCGGGCAGCAGAACCCGCTGTACTGCGGTTCGACGCCGACCGCGGCGCTGGAGGAGGTCCCCTCCAGGGGCGGCACCGACCACTTCAACCCGCAGAAGTACGACTACCAGTTCCTGCTGCCCGACGGCAGCGTGTGCTTCCTCGGGTCCGCGACCAAGGCGGTGGAGACGCGGTCGGACGACATCTCGCTGCTGTCGAGCCCCAAGGCCCAGCAGTTCCGCGACGGGAGCTACGTGGACGGCGAGTCCGCACAGGTGCGGCTCACCACCACCGCGATCCTGCGGGACGGCGTGAAGCAGCCGGCCGTCATGATCACCGCCCTGTCGACCTCCGGGGTGGAGGGCTCGCTGAACAGCCTCGCCCTGCTGATGGCCGGCCTGGCCGGGCTGGGCGTGGTCGGCGCGGGCTTCACCGGGCGGCTGATCGCCCGCTCCGCGCTCAAGCCCGTCGACCAACTGACCGACGTGGTCGAGCACATCGCCCGGACCGAGGAGGTCGGCACCACCATCCCGGTCAACGGGAAGGACGAGATCGCCCGGCTGTCCACCTCGTTCAACTCGATGTCGACCGCGCTCGCCAACTCCCGGGAGCGGCAGACCCGGCTGATCGCCGACGCCGGGCACGAGTTGCGCACGCCACTCACCTCGCTGCGGACCAACGTGGACCTGCTGATCCGGTCGGACGCGCAGGGGCGGGCGCTGCCGCCGGAGACCCGGGCGCGGATGCTGGGGAACATGAAGGCGCAGATGCAGGAGCTGACCCTGCTGATCGGGGACCTGCTGCAACTCTCCCGGCCGGACACGCCGAACCCGGAGGCGGTGCGGACGGTGGTGCCGTTCCACGAGACGGTGGGGCGGGCGCTGGAGCGGGGCCGGCTGCGCGGGCCGTCGCTGGTCTTCGACACCGACGTGCGGCCCTGGTACGTGCACGGGGACCCGGCGGCGCTGGAGCGGGCGGTGATCAACCTGCTGGACAACGCGGTGAAGTACTCGCCGCCCGCCGGGACCATCGAGGTGCGGCTGCACGGCGGCCGGCTGACGGTCCGGGACCACGGGCCCGGCATCCCGGCGGAGGAACTGCCGTACGTCTTCGACCGGTTCTGGCGCTCGCCGTCCTCGCGGCAGCTGCCCGGTTCGGGCCTGGGCCTGTCGATCGTGGCGCAGACCGTGCAGGACACCGGCGGGCAGGTCTCGCTGGGCCCGGCCCCGGACGGCGGGCCGGGGACGCAGGCGGTGATGGTGCTGCCGGGGCAGCCGGAGGAGCCGCGCTGAGCGGGAGCGGACGCCGGAGGGCGGGGCACCCGGGGTGCCCCGCCCTCCGGCACCGCCGGGGTGTCAGCCGTTGTCCTCGCCGACGCCGATGACCTTGATCCGGTCCTGAGCGGGCGGCGCGATCGGGGCGCTCGCCGAGCTGTGGGCGGTCAGGTAGGCGTTGAACAGGTCGAGGTCGGAGGCGCCGACCAGCTTGTCGGTGCCGGCCGCGAAGGCCGGGAAGCCGTCGCCGCCGCCGGCCAGGAACTCGTTCGCGGCGACCCGGTAGTTCGCGGCCGGGTCGATCGGCGCGCCGTTCAGGCGGATCGAGTCGACCAGCACGCGGGCCGCGCCGGACCGGTTCAGGTCGAGGGTGTAGTGCAGGTTCGAGGAGATCTGCAGGACCTTCGGGGAGGCCTCGTTGGCGCCGGAGACCTGCTGCTGCAGGGCCTGCACCAGCTGGGCGCCGGTCAGCGTCTTGACCTGCATCATGTTGGTGAACGGCTGGACGGCGAACGCCTCGCCGTAGGTCACCACGCCGTCGCCCTCGGCGCCGGTGGCCTTGTACACCAGGTCGGCGCGGATGCCGCCGGGGTTCATGAACGCCACCTGCGCGCCGCCCTTGTCGGCGGGCGAGAGCCCGGCCAGCTGGGCGTCGGCGATCAGGTCGCCGAGCGGCTTCTCCAGCGCGGTGGAGCCGCGGCCGTTGATGTCGGCGGTGATGTAGCCGGTGGCCCGGTTGGCGATCGGCGCGGCCAGCTTGGTGTACCGCTCGATCAGCGCGGTCAGGTCCGGCGCCTTCGGCAGGTCGCGGCGCACGACGTGGTTGGCGGCGGTGACCGACGGGCGGACGATGGCGCCGGTGCGCTTGTCCAGCTTGAGGTCGATCTCGGTGTACAGGCGGCCGAAGGAGGCGGCGCTGGTGACCGAGCGGGGCACGCCGTTCGGGTCCGGGATCATGCAGGCGTACGAGTTGTGGGTGTGGCCGGTGACGATCGCCCCGACGGCCGGGTCGATGTTCCGGGCGATGTCCACGATCGGGCCGGAGACGCCCGCGCCGGCCGCGCCGCAGTCGTAGTTGTAGACGTTGCTGGCGGGCAGGCCGCCCTCGTGGATCAGCGCGACGATCGAGTTGACGCCCTGCCGCTTCAGCTCGGCCGCGTACTTGTTGATGGTGGTGACCTCGTTGCCGAACTTGAGGCCCTGCACGCCGGCGGCGGTGACGATGTTCGGGGTGCCCTCCAGGGTCACGCCGATGAAGCCGACCTTGACGCCGTGGACGTTGGTCACCCAGTACGGCTTGAGCAGCGTCCGGCCGGTCTTCTCGTTGGTGACGTTCGCCGCCAGGTACGGGAAGTCCGCGCCCTTGAACTTGCGGCCCTTCTCGTAGCAGCCGTCGGTCGGGTGGCAGCCGCCGTTCTGCATCCGCAGCAGCTCGGCCGAGCCCTCGTCGAACTCGTGGTTGCCCACCGAGGTGACGTCGAGGCCGATCTCGTTCATCGCCTCGATGGTCGGCTCGTCGTGGAACAGGCCGGAGACCAGCGGGCTGGCGCCGATGATGTCGCCGGCCGCGACGGTCAGGCTGTTGGCGTGGCCCTTGCGGGCGTCGCGCAGCGCGGTGGCCAGGTACTCGACGCCGCCGGCCGGGGTGGCGACGGTCTTGCCGGTGGCCGGGTCGATCTCGTTGACCGTGCCCGAGGAACCGGCCGGGGGCTCCAGGTTGCCGTGGAAGTCGTTGATGGCGAGGAGTTGGAGGTCCTCGTACTTGGGCCTGTCGTGGCCGTGGCCCCGGCCGTGGGCCTCGGCGGTGGCCGGGAGCGCCACCGTGCCGAAGAGGGCGGCGGCCGCGGCGACCGCGAGGGCGGCCGTGCGGCGGCCGGTGGTACCGGAAATGGGCATGGGTGTCCCCTGGACCGTCGGGGCCGCGGCAGCGCGGCCTGGCGTTGTCAGGGTGCAGCCTAGGGTCAACGCGCGTAGCTGTCAGGAACCTGCGAGTAACGAGCTGGTATCCGCAACCTGACGAACACCCGGCGCGACGGGCCGTCAGATCCTCGGCTGCGCCGCCAGCTGCTGGTCCGCGCGCTCCCGTTCGGCCACTACGTCCTCGGTCATCGCGCGGTCGGTGTACACCAGCGGCTTCTCGGCCTCGGTGATGATGTGCTTCACCACCTGCACGTTGCCGTTGACGTCCCACACCGCGATGCCCGGCGACAGCGTCGGGATGATCTCCACCGCCCAGCGGGGCAGGCCCAGCACCCGGCCGGTGGCCCGCGCCTCCTCCGCCTTCTGCATGTAGATGGTCCGGGTCGAGGCCATCTTCAGGATCGCCGACGCCTCCTTCGCCGCGGCCCCGTCCACCACGTCGGACAGGTGGTGCACCACCGCCACGAAGGACAGGCCCAGCCGGCGGCCGAACTTCAGCAGCCGCTGGAACAGCTGGGCCACGAACGGGCTGTTGATGATGTGCCAGGCCTCCTCGACCAGGAAGATCCGCTTCACCCGGTCCGGCCGCAGCCAGGTGTGCTCCAGCCACACGCCGACGATCGCCATCAGGATCGGCATCGCGATCGAGTTCCGGTCGATGTGCGACAGGTCGAAGACGATCAGCGGCGCGTCCAGGTCGATGCCGGCCGAGGTCGGGCCGTCGAACATGCCCCGCAGGTCGCCGTCGACCAGCCGGTCCAGCACCAGCGCCACGTCCAGGCCCCAGGACTGCACCTCGCCGACCTCGACGCCCAGCGACTCCACCGCCGACAGGTCGGGGCTGCGCAGCGTGTCGATGATGTCGTTCAGCACCGGCTGGCGGTCCGTCACCGTGGCCAGCACGTACGCGTGCGCGGCCTTCAGCGCGAACCCGGCCCGCTCCTCCAGGCCGCGGCCCATCGCCACCTCGATGATGGTGCGCAGCAGCGACAGCTGGCCGCTGGTGGTGATCGCCGGGTCCAGCGGGTTCAGCTTCACGCCGCCGCCCAGGGCCGCCTGCGGGTCCAGCCGGATGGACTTTATCCCCAGCGCGTTCGCGATCAGGTTCCACTCGCCGACGCCGTCCTCGCCCTGCGCGTCCAGCACCACCACCTGGCGGTCGCGGAACCTCAACTGCCGCAGCACGTACGTCTTCTCCAGCGCCGACTTGCCGTTGCCGGACTCCCCCAGCACCAGCCAGTGCGGGGCCGGCAGCTGCTGGCCGTACAGCTGGAACGGGTCGTAGACGTAGCCCTTGCCGCTGTACACCTCGCGGCCGATGATCACCCCGGAGTCGCCGAGACCGGGCGCCGCGGTCGGCAGGTACACCGCCTGCGCCTGGCCGCTGGAGGTGCGCACCGGCAGCCGGGTGGTCTCCACCCGGCCGAACAGCGTGCTGGTGAAGGAATCGGTGAGCTTGCCGAGCATCGACGGGCCTCCGGGGGTCAGCGGCGTCAGCGGCGGATGCCGGTGGCGAACGGCAGGGTGTTGGCGAACGCCCGGTGGTGCTCGCGGTCGCACCACTCCAGCTTCAGGTAGCTCTTGCCCGCGGACGCCCGGATGGTGCGCTTGTCCCGGGCCAGCGCCTCCGGGCTGCGCGAGGACACCGTCAGGTACCCCACCAGGTTCACTCCGGCCGCGCCCGAGGCCAGGTCGTCGCCGCGCTGGTCCACCCGGCCGGTGTGCGCCAGGTCGCGCGGGTCCACCGTGCGGTTCATCTTCGCCGCCCGGCTGGCCTCCGCCTCGTCGTTGGTCTTCTCGGTCAGCATCCGCTCGATCGCCACGTCGGTCGGCTCCAGGTCCATGGTCACCGCGACCGTCCGGATCACGTCCGGCGTGTGCACCAGCAGCGGCGCCAGGAAGTTCACCCCGACCGGCGTCAGCGGCCACTCCTTGATCCACGCGGTGGCGTGGCACCACGGCTCCCGGGTCGCCGCCTCGCGGGTCTTCGCCTGCAGGTACTGCGGGTGCGTGGCGTCCAGCTCGGCCGGCCAGGCGTTGCGCCGGCTCATCGCCTGGAGGTGGTCGATCGGGTGGTCCGGGTCGTACATCGAGTGGATCAGCGACGCCAGCCGGGCCTGCCCCAGCGGCTGCCGCACCCGGATGTCCGCCTCCGCCAACCGCGCGCAGATGTCGGTCAGTTCGCGCGCCATCACGGTCGCCAGGCCGTCGTCGTCCCGGGCCCGCTTCTCGCCCCGCCCGTACGCGGTGCGCCCCATCGCGTGCGCCTCGGCCGCCAGGTCCCGGCTGTAGTGCATGCACGCCACCAGGTACGCCCGGTGCTGCTCCGAGGAGGTCGACACCATCGACTGCAGCTGGTCGTAGCTCTCCTGCAGCCAGCGCGGCGCCGTGTGGTCGCCGCGCCGCTCCACGTCCTTGGCGTGCGCGTCCGGGTCGGCCGGCAGCGTCCGGGCCAGGATCTGCAGCCTGGTCACGAAGCCGTCGCCGTTGGCCACGTGCTTGAGCAGCGTGCCGAACCGGTCGACCAGCGCCTCCTGGTCCTCCGAGTCGCGCAGGCCCACGCCCGGGCCCTCGATCTCGATCGCCGCGGTCACCGTCCGGCGCTCCAGGTGCATCAGCACCGCGACCTCGTCCGGCCCGAACGGCGCGGCCAGCCAGCGCAGCCGCCCCACCCCCGGCGGCGGGCCGACCTCCACCTCGCGCCCGTCCAGCCGCGTCCCCGCCTCGTGCACGTCCGGCTTCCACACCGCCCGGCCGCTGCGCACCGTCCGCCGGAACGTCCGGTTGATCTCCACCCACTTGTAGAACGTCCGCCGCCGGTACGGCACGTACACCGCCATGATCGCCAGCAGCGGGAAGCCCACCAGGCCCGCGATGCGCAGCGGCAACAGGCTCGGGATCAGCCCCCACACCATGCCCAGGCCGGCGCCGGCGATGATCAGCACGATCTCGCCGTTCTCCCGGTTGCGCCCGATCGGCGCGTTCGGCCGCGCCTTCCCGATCAGGTAGCTGCGGCGCTGATGGGCATACGGCTGGGCGTACTGGGTGCCGTACTGGCCGAGCTGTTCGCTGCTCATCTACCCGTCACCCTCCCTTCGGGTTGTTGACCGGAGCCTGGACCTGGGCCTGCGCGGGCGGCGCCGCGGGACGCACCGGGTTGGCCGGCCGGGAGGCGTGCGCCGCGATGCCCGCACCCGCCCCGCCACCGCCGGCCGGGGCGCCGCCGCCCCCGCCGCCGTCCGCGCCGCCGCGCGAACCGTGCGTCGAGATGCCCTGCTTGACGAAGTTCGCCGGGCCGTTGATCATCGCGCTGCCGGCCGACACCGCGCTCGACCGGGCCCGCCGCATCGCCATCAGCTCGTCGCCGAAGCCCGGCACGAACCGGTACACCGCCGCGCTCGCGAAGATCGACAGGAACAGGATCGCCAGCCCCGCCAGCACCCGCCCGAAGTCGTCGTCCGCCCCCGCGCCGGTCGCCACCGCGCCCGCCAGCCCCAGGATGATCACCACGATCGGCTTCGCCAGGTCCACCGCCAGCATCATCGCGGCCCACCGGCGGACGTGCTTCCACATCTGCTTGTCCACCAGCCCCGCGTACACCGCCGTCCCCAGCAGCGCGCCCACGTACAGCATCGCCGCCCGGATCACCAGCTCCACCCACAGCACCGCCGCGGCCAGCACCGCCACCAGCGACACCAGGATCAGGATCAGCGGGCCACCGCCCATGCTGCCCTTCTCCAGGGTGTCCGCGAAGCCGCCCAGGTACGTGCCGGTGTCCGACTTCGTCCCCGACGCGATCGCCTCCGTCAGCCCGTCGGTGACCGTCACCACCGTGTACAGGATCAGCGGCGTGAACGCCGAGGCGATCACCGTCAGCCACAGGTACCCGACCGCCTCGCCGAACGCCTGCCCCAGCGCCGCGCCGCGCACCGCGCGCTTGGTCACCGCCAGCAGCCACAGCACCAGCGTGATCACCGTCGAGACCGCGAACACCACCGCGTACTGCTGCAGGAACGCCGCGTTCGTGAAGTCGACCTTCGTCGTCCCGTCGATCGCCCCCGACAACTGCCGCACCACCCACGCCGCCGCCTGCGCGCACCCCTTCGCCAACGACCCCAGCGGATCGGTGACCCCGGACACCGCGTCCGACCCCGGAATCACGGTCGCCCCGGAGGGGGCGCACTGGCTCCCCGCCCCGGGGAGCGGGACGTTCTGCGCGGCACAGGTCGAACTCGGGCTCGGCGTCGGGTCCGCCGCCACCCGCTGCGCGATCAGCAGCGCGGTGAGCTGGAACACGCTCATCGCCGCGCCGAGCGTCCCGGCGCGGCGCAGGAAGTGCAGTCGGGACGGGGCGTCAGCGGGCATAGCGGAACCCTCCGAACTGCTGGACGGCATCGGCGATCTCTTTCGCGGTGGCCGCCTGCTGGTCGCCCGGCAGGGGGGCGGGGCCCGCGGCGCGGGAGTAGTCGGTGAGCTTCCAGTCGCTGCCGGTCCAGCGCATGGTGACGGTCAGGGTGTACCAGTCCTGGGTGACCGGGACGGTGGAGCCCTCGCCGGCCAGGCCGTACAGGCCGGTGCACCAGACGTCGACCCGGGTGGCGGTGTCGGCCCCGTTGGCGGTGTGGGTGCCGACCGGGACGATCCGGCTGACGAAGGTCTGCCCCTTGGGCGCCCGGCCCTCGGCGTCGAGCCCGTACCGGGCGACCGTCTCCGGCGTGAACGCCTGGTCCAGGCGGGCCTGGAGGGCGGGGAGGGCGGTGGGGTCGGCGAGGGTGGTGAGGACGGTGCGGCGGCTGTCGGTGCGGAACATGTCGGCGGAGCCGAGCGCGACGGCGTAGTTGGCGGCGGCGGACTGCGCGCCCTGGTCGGTGTGCGGGTAGCCGGTGCCGATGCCGTTGACCGTGGTGGTGACGGGCTGCTGGCCGCTGGCGGCGGTGCGGTCGGCGGAGGCCCCGGCGGCGGGGGCCCGGTCGC
Source organism: Kitasatospora sp. NA04385 (assembly GCF_013364235.1). Lineage (NCBI taxonomy): Bacteria > Bacillati > Actinomycetota > Actinomycetes > Kitasatosporales > Streptomycetaceae > Kitasatospora > Kitasatospora sp. NA04385. The sequence goes on along the minus strand of NZ_CP054919.1, from coordinate 4,456,051 downwards.
CGAAGGTGGCGGAGGTGCCGCTGCCGGGGCCGGGCTTGTCGCGGTTGGCGACGGAGACGGCGACGACCAGCAGCGTGACGATGCCGAGGACGGTCAGGAGGGTGCGCAGCGGCCGGGACTGGCGGCCGGTCACGTGGGCGGTCTGTTCGGCGACCGGTAGCCGCGTACGGGTGTGCGGCTGGTCGTCGGACAACGGCACGGGGGCCCTCCTGGTGGGGCGCCGCCGCGCGGGGCGGCGGCGCGGTGGCGTGACGGGTGCCCGGAGCGGGTGCGGGCGGCGGCGGGGTGGTGGTGGTGGTGGCGGCGGGGTGGTGGGACGGGTCAGCTGCGCCGGAGCGGGAGTTGTCCGATCGTCAGATGGCCATGCCGTACACAATGGTGAACAGGGTGCCGAGCGAACCGATGATGAACACGCCGGTCAGGCCGGCGATGATCAGCCCCTTGCCCTGTTCGGCGCTGAAGGTGTCGCGCATCGCGGTGGCGCCGATCCGCTGCTTGGCGGCGCCCCAGATGGCGATCCCGAGGCAGACCAGGATCGCGACGGCCATCACGACCTGGACCATCACCCGGGCCGAGGAGCCGAGGGAGGCGAACGGGCCCCAGTCGGGGGCGATCCCGCCGATGATGGTGTCGATGTTGGCCTTCTTCGGCGGGTCCTCCGCCAGGTACCGGATCACTGTGCTGTCCACGTTCAGGTCCATCCCATCTCACCGCCCGATCAGGAAAATTCAAGGCCCCGGACCACGGTCGAGCGAAGGGGCAGGCCCTATTCTTGGCCAGATCTGACGTCGACTTGGCTGCTTCTCGCGGATTGCTCGTGGCTGGCCGGACGCATCCGCCAGGATGTCCGGTACCTCAAGGATACTTCCCGCGCCTGGTATCTGTGATGATTGCACCGGGCAATTGCGCAACAGGACATGGCCGCTGACGTTCCGTCGGGATGGTGCTGGATGGTGCTCCGGAAAGCTCGGCTGGCGGGTGCCGCGACGGTGGTGCTCGCGATCGGTTTCGTCGGCGTCGTGACGCTCGGCACGTACGCGGCCGGCGGCGTCCCCGGCCGCTCCTCCGCCCGCAACCCCGGCCTGTCCGGCGGGACGGTCCCGGCCGCCTACCGGGACCAGATCCAGAAGTGGGGCGCGCTCTGCCCGGAGATCTCCGCGCCGATGCTGGCCGCCCAGCTCTACCAGGAGAGCGGCTTCGACCCGCAGGCGAAGAGCCCGGCGAAGGCGTACGGGATGGCCCAGTTCCTGGAGGCCACCTGGGCCACCTACGGGACGGACGGCGACGGCGACGGCCGGCGGGACATCTGGAACGCCTACGACGCGATCGCCTCCGCCGCCACCTACGACTGCGCGCTGGCCCGGGACGTGGACAAGGTGCCCGGCGACCGGCAGGCCAACATGCTGGCGGCGTACAACGCCGGTCCGTACGCGGTGATCGAGCACAACGGGATCCCGCCGTACCGGGAGACCCAGGGCTACGTGCGCAGCATCCAGTCGCTGGCGAAGTCCTTCACCGCGCCGGTCGACCCGGGCGCGCAGCCGGCGCTGTCCCGGGAGGCGGCCGGGGCGATCTGGTTCGCGCAGAGCAAGCTGGGCACCGACTACCTGTGGGGCGGCACCGGACAGACCTGGGAGGACGGGCGGTTCGACTGCTCGGGCCTGACCAAGGCCGCGTACGAGAGCGTCGGCATCGTGCTGCCCCGGGTCGCCAACGACCAGTGGTACGCCGGACCGCACCCGTCCCGGGACCAACTGCGGCCCGGTGACCTGGTGTTCTTCGCCAACGACCTGGGGGACCCGCGCACCATCCACCACGTCGGCATCTACGTCGGCGGCGGGTACATGATCGACGCCCCGCACACCGGGGCGAAGGTGCGCTACGACACCATCGACCAGAAGGACTACATCGGGGCGACCCGGGTCACCCCGGACGGGGCCGCCGCGCTGCCCAACCGGAACCCGAACGACGGCACCATCACCAAGAGCGGGGCCCCGGTCGTCAGCTGACCCCGGGCATGTGCGCGCCAGGTGGACGGTGAGTCAATTTTGCATAACGGTGCGTTTCGACGGAAACCGCGGCGGCCTTGATCGCGTTGACTGAGGAGGCTACCGGTCCTCCGCACCCGGAAGCACCACGACCTGGGACCACTGCGGAGCGCGGACAGGGAGGTGCGGCGTGCCGACGCTGCTCGCCGACGCCGGAACCGGTTCGGGCGACCCGGACCTCGGCCTGCTCAAGGCCGTCAACGGCCTGGCCGCCGACGCCCCCGGCTGGTTGGACTCGCTGGTCGCCTGGACGGCCGAGTACGGCATCCTGCTCGGCCTGGCCGCGATCGGCCTGACCGCCTGGCTGAGCGCCCGGCGCCGCCCGGACGCCCCGGTCGCGGTGGCCGGCGTGCTGTGGGCGCCGCTGGCCGTCGCCGTCGCCGAGCTCGCCAACCTGCCGATCTCCAAGCTGGTCGACCGGCCCCGGCCCTTCGTCAGCCACCCGGAGCTGGACGTGCTGGTGCCCGGCAAGGAGGACACCCTCTCCTTCGTCAGCGACCACTCGGCGATGTCGATGGCGATCGCGGTCGCCCTGTTCCTGGTCAACCGCAGGCTCGGGGTGGCCGCCGCGGCGCTCGCCCTGCTGCAGGGCTTCTGCCGGCTGTTCGTCGGCGTGCACTACCCGACCGACGTGATCGGCGGCTACGCGCTGGCCACCGCCGTGGTGCTGCTGCTCGCCCCGATCGCGATGGCCGTCCTGGTGCCGCTGTGCCACGCCCTGTCGCGCACCGCGCTGCGTCCGCTGGTGGTGGCCCGCGGCGCCGCGGACTCCGGCGGGCGCCGCTCGGCCGCGTCCGCCGCCCGCCGTCCGGGGCGCCGCCGGGCCAGGACCGCGGCCGGGCCGGGACCGGGAGTCGGACCTGGCCGCCTGACCGGCACCGCCGGGGGCCGCTCAGGCGACCTCGGCGTCGGCGCCGTCCTCGGCCAGGTGCCCCGCAGCGTCCCGCCGGGACTTGTCCCGGGAGCGCCGGCCCGGGGCGGACCAGCCGCAGCCGCACTGCGCGAAGCTGAACGAGCCGCGCTCCACCACCTCCACCCGGTGCTCGTCCGGGTGGTCGGCCGGTAAGGCCCCGTGGGCCGCCTGCGCGCGCTGATCTGCCACGTCCTCCACGGTAACCCCGCCGTCCGGCCCGGTCCGCCGTCCGGCCGGTGAACATCCGCGTAACCTTCCGCGCCCGGGCTCGTTCACCTGGCGAGCGCTCCGCCCATCCGGGGCGGTCGCCTGCCGGGTCGTCCGGGGCCCGAGGGGGTTGTCGAAGAAGTGAAGATGCTCAACCGCGCCGCCGCCGCGGCCCTGCTCGTCACCGCGCTGTCGGCCTGCACCGGCGGCGGCCAGGACCGGTCGGCCTCCGCCGACCAGCTGTCCGCGGACCCGCTGACGGCGGTCCGCTCCTCCGCCGACATCACCGGCCGGACGGGATCGGTGCGGGCGACCACCGAGCTGACCACCGAGTCCGCCGAGAAGAAGGCGGTCTTCAACGGCACCGGCGGCTACGACTACGTGAAGCGGATCGGCCGGCTGGAGATCGACGTCCCGCCCGGCGCCGCGACCACCGGGAAGATCACCGAGGTGGTGCTGCCCGGCACGGTGTACCTGCAGAACAGCGGCGCGAAGATCCCCGAGGGCAAGTGGGTCAAGCTGGACGTGCGCCAGCTCCCGGACGGCAACCTGGTCAGCTCCGGCGCGACCGACCCGGCCACCGCGGCGGGCGCGCTGCGCGGCGCGCAGAGCGCCGAGCTGGTCGGCACCGAGCCGGTGGACGGCGTGGAGCTCAAGCACTACAAGGGCACGCTGGACCTGGCGAAGGCCGCCGACGCGACCGGCGGCCGCGGGGCGGACGGGCTGCGGATGGCCGCCCAGACCTTCACCGTGAAGGAGGTCCCGTACGAGGCCTGGCTGGACGGCCAGGGCCGGCTGCACAAGGTGGTGGAGAACTTCACCTTCGCCGGGGTGGCCGGCTCCACGGCGGCGAAGGACCAGGTCAAGGTGGTCTCCACGCTGGCGCTCACCGGCTTCGGCCAGCCGGTGGAGGCCGCCGAGCCCGCCGCCGCCGACATCTACTCGATGAAGGCCGACCCCTCGCCGAAGTGACCCGCGGCGCCGGGCCCACCCGTTTCGGGCGGCAGAGATGGCCCGTCCGTGCCATGTGGCCCGGCCCGCCGCTCCCTAGGCTGGTACGGGGCGGGCAGGCAGGGCGGCGGACGGGGCGCGGGAAGGGGTGGAGGCCATGGCATCCGGGGAGAGCGGCACCGGCGGCCACGACAGAACCGCGCTGGACGAGATCGACCTGACCGGCGAGCTGATGATCGCCGCCTCGGCCAGCCGCGCGGAGCGGCTGGCCGCCGAGCAGATCGACGAGGTCCTGCTGGCCCGGCGCGAACCGGACGACCCGGCGGACGGCCCGGCGGACTGACCGCGCGTCGGCCGGACGGCCGGGGGCGTCAGGTGCGCAGCAGCCGCGCGATGGCGGCGCTGGCCTCGGCGACCTTGGCGTTCAGCTCCTCGCCGCCGTCCTCCGCGGCGGCCGCGGCGGCGACGCAGTGCCGCAGGTGCTCCTCCAGCAGGGAGAGCGCGAAGGACTGCAGCGCCTTGGTGGAGGCGGACACCTGGGTGAGGATGTCGATGCAGTACACGTCCTCGTCGACCATCCGCTGCAGCCCGCGGATCTGCCCCTCGATCCGGCGCAGCCGCTTGAGGTGCGCCTCCTTCTCGCCGCTGTAGCCGTGCGGCCCGGTGGCCGCGGCGGCACCGTGGCAGGCCGCCTCCGGAGCGGTGTCGGTGCCCGTGGTGTCGGTGGTGGTCATCCGGTCAGCCCTCTTGGTCTCGGTACTCGGCCCGCCCCCGGCCCTCGGCCGGGAGGTGCCCACTATCCAACACGCGGCACCGGTGCGGTGTTCCGCCGTCCGGGCGTCAGGACAGAGATCCCCGTGCAGAGCGGGAGCAAACCGGCGTGTCGTGGGACACACTTAGGGCGCGCGTCGGCAACCCCGTGTCCACGAGTGGGGAGCGTGCGCCTAGCATCGTCAAGTACCGACCCCGCACATCGGAGATTTCCGTGCGTTTTAGCCTGACCCCGAAGGAGACGAGCTTCTACGACATGTTCGCCGCCGCGGCGGAGAACCTGGTCGTCGGATCGAAGCTCCTGCTGGAACTACTGGGCTCTGACGTGTCAGCCCGCGCGGAGATCGTCGAGCGCATGCGCGCCGCCGAGCACGCCGGCGACGACACCACCCATGCGATCTTCCACCAGCTGAACTCCTCGTTCATCACCCCGTTCGACCGGGAGGACATCTACAACCTGGCCTCCTCGCTGGACGACATCATGGACTTCATGGAGGAGGCCGTCGACCTGGTCGTCCTGTACGACATCGAGGTCCTCCCGAAGGGCATCGAGCAGCAGATCGAGGTGCTGGCCCGGGCGGCCGAGCTGACCGCGGGGGCGATGCCCAACCTGCGGTCGATGTCGAACCTCACCGAGTACTGGATCGAGGTCAACCGGCTGGAGAACCAGGCGGACCAGATCCACCGCAAGCTGCTGGCCCACCTGTTCTCCGGCCAGTACGAGGCGATCGAGGTGCTGAAGCTCAAGCAGGTCGTGGACGTCCTCGAAGAGGCCGCCGACGCGTTCGAGCACGTGGCCAACACGGTGGAGACCATCGCCGTCAAGGAGTCCTGACCTCCGTGGACATGGCAGCACTGATCGTCGTCATCGGCGTCGCTTTCTTCTTCACGTACACGAACGGCTTCCACGACTCCGCCAACGCGATCGCCACCTCGGTCTCCACCCGGGCGCTGACCCCGCGGGCGGCCCTGGCGATGGCCGCGGTGATGAACCTGGCGGGCGCCTTCCTCGGCAGCGGGGTCGCGAAGACCGTCTCCGAGGGGATCATCGAGACCCCGACCGGCAGCAAGGGCATGGCGATCCTGTTCGCGGCCCTGGTCGGGGCGATCACCTGGAACCTGGTCACCTGGTACTTCGGCCTGCCGTCCTCCTCCTCGCACGCGCTGTTCGGCGGCATGGTGGGCGCGGCGCTGGCGGGCGGCATCGGGGTGGTCTGGCACGGCGTGATCGACAAGATCATCGTCCCGATGATCGTCTCGCCGGTGGTCGGCCTGGTCGGCGGCTTCCTGGTGATGCTGGCGATCCTGTGGATCTTCCGCCGGGCCAACCCGCACCGGGCCAAGCGCAACTTCCGGGTCGCGCAGACCGCCTCGGCGGCCGCGATGGCGCTGGCGCACGGCCTGCAGGACGCCCAGAAGACCATGGGCATCGTGGTGATGGCGCTGACCATCTCCGGCCACCAGTCCGGCAACGGCATCCCGATCTGGGTGAAGCTCTCCTGCGCCACGATGCTCTCGCTGGGCACCTACGCGGGCGGCTGGCGGATCATGCGCACCCTGGGCCGGAAGATCATCGAGCTGGACCCGCCGCAGGGCTTCGCCGCCGAGGCGACCGCCTCCGCGGTCATGTACGTCACCTCGTTCGTCTACGCGGCGCCGATCTCCACCACCCACGTGATCACCTCGGCGATCATGGGCGTGGGCGCCACCAAGCGGGTCCGCGCGGTCCGCTGGGGGGTGGCGAAGAACATCGTGATGGGCTGGTTCATCACGATGCCGGCGGCGGCGATCGTGGCCGCCGCGGTGTACGGGATCGTGAACCTGCTGGTCCTCTAGCTCCCGCCCGGCCGACGGCGGAAGGGCCCGCCCCCACAGCACGGGGGCGGGCCCTTCCTGACTCCGCGGCGGCACCGCCATGCAGCGCCGCGGAGCGGTTCGTGCGGCGCGGGGCCGATCAGCCGAAGCGGCCGGAGATGTAGTCCTCGGTGGCCTGGACCGACGGGTTGGAGAAGATCCGCTGGGTGTCGTCCAGCTCGACCAGCTTGCCGGGCTGGCCGACGCCCGCCAGGTTGAAGAACGCGGTGCGGTCGGAGACCCGGGCCGCCTGCTGCATGTTGTGGGTCACGATCACGATGGTGAACTGCGACTTGAGCTCGCCGATCAGGTCCTCGATGGCGAGGGTGGAGATCGGGTCGAGGGCCGAGCAGGGCTCGTCCATCAGCAGCACCTCGGGCTCCACCGCGATCGCCCGGGCGATGCACAGGCGCTGCTGCTGGCCGCCGGACAGGCCCGCGCCGGGCTTGCCCAGGCGGTCCTTGACCTCGTTCCACAGGTTGGCGCCCTGGAGGGACTTCTCCACCACGCCGTCCAGCACGGACTTCTTCTTCACCCCGGCGAGCCGGAGGCCGGCCACCACGTTGTCGTAGATCGACATGGTGGGGAACGGGTTGGGGCGCTGGAACACCATGCCGACCGAGCGGCGGACGGCGACCGGGTCGACGTTGGTGCCGTACAGGTTCTCGTCGTCCAGCAGCACCTTGCCCTCGACCCGGGCGCCGGGGATGACCTCGTGCATCCGGTTGAGGGTGCGCAGGAAGGTGGACTTGCCGCAGCCCGAGGGGCCGATGAACGCGGTCACCGAGCGGGGCTCGATGGTCATCGAGATGTCCTCGATGGCGCGGGTGGAACCGTAGTAGGCGGACAGTCCGCTGACGTCGATGCGCTTGGCCATGGTCTTTCGTCTTCTCTCGTCTGTTCGTACGTCAGTCGGTGTCAGTGCCCGCCCTTGGGCGAGCGCCAGCGCGCGATGCCCCGGGCGACGAGGTTGAGTGCCATCACGAAGGCGATCAGCACCAGGGCCGCGCCCCAGGCCCGCTGGTACCCGTAGTCGTTGTTGATCTGCGAGTACTGCTGCCAGATGTAGAGCGGGAGCGACTGCTGCGGTCCGTTGAACGGGTCGCTGTTGATGAAGTCGGCGCCGAACACCAGCATCATCACGGGGGCGGTCTCGCCGGTGATGCGGGCGACCGCCAGCATCACACCGGTGGTGATGCCGCCCACGGCCGTGGGCAGGACGATCCGCAGGATGGTCTTCCACCTGGGCACACCGAGCGCGTACGAGGCCTCGCGCAGCTCGTTCGGGACGAGCTTGAGCATCTCCTCGGTCGAGCGGACCACGACCGGCATCATCAGGATCGCCAGCGCGAGGCTGCCCGAGAAGCCGGAGTACTGGAAGCCCAGCACGATGTTCCAGAGCGACAGGACGAACAGGCCGGCGACGACCGACGGGATGCCGGTCATGACGTCGACGAAGAAGGTGACCGCCTTGGCGAGCCGGCCGCGGCCGTACTCCACCAGGTAGACGGCGGTGAGCAGGCCGATCGGCGCGGCGATCAGGGTGGCCAGCAGGACCTGCTCGATGGTGCCGATGATGGCGTGGTAGATGCCGCCGTCCGGGCTGAGGGTCGCGGCGACGCCCTTCATCGAGTGGGTGAGGAAGTTGCCGTCGATCGCGCCGATGCCCTGCTGGACGGTGTACACCGTCAGCGAGACCAGCGGCACCACGGCGCAGATGAAGGAGACCCAGATCAGCGAGGTGGCGAACCGGTCCCGGGCCTGCCGGCGGCCCTCGACGGCGGCCGAGACGCCGTAGCTGACCACCAGGAACAGCAGCGCGGAGATCAGGCCCCACTGCAGGTGGCTCTCCAGCCCGGCGGCGGCGCCGATGCCGCAGCCCAGCGCGATCGAGAGGGCGGTGATGCCGGCCGGCGCCCAGCGGGGCAGCCGGGCCGCGGTCAGCCGGTGGCCGAGCTGGGGCGGCGTGGCGTCGGTGATGGTGGCGGTGGTCACGCGGCGGCCCCCGAGTACTCCTTGCGACGGGCGATGATCATGCGGGCCGCGCCGTTCACCAGCAGGGTGATGACGAACAGGACCAGGCCGGAGGCCATCAGGGCGTCCCGGCCCAGCGGCTGGGCCTCGTTGAACTTCAGCGCGATGTTCTCCGCGAAGGTGCCGCCGCCCGGGTCGAGCAGGTGCAGCGACAGCACGCTGTTGGTGGAGAGCACGGTGGCGACCGCGATGGTCTCGCCGAGCGCGCGGCCCAGGCCGAGCATCGACGCGGAGATGATGCCCGGGCGGCCGAAGGGCAGCACCGCGGTGCGGATCATCTCCCAGCGGGTCGCGCCGAGGGCGAGCGCCGCCTCCTCGTGCATCCGCGGGACCTGCCGGAACACCTCGCGGGTGACGGCGGTGATGATCGGCAGCACCATGATCGCGAGCAGCACGCCGACGGTGAACAGGTTGCGGGCCGGGACGCCGGTGCTGGACTGGTCGAAGACGTACGTCCAGCCGAGGTACTGGTCCATCCAGCTGGTCAGGCCGTCCATGTGCGGGACGAGGAACAGCACGCCCCACAGGCCGTAGACGATGGACGGGACGGCGGCCAGCAGGTCCACCAGGTAGGCGAACGGCTGGGCGATCCGGCGCGGCGCGTAGTGCGAGATGAACAGCGCGATGCCGACCGCGACCGGCACCGCGATCACCATCGCGATCAACGCGCTGACCAGCGTTCCGAAGGTGAGGACGGCGATGCCGAACACCGGCTTCACGCCGTCCGGGGCCCACTCGAAGGTGGTGAGGAAGTTGCCCTCGTTCTTGCCCAGCGCGAGGAAGGAGCGGTAGGCGAGGAAGCCCGCGATGGCGGCCATGATGACCAGCAGCAGGATGCCCGAGCCCCGGGAGAGGTTGAAGAACACGCTGTCGCCGCGGCGGCTGTCGCCCCGGCTGCGTCGAGTCCGTCCCCGCGCGTCGGCGGGGGGTGCAGAAGTCATGGTCGTTTACTCCGGTCTGGCGGCGCTGCCCCGCGGAGGGCGGCACCATGGCGGCGGTGCCCCGGACGTTCTCGTGGTGGGTGGTGCGCTGCGACGGACACCCCGGCCGGGCGGCCCCTCCCCCCTCCTTCGGGGGCCGCCCGGCCGGTCGTCGCCCGGGCTCAGGCCAGGGCGTCGATCTGGGTCTTGACCTTGGCCGCGAGCTCGGTCGGCAGCGGCACGTAGCCGACCGCACCGATGGCCTGCTGGCCGTCGGCGCTGACGGTGTAGTTCAGGAAGGACTTGAGGACCGGCAGGCTGTCGGCCTTGTTGCCCTTGTCGCAGACGATCTCGTAGGTGACCAGGGTCAGCGGGTAGTTGCCCTCGGCCTTGGTCGCGTAGTCGATGTCCAGCGCCAGGTCGGCACCGGTGCCGATGACCTTGGCGGCGGCCAGGGTGGCGGCGGCGTTGGCGGCGGTGGCCTCGACCGGCTTGGAGGCGCCGGTGTTGATCGAGGCGCTGTTCAGCTTGTTGGTCTGGGCGTAGGACAGCTCGACGTAGGAGATCGAGTTCTTGACGCCCTTGACCTGCGAGGCGACGCCGGCGGAGCCGTTCGCGGACTGGCCGCCCTGGCCCGCCCAGGTCTTGGAGGCCGGGTACTTCCAGTTGCCGCCGCCGGCCTTGGCCAGGTAGCCGGTCAGGTTGGCGGTGGTGCCGGAGTCGTCCGAGCGGTGGATCGCCTGGATGTCGGCGGCCGGCAGGTTCACGCCCGCGTTCAGGGCGGCGATCGCCGGGTCGTTCCACTTGGTGATCTGCGCGTCGAAGATCTTCGCCAGGGTCGGGCCGTCCAGGACCAGCTTGTCGACACCCTCGACGTTGAAGACGATCGAGATCAGGCCGCCGACCATCGGGAGGTCGATCGCCTGGCCACCGGTGCAGACGCTCTTGGAGGCGTCGACCTCGGCCGGCTTCAGGGCCGAGTCGGAACCCGCGAAGGCGATCTTGCCCTGGTTGAACTGGGTGACGCCGGCACCGGAGCCGCCGCCGCCGTAGGTCAGGGTGGCGCTGGAGCAGGCGGCGCTGTAGGCGGCCTTCCAGACGTCGATCGCCGGGGTCTGCGCGGTCGAACCCGCGGCCAGCAGCTGGCCGCCCTTGTCGGCGCAGGCGATCTTGGCAGCGGTGGGGGCGGCGGCGCCACCCGAGGCCGACGACGAACCGGTGGTGTTCTTGGTGTTGTCGTCCGTGCCGCAAGCCGAGAGCGACAGCGTGGAGACGAGCGCGACGGCACCGATGGCGAGGGCCTTGGAGCGGCCGTTCCGCAGGTTCACTGGGTGTCCCTTTCTGAGGCAATGCCGGTCTCGGAACGACCGGTTTTGCTGTGGTCCGGGGCCCTTTCGGCCCTCCGGTAACCCAGAAGTTAGGCAGGACAGGTGACGCGTCAGCCCGTCACAAATGAACGGGGAGTGAACCTCGAAGGGACGTCAGGAAACTGCGGCCGGTAGTAACGGTTGCGTCACGGCCCGGGCGCGGGCAGATCACCCGGACGACCGGGGCGGACCACCCGGACGGCCCTCAGCCGAGCAGCAGCTCCAGCAGCGCGTCCACCAGCACCCGGTCGCGCGGGTGGGTCAGCCGCTCCTTGGCCCGCCGCGGCGGCAGCCACTCCAGCCGGTCCACCTCCCGGTTCGGCCGGAACGAGCCGCCCGTCGGCACCGCCGACCAGTATCGGACCTCCTTCGGCCGGCCGTTCGCCAGGTAGTGCTGCACCGGCAGCTCGGGGCCCAGCACGCAGCGCATCCCGGTCTCCTCCAGCACCTCGCGCAGCGCCGCCGTCCGCCAGCCCTCGCCCGGGTCCAGCTTCCCCTTGGGCAGGCTCCAGTCGTCGTACTTGGGCCGGTGCACCAGCGCGATCCGCGGCTTCTTGCGGCCCTTGCCGCCCTTCTTCGGCGGCCCCGGCACCCAGAGCACCGCCCCCGCCGCCAGCACCGTCGAACGGGAGCCCGCCGCCGGACGGCGGTCGAGACGGGCACCGCCCGACCGGGCCGGGGCACGGTCGGGCGGGGAGGAACGATCTGCCATCTGCGGTACGCGGTCCATCCGGGCGGGGGAACGGGGCTCAGTCCGGCAGCGCCGCCGGGCCGACCAGCCCGGGCGCCACCCCCGGCCACTGGCGCCCGAAAGCGTACCGGGCCGACTCGACCTCCAAACGCTGGTCCGCGTGCACCACGCCCAGCACGTACGCCGTCGCCGGGGTGATCCGCGGCGTGCGCGCCGCCGTCGCCACCGTCACCGCCGCGTCCGACGCCTCCTGGTGCCGCGCCAGCACCCCGTCCAGCTCGGCCAGGCCCTCGCCCGGCGCCCCGCACACCTCCAGCGCGTACCTGGCCCGCTTCACCAGGATCCGGGCCCGCAGCCACGGCGCGTCGTCCGCCGCCAGCGCCGCGTCCGCGTCCGCCGCCGTCCGCGCCGCCGGCACCCCGGGCGGCTCCTCCTCCACCGCGCCCAGCCGGTGCAGGCCCGCCCCGCCGTACGCCTGCGCCGACCGCTGCCACGGCAGCCGCTCGCCCGCCCCAGCAGCGCCCCAGCGCCGCCGCGGTCCGCGGCAGCAGCGCCGCCGCCGGCTCCGCGGCCGCCGGCGCCACCAGCGGCACGTCCCCCGCCAGCAGCGTCATCCGGTCCGCCAGCGCGTGCAGCCGGGCCGAGCGCAGCTCCTGCAGCAGCACGGTGTGCGCCCTGGTCCTGGCCAGCGTGAGCTGTCGCTCCAGCAGCGCCCGGGCCTTGGGCGCGCCCGCGTGCCCGGCCAGCATTCCCGCCCCGTCCGGCGAGGTGTCGGCCAGCGAGTCCAGCGCGCCCAGCAGCCGCACCGCCCGCCGCCGGCAGCCCGGCTCCCGCGCCAGCAGGTCGAGCAGCCAGCGCAGCTCGGTGCGCGACTCCTGCGCCCACTGCGGGTCGAACGCCGCCCCGAAGGTGTGCAGCACCCCGCCGACCCGGCGCACCGCGCGCAGCAGGTCGTCCGCGGCCCGCGCCGACGCCGGGAGCGCCCCCGGTCTGGACCCCGCCTCGCCGACCGCCTGCGGCAGGGCGCGCAGGAACGCGCCCGCCTGGACGGTCAGGTAGCCGGCAAGGACCTCCCCGGCGGTCGCGGCGCGCGCCACCGGAGCCGTCGTCGGCGCATCGGTCATGGCTGTGGCTCTCCCCGATCTCCTCCCTGGGCCTGCCCCAGGGGTGCAGTCCGCCCGCGCCGGGAGGCCCGGCGCGGGCGGGGTGCCGCTCAGCGCGCGGCGGCGGAGCCGCGGTTGCGGCGGCGCGAGTCGATCAGCAGGTCCTGGACGTGGCGCAGCGGCCGTCCCTCGGCGTCCTGCGCGTGCCTGGTCCAGGTGCCGTCGGCGCCCAGGTGCCAGGAGTCGGTCTCGTCCGAGACGCCCAGCTCCAGCAGCCCGTTCAGCTCGGCCCGGTGCGCCGGGTCGGTGACCCGCACCAGCGCCTCGATCCGGCGGTCCAGGTTGCGGTGCATCATGTCGGCGCTGCCGATCCACACCTCCGGGTCGCCGCCGTTGCCGAACACGAACACCCGCGAGTGCTCCAGGAACCGCCCGAGTATCGACCGCACCCGGACGTTCTCGCTCAGCCCGGGCACGCCCGGCCGGATCGCGCAGATGCCGCGCACCCACACGTCCACCGGCACCCCGGCCTGCGAGGCCCGGTACAGCGCGTCGATCACCACCTCGTCGACGATCGAGTTGACCTTGACCTTGACGAAGGCCGGCCGCCCGGCCCGGTGGTGCGCGATCTCCCCGTTGATCCGCGCCACCAGCCCGTCCCGCAGCCCGCGCGGCGCGGTCAGCAGCCGCCGGTACGACTCGCGCCGCGAGTAGCCCGACAGCCGGTTGAACAGGTCCGACAGGTCCGCGCCGACCTGCTGGTCCGCCGTCAGCAGGCCCAGGTCCTCGTACAGCCGGGCCGTCTTCGGGTGGTAGTTGCCGGTGCCCACGTGCGAGTACCGGCGCAGCGTGTCGCCCTCCTGGCGGACCACCAGCGAGAGCTTGCAGTGCGTCTTCAGCCCGACCAGGCCGTACACCACGTGGCAGCCGGACTCCTCCAGCTTCCGGGCCCACTTGATGTTCGCCTGCTCGTCGAACCGGGCCTTGATCTCCACCAGCACCAGCACCTGCTTGCCGGACTCGGCCGCGTCGATCAGCGCGTCCACGATCGGCGAGTCACCGGAGGTGCGGTACAGCGTCTGCTTGATCGCCAGCACGTGCGGGTCCGCGGCGGCCTGCTCCAGGAACGCCTGCACCGAGGTGGAGAACGAGTCGTACGGGTGGTGCAGCAGCACGTCCCGCTCGCGCATCGCCGCGAAGATGTCCGGCAGCGTCGCCGACTCCACGTCGGTCAGCCCGCGCGCCGTGCCCGCCACGAACTTCGGGTACCGCAGCTCCGGCCGGTCCAGGTCGGCGATCCCGAACAGCCCGGTCAGGTCCAGCGGCCCGGGCAGCGGGAAGACCTCCGCCTCGGTGATGTTCAGCTCCCGCACCAGCAGGTCCAGGATGTACGGGTCGATCGACTCCTCGACCTCCAGGCGCACCGGCGGGCCGAAGCGGCGCCGCATCAGCTCCTTCTCCAGCGCCTTCAGGATGTTCTCGGTGTCGTCCTCCTCCACCTCCAGGTCCTCGTTGCGGGTGACCCGGAACGCGTGGTGGGCGAGCACCTCCATCCCCGGGAACAGCTCCTCCAGGTGCGCCCCCATCACGTCCTCCAGCGGCACGTACCGCTGCGGCGACGCCTCCAGGAACCGGGACAGCGACTGCGGGACCTTCACCCGGGCGAAGTGCTTGTGCCCCGACACCGGGTTGCGCACCACCACCGCCAGGTTCAGCGACAGCCCCGATATGTACGGGAACGGGTGCGCCGGGTCGACCGCCAGCGGCGTCAGGACCGGGAAGATCTGCTGCCGGAACAGCGTGTGCAGCCGGGCCTGCTCGGCCTCCGCCAGATCCGGCCAGCGCACCAGCTCGATGCCCTCGGACGCCAGGTCCGGCAGCACCTCCTGCTGGAACGTCGCCGCGTGACGCGCCATCAGCTCGCGCGAACGCCGCCAGATCAGGTCCAGCACCTCGCGCGGCTGCAGGCCGGACGCCGAGCGCTGCGCCACCCCGGTGGCGATCCGGCGCTTGAGGCCGGCCACCCGCACCATGAAGAACTCGTCCAGGTTGGACGCGAAGATCGCCAGGAACTTGGCCCGCTCCAGCAGCGGGATGTCCGGGTCCTCCGCGAGCTCCAGCACCCGCTCGTTGAACGCCAGCCAGCTGCGCTCGCGGTCCAGGAACCGGCCCTGCGGCAGCTCGGCCTCCTCCGCGCCCGCGGCGCCCGCGGCGCCCGCCTGGAAGGCCGCCGACACCGCCGCGGGCAGCGCCGTCGCCGCCCGCACCGGATCGGCCGGGGCCCCGGACTCCGCCCCGGGGACGGCCGCCTCCTTGGGCTCGACCGCCTTCGGCTCGACCGTCTTGGGCTCGACCGCCTTGGCCTTGCCGCGCGACGGCACCGCGCGCGGCCGCGCCTCCTTGCCGGACTCCTTGCCCGCGTCCTTGCCGGCGGCGACCCTGCCGCCGGCACCGGACCCGGACCTGACACCCGACCGCGCGGCCGGCTTCTGCTCACTGCTGCGCTCGGCCGAACCGGCCGAGTCGGAGACGGGGCGGGGGATGCTCATCGGTTCCAGCTCCTCCTGCAGGACGCGGCCCCGGTGGGGCGAAGGGCATGACTCCGCAAGCTGGTCGTCCTCGTCGACCCAGGTCCACCCGCCCGGGGAGGCCGGGACCCGCCCGGGCGGGCGGTGGGTGGAGCGGTGACGCGGACGCGGCAATACGGACGACATTCTGTGATCTTCGCGGCGTCAATTGAATCCACGGTAAACACCGCATGGCCGGGAGGAAAGCTGAGTCCGTCGCCCCTGTGGCTGCGGGCGGACGTCCCCCTCCGCCCGCGTTCGGCCAGCTCAGCGCGGGCCGGACGGCTCCCACCGGTACATCAGGTCGACCTCGTGGACGGCGAAACCCGACCGTTCGTACACCCGGACAGCCGCCGCGTTGTCCGCGTCCACGTACAGCATCACCGTCGGCAGGCCACGCTCCAGCACCAGGTGCCGCAGGCCCACCGCCGTCAACGCCTTACCCAGGCCATTACCCTGCTCGGCCGGATCCACCCCCACCACGTACACCTCGCCCAGACCGTCCGGCTGGGTCTTCGTCCAGTGGTAGCCCACCAGCCGGCCGTCCCGCTCCGCCAGGAAGAAGCCCTTCGGGTCGAACCACGGCTCGGCGATCCGCTCCGCCAGGTCGCGCTCCGTCCAGGAGCCCTGCTCCGGGTGGTGCGCGAAGGCCAGCGCGTTCAGCGCCAGCCAGGCCGCCTCGTCCCGGCCCGGCTCGAACGTCCGCAGCTCCACGCCGGCCGGCAGCGGCACCGCGTCCGGCGCCGGCGCGGTGCGCCGCATCTGCCGCAGCTCGCGCACCAGCACCGCCCCGTGCACCTCCGCCAGGTGCCGGGCCGCCGGGAGGCCGCCGTGCGCCCAGAAGTCCAGCCCGTCGGCGGCCCCGGCCCCCGCCAGCACCTCGCGCACCAGCGCGCCGCCCAGCCCGGCCGCGCTCGGCCGGCGCCACCGTCAGCTCCACCGTCCCCGGCCCGGCGCCCTCGACCTGCGCGTAGCCGACCACCGCCCCGTCCACCGACTGCACCAGGTGCCGCACCCCCTCGCGCGGGCTGTCCGGCCGGATCCGCAGCCGTCCGGCCTCCGACACCGCCTCCCGCCCGTCCGCCCGGGCCGCCGCCGCGAGCAGCTCCCGCACCGCACCCGCCTGCTCCGGCGTCAGCACCTCGACCCGCTCGACCCGGTCCGCACCTGACGTGTTCTCAGAAGTCCGCATACCGGCGAGCGTACGTTCTCCGCCCCGGTTTCCGTACGGGTGCTCCCCCCGGCCCCCGGCCGCCGGCCAGGCCGCCAGCGCCAGTTCGGCCGTCGCCGTCAGCTCCGCCGCGTCCGCCCCGTCCCTGGCCCGCTGCGACATGCCCTGCAGCACCGCCCCGAAGTACCGCGCCAGCACCGCCGGGGAGGCCCCCGGCGGCAGCTCGCCCAGCCGCTCGGCGTCCGTCAGCCGCTCCTCGAACAGCCGCAGGCTCATCGCCCGCCGCCCGCGCAGGAACGTCGCCACCTCCTCGTCCTGGGCCGTGACGTTGGCGGCCGCGCAGATCACCAGGCAGCCCGCCGGGTGCTCCGGGTCCGAGTAGATCCGCGCCGCCTCCCGCAGGACCCGGGCGAACGCCGCCCGCGCCGACGCCTCCTCGGCCAGCGCCACCGCCAGGAACTCCCCCTCCGGCGAGTGCCCGTACGCCTCCACCACCTCGCGGAACAGCGCCGCCTTGTCGCCGAACGCCGCGTACAGGCTGCCCGGCTTGATCCCCATCGCCCCGGTCAACTCGCCCACCGAGGTGGCCTGGTAGCCGCGCTCCCAGAACAGCCTGGTCGCCGCCGCCAGCACCTCCGCCCGGTCGAAGGCCGGCGGGCGGCCCCGCTTGGCCGTTGCGCCGTTCGTGCCCGCCGTCTCCGCTGCTGCCATGCCAGCCATTTTAGAGCGGTCGCTCAAGAAAGGTGCCGGGGCGTGCTAGCTTCCTTCTTGAGCGATCACTCAAGAAATGGGTGACGCCAGGAGAAGGGGGACCCGTCATGTCCGCACGCCCGCTCGACGGCAAGACCGCCCTGGTCACCGGAGCCTCTCGGGGCATCGGCCGCGCCATCGCCGAACGCCTCGCCCGGGACGGCGCCACCGTCGCCCTCGGCTACGCCCGCGACCACGCCGCCGCCACCGCCGTCCTCGACCGCATCCACAGCCGCGGCGGCCGCGCCTTCCCCGTCCACGCTCCGCTCGGCACCCACGGCGATGCCACCCGCCTCTGGGCCGCGTACGACCTCGCCCGGGCCGGCCACCTCGACGACGGGGGCGTGGACATCCTGGTCAACAACGCCGGGATCGGCCGCAGCGCCGCCCTCGCCGACCTCACCGAGCAGGACTTCGACGAGGTTTTCGCCGTCAACGTCCGCGCCCCGTTCTTCCTCGTCCAGCAGGCCCTGCCGCGCCTGCGCGACGGCGGACGCGTCATCAACGTCTCCAGCGGCGCGGCCCGCATCGCGATGCCCGAGATCATCGCTTACGCCGCGACCAAGGGCGCACTGGACACCTTCACCCTCAACCTCGCGAAGGAACTCGGCCCCCGCGGCATCACCGCCAACTCCGTCCACCCCGGCATCGTCGACACCGACGTCAACGCCGCCTGGCTCCGCGACGACCCCGCCGCCCGGGCCCGGGCCGCCTCCCTCGCCGCCCTGGGCCGCGTCGCCGAACCCGACGACATCGCCGACGTCGTCGCCTTCCTCGCCTCCCACGACGCCCGCTGGGTCACCGGGAGGATCATCGACGCCACCGGTGGCTCCGGACTCTGACGAGCGCTCGGCTCCAGCCGCGACAGGTTCCAGCCGCGGCGGGTCCGGAAATGCAGAAAGGGCCCCAGCCTGACGGCTGGAGCCCTTTCCTGAATGATTGTTCGGCGGCGTCCTACTCTCCCACAGGGTCCCCCCTGCAGTACCATCGGCGCTGTGAGGCTTAGCTTCCGGGTTCGGAATGTAACCGGGCGTTTCCCTCACGCTATGACCACCGAAACACGGTGAAACTTGTCGCCGCCCACCCGCCCGCCGGAGCGGGGGTGGGGGTCGTTGTTTCAGAACAACACAGTGGACGCGAGCAACTGAGGACAAGCCCTCGGCCTATTAGTACCGGTCAACTCCACCCCTCACAGGGCTTCCATATCCGGCCTATCAACCCAGTCGTCTACTGGGAGCCTTACCCTCTCAAGGAGGTGGGAGTGCTCATCTCGAAGCAGGCTTCCCGCTTAGATGCTTTCAGCGGTTATCCCTCCCGAACGTAGCCAACCAGCCATGCCCTTGGCAGGACAACTGGCACACCAGAGGTTCGTCCGTCCCGGTCCTCTCGTACTAGGGACAGCCCTTCTCAACACTCCTACGCGCACAGCGGATAGGGACCGAACTGTCTCACGACGTTCTAAACCCAGCTCGCGTACCGCTTTAATGGGCGAACAGCCCAACCCTTGGGACCTACTCCAGCCCCAGGATGCGACGAGCCGACATCGAGGTGCCAAACCATCCCGTCGATATGGACTCTTGGGGAAGATCAGCCTGTTATCCCCGGGGTACCTTTTATCCGTTGAGCGACGGCGCTTCCACAAGCCACCGCCGGATCACTAGTCCCTACTTTCGTACCTGCTCGACCCGTCAGTCTCACAGTCAAGCTCCCTTGTGCACTTACACTCAACACCTGATTGCCAACCAGGCTGAGGGAACCTTTGGGCGCCTCCGTTACCCTTTAGGAGGCAACCGCCCCAGTTAAACTACCCACCAGACACTGTCCCTGATCCGGATCACGGACCCAGGTTAGACATCCAGCACGACCAGAGTGGTATTTCAACGTCGACTCCACCCGAACTGGCGTCCGGGTCTCACAGTCTCCCACCTATCCTACACAAGCCGAACCGAACACCAATATCAAGCTATAGTAAAGGTCCCGGGGTCTTTCCGTCCTGCTGCGCGAAACGAGCATCTTTACTCGTAATGCAATTTCACCGGGCCTGTGGTTGAGACAGTCGAGAAGTCGTTACGCCATTCGTGCAGGTCGGAACTTACCCGACAAGGAATTTCGCTACCTTAGGATGGTTATAGTTACCACCGCCGTTTACTGGCGCTTAAGTTCTCAGCTTCGCCCGACCGAAGTCGGACTAACCGGTCCCCTTAACGTTCCAGCACCGGGCAGGCGTCAGTCCGTATACATCGCCTTACGGCTTCGCACGGACCTGTGTTTTTAGTAAACAGTCGCTTCTCGCTGGTCTCTGCGGCCACCACCAGCTCGGGGAGAAAATCCCGTCACCAGCAATGGCCCCCCTTCTCCCGAAGTTACGGGGGCATTTTGCCGAGTTCCTTAACCACAGTTCACCCGAACGCCTCGGTATTCTCTACCTGACCACCTGAGTCGGTTTGGGGTACGGGCCGCCATGAAACTCGCTAGAGGCTTTTCTCGACAGCATAGGATCATCCACTTCACCACAATCGGCTCGGCATCAGGTCTCAGACTATGTGCTGCGCGGATTTGCCTACGCAACGTCCTACACCCTTACCCCGGGACTACCACCGCCCGGGCTGGACTACCTTCCTGCGTCACCCCATCGCTCACCTACTACAGGCTCGGACCGGCGGCTCCACCACGTCCCATCGTCCGAAGACTCCGGGCCGGCTTCACGGCCTTAGCATCACCTGGTTCGACGTTGGCGCTTCAAAGCGGGTACGGGAATATCAACCCGTTGTCCATCGACTACGCCTGTCGGCCTCGCCTTAGGTCCCGACTTACCCTGGGCAGATCAGCTTGACCCAGGAACCCTTGGTCAATCGGCGCAAGAGTTTCCCACTCTTGTATCGCTACTCATGCCTGCATTCTCACTCGTGAACCGTCCACAACTCGATTCCTCGGCTGCTTCACCCGGCACACGACGCTCCCCTACCCATCACAGCCTCCGTTGGGAGTATTGCTGCAATGACACGACTTCGGTGGTGTGCTTGAGCCCCGCTACATTGTCGGCGCGGAATCACTTGACCAGTGAGCTATTACGCACTCTTTCAAGGGTGGCTGCTTCTAAGCCAACCTCCTGGTTGTCTCTGCGACTCCACATCCTTTCCCACTTAGCACACGCTTAGGGACCTTAGTCGGTGTTCTGGGCTGTTTCCCTCTCGACCATGGAGCTTATCCCCCACAGTCTCACTGCCGCGCTCTCACTTACCGGCATTCGGAGTTTGGCTAAGGTCAGTAACCCGGTGAGGCCCATCGCCTATCCAGTGCTCTACCTCCGGCAAGAAACACACGACGCTGCACCTAAATGCATTTCGGGGAGAACCAGCTATCACGGAGTTTGATTGGCCTTTCACCCCTAACCACAGGTCATCCCCCAGGTTTTCAACCCTGGTGGGTTCGGTCCTCCACGAAGTCTTACCTCCGCTTCAACCTGCCCATGGCTAGATCACTCCGCTTCGGGTCTTGGGCATGCAACTCGAACGCCCTATTCGGACTCGCTTTCGCTACGGCTACCCCACACGGGTTAACCTCGCTACACACCGCAAACTCGCAGGCTCATTCTTCAAAAGGCACGCAGTCACAGCCCGAAGGCTGCCCCCACGGCTTGTAGGCACACGGTTTCAGGTACTATTTCACTCCGCTCCCGCGGTACTTTTCACCATTCCCTCACGGTACTATCCGCTATCGGTCACCAGGGAATATTTAGGCTTAGCGGGTGGTCCCGCCAGATTCACACGGGATTTCTCGGGCCCCGTGCTACTTGGGAGAAGCTCAAGCGAGCCGTACAGATTTCGTCTACGGGGGTCTTACCCTCTACGCCGGACCTTTCGCATGTCCTTCGACTACCCATACGGTTTCTGACTCGCCCAGCCGCCGGCAGACGACTGAAGAACTTTCCCACAACCCCTCGAGCGCAACCCCTGCCGGGTCTCACACGCTCAAGGTTTGGCCTCATCCGGTTTCGCTCGCCACTACTCCCGGAATCACGGTTGTTTTCTCTTCCTGCGGGTACTGAGATGTTTCACTTCCCCGCGTTCCCTCCACATACCCTATGTGTTCAGGTATGGGTGACAGCCCATGACGACTGCCGGGTTTCCCCATTCGGACACCCCCGGATCAAAGCTCGGTTGACAGCTCCCCGGGGCCTATCGCGGCCTCCCACGTCCTTCATCGGTTCCTGGTGCCAAGGCATCCACCGTGCGCCCTTAAAAACTTGGCCACAGATGCTCGCGTCCACTGTGCAGTTCTCAAACAACGACCAGACATCCACCCTCGGGAGCATGACGCACCCTCAAGTGAAGCCGGCATCCCAGAGACAACGGCAAGCCGTTCCCTCAGGACCCAACAACGTGCCCGGCCCAGGACCATCACCCACACGTTCCACGCCGAAGCAGTACTAGTGGGGCTCACGCCCTGTGCCGAATAGTCAACGTTCCACCCATGAGCAACCGTGCGAGACATTCGCTCGCATCCGGCCGTGTGCTCCTTAGAAAGGAGGTGATCCAGCCGCACCTTCCGGTACGGCTACCTTGTTACGACTTCGTCCCAATCGCTGGTCCCACCTTCGACGGCTCCTCCCCTTGCGGGTTAGGCCACCGGCTTCGGGTGTTACCGACTTTCGTGACGTGACGGGCGGTGTGTACAAGGCCCGGGAACGTATTCACCGCAGCATGCTGATCTGCGATTACTAGCAACTCCAACTTCATGGGGTCGAGTTGCAGACCCCAATCCGAACTGAGACCGGCTTTTTGGGATTCGCTCCGCCTCACGGCATCGCAGCCCTTTGTACCGGCCATTGTAGCACGTGTGCAGCCCAAGACATAAGGGGCATGATGATTTGACGTCGTCCCCACCTTCCTCCGAGTTGACCCCGGCAGTCTCCTGTGAGTCCCCGACATTACTCGCTGGCAACACAGAACAAGGGTTGCGCTCGTTGCGGGACTTAACCCAACATCTCACGACACGAGCTGACGACAACCATGCACCACCTGTACACCGACCACAAGGGGGCGCCTATCTCTAGACGTTTCCGGCGTATGTCAAGCCTTGGTAAGGTTCTTCGCGTTGCGTCGAATTAAGCCACATGCTCCGCTGCTTGTGCGGGCCCCCGTCAATTCCTTTGAGTTTTAGCCTTGCGGCCGTACTCCCCAGGCGGGGAACTTAATGCGTTAGCTGCGGCACCGACGACGTGGAATGTCGCCAACACCTAGTTCCCAACGTTTACGGCGTGGACTACCAGGGTATCTAATCCTGTTCGCTCCCCACGCTTTCGCTCCTCAGCGTCAGTAATGGCCCAGAGATCCGCCTTCGCCACCGGTGTTCCTCCTGATATCTGCGCATTTCACCGCTACACCAGGAATTCCGATCTCCCCTACCACACTCTAGCCTGCCCGTATCGAATGCAGACCCGGGGTTAAGCCCCGGGCTTTCACATCCGACGCGACAGGCCGCCTACGAGCTCTTTACGCCCAATAATTCCGGACAACGCTCGCACCCTACGTATTACCGCGGCTGCTGGCACGTAGTTAGCCGGTGCTTCTTCTGCAGGTACCGTCACTTGCGCTTCTTCCCTGCTGAAAGAGGTTTACAACCCGAAGGCCGTCATCCCTCACGCGGCGTCGCTGCATCAGGCTTTCGCCCATTGTGCAATATTCCCCACTGCTGCCTCCCGTAGGAGTCTGGGCCGTGTCTCAGTCCCAGTGTGGCCGGTCGCCCTCTCAGGCCGGCTACCCGTCGTCGCCTTGGTAGGCCATTACCCCACCAACAAGCTGATAGGCCGCGGGATCATCCTGAACCGCCGGAGCTTTCCACCGACCCCCATGCGGGAGACGGTCGTATCCGGTATTAGACCTCGTTTCCAAGGCTTGTCCCAGAGTTCAGGGCAGATTCCCCACGTGTTACTCACCCGTTCGCCACTGATCCACCCCGAAGGGCTTCACCGTTCGACTTGCATGTGTTAAGCACGCCGCCAGCGTTCGTCCTGAGCCAGGATCAAACTCTCCGTGAATGCTTCTCACGAAAGAGCGGCACGGCAACCACCGGAATAAGGCGGCCCCGCGCACTGCGTCCTCGCTAGTGATACTTCATAAAGGAACCTCCAACCCCGACAAGATGTCGAGGCCGGGGATGTCAACATATCTGGCGTTGACTTTTGGCACGCTGTTGAGTTCTCAAGGAACGGATGCTTCCTTCGAGCCGCATTCCTGCGGACCCTCTGGGCGCTTCGTTCTTTCGTGTTTCCAGCTTATCAGATCCGAGCCTGTGCTCTTTCCCGACTCGCTTTCGTCTTCTGCGGCTTGACGCCCCGTCCGACGTTTCAAACTCTAGCCGATCCCCGCTCCGCAAAGCGAATCGGCCGCAATCTCCGGAAAAGCGCACGCCGACAATACGAACGGGGACGCGAAAAGGACGCGACCCGTCACGGATCACCGAACTGGTTTCTCAGGGGATTGGCCGCCCCGGGACCGTCCACACAGATGCGTGTCCGGTGCTCCCTGTCAGGCAACTCGAAGAACTCTACACACCTGCGGGCTCGGGATCAAGGGGCACCTGAAAGACCAGTACCGCGACGTCGTCGTCGTGCTCCGCGGTGACGCCGAGGGCGCGCAGGAGGCGGGAGCAGACGGTGTCGGGGGTGCCGACGGGGCCGGTGAGGGTGTGGGCGAGGTGGTCGATGCCCTGGTCGATGTCCTGGTCCCGGCGTTCGACCAGGCCGTCGGTGTAGAGGACGCCGGTGGTGCCGGGGAGGAGGCGCAGGGTGTGGGAGAGGTGGCCGGCGCCGCCGGTTCCGAGCGGCGGGCCGTTCTGCTCCTCGCCGCGCAGGACGGTGCCGTCGGGGCCGCGCAGGAGGAGGGGGAGGTGGCCGGCCGAGGCGTAGACGAGGGTGGTGGCGGTCGGGTCCCAGACGGCGTAGGTGCAGGTGGCGATCTGGTTGGCGTCGATCTCCATGGCGAGGCCGTCGAGGAGCGTCATCACCTCGTGCGGGGGGAGGTCGAGGCGGGCGTAGGCGCGGACGGCGGTGCGGAGCTGGCCCATGACGGCGGCGGCGCGCAGGCCGCGGCCCATGACGTCGCCGATGACGAGTGCGGTGCGTCCGCCGCCGAGGCCGATGACGTCGTACCAGTCGCCGCCGACCGCGGCGTCGGCTCCGCCGGGTTGGTAGGTGGCGGCGACGTGGAGGTCGGCGGGCTGTTCGAGCTTCTGCGGGAGGAGGCTGTGCTGGAGGGTGACGGCGGCCTCGCGCTGGCGGCGTTCGGCCTCGCGGAGGCGGCCGGCGGACTGGACCTGGTCGGTGACCTCGGTGGCGAAGACCAGGACGCCGGCGGGGGCGGCGTGCTCGTCGGGGCCGAGCGGGACGCAGGCGATGTTGTAGTAGCGGTTGCCGCCGAGGCCGAGGATGCAGCGGGACTTCACGCTGCGCGGGCGTCCGCTGCGCAGGACCTGGTCGAGCAGCGGGAGCACGCCGAGGGTGGCGAGTTCGGGGAGGGACTCGGCGGCGGGGCGGCCGGGGGTGCGGGCGCCGAACAGGTCGCGGTAGGCCTGGTTGGCGTAGCCGAGCTGGTGCCGGGGGCCGTGGGTGAGGGCGACGGGGGCGGGCAGGCGGCGCAGGACCTCGCGCAGGTCGTAGAGCTGCTCGGCGTCACGGAGACCGGGGACGGCCGGGTCGCGCGGGCCGGGGACGGTGACGGGTTCGTCCGCGGTGGCG
Organism: Kitasatospora sp. NA04385; assembly: GCF_013364235.1. Lineage (NCBI taxonomy): Bacteria > Bacillati > Actinomycetota > Actinomycetes > Kitasatosporales > Streptomycetaceae > Kitasatospora > Kitasatospora sp. NA04385. The sequence continues at coordinate 4,430,966 of NZ_CP054919.1, read as the reverse complement.
GGGGTGGCCCGCCGGGCGGCTCCGGTGAGCCGGGCGCTCCAGCGCATGAGGTTCAACGTCGGCCGCTTCCTCGGGACTGATGGGGGTGGTGCCTGCAGGGTGGGCGACTGCGGTGTGATGATCACAATGGGTACGTGTTACTGCACTCGCCGTGATGGCTCCGTCGGGTTGATCCTGTCAGGCTCAGGTGTGATTCCGGAAGTCGAGCCCCCGGTACGGCGCGTTTCGGAACGCGCGCGCCGGGGAGTGCGCTCCTGGGCGAGAGGCGAGAGGCGACGGTGCTGTGCTGCGGGCGGCGAAGCGGCTGCGGCGGGCGGCCGCGGGTGTCAGGTGCCGGGACCGGTGGTGAAACCGGACTCGAACTCGGCCCGGGGGTGCTCGATGGTGCCCAGCGAGACGATCTCGCGCTGGAAGAGGCCGCCGAACAGCCAGTCCGTCAGCACCCGGATCCGGCGCTCCCGGGTCGGCAGGCGGCGCAGTTGGCGGGCCCGGTGCAGCCACCAGGCGCGACGGCCGGTGAGCCGGGTGCCGCGCTTGGTGTGGGCGACGGCGCGGCGCAGGCCGAGCGAGGTGGAGCAGGCGGGGTGCTCGGGCCGGTAGGCGGTGAGCGGGCGGCCGGCCAGTTCGGCGGCGAGGTTCTCGGCGAGCAGCCTGGCCTGGGCGAGGGCGTGCTGGGCGTTGGGGGCGCAGGGTTCGCCGGTGTGGTCGGGGACGGCGGCGCAGTCCCCGGCGGCCCAGGCGTCGGGCAGGGGGGTGCCGTCGGGGGCGGCGATCCGCAGGGTGGGCAGGCAGGTGATCCGGCCGGTGCCGTCGAGCGGGAGGTCGGTGAGCGAGAGCACGGGGGCGGGGCGGATGCCGGCCGTCCAGACCAGGGTGCGGGCGGCGAAGCGGCTGCCGTCGGAGAGCAGCATCAGCCGGTCGGTGGCGGACTCCAGGGTGGTGGAGAGCCGGACGTCGATGGTGCGCTCGCGCAGTTCGGCGAGGGTGTGGGCGGCGAGTTCGGGGGTCTCCTCGCCGAGGATGCGGTCCTTGGCCTCGACCAGGACCCAGCGCAGGTCGTCGGGGTCGAGGTTGTGGTAGCCCTTGGTGGCGGTGCGGGCCATGTCCTCCAGTTCGGCGAGCGCGCCGACGCCCGCGTAGCCGGCCCCGACGAAGACGAACGTCAGTGCGGCGTGCCGGAGTTCGGGGTCACGGGTGGAGGAGGCCAGGTCGAGCTGTTCCAGCACGTGGTTGCGCAGGGCGACCGCCTCGCCGACGGTGGCGAACCCCATGCCGTGCTCGGCGAGGCCGGGCACCGGGGAGGTGCGGGAGACCGAGCCGGGGGCCATCACCAGGACGTCGTACGGGACTTCGGTGGGCAGCCGGAGCTCGCCGCGCGGGGCGGCGTCCACCCAGGCGGTGCGGGTGGCGTGGTCGATCCGGGTGACCCGGGCGGTGAGCACCCGGCAGTCGGGGAGCGCGGTGCGCAGCGGGACCACCACGTGGCGCGGGTCGATGGAGCCCGCGGCGACCTCGGCCAGCAGCGGCTGGAAGGTCAGGTAGGGCTGCGGTTCGACGATCGTCAGTTCGATCCGACGGTCCTTCAACTGGGCGCGCAGCAACTGCTGGAGGCGCAGCGCGGCGCTCAGTCCGGCGCAGCCGCCGCCGATGATCAGGACTCGAATGGGGCACCTCCGGCCGGCCCTGGGGCTGTGACCCGTTTCACGTTCCCCCTATGACGCACCCGCGGGTGGTCTCTTGTCCACAGTCCGGGCCGGATCGGGCCGAATCCGGTTACCGGAGCGGGCCCCGGAACGCACCGCGCCGCCCCGGCCGGCGGACGGCGGGAGCGGCGCAGTGAGCGCGGGGGGGGGAGGGGGTCCTCAGCGGTAGTCCTGTCGGACGGTCTGGTCGCCGTGGCCGGTGACGATCTCCGCCATGTTGTTCAGGGAGACGGTGGGGGTCCGGGTGTCGCCCTCGCCGCGGTAGTTCCAGTAGTCGGAGTGCGAGTCGAAGCTCATGGCTGGGCCGGGGTCGACGGCGAAGCGGTTGCCGCCGAACTCCTTGCTCGCCGGGTCCTGGCCGAACCAGAGCTCGTGCTCGTCCGTGTAGTGTCCGCCGACCCAGCCCAGGCCGGCGCCGACGACCATGCCGGCCGGTCCGCCGCCGATGCCGGCGACCGCTCCGGCGCCCATGCCGGTGGTCTCGTTCTCGCTCGGCAGGTGGGTGACCGGGTCGTTCTCCGCCGCGCCGACCCAGACGTGCTGGGGGTCGATGCCGAGCTGGTCGGCGCGCTGGGCGCCGGTGCCGGGGCTGCCCACCAGGATGATGTCGTCGACGGGGATGCCGCCCGGGCGCTGCGCGGCCTGGCCGACGGTGAACGAGCCGTACGAGTGCCCGAGGGCGGTCATGTGCGCGGGCTCGCCCTCGTGGGTGGCCCGCAGGCCCTGCAGGAAGCCCTGGTACGCCTCGCCGCCCTGCGCGGCCCGTTCGGTGCCCGCGACGGTGAGGCTCTCGGTGGCGACGCCCTTCAACTGCGGGGCGTCGTAGCCGATCCAGGTGATCGAGGCGACGTCCTTGCTCGGGTCGGCGGTGTGCGAGGCGGACCACAGGTCCTTGGCGCGGTCGCCGTCGCCCCCGCCGATGCCGCCGATCTTGGTGCCGAGGCCGGGCACGTAGGAGACGACGTCGGTGGCGGTGTCCGGGTTGCCGAAGGAGATCGCGGCCCGGCCCTGGCCGACCGTGTCGACGGCGAGCAGGTAGGGCCGGGGGTTCTGCTCCGGTGCGTCGTGGTGCAGCCGGTCCTCGTCGGCCAGCCGCTCCTTGATCTTCCGGAAGCCGTCCAGCTGCTCCTGCTCGTCCGGGCTGAGGTCGGTGCGGCTCTCCAGGCCGGCGATCGTCCGGTCGAGGTTGATCCGGTTGGCCTGGTCGCGGGCGGGGGACGGGATGCCGTCGAGGTTGCCGATCTCGTGGGGGTGGTTGCGGACCAGCCGCTGCTGCTCCTCCGGGGGGAGCCCCTGCCACCAGGCGTTGACCGCGTCCGGGGAGGTGCCCTTGGCGGGGATGGACTTCTCGACCAGGTCCTCGCTGTAGATGCCCGCCATCCGGTCGAGCACCACCTGGCCCGGGCTGAGGCCGGTGCCGGTGCGGGCGTTGTCGGTGAAGGTGCGCAGCCGGTCGGAGACGGACCGGTCGGCCTGTTCGGCCTCGTCCAGGGCCTGGGCGATCCGGGCGCTGTAGGCGGCCGCGGCGGTCTCGCGGAACTGGTCCCGGACCATCTGGTCGATGGTGGTGCCCTGCCCTGGGTCGGACCGGCCGGACGGGTCGGACGCGCCCCAGGAGACCGAGCCGTCCTGGCCCACCCGGTAGCCCTCGGCGGCCGCGTCCTTCAGGAGGGTGTCGAGCTTGTTCTGGGCGAGCAGGAAGGCTTCGGCCCCTTCGCGCAGGATCGGGGCGATCATGTGCAGTTCCTGGGAGGCCGCGTCCAGCTTGGTGGTGGTGGCCCGCAGGGACGTCCCGGCGCTGTCGGCGGCGCTGCCGGTCCAGCCGGAGCCGTCGACCCGGCCTTCGACCCCGTTGGCCCAGGTGCTGCGGTGGTCGGCGAAGGCCGCCGAGAGCCGGGTGTAGGCGTCCGCCGCCGCGAACAGGGCGTCGGGGCGGGCGTCCTGGAGGGTCTGGATGTCCATCAGAGGCCTCGCGCCGGGGCGTTGAGGTCGAACGAGTCCGGGTCGGCGGTCTGTTCGACGTGGTGGACCTGGAAGTCGAGCCGGGGGTCGCGGCCGGGGGCCTGCCCGGGGCGGGCGGCCTGCTCCGGCGGGAGGAGGTGCGGCTGGGTGGTGACCTGCCGGCCGTCGAAGGCGTTGCGCAGCAGCCGCTCCTCCAGCGGGTTCGCCCGGCCGGGGGTGCCGGTGCCGGTGCCGGTGGGGGCCGGGGGGCCGGCCGGGCCGGAGCGGGCCCGGACGTCGGAGCCGGCGGTGCCCAGGCCCTGGTTCGCCTCGTCCTCGCCCTTGCGGTAGTTGGCGGCGGTCCGGATCAACTTGCCGCCCTGGGAGTCCATTTCCCGGGAGAGGTCGTCGAGCAGGCGCTTCCACTCGTCGGTGCAGGCGTTGAGTTCGATGGCGGTGCGCCAGCCGCGCAGACCGTTCTCCGCCCGGTCGGAGGCGGCGAGGACGCCGCCGGTCTCGCCGGGGACGGCGGCCGCGGTCTCCTGCGCGGTGCGGCCCGCCTGTTCCAGTTGCTCGGGGGCGACGGCGAATCCGGTGCCCCCGCTCCCTCCCGGTTCGAGTTGCTGTAGCGCCATCGTGCCCCCCATGGACTCGGCGGTGTGTTCGATCGCCGTGCGAACGTGTCGGTCACGCTAGCGGTGGAACGGATGTGGCAGAAGTGAGAACGTGTACCGCCGATCGTTGCCGCAGACTCGAAGCGGTACCTTTCGGGCGATCTGACGGAGAGTCAAGATCCGGCAAAGGAAGGCGAGTCGGGGCGAAGGCAGGCGTTCCGCACCCGATCCTCGGGTTGTGATTCGTCTCACGTGGGCCCGCGGGTGGTGCGTGAGGGGATTTGTCCGCACACGGGGGCTCGGATCGGACCGGTCCGGTGTTCCGAGTGGTCCACTTCTGCGGCGAACTTCCCTGAACTATGGTCGGATTGTGATTCGGACCGCCGATGGTGCCGGTCCGTTCGCCCTGGACCTGGTGGCACTGACGCGGACTGCACGGGAGCCATCCGGGGAAGGTAGTGCGCGGACGTCGGACCACGGCCGGTGTCGGCAGCGCACACCAGGGGGCGCAGTAGCCGTTCGGGTACCCGGGACGGGGTGCCTCGGGGGAGGTTGGGCATGTCGGAGCAGGATCAGTTGACGGGTCGGGGGCCGGTCGCGGCGTTCGGGCGGACCACGGTGGACGTGGTGCCGGAGCAGCGCGGCCCCGACGAGCGGGAGCGGTACGGCTTCCCCGGCGGCGAGCGCCCGGACGGGGCGGGGCGCGGCGCGGGCTCGCGCCTGCGGGTGGACGCCCGGCGGAACCTGGAGAGCGTGCTGCGGGCCGCCCGCGAGGTGTTCGGCGAACTCGGCTACGGGGCGCCGATGGAGGAGGTCGCCCGGCGGGCCGGGGTCGGCGTGGGCACCGTGTACCGGCGCTTCCCCAGCAAGGAGGTGCTGGTCCAGCGGATTGCCGCCGAGGAGGTCTCCTGGCTGACCACCCAGGCCCGGGAGTCGCTGTACGGCGGGCTCACCGGCCCGTGGGACGCGCTGGCGGGCTTCTTGCAGCGGGCGGCCGCCTCGGGCGCCGGCCGGCTGCTGCCGCCGGAGGCGTTCCGGTACGCCGAGGAGATCGGCCGGGTCCCCGAGCAGCGCGGCACCGAGCTGCGGGCGTTCGGCGGCGCGCCGGTCGCCGAGGGCGAGCAGAGCGCGGACCCGCGGCTGCTGCTGCAACTGCTGGCGGCGCTGGTGGCCCGGGCCGGCGCGGCCGGGGAGCTGCGCCCCGGGGTGACGGTGGCCGACGTGGTCCTGGTGCTGACGGCGGCGGTGCCGGTGCACGCCTCGGCGGCCGTCCCGCTCCGGGAGGGCGAGACCGAGGGCGGGGCCGGGCACCGGCTGCTGCAGATCCTGCTGCAGGGGCTGCGCGCGGCCTGACCCGCCGCACCGGGAGGGAAGTTGACGCACCGTACGGGTGAGGACGCCGGGAAGCGGGTCCGGGGCCGGGCGGGGCGCACCGTTCGGGTGACGGAGGGCCGCCCGGCGCAGGGGCCGGAACGGAAGCGGCACGGAACGTTCCGGGTACGCGCGGTGCCTGCGCCGCCGAGGCCCGAACACTTCCGCGAACGGAGGCCCGGACGAGTGGGCCGGTGCGGACCCGGCTACCGGTGGTCGCTGCGCTATGCCATTCTTTGCCCGTGGTTGGAGCCATTGTTCCGTTGCGCACCGTGACCGCCGCCGATTCCGCGGGGCGGCCCCTGTCGTGCGCCGCGCGCCGGGGCGGTGCCGGGTGAACCCCGACGAGCAGGGCGAGGCGGGCGAGTCCGGCTCCGGGCTGGAGGCGCCGGGGCAGGTACCGGACCAGGGCGGCAGCCCGGCCCGGGAGTCGCTGAGCGGCCGGGTGCCCGGCCAGGCCCCGGCCGGACGGGGCGGCGTCGCCCCCGAGGCGTTCATCGGCGAGGCGTTCACCGGCGAGGAGCTCGCGGCACGGGCCGCGGTGCCCGCCCCCGCCGACCCGGTCGACGGTGAACGGCCGCCGTCCGACTCCGAGTTGACCGCCCGGGTGCGCGCCGGGGACGACGCCGCGTACGAGGAGGTCTACCGTCGGCACGCGGACGCCGTCCGCCGCTACGCCCGGACGTGCTGCCGGGACAGCTTCACCGCGGAGGACCTGGCGGGTGAGGTGTTCGCCCGCACCCTGCAGGCGCTGAAGGCCGGCAAGGGGCCCGAGTTCGCCGTCCGGGCCTACCTGCTGACCGCGGTGCGGAACGTGGCGGCCGCCTGGGCCCGTTCGGACCGGCGCGAGCAACTGGTCGACGACTTCACCGGGTTCGCCGAGGCCTCCGCCGCCACCGTCGAGTTCGACCTCGCCGACCCGGGCGCGGACGCCTGGGCGCTGGCCCTGGCCGACCGGCGCATGGTGATGCGCGCGTACGCCGAACTGCCCGAGGACGACCGGGTGGTGCTCTGGCACACCGAGGTCGAGCGGGAGTCGCCGAAGACCGTCGCGGTGATGCTCGGCAAGACCGCCAACGCCACCGCCGTCCAGGCCCACCGGGCCCGCGACCGGCTGGCCGCCGCCTTCCTCCAGGCGCACGTGTCGGGCAGCCAGGAGTCCGGCTGCGCCGGGTACGCCAGCCGGCTCGGCGCGTACGCCCGCGGCTCGCTGCGCAAGCGCGCCTCGGCGGAGGTCGGCAAGCACGTGCAGGACTGCGCCCGCTGCACCGCCGCGTACCTGGAGCTCGCCGACATCAACCACAGCCTGCGGGCCGTGCTGCCCGGCGGCGCGCTGCTCTGGGTCGGCACCGGCTGGTTCACCGTCGCCGCGGCGGCGGTCGGCGGCGCCGCCGTCACCGGCGCGGTCGGGGCGGCGGTGGTCGGCGGGCGGCCGCGACCACCGGCACCACGGGTGCCGCAGGCGCGGCCAGCGCTGCAGGTGCGGCCGGCGGCGCCGGGTCGTCCGGCGGCGGGGCCGCGGCGGTGGCCGGGAGGACTCGGCACCGCGGCCAAGGCGGGCATCGCGGCCGGCATCGCCGTCGTCGCGGCGGCGGTCGCCGCGTTCGCGCTCACCGGCTCGCCGGACCCGCCCGCAGGCGGCCCCGCCGCCGGCCACCGTCGTGCCGGAGACCCGCCGCCGGCCCCGCGCCGGCTGCCGTCGCCCGCGCCGACGCCCACCCGGCCCCGACGCCGACCCCAGCCCGTCACCCACGCCCACCCCGAAGCAGAAGCCCGCGCCGAAGCCCGCGCCGAAGCCGACCCCGACGCCCACGGCGCGCCGGGTGCCGCCCCCCGCACCGACGCCGACCCCCACCCCGTCACCCACGCCCACGCCGACGCCCACCCCGACGCCGACGCCCAGCCCGACGCCGACGTCGCGCCAGTTCTGGCTGGACGAGGTGCCGTTGAACCGGGGCCACCGGGTCGCGGCCGACACCCCGAGCATCCGCGGCGGCGGCCAGGTCCTCCAACGGCCCTCGGCCTGGCTGCGCGGCACCCGCTACCAGCACGTGCTGGCGACCCGGGTGCCCGCCCGGGTGACCATCGACCTGAACCGCCCCTGCCGCTCCTTCGACGCCGTCGTGGGGCTGGACGACTTCGGCGTGACGTACGGCGAGGTGGTGTTCTCGGTGCAGGGCGGCGACGGCCGGGTGCTGTGGAGCTCCCGCCCGATGTCCCCGGACGACCGCCCCGTCCCCGTGCACGTCCCGCTGGACGGCCAGAGCTCCGTGCGCCTGCTGGTCACGCCGGTCCGCGGCTCGGTCCCGGTGGTCGACCTGGCGGACTGGGCGCAGGCCCGGCTGACCTGCTAGGGCCCGCCCCACGGGCCGCCTCGGCGAGCCGCTAGAGCGCGCAGCTGCCGTCCTCGCAGGTGTCGGCGGGCGGGGCGACCGGGGTGATCCGGCGGCCGGTCTCGGCCTCGACCTGCCGGAGGACCTGGAGGAAGGTCTCGGCCTCCTGGCCGCCCTGAACGGCCCACTGGCCCTCGAAGACGAAGGTGGGGACGGCGGTGACGCCGATGGCGCGGGCCTCGGCGAGGGCGGCGAGCGTCTCGGCCTCGCCCTCGTCGCCCGCCAGGTACGCCGCGGCGCGCTCGCGGTCGACGCCGACCTCGGCGGCCAGCCCGGCCAGGGCCTCGGTGTCGCCGACGTCGACGCCCTCGGAGAAGTGCGCCTTGAGCAGGCGCTCCTTGAGGGCGGCCTGCACGGCGGCGCCGTACTCGGTCTCGGCGAGGTGGAGCAGGCGGTGGGCGCGCAGGGTGTTGACCTCCAGCGCGGCGTCGAAGTCGTAGTCGATGCCGACGCTCCTGCCGACCTCGGTGATCCGGGCGTCCATGGCGAGGGACTGCGGGCCGTAGCGCTCGGCGAGCCACTCGCGGTGGGGGCGGGCCTGCTCGGGGGCGTCGGGGACGAGCTGGTAGGGGCGGTAGAGCACCTCGACGCCCTCCTTGCCCTCGAACTGCCCGAGCGCCTGCTCGAAGCGCCGCTTGCCGACGTAGCACCAGGGACAGGCGATGTCCGAGTAGATTTCGACCTTCATGGCGGGGCGTGCTCCTGTCGGGGTGGTCGTCTCGACGACGGACGGCTCGACGACCGGTCGGCCGTTCGACGAAAGGTGAACGCTCAACCATCCGCGGACATTCCGGTCCTCCCGCTCAGTCCTCCTCGGCGGCGGGCGCGGGGACGACCAGCACCGGGCAGGCGGCGTGGTGCACCGCGGCGGTGCTGACCGAGCCGAGCAGCAGCCGGGTGAAGCCGCCGTTGCCGCGGGTCCCGACGACCAGGGTGTGCCGCCCGTCGGCGGCCTGTAGCAGCACCTCGATGACGTTGCCGAGGACGACGTGCAGGGTGAGCTGCCCGGCGTACGGGCGGGCGCGGGCGGACTGGACGGTGGCGACGGCCCGGCGCAGGCCGTCGGACATGCTCTCGACCAGCCGCTCGACGCTCTCCTGCACCAGGTCGGCCATGCCGGCCGGGTAGCCGGTCGGCGAGGGGTTGACCACGGCCAGGACGTGCAGCGGGAGGTGGTGCGCCTCGGCCTCGGTCATGGCGCGGTCGAGCGCCCAGAGCGCGGCGTCCGAGCCGTCGCAGCCGGCGAGGATCGCGGGGCCGGGCGGCGGCGGTTCGTGCCGCACGGGGAGGGTGGCGGTCATGGCGCGCGCTCCGTCTCCGGGAGGGGGTCGGGGGTCGGGGGTCTTCCGACGCTACCCAGCGGGTGCCCGTCGGCGGCGCAGGCGCACCCGGCGGTCGGGCTCCGGGCGCGGCGCGGCGCGGGCGCGGTGCGGCGCGATCAGGTGCCGAGCACGGTCAGGTGCCGGGCGCGGTCAGGTGCCGAGCGCGGTGCGGCACGGGACGGGCAGGCCGGTCCAGGAGGAGCCGGGGCGGCGGGCGGCCAGTCGGCGCAGCCAGAGCTCGACGGAGACCAGGTCGGCGAGGGCCGCGAGGGCGCCGGGCGGGGCGCTCTGCCCGGGGTCGGTGGCGGCGGCGAGCGCCTTGCGGGCGGCAGGGGCGTCGAGCAGTCCGGCCTCGCCGAGCAGCGGGCGGTCGAACAGTTCGGTGAGCGCGGCGGCGGCGGCGCGCAGGCCGCGGCGGGCCGGGTCGTGCGGGTCGGGACCGGCGGCGCGGCCCCAGTCGGCGGGGAGGTCGGTGCGGCCGGCCCCGGCCAGCACCGCGGCGAGCAGGGCGTGCCGGGCGCCGGGTTGCAGGCGCAGGTCGTCGGGGAGCAGACGGGCGGCGCGGACGACCTGGTTGTCGAGGAAGGGGGCGTGCAGGCGCTGGCCGTGCTGCTCGGTGGCGTGCACCAGGGTGCGGTAGTGGGCGGCGTGCCGGTGCAGGGCGAGGCGGGCCCGGCGGGCGCCGGGGGGTTCGGCGGGGGCGCCGTCGCGGGCGGCGGTGCGCAGGTGCTGGGCGAGGGCGGCGAGCGGTTCGTCGGCCAGCAGGTGGGCGGCGGGGCCCGGCCGGTGCCAGGCCAGGTCGGCGGCCAGGGTACGGCCCATCGTCCGTCCGGAGAACGGTTCCTGACGGAGCGTCAGCCCGAGGGCCAGATCGTCGAGGGCGTCGGCGTAGCGGGCCCGGGCCAGCCGGCGGGCGGCGCGCAGCACGGTGACGGGGGTGTGCAGGGTGCCGGTGAGCGCGCCGGCGGTGGCCCGGTCGGCACCGGCCAGGGCGGCGATCGGGGCGAGCAGGTCGAGGGAGCGGCCGGAGCGGACCAGGTCGGCGAGCCGGGCGGGGTGGCCGTCGAGGACCTGGCGGGCGCCGTGGCCGGTGAGGTGGTCGGCGCCGCCCGCCCGGTGCGCGGCGGCGTGCCGGGCGGCCGCCACCAGGGCGGGCCCGGGTTCGTCGGTGAGCGGTCCGGCGAGGGGGTCGGCCAGGTCGGCGTACGGGGCGACGGGCGGGACGACCAGGTGGCGCAGGCGGGGGGCGTGGACGGCGAGGGCGAACCCGTCGGCGTCGCCGAGGGTGACGGCGGGGAGGGTCTCGGGTTCGGGCGGTTCGGCGCGGCGGGCCCAGGAGCCCTTGACGGCGCCGGTCCGGGTGGCGGGCCGCTCCGGCTCGGCGCCGGTGCCGGGCCCGGCGGGGAGCGGGACGGCGGCGGCGAGCAGGGCGACGGTGGCGGAGGCGGTTCCGTAGGACAGGTCGACGCCGAGCCGGGGCCGGTCGGCCGGGCCGGTGGCGCGGACCCGGCAGCGGACGGCCTCCAGCAGGGCGCGGGTGAGTTCGCGGACGGCGGGCGCCTCGGCGCCGGCCGGCTCGGCGGGCCGGTCCTCGTACGGGGTGCGGTCGGCGCGTCCGCCGCGGATGCCGAGCGCGTGGCCGGGCGGGACGCGGCGCACGCCCCGGTAGGGGGTACGGTCGCCGAGCGTCTCGGGCGTCTCGGGGGTGGCGAGCCGGGCGGCCAGGTGGGCGGTGTCGACGGGAGCGCCGACCAGGTCGGCGAGCGGGAGGGCGGCGGTGGCGTAGGCGGTGCCGCCGGCGAACGGGGTGTGGAAGACCGGCTGGGCGCCGGACAGGTCGGCGAGCAGCACGGTGGAGCGGGTGCCGGCCCGCAGCACGACGGTGTAGCTGCCGGGCCAGTGGGTGAGGTGGCGCAGCGCGCCGCCGCGGGCGGCGGCCAGGCCGTCGGCGAGTTCGCGGTCGGTGGCGCCGCAGCGGCCGGCGACGGCCAGCCGCAGGGTGGCGGGGGTGTCGTGGTCGGCGCTGTCGGCGGGGTCGCCCGGGTCGAGCCCGCCGCGGACGGTGGCGGGGCCGCCGGGGCGGAGCACGGCGAGGCGCAGTTCGTCGGGGCGCCAGTCGCCGACCGCCCAGAGCGGGCCCGGGCCGCCCCAGAGCAGGGTGCCGGCGAGCGGGCGGACCGCGGCGAGGGTCGGGTCGGCGGCGGTCAGGCCGCTCCAGCCGGTGAGCCACCGCATCGCGCCTCCACCTGTGGTGCTGCGGGCGCGCGGCGAAACCCCGGGCGGGCGGGAGGGGTTGGCGCGCCGTCAGGAGACATCGTGCCACCGATGGGGCGGGTGAGCGCCAGGCTTTCGCGCAGGTGACGGTCCCTCAGTTCCGGAGGGGGCGCACGGACCGGGCCTCCCCCTCCGGGGCCCGGGCCGTGCGGGTCGCGAACTCCCCTCCGGGGCAAGGCCGGTGGCCGGGCAGGGCGGCGCGGGGAACGGCCGCGACCGCCACGGATCGACCGAAGTTGGCCGAAAGCCGTTGCACGGGCCGGGAGGGCATCCGCATGCCCTCCCGGACGCGCAGCTGCCCGCGGGGAATGAGGCAGCGTTTCCCCCGGCCCGCCGGGTCCTCGACGGCGGGCCGATCCACAGGCTTTAGCGAATCGCCCACCTGCCGCTGCGGACAGGGAGCACGGGTGGCGCACGCGGGCACGGGACCGGAGCACGGGCGTCCGGCACCTGCCAACAGGGCACCGTCCGGGCGTCCGGGCGCCCGCCGTGGACGCGGCGCGTTCCCGCCAACCGGAATGCAGCCTCTTAACCCTCGGAACGCGGGCGACTACGCTAGGTGCAAGCAGTCCGGTGGCGTGCTGCGGCCGTCGCGACTCGCCGCCATCCGCGCACGACGTCGCCAGGGGGTGCCACCGCCACCATGACCGTCAGCTCACGAGGGCCGAACGACCGGCTCGGGGCACTCCTCGCGCTCGCCCAGATCAGCAACGCCGGGCTCGCCCGCCGGGTCAACGACCTGGGCGCGCAGCGCGGCCTGACCCTCCGCTACGACAAGACCTCGGTGGCCCGCTGGGTCACCAAGGGGATGGTCCCGCAGCGCCCGGTGCCGCACCTGATCGCCACCGCGCTCGGCAACAAGCTGGGCCGCCCCGTCCCGCTGGAGGAGATCGGCCTCGCCGACTCGCACCCCACGCCCGAGCTGGGTCTGGAGTTCCCGCGCGAGGTCCCGGAGGCGGTCCGCTCGGCCACCGAGCTGTGGCGGGTCGACCTGGACCTGCGGCGCGGCCCCGGCGGCGGCCGGTGGAGCGACAGCCTGGCCGGCACCTTCTCGGTCGCCGCGTACGCCACGCCCGTCTCGCGCTGGCTGATCACGCCCGCCGACGGCTCGGTGGCCCGCGAGGCCGTCCCCGACCTGAGCGGCTACCGGGTCGGGCACGCGGACGCGGCGAAGCTCCGCGAGGCCGCCCAGGAGGCCCGCCGGTGGGACTCCAAGTACGGCGGCGGCGACTGGCGCTCCTCGATGGTGCCGGAGTGCCTGCGGGTGGAGGCCGCCCCGCTGCTGCTCGCCTCGTACAGCGACGCGGTCGGCCGGTCGCTGTTCGGCGCCACCGCCGAACTGACCAGGCTGGCGGGCTGGATGGCCTTCGACACCGGCCAGCACGAGGCCGCCCAGCGCTACTACATCCAGGCCCTGCGGCTGGCCCGCGCGGCCGGGGACGTCCCGCTCGGCGGGTACGTGCTGGCCTCGATGAGCCTGCAGGCCGCCTACCGGTCCTTCCCGGACGAGGCGGTCGACCTCGCCCAGGCCGCCCTGGAGCGCAACCGGGGCCTGGCCACCGCCCGCACCATGAGCTTCTTCCACCTGGTCGAGGCCCGCGCCCACGCCAAGGCCGGCAACGCCCCCGCCTGCGCCACCGCGCTGGCCGCCGCCGAGACCGCCCTCGACCGCGCCCGCCCCGGCGACCCGGACCCGACCTGGATCGACTTCTTCGCCTACGACCGCCTCGCCGCCGACGCCGCCGAGTGCTTCCGCGACCTCGGCGTCCCGTCCAAGGTCCGGCAGTTCACCCGCGAGGCGCTGGCCCGCCCCACCGAGGGGTACGTCCGCTCGCACGGCCTGCGGCTGGTGGTCTCGGCGATGGCCGAGGCCGAGGCGGGCGACCTGGACGCGGCGGTGGCCGCCGGGGAGCGGGCCGTCGAGGTGGCCGGGCGGATCTCCTCGCACCGCAGCCGCGAGTACGTGGTCGAGCTGCTGCGCCGCCTGGAGCCCTACCAGAACGAGCAGCGGGTCAAGGAGCTGACCGAGCGCGCCCGCCTGGTCCTGGCCACTTCCTGAACTCCCCCGCCGCCCCGGCCCCGCCGTGGCACCATCCATCGGAGCGGTCTCACACAGCCGAGGGGTGGCGGGGTTGAAGCACGACGTGCAGGTCCTGGTGGTCGGCGGCGGCATCGTCGGCCTGTCCACCGCGTACGCCCTGACCCGCGAGCACCCCGGCACCGGCGTCACCGTGCTGGAGAAGGAGGACTCCCCCGCCGCCCACCAGACCGGCCGCAACAGCGGGGTGATCCACAGCGGCGTCTACTACCGGCCCGGCTCGCTCAAGGCCCGGTACGCCACCGACGGGGCCCGCGAGATGGTCGCGTTCTGCCGCGAGCAGGGCATCGCCCACGAGGTCACCGGCAAGCTGATCGTCGCCACCGACCCCGCCGAACTCCCGCGCCTCGCCGCGCTCGCCGAGCGCGGCCGGGCCAACGGCATCCCGCTGACCGAGCTCGACCCGGCCGGGATCCGCGCGCACGAGCCGGAGGTCACCGGCATCGCCGGGCTCCACCTGGCCACCACCGGCATCTGCGACTACTCCGAGGTGGCCCGCCGCTACGCCGCCCTCGCGGGCGAGCGGGGGGCCGAACTGCGGCTCGGCACCCCCGTGCTGGACGTCGCCCGGCGGGCGGACGGCGTCACCGTCACCACCGCGCGCGGCGAGGTCCGCTGCGCGGTGCTGGTCAACTGCGCCGGGCTGCACAGCGACCGGATCGCCCGGCTGGCCGGCGACGACCCGGGCGTGCGGATCGTGCCGTTCCGCGGCGAGTACTACGAGCTGGTGCCCGGACGGCGCGCCCTGGTGCGCGGGCTGGTCTACCCCGTCCCCGACCCGGCGTTCCCGTTCCTGGGCGTGCACCTCACCCGGGGCGTGCACGGCGACGTCCACGTCGGGCCGAACGCGGTGCCCGCGCTGGCCCGCGAGGGCTACGACTGGCGCACCTTCAGCGCCCGGGACCTCGCCGGGACGGTGCGCTTCCCCGGCACCTGGAGGATCGCCCGCCGGCACTGGCGCTACGAGCTCGGCGAGCTGCACCGCTCGCTCTCCAAGCGGGCCTTCACCACCGCCGTCCGCCGCCTGCTGCCCGCCGTCACCGAGGCCGACCTCGTCCCCGCCACCGCCGGTGTCCGCGCCCAGGCCGTGGCCCGGGACGGCACCCTCCTCGACGACTTCGCCTTCGCCGGTTTCGACCCGGACGACCCCCGCTCCCCCCGCCGGACCGTCCACGTCCTCAACGCCCCCTCCCCGGCGGCGACCGCCTCGCTCGGCATCGGCCGGGACGTGGCCCGCCGGGCGGTGGCGGCACTGCGGGCGGAGTGAAACCGGCCGGGGGCCCGCTCCGCGGCTCCCTTAGACTGGTGCGATTGTGACCTCCTCCGCCCCCAGCACCCAGTTGTCCGCGTCGGCTCGGCTCTCCGCCGCCCCGGCGGCGTACCCCGCGCCGATGTACCCGCACAAGGCCACCGAGGCCCAGCACCGCGAGCAGCGGATCCGCAGCTTCCAGCCGCGCCGCGGCCGGATGACCAAGGCGCAGGCCGGCGCGCTGGACCGCGGCTGGGAGCGGTTCGGACTGGCGATCGACGGGACTCCGCTGGACCTGCCGACGCTGTTCGCGGGCCGTCCGGTGACGCTGGAGATCGGCTTCGGGATGGGCGACACCACGGCCGCGATGGCCGCCGCCGACCCGTCCGCGGGCATCCTCGCGGCGGACGTCCACACCCCGGGCCACGGCAACCTGCTGCAGTTCCTGGAGCGGGACGGCGCGGAGAACGTCCGGCTCGCGGCGGGCGACGCGGTGATCCTGCTGCGCGACATGCTGCCGGACGCCTCGCTGGCGGGCCTGCGGGTGTACTTCCCGGACCCGTGGCCGAAGCCGAAGCACCACAAGCGCCGCCTGGTCCAGACCTCGTTCCTGGACCTGGTGCTGCCCCGGCTGGCCCCGGGCGCGCTGGTGCACTGCGCGACCGACTGGGAGCCGTACGCGGAGCAGATGCTCCAGGTCCTGGGAGGCTCGCCGGAGCTGGAGAACCTGCACCCGGAGGGCGACGGCTCGGGCTGGCTGGAGCCGGACGAGCACCCGGCGGGCAGCGTGCCCGGGTACGCGCCGCGGCCCGACTGGCGTCCGGTGACGAAGTTCGAGCGGGCCGGCCTGGCCAAGGGCCACGTGGTGCACGACCTGCTGTTCCGCCGCCGCTGAGCCCGCCGCCCGCCCCGCCGGGGGTCGGGGGCCGGGGGTCGGGTCCGTTCAGGCGGTGATCCGGCCCGCGGCGACCAGCGCGCCGAGCGCCGTCCGCTGGACGTGGGCGAGCAGGGCGACCGTCACCGCGCTCATCACCAGCGCGAACAGGACGTGGCCGAGGGCGCCGGTCACCGCCGCGCCGAGCAGGCCGAGCACCAGGTGGCTGCCCAGCCGCAGGCCGACCAGCCCGAGGGCGACCTTGCGGGTCTCCTTGCCGCGCCACAGCAGCTTGGCGAGCCGGAGCCGGCGGCGCATCAGGGTCAGCGAGACGCCGAGGTTGACGACCACCAGGGCGACCAGCGCGGGCCAGGCCGAGGGGGCGGCGCGCAGCAGGTCGAAGGCCCCGGCCAGGACGCCCTCGAAGCCGAAGAACCAGACCGGCAGCCGCATCTCGGCGACGCTCGGCGGCTGCGCCTGCGGTTCGGCCTGCGCCTGCGCTGCGGTCTGCGCCTGCGGTTCGGTCTGGGCCTGCGGTTCGGTCTGGGCCTGCGCCTCGGTCTGGGCCTGCGCTGCGGCGGGCGCCTGCGCGGTGCGGGTGGCCGCTTCGATCGTGATGGCGCTCATGGTGTCTCCCCCGTGTCGTCCCGCGGGCCCGCTGTCGCGGTCCCCGTCCGCCGGTTGCCTCCCCCGCGGTGGTCACCACTGTGCCCGCCGGGGCCGGTACCGCCCCAGGACCTGCCGTCACCGGCTCGGCATGACGGATGTCACGGGCCCGGGGAGGCGGTGGGCGCGGTTCCGCTCCGCTGACGATCGGTCACCCGCCGGATACGTATTGTTCCGACCCCTCCCCCCGGAGGGAGGGGTTCGCCTACGCTGCTGCAGGTGAGCAGTCCGCCCAGCGGCAAGGGCTCCCCCGGCCCGCCCGTGGTGACCGCCGCCACGGCCGCCGATCCCCCGACCCCCACCGGCCTCCGGTCGCTCCCCGTCCCCGGACCGACCGCGCGCCGGTCCGACGGGCTGCTTCCGGACCGGTCGCCGGGGCTGAGCGGGCGGATCCCCGGGCAGCAGGGCGGCCCGGCCGCGCCCCGGGCGGTGCCACCGCTGTGGCGGCGGCTGTGGCCGCTGCGGCGGCCGGCGATGTCCTCGGCGGTGGCGGCGCTGGCGCTGGCCGGTTCGGGGGTGCTGATCCTGCACCTGGTGCAGCGGCAGACCGGGACGACGGGACTGCTGGTGGGTCTGGGCCTGGCGCTGCTGCCGCTGCCGTTCGTGCTGGGGGCGCTGGCCTGGCTGAACCGGACCGCGCGGGTGCCGACCCGGCACACCCTGTTCTGCCTGGCCTGGGGGGCGTGCGCCGCGACCACGGTGGCGATCCTGGCCAACGGCTGGGCCAGCGACTTCCTGATCGCCCACCGGGGCGCGCGCGGGGAGACGCTCGGCGCGGAGTTCGCGACGCCGCTGATCGAGGAGATCGCGAAGGGCTCGGCGCTGCTGGTGCTGCTGCTGCCGCTGCGCCGGCGGCACCGCTGCGAGGAGGACCGGCCGTGCGGCCGCTGGCGCCGCCTGCTGTGGCACCGGCCCGGCACCCGCCGCCCCGCGCACTTCCGCCCGGACCCGGGGGGCCGCCGACGGGCCCGCTCCCGCCCGCGCACCCTGGCGGCGGGGGTGGTGCTGGGCGGGGTGACGGCCTGCGGGTTCGCGTTCACCGAGAACGCGCTCTACCTGGGACGGGCGTTCACCGCGGACCGGCAGGCCCGGCTGGACGCGATCGGCCTGGGCGAGCCGCCGAGCCTGCGGGACTTCGACGGGACGGTGCACACCTTCGTCCTGCGGGCCCTGCTCTCGCCGTTCGCGCACCCGCTGTTCACCGCGCTGACCGGGCTGGGCCTGGCGCTCACCCTGAGCACCGGCCGGCGCTGGCCGGCCCGGCTGGGCGCGCCGATCGGCCTGCTGCTGGCGATGGGCCTGCACGGGGTGTGGAACGCCGCCGCCGGGCTGGGCACGGACGGGTTCCTGCTGGTGTACGGCCTGGTGATGGTGCCCTGCTTCGCGGCCCTGGTCTGCTTCTCGGTGTGGGCGCAGACCCGCCGCGGCCGGCAGTCGGCCCGCCCCGGCTGAGCCGCGGGGACGGCCGGGACAGAAACGGATTTCCCTTTCCCGCGGGGCTCACGTAGAGTCGTGTTCACCGACGCGGGGTGGAGCAGCTCGGTAGCTCGCTGGGCTCATAACCCAGAGGTCGCAGGTTCAAATCCTGTCCCCGCTACTCAGTAGCACGAAGGCCCGGAAGCACCGCTTCCGGGCCTTCGCCGTGCCCGGCCCGCTCCGCCCTCCCCGCTCCGTACGGTTCGCCGTCCGGGCGTTCCGGCCGCCGCGCGCCGCCGGTGGGAATCCTTCCCCTCGCGGTGGGGTAGGGTGGTGTTCACCGACGCGGGGTGGAGCAGCTCGGTAGCTCGCTGGGCTCATAACCCAGAGGTCGCAGGTTCAAATCCTGTCCCCGCTACTCAGTAGCACGAAGGCCCGGAAGCACCGCTTCCGGGCCTTCGCCGTGTCCGGCCGAAGAGGGCCGAATAAATCCGTTGCCCCGGCCGGTGGGTGGTGCCTATGGTGGCTGCACACTGAAAGGAGGTGATCCTGAGTTGAGTTCTTTCAGGATGCGTGAGGTGGCTGCTCGCTAGAGCCGCCCCTGCCTGCGCAGCGGTGAGGCCGTAGAGGTCTCCGGCTCAGGCTAATTCCCAGCAGTCACCCGGCCCGTGGGCTCACCGGTACATCCCCGGTGCCTCGGCCGCCGTCCCCAGGGCCCGGGGGCGGTGGCCGAGGAGCAGCCCACGGGCCGTCTGCGTCTCCGGGGCCGGGGCGGGTGCTGTACGGGCCCGGGCGCCTACCTGGGCGCGAGGCGCGGGGCCCGGCCGGGCGGTGGTGGGTGGAGGGTCAGGATGCTGCCGGAGCGGCCGGTGCGCCGGACGCGGGTGGCGATGCGGTGGTGGCGCAGGGCCGCGCGCAGTTCGGTGAGGTGGGGGCAGGGGCGGCCGCGTTCGTCGTGCAGGGGGTAGACCCGGACTTCGCCGCCGGGGGCGGTGACCCGGACGAGTTCGCGCAGCGCGCCGAGCTGTTCGGCGGGGCCGAAGACGGCCGGGTAGGCGAACAGCAGGTAGGAGCTGAGGGTGAGGGCGAAGGTGCCGTCGGCGAACGGGAGCCGGGGCAGCGCGGCGGCGACGTAGCGCTCGGGGCGGGCGGCGGCGTCGGCGGCGAACAGCCGGCGGGCGCGGTCCCAGCTGCGCAGGTACTTCTCGGGGCGGCGCCGGCGGTCGGTCGGCAGGTGGCCGCCGGGGTCGCGCCGGATGGCGTCGGCCATGACGGCGCGGCCGTCGGCGGCGAGCGCGGCGAGGCGGTGCGGGCCGAGCGCGTAGCCGGGTCGGCGGCGACCACCTCGCAGCCGAGGGCGCGGGCCTCGGCGGCGAGGGCGGCGGCGCCGCCGGGGCAGTCGAGGACGGGGCCGGGCAGCCGGCCCAGGTCGGCGCGGGTGAGGCCGAAGCAGGCGCAGTACTCGTCGAGCGGTCGGGAGGTGACCAGGACGGGCGGGGCGGTCTGGCTCATGCGGGCCTCCGGGCCTCCGGACGTTCGGCGGGCCCGGGGTGCGGCCCGGGCCCGTGGTCATCCGACCACGGGCCCGGGGGTGTCGCACGTCCGGCCGGTCCTCCGGCGGCCGTCCGGCGGCCCGCTCAGTCGTCGCTGGAGAGCAGGGCGCGGGCGGCGGACCGGTTGACGCCGTTCAGGCCGCGGATCAGCGGCGGGGTGAGGAAGAGGATGACCAGGCCGAGCAGGCAGACCCCGGCGATCTGCCAGAGCGAGGTGATCTCGTAGGCGTGGTGGACGCCGTCCGAGGTGGTCCACTCGGCGACCCGGTAGCCGCCCCAGGAGGTGTACCGGCGGAACACCCACTGGTAGACCGGGAACAGGGCGAGCGACCAGCCGAGCAGGAAGAACGTCAGCGAGAGCGTGAAGTTGAGGATCGCCCAGGGCAGCATCACGAACTGGTGCAGCACGGCCTTCCAGCCGGCCGGGTCGGCCAGCCGGGCGGTGATCCGGCCCCAGAAGCCCTCGCGGGCGACCACCACGGCGGGCGGGGCGGGCACCTCCTCGCCGAGCACGTTCCGGATCCGCCCCCGCTCGGCGGCGCCGAGGCCGCGGGCCACGGCCAGCAGCAGGCCGAGGACGGGCAGGCCGAGGACGGTCACGGCGAGGCCGAGGCCGAGGCAGAACAGCGTGACGACCAGGGTGAAGCCGAGCACGGCCATCGGCAGGCCGGTGAGCGCGAAGCCGAGATCCTGGAGGGCCTGCCGGGAGAACGGGGCGCGCCAGAACCCGGGCCGGTCGGGGTGGCCGCCGGGGGCGGTGGCGGGGTGCGCAGCGGTGGACATCCGCGGTCCTTCGGTTCGTCGGGCGGCCCCGCCGGTCGGCGGTGCCGGGCACGGGTACCAATCTGCCGCCGCGACCCCGCCCGGCGTAATGACGCCTGCTGCCGAGTTCGTGGTGGGGTTAACCCCCGGTCCGCCCCTGGAGCCGGCCGCCCTCCGGCCCCCGGCGCCAGGGCGGGCCGTCCCACTCGGGGGCGAGCAGCGAGTACTGGAGCGCGTCGTGCCAGGCGCCGTCCCGGCGGGACTCGGCCCGGATCCGGCCCTCGTGGCGGAAGCCCGCCCGGGTCAGCACCCGGACCGAGGCGGTCTGTCCGGGGTCGCAACGGGCGGCCAGCCGGTGCAGGCCGAGGCGTTCGAAGCCGAGCACGCACAGCAGCGCGGTGACCTCGGCGGCGTAGCCGCGGCCCCAGGTGTCGCGGCGCAGGACGCAGCCGAGTTCGGCGGCGTGCCCGCCCTCCCGGGTGAGCGCGGCCTGGCCGACCGGCTCCCCCGCCGGGTCGTCGACGGCGAGCCGGTAGTGCGTCCGGGGCTGCTCCTCGGCCGCTTCGAGGTACAGCTCGACCTGGTCGGCGCAGTCCTCGAAGTCCCGGACGCCGAACGGCAGGTGGCGGACCGTCTCGGGGTCGCCGTGCACGGCGTGCAGCGCGGCCACCTCCTCCGGGGTGTGCCGGTACTCCCGCAGGGTGAGCCGGGGGCCGGCCAGCCGGAGGGTCTCCATGCCGACCGACCCTACCCGGCGGCCGTCCGGGGACCGGCTGCCCTACCCGGCGGCCGTCCGGGGACCGGCTACCGTACCGGGCCGCCGTCCGGGGACCGGCTACCGTACCGGGGTGGACGACGAAGACCTGCACCTGCTGCCCCGCACCCGCTCCGCCGACCTGTTGGACTGGGCGGTCGCGGAGGGGTTCGACCCGGTGCCCGAGCCGGCGGTGCGGACGGTGCTGACCCTGCTGGAGCTGGGCGGGGCCCGGCTGCACGACGGCCTTCCCGAGCTGTCCTCCCCGGTGCTGGAGCGCCTGCTGTACGAGCAGCTGCACCTGTACGTCCAGCCGGACGGCGACCCGGCCGCGTACCCGGCGGCGGTGCGGCTGCTGATCGAGTGGCAGCGGGCGGCCCGTCGGCTGAACGCCAAGCGGGCGGAGAAGCTGCGCGCCGAGGCGGACTGGCAGGGCGAGGTGCTGCTCTCCCTGCTGCGCCGCTCCGACCTGGTGACCTGGCCCCGGCTGTACGCGCTGCTGCTGCGCGCGGACGGGGTGCCGTCCGACGACGGCCCCGGCCCGGTGCGGGAGTGGCTGGCGGCCTTCCGGGAGCTGCCGCCGGAGGAGCGGTTCGCCGCCTTCGACCGGGTGCCGGGCCTGGACGGGGACGGCAACTGGGACCAGCCGGGGCGCCCGCTGCTGATCGGGGTCTCCACCGACGGGGCGCGGCGGCTGCTGGAGCAGGGCCTGATGCGGCGCAGCTACCGCAACCTGGCCGAGCGGTCCGCCCGCGGGCTGCCGATGCCCGCCGAACTCTCCGGCGCGTTCGAGGAGTTCGAGGAGGCGGTGGCGCAGGCCGCGATCGACCTGTGCGGGGAGTGGACCGTCCCGGGGCTGCCGCGCCTGCTCCTGGAGGAGTTCCCGGAACTGGCCCCCGAGGAGTACTGAGGGCCCCGGGACCACCGGCCCGGGGGTACGGCGGGCGGCCTCCGGGTGGAGGTGCCGCGCGCCGCCCGCGGGCTACGGCCGGAGGCCGAGCTGCCGCAGCCAGGGGAGCGGGTCGACCGGGGCGCCGCCGGCGGGGCGGACCTCCAGGTGGAGGTGCGGGGCGGTGGCGCTGCCGGTGCTGCCGACGGTGCCGAGCACGGTGGCCGGGGTGGCCTCGCCGGCGGCGGTGCTGATCCGGGAGAGGTGGCAGTACCAGAGCTCGGTGCCGTCGGGGAGGGTCTGGATGACGCGGTAGCCGTAGGTGCCGGACCAGCCGGCCGCGGTCACGGTGCCCGCGGTGACGGCGGTGACGGGGGTGCCGGTGCGGGCGGCGAAGTCCAGCCCGTGGTGCAGCTGCGCCCAGTGCGCGCCGGCCTGGGCGAACGGCGCGGCCAGCCGGTAGTCGGCGACGGGCAGGGCGGGCGCGGAGTGGTCGGCGGGGGCCGGGGCGGCCGTCTCGGCCTGCCGGTCGGCGCGCTTGGCCTCGGCCTCCTGCGCGGCGGCGAGCCGGGCGGACTCCTCGGTGCTGGTGCGCTGCCCGTCGGCCTGCTGGAGGATGCGGGCGGCGAGGGCGAGGCCGGGGTCGGCGGCGGGCAGGCCGTCGGGGGCCTCGTCGGCGGCGGTGACCGGGGCCGGGGCGGGCACGGGGGCGGCCTGGGCGGTGGCGGTGGCGAGGCCGGTGGCGCCGAGCGCGGCGGTCATCGCGGTGACGCCCAGCAGGGGCGCGCCGGTGCGGGCCTGGCGGGGCAGCCGGTGCCGGAGGGGCTCGGCCTCGACCGGGTGGTCGAGCAGCTGGGTGCCGGTGCTCTCGGTGTAGGTCGACGCCACGGGGGCGCGCTCCTTCCTTCCCTGCCGCCGACCGGGTTAGCTGACGGGTTCGGAGGTGGAAGGTCTCCTACGGTCGGGCCCAGGGCCGTCCCGATTCACCCCGGTGGAACGTGGTTCCCCGGCTCCTGGACCTGCCGCGGGGCAGGACCGGATGGATTAGGCGTGGCGCACGGTGCCGCATGGTTACGGCGTTGCCGACCGCGCTGCGTTATCAAACGTTAATCCTATGGACCCCATGATTCCAAGCGCCTTCCGAGGTGCAGTGAAACTTTTCTGACGCCCTATGGGCGATTTGTGACGATTCGTCGATTCGCTCGGATTCGGCCGCCGCGAGGCCGCGACGGAACGTGACGGAGCAGTTGAGTATCCGTACTCACGACCCGCCCTTCGAGTGGCGGGACCCTGGGCGCATGACCGCTCCCGTGCCGCACCGCACCACGTCCGCCTACTTCCTGCAGGCCGTCGCGTCCTTCGCGTTCGCCACGGTCGCCCTGGTCCTGGGGATCGCCTACCTCCCGGTCAGCGCCTGGATGCGCGCCTTCCTCGCCGTCGGCCTGCTCTACGAGATCACCTCCGCGTTCACGCTGGCCAAGGTGATCCGGGACCGCCAGGAGGAGGGCGCGATCACCAGCCGGGTCGACCAGGCCCGGCTGGAGAAGCTGCTCTCCGAGCACGACCCGTTCAAGGTGGAGGGGATCTGAGCGGACCTCCGGGAGTCGGGCCGGGCTTGACGGCTAAGGCTATTAGCCTTAGCTTTATGGCTATCGGCAGCAGCCGGGCGCGCAGAGCCCGGGGCGCCGGACGACGCCCGCCCAGGAGGCCCGCGATGAACAGCACCCTCGGCACCACCACCCGGTACCTCGACGTCACCGGCGGCCGGATCGCCTACGACGACACCCCCGGCCCCGGCGTCCCGGTCGTCCTGCTGCCCGGCATGCTCGACAGCCGCGCCGTCTACCGCCACCTCGCCCCGCTGCTGACCGCCGCCGGGCACCGGGTGGTCACCATGGACCTGCGCGGCATGGGCGAGTCCTCCACCGGCTTCACCGACCACACCCCGGCCGCGCTCGCCGACGACCTGGCGGCGCTGCTGGACCACCTGGACCTGCGCGGCGCCGTCCTGGTCGGCAGCTCGTACACCGGCGCCACCGTGGTCCGGGCCGCGGCGCTCGCCCCCGGGCGGACCGGCGGGGTGGTGCTGGTCGACGCCTTCATCGAGAACCTGCCGCTGAACGGCTTCCAGAAGGCGCTGTTCGGGCTGGTCGGCCCGCTGGTCGGCGCCTTCCCCGGCCTGTGGGGCGCGGCGCAGAAGTTCTACTACCCGGCCGGCGCCCGGCCCGCCGACTTCGACGCCTACCGGGCCGACCTGGTGCGGATGCTCCGCGAGCCCGCCCGCCGGGCGGCGCTGCGCGGCTACCTGAAGGGCGACTCGGCGCCGGTCGGCTGGTGCGCGGCGGTCGACGTGCCCGCGCTGGTGCTGATGGGCGACCGGGACCCGGACTTCCCGAAGCCCGAGCTGGTCGCGGACCGGCAGGCCGCCGCGCTGCGCGGCCGTAGGGTGATGATCGGGGGCGCCGGCCACTACCCGATGGCCGGCCACCCGCAGGCCGTCGCCGACGCCCTGCTGCCCTTCCTGGCCGGCCTCGCCGGTCCGGCCGACGAGAACGGGACCGCCCGCTGATGCCCCGCGCCGGACTCTCCACCGCCGCCGTGGTGGACCACGCCCTGGAGCTGATCGACGAGCGCGGCGCCGAGGCGCTGACCCTGGCCGCCGTCGCCGCCCGGGCGGGCGTGGCCACCCCCTCGCTGTACAAGCACGTGGCCGGGGGCCTGCCCGAGCTGCGCCGCCTGGTGGCCGTCCGCACCGTCGAGGAGCTGGCCGGCCACCTGGCCGCCGCCGTCCTCGGCCACGCCCGGGACGGGGCCGTCCGCGCCCTGCTGGCCGCCTACGCCGGGTACGCCCTGGGCCACCCGCGCCGGTACGCGGCGCTGCCGCAGGCGCCGGAGCCGGACCCGGGCCCGGAGCTGGTCGCGGCCTCCGAGCGGCTGGTGGGGGTGCTGTACGCGGTGCTGCGCGGCTACGGGCTGGAGGGCTCGGAGGCGGTGCACGCGGCGCGGACGCTGCGGGCCGCGGCCCACGGGTACGCCTCGTTGGCCACGGCGGGGGCGTTCCAGCTCGCCGAGGGGACGGACGTCACGCTGGAGCGGCTGACCGGGGTGCTGGTCGAGGGGCTCGCCAACTGGCCGGGCGCGGAAGGCGCGTGACCTCTGGGGCGCTGCCGCGTTCTACCCGGTATGAAGAAGCGCAGCCTGCTCGCCTTTGCCTCGCTCGCCGTCGGCGTGGTCGCCTCCCTCACCGCCCCCAGCGCGCACGCCGCGCCGGAGCACTCGACCGGGCTCGGCCCGCTCAAGGACGCCGTCTCCGCCCCGGACCTGCCGGTCGCCGAGGGCCTCGCCCAGCAGGCCGCGACCGAACTGCCGGGCGTCTGACCGGGGGGCGCCGACCGCCGTTCCCGGTCGGCGCCGGGAGGGGCGCACGGGGCACGATCGACGGGGGAAGGCGCTGGTCGCGCGCCATGCACACCCTTTCGCAACCTCTCCCCCACCGTTTCGACACCATCGGTGCGTAACACTGTCCTTCGGTCGGGAAGTCATACCGCGTGGAGACCTTCCACGGGTGTGGCCGACAAGCACGGAGGATCAGGGAATGCCGCAGGCGACTCAGCACATCGAGCCTGGCACGGGGCTGATCCCCGCTCCCCGGACGGCACCGGACGACGCGCCCGGCGGCCCGCGCCCGGCGGTCGGCACCGGTCGGGAGGACTGGGCCGCCGCACTGCGGCACGGGGTCGCGGTGCTGCGCGGACTGCGCTCGCTGCGGCCGGTCGCGGCGCGTCCGCAGCGCGGCTACGGCGAGGTCGACGGCCAGTAGCGGGCCGGTCCGCCCCCGGCGGGATGCCGGAAATGTCGCGGATCCACCACGTGTCGCGAAAGCGGCCGGTTGCCCGGTGCGTCCATAAGATGGTCAGCACTGGCACGTCGACCGGAAGCGGGCGCTTCGCATGGACCAGAGCTCTCCGCGTCGTGCCAGCCGTTCCGAACTCCGCTGCGTGCGGGCGCTGCTGCGGGCGTCGAGCGCCGCGGAGCTGCTGGCCGCGCTGCTGGCCGAGGGCCCGGCGTGGATCACCGGCGAGGGCTCGGCGCTGTACCTGCTGGACGGCGGGACGCTCCGGCTGACCGCCTCGCACGAGCTGCCCGCGTGGGCGCACCGCAAGTACGCGGTGGTCGACCCGGCGAGCGAGCTGCCCGCGGCGCTGGCGCTGCGGCGGCGGGAGCCGGTGCTGCTGAGCCCGCAGCAGACCAGCACGGACTACCCGAACACGGCGGCGGGCCTGGGCACCGGCCTGGTCGCGCTGGCGGTGCTGCCGCTGGTGGTGGACGGGGACCCGGTGGGTTCGCTGGCGCTCGCGCTGGCCCACCGCGGGGCCGTCCCGAGGCGGGACGTCGAGCTGCTGGAGACCTTCGCCGACGTGGCCGCGCACCGGCTCTCGCACCTGCTGGACCACGTGCACGCGGCCGACCCGGCCTCGGACCGGCCGCGGTCGGAACTCCCCTCCGCCGACGGCGAGTTGCTGTCGCTGGCGGTGCGCTCGGCGGGTGCCGGGGCGTTCGAGCGGGACTTGGTGACCGGCGAGACGCTGTGGGACGCGCAGGCGTACCGGGCGGTGGGCCTGCGGCCGCCGGGGGCGACCGGGCGGGCGCCGGACCTGGCGGACGTGGTGCACCCGGAGGACCTGCCGGACGTGCAGGCCGCGCTGGCGGAGGCGCTGGCGACCGGCGGCCCGTACCGGATCTCGTACCGGGTGGTGCGCCCGGACGGTGCGCCCTGGCAGGTGGACGAGGCCGGCGAGGTGATGCTCGACGTGCACCAGCGGCCGGTGCGGACGGCCGGGCTGCTGACCGGGCGGGAGTGGCGGCCGGGCCCGACCGGCGGTTCGGCGGCGGCCGCGGCGGCGGGGGCGCGCTCCACCCTGCTGCTGGCGCTGACCAGGTCGCTGTCCCGGGCGGTGACGGTGCGCGAGGTGACCACGGCGCTGACCGACGTGGCGCGCCCGGCGCTGGGCGCGGCCGGCGTGGTGCTGGACCTGGTGGACGAGGGCCGGCTGACGCCGGTCTCCCCGGCGGTGTTCGGCGGCCCGCACCGGGCGGAGCTGAACCGGCTGCACGACCTGGCGGGCGGGGTGATGGAGCACGTGCTGGCCCGGGCCACGCCGCTGTTCAGCGAGCCGGGCCAGGAGCGCCGGGGCGCGGACGCGCCGGCCGCCTGGACGGTGCTGCCGCTGGTGGCCTCGGGCCGGCAGGTCGGCTCCTGCCTGATCACCTTCGCCACCGAGCGGTCCTTCAGCCGCGAGGACCGCACCATGTTCTCGGCGTTCGCGGGCATCCTGGCGCAGTCGCTGGAGCGGGCCCGGCTGTACGACGTCCACCACGAGCGGGCGAGCGAGTTGCAGCGGGCGATGCTGCCGCGCTCGCTGCCGTCGCTGCCGGGGATCTCCTCGGCGGCGCGC
This sequence comes from Kitasatospora sp. NA04385, assembly GCF_013364235.1. NCBI lineage: Bacteria > Bacillati > Actinomycetota > Actinomycetes > Kitasatosporales > Streptomycetaceae > Kitasatospora > Kitasatospora sp. NA04385. The sequence goes on along the minus strand of NZ_CP054919.1, from coordinate 4,403,631 downwards.
TACCTGCCGTCCACCGAGGGCATGCAGATCGGCGGCGACTGGTACGACCTGCTGCGGCTGCCGGACGGCCTGGTCGGGCTGGTGATCGGCGACGTGCAGGGCCACAACGCGGAGGCGACCGCGGTGATGGGCCAGCTGCGCTCGGGCCTGTGGGCGTACGCGACGGACGGGCACGACCCGGCGACGACGCTGGAGCGGACCAGCCGGCTGCTGGCCGGGATGGAGACCGAGCTGTTCGCCACCTGCCTGTACGTGGTGCTGGACCCGGCGACCGGCGCGCTGCGGGCGGCCCGGGCCGGGCACCCGCCGCCGGTGCGGATCTCGGCGGCCGGGGCGGTGGAGCTGGAGGTGCCGGGCGGCCCGCCGCTGGGGGTGCTGCCCGAGGTGCGCTACCCGCTGGCCGGCGCGCGGCTGGAGCCGGGCGAGACGCTGCTGGCCTACACGGACGGCCTGGTGGAGGTCCGGGACGAGGACTACGACGACTCGGTGCAGCGGATGCTGGGCGGGCTGGAGCTGTGGACGGCGGAGGCGGGCGGGGCCGGCCGGCTGGAGCAGCCGGAGGCGCTGGAGCGGCTGGCCGACCTGCTGACGCTGAACGTGACGGAGCGTGAGGTCCGGCAGGACGACGTGGCCCTGCTCCTGCTGCACCGGGTGCTCACCGGCGCGGTGGGCCGAGAGCGGAGCGATTCCGCCCGACCTGTCCGAAATTGACGGAATCTGAACGACAGAAGTTGGAACCGTTCATACGCAAGTAGTAACACCACCATAAACTCCGCGTGTGACGACCACTCAATGGTGCTTGGCAGCAGCCGCATTGCTCGCCCTCCTCGCCCTCGCGGCCGCCGCCCGCGCCCGGACCGTCACCCGGACCCTGCGCCGCCGGCTCGCCCACAGTGAGCGGGAACTCGCCGACGTCCGCGGGCGGTTGGCGGCCGAGCTGGCCGACCGGAAGGCGAGCACCGAGACCGCCCTGCACGAGCAGGAGCTGAACGCGGCCACCCGCCGGGCCTTCCTCAACGTGGCCCGCCGGATCCTGGTGATGGCGCACGACCAGCAGGCCGGGCTGGACGAGATGGAGCGCACCCACGACGACCCGGTCCTGCTCGACGGGCTGCTGCGGGCCGACCACGCCGCCGCCCAACAGGCCCGCCTGGCCCAGACCCTGGCCGTACTGTGCGGCGCCAAGGCCGGCCGGACCTGGCCCGAGCCCGTCCCGCTGGAGGACGTGGTGCGCGGCGCCCAGGGCCGGATCCTGCCGTTCCAGCGGGTGGTGGTGCACAGCCGGGTGGACACCGCGGTGCTCGGCGCGGCCGCCGAGGCGCTGATCCACGCGGTGGCCGAGCTGCTGGACAACGCCACCCGCTACTCGGCGCCCAACTCGCAGGTGTACGTCACGTTGCTGCCGGTGCACAACGGCGCGGTGCTGGAGATCGACGACTGCGGCGTCGGCATGACCGACGTGACGGTCGCCAAGGCCACCGCCGCGCTGGCCGGCGAGGGCTCGTTGGAGGTCTCCCGGATCGGCGAGGTCCCGCAGCTGGGCCTGGCCGCGGTCGGCCTGCTCGCCCGGCAGTACGGCTTCCGGGTCACCGTGCACTCCACCCCGTCCCCGTACGGCGGCGTGCGGGTGGTGGTGCTGCTGCCGACCGCGCTGCTCACCGACCCGCTGCCGCAGCACGGGCTGCCGAGCGCCCGCCCGCAGGCGGCCCAGGCCGCCCCCCGGGTCCAGTCCCACCCCCAGCCCCATCCCCGACCGCACCACCAGTCCCAGCCCCACCCTCAGGCGCAGCCCCCGCTGCCCACCCGCCCGGTCTCCCCCCGGACCGGGAGCGCCCCCTCCGCCGCGGTGCCCGGACAGGGCGGCCAGCTGCCCCGCCGGAGCAACCGCCGGGGCACCGCACCGCAGTACCGGTTCCCCGCGGAGCCGGCGGTCGCGCCGCGCTCCGCCGACGAGGCCCAGAGCTTCATGTCGCTGTTCCAGAGCGGCACCGCCGACGGCCGCGACGCAGCCCGGCGGTCCACCGCGGACCGCCCCGACGAATTCCCCGCTTCCCCCCTGGGAGACCCGCATGACGACCAACCCTGACCTCGGCTGGCTGCTGGCCGACATCGTCTCCGTGCCGGAGGTCCGGCACGCCCTCGTGGTGTCCAACGACGGCCTGGAGATCGGCCGCAGCCCGCGGATCGACCGGGACGACGCCGAACGCCTGGCCGCCGCCTGCTCCGGGCTGCAGTCGCTCTCCCGGGGGGTGGCCACCGGCTTCGGCGACGGCCGCACCCGGCAGATCGTCGTCGAGTACGGCGGCGGCTACCTGTTCGTGGTCGCCGCCGGGGCCGGGGCGCACCTGGCCGTGGTGGCCGGAGAGTCGGTCGACGCGGGCCTGGTCGCCTACCAGATGCAGATGCTGGTCGGCCGGATCGGCGAGCACCTGACCGCCGCGCCCCGGCAGGAGGGCGCGAGCGCCGGGGACGTGCGGTGAGCCGCGGACCGGTACGCCCGTACGTCATCACCGGCGGGCGCAGCCGGCCCCACTGGAACGTGCTGGAGTTCGAGAGCCTGGTGCGGGCCGTGCCGGGGGCCGCGGTCGACCCGATGGTGGTCAACCGGGAGCAGCTGGCGATCCTGGAGGTCTGCCGGGAGCTGCTGTCGATCGCCGAGGTGGCCGCCCACCTCGGCCTGCCGATCAGCGTGTTGAAGGTGCTGGTCGGAGACCTGTGGGAGCTGGGCGCCGTCCAGGTGCTGCCTCCCGCCCGCCCGGCCGAGCGCGCCCCGCTCGCCCTGATCGAGGAGGTGCTGGTTGGCCTCCGCCAGCTCCGTTGAGCCCGCGTACCTGCCGCCCAGCGTGCAGGGGGCGGTGAAGATCCTGGTCACCGGCCCGTTCGGGGTCGGCAAGACGACCCTGGTCGGCGCGCTGAGCGAGATCGCCCCGCTGCGCACCGAGGAGACCATGACCTCGGCCGGCGAGGGCGTGGACGACCTGACCGGCCGTCCGCACAAGTCGACCACCACGGTCGCGCTGGACTTCGGCCGGATCACGCTCAGCAGCCGGCTCGCGCTGTACCTGTTCGGCACGCCCGGGCAGCAGCGCTTCTGGCCGCTGTGGGAGGACCTGTCGCGCGGGGCGCTGGGCGCCATCGCGCTGGTCGACTCCCGCCGGATCGAGGAGTCCTTCGACGTGCTCGGGCTGCTGGAGGAGCAGCGCATCCCGTTCGCGGTGGCGGTCAACCTCTTCCCCGACACCCCGGCGTACCCGGAGTCCGAGCTGCGGGCCGCGCTCGACCTGCTGCCCGGGGTGCCGATCCTCACCTGCGACGTCCGCGACGAGGGCGCCGCGCACCGCCTGCTGATCGATTTCGTCGACCACCTGCGGGTCGGCGCCCTGGAGCTGTCATGACCGTTCCCGAACACCTGGCGGCCTCGGGCTGCCCGTACGCCGGACGCCCGGGTGCCGCCCCGCTGTACGGCACGGCGGTCTCCGACGACCCGCACGGCCTGTACGCCCGGCTGCGCGCCGAGCACGGCCCGGTCGCGCCGATCGAGCTGGAGCCGGGGGTGGAGGGCTGGCTGGTCATCGGTTACCAGGAGATGCTCGACCTCACCCGCAACGAGCAGCTGTTCTCCAAGGACTCGCGGCACTGGCGGGTGTCCCGGGAGGGGCGGCTGCGGGCCGACTCCCCCCTGGTGCCGATGACCATGTGGCGGCCCACCCTGCAGAGCATGGACGGCGCCGAGCACCACCGGCTGAGCACCGCGGTCGGCGAGGCGCTGGGCCGGATCGACCACCGGTGGCTGCGGGAGACCACCGAGGCCGCGGCGACGGCGCTGATCGAGAGCTGGGGGCCGGACGGCACCGCCGACCTGGTCGCCCAGTTCACCCGGCGGCTGCCGCTGCTGGTCTTCACCATGCTGCTGGACCTGCCCGAGGAGGACGGTCCGCGGCTGCTGGGGATGATCACCGGCATGGTGGACAGCGGCGAGGAGGCGCAGCGCTCCGCCGCCGCGTTCGGCGGCATGCTGGCGGCCCTGGTCGGGCAGCGGCGGGCCCGGCCCGGCGAGGACCTGGCGTCCTGGCTGCTGGCCCACCCCGCCGGGCTGAGCGACGAGGAGGTGGTGCACAACCTGATGGTGCTGCTGGTCGCGGGCAACGAGTCGACCATCAACTGGATCGGCAACACGGTGCGCCTGCTGCTCACCGACCGCCGCTTCCGCACCAGCCTGACCGGCGGCCGGGCGACCGTCGCGGACGCCCTCGACGAGGTGCTGTGGCGCGACCCGCCGGTGCAGAACTTCCCCGGCCGGTGGGCCACCTCGGACACCGTGCTGGGCGGCCAGTACATCAGCGCCGGTGACATGCTGGTGCTCGGCCTGGCCGGGGCCAACGACGACCCCGCGGTGCACGGCCCGGAGGGCCTCAGCGGCAACCGGGCGCACCTCGCCTGGGGCGCCGGCCGGCACGTCTGCCCGGCCAAGGACCCGGCCCGGCTGATCGTCGAGACCGCGATCGAGACCCTGCTGCACTGCCTGCCCGACCTCCAACTCGCCGTGCCCGCGCACGAGCTGACCTGGCGCCCGTCCCCGTGGTCGCGCGCCCTGGTCAGCCTGCCGGTGCTGTACAGCTCCTTCACCCCGTCCCGCCCCGCACCGCCCGAGAGGACCGCATGGACACCGCAGCCGCAGCCCGGGTCTGCCCCTACAGACTCGATCCCGCCGGAGCCGACCAGCTCACCGAGAACCAGCGGCTCCGCGCTCGCGGACCTGCGACGCAGGTTGAGCTCCCTGGTGGGGTGGTGGTCTGGTCGGTGAGCCACCACGCCACCTTGCAGCACCTGCTCGCCGACCCGCGGGTGGCCAAGAGCCCCGAGCACTGGACGCTGTACCGGGAGGGCCGGCTCCCCGAGGGCTGGCCGCTGATGACCTTCATCACCGTGCCCGGCCTGACCACCTCCGACGGCGCCGACCACCGCCGGCTGCGCGGCCTGGTCAGCCAGGCCCTCACCCCGCGCCGGATCGAGGCGCTGGCCCCGGCCGTCCGGCAGCGGGTCCTCGGCCTGCTGGACGACCTCGTCGGGGCCGTCGGCCCGGACGGGTCGGTCGACCTGCGGACCCGGTTCGCCTACCCGCTGCCGATGGACGTCATCGGGGAGCTGCTGGGCCTGCGGGCCGAGCAGCAGGACCGGCTGCACGAGCTGTCCGACATCCTGGTCAGCTCCTCCGCCGTGCCCGGGGCGGGCGCCGCCGCGGCCCGGGACATGGGCGGGCTGCTGGCCGCCCTGGTCGCCGAGAAGCGGGCCGAGCCCGCCGACGACCTGGCCAGCGCGCTGATCGCGGCCCGCGAGGAGCAGGACCGGCTCAGCGAGGAGGAGCTGATCGGCATCCTGCTGCAGCTCGTGGTGGCCGGCCACGAGACCACCCTCAACCTGGTCTGCAACGCGGTGCTCGCCCTGCTCGGCCACCCCGACCAGCTGGCGCTGGTGCTCGGCGGCGAGGTCCCGTGGTCCGCGGTGGTCGAGGAGACGCTGCGCCGCGACTCCCCCGTCGGCCACTTCCCGATGCGGTACGCGCTGGAGGACATCGACCTGGACGGGGTGGTGATCCCGGCCGGCGACGGCATCCTCGCCTCGTACGCGGCGGCCGGGCGCGACCCCGGCCACTGGGCGGACCCGGACCGCTTCGACCTGACCCGCTCGCCGATCCGGCACCTCTCGCTCGGGCACGGGCCGCACTTCTGCATCGGCGCGGTCCTGGCCCGGCTGGAGGCGGAGACGGCGCTGCGCGAGCTGTTCACCCGCTTCCCCGGCCTGCGGCTCGCCGAGGACGCGCCGTCGCCGATCGCCTCGTTCCTCAGCAACAGCGTCAGCAGCCTGCGGGTGCGGCTGTCCTGACGCCGTCTCCGTAGCGCCGTCTCCGGACCGCCGTCTCCGTAGCGCTGTCTCCGGAGCGCCGTCTCCGGACCGCCCCCGCCGGGTCAATCCACGTGACCGGGCGGGGGCGGCGCTCGTTGCACCTGCCATGAAGAAGCTCACCGCCCTCGCCGCCCTGTCCCTGGCCGGGATCGCCCTCGCCCAGGCGCCCGCCCAGGCCGCCCCGATCGCCCAGGCCGGCGGCCTCGGCCAGGCCCAGGGCCTGGACACCGGCTACCACGGCGCCCTGCCGTCCACCGCCGAGCTGTGCCACCGCGACCTGGCCCAGTACCCGGTGGTCGGCCCGCTCACCGACTCCGCCACCGGCGCCTGCGAGGCCCTCGGCACGACCGTCGACGGGCGGTAGCCACGACCCGGACACCCGAGCCGTTATGGTGCGGATGTCCGTTTCTTCCGTGGTTCCTGGCGTGAGGTGATCCCGTGGGCAGCGTGGCCGACCAGATGGTGGAGGTGCTCCGGCAGGCCGGGGTCGAACGGGTCTACGGGGTGGTCGGCGACAGCCTCAACCCGGTCGTCGACGCGATCCGCCGCGCCGAGGGCATCTCCTGGGTGCACGTCAGGAACGAGGAGGCCGGGGCGTTCGCGGCCGCCGCCGAGGCCGAGCTGACCGGGCGGCTCGCGGTCTGCGCGGGCAGCTGCGGCCCCGGCAACACCCACCTGATCCAGGGCCTGTACGACGCCCAGCGCAGCGGCGTGCCCGTGCTGGCGCTGGCCTCGCACATCCCGTCCGGGCAGATCGGCACCGGCTTCTTCCAGGAGACCCACCCCGAGCGGGTGTTCACCGACTGCAGCTCCTGGTGCGAGCTGCTCTCCAACCCGGCCCAGCTGCCCCGGCTGCTGCGGGTCGGCATCCAGCACGCGCTGGGCTCCCCCGGCGTCTCGGTGCTGGTCTTCCCCGGCGACGTCGCCGCGCTCGCCGCGCCCTCGCCCACCGGCAGCAGCAGCTTCCTCACCGAGCAGGCGGTGGCCGCCCCGCCCTGGTCCCAGGTGCAAGCCCTCGCCGAGGCGCTCAACTCGGCCGGCACCGTGACGGTGTTCGCCGGCGCGGGCGCCCGCGGCGCGCACGAGGAGCTGATGCACCTCGCCGAGACGCTGAACGCCCCGGTCGGGCACTCGCTGCGCGGCAAGGAGTGGGTGCAGTACGACAACCCGTACGACGTCGGGATGAGCGGCCTGCTCGGCTACGGCGCCTGCCACGAGGCGCTGCACGAGGCCGAGTTGGTGCTGCTGCTGGGCACCGACTTCCCCTACGACTCCTTCCTCCCGCAGGCCCGCACCGTCCAGGTCGACCACGACGCGACCCGGCTCGGCCGCCGCACCCCGCTGGAACTCGCCGTGCACGGCGACGTCGCCGCCACGCTGCGGGCCGTGCTGCCGCTGCTGGAGCGCAAGACCGACCGCCGCTTCCTGGACGGGATGCTGGACCGGCACTGCAAGGCGCTGGAGACGGTGGTCGGCGCCTACACCAAGGGCATCGAGAAGCACCGGCCGATCCACCCCGAGTACGTCGCCTCGGTGCTCGACGAAGTCGCCGCCGAGGACGCGGTGTTCACCGTCGACACCGGCATGTGCAACGTGTGGGCCGCCCGCTACCTGACCCCCAACGGGCGCCGCCGGGTGATCGGCTCCTTCCTGCACGGCTCGATGGCGAACGCGCTGCCGCACGCGATCGGCGCCCAACTCGCCTTCCCCGGACGGCAGGTGGTGTCGATGTCGGGCGACGGCGGGATCGGCATGCTGCTCGGCGAGCTGCTCACCGTGGCGAAGTACCGGCTGCCGGTGAAGACCGTGGTGTTCAACAACGGGGCGCTCGGCATGATCAAGCTGGAGATGCTGGTCTCCGGCTACCCCGAGGCCGAGATCGACAACGGCGACGTGGACTACGCGGCGATCGCCCGCGCCTGCGGCATCCCCGCCAAGCGGGTCACCGACCCGGCGAAGGTCCGCGAGGTGCTGGCCGACGCCCTGGACCGCCCCGGCCCGGCCCTGGTCGACGTGGTCACCGACCCCAACGCCCTCTCCATCCCGCCGCACATCACCGCCGCCCAGGTCAAGGGCTTCGCCCTGGCCGCCGGGCGCACCGTACTGACCGGCGGCGTCGGCAAGATGCTCGACCTGGCCCGCTCGAACCTGCGCAACATCCCCCGGCCCTGAACGGCTCCGGGCGATCCTGAGCGGCCCTTCCGGCGCGGGTGCCGGGGGCGGGAGGCGGGGCCGGTCGGCCCTGGTGCCGCGGGCGCGGGGGCGGGAGACTGGGGGGCCGGAGACCGGGGGCGGGCGAGTTTGCCTATGGGGCAAGTTTGTTGCCTCGCAGGCAGGGAGGGTGTCCACTGGTCCCATGACGGACAGCCCCCTCGACGAGGACCAGGAGGTCGCGGGCCTCGGTGCGCGACTGCGGGAGCAGCGGGTCTCCAGCCGCTTGACGCTGGAGGTCGCAGCGGCCCGGGTGGGCCTCTCGCCAGCCTACTTGTCCCGCCTGGAGACCGGGCGCCGGCAGCCCTCGCTGCCGGTGCTGCTGGGCCTGGCCCGGGCGTACGGGACGAACGTGTCCGAGCTGCTCGGCGAGCAGCCCGGCGAGCCCGACCCGGTGATCCGGGGCGGGCGGATCGAACCGGGCCGGGCCGGCGGCTGGGGGTACCGGCGGGCCGGTGCGCAGGGCCGGGCGATGCAGGCGCTGCGGGTGCACGTGCCGCCGAGCACACAGGACGCGGTGGTGCGGGTGCACCCGGGCGAGGAGTGGCTGTACGTCACCGCGGGCCGGATGAAGCTGGTGCTGGGCGACCGGGTCCACTTCCTGGACGAGGGCGACTCGGCGCACTTCGACTCGATGACGCCGCACGTGATCGCCGCGGACTCCGCCGCCGGCCTCGACCTGATCTTCGTCCACACGCTGGTGCAGAGCCCCGGCGGCGACCTGTGCCTGGGCGACGCCCCGCGCCTGTAGCCCCACCACCACCTCCACGTCAGGAGACCGCGCCGTGACCGACACCGGAAAGCCCGCCCAGCACGCCCCCGTCCCGAAGTACGCGGAGACCATCGACGCGGGCTACCGCGCCTCGAACCGGGTGTGGATCCGAGTGTGGATCTACATCGTCTCGGGCCACGTCTTCGTGGCCTTCCTGTTCCTGCTGTTCTACGTGGGCAGTCACAAGGGCTGAGCGAGCAGCGCGCACAGCGCGTCGAGCGCGGCCTCGAAGGCGTGCTCGGGCGGCGTGCCGTAGCCGATCACCAGCCCGGGGGGCCGCCCGGGCCCGGGGGCCGCGCCGGGCGCCAGGCTCCGGCCGAGGGTGTTCAGGGCGAGGCCCGCGCGGCGGGCCCGCCGCAGCAGTTCGTCCTCGCCGGGGCCGTCCGCGGGCAGTTCCAGGACGGCGTGCAGGCCCGCGTTGAGGCCGGTGACCCGCACCGCGGGGGCGCGTTCGGCGAGCACCTCGACCAGCCGGTCGCGGCGGCGGCGCAGCAGGTGCCGGCTGCGCCGGACGTGCCGGTCGTAGTCGCCGGAGCCGATCAGCTCGGCCAGGGTGAGCTGTTCCAGGGCGCCGCTCTGCCCGTCGGCCAGCCGCTTGTGCCGGGCCACCGGCTCGACCAGGGCGGCGGGCAGCGCCAGCCAGGCCAGCCGCAGGCCGGGGGCGAGCGATTTGGCGGCGGTGCCCGCGTACACCACCCGCTCGGGGTCGAGGGCCTGCACGGCGCCGATCGCGTGCCGGTCGTAGCGGAACTCGCCGTCGTAGTCGTCCTCCAGCAGGTAGCCGCCGCTCTGCCGGGCCCAGTCGACCGCGGCGGCCCGCCGGGAGGCCCGCAGCGGGACGCCGGTGGGGAACTGGTGGGCGGGGGTGAGCACGGCCAGCCCGGCGTCGGTGCGGGCGAGCCGGTCGGTCAGCGCGCCGCCCTCGTCCAGCGGCAGCGGGCGCAGCGCGAGGCCGCGGGCGGTGATCGCGGCGTGCTGCGACGGCAGGCCGTACTCCTCCACCGCGACGGCGGCCAGGCCGTGTTCGCGCAGCGCGGCGCAGAGCAGGCCGAGGCCCTGGAGGTAGCCGGTGCAGATCAGCAGCCGTTCGGGGTCGGTGCGCACGCCGCGGGCCCGGGCCAGGTAGTCGGCCAGGGCGCGGCGCAGTTCGATCCGGCCGCGCGGGTCGCCGTAGCCGAACGCCTCGTGCGGGGCGACGGCCAGCGCCCGGCGGGCGGCGGCCAGCCAGGCGGTGCGCGGGAAGCGGCTCAGGTCGGGCGAGCCGGGCTTCAGGTCGTGCACGGGCACGGACGGTGCGGGCAGGCCGGGCGGCGGCGCGGCGGGGCCCGGCTGCGGGCCGCGCTCGGCGACCACCGTGCCGGAGCCCTGCCGGGAGGCGAGCCAGCCCTCGGCGGCGAGCTGGGTGTAGGCCTCGGCGACGGTGTTGCGGGCGATGCCCAGGTCGGTGGCGAGCGCCCGGGAGGACGGCAGCCGCGTCCCGGCGGCGAGTCGGCCGTCGCGGACGGCGGTGCGCAGCGCGTCCTCCAGGGCGGCGCGCAGGCCCAGGCCGCGGGAGCGCCCGGCGTCCAGGTCGAGGTGCAGGTCGCCGCCGAAAGTGGCCCAGGAATCCATCCCGCAAATGAACCACGCCACCGGTCCACCGCGCGCCTACGGTGGGCCGTATGACCCACGACCCCACCGTTCCCGCCCCCGCCCTCCGCATCTCGCTGCGCGACCGCGCCCCCGGTTTCCACCGCTCCCTGCTGGGGGCCTCCCGCGCCGCGATCGAGGGCCTCGGCGACCCGGTCCTCACCGAACTGGTCAACCTGCGCGCCTCGCAGATCAACGGCTGCGCGTACTGCCTGGACAAGCACGCGGGCGACGCCCGCGCGAACGGCGAGCGCGACCACCGCCTCGACGCCCTCGCCGCCTGGCGGGAGACCCCCTACTTCACCGCCCGCGAGCGCGCCGCGCTGGCCCTGACCGAGTCCGTCACCCTGGTCGCCGGGACCCGCGTCCCGGACACGGTGTTCGACGAGGCCGCGAAGCACTTCTCGGAGACCGAACTGGCCCACCTGATCGGCCTGATCTGCGCGATCAACGCCCTCAACCGGGTGGGCGTGACGACCCGGCTGACGCCCGCGCCCAGGCCCTGAGCACGGCGCGCCGCCACTCGGGCGTCCGGGGCCGGGCCGAGGTCGGTCAGTGCGGGATACCGGCGACGATCTCGCGCGCGCCCTGGCGGAGGAGCTCGGCTGCGCCGCGGGCCCCGAGGCGGCGGGGCCTGTCGCCGAGCTACGCCAAGTCGCCCTGCCGCGAGTCCGCTTCGGCCGCCAGGGCGGGGGCACGCTCGCGCAGCGCCGCGATCACCATGTCGGTCTGCGCGAGGGCGAGCGGCGAACTACGGGTGCCGATCCGCAAGGGTCGGGCGGGGTGCTCGGCCGTCGCCACGGAGTTTCGGTTCGGGTCTCTTGATAGGCGACGCTTCCGGGCCAGTGGAGGGGCGAGCGGATCCGGGCGGCGACGGCGGGGTGCAGGAGTCGGCGGGCGTCGTTTCGGTCGGCCCAGCACCACGCGGCCAACTCCCGCCGCTCCAGCTCGATCCGGTCGGTGTCGGCGCTGCTGAGCATCGGCCCGGACCACAGGAACACCACCCGGTCCCGGGCGCCCTCGCGGCGGGCCTGCGCCCACTCGATGCCGAACAGGTCGTCGGGCAGCAGGTCGAGCACCAGGCCGAGTTCCTCGCGCACCTCACGACGGACGGCATCCAGCGGGGATTCGCCCACCTCCACCACCCCGCCCGGCAGGTGCCACGTCCCGACCCCGGCCGCCCGCACGATCAGCAGGCGCGACGCCGGATCGGTGCACAGCACGTAGGACGTCATCGGGTGCCCGGGAGCGGGAGCCACCCCCCTTCACCTCCCCGCACCGAGCGGCACGGCGCCCGCCGGTTCCACGACGGACAGCAGCGGCAGGGGCCGCCGGTAGCCGCGCTCACGCGCATCGAGGACGACCCGGAGATGGGCGACGGCCGCCGGGTGCACCTCGTGGCCCAGCGACTCCGAGGGCACCCACACGATCCGGTCCACCGCATCCCGGGCCCCCGCCGGGACCGGATGCGTGAAGACCGCCTCGGAGGCCACCGTCCCGCCGTCGCACACGTAGTGCGCGTCCTTGACGCTCTCCTCCACCCACCCCAACCCCAGCGAATGCGTCGGCGCACCGCCCAACCCGACCAACTCCCGCAACACCCGAGCCGCGGCCTCCGCCAACTGCTCACCCGGCTCGACCCGCACCCCGGGCAGCACGGGGTACTCCTCCCCGACCGGCCGCACCAGCAGCACCGCACCGTCCGCACTGACCACCAGCACCGAAACACCCACACTCCGCCACGAGCGCTCACCGATCAGATACCGCGCCGGGCCCCTGCTCCGCCGCGGTAACACCTGACCGCGCAAACCACGCTTCTCCAACTGAAGCTCCTTGCATGAGAGTTGCATGTCCATGTGTCCGACTCGGAGGATTTCCGCCGTCACGGAGGGCGGCTCCGTCGCGCAAAGCGGTCCGGGTCCGGCGCACACCCCGAGCGCCAGTGCGCCTGCCGTCGGCGTCGCCTTGGTCATTCGGGTTCCACCTCCGGAACCGCCACCATCGGCACGTCCGCGATCATGCGGAACGGCCGGCGGTCCAGGTGGCGCATCATGTGCATGCGCACCCAACCCTGGACCTTTACAAGGTCGTTGAGTTCGACGGGGACCGTCCCGCACCGGGCGCCGTCCTCGGACTCACCCCGGCACCCCAGCCGATCGCCCGTCCGGCCCGGACCCGCGCGCTCACCTGCGGGTCGTAGTCGTCCAGCGGTCTGCGGCCGACGTCCTGTGCGGCGGCTCGGCCCTGTTGGCGGAACTGATCGAGTGCGGTGTACATGCGGGCCTCCCCGGACCACGAAAGCTCTCCGTGAACAGAGACAGAGACTTCCGTAGCGGCCGGAGAGCGGACAGGGGCGTAGCGTCCTACTTTTTGACGCTTAATCAGCGAGGTTGAGCTGACGGGCCAGTTGGCGCAGTCCTGGTGGATTCTCGGGGCCCGCCAGCAGGTCGGTCACGATCGCCACTGCCAGGGTGTGGTGCCGTATCCAGCCCGGAGCCACCCGGTTGAGCTTCGTCAGAGCGGCTACCGCTTCGGTCGAGTTCCCCAAATCGGTGTAGGCCCTGGCCACGTCGAGCAGCAACCAGGTTCGCCAGGACGTGGGAGTGTCTGCGGAGAGCCGCAACCCTCGTGCCAGCGTCAACGCCTCTTCGGGACGGGCATGTTGGACCGCTAGCCGGACTCGTTCAATGCGGACGGAGGACCGGCTGAACACGGACACCATCCGGCCGTCTCCGGATGCGGGGAGCTTCGGCACACGGGCGGCCGACTTCTCGGCGGCCACCATCATGTCTGCGGCCCCGGTGTAGTCGCCGTTGCGGGCGGTGCTGGTCGCCGCCGACATGATCAGGCCGCCCCATACCCGCAGGTGTTCGGCGCTTGCCATGAGGTGGTCCCGTTCGACCGAATCGGCCGCGGCCACGGCAAGGTGCTGCGCGTCGTCCAATCTGTTCTGGCGCTGGTAGGCCCAGGCGATCGAGTTGCACATCATCGCTGTCAGCAGCGGGTCTTCCGCGGCGTCGGCTGCGGCTACGGCCCGTTCAAGGCTGGTCAGCCCGAGATCCGTTTTCCCCAGCCGGATGGCCAGGTGCCCCGCCAACTGCAGTGCCTTGCCCAAAGCGTGCTGTCCTGCCAGACGACCACGCCCAGCCCCTACCGCAGCCGCCAGCCGGGCGTCCGCGATGGTGTCGGGCAGCAGCTCCATCACCCGCCCGAAATCCGCTGCGTGGTAGAGCGACCAGGCTTCCGCGATCTCCTGCCGCAGCAGGTCCACAGAGAGGTTGTCCGCCTCGTCCCTGACCGGCGGTGGGGCGAACATCGGAGGCATGATCGCGCGGCGCACCGCGACCAGGCCCGCCGGCTCGGCGTCGCCGGTGGACGGCACCGCGGGCGGGTCGCCGATCAGCGCGGCAAGCTCCACCCCCAGCGCGCGCGACAACGCGTGCAGAGTGGGCAGCCGTGCGGAGTGCTTACGCTTCTGCTCCAGCCTCCGCACCACGTCGACATGGACCCCCGCTTTGATGGCGAGCCCTTCTTGGCTCAGTCGGGCATCCCTGCGCAACTTCCTCATGCGGTCACCGATATGAACAGTCCCCATGACTCGAAGGGTACGGCTGCCGGCCACCTCCGGCGGGTAGCAGGCGTGGGGAGGACGGGACGGGCGTGCGCAGCGTGTTCGGGGTCAGCCGTTGAGCACGTTCATCGTTCGAAAACGCGCTGCCGAAGGGTGCGCCGTTCGAATCGCACCTGGTGATCCCGACAGTGAGAACGTGAGGCGACGGGGGAAGAAGAGAAGTTCGGGCACGGCATCGAATCCCGTTGCGGGCTCACCCTCATGCACGACCGACCGTTGCTCGGCACGTCGGGGATCGGGCAGACGACCAGGTGTCGGTGAACGCGCACGCCTGGGGCCAACGCTTTCGCGGCCCCTGTCCGGTAGTCGTGGTGGAGGAGAGCTGATCACATGGCACGGACCGAGTTCTACGACGACCCCGACGCGCCCGAGCCGAACAGGCTGGTGGTCGCGGCGTCCGCAGTGGTGACCGACGGCGAGGGGCGCGTTCTGCTCCAGCGGCGGACCGACAACGGCCTGTACGCGCTGCCGGGGGGTGCCATGGACCTCGGCGAGTCGCTGCCGGGAGCGGCCGTCCGGGAGGTCCGGGAGGAGACCGGCCTCGACGTGGAGATCACCGGACTGGTCGGCACGTACACCGATCCCCGGCACGTGATCGCCTACTCGGACGGCGAGGTGCGGCAGCAGTTCAACGTCTGCTTCACCGCGCGCATCACGGGCGGGGCGCTCCGGATCTCCGGCGAGTCGACCGATCTGCGGTTCGTGGCGCCGAGCGGCTTCGCGGACCTGCCGATGCACCACACCCAGCGGCTCCGGCTCCAGCACTTCCTGGAGGGGCGGGCGACCCCCCATCTCGGGTGACGGTCGCCGCCAGGGGAAACCCGCCCTCCTCGCAGGACCGCGGCGCAGGACGAGCAGGCGCGCCCTCCCGCGACCACGCCGACGTGCGGCTCCCCGCCGCGGGCAGTTCCCCGGGCCCCTCTGTCGGCATGCCGGGCCCCCGCCTCGCGGGTAGCGTCGGGTTCCATGGACGTGGTGATCGCAGGTGGGCACGGAAAGATCGCGTTGCGGCTCTCGAAGCTGCTCTCCGCCCGGGGCGACGCCGTCGCCGGGCTGATCCGCAACCCCGGGCAGGCGGGGGACCTGCACGCGGCGGGGGCCAGGCCGGTGGTGTGCGACCTGGAGTCGGCCTCGGTGGAGGAACTGGCGGAGCACCTCGCGGGGGCGGACGCGGTGGTGTTCGCGGCGGGGGCGGGGCCGAACAGCGGGGCGGCCCGGAAGGAGACGGTGGACCGGGCCGGCGCGGTGCTGCTGGCCGACGCGGCGCGCCGGGCGGGGGTCCGGCGCTACCTGCTGGTGTCCTCGATGGGGCTGGACAGGATCGGCGACCCGGCGGTCACGCCGGAGTTCGACGCGTACCTGAAGGCGAAGTGGGCGGCCGAGGAGGCGGTGAAGGAGCGCCCGCTGGACTGGACGATCCTGCGCCCGGGCGCCCTGACCGACGAGCCCACCGAGCGGCACGCGCACCTCGCGCCGCCGCCGAACCGCTTCGGGGAGGTCTCCCGGGACGAGGTCGCGCACACCCTGGTGCGGCTGCTGGACGACGCCTCCACCATCCACCAGACCCTGGAGCTCACCACCTGAGCGCCCCGGGCGCGGTTGCCCGAGGCCGGGTCGGGCGGGATGGTGGTGGTTGAGGTGAGTGCGATGGCCGAGATCGCCCTGCAGGTCGACGTCGCGGCGTCCCGGGAGCGGCTGCTGGCGGCGCTGGACAGCCGCGAGGGGCTGGCGTCCTGGTGGACCACCGAGGTGGACCGGGACGGCGACGACCTGCTGTTCACGGTGCCGGACGCCCCGCAGCCGCTGCGCCTGCGCCGGGAGCGCGCGGACCTGGAGCGGGTGGCCTGGCGCAGCGTCGGGGTGTTCCCGCCGTCCTGGCAGGGGACGACGGTGACCTGGGACTTCTTCGACCACCCGGACGGCGCGCGGCAGTCGCTGCTGCTGCTGCGCCACCTCGGCTGGGCCGCCGACGCGGGCCCGTCGGTGCCGGTGGCGGCGGGCCGCTGGGCGGAGCTGGTCGTCCGCCTGAAGGACTACGCGCAGAGCGGCCGCCCGCAGCCGCTGTTCGTCCCGGCGGCGCACCCGCACCCGGGGGTGCACGCGGAGGCGGACTGACGGCGCGCGCGGGATGCGACGCGCCGGGCCGGGTGATGACCGGCATGGAGCGGCGCGGACGGGTGAGACTGGCTGCATGTTGGGACTTCCGGACCGCATCAAGGCCTTCCTGTTCGACCTGGACGGGGTGCTCACCCAGACCGCGAAGGTGCACGCCGCGGCCTGGAAGGACATGTTCGACACCTTCCTGCGGGCCGAAGCGGCCCGCACCGGCGGCGAGTTCACGCCGTTCGACCCGGGCGGCGACTACGACAGGTACGTGGACGGGCGCCCCCGGTTGGACGGCACCCGCCAGTTCCTGGCCTCGCGCGGCATCGAGCTGCCCGAGGGCACCCCGCAGGACCCGCCGGGCACCCGGACGGTCAACGGCCTGTCCAGCGCCAAGAACGACACCGTGCTGCGGCTGATCCGCGAGCAGGGCGTCCAGCCGTACGAGGGCTCGGTGGCGTACCTGCACCGGCTGCGCGAGCTGGAGCTGCCGCGCGCGGTGGTGTCGTCCAGCGCGAACTGCCGGGACGTGCTGAAGGCCGCCGGGATCGACGACCTGTTCGAGGTGGTGGTGGACGGGGTCACGCTGGCCCGCGACCACCTGGCGGGCAAGCCCGCCCCGGACACCTTCCTGGCGGCCGCGAAGGAGCTGGGCGTGGCCCCGGAGCACGCGGTGGTGTTCGAGGACGCGCTGGCGGGCGTCGAGGCGGGCCGGGCCGGGGGCTTCGGCGCGGTGGTCGGCGTGAACCGCACCGGCCAGGCCGACGCACTGCGCGAGCACGGCGCGTCCGTCGTGGTGGACGACCTCGCGGAGCTGCTGGAGGAGCGCGGATGAGCCCGTCCGAACTGTTCACCGTCGACCCGTGGGGGATCAGCGAGCACGGCCTCGACCTGCCCGGGCAGGCCCGCGCCGAGTCGGTGTTCGCGCTGTCCAACGGCCACATCGGGCTGCGCGGCAACCTGGACGAGGGCGAGCCGCACGGCCTGCCCGGCACCTACCTGAACGGCGTGTTCGAGCTGCGCCCGCTGCCGTACGCGGAGAGCGGCTACGGCTTCCCGGAGTCCGGGCAGAGCGTCATCAACATCACCAACGGCAAGCTGATCCGGCTGCTGGTCGACGACGAGCCGTTCGACCTGCGCTACGGCGAACTGCGCAGCCACCGGCGGACGCTGGACTTCCGGGACGGCATCCTGCGCCGGGAGGCGGAGTGGACCTCGCCGGCCGGGCGGACGGTCCGGGTGACCTCGTCCCGGCTGGTGTCGCTGACCCAGCGGGCGGTGTGCGCGGTCGACTACACGGTGGAGGCCGTGGACGGGCCGGTGCGGATCGTGATCCAGTCCGAGCTGGTCGCCAACGAGCAGCTGCCGGGCGGCGCGGGCGACGGCGACCCGCGGGCGGCGGCGGTGCTGGAGGCCCCGCTGGCGGCCGAACTCCAGCACGCCGACGGCACCAAGGGCGTGCTGGTGCACCGCACCCGGTTCTCCGGGCTGCGGGTGGCCGCCGCGATCGACCACGTGATCGACGGGCCGGAGCGGATCGACACCACCGCCGAGTCCTCCGACGACCAGGCCCGGATCACCGCCACCACGGTGCTGAACGCCGGGCAGAAGCTGAGCCTGGTCAAGTACCTGGCGTACGGCTGGTCGGCGACCCGCTCGCTGCCCGCCGTCCGGGACCAGGTGGAGGCGGCGCTGACCGCCGCCCGGTACACCGGCTGGGACGGGCTGGTGAGCGAGCAGAAGGAGTACCTGGGCCGGTTCTGGAGCGACAACGACATCGAGATCGAGGGCGACGTCGAGCTCCAGCAGGCCGTCCGGTTCGCGCTGTTCCACGTCTTGCAGGCGGGCGCCCGCAGCGAGGAGCGGGCCATCCCGGCCAAGGGCCTGACCGGGCCCGGCTACGACGGGCACTCGTTCTGGGACACCGAGACCTTCGTGCTGCCGGTGCTCACCTACTGCCTGCCGGACGCGGTCAAGCAGGCGCTGCGCTGGCGGCACACCACGCTGCCGATGGCCCGCGAGCGGGCGGCCCAACTCGGCCTGGCGGGCGCGGTGTTCCCGTGGCGGACGATCCGCGGCGAGGAGTGCTCCGGGTACTGGCCGGCCGGCACCGCCGCGTTCCACATCGGCGCGGACATCGCGGCCGCCGCGGTGCGCTACGTCCGGGCCACCGGCGATACCGAGTTCGAGCGCACCCACGGCCTGGAGCTGCTGGTGGAGACCGCCCGGATGTGGCGCTCGCTGGGCCACCACGACGCCAAGGGGAACTTCCGGATCGAGGGCGTCACCGGGCCGGACGAGTACTCGGCGGTCGCCGACAACAACGTGTTCACCAACGTGATGGCGCAGTCCAACCTGTGGAACGCGGCGAACACCGCGCTGAAGTACCGGCACGAGTCCTCGCTGCTCGGGGTGGACACCGAGGAGGCCGCGGCCTGGCGCGACGCCGCCGACAAGATGTTCATCCCGTACGACGAGCAGATCGGCGTGCACCCGCAGGCCGACGGGTTCACCGACCACCAGATGTGGGACTTCGAGACCACCCCGCCGGAGAAGTACCCGCTGCTGCTGCACTACCCGTACTTCGACCTGTACCGCAAGCAGGTGGTCAAGCAGGCCGACCTGGTGCTCGCCATGCAGGTGCGCGGCGACGTGTTCACCCCCGAGCAGAAGGCCCGCAACTTCGCCTACTACGAGCGCCTGACGGTCCGTGACTCCTCGCTGTCCGCCTGCACCCAGGCGGTGATCGCCGCCGAGGTCGGGCAGCTCGACCTGGCCTACGACTACACCGCCGAAGCCGCCCTGATGGACCTGCACGACCTCGGCGGCAACACCCGCGACGGCCTGCACATGGCCTCGCTGGCCGGCGCCTGCATCGCCCTGGTCGCCGGGTTCGGCGGCCTGCGCGACCACACCGAGCAGCTCTCCTTCCGGCCCCGGCTGCCCGCCGGGCTGCAACGGCTGTGCTTCTCGATGAACGTGCGCGAGCACCTGCTGCGGGTCGACATCACCCACGCCACCACCACGTACACGCTGCGGCGCGGCAGCGTGCTGCCGGTCCTGCACGACGACGAGCCGCTGCGGATCGAGGCCGGCAAGCCCGTCAGCCGCCCCACCGCCCGGGTCGACGCCCCCGAGGAGCGCCCCACCCAGCCCCCCGGCCGGGAGCCCGCCCGCCGGCACAGCCAGGCCGGCGTCCAGGTCGGGTCGGTCGACCACCTGCCGGCCGAGTAGCCCCTCGGCCGGGCGGGTGAGCGCACGTGTACTGATCCGACCGTCCGTCAACACTCCCTGCACCCCCGCGAACCGGCGGGTGCGGGGAGTGCCCGCCTCCCGCCTCCGGTTCCGCCGTCCCGAACGGAGGCCCCGTTGCGCACCCTCGCGCTCACCGCCGCCCTGCTCACCGCCCTCACCGGCCTCACCGCCGCCCCCGCCCCGGCCCGCGCCGCCCCGCGCTGGGTCCGCACCTGCACCGCCCCGGTCGGCGCCGACACCGCCACCTGCGACGCGCTGCGGGTCGTCAAGCCCGTCGCCGCCGCCGACGGCGACGCCGGCTACGGCCCCGCCGAACTGCGCGCCGCGTACGGACTGCCCGCGGACGGCGGCGAGGGCGCCACCATCGCGGTCGTCGACGCCTACGACCACCCGCGCGCCGAGGCCGACCTCGACGTCTACCGCCGCCACTACGGGCTCCCCGCCTGCACCTCCGACACCGGCTGCTTCCGCAAGACCGACCAGCGCGGCGGCACCCGGCTGCCCCGCGGCAACACCGCCTGGGCCGGCGAGACCGCCCTCGACCTCGCCATGGTCTCCGCGATCGCCCCGCGCGCCCGGATCCTCCTGGTCGAGGCCGACAGCGCCGCCGTCGGCAACCTCGGTGCGGCCGTCAACACCGCCGTCGCGCTCGGCGCCCGGTACGTGTCGATCAGCTGGGGCACCACCGAGAACGCCAACGCGGCCGACTACGACAGCCGCTACTTCGACCACCCCGGCGTGGTCATCGCCGCCGCCTCCGGCGACTCCGGGTACGGCGTCAACTTCCCCGCCTCCTCACCCCACACGGTCGCCGTCGGCGGCACCACCCTGCGCCCCGACGGCTCCGCCCGCGGCTGGAGCGAGACCGCCTGGACCACCGGCCCCGACGAGGGCGCGGGCAGCGGCTGCTCCGGCCGGCTCCCCAAGCCCGCCTGGCAGACCGACCCCGGCTGCGACTACCGCACCGTCGCCGACGTGGCCGCCGTCGCCGACCCCGCGACCGGCGTCGCCGTCTACCAGAGCTACGGCGGCAACGGCTGGTACACCTACGGCGGCACCTCCGCCGCCGCCCCGGTCATCGCCGCCGCCTACGCCCTCGCCGGCCCCCCGCCCGCCGACAGCCGCCCCGCCTCCTTCCCCTACCGCCACCCCGCCGCCCTCCACGACGTCACCACCGGCCCGACCCCCGTCGACTGCACCCCGGCCTACCTCTGCACGGCGGGCCCGGGCTACGACGGCCCGACCGGACTCGGCACCCCGAACGGGGTGGCGGCCTTCCGGGCCCCCTGACCGGACGCCCGAGCGGGGCACCGGAGTCTCCCGTGCCCCTGGTTCCACGCCCGGAGGGTCAGACGTCGTCCTGCCACTCCGTGGAGAGGACGCCCATCTGGACCTGGTCGTGCCAGCCGCCGGCGCGGAAGACGGCTTCGCGGCGGCGGCCCTCCTCGGTGAAGCCGGCGCGGCGGTAGGCGGCCAGGGCGCGGGTGTTGTAGCCGTTGACGGTGAGTTCGATGCGGTGCAGGCCGAGTTCGGCGAAGCCGTAGCGGATGGTGGTGCGCAGGACGTCGGTGCCGAGGCCGCGGTCCTGGTGGGGCGGGCCGATGATGATGGCGAGGGTGGCGCAGCGGTCCTTGGGGGTGGCGCCGTAGAGGGTGACGTGGCCGGCCAGGTCCCCGGTGTCGAGGGTCTCGACGGAGAGGCCGAGGTCGGTGCCGGTGTTCTGGCTCCAGGAGCGGAACATGTCGGCGAGCCGGGCGTCGGGCTGGGGGTGCACCGGGCCGGTGACCTGCTGGATGGCGAGGCCCGGCTCGCGCCACCAGGAGGTGAGGCGGGGGAGGTCGGCCTCGCGGAGCTCTCTGAGCCGGACGAGTCTGCCGCTGAGCGGGTCGGTCATGCGGGGCGGGTCCTGTTCCTCGGGTGGGGGCGGCGGGTCAGGCGAGCTGGGCGGCCTGGAGGCCGGCGTACGGGCCGCCGGTGCGCAGGAGTTCGGCGTGCGAGCCGATCTCGGCGATCCGTCCGTCGTGCATGACGACGATCCGGTCGGCGCCGCGGATGGTGGACAGGCGGTGGGCGACGACGAAGACCGTGCGGCCGCGCACCAGCCGGGCCAGGGCCTGCTGGACCAGGGCCTCGGAGCGGGAGTCGAGCGCGGAGGTGGCCTCGTCCAGGATCAGCACCCGCGGGTCGCGGATCAGGGCCCGGGCGATGGCCAGGCGCTGCTTCTGGCCGCCGGACAGCCGGGCGCCGCGTTCGCCGACCACGGTGTCCAGGCCCTCGGGGAGCCGTTCGATGAACTCCAGCGCGTTGGCGTCGCGCAGGGCGGCCAGCACGGCCTCCTCGGGGACGTCCTTCATGCCGTAGGTGACGTTCTCCCGGATGCTGCCCTCGAACAGGATGGACTCCTGCGGGACGACGGAGAGGAACGTCCGGTAGGAGCGCAGGTCCAGCTCCTCCATGTCACGGCCGTCGAGCAGGATCCGGCCCTCGGTGGGGCGCAGGAAGCCGATCACCAGGTTGAGGACGGTGGACTTGCCCGCGCCGGACGCGCCGACCAGGGCGATGGTCTCGCCGGGGCGGACCGAGAGGTCGAAGCCGGTGACGGACGGGGCGTCCGCGCCGGAGTAGCGGTGGCCGACGCCCTGGAAGTCGATCCGGCCGGTGACGGCGGCGACGTCCTCCTTGCCGGAGTTCTCCTCCAGGTCGGGGGCCTGGAGCACCTCGC
Organism: Kitasatospora sp. NA04385; assembly: GCF_013364235.1. Classification (NCBI taxonomy): domain Bacteria; kingdom Bacillati; phylum Actinomycetota; class Actinomycetes; order Kitasatosporales; family Streptomycetaceae; genus Kitasatospora; species Kitasatospora sp. NA04385. The sequence goes on along the minus strand of NZ_CP054919.1, from coordinate 4,381,404 downwards.
CCGCCGAACGGACCGAGGCCAGGCCCTTGCCGAGCTGCGGGGTGAGGGTGAGCAGGGTGGTCACCGAGCTGGTGAGCGAGGAGAAGTAGGCGCTGAGCATGACGACGGCGCCGGGGGTGACGTTCAGCCAGCCGTAGTAGGCGACCAGCGCGGAGCCGGCCAGGCAGCCGACGCCGATCGAGTTGAGCAGGATCCAGGACATCGAGCCGAACCGGCCGTTGAGCAGGTCGAGGCGCAGGCCCTCGTCCAGGACCCGGCCCAGGGTGCGGTCGACCCGGCGCAGCGCGGTGCGCTCCAGGCCGTGCGCCCGGGTGATCGGGATCAGGGTGGTCATCTCGCCGATGCGGGACGAGAGTTGCTCGACCTCGCGGCGGAAGGACTCGTTCTGGATGCGCAGCCGCTCGCGCAGCCGGACCACCAGCAGGGCGCTGGCGGGGACGAGGACCAGGAAGACCGGCAGGAAGGCGGGGGTCTGGATGGCGATCACGACCAGGCCGCCGAGCAGGGTGGCGATCGCGGCCAGGCCGTTGTCGGCGGTCTGCTGGGAGGCGGTCTCGATGCCCTCGACGTCGCGGATCACCTTGGCCTGCAGGACGCCGGCGCTGACCCGGGAGTGGTAGCCGATGGACAGCTGCTGCATCCGGTGGCACAGCGCGGAGCGCAGCCGGGTGCCCATCCGGCGGATGGAGCCGTGCATCCAGTGCACGTACAGCATGTGCAGCGGCAGGTTGAGCAGCAGGATCGTCAGCAGGACGGCGGAGTTCCACCACAGCACGGATATGTCGCGGTGCTTGACCACGACGTCGACGATGTTGGCGGTGATCAGGGGCAGCAGCCAGACGGGGGCGTGCTTGGCGAAGAAGACGCCGACCGCGCCGAGGACCCGGGCGCGGTCGGGGCGGAAGAGGAACAGCAGGGTGCGGACGGGGTGCTCGCCGCGGTATCGGTGGCTGAGCGATCCGTCGGGCAGGGCCATGGGGGAGCTCCAGGGAAGGGACGAACAGGCGGTGCCGTCCCATCCTTCCAGCGGCCGGGGCCCCTCGGACTGTCCGCAACCGGACAGTGATACTCCATCGACGGACATGTTTCCCCCTTCTTCGGACCGGATCCGAACCCGGGTGAAACATCGCGGGGCCCCTGCGCCGTCATAGGGCGGATCGGGCGAGGGGAGACGCGTAGTGGGCAGCAGTCGGCGGGCCCCCGTGGAGGAGGAGTTCGTCGCGTTCGCGACGGCCCGGTCCGGGCAGCTCTACCGCTCGGCGTACTTCCTCACCGGCGGGGACGCCCACCTGTCGGAGGACCTGGTGCAGGAGACCCTGGGGCAGATGTACGCGCACTGGCACCGGCTGCACCGGCCGAGCTGGGCCGGGCGGATCGACAACCCGGCCGGCTACGCGCAGACCGTGCTGGTCCGGGCGTACCTGTCGCACCAGCGACGGCGCAGCAGCAGCGAACGGCCCAGCCAGGTGCTGCCGGAGGTCGCCGAGGACGCGCCGGACTCGGCGCTGCGCCTGGCGCTGGTCGAGGCGCTGTCCCAGCTGCCGCCCCGGGACCGGGCGGTGGTGGTGCTCAGGTACTGGGAGGACCGGAGCGTGGAGGAGACCGCGGCGATCGTCAAGGACAGCTCGGCGGCGGTGCGGACCAGGTGCTCGCGGGCGCTGGCCAAACTGCGCGGGCTGCTGGGCGGCGACCTGGCGGAGCTGGTGGCGCGGTGAGGCCGGGACGCGGCGGACGCGATGACGGCGGGCAGGACCCGGGGCGCGACGGACGGAGCGACGGAGTGGACGGCGGGGCGGACGGCGGGGCGGACGGCGGCGCGGTGCGCGGCACCGACGGTGGGGAAGGGGAGTTCGAGGTGCAGTTGGGGGCGGCCTTCTGGCTGACCGGCGGGCCCGGGCCCGAGCTGACGGCCCGGCTGGTCGACGGCGGGCTGGCGGCCGGGCGGCGGCGCCGGCGGGCCAGGCGGCGGCGCACGGTGCTGCTGGCGGGGGCGCTGACCGCGGTGGTCGCGGTCGGGGCGGGGCTGCTGACGCTGCCACGCGACCTCCCGGGGGAACGGACCTCCGCGGTGGAGCTGGCGCACTCGGGGCAGAGCCCGGCGCCCGCGCCGCTGACGGACGGGATGACGCTGCTGCTGGTCGGCACCGACGACGCCCTGGACGCGCAGGGCCGGCCGGTGCCGGAGGACCTGCTCCGCGGCGACCTGCACAGCGGCACGGCGGGCGCGGCGGACCGGACGGGCGTCACCGACACCATGATGCTGGTGCACATCCCGGCGGGCGGCGGCGAGGTGCGGCAGCTGTCGCTGCCCCGGGACGTGCTGGTCGAGGACACCGACGGCCGGGCGGTGCGGCTCAACGGGATCTACCCCGACGCCGAGCGGGCCGCACTGGAGCGGCCGGGCGGCAGCGGCGCGACGGACGGGGAGCTGTACGCGCGCGGCCGGGAGGCCGGGCGGGTGGCGCTGCTCAAGTCGGTCGAGCAGCTGACCGGCGTCCGGGTCGACCACTACGCGGAGGTGTCGATGGTCGGCTTCTACCGCGTCGCCCAGGCCCTCGGCGGGATCCCGGTCTGCCTGAACCACGCGGTGAACGACCCGTACAGCGGGGCCCGTCTCCCGGCCGGGCGGCAGGAGTTGGGGGCGGCCCAGGCGCTCGCCTTCGTCCGGCAGCGGCACGGCGTCGGCGAGGACTCCGACCTGGAGCGCACCCGGCGCGCCCAGGCGCTGCTGGCGGGGGTGGTGGAGAAGCTGCGCGCCGACGGGACGCTGGCGGACGCCTCGAAGCTGGCCGCGCTGTACCGGGCACTGGACGGCAGCCTGGTGGTGGACCGGGGCTGGAGCCCGGTGGACTTCGTCCGCCAGGTGCCGGCGCTGGCCGCCGGGAAGGGCACCTTGCGGACGCTTCCGGTCACCCTGGGCACCGGTGGCACCACCTTCCTGCCGGTGGCGGGCGCGGCCCGCAGCCTGCTGCTCGGCGACGCCGCCGCGGCCCCACCCGGCCCGTCGGACCCCGCCTCCCCGGCCTCCCCCGCCGCCCCTTCGGCGCCGTCGGACGGTTCCGCCACCAACCCGCCCGTCTCCTTCCTGCCGGCGCCGGTGCGGCTGGGCGGGGTGCCCTGCGTGGACTGACCGGGCGTCACCCGGTCGGTGTCCCGACCGCGCTGCTGGGCGGCGGAGGTGCCGCGCTGACGGTCAGGTCGTCCGGTGCATGGGCACCGGCTCCGCCCGCTCGCCGTCGATGACCGCCGTGTAGCGCAGGGTGCCGTCCTTCTGGAGGTCGAGCACCCGCTCCCCGCTGGTGGCGCACTGCCGGTCTGCGGAGCCGACCGGCCGCGAGGTGAAGCGGAGTTCGCCGTCCGAGACGGAGAGCAGGGTCCAGCTCGCGCTGCAGTAGCCGCCGGGGCCGCCGTTCAGCAGGGCGCCGGCCGCGAACTGGTCGCCGATCCTGCTCTTGCCGACCTGGATCCTGAGGTTCGAGTCGTCGGCGCCCTTCGCCTCCCAGACGCCGACGAACGCCTGCGGGACGTCGGTGTCCGCCGTACCGGCCGGGGACTTCGCGGACGGTTTGTCCGACGGTTTGTCCGACGGCTTCGCGGACGACGTGCCGGAGGGCGAGCCGGAGGGCTCGTCCGTGGCGGGGGCGGACGCGGCGGGTGTCCGGTTCGCGCCGTCGGCCGAGGTGCCGCCGCCGTTCCCGCCGCCGTCGCCGAGCTTCGCCAGCCCGTAGCCGCCCAGCGCCGCCACCGCCAGGACGGCGGCGATCAGCAGGACGATCCGTCGGCCCCGGCCGCGCCGGGGCTCAGGGGGCGGCGGCCCGTAGCCGGTCGGTGCGGCGGGGTGGGCCGGGTAGGGGTGGACCGGGTGGGGGTGGACCGGGCCGGAGAGGGTCGGCGGGGCGTGACCGGGCGGGGCGGGAATCGGCGGGGCGGGAGCGGGAATCGGCGGGGCGGGAGCGGGAATCGGCGGGGCGGATTCCAGGTCGAGCAGCCGGACGGCGGTGCGGCCGACGGCGGCGGCCAGGTCGGCGGAGAGCCAACTGCTGCGTCCGAGCCGTCCGGCGGCGGTGTGCTCGGGGTCGAGGCGCGCGCGGAGCTGCTGCGGGGTGGGCCGGTCGTCGGGCTGCTTGGCCAGGCAGGCGAGGAGCAGTTCGCGCAGCCGGGGTTCGACCTCGGCGAGGTCGGGCTGTTCGTGCAGCACCCGGTAGAGCAGGACGGCGCCGCTGACCCCGTCGCCGAACGGCTGGCGGCCGGTGGCGGCCAGGGCGAGCACGGCGCCGAGCGAGAACACGTCCGAGGCGGGCCCCGCGGGTCGGCCCTGGGCCTGCTCGGGCGACATGTAGCCGGGCGAGCCGACCACGTGCCCGGTCTGGGTCAGCCCCGAAGTGGCGTCCAGGGCGCGGGCGATGCCGAAGTCGATCAGCCGGGGGCCGTCCAGGGTCAGCAGCACGTTGGACGGCTTGACGTCGCGGTGCACCAGGCCGAGCGCGTGGACGTGGGCGAGCGCTTCGGCGAGGCCGACGCCGAGCAGCCGGACGGTCGGCTCGGGCAGCGGGCCGTGCTCGTGCACGGCTTCGGCGAGCGAGGGCCCGGCGACGAAGCCGGAGGCCACCCAGGGCTGCGGGCCCTCGGTGTCGGCGTCGAGGACGGGGGCGGTCCAGTCGCCGCCGACCCGGCGGGCCGCGGCGACCTCCTGCCGGAAGCGCTCGCGGAACTGGGCGTCGCGCGCCAGGTCGGGCCGGACCGCCTTCACGGCCACCGTGCGGCCGCCGGAGGTGCGGCCGAGGTAGACCTGTCCCATTCCGCCCGCACCCAGCCGACCGAGCAGGCGGAAGCCTCCCAGGTCCTGCGGATCGCCCGCTTCCAGCGGCTGCATGGTTCCCCTCCGACCGATCACCTGCTCGCGTGCCGACGGTATCGGTTGCGGGGAGACGCCGTGGAGGTTCCGAGGTCACAGTTCGATTCGATCAGACCGCCGGCTCCCGCGGCCGCACCGGCGGTCAGCCGAGCGGGGCCCAGCCCCAGGGGCGGGGCCCGTGCTCGCCGAGCAGGCAGGCCAGCCGGTGGCGGGCCTGGGCGCGGTGGCGCGGGTCGGCGGTGGCCTGCTGCAACGCGTAGCAGGTGAGCCGCAGTTCGCGGATGTCGCGGAGCACCGGGTAGCCGGGCGATTCGGTGACGTCGGCGCCGTAGGCGGCGCAGAACGCGGCGTACGTCCCGGGCGGGACGGTGCCGAAGGTGTGGCGGCCGACGGCGGTGGTGGTCAGGTCCCACTCGACCGGGCCGAGTGCGGTGCGTTCGAAGTCCAGCAGGTGGGCGGTGGTGGCGGTGACCGCGAGGTTGCCGGTCCAGGCGTCGCCGTGGACGACCCGGAACCGCCCGGCGGGGAGGGCGAGTTCGCGCCAGGCGGTGCGCAGTTCGGCGAGCCGGGCGTGCAGTCGGCGGCGGCGCGGGCCGTCCAGCCCGGCGGCGTCGATCCGCTCGGGGAGGCGGACGAACGGGTCGAGGGCGGGCAGCGGGTCCGGCGGCGGGGGCAGCCGGTGCAGGCGGCGCAGGGCGGCGGCCAGTTCGACGGAGGTGCCGGGCCGGTGCGGCGGCAGCTCGTGCCAGAAGGTGGCCGGGCGGCCGCGGACGGAGAGCGGGGCGGGCGGGTGGCCGAGCGGGCGGACGGCCGGCACCCGGTGCCGGTGCAGCCACCGGGCGACTTCCAACTCCTTCGCGGCGGACGCGAGTTGCCCGGGCCGTCCGATCCTGGCGACCACGCCGCCGGGCAGCCGCCACAGGGTGTTCTCGCCGCTGCGGATCAGCTCCGCGCCCGCGCCGGACCGTCCGGCGGCGGCGCAGGCTTCGGCGAGCAGGGCGGCGGGGGTGGGGCGTTCCACGTCCACGTCCGGTCTCGTTCCGCTCGGCGTCCGGGGCCACGGCCAGTGTGCGCCGCGGCGGGCGGCGGCGGGAAGGGCGTACGGGGGCACGGGCGCGCGCCCTAGGATGGCCGCCATGCCCCCGGGAGAGCGCCGCGTCAGTGCCGAGATCGGCATACCGTTCCTGCGGATCGGCACGGACGACGTGGGTTCGCTGTTCCGCCGCCGGGCCCGCAAGCCGCTGGGGCCGTTCCTGGTGGTCTCGGTGAGCAGCGGGCTGGCGCTGGACACCGCGCTGCGCGACACCCACGACAGCCGCCCGCACCTGTGGCCGGTGCACGGGCGTCCGCACCAGCTGTGGCTGCTCCGGCCGACCGGCCACGGCGGGGAGTTCCACCTGGTCTCGGTGGCCAACGACCTGCTGCTGGACGGCGGCGGGGTGCCGGACACCGAGCCGGTGCGGATGCGCGACCGGCACGACACGGACGCCGCCTGGCAGCGCTGGCGGATCGTGCCGGTCAACGGCGGCCGGGCGCACCGGATCGAGAACGTCGGCACCGGCCTGGTGCTGAACTGCCCGCGCACCGCCGAGGCGCGCACCCCGCCGTCGCTGCGGACGCCGCACGGCGGGGAGAACCAGACCTGGCTGCTGGCGGCGCCGTTCACCGCCCTCGCGGAGAGCTGACCGGCGGCTGCCCCCACCCCCGGCGCTCCCCTCCCCCGGCGGCTGCCCCCACCCCCGGCGCTCCCCTCCCCCGGCGGCTGCCCCCACCCGAGCGCCGCCCCTTCGCCCGGGTGGTCCAGACCCTCGCTAATGGTCCAGACCTATTGACGCCTCCTGCCCCCGCTCCTACGATCCGGCTGGGCACAACCCCCACATGTCCCCACCTCACCCACAGCCGGGCACCGCGCCCCCACAGCGCTGGTCATGCCCATGACCAGGTGTTTCGGCGGGAAGGGATCACGATGTTCCGTCGAAGGTCGTACACGCCCGTGGAGCGCGCCGCGCAGGCGCCCCGGGTCAGCCACGCGCGGAGCGGCCCGAGCGCCGCCCGGCGCACGCTGGCCGGGGTCAGCGCCGCCGCCGTGATCGGCGCCGGCCTCGCCGTGGCGGGCTCGGTCACCGCCTCCGCCGACGTCGCCAACCTGATCGCCAACCCCGGCTTCGAGAGCGGGCTCGGCAACTGGACCTGCACCGGCAACTCCGGTTCGATCGTCAGCACCCCGGTGCACGGCGGCACTTCCGCGCTCAAGGCCACCCCCACCGGCCAGGACACCGCGCAGTGCTCGCAGACCGTCAGCGTCCAGCCGAACTCGCAGTACACCCTGAGCGGCTTCGTCCAGGGCAGCTACGTCTACCTCGGCGCCACCGGCACCGGTGTGAACGCCTCCACCTGGGCCCCGGGCAACGCCTCGTACGGCCAGCTCAGCACCACCTTCTCCACCGGCGCCTCCACCACCTCGGTGACCGTCTTCGTGCACGGCTGGTACGGCCAGCCCGCGTTCTACGCCGACGACCTGGTGCTCAGCGGCCCCGGCGGCAGCAGCCCGTCCCCGTCCACCAGCGCGCCGACCTCGCAGCCGCCGACGTCCCAGCCCCCGACGTCCCAGCCGCCGACCTCGCAGCCGCCGACGTCCCAGCCCCCGACCTCGCAGCCGCCCACCTCGCAGCCGCCGACCAGCAACCCGCCCGGTGACGTCACCTGCCCGACCAAGCCCAAGCCGGCCGGCAAGGTGCTGCAGGGCTACTGGGAGAACTGGGACGGCGCCTCCAACGGCGTGCACCCGGGCCTCGGCTGGACCCCGATCACCGACAGCCGGATCGCCCAGCACGGCTACAACGTCATCAACGCCGCCTTCCCGGTGATCCTCTCCGACGGCACCGTGCTCTGGCAGGACGGCATGGACACCGGCGTCAAGGTGGCCACCCCCGCCGAGATGTGCCAGGCCAAGGCCAACGGCGCGACCATCCTGATGTCGATCGGCGGCGCCGCCGCGGGCATCGACCTCAGCTCCAGCGCGGTGGCCGACAAGTTCGTCTCGACCATCGTCCCGATCCTGAAGAAGTACAACTTCGACGGCATCGACATCGACATCGAGACCGGCCTGTCCGGCAGCGGCAGCATCGGCACCCTGTCCGCCTCGCAGTCGAACCTGATCCGCATCATCGACGGCGTGCTCGCCCAGATGCCGGCCGGCTTCGGCCTCACCATGGCCCCCGAGACCGCGTACGTCACCGGCGGCAGCGTCACCTACGGCTCCATCTGGGGCTCGTACCTGCCGATCATCAAGAAGTACGTCGACAACGGCCGGCTGTGGTGGCTGAACATGCAGTACTACAACGGCTCGATGTACGGCTGCTCCGGCGACTCCTACTCGGCCGGCACCGTCCAGGGCTTCACCGCCCAGACCACCTGCCTCAACAACGGCCTGACCATCCAGGGCACCACCATCAAGGTCCCCTACGACAAGCAGGTCCCCGGCCTGCCGGCCCAGCCGGGCGCGGGCGGCGGCTACATGGCCCCCGGCCTGGTCTCGCAGGCCTACGGCTCCTACAGCGGCCAGCTGAAGGGCCTGATGACCTGGTCCCTCAACTGGGACGGCTCGAAGGGCTGGAGCTTCGGCGACAACGTCAAGGCCCTGCAGGGCCGCTGACGCCCCGCGACTGGTAGAAAGTGCGACAAGGGGCAGGGCCCCGGGAGCGTTGGGTGCTCCCGGGGCCCTGCCTCTTCTTCCCCCGTGCGGGTGCGCCGGGGTCAGGCCCGGGCGCGGTGGGCGGCGATGAGCTGGGCGTAGCGCTCGCCGCTGGCCTTCAGGGTGCGGACCTGGGTGTCGTAGTCGACGTGGACGAGGCCGAAGCGCTTGTCGTAGCCGTACGCCCACTCGAAGTTGTCGAGCAGGGACCAGGCGAAGTAGCCGGCCAGCGGGGCGCCCTTGGCGACGGCGCGGGCGCAGGCGGCGAGGTGGGACTCCAGGTAGGCGGTGCGCTCGGGGTCGTCGACCCGGCCGTCGGCGGTGACGGTGTCCCGGTAGGCGGAGCCGTTCTCGGTCACGTAGATCTCGCGGACGCCGTAGTCCTCGGTGAGGCGCAGCAGCAGCTCCTCGATGCCGGGGGCGTGCACCTCCCAGTCCATGGCGGTGTGCTCGGGGTTCGGGCCGGGGACCTGGCGGAAGTTCGGGACGGCGCCGGTCGGGTCGTCCTCGACGATCTGCCGGAAGTAGTAGTTGAGGCCGACCCAGTCGAGCGGGGCCGAGATCAGCTCCATGTCGCCGTCGCGGACCGGCAGTTCGACGCCGTACAGGTCGAGCATGTCCTGCGGGTAGCCGCGGCCGAGGATCGGGTCGAGCCACCAGCGGTTGATGTGGCCGTCGGCGCGCAGGGCGGCCGCGAGGTCGGCGTCGGACTGCGAGGCCGGCTCGATGGTGGAGAGGTTGTTGACGATGCCGATCCGGGCGCCGGGGACGGCGGCGCGCAGCGCCTGCACGGCGAGGCCGTGGCCGAGGTGCAGGTGGTAGGAGGTGCGGACGGCCGCGGTCAGGTCGGTGACGCCGGGGGCCATCTTGCCCTCGAGGTGGCCGATCCAGGAGGAGCAGAGCGGCTCGTTGAGGGTGCACCAGTCGCGGACCCGGTCGCCGAGGCGCTCGGCGACCACCGCGGTGTACTCGGCGAAGCGCTCGGCGGTGGAGCGCTCGGGCCAGCCGCCGCGGTCCTGCTGGGCCTGCGGGAGGTCCCAGTGGTAGAGGGTCGGGAACGGGGTGAGGCCGCGCTCCAGCATGCCGTCGACCAGGCGGTCGTAGAAGTCGAGGCCGGCCGCGTTGACCTTGCCGTCGGCCAGCGGCACCACGCGGGGCCAGGCGATCGAGAAGCGGTAGGCGTCCAGGCCGAGCGAGGCGGCCAGGTCGAGGTCCTGCGGCCAGCGGTGGTAGTGGTCGCACGCGGTGTCGCCGGTGTCGCCGTTGTCGACCTTGCCGGGGGTGTGCGAGAAGGTGTCCCAGATCGACGGCGCACGGCCGTCGGTGCTCACGGCGCCCTCGATCTGGTAGGCGGCGGTGGCGGCGCCCCAGCGGAAGTTGGCCGGCAGCGCGTCGAGGTGGTTCACGGGATGGTCCTTTCGAGGGTGAGGGGGCGGCTGGTCCGGGAGTGCGTCACTTGACGGCACCCTGACGGTGCCTCACTTGACGGCACCGGCGGTCAGACCGGCCACCAGGTAGCGCTGCAGCAGCAGGAATCCGGCGACCACGGGGAGGCTGACGACCAGCGAGGCGGCCATCACCTGGTTCCAGTAGACGTCGGTCTGCGTGGCGTACCCCTGGAGCCCGACGGCCAGCGTGCGGGTCTGGTCGTTGGTCATGACGGAGGCGAACAGCACCTCGCCCCAGGCGGTCATGAAGGCGTAGACGGCGACCGCGATGATGCCGGGCAGGGCGGCGGGGACGATGATCTGCACCAGGGTGCGGATCGGTCCGCAGCCGTCCACGGCGGCGGCCTCGTCGAGGTCGCGCGGGATGGAGTCCAGGTACCCGGCCAGCATCCAGATGGAGAACGGCAGCGAGAAGGTCAGGTACGTGAGGATCAGGCCGCCGCGGCTGCCGTAGAGGGCGATGCCGGTCGAGTTGCCGATGTTGACGAAGATCAGGAACAGCGGCAGCAGGAACAGGATGCCGGGGAACATCTGGGTCGACAGCACGGTGATCGTGAAGATCTTCTTGCCGCGGAACCGGTAGCGGCTCACCGCGTAGCCGGCCAGCAGCGCGATCAGCACGGACAGCGCGGTGGCCGAGCCCGCGACGATCAGCGAGTTGGTGAAGTACTTCGCGAGCGGGACGGTCTTCCAGATGTCGACGTACGGCCGGAAGGTCAGCTCGCTGGGGATCCAGCGCCAGGGGCCCTGGACGTCGCGCAGCGGCTTGAGCGAGGAGCTCAGCATCACCGCGACCGGGGTCAGGGTGAAGACGGCCAGCACCAGCAGCACGATCCGGCGCAGCCAGCGGAAGGAGGCGGGCGGGTTGATCATTCTGCGTCCTCCCGACGGCGGTTGGTGGCGAGCAGGTAGAGCGCGGTCACCAGCAGCAGGAAGAGCAGCAGCAGGACCGACATCGCGGAGCCCTGGCCGAAGTTCCAGGTGATGAAGGAGGACTGGTAGATGTGGATCGAGATCAGGTCCGCGGCCTGCGGGGCGGACTTGCCGAACAGCACGAACGGCGTGTTGAAGTCGTTGAACGTCCACAGGAAGAGCACCAGCACCAGCACCAGGTTGACCGGGCGCAGCGAGGGCAGGGTGATCCGGCGGATCTGCTGCCACACGCCGGCGCCGTCCAGCGCGGCGGCCTCGTACAGCTCGCGCGGGATGTTCTGCAGGCCCGCGGTGAGGGTGAGGAACGCGAACGGCCAGGACTTCCAGACCGAGACGGTCAGCAGCGCCCAGAAGCTGTTGTCGCCGATCAGCCAGAACGGCTTGTCGCTGGTCAGGTGCAGCTGGTCGTGCAGCACGTGGTTGATCAGGCCGGTGTCCCGCTGGAACATGAACGACCAGGTGATCACGGCCGCGAACACCGGCAGCGCGTACGGAAGCATGAACGCCGCCCGCAGCAGCCCGCGGCCGCGGAACGCGTCCTGGGTGAAGACCGAGGCGGTGACGCCGATCAGCCAGGACAGGCCCACCGACAGCACGGTGAACATGCAGGTCACCCAGAACGAGTGCAGCAGCGCCTTGCCGACCGGGGCGTTGAACTCCAGCGCCACCTTGAAGTTGTCGAAGCCGGACCAGGGCGCCGAGCCCCAGTCGCGGATGAAGAACTGGGTGAGCTGCTTGAACGCCATCACGATGCCGGTGACCATCGGCACCAGGTGGATCAGCAGTTCGGCCAGCAGGGCCGGGAGCAGCAGCAGGTAGGGCAGTGCGCTGCGCCCGAACTTCTCGCGGATGCGCCGGCGGGCGGGGGCCGCCCCCTGCGGGGCGGCCTCCTTGCCGTTGCCGACGGCCTTGCGGTCGATGACTTTCTCGGACACGTGGGTCAGCTCGCCGGCATCTGCTGCTGGGCCTTGGACAGCTCGTCCTTGACCGCGGCCTCGGTGATCGGCTTGCCCGCGGCGGCGGACGCCAGCAGGTTCTTGACCGCGGTGCCGATCAGCGTCTCGAACTGGCTCTCGGTGGGAACCTGCGGGAGCGGCGCGGCGCTCTTCTGCAGGACGCCCGCGAGGGTCTGCAGCTCCGGGGTGGAGAACGCGGCGTCGGACTGCGCGGCCTTCACCGACGGCAGCGAGCCGTAGGTGCCGTTGAGGGTCTTCTGCTCCTCGTCGCTGGTCATGAACTTCACGAAGTTCAGGGCGCCGTCGAGGTTCTTGGTGTTCTTGAAGACCGCCAGGTTGATGCCGGCCACCATCGAGGTGGTGGCCTTGTCGCCGGTGGCGCCGGCCGGGGCCGGGACGGGGACGACGCCGTACTCGTCCGGGTTCATACCGTGCGACTTGAGGTTGGCGCCCGCGGACTGCCACATCAGCATCGCGGCCTTGCCGGTGGCGAAGTCGGTCAGCGACTGGTTGGCCGCGTACTCGGCGTTGCCGGGGGCGGCGATCTTGTCGTTGGCGATGAAGTCGACGTACTGCTTGACCGCGGCGACGGACTCCGGGCTGTCGAAGGTCGGCTTGCCCGAGGCGTCGAAGAAGCCGGTGCCGTGCTGCATGCCCAGGGCGAAGACGTTGTGCACGTTCTCCGAGACGTTGCCGCCCTCGATCACCAGGCCGTACTTGTCGTCGTGGGTCAGCTTCTTGCCGTCCTGGACGAGCTCCTCCCAGGTGGCGGGCGGGTTGGCGATGCCCGCCTCCTGGAACAGCTTCTTGTTGTAGTACAGGCCGTAGGCCATCGAGTACAGCGGCACGGCCGCCGGGTCCTTGCCCTTGGCACCGGCCGACGCGATGGTCGACTCCAGGAAGCGGTCCTTGCCGCCGATCTTGTCGAAGGTGGCCTGGTCGAACGGGAGCAGCGCGCCGGTGGCCTGGAGGGAGGCGGACCAGGTGTTGCCGATGTTCAGCACGTCCGGGCCCTGGCCGGACGCGGTGGCGGCGAGGATTCTGTTCAGCAGGTCGGACCAGGGGATGACCTCGAGGTTGACCTTGATGCCGGTCTGCTGCTCGAACTTCTTCAGCTCGGGCTCCAGCACCTGCTTGTCGTTCTCCAGGCTGCTGCCCTGGTTGGAGGCCCAGTACGTCAGGGTCTTCGGGCTGGAGTTGCTGCCGCCGCCGCTGTCGCCGCCGCCACAGGCGGAGGCGGTCAGGACGATCGCGGCGGTCAGGGCGAGGGCGGCGGAGATCCGGTGGGTGCGCATGGGAGGAGCCCCTCTCGGGCTGTCGTCTCGTGGGGGTGAAGAGGCAGTCAGAACTGCTTACTTCACGCCGAGATTTAACGTCTGAGAAAAGTAGACGTCAAGAGGCGCGACGGCGTAGATTCTGCAACGAAGAAGGGACACCGATGACACCCCGAGGCAAGCAGACCGTTCGCGACCTGCGCCGGAGCAGCCGTTCCACGCTACTGCGACACCTGTACTTCCACGGTCCGCTGAGCCGCCAGGAACTGGGCACCGCGACCGGGCTGAGCGCCGGATCGGTCAGCAATGTGACGGGAGAGTTGCTCACCGACGGGCTGATCGAGGAGTGCGGTTCGGTCGAGTCCGACGGCGGCCGTCCCCGCATCCTGCTCCGGGTCGCGCCCGACCAGGCCCACCTGGTCGGCATCGACATCGGCGAGACCCAGGTCCGGGTCACCCTGTTCGACCTCGCGCTGACCGAGCTCGCCTCGGCCGACCAGCCGCTGCTCGCCGCGCACGACCCCGAGCGGGTGGTCCGGATGATCGCCAGCGGCCTCGACCAGGTGCTCGCCGCCGCCGGCGTCCCCGCCGAGAACGTGCTCGGCATCGGCATAGGAGTCCCCGGCATCGTCGAGCAGGGCACCGGCGCCGACCCCGGCGCCGACGTCGTCGTGCACGGCCAGACCTTCGGCTGGGACGCCGTCCCGTTCGGCCGGATGCTGCGCGAGCACACCCCGCTGCCGCTGTACGTCGACAACGGCGCCAAGACCCTCGGCCAGGCCGAGATGTGGTTCGGCGCCGGCCGCGGCAGCCGGCACGCGGTGGTCGCCCTGTTCGGCTCCGGCGTCGGCGCCTGCGTGATCGCCGACGGCGCCCGCTTCCGCGGCGCGACCAGCTCGGCCGGCGAGTGGGGCCACACCAAGGTGCACGTCGGCGGCCGCCCCTGCCGGTGCGGCTCGCGCGGCTGCCTGGAGGCGTACGTCGGCGCCGAGGCGCTGGTCGAGCGCTGGGACGGCACCGTGCCCGGCACCAGCGAGAAGGCCGGTCTGGCGGCGCTGCTGCGGGCCGCCGAGGAGGGGCAGCCCAGCGCCGTCGCCCTGCTCGACGAGGCCGCCGAGCTGCTCGGCGCCTCCATCGCCGACCTGGTCAACCTGTTCAACCCCGAGCGGATCGTCATCGGCGGCTGGGCCGGACTGCTGCTCGGCCCCCGGCTGCTCCCCGCGATCGGCGAGGCCGCCACCCGCTACGCCCTCGCCTACCCCCGCTCGCGCACCACCATCACGCTCTCCGACCTCGGCCCGGACGCGGTGACGCTCGGCGCGGCGACACTGCCGCTGACGCACTTCCTGGACAGCGGCGGCGAGATGCCCGACCACCTGGCGACCGCCGTCGTCGTCTGACCGGGTGGCCCCCGGCCGCGTGGCCGCCCGGCCGGTCGCACCGACTCCGTCCCGCTCGCGCCCCGTCCCGCTCAAGACGGCGCGGGCGGGGCGGTTCACTTTGTGGGCGGGGCGAGCGGGGCGGGGCGGGGCGGTCCGTGACGTGACACGGAAGATTCGTGTCGTGACACGGATGATCCGTGACGTGACACGGGTAATCCGTGACGTGACATGGGTGGTTGGTGACGTGACACGGGTTGGCCGGGGTGGCCCGTGACGCGACACGGGTAATCGATGACGTGACATGGATGGTCGGTGACGTGACACGGGTGGTCCGTGACGTGACACGAGTCGGTCGGGACGGTTCATGCCGTGGCAGGAAACGACCATCCGGAAGCCGTTCGCACCGGCCGTCGCGGCGCCCAGGATGGCCGCATGCACCTGGTCCACGCACGCCTCCTGGCCCCGGTCGGCCGCGTCGTTCCCCCCGCTCTGGCCGACGCCGTCCGGGCCCGCGCCCTGCCCGCCGACGCGGTGGAGCACGTCAGCGTCCACCCGCAGTCGGCCGGCGAGGTCACGGTGGGCGTGTTCAGCCTGGCGCCCGGTCTGGCCGAGGCCGAGCGGCGGGCCGCGGCGCTGCTGCGGCGGACGGTCGCGCGGGAACCGGCGTTGGCCGGTTTCACCGTGCTGTCGGTGGAAGTCGTCCTGGTGCCCGGCCCCTGGTGGGACGCCCGGTGAGGCCCGTCCGGGAGGAGCGTCCCCCCGAGGTCGAGTTCCTGGTGCTGGGTGCCCTGGAGGTCCGCCGCGACGGCGTCCCGGTGGACGTCCCCGGCCGGCGCCAGCAGCGGCTGCTGGCGCTGCTGCTGCTGGACATCGGCCGGGTGGTGCCGAGCGACCGCCTGATCGACAACCTCTGGGACCGCCCGCCCGCCTCCGCCCGCCAGCAACTCCACAACGCCGTAAGGGACTTGCGTCGGGCCCTGGCCGACGACGGGCGCCTGCTGGCCACCTCGGACACCGGCTACCGGCTGACCGCCCCCGCGGACGCTGTGGACGCCGACCGCTTCACCCGGCTGACCCGCGAGGCCCGGGCCGCCGAACGGGACGGGCGGCTCCCCGAGGCCGTCCGGCTGCTCCGGCGGGCGGTCGGTCTGTGGCGCGGCGAGGCCTTCGCCGGTCTGCCCGGAACGGCCCTGGCCGCCGCCGCCACCCGACTCGGCGAGCAGCGCACCGGCGCCACCGAGGACCTGATGGCCTTACTCCTGCAGACCGGCGAATCCTCCTCCCTGGTAGGCGAGTTGACCGTACTGCTGGCCCGGCACCCACTGCGCGAGTCGCCGCGCCGCAGCCTGATGACCGCCCTGCACCGCAGCGGTCGGCAAGCCGACGCGCTGGCCGTCTACGACGAGGGGCGGCGTCTGCTGGCCGAGGAACTCGGCCTGGAGCCGAGCCCCGCACTACGCGCCCTGCACGCCGAGATCCTGACCGGCCGCCCCGCCGCTGCGCCCGCCGCACGCGGCCTCGGGACTCCCGCGACCGCCCCCACCGTCCCCACCACCCCCGCGTCCGCGTCCGCGTTCGCAGCGGTGGAGCCGCCCGGGCGGCCCAACTGCCTGCCGCACGACCTGGCGGACTTCACCGGCCGGGCCGCCGAACAGGCCCTGCTGCGGGCGGCGGTCGCCCGGCGGACCCCGGGCGCGCCGCTGGTGCTGGTGATCGACGGCATGGGCGGCGTCGGCAAGACCGCCCTCGCGGTGCGGCTCGCCCACGAGCTGACCGGGGACTTCCCGGACGGCCAGTTCTTCGCCGCGCTGGACGGGTTCGACGAGACCCGGCCACCGGTGCCTCCCGCCCGGGCGCTGGCCGCGCTGCTGCGTGCGGACGGGCTGCGCCCCGAGCAGGTCCCGCCCGCCCAGGAGGAGCGCAGCGCGCTGTGGCGGGCCCGGCTGGCCGGCCGCCGCTGCCTGCTGGTGCTGGACGGCGCGGCCGACAGCGCCCAGGTCCGCCCGCTGCTGCCGGGCGCCGGCGAGACCCTGGTGCTGGTCACCGGGCGGCGCAAACTGGGCGCCCTGGACGGTGCGGTGGCCCTGCCGCTGGACGTCCTGCCCCCGTCCGACGCGGTCGAACTGCTGGCCCGGGTCGCCGGCCGTTCCCGCGTCACCCGCGAACCGGACCGGGCCGCCGAGGCCGCCGCCCGGTGCGGGCACCTGCCGCTGGCGCTCCGGACCGCCGCCACCAAGCTCCGCGACCGCCCGGCCTGGACGGTCGCCGAGCTGGCCGCCCGCCTCGCCGACCCCACCCGCCGGGCCGCCTGCCTGCGCACCCCCGACCGGGACGTGCTGGCCCTGCTGCGCGCCTCGTACCGCCACCTGGACGGGGCCCAGCGGCGCTTCGCCCGGCTGCTCGGCCGCCGGGCGACCGGCGACTTCGACGCGCACCGGGCGGCCGCACTGACCGGCCTGAGCCCGGCCGAGGCCGAGAACCTCCTCGACGTCCTGTTCGAACACAACCTGGTCCGCCAGGGGCCCTCCGCCCTGTTCTCCATCCACCCCCTGCTGCGCGACTGCTCCGCCACCGTCTGAACCGGCCGCCGAACGCCACCCCGTGACCTTCCGTCAGTTACCTCTGCCGCCGGCCAGTAGGGGCAAACGCCGATCGGAGCGGGGGCGACTCACGCGCCGGGGCCGTCCACCGCCTGCTGCGCGACCGCCCCACGGCCGCCCGCCAGTTGCCCTTCCCGCCGGATGCGTCCGCCGTCCCGGCCCGACGGTCGCCGCCGGTTCCCGGGAGCCGCCGGTCAGTAAGCTCTGGGCCGGGGCAGGCGCCGCGGGCGCCGATCGGAGTGGGGGCGACTCATGCTGGAGACGCTGGGGCTGGACGCCGAGGCCGAGGCCGTCTACCGCCGGATGCTGGCCGAGCCGCAGGCGGGGGTGGCCGCGCTGGCGGCGGGGCTGGGGCTGGCGGAGGAGCGGGTGCGCGGCGGGCTCGACCGGTTGAGTGCACTGGCGCTGGTGCAGCCGTCGGACCGGGAGGGCATCGGGTTCCGGGCGGTCGGCCCGGAGGCGGCGATGGAGCTGCTGCTGGCCCGGCAGCAGGCCGAACTCGCCGCCCAGCAACTGCGGGTGGAAGCCTCCCGAGCGGCCGCCGCGCAGCTGATCGCGGAGTGCTCGGCGCTCCGGCCGACCGCCGCCGGCCCGGGCGCGGAGCAGCTGAGCGGCCCGGCGGAGATCCGCGAGCGGCTGGCCGAACTCGCCGACGCGGCCCGGCTGGAGGTGGCGACCTTCGCCCCCGGCGGCGCGCACACCGAGGAGGACCTGCGGGCCAGTCGGCGGCCGAACGCGGCGCTGCTGGAGCGCGGGGTGCGGATGCGCACGGTCTACCTGGACAGCGTCCGCAACCACCGACCCACCCTGGAGCACGTGACCTGGCTGCACCGCAGCGGCGGCCAGGTGCGGACGGTGCCCGCGCTCCCCGTCCGCATGATCCTCTTCGACCGGGAGCTGGCCGTCCTCCCGATCGACACCGAGGACGCCCGGGCCGGTGCCGTGGTGCTGCGCGGCGCGGGCACGGTGGCCGCGCTGTACGCGCTGTTCGAGGGCGTCTGGGAGGGTGCGGTCCCGATCGGCGAGGGCCCCGCGCCCGGTGCGGACGGGATGTCACCGCAGGAGCTGACGGTGCTGAAGCTGCTCGCCCTGGGCCACACCGACGAGACGATCGCCAAGCGGCTGGGCGTCTCCCCGCGCACCGCCCGCCGCCTCGCCGCCACCCTGATGGAGCGCCTGGACGCCCGCAGCCGCTTCGAGGCCGGGGTGCACGCCGTCCAGGACGGCTGGCTCCCCGCCACCCGCTGACCGCGGGCGCCAGGCACCGGGCACCGGGCACCGGGCACCCACCGGACCCGCCCGCCGCGCCCGTCGGCCCGCTGTCGCCGGACGGTTCAGCGGGCGTCGAGGAGCTTGCCGAGCAGGGCGGTGAGCTGCTCGCACTCGGCGGGGGTGAGCGGGGCGGTGAGGTCGGCGTTGGCCTGCCGGCCGAGGTGTTCGGCCTCGTGGAGGAGGGCGCGGCCGGCGGCGGAGAGGGTGATCAGGTTCTTGCGGGCGTCGCGCGGGTCGCGTTCGCGGGTGACCAGGGCGCGGGACTGCAGTTCGTTGAGCGCGGCGACCATGTCCTTGGGGTCGATCCTGACGGTGCGGGACAGTTCGGCCTGGGCCAGCGGGCCGTGCTCGGCGAGCGCGCAGAGCACCGCGTGGTGGCCCATCCGCAGGCCGGCTTCGGCGAGGCGTTCGGCGACCAGGCGGTGGGCGAGCGCACCGGCCCGGCCGAGCAGCCAACTGGGCAGGGTCTGGAGTCGGGTGAGCGCGAGATCGTCCATGGCCGGAAGCCTACTCCCGAAAACGTTGGACACCCCAATGAATCTCGGGTTATCGTTGGGACACCCAATGACCTCCTGAAGGGCCTTCCCCCATGCACGAGTTCACCTTGCACAGCTACGAAGGACCGGCCGGCCTCCGCCTCCAGGACGCCCCCGAGCCGACTCCCGGCCCCGGCGAACTGCTGGTCCGGGTCGAGGCCGCCGGGCTGACCCTGCCGCTGCTGCGCACCCTGCGCGGCCACGGCCGGGCCCCGCTGCCGCACTCCCCCGGCGGCGACCTGGTCGGCCGGGTGCTCGCCGTCGGCGCGGGCGTCACCACCCACCGCCCCGGCGACCGGGTCGGCGGCATCGCCTTCTCCGGCGTGTACGCCGAACTCGCCTTGGTGCGGCCGGAGTTCGTCACTGCCGTGGCCGAGGACACCCCCGCCGCCGACGCGCTCGCGGTGATCCGCAGCGGTCTGGTCGCGCTCGCCGCGCTGCGCACCGGCGCGCTCGCCCCCGGCGAGTCCGTGCTGATCACCTCGGCGGCCGGCGGCGTCGGCCACCTCGCCGTCCAACTCGCCCGCGCCCTGGGCGCGGAGCGCGTGGTGGCCGCCGTCAGCTCCCCCGCCAAGGCCGACTTCCTGTACGGCCTGGGCGCCACCGAGGTGGTCGGCTACGCCGACCTCGCGGACACCGACGTCCTGGACGGCCTCGAACCCGTCGACCTGCTGATCGACAACGCGGGCGGCGAACCCCTGGCCGCCGCGCACGCCGCCCTCGCCCCGTTCGGCCGTCTGGTCGTCAACAGCGGCGCCGGCGGCACCCTCGACGCGGGCACCCTGCTCCGCGGCATGCACACCGCCACCGGCCTCGCGATGTCCCAACTCTCGCGCCACCGTCCCGACTTCGTCGAGTCCTGCCGCACCGAGCTCTGGCGCCACCTGGCCACCGGCGCCCTCCGGCCCGCCGTCACCGCCTTCCCGCTCACCGCCCTCCCGGAGGCCGTCGCCCTGATGGAGCGCCGCGAGAACCTCGGCAAGGTCGCCGTACTGCCCACGGCCGGACCGACCGCACACGCCTGAAGCGCGGAAACCCGACTATCCTTATCAGCAACAGACATGACTGACAGTCAGAAAACTTCGACGGGCTCAGCCCGCTCAGCCGTCGAGGGCGTGCCCGGTGGTCGCGTCCACCTGCGCGGGGACTTCGTCGTGGCGGTCGCCCACGCTCGACGTGCCGGTCGGCTCGAACATCAGGATCGCGGCGCCGGACGCCGAGGACGGCCGGTGCCAGGTGCCCGCCGGAACGGTGAAGACCGACCCCTGCGGCAGCCTGACCGCGCGCTCACCGCCGGTCTCGCGCAGGGAGATCCGCAACTCCCCGTCGAGCACCAGGAAGAACTCGTCGGTGTCCTCGTGGACGTGCCAGACGTGCTCGCCCCCGACCTTGGCGATGCGGACGTCGTAGTCGTTGACCCGGGTGACGACGCGCGGGCTCCACAGCGCGTCGAAGGAGGCCAGGGCGTGCGCGAGGGAGATCGGCTGCTTGCTCATGTCCCCATCCTCGACCGCCCCCCGCGGGCGGCGTGAGCGCCAGGAATCGCACATGTCGAAAGAATCCTCGCAGCGGGCCCGCACGGCGGGCCTCCACCGGGTGGTCGTGATCGTGGACGAGAACTCGAACCCCTTCGAACTCGGCTGCGCCACCGAGGTGTTCGGCCTGCGCAGACCGGAGATCGGTCGTGAGCTCTACGACTTCCGGCTCTGCTCCCCCGCGCCCGCCACCGCGATGCGGGACGGCTTCTTCACCCTCAGCGGGGTCGCCGGGCTGGAGGCCGCCGAGACGGCCGACACCCTGATCGTCCCCAACCGCCCCGACGTCGAAGTCCCCCGCCGACCGGCGGTGCTGGACGCCGTCCGCCGCGCACACGCCCGCGGCGCCCGCCTGATCGGCTTCTGCAGCGGCGCCTTCACCCTCGCCGAGGCCGGCGTCCTCGACGGGCGCCGGGCCACCGCCCACTGGCAGTGGGCGGACTCCTTCCGGGCCCGCTTCCCCGCCGTCCGCCTCGAACCGGACGTGCTCTTCGTGGACGACGGCGACATCCTCACCGCCGCGGGGAGCGCCGCCGCGCTCGACCTCGGGCTGCACGTGGTCCGCCGCGACCACGGCGCCGAGATCGCCAACGCCGTCAGCCGGCGACTGGTCTTCGCGGCCCACCGGGACGGCGGGCAACGGCAGTTCGTCGAACGCCCGATGCCCGACGCCCCCGCCGAGTCCTTCGCCCCCGTCCTGGCCTGGGCCCTGGAACGGCTCGACTCCCCGCTCACCGTCCAGGACCTCGCCGCTCGCGCGGCGGTCAGCACGGCGACCCTGCACCGCCGCTTCCGGGCCCAGCTGGGCACCACCCCGCTGGCCTGGCTCACCGGCGAACGACTCACCCTGGCCCGCCGGTTGATCGAACGCGGCGAACCGGGTTTCGAGACGGTCGCCCGGCGCAGCGGCCTCGGCACCGCGGCCAACCTGCGCACCCTGATGCGCCGCGAGACCGGCATCACCCCGTCCGCGTACCGGCACCGCTTCGGACCCCCGGAGCCGGGTGCACACCGGGGAGGGTGACGCAGCCCGGTCGTGGGCCGCTCGCTGCTGGACGTCCGGCCGGGTGCTGCCCCCACTGGCGGTGCTCGCGCTGTTCGCGCTGTTCACGTCGGCGATGCCGCTGAAGGCGTTCCTGCCGCGCGTGTCCGGCAGCACCCACCTGGTCCGGGGCTACGTCCTGGTGCACCGACCGCCCGCCGCGGCCCCGGCCGCCCCGACGGTGCTGCTGCGGCAGTTCCCGGCAGCGGCCCGGGGCGGCCTCCTGCGGCCGGGGCCTCAGGGCGCCGAGTCCGGGACGCCCTTGCTGTGGTCGTACGCCTGGACGGGGGTCATGTCGCCCAGACCGGGGAGGTAAACGGTCTTCAGGTGGCCGACCGGGGCGCAGCCGCTGGTGTCGTCGGCGGTCCTGGAGTCGGCGCCCTTCAGCGCGGCCGCCGGGTCGGCGGGGGGCGCCGAGGAGGCGCTGCCGCCGGACGAGGCCGGGTAGCCGGTGCCGGTGGTCCAGTCGGTGCCGATCAGCAGCTCGACCGACGAGCCCTCCCCGGCCCGGACCGCGTCCGCGGGCAGGCCGAGCGCCGACGCGACCTGCTTGGCCGCCGCCTCCTTGCCCGCCGGGTAGGTCACCGCGCTGTGCTCGGCGGTGACGGCCGGGCCCGCGGCGGTGCCCTTGCCGAAGCCGTCCTTCTGCAGGGCCTCGGCGAGCACCCGGGCCCGGCCGTCGACGCCGGAGCCGTTGCGCACCACGACGGTGATCCCGCTCCGGTCCGGACCGTTCTCCGCCGGGGGCGCCGCCGGGGCGGACGGATTCGCCGGGACACCGGACGAGCCGTCGGCCGGGGCGGTGGACGGGGCGCCGGAGGCGGCGTCCGCGGGCTGCGGGTCGCCGCTGAGCGGCCGGTCGTCCTTGATCAACCGGAACAGGTCGGCCGCGTTCGGACCGATCACCCGCCGGTCGGTGTCCGCCGGGTCGGGCAGCACCTGCATGGTGGCGAAGGTGATCCGGTCGGAGGGCACCTTGCTGATGTCCTCGCCGAGGCCGACCAGCTTGGTGATGCCGTCCAGCCCGGGGTCGACGGTGAGCGCCTTGGTGGCGGCGTCGGCGAGCGACAGCAGCTCGGCCGGGTTGGTCAGCGTCCCGGCGCTCTTCAGCTGGCGGATCATCGAACCGAGGAACAGGTGCTGGGCCGAGGAGCGGCCGATGTCGGTGCCGTCCCCGAAACCGTGCCTGGTCCGGACGAACTGCAGCGCCGCCATGCCCTGCAGGGTGTGCTCGCCCTTCGACAGCTTGAGGTGCGACTGCGGGTCGTACACGTTGTCGCTGACGCACACCGGCACGCCGCCCACCGCGTCCGACATCTTGATCACGCCGCTGAAGTCGACCTGCACGAAGTGGTCGATCGGGAGGTCGGTGAGCTTGCGCACCGCCGCCACGGTGCAGCCGGGGCCGCCCTGCAGGGTCGCGTTGATGATGCCGTGGCGCTGCGCTTTGAACACCGACTTGCCCGACTCGTCCTTGCAGCCCGGCAGTTCGGTCATCAGGTCGCGCGGGATGCTCAGCACCGTCGCGTTGCTGCGATCCGCAGAGACGTGCAGCAGCAGGTTGACGTCGGCGTTGATGCCGCCGTCGCAGGCGCCGCCGCCGATGTCGCAGTCCTCCTTGCTGTCGCGCGAGTCGGAGCCGATCACCAGCACGTTGATCGGGGTGCGGCCGAAGGCGTCCGGCTTCTCCTTGCCCGCGTCGCCGTCCTCGCCCGCGTACAGCTGGGAGTGCTTGATGTTGGCGTTCAGCCGGTAGTACAGGTAGCCGCCACCCGCGGCGGCCAGTACCACCACCCCCGCCAGCCCGAACACCAGCACCTTCTGCCAGCGTCGCATCCGCCGCCGTCGGCCCCGCCGCCCCTGCTGCCGGGCCGCCGCCCGCCGCGCGGCCCGACCACCGGCCGCCGCGTCCGCCGCCCCCTCGGCCGAGCCAGGCACCGAGCCAGGCACCGAGTCCGCCGCCGGGTCCGCCGTCCCCGCCCGGCCGTTCGCCCGTCGCCGGGCCTCCGCCCGTCCACCCGGCCGCTGCCGGGGCACCGTGCCTTCGGACCCGTCGCCCGCCGGCTGGGCGGCCTCGGCCTGTCCGCGTATCACATCGCACCCCCGTAGCCCGGCCGTTCCGGGCTGTTCACCCCTATAGATGCGCGACCACCCACAGGTGTTGCACGACTTTCCGAACACTTTTCCGATCCGCGCAGCTCCACACCTCCCGCACCGCACTGGCGCAACGCCGCAACGCCGCACCGCTGCAACGCCGCACCGCCCCGGCCGGCGAGTGGCGGGGGCGGTGCAGGGGGGTACGGGAGGTGTGAGAGGTGCAGGAGGTGCGGAGTGGCGGGACCCGGGCCGGCCGACCTCAGAAGTCCACCGGCTCACGGATCAGCGGACAGGTCATGCAGTGACCGCCGCCGCGGCCCCGGCCGAGTTCCGCGCCGACGATGGTGACCACCTCGATGCCCGCCTTGCGCAGCAGCGTGTTGGTGGTGGTGTTGCGGTCGTACGTGACCACCACGCCGGGTTCGAGCGCGACGGCGTTGTTGCCGCTGTCCCACTGCTGGCGCTCGGAGGCGTAGACGTCGCCGCCGGTGCCGATCACCCGCAGCGCGGACAGCCCGAGCGCCTCGGCCACCACCTGGGTGAACGGCCGGGAGCCCTCGTCCACCACCTCCACCCCCGGGGCCCGGTCGGTCGGGTACAGCGAGAAGGCGTGCACCCCGTCCATGATCGCCGGGTAGAGCGTCACGGTCTCCCGGTCCGCGAAGGTGAACACGGTGTCCAGGTGCATCGCGGAACGCAGCTTGGGCATCCCGGCGACCACCACCCGCCGGGCCGCGCCCCGCGCGAACAGCGCGGCCGCGACCTGGGTGATCGCCTGCCGGGAGGTGCGTTCGCTCATGCCCATCAGCACCACGCCGTTGCCGATCGGCATGACGTCGCCGCCCTCGAAGGTCGACTGGCCCCAGTCCCGCTCCGGGTCGCCCCACCACACGGTGGCCCCCGCGAAGTCCGGGTGGAAGGTGTAGACGGCCTTCATCAGCAGGGTCTCGTCGTGCCGGGCGGGCCAGTACAGCGGGTTGAGCGTCACCCCGCCGTACAGCCAGCAGGTGGTGTCCCGGGTGTAGAGGGTGTTGGGCAGCGGCGGCATCAGGTACTCGCGCACCCCCGTGGCCTCCCGCGCCAGCGCCAGGTAGCCGGAGCGGAAATCCTCCGGCAGGTCGGCGGTGGCCAGCCCCCCGATCAGGAACTCGGCCAGCCCCGCCGGGTCCAAGGTCTCCAGGTACTCCCTGGTCCCGTCCACCAGCCCCAGCCCGACCTGATCCGGAACGATCTTCCGGTCCAGCAGCCAGTCCCGAGCGCCCGGCACCGCCATCGTCTGCGCCAGCAGGTCGTGCAACTCGACCACCTCGACGCCGCGCCCGGTCAGCTTGTTCACGAAGTCGGCGTGGTCGCGCTGGGCGTTCTCCACCCACATCACGTCGTCGAAGAGCAGGTCGTCGGCGTTGCCGGGGGTGAGCCGCCGGTGCGCGAGGCCCGGTCGGCAGACCAGCACCTTGCGCAGCCGGCCGACTTCGGAGTGGACGCCCAGAGCAGTCATCGAAACGGTCCCTTCGCGGTGGGAGGTTGAGGGTTGTCACGTCATGGGTGTCACGTCATAGGTGTCGCATCATGGGTGTCGCATCACCGATGCCCCGGCACCGATGGCGCGTCATGGATGCCACGTCACGCATGTCGCGTCACGCATGCCGCAGCACGGGTGTCACGACATCGGTGCTGGAGCATCGGTGTTGCAGCACTGATGTCGCGACACCGATGCCCACGCATGGATGTCACGGCATGGATGTCGCGACATGGATGTCACGTCACGGATGCCGCCTCACCGTTGCCACGACACCGTTGCCACGACACGAATGCCGCAGCACCGATGTCGCGTCACGGAAACTCACAGGCTGATCCACCCCGCAGCCAGCGCCACCACCCCCAGCACCGCCCCCGCCACCGACACCACCAGCACCACCCCCTCGCGCGGCGAGAACAGCCGCCGCCCCTGCTCCCGCCGGGCCATCACGAACAGCACCGTCGCGGGGGCGTAGATGATGAACGACACCAGAAGGTACGCCCAGCCCGCCGCGTACACCAGGAAGGCGGTGTACAGCGTGGCCAGCCCGGCCGTCAGCCACACCCCGAAGGCGGCGCGGTCCTGACGGGCCACCAGCACCGCGTACCCGGCGGCCAGCAGGTAGGGGATCAGGCTGAGCGTGCTGGTCAGGTCGAGGGCGAAGTCGAAGGCGTCGTCGGAGAACACCGTCACCACCAGCATCACCTGTGACAGCGCGGTGGTCAGCAGCAGTGCCGGCACCGGCACGTCCCCGTCGGTGGCGCGGGCCAGGAAGCGCGGCATGTCCTCGTCCTTGGCGGCGACGAACAGCACCTCGGCGGCCATCAGCGTCCACGCCAGGTACGCGCCCAGCACCGAGACGATCAGGCCGACGCTGACCAGCACCTTCCCCCAGGTGCCGACCGCCGCCTCCAGCACGCCCGCCATCGACGGCTGCCGCAGCTCGGCGATCTCGCCCATCGGCAGCAGGCCGTACGACACGATCGTCACCGAGGCGAACACCGCGAAGACGCTCAGGAAGCCGAGCACGGTGGCCCGGCCGACGTCCGAACGCCGCTTCGCGTGGCGGGAGTAGACGCTCGCGCCCTCCACGCCGAGGAACACGAACACGGTGGCCAGCATCGTCCCGTGCACCTGGTCGTACAGCGAGCCCGTGTAGGACGCGCCCTGGAAGTTGTCGGCGAACACGTCCGGCTCGAAGCAGAACAGGGCCAGCACGATGAACACCAGGATCGGCACCAGCTTGGCGACCGTGACGATCCGGTTGATCATCGCGGCCTCCCTCACGCCGCGCCGCACCAGCAGGAAGAACCCCCACAGCCCGGCCGAGGAGAGGACCACCGCCAGCGCCGTGTCCCCGTCCCCGAGCGCCGGGACGAGCGCCCCGACGGTCGACATGATCAGCACCCAGTACGTCACGTTGCCGACGCAGGCGCTCGCCCAGTAGCCGAACGCCGAGAAGAAGCCCAGGTACTCGCCGAAACCGGCCTTCGCGTACGCGTACACGCCCGCGTCCAGCTTCGGCCGCCGCACCGCCAGCAGTTGGAACACCAGCGCCAGCATCAGCATGCCCGTGCCGGCGATCAGCCAGGCGACCAGTGCGCCCAGCACGCCGGTCTCCTGCGCGAACCGCCCCGGCAGCGAGAAGACCCCCGCGCCGACCATCGAGCCGATCACCATCATGGTCAGCGTCGGCAGCGCCAGTTTCGCCGCGCCGACCGCCGGCTCCCGGACCGTCTCCTCCGTCGCCACGCGCGCCGCTCCCTCTCGCTCGCGGCACCCGAACGCCCCGGACGTCCCGGGGACCCCGGACCTCCCGGACGGCACCGCCCCGGACGCCACCGCCGCGGGCGGAACGCTACCAATCGGATGTCCGATTCGCCCGACTATGCGACCTGCCCGCGTGCCGCCGCCGGAACGGCCTCCACCACCGCCACGCTCCGACTCAACGGGCGCTCTAGGCCGGTGCCGCAGGATCGTCCGCCACGGGCAGGTCCGATCGGCGGAAGCGGAAGCGGAGCACGCGACATGGACAACGCGGAAGGAACGGGCATGGGCGCACGATCGACCGGCACGGAAGACCTGGCGACGCGGAACGGCACCGCGCCGGACGCGGACGGCGCACGGGCGCGGACGGCGGAACTGCACGAGCTGCGTGAGCAGGTCCGCCGCGGGCCGAGCGAGCAGGCCACCGAGGCGCAGCACGCGAAGGGCAAGCTGACCGCGCGGGAGCGGATCGATCTGCTGTTGGACGAGGGTTCGTTCCACGAGGTGGAGCCGTTGCGGCGTCACCGGGCGCAGGGTTTCGGCCTGGAGGGGAAGAAGCCGCACACCGACGGTGTGATCGTGGGGTGGGGCACGGTGCACGGGCGCACGGTGTTCACCTATGCGCACGATTTCCGGATCTTCGGGGGTGCGCTGGGTGAGGCGCACGCGCAGAAGATCCACAAGATCATGGACATGGCCATCGCGGCGGGTGCGCCGCTGGTGTCGCTGAACGACGGCGCCGGCGCCCGCATCCAGGAGGGCGTCACCGCGCTGGCCGGCTACGGCGGCATCTTCCAGCGCAACACCCGCGCTTCCGGGGTGATCCCGCAGATCTCGGTGATGCTCGGTCCCTGCGCCGGCGGCGCCGCCTACAGCCCCGCGCTGACCGACTTCGTGTTCATGGTCCGCGAGACCTCGCAGATGTTCATCACCGGCCCCGACGTCGTCCAGGCCGTCACCGGCGAGAAGATCACCCAGAACGGCCTCGGCGGCGCCGACGTCCACTCCGCCGTCTCCGGCGTCTCCCACTTCGCCTACGACGACGAACAATCCTGCATCGAGGAAGTCCGCTACCTGCTCTCCCTCCTCCCGCAGAACAACCGCGAGATGCCCCCCGTCGTCGCCGCCGACGACCCCGTCGAGCGCCGCAACGACACCCTCCTCGACCTCGTCCCCGCCGACGGCAACCGCCCCTACGACATGCGCAAGGTCATCGAGGAGATCGTCGACCACGGCGAGTTCCTCGAAGTCCACGAACGCTGGGCCACCAACGTCATCTGCGCCCTCGCCCGCATCGACGGCCACGTCGTGGGACTCATCGCCAACCAGCCCCAGTCCCTGGCCGGCGTCCTGGACATCAACGCCTCCGAGAAGGCCGCCCGCTTCGTCCAGATGTGCGACGCCTTCAACATCCCCCTGGTCACCATGCTCGACGTCCCCGGCTTCCTGCCCGGCGTCGACCAGGAACACGACGGCATCATCCGCCACGGCGCCAAACTCCTCTACGCCTACTGCAACGCCACCGTCCCCCGCATCCAGCTCATCCTCCGCAAGGCCTACGGCGGCGCCTACATCGTCATGGACTCCCGCTCCATCGGCGCCGACCTCTCCTACGCCTGGCCCACCAACGAGATCGCCGTCATGGGCGCCGAAGGCGCCGCCAACGTCATCTTCCGCCGCGACATCAACACCGCCGACAACCCCGACGACATGCGCGCCCAGAAGATCAAGGAATACAAGAACGAACTGATGCACCCGTACTACGCGGCCGAACGCGGCCTCGTCGACGACGTCATCGACCCCAGCGAAACCCGAGCCGTCCTCGCCCACGCACTCGCCATGCTCCGCACCAAGCACGCCGACCTGCCCAGCCGCAAACACGGCAACCCGCCGCAGTGAGTGGCGCCGGGCCGACCCGAGAGGAACCGAGCCCGATGGCCGACTGCCCGGTGCCGGACGCCCTGCTGAACGCGCTTCTCCGCACCGGGCGGCCCGGCCGTCCGAGCGACGACGGGCCCGCGGCACCCGTCGCGGCCCTGAAGGCGCACGGGGCCGCGACCGCTGCCCGGCGCGCGACGCCACCGCGCTTCGCCCACGGCGACCGCCCCCGTCCGCAGACCGGCCCGCAGGCCCGTCCGCAGGCCCGTCCGCAGGCCCGCCTGCGCCGTCTCGAACGCACCGCCGGCCACCGCAGTCCGGTCAGCTGGCGCTGAAGGACTCCACCCCGTCCAAGACTTCACACCGTCCGGAACAAAAGACCCGCTGTCCGGGAAAGACCGAGGAGACGTCTGCAGTGATGCGCAAGGTGCTCATCGCCAACCGCGGAGAAATCGCCGTCCGCGTCGCCCGGGCCTGCCGGGACGCGGGAATCGCCAGCGTCGCCGTGTACGCGGAGCCTGACCGGGACGCGCTGCACGTACGGGCCGCCGACGAGGCCTACGCGCTCGGCGGCGACACCCCCGCCACCAGCTACCTGGACATCGCCAAGGTCCTCAAAGCCGCCGCCGACTCCGGCGCCGACGCCATCCACCCCGGCTACGGCTTCCTCTCCGAGAACGCCGACTTCGCCCAAGCCGTCCTCGACGCAGGCCTGACCTGGATCGGCCCGCCCCCGCAGGCCATCCGCGACCTCGGCGACAAGGTCACCGCCCGCCACGTCGCCCAACGCGCCGGCGCCCCCCTGGTCGCCGGCACCCCCGAACCCGTCTCCGGCGCCGACGAAGTCACCGCCTTCGCCGCCGAACACGGCCTGCCCGTCGCCATCAAGGCCGCCTTCGGCGGCGGCGGCCGCGGCCTCAAGGTCGCCCGCACCCTCGAAGAGATCCCCGAACTCTACGAATCCGCCGTCCGCGAAGCCGTCGCCGCGTTCGGCCGCGGTGAGTGCTTCGTCGAGCAGTACCTCGACAAGCCCCGCCACGTCGAAACCCAGTGCCTGGCCGACCAGCACGGCAACGTCGTCGTCGTCTCCACCCGCGACTGCTCGCTCCAGCGCCGCCACCAGAAGCTGGTCGAGGAAGCCCCCGCGCCGTTCCTCACCCCCGAGCAGAACGCCGAGCTCTACCGCGCCTCCAAGGCCATCCTCCGCGAAGCCGGCTACGTCGGCGCCGGCACCTGCGAATTCCTCGTCTCCCAGGACGGCCTCATCTCCTTCCTCGAGGTCAACACCCGCCTCCAGGTCGAACACCCCGTCTCCGAAGAAGTCACCGGCCTCGACCTGGTCCGCGAGATGTTCCGCATCGCCGACGGCGAACCCCTCGGCTACGACGACCCCGAAATCCGCGGCCACTCCTTCGAGTTCCGCATCAACGGCGAAGACCCCGGCCGCGGCTTCCTCCCCGCCCCCGGCACCGTCACCCTCTTCGCCCCGCCGTCCGGCCCCGGCGTCCGCCTCGACGCCGGCGTCGAATCCGGCTCCGTCATCGGCCCCGCCTGGGACTCCCTGCTCGCCAAGCTGATCGTCTCGGGCGCCACCCGCCAGCAGGCCCTCCAGCGCGCCAAGCGCGCCCTGGAGGAATTCAAGGTCGACGGCATGGCCACCGCCATCCCCTTCCACCAGACCGTCGTCACCGACCCCGCCTTCGCCCCCGAACTCACCGGCTCCACCCGGCCGTTCGACGTCCACACCCGGTGGATCGAGACCGAGTTCCAGAACACCATCCCCGCCTTCACCGGCACCGGCGCCGAGAGCGAGGAGCCCGAGGGCCGCGAGACCCTGGTCGTCGTCGAGGTCGGCGGCAAGCGCATCGAGGTGACCCTGCCGTCCTCCCTCGGCGTCGCCCCCGCTCCCGCCGCGGGCGCATCGGGCGCGGCGGGCGCGGCGAAGGCCAAGCGCCGCACCGGCACCGCGAAGGCCGCCTCCACCGCTTCCGGCGACACCCTGGCCTCGCCCATGCAGGGCACCATCGTCAAGGTCGCCGTCGAGGAGGGCCAGGTCGTCGCCGAAGGCGAACTCGTCGTCGTCCTCGAAGCCATGAAGATGGAACAGCCCCTCAACGCCCACAAGGCCGGCACCATCGTCGGCCTCACCGCCCAGATCGGCGCCTCCGTCTCCAGCGGCGCCGCCCTCTGCGAGATCAAGGACGCCTGACCGCCGAGGTCCCGCCGACTCCGCCCCCGGGGCCGCTCCGGGCCCACCGTAGGCTGATGGATCGTCAATCCGAGTGGTGAGGTCCGCGGTACGGCGGTCGATGGGAGACGGGCATGGAGTTCACTGAGCAGGTCGGCCCCCTGCGCCTGGTGGTCACGGGCGGCGGCACGGGCGGGCACACCTACCCCGCGCTGACGGCGGTACGGGCGCTGCAGGCCCGGCTGGCCGCGCAGGGACGGGCGGTGGACGTGCTGTGGGTGGGCACCGCGGCGGGGCTGGAGGCCCGGGTCGCACCCGCCGAGGGGATCCGGTTCGAACCGGTCGCGACCGGGAAGATCCGGCGCTCCTCGAACCCGCTGAAGCTGGTCTCCCCGGCGAACGTCCGAGACATGTTCCGGGTGCCGCTGGGCGCCTGGCAGGCCAGGTCGCTGATCGCCCGGTTCGCGCCGGACGTGGTGCTGGCCACCGGCGGGTACGTGGCGGTGCCGGTGGGCCTGGCGGCCCGCTCGTGCGGGGCCCCGCTGGTGGTGCACGAGCAGACGGTGCGCCTCGGGCTGGCGAACAGGGTGCTGGCCCGCGCGGCGACCCGGGTCGCGGTGTCCTCGGAATCCACCCTGCCGCTGCTGCCGAAGTCCGCCCGGGGCGGCGCCGCGGTGACCGGCAACCCGGTGCGTCCGGCGGTGCTGGCCGGACGGGCCGACAAGGCGGTGACGGCGCTGGACCTGTACGGGTTCGACCGCTCGCGGCCGACCGTGTACGTCACGGGCGGCGCCCAGGGCTCGGTGCAGATCAACAACCTGGTCTCGGCGATCCTGCCGGACCTGCTGGACCGGGCCAACGTCGTCCACCAGTGCGGCCCGGCCAACGAGGCGGCCCTGCGCGGCCCGGCCGCCGCCCTGCCCCCGCACCTGGCCGGCCGCTACCTGCTGACCGGCTACCTCGGCGCCGAACTCCCGGACGTGCTGGCCCTCGCGGACGTGGTGGTCAGCCGCAGCGGCGCCGGCACCCTGGCCGAGCTCACCGCCCTCGGCAAGGCCGCCGTCTTCGTCCCGCTCGCCTCCTCGGCCGGCAACGAGCAGGCCCACAACGCCACCCACCTCCAGCGGTCCGGCGCCGCCACCGCCCTCCTCGGCACCCCCACCCCCGACGACCTCCGGGCGGCCCTGGCCCCACTGCTGGCCGACCCGCTCCGCCGCGAGGCCATGGCCGCCCGCTCCCGCGAACACGGCCGCCCGGACGCGGCGGAGCGCCTGGTCGACGTCCTGCTCTCGGTGGTCGGGACCAGGCGCTGAGCCCCGCCACCCCCGACACCCGCCGGCACCCCCGACACCCGCCGACGGCCCGTCAGCGGTGCTTGCCCGCCCGGGCCGGCCGGTCGTCGCCGTCCCCGGCCGGTCGGTGGAGCGGCAGCAGGAGGGTCAGCGCCCCGGAGGCGGCCACCCAGACGAACAGGCCGAGAAGCACCGTGAGCAGGGCGGGCGCCCGGGTACCGGTGAGCAGGCCGGTCGCCACGGCGCCGTTCACCAGGCCCACGCCGACCGCCCCCTGCACATCGGCCCGCCGCCGGATGAGGGCCCGGCCGAGCCAGCGCACGAGCGGCCGCTGCGCTCCCCACAGGGCGGGGCCCGTCGCACAGCCCAGGGGCAGCGCCGCCCACCAGGACAGCGGCGAGGCGAACAGGAGCAGCAGGGCGGAGAACGTCCCCGCGCCCAGGGCGACGAAGCACCCCGCCATGCTCTCGTCGCCCTCCGTCCCGGCCCCGTCGACCTCGATCAGGAAGACCAGGCCGAAGAAGGCGAGGAGGGAGACCGGGACCGCCCAGAGCACGGACCACGCGGCGAGGGCGACCAGTTGGACGCAGATCAGCACGGCACCCACCAGCGCGCTCCGGCCGGAGGCCATCGACGGCTTCTTCGCCGGCGCCTCGCCCCCGCCCTCCGGCGCCCCCTCCGTCTCGAACTCCGGTTCGCCCTCGGACGGTTCGACCTCGGCCGGTTCGCCCTCGGCCGGTTCGGGCCCGCGCCGGGCCGGCACCCGGCCGACCCGCGGAACGGCCGGCGGGTCCGCCGGGGGCGCGTCGGCCGGGGGTGCATCGGCCGGGGGCGCGTCGAGCACCGTCGGCGGGAACGGGCCCGCCGGTTCGGCCCGCACCGCGGTCTCGGTCTCGGCGACGTGCAGGCTCCGGGGCGCCGCTCGGGGCGGCTCGGACCGGCGGCTCCGCAGACCGGTCTCCAGCAGGATCGTGATCGCCTCGATGACCTCGGCCGTGTCGGCGGGCCGGTCCGCGGGCTCCTTCTCCAGCAGGTGCAGCACGAGCCGGTCGACGGCGGCGGGGATCGCGGCGCGGTGGCGGCCGGGGGCTTCGGGCTGCCGGGTCAGGTGCTGGTGGAGGACGGCCAGCGGCGCGCCGGTGAAGGGCGGTCGGCCGACCAGGAGGGTGTGCAGCAGGCAGCCGACGGCGTAGAGGTCGGCGGCGGGCCCGATGCTGCGGTCGCCCCGGGCCTGCTCGGGGGCCATGTAGGCGGCGGTGCCGACGGCGTGACCGGTGCCGGTGAGCGCGAGGTCCTCGTACAGGTGCTTGGCGATCCCGAAGTCGAGGATCTTGACCGTGCCGTCGGGCAGGAGCATGACGTTCGCCGGCTTGATGTCCCGGTGGACGAGGCCCGCGCGGTGGGCGGAGGCCAGCCCGGTGCACACCTGCCGGGTCCACTCCAGGGCGTCCGGGACCGGCGGCAGGCCGCCCCGGGAGACCACCTCGTCCAGCGAGCGGCCGTCGAGGAACTCCATGACGAGGAACGGCGCGCGGCCGTCCTCGGGGCCGGTGCGCCCGAAGTCGTGGATGGTCACGATGTGCGGGCTGCTGAGATTGCCCGCGGCCCTGGCCTCGGCGGCGAACCGCTCGACGCTGGCGGAGGCCGCATCGGCGTTGGTCAGCAGCTTCACCGCCACCGGCCGGCCGACCCGTTCGTCGAAGGCCCGCCACACCTTGCCCATCCCGCCGGAACCCAGGACCGACTCCAGGCGGTACCGGCCGTCCAGTCTTGCTCCGTGCATCTCCACCCCGTCACGGCCTCGGGAACGCAGTTGGTCCGGGTACGCCCGTCCAGGCAAGCACTCTATCCAGCGGAGGACCGGACCGAACCGCCCAACGACCCGGAGGGAGCGCGACGAACCAGGAACCACCCACCCGCCCGACCACCCCGGAAAACACGTCAGCACCCTGGCCGTTGACACCGGCCGGGGTGCTGCGCCACAGATCGGAGGGGGCGTGGCCCCCGTCCTTCCGAGTGGGCCGCCAGGGGTTCGAACCCTGAACCTACGGATTAAAAGATCCTGCATCTCAATTCTCACCGCCCAAGTTGGTGCTCCGCAGCCCATGGTGAGCACTATTTACCCAGGTCAGCGGGGTGCACCCAACTCCACGCCTCCAGCCGGGCCCGCCGGGGTCAACCCCTGTGTCGGGCAGCTCTGTCCCCGCGCTATCCCCGTGCATGCCTCTCCATCATGACCCAAAATAACCTCATATTTCGTGCACTTCGACGTAAAATCAACGACTGAATCAAACTGCACGCCTTCGGATTCATTCGATTCAGGTGCACCGTTTCACCGAGCCCTCCCCAGCAACGGATGCCAGCGCCTTACCGCGCCCGTCGGTACTGCTGCCAACCGCGAACCACGACATGAATGTCGTCTCCGACCTAGGGACGGGAACGCCGGGGTCGCAGACCAGCAGAGGAACGGTGCTCCGAAGACCGCGCAAGCCGCCGCGTCGATGCCGAGCAGGGCACGCAGCTTCGCGGTGGGCACTGGCAGCAGACGTCGACCTCCAGTGATCGCCAGGACCTCACCGCGTTACGCCGCGTTGTAGCTCTCGGCCTCCAGGAGTCCGAAGTACCCGCCAGCTTCCGGAACGGTCCCGGTCAGCTCGAGTCGCGAAGAGCCGGAGTGGTGTTCGTCGCCGTTATGACCAGACCCTGAACCGGAGCTTCTATGCCGTGGTCCACCCGCCTCCCCACGCACGGGGTACCGGGCCACAGGTACAGCCCAAGGCCATATTCATGCTGGTCACAGCTCTTGCATTACGCAGATGGCGTTCTTGACTGTCGCCGGCCACTGCCTCCACCAAGCCCGCTGATCCTTCGAACTTCCTTGTCAGCTAAGGCTGTTGAGGCTCTTCTCATCCGCCTTCGGCCACAATCATCGCATCAAGCCGCGTCAGGCCGAACACGACGCGACCATATACCTGCCGCACAGGTACGGTCTCCAACTTCCCTATCAGTCAACGAACCTGCACCCCAGGCGGCGCAGATCAGTAACTCTAGGAACTCCCTGAACCGAGCCCTGAGCGGGCCCGAGCACCGGCTGAGAGGCCATGACCCCGCACCACGCACCGAAGGCGGCCCGATGAGCAAAGCACGTAAGACCGGCTCGGTGTACCGCCGTTGTACCTGCCGCACCCCGGTCCACAACTGGGACGGCACACCAGTGCTGGACGCGCACGGCAAGCCCAAGACTAAGGAGCTAGGTGCACGGTGCCCCAAGCTCAAGGGGCGTAAGCCGCACGGAAGTTGGTGGTACTACCTTCCGCTTGGCAATGGTCCGGACGGCAAGCCGAGACGAGACCGGCGAGGTGGATTCGATGATCAGAACGCGGCCGAGGCGGCGTTGGCGAAGGCCCTCAGCCAAAGGACCCGCTCCGAGGTCATCGACCACCGCACTACTGTCGGGGAGTTCCTGACCAAATGGCTCGGGCACCGCAAGACGCTGGAGAAGTCGACCGTCAGCTCCTACGCCGGCCACATCCGCAACTACCTGATCCCCGCGCTCGGCGTCATCGTGCTGGAAGATCTGACGGCCGGTCCGATCCGGGACATGTTCGACGCGATTGAGGCGCGCAACCTCGTCATCGAGTACGAGTTGGCGATGGTGGCGAAGGCCCGCGCGGAGTACGCCGAGTGGAAAGCGCGCCACGGACGCAAGCCCGGGCGGCCGAAGGCTAACGCCCAGCCGCCCGCCGTCCCGGCCCCCGTGATCCCCAAGCGGGATCCGCACCCGCAGATGAAGATCGTCGCCCCCGCGACGATGCACCGCATCCGCGCCACCCTGCGCTCCGCCCTATCCCAGGCTGTCCGCGAAGAGCGGATCAGCAAGAACTGGGCGAGCCTGGTCGAACTGCCGTCGGGCAAGCGGCCGAAGGCTCTGCTGTGGACCCCCGAGCGGGTCGCGGAGTGGCGGCGCACCGGGGAGAAGCCGTCCAAGGTTATGGTCTGGACGCCCGAGCAGGCCGGCGAGTTCCTGGACGCGATCGAGAACGACTGGCTCCGGGCGTACTGGCACCTGGCGATCTTCCGTGCCGTGCGCCGAGGCGAGGGCGCCGGCCTGATGAAGTCGAAGTGCAGCCTCGACACCGCCCTGATCACCGTGGACTGGCAGATCGTCACCGTCGACGGCGAACCGCTCGGCAAAGCCCCGAAGGCGGACAGCGTCCGCACCGTCGCCCTCGACAGCCACACCTTGCAGGAGCTCCGCGACCACTTCGACCGCATGGACGAGGCCCGCCAGGAGGCCGCCGAAGCAGGAAAGCCCTGGCCCGAGCACGACGCCGTCTTCGTCCGCGAGGACGGCACCGCAATCAACCCGGACTACCTCACCGACCGCTTCGAGCGGCTGTGCACCCGCCTTGCCCTCCCACCGGTGCGCCTGCACGACCTGCGGCACCTCGCGGCCACCTTGATGCTCGGCGCCGGCGCCGACCTCAAGGTCGTGCAGGAAGTCCTCGGCCACTCCACCATCGTCCTGACCGCCGACACCTACACCTCCGTCCTGCCATCCCTCGACCGGGAAAGTGCCGAGAAGGCCGCCGCCCTGGTGCCGATGAAGACCCGCAAGGCGACCGCCCCGCTCGTCTACCTACTCGTGCTCGGCAGGATCGAGGTCGCCCTGACCAACCGCGACGACGCCCAGGCCCTCGTCGTCCTCTGGAACAATCTCCTAGAACAAGGCGACCTCGGACAGATCGACGCCCGCGCGACCATGCCCAGCGAGCCGGCGCCGTGGACCGGCCACGGATCCCTGTGGGAGCGACAGCCCCGCTACGAGCACGTCTACTCCGCGGTGGCAGTCCTCGACCGGCACTCGAGAGCAGTCCTGTATCAGCTACCGCTCGCCGGCCGACCGACGTTCGAGTTCGAGCGGGACCTGTTCACAGACCAGGCCGCCACCACGTCGGTGCAAGCCCGGCTCGGCCTGCGCGGCCCGGTCGAGATCGTCGCACGCGGCACCGACCAGGAGGCAGTGAAGGGCGCGTTCGCCCAAGCGCTGCAGGACACGGAGACGTAGCACATACGGCCCACGCGGGCCTGAGGCTACCCCGCATGTCCCGGCTCGCAACCGCAGGATGACGCTCCGCTCCACCCAAGCCGGCTCGGCCACCGTCCAGCAAGTGATCACCACACTGCAGCTGCTACTCTCCGCCGCCGCGATCAACGCCGTCCTGCCGGTACCCTAAGGCGCGGGCCGAGACCCACTTCGCGTCTCGCACCGCCGTCCCTGCCTTCATGCTCGTAGATCTCAGGTCGTGGTCAGGGACGGCGGTTGCGCCGCCCGAGGTCTCGCCCATAGCCGCTCCTCGTCGACGACCGTCAGCGCTTGGTCATAGGCGAGGCCGTAGAAATACTCCCCGTCGGTCTCATCTGGGTCGTGCCGCCGGCGCAGCGTCCGAAGCACACTCGTCTCCCAGTCGTGGGCGCTCTCGACGGGCTCCGATGCCCAGGCGTCGAAGAGTGCGTAGCCGTGCCGGCCAGCGCTCGTCCGGTGCTCTCGGAGGCGACGAGCGAAGTTGTCCGTACGTCCGATCTTCACGTATGGGTGGGCGCCCGCGAACGACAGGACGTAGAGCCGGTCCCCATACGGCCTCCGGTCTGGGTCAGCGGCATAGCCGAGTCGCCACATTGCCCAATACTCCACCAAGAGCGCTTCGCTCGACTTCCGCGCCGCCTTTCCGGAGATTAGGTTCGCCAGCAGCCGTTCGCGGGTCTCTTCCTCCGTCGACCGACCGAGTTGGTGGGGTGGGATACCGGCCTGTGCGAACGCCGCTTCGAGCTCTGTCAGGGACAGGGGTGCCATCCTGGAAGAGTGGCACAACTTCCTTCGGGGAACTAGTGTCTTGCGCTGCAAATCATGAGGGTAAGTTGCTACCCTTTTCGAGTGTCACATCCTGGGCCTTCTGCCGTGTCGATCACGTTGTCCGAGGACGAGCGTGCCGAGTTGGTGCGTCGGGCTGCGGGGTGGGACCGGAGAGTTGCCGAGCGGGCCCGGATCATTCTGGAGTGTGCTGACGGCATGTCGAATGCCGCTGTTGCAGGGCATGTTGGCGTGCAGGCCAAGACGGTGGGCAAGTGGCGTCGTAAGTTCGCGGCCGAGGGGCTGGCCGGTCTGCAGGACGCGGGCCGGATCGGGCGGCCGAAGGCCGATCTGGTTTTGAGCGATGCCGAGCGGGACCAGTTGGTGCGCTGGGCGAGGCGGGCGAAGACCGCGCAGTATCTGGCCCTGCGGGCCGGGATCGTGCTGCGGTGCGCGGAGGGTGGGACCAACAAGCAGGCCGCGATGGACCTGGGCGTCGACGAGTCGACGGTGGAGCGCTGGCGGGCCCGCTTCATCGCCAAGCGCCTCGACGGTCTGCAGGACGAGCCCCGACCTGGCCGGCCGCCGTCGATCCTGCTCAACCAGGTCGAGGACGTCATTGCCGCGACTCTGGAGTCCACGCCGGGCAACGACACCCACTGGTCGCGGACCTCCATGGCCGCTCGCACCGGGCTGTCGAAGTCGACCATCGGGCGGATCTGGAGGAAGTTCGACCTCAAGCCCCATCTGCAGGACAGCTTCAAGCTGTCCACCGACCCGCAGTTCGTGGACAAGGTCGTCGACGTCGTCGGGCTCTACCACAACCCGCCCGAGCGGGCGGTCGTGCTATGCGTCGACGAGAAGTCCCAGATCCAGGCGCTGGACCGCTCCCAGCCGGTGCTGCCGATGATGCCCGGCATGCCCGAGCGCCGCACCCACGACTACCTGCGCCACGGCATCACCAGCCTGTTCGCCGCCTTCAACATCGCCGACGGCACCGTCATCAGTGAACTCCACCGCCGTCACCGGGCGATCGAGTTCAAGAAGTTCCTGGTCACGATAGACAAGGCCGTGCCGCGAGACCTCGACGTCCACGTGGTGTGCGACAACTACGCCACCCACAACACAGCCGAGATCCGCACCTGGCTCGCGAAGCATCCTCGCTTCCGCGTCCACTTCACCCCCAGCGGCTCGTCCTGGATCAACCAGGTCGAGCGCTGGTTCGGCCTCCTCACCGACAAACTCCTCCGCCGCGGCGTCCACACCTCCGTCCAAGCCCTCGAGAACGACATCAAGGCCTGGATCTCGACCTGGAACGACAACCCCCGACCCTTCACCTGGACCAAGACCGCCGACGAGATCCTCAAATCCCTCGCCGACTACCTCACCAAAATCAACCCACCAAGCCCGACATCAGAGCAAAACTCACCCTCGTGATTTGCGGCGCAAGACACTAGGGAGTTGCCCCGTTACCGGCGCCCAAGGGCGGCCGCCAGCTGACGGCCGCCCTTCAACGCTACGCAGAACAGCCGCCGAAGCCGCCTCACCCTCTCGGAGCAGCTTCGGCCTCGGTGACAGACCGCCAGGCTAGCTCAGGAGTCCCCGCTCCAATGCCCGCTGCCGGACCTTGATCAGAGGC
This sequence comes from Kitasatospora sp. NA04385, assembly GCF_013364235.1. Classification (NCBI taxonomy): domain Bacteria; kingdom Bacillati; phylum Actinomycetota; class Actinomycetes; order Kitasatosporales; family Streptomycetaceae; genus Kitasatospora; species Kitasatospora sp. NA04385. The sequence goes on along the minus strand of NZ_CP054919.1, from coordinate 4,341,646 downwards.
TCGAGCCCGTGCTCGGTCCGCACCTGCCATCGGCGCCAACCGTTGCAAGACGGGATGTTCAACGCAATCTGCCCGGCAGTGGACAGCGAGTCGTAAATGGCCCCGTTCTCCAGTTGCACCCGCCCGTCCTCCAACAGCACGGCGCGCTGAGCTTCCCGTCGCCCCGTCGTGGTGATCTCGATGCCAGGCCGGAGCAGACCCACCTTGATCAGCTGAGCGGGCGTGATGCCGTAGTGCGCTCGCGTCGACGCGGTTCGCTTCGCCGATTGCCCAGTCGGCACGGTGAAGCCCAGGCCCGCAGGGTCCCATACCAGCTCGCACAGCCGGCGGTACAGGCGCTGCCGCTCCTTGATCGCCGCAGGGGGAAAGGAGTCGCCGTAGGGCTTCGCGAGCTTCGCCAGGTCGTGAGCGGCGATGAAGCGCCGCAGGCGAGGGTTCCTCTCGTGGGCCTTCGGGTGCAGAAGGGCGGCCAGCAGGTTCTGCCGCTGGTAGTACTCAACCTTCTTCTCGTAGACCGTGTCCTGGTAGCTGGCATTGTCTGACTTGGGCAGCAGGAGGAGGGCGCCGAGCTGGTCCCGCTGGTTTCGGAACTGCTCCTCGCTTCCAGCCTCCTTGTGCCGGTCGTAGTGGTTCTCCCAGATGTGCTCGATCTCGTGCGGGCGGGTGCCCTCGAGGCCGAGGTACTCAGCGGTGCGGTCGGGGTTGTCGTTCTCGCCCTCAACGAACGCGGTCATCCGCGCCAGGAGATAGCGCACCTGCTTGCGGTTGTCACTGCGGAGCTTGAAGGTGTTGATGCCCAAGAAGTCGTGGCCGAGCTCCGCCGCTTCCTGGCCGAAGAGCTTCGAGAGGTCCTCGACCGTCGCGGCCTCGCGGACGAAGGGGACCAGCCGCATGATTTCCGGGAACAGCTCGACGCTCTGGATCGGAGCGCTGTTCGCCATCCGGCGGGCCAGGAGCAGGTCCAGGAACCGGGCCACCAGCTGTGCCTTGGCGATGAAGGTCGCGTCATCGTCGTCGGGCCGCATGACCGCGGTGAGCAGCGTGAGCTGTCCGGTGAGGCCGTTGTCGGCGTTGTAGCGGACCGTCTCCAGTCCCGGGATTCGCTCGGTCGTCGCCCGCTGGATCAGCGCGTACCTGCTGGCGAACGGTACGAGGATGTCGGTTATGAACCACCGGAACTTGTCGGGGCGGATCATCCCGAGGAGCCCGGCGTGTTCGCGGACCCACTCGTGGAAGGATCCGTCGATCTTCTCCCTGTCAGGGGTGTCGGGACCGACGTAGAGCGCCAGGAGAAGGGTCTTGATGAAGTCGCTCGGATGAGCGCCGGCGTTCGTCAGGCCGGTCAGCATGCCCCGCCAGGCGTCATTGAGCTCGGCGTGCTTCTGGCCGGCGTGGGAGAGCAGGAAGCCTTTGAGGAGGTCGAGGGGCGTGAGCCGCGCGCCTCGGTCGTTCATCGTCTCGAAGATCTCCCAGCCGTTGTCCCGGTCGTGAGCGCGGATGTCAACGAGGCAGACACGGTTGAGCAACCAGTCGACGAAGTAGGGCAGGGGCTCGCCGCGGAGGGTTGCCGGGAAGTCCTCGGCAAGGTCGGATCCTCGTGCCCAGAGGTTCTTCACCGACAGTGAGGCGTCTTCGGGCACCGTGAATTCCGTCCGGCCCCTCAGCAGCGCTTCCATGCAGTCGTTGCGCTCCGGAACGTCCAGGGTGAACGCCCGCGTGCCGTACTGCCGCGATCGGATGAGCTGGTCGAGGTCTCGGGCATCGTCCTCCAGCTCTTCGTCCACGCTGAGGAGTGCGCGCAGGTGGGTGAGCAGAAGGAGCAGTGACGTGAACCGCTGCTGGCCGTCGACGAGGTACGTCCGATCACTCTCGTAGGTGACGATGGATCCGAGGAAGTACGGCCGGTAGAAGGCCACATCACGGCGTTCGTGTCCTGACTTCCACTGGCTGAGGAAGCGCTCAGCCAGGTCGCCGAGCAGTTCCTGCATGTTCCGGCGGGTCCAGGTGTACTCCCTCTGGTAGTACTCCAGACCGTACCGGGCGTTCTTGAAGAGCTGCTTGACCGTCTGGCCCCGTCCGTCAACCAGCTGCGCGTCCCCGCCGTCGTGCACGTTCCCTCCCCTGCTTGGCAGTTGGTACAGGGTAGGAACGATATTCCAGGCCTATGACAGCCGCGGCGGTTCCACGAAAATCGACGAACCGTCACACGGCTACGCCTTCGCTGATCATCATTTCGATCTGGCGACGTGAGCGGTTCTCCTCCTCGCGTGCCTGTCGCTTGGCCACTTGAGCTTGCAGCTGCGCGTCAGCCCACAGAGCCGCGATCTTCCTCTGCTCTGCCACACCCGGAACGGGGATGGACAGCTCTCGAACGTCTGTGCTGTTGATGGTGGCCAGGTTCGTCGTCTGCTTGGCCCTCTGGCGAAAATGCAGACGAGACGGGGCGGTCTGCATGTACGCGAGGAGATATTCCGGCAGCAGTTCGTCTGATTCCATGCGCACACGCAGCACGTGGTTCTGGTGCACACACTTCTCGATTTCACCGGACCAAATCGCCGGACGCCCGACGAGATCCGCACTGTTCCCTTCGCACAGCAGCACGTCACCCGGCTTCAAGAGGAATAGGTCAAGCTGAGCCGGGGGTACCTCGATCGTCTTCATCTCATCGAGATCGAGGTACCCGTTCTGCACGTTGGCCACCCGGAGATACGGGTGAGCATGCTTCCCTGGGCGGTTTGTCGGGCTCTTCTGCAGCCCGTAGCTGACAACGGCAAGATCGCCCAATGGTCGAACGGGATAGTCGCTGACGAGTTCACGCGCGACGCCCCGGACGCCAGCAACGGCGGAGGACACTGACCAGCGGTCCAGCCGGACGCTCTGCGCGACGAACGGGAACTTTATGGGGGCAATATGGGTGGACACCAGGCCGAGGAAATCCGAGATCTCCTGGACCGCGTCAGCGAGCACTGACGTCTCGACGGTGCGCAGATGCTGAATGCGGTCCTGCGCCTCGAGCTCAGCCCGCACGATCCGGTGCTGCTCCTCCAGCGGTGGCACCGGAATGGTGAGGCTTTCAAAGAGTTCAGGCGACACCCTTTTTCGTCCGCTGTGGCCGACGACGAGGGCCTGAACCTGGCTTCGGAACACCGCCGTGCGGCAGAGGATGCGCATGTATGCCGACAGCACTTCGCCGACCGCGCTCATGTCGAAGATAGGGTACTCGGGGCTGAACGCCAGCTTCCCGAACTCCTCGGGAACGACTCCGATCGCCCCGTTCCGGACGTCGATCTTGCTGAAGACAACATCGCCGGGGTGGGCTACGAAGGTTCGCCCCTTGATGGAGGCCTCGGCAGGGCGCAGCGAGATCTTGCCGTCAAAGTGAATGCTGCCGAGGCGCAGGACACTGCTACTGGCCTCGGTGCGGCGGACAGCGACATCACCGATCGCCCTGAGTTCCGCGGCCGGCCGATGCCACGACAGCGCCAGCATCTGCTTGACGTCCCACCGGTCCAGCGCGCGGGACTGCGCCACCCGCACTGTGATCGTCACAGCGCCAGCTCCTGCTCGGACTCGACAGCAAGCCTTGCCTCGACCTCCAGCTGGTAGGCCACTGGATCAGCCTGGAACCTGCGGTACTCCGCCTCGACAAGCGGCAGGTCGTTCGCAACGTTCTCGCCGGTCTCTCCGGTCCCGGTGATGCCCGCTGACTCGACTTCAGCCATGAAGACCGGGTAGCTGAACCGCTCGCGCACCATGCTCCGGACGAGAGCGGCCTTCTTCTCATCCAGTTCGGCCGCAGCCTTCGCGTACTCACGGGTCAGCTCCCGAGCACGGGCCTTGTCGTCCGACGTGATGGCGGCGCGCAGCGCCCGCTTGAGGGCAGCAAGCTCAGATGGCTTCGCCTCGCCCGAGGCTTCGGCGGCGGTGATTTGATCAACTAGATCTGCAAGATCATCACGATCATAGGTGTCAATTCGGTGGCGAAGCTCATCCAACTTCTCGCGTTCAGCGATCAGAATCTCATCCGCTTCCTTGCCAGCCTGCTCGCGAAGAGCCTCAAGCTGCGCCACTTCGTCCTCTGTGAAACGCTGAAGGAAGACGATCGAGGTCTTGACCGTGGCCTTTGAGCTGGCGAAGACTTCCTGAGGAACAGATACGACAGCAAGAATCCTGGCGCGCCCTTCCGCGTATTCACGGAGCCACCCCATGGATGGATTGTTCAGGATTCCATCAGGAAGGACGATACCCATCCGACCGCCAGGCTTGAGCAGCCTGATGCAGCGCTCAACAAAAAGCGTCTCTGTATTTCGAGAGCTCCGCGCCTTGGCCTTTCCAAGCGGACCGCCGATCGGATCGCGCCCGATGTCGAAGAGCTCTATGATGGGCCGACGATTCTTGTCCGCGTCCCACATTCGACGCTGAGAAGCCTCCCACACATCGCCGAACTTCTTCTTGTAGTCGTCGATCAGATCAGGGTCGGTGAGCGCACTCGTCTGTTCGGTCGCTCCGACGACCTGATCCTTGGTGACGGTGGCCCCGAATGGTGGGTTGCTGAGAACGACGTCGAACGACTCCTCAAATACATCGTGAATGTCAAGAAGACCGTCATGGTGATAAATTCCGCTGTGCCCGTCACCATGCATGATCATGTTCATCTTGCTGGTGCGCGCCGCGCGAGGTTCAGCGTCAATTCCTCGAATGCATTCCTTGGCGGCCAGGTGCAGCCGCCCGGTCGAATTCTGAATGTCGAGGTCCTTGTTGAGGAGCTCATACGCCTCGTTGATCTTCTCGAGGAGGATCTCCTCGGTCCAACCGGCCGCCCTGCCCTGTTGCTCCAACTCCGCACGCCGGGCGTCCTTCTGGGCCTGGATGTCGTTCTCGATACCTGCCCGCACGTAGTCCAGAGCTGTGATGAGGAACCCGCCTGTGCCGGCGGCCGGATCGCAAACCCGCTCGCCTTCCTTCGGGTCCAACATCCTGACCATGAAGTTGACCATCGGTCGAGGCGTGAAGTACTGGCCCAGGTCGCCGCGGAACGTGTCCCCAAGGAATCGCTCGAAGGCGAGGCCCTTCACATCCTCGCCAGTGTCCGACAGATTGAACTTCTCAAGCTTCGACACGATTCGTTCAAACGTCGCGGGAGAAACGTTCAGGTCATCCCTTTTCCCAAAGAGACGATCATGCTTATAGAACTCCTTGGTGCCATCGAAAAGCTTCTGCAGGAGCCTTTCCTTGCTGTCCACGAGAAGCGAGTGCTCAATCTGACGAAGAGCTTCCGTACTGAAAACTTCGATTCGCCCCATGCGCTCATAGGCCATCTTGATGAAGAGGATCTTTGAGATCTCATCGAACGCTGCGCCAGGGTCCATCTTGTGATTATCCCGCAAGATGCAGTGGCACTCGAAAAGAAGTCGCTGGAATTCATCCCGCGTGAACGCCTTGGTGGAGTGCTTAATCTCCTCGATGCGCTTGCTGCTCGCCAGGTCCTTGAACTTAGGGACCTCTGCGATCTCGACGCTTCTGCCGGGCAGGCCCGCGATAAGGTGAAAATATGAGGTCGTCTTGCTGTTGTGAAGGACGAGGAAATCGACTCCAACCGACCGCGCATAGCTCTCGCCCTGCTCGTAGTCGGCCTGACGAATCGGAACGTTCTCGGCCTTCACCTCGACCACCATCACGTAGTCGCGGTTTTCGCGCAGTGCTTCGGGCGATTTGGCTACCACGATGTCCGCGCGGACAGACCTCCTACCGGCCTTAGTCCTACGCTCCTGGTCCATCTGCTCGAGTGCGTAACCCCACTTGGTATTCATCCTGTGAATGAACCGCTGCCGCACCAGTTCCTCGGGCTTCGCCAGCAGCCAGTCCCGGCGCAGCGGGGCCCACACCCAGTTGCCGGAGAGGTGCAGCGGCTCATCCCCGTCCCTGTAGTGGCTCGAGGGGGCGCCCTTCGGCTTGCTTGCCGTACCGCTTGCCTTGGACATACTGCTCCTCTTCGCCAGACCCACAGTCCGCTCGCGCCTGCCCTCTGGCGCGTGCATGAGCTGCCCAGCGAGCCGTATGAGATGCGGCTGACAACCGATCGTCGGCCGGCGAGTGCTGTGGGCAGGACCAGCGGACAGCCTACGACAGCCTAGGCTCTCGACGTGCCTTCCCGAAGGAGGAGCAACACCAACGGGTGCCGAGAAGTCCCACACAAGGTGTCGCTTCCTCCCCTGAGCTCGCTGTGCGCCATGCCTCACTCCTTGACTGCGTCCGGCCCTGCGGCGGAGAGCCATCGACCGAGGCGGCGCTGCCGGTGCGAAGGAGGCTTCGAAGAGGCACAGCACCCATGCCTCTTCCATGCCATCAGTCGCCGATGCGCTCCTCGGTCTGCTTCACCACTTTGCGGACTGGACGGATTCGAAGGGGGATCACATCGGCCAGGCGCAAGCCCAATACAGCCCCGGTATCCCGAGAGCGGATGACCCGATACTGAGAAGGGCTGAGCCGCCAAGCGTCCCATTCCTCCGCATCATGGCCAGCACGCTCCTCGTCGGCCTTGGCAGATGACCACGTTCCGGCAACCCCTGGCAGCGATTCCGGCGGATTGAGCGTCGCCGACGTTGAGCGGTAACGCTTCATCTGGCCATTCAGCATGGGACACGCCCGAGCAGAGTAGCTCGAACATTCAGGATGGAGAGCTGGCTCAGCCAGGAATCCGATCTGAATATCACGCGGCCGAACGAGATATACAATCCGACCTCCAAGCCTCTCCCCACATATCTGGCAGAGGCGGTTCACGATCGCATCACGGCGGCGCGCGTTATCTACGGCTCCCATCGCTGCCCGATCCACCGTCTGAGGCGTTACCCACGGCACCGCAAGCCCGCCGATTTTAAGAAGCTGAGCACACCGGATTGGCACAGGGAGAAAAGTCATGAACGCACCGTCCTGCCGACCAGCAGCAGTAGCCAGGTCCGGCAACCTCTGTCGCCGCACTCACGAGAGCCCCGCCGCTCCTTATGGATTGATAGAACGAGCCTCTGAGGAATACGGCACTATAGGCAACAGGCGATTCCGGGCGGCTGCCAAACTGACGGCCGCCCGATGAGCTGCTCGCCCGCAACACAGATCTTCCTCGGTCGCGGGTACAGTCAGGGCTGTTTCAAGGTCCCGATGAGCGCGTGAGTCGGCAGGTCACGGTGGGGTGAGGAGTACGGGGCGGCCCGTCACGTACGCAACGAAGCTCCGGTTGAACGGGGTGACCTTGCCAAGTCGCCTCGTACCGCCGGAGCTTCGATGTGCCGCCAGTCTGCCACCGTCTGCCTGATCAAGTCGCCCGCTCTGGAGGGCGTGACGGGATTGCCGCTGGTGGAACGTTTGCGGTTGCTGCCCGATCCGCGTCGGCGTCGAGGGGTGCGTCACCCGTTCGTGGCGGTGCTGCTGGTCGCCACCTCGGCGGTGGTCGCCGGGGCACGCTCGTACGCGGCCATCGGCCAGTGGTCCGCGAACGCACCGCAGCACGCCCTGGCCCGCCTCGGCGCCCGGGTCGTGGGCGCGGCGGGCGTACGGGTCGCACCGAGTACCGCCTCCATCCGACGGATCGTCAACCTGGTCTGCCCCGGCGGCCTGGCCGACCTGACCGGCCGATCCCGCAGGATCGGACTCGGTGGCTGTGGACGGCAAGGCCACACGTGGCTCCCGGCACGGCACCTCGCCCGCCGCCCACCTGCTAGCCGCGATGACCGGGGACGGCCGCACTGTCACCCAGCTGCGGATTCCCGGCAAGACCAACGAAATCACCTGCTTCGCCGCGCTGTTGGAGCCCTTCGACCTCGCCGGGGTCACCGTCACGGCCGACGCCCTGCACACCCAGCGTGCCCACGCGCGCTTCCTCGTCGAAGAGAAGAAGGCCCACTACCTGCTGGTGGTCAAGGCCAACCAGCCCGAACTCCACCGCCGGCTGCGGTCGTTGCCGTGGAAGAACGTCACCGCACGCCGCTACGACCGCGAGATCGGCCACGGCCGTAGGGAGACCCGCGCGACCAGGGCCCTCACCGTCACCGATCTCGGCCTGGACTTCCCCCACGCCGCCCAGGCAGTTCGCATCCTGCGCCACCGCACCGACCTCATGACCGGCAGGTGCAGCCGCCAGACCGTCTACGCGATCACCGACCCGACCTCACAGGAAGCCTCGCCCCAGCGCCTCGGCAGCTCGCCAGATCGCAGTGGACCATCGAGAACCGGCTCCACTTCGTCCGCGACACCACCTTCGCCGAGGATGCCTCGAAGATCCGTACCGGCCACGGCCCGGAGCACATGGCCACCCTGCGCAGCCTCGCGATCAACACCCTCCGCGCCGCCAGGCACCGCAACATCGCCGTCGGCCTTCGCCAAGCCTCCTACGCGCCATTCAACCGCCCGCTCGACCTGCTGGGCCTCGCCTGACCAGCACACCTACAAGATCGCCAGACTTTGCAACATCCCTAGCTCGCCGGGGAGCGGTCGGTACTGAACTTGATTGGGTGATGTCGGAGCCGTTCGCCTGACGGTGGCCGGTCCGTTCCGGTAGCCCAGGATCGTGAGATACGCACAGGGCGGCGGGCTGACCGACGCTGGGAGAGCTGCGCGGGAGCGAGTTCGGCTGCAGGCTGTGGAACGCTTCGAGGGCGGACAGGGGAACAGGGAGATCGCCGCCGCGCTGCGGGTCAGTGAGCGGTCGGTGGAGCGGTGGCGCGCCCAATGGCGCGAACGCGGTGAAGCGGGGGTCCTGTCGAAGGGATCGCCTGGGCGCCCCCGGCTCAGCGCCGCGCAGATCGCCAGGCTGGAAAGGGAGTCGGATCGGGGACCGTTGGTCTACGGCTGGGCCGACCAGCGGTGGACGCTGGCCCGGGTGAAGACGCTGATCGGCCGGCTGTTCCACGTGAGCTACACGGTGGAGGGCACCTGGCAGTTGCTGAAGCGACACGGCTGGTCCTGGCAGCAGCCCGCCCGGCGGGCGATCGAGCGCAACGACGCGGCGGCCGAGGCCTGGAGGAAGGAGACCTGGCCGCTGGTAAGACAACCGCGGCGGCGTGCAACGGCTGGATCGTCTTCGAGTTGCGCCGTGAGGCGCTGTGATTCGTGTGGAGGTGAGAGACCTTCACCGCTGACCTGTCGTAGCAGGGAGGTGGAGCTGAGGGCAGCCTGATCCGGGTGATGCCGGGGAGGGCGGGAGCGGCCCTGACAAAGCCGGGACGTGCCAGTACTGCCAGATGGTGCGGGTCCGGCGAGCGGGATGGAGAGGAGTACGCGAGGAACCGGCGTCTTTACGTCTCTTAACGATTACACCGGCTCGAACCTGGCGGATCTGGGCCGGAAGCGGTGCGCACTCGTCGCCTGGTGGTGGTGGGGAACTCCTTGGCCGGTATTTCGAAGCCGTTCGGGAGGCCCCGAGGAAGGTCTACGGCGTACTCGTGGCGATGCCGCAGGGACACAGTCGGGCTCCTACTCCAACGAGCGAATCACAGTGAACACGGGAACCATCCGGTCTCAACTCCCCTGTCGTGCACGGCCAGTGCCCGGCTGGGGATAGGCGCATCGACCGCCGAACGGTCCGGGTGGGGCGGAGCCGCCGTAGTACTCCGAGCCGAGGAGAGCCCGCGCACATGGGGAAGGGCGGCAGCGGTATCGAGAGGGGAAGGAGACTGCAATGCCGAAAGACGCACCGCTGAACAGCGGCGCTCCGTTGGAGGCGGACCCTATGGGTCCGCGCCAGCGGGTATCGGAGATGCAGGCCAAGCTTCACCGTTGGGCGGCGGCCGATGCCGGCCGCCGGTTCGATGATCTGTTCAACCTCGTGCACGACCCGGCGACGCTGATCGCGGCATTCGACCGGGTCGCTGGCAACCGGGGAGCCCGCACTGCTGGCGTGGACGGCCTGACAGCCGCCGACGTCGAGGAACGGTTCGGGGTCCCCGGATTCCTGGACGACCTACGGGCTCAGCTCAGACAGGGCTCGTTCCGTCCGCTCCCGGTTCGGGAGCGCAAGATTCCCAAGCCGGGCGGGTCGGGGAAGGTTCGGCGGTTGGGGATTCCCACGGTCGCCGACCGGGTCGTCCAGGCCGCGCTGAAGCTGGTGCTGGAGCCGATTTTCGAGGCCGACTTCAAGCCGGTCTCCTACGGCTTCCGGCCCAAGCGGCGTGCTCAGGACGCGATTGCCGAGATCCACTTCTATGGCACCTGCGGCTATCGCTGGGTGCTGGACGCGGACATCGCGGCGTGCTTCGACGAGGTCGACCACGTCGCGCTGATGGACCGGGTCCGGAAGCGGTCAAGGACAAGCGGGTGCTGGCGCTGGTGAAGGCGTTCCTGAAGTCCGGTCTCCTTACGGAGCTCGGCGAACAGCAGGAGACCTTCAGTGGCACGCCGCAAGGGGGCATCCTGTCCCCGCTGCTGGCCAATATTGCCCTGTCGGTGCTCGATGAGCACCTGCACCGGGCATGGGAGAGCGGCGGGGAGTTGTCCACCAGTTCCTGGCGCTGGCGGCGTCGGGCCAAGGGCCTGCCCTCGTGGCGACTGGTGCGCTACGCGGACGACTTCGTCGTCCTGGTCCACGGGACCAGGCAGGACACCGAGGCACTGCGCGAGGAGATCGCCCAGGTCATCGCGCCGATGGGGTTGCGGCTCTCGGAAGCCAAGACCCAACTGGTGCACCTGAGCGAGGGGTTCGACTTCCTGGGGTTCCACATCCAGTGGCGCCGCAAACGCGGAACGGACAAGTGGTACGTCTACACCTTCATCGCCGACCGGCCCGTCCAGTCGGTGAAGGCGAAGATCCGCACCCTCACCCACAGAACATCGCAGCAGGACCTGGCCGTGGTGCTGACCAATCTGAACAGGGTCACCCACGGATGGGCCAACTACTTCAGGCATGCCGTTGCGAAGCGCACCTTCAGCAAGCTGGACAACCTCGTCTGGTGGCGAGTGATCCGAATGCTGCAAGAGCGGCATCACTGGAACTGGTCGGACGTCCGCAGACGGCTCACCACCCCCACCGGGCGGTGGCTGCCGATCAGCGCGGGCGAGATCGAGTTGCGGAAGACCAGCGCGATCCCGGTCACCCGGTATCGCTACCGCGGCAACACGATTCCCAACCCCTGGACCAGCACGACAACCTGACGGCAGAGACCGTGGAGAGCCCGTTGCGTCGAGAGGCGCACGGCGGGTTCGGCGAGAGGTCCGGGGAAACGGGCCGGGAGCAATCCCGGCACCGCGCCCCGGGCCTACTCAGCGACGAAGCCGGCCAGTCGATGACGCCGCCGCGCGCGAGAACCTGGGGACGCAAGGGCCGCACGCCGGTGGCGAGGGTGCGCGGCCGAGGATCAGGCCGGGTGTCCATGACCGGGCTGACCTGCTACAAGCCGGGCAAGCGGTCCCGGATGTTCTACTCGGTCCGCGAGTACCGGGGCCGCAAAGGCGAGCCGAAGGGCATCGGCTGGCGCGACCTGCTGGTCAGAGCACACATCCAGCTCGGCCGCCCGATCGTGCTCATGTGGGACAACCTGCGCATGCACCTGGTCGAACCGATACGCCAGTTCATCGCCGACCACGCGGCCTGGCTCATTGTCTTCCAACTTCCGAGCTACTCACCGGACTTGAACCCGTAAGAGGGGATCTGGTCGCTGGTCAAGCGCGACATCGGCAACCTCGCCGCAGCCGACCTCGGCCAGATCACCCGTGCCATCAAACGCAGACTCAAGCAGAGCCAGTACCGCCGGGACCTGGTCGACGGCTGCTTGACCGGCACCGGCCTGACCCTCGACGGCTGATCGACATCACGAATTCAAGTTCAGTAAAGACCGTGCGCAAGGCCCCGGACCAGCGCGGACTCTAGGTCCAGCCCAAGCGTTGGGCCGTGGAGTGCACCTTCTCGTGGATCACCGTTCATCGCAGCCTCGCGCGAGACTACGAGCAACAGACCGCCCGCTCCGACACCATGATCCGCCGTCCCACCCGAGGCGACCCGGCCCGGCGAGCAGGGCCAAGTGCCAGTGTCAGAGCTGTGCCTTACCTTGCACCTCGGTAGCTGGCACCACATTCGACCAAGACATTACTAGCTTGGATGCTTGAATTAATTTCATATTTTGGAGCGAGAATGCCCGAGGCTCTTCGGTTGATCTTTCTCAAGTGTGTCGCAGAAGGGGAAGGATGGGAGTGTGATCGCGAGGTTAAATACCACGCTAAAATGCTATGCGGTGCGCATTATCAGCAGGCCAATTCTGGCAAGGTGCTCGTCGCCGCTCGACCTCGGTCTTATCCAAATTCTATTTGCGCGGCGCGGAATTCTCATGAGCTTGCCGGCGAGGGATATGGGGAATGGGAGTGCCTGAGCCCCCGAAAGTCCCGAGAGTGGTGCGCCGCGCATTATGGGCAACTGAGGGGGACGAATCGTATCGGATATCTTCGTCCGATCAGAAAATATAAAGACTATCGCTCTGATGGATCGAAGAAGAGGTGCATTTCTTGCGAATTGGTCAAGCCGAACTCTGAATACTATAAGCATGACAAATCCGCCGACGGCCTCAAGCGTGACTGTGCCCGTTGCAACTGGACTTACAACTTGAAGCGGAGATTCAATATCACGCCACAGCAATATGCGGATATTCTCGCATTTCAGAATGCGGGGTGTGCTATCTGTGGGCGAGATTCCAGTGCGGATGGCAAGCGTCTGGCAATTGACCACTTTCATGGATGCTGCCAGGTAAATGGCGGCAGCTGCGGAAAGTGCATTCGCGGGCTTCTGTGCACCAGCTGCAATACCATGCTTGGCAAATACGAGACGCTGCCTTCTAGATTTCAAGATTCATTGCACCTGAACTCTTATATTTCCAATCCGCCCGCACGTCAACTTAATCAGGTCGCATCTGAGAGGGCGTTTCGTCCCGTTGTTTCGTCCTGAATTGTCTGACTGGTGGTGGTTCAGGGGTCGCGCCAGGTTGGTGTGGCTTCGTGGGTGAGCCAGCGGGTCATGAGGTTGATCATCGCGAGGTGGATCATGGCTTCGGAGCGGTGTGGGTGTGCTTCGTAGTCGCGGGCGAGGCGGCGGTGGTTCATGAGCCAGCCGAGTGTTCTCTCGACGGTCCAGCGCCGGGGCAGGACGGTGAATCCCGTGGTGGTGGGGTCACGGCGGACGATGTGCATGTCGATGCCGAGGGTGGCGGCGTGTTCGACGAGGTGCTGGCGGTAGCCGCCGTCGACCCAGGTCTTGCGGACGCTGGGGTGGTCGGCGGCGACCCGCTCGATCAGAGTTTGGCCGGCGATGGAGTCCTGCACGCTCGCGGCGGTGACCAGCACTCCCAGGAGCAGGCCGATGGTGTCGATGACGATGCTGCGCTTGCGTCCGACGATCTTCTTGCCGGCATCGATGCCCTGCCCGGTGGCGGGAACGTTCACCGAGGTCTTGATGCTCTGCGAGTCGATGACGCAGGCGCTCGGTTCCTCCTGGCGGCCCTCCTGGCGGCGGACTTGACGCCTGAGCAGGCTGTTGAGTTGGTCGAAGACGCCTTCGGCCTGCCAACGGGCGAAGTAGGCGTAGACGGTGTTCCAGTGCGGGTAGTCGTGGGGCAGGTAGCGCCAGGGGATGCCGGTGCGGTTCACATACAGGACCGCGTCAAGCAGGCTCCGCAGATCGTGGTCCGGTGGTCGTCCGATGTCCAGGCCCCGGCCGCGGCGCTCGGCCCGCCACGCGGCCAGAACCGGCTCGACCAGGGCCCAGCGGGCATCGGAGAGATCACTTGGGTAGCGGCGGCGTTCAGGCACGATGACGAACTACCCGCCCGGGCCGGGCGCGCTTACCGGCGCGCGAAGCACACCACACACAACCGGCGCCTTGGGATGAAACAGGAGGACGACGGGCAAGACCACGGCCTCGTCATCTCTCCAGCATCGCCAACCCCTTGAGTATCAGCAGTCACATCGAACCCGAAGAGCAAATCACCCGAAATCCTATTAGAAGCGGTGTAAACACCCTCTGAGATCTCACGGGTTGGTGCGTGAAAGCGATCGCGTGCCTGGTCGCCGGGTCGGCTCGCCTCGGATGGGTCGGCGGATCATGATGGCGATCATCGTCCAGCGGATCATGGTCTCGTAGCGGACGAGCTGCTGCTCGTAGTTACGGGATAGACGCCGGCACGCGGTGATCTACGAGAAGGTGCGCTCCAAGGCCCAACCCTTGGGCTGGACCTGGAATCCGCGTTGGTTCGGGGCCGTGCGCACGATCTCCAGCTCGCGGCCGAGGATTACGCGGGCCCACCCCACGAGGAAGTCGGCGAAGCCCTGATCGGCCCAGATCGGGTGGTGATGAGGATCTGCGCAAATCCCCACGCCCGTCGTCGGTGATCGGTGGCGGGGCGTCAGCCGTCAAACTGGTCCCACCACGGGGCAGGCCCTTACCGGGATCACGCCGGCCAGGCCCTCGGGGCCGGATGTGTGCGCGTGCGGATTCGGCACCATGACCGGCGGGTGAGCTGGCCGCCGCTACTCGGACTCGGACAGGCCGTACGCTGCGAAGTACGAACGCCAGTCAGCAATAGCCCCTCGCGCCATCTCTAGGGCGTCCGTGGTGCCCGAAGTTCCGTCGGGCTTGTCCCACGTGATCGTCCAGGACACCCGGACACCGTCGGGGATGCTCACAGGGGACACTGCCGCGGTCGTGTATCCCGGATCGCGGCCGTAGTGTTTGTGCGTGTTGTGGATGTTGCATGCGAGGTGAATCGCGGTGCTCTCCGCGGCGAACTTGTTCACGCCGTTCTGGGCCTTCTGGGGGACGGCGGGGTCCCTCCTAAGCCACTCCTTGAGGATGTAGCACTCCGCGCAAAACGCGTCGACGACCTCTCGTGGATCAAGCGGGCGCTCTCCGATGCCGTCAGCGAGTCGTTCCATCGCGGCAAGGTCGTCGAGGAGCCTGCCCCACTGCTCACGCCATGACCGCTCAAGGAGGTACTCGATCTCCAGGCCCGCCTTCTCGACCGCCGTCACGGTATCCGGCTCCGGGGTCACCAGGTACTTGCGGTTGGTGTCGCCGCACTCCGGGCACGGCTCGCTGGGCGGCACGCCGGTCAGGTCGTGGCCGCGATCATGGCACACCGCCGGCCACTGCGGTACGTCGTCCGTTCCATCGGCCATGCTCTCCTCCTCCGTGGGCGCTCTTCCGAGCGTATGAGCGACTTCGGGAAAGCGCCGAGTGGGAGGAACCAACCCAGGGACCAACCGGCGTGCTACTCGCTGCCGAGGCCCCGCAGGTCGGCGAGTCCCACAGTCGCGGAGTTGAGCAGCGAGCCCGCGCGATTCTGCTGGCGGGTCTCCCGATGGCCCCCGAGGGGTTGCGCTTCGACGCTCCGTCGGCCCGGCCGGATGAGGACATCGTGACCGGCACTGCCGAGCTTCCTCGTGAACCCGGCGAAGACGCCCCGGTCGCCGGGGCGGGGGACAGCTAGCGGAGCCCTCGGCGTAGCCACGTTCAGTGAGGAATCGGACTGGGATTGGACGCACGTGGACTGGCCTGTAGGTGGGTGGAAAGGGGGTCTGCGGGGGCGAATCGGGGGCGTTATCCCCGCTCTATCCCCGCAGTGGGACATATCGGGCACATTTCAGGGCCAGCAGCGGGCACGGATGAAGCGTCAGAAATGCAAAGACCCAGGTCAGTTGGGGTCTGACCTGGGTCTCGGTGCAGTGGGCCGCCAGGGGCTCGAACCCTGAACCTACGGATTAAAAGTCCGCAGCTCTGCCAATTGAGCTAGCGGCCCGCGGCAGGCGTGGACCGGGTGGGACAGTGCCTGCCGGGGTGATCCTACCTGGTGCTCGGTGGGGGATGACCAGTGGATTGCCGGGCGGGTCGCGCGGGTGCGGGGCCGCAGGTGGCGGGGGGTCAGGCCGGGGGGAGGTGGGCGGCTCGGACGCGGTGGAGCCAGGCTTCGGCGGGGCGTTCGTCGGGGGCGGCGGGGAGGACGCCGGGGCGGTCGAAGCGGGTCTCGGCGTCGGCGAGGAGGGTGACGGCCTCCTCGGGGCGGTCGGCGTAGCGCTCGCCGAGGGCGCGGACCCGCTCGGGGTCGGGGAGCCGGATCTCCAGTCGGCCGGTCTCGTGCAGGGTGACGCCCTGGCGGACCAGGCGGACCAGGTGCCGGGCGTGCTTGGCGGCCCTGGTGCGGCCGGCCGGGTCGGTGCGGTCGCGGGCGGTGAGCTTGCGGAACTGCTGGTCGGCGTAGCCCAGGTAGGCGCGCCGGACCGCCGGGCCGGACAGGAAGGACTCCCGCAGGCCGATCAGCTCCTCGCCGAGCGGCGTCCGGACCTCGTACAACTCGTCCGGGAGCCAGGCCAGTTCGGTGGCGGTCGGGTTGCCGTTGAGGGCCAGCCGGCACCACTTGGCGGCCTCGTGCAGGGTGCGGTCGGGGCGGGTGGTGACGTGCGACTCGGCGGGGCGGTGCAGGCCGTGGAAGGAGACGGTGGGCGCGGCGAACAGGCCGAGCCGGTCGAGGTCGGAGCCGGCGTGCGCCAAGCCGTACGCGGTGGAGCCGACGATGCCGGAGAGCAGGACGTTCACGGGCGGACGCCTCCTCGGCGGTCGCGGACGGGTGCGGGTGCGGTGCGGACGGGGAAGGTGCGGGCAGGAGTGGCAGTGTGTCCCGGGCCGGGCCGTTCGCGCGAGCGATTTCCGGCCGGGAGGCAGGGCCCGGGAGGCGGGGCCCGGGAGGCGGTGCCCGGCGTACCGGCCGACTCGGGCCCGGGTTACCGGTCGTGGGGCGGACCCGCGCCGATACTGGGCGCATGGCGAACGGCGAGGTCCCCGCGGCGAAGCTGCGTGCCTGGTGGGCGCACCGGCAGTGGCTGGACGGCGGGCGGCACCGCGGGGCGTCCGCGGCGCAGGTGCTGGCGGCGACGGGGTGGGCCCGGACGGGGGGCGGGTCGGCGCCGTACCTCGGACTGTTCGCCCGGGCGGGGCTGCGGCGGGCGGAGGTGGACGCGGCGCTGGCCGCGCTGGAGGTGCAGGAGCTGCCGGCCGCCCGGGGCCGGTCGTACCTGCTGCCGGCCGAGGACTTCGCGCTGGGCCTGGCCGCGGGCGCGGGCGCGACGGAGACGGAGTTGGGCGCGGCGGTGCGGCAGCTCGGGGTGACCCGGGACGAGATCGAGCAGCTCTGTCTGACGCTCGCCCAACTGCTGTCCCCCACCGTGCCGTTGACCTCGGCCGAGCTGTACGTGCAGGCCGGCCCGGCGGTGCGCCCGCTGGGGGACGCGGGCCGTCGGCGCGGGGTGGCGAGCACCCTGCCGCTGGCGCTGGGGCTGCTGCGCTCGCGCGGCCTGGCCCGCCGGGTGCCGGTCGACGGCCGGCTGGACCACCAGCGGCACGGGTACCTGGGCTGGGACCGGCCGGTGCACGGCGAGGCCGCCGACCTGGCCCGGCGGTACTTCGCCTGGGCGGCCCCGGCCTCGGTGCGGCAGTTCCGCCGGTTCTCCGGGTTCGGCGCCGCGACCGCGAAGGCCGCACTGGCCCCGCTGGAACTGGTCGCGCTGCCCGGCACCGAACTGCTGCTGCCGTCCGAACTGGCCGGTGAGTTCGCGGAGTTCACCGTTCCGTCCGAACCCGCGTACGCCCTGCTGGCGGCCACCGACGGCCTGCACCTGCTGCGCCGCGACCTGTCCCGGCTGGTCGACCCGCGGGACGCGGACCGGCCCGTCCCGGCGTCCCGGACCGGGCGGGTCCTGGGCGCGGAGGCCGACCCGCCGACCCACCTGGTGGTGGACCGCGGCCGGATCGTCGGCTTCTGGGAGTACGACCCCGAACGTCGGGAGCTGGTGCACGAGTTGTTCGTGCCGATGGACGCCGCCCTGCGGGCCGCGCTCGAAGCCGCCGAGTCCTTCGTCCGCGAGGACCTCGGCGACGCCCGGGCCGCGGGCCCGGACTCGCCGCGGAGCCGGGCACCGAAGCTGGCCGCGCTGCGCGCCGCGCCCCGAAAGGAGTGAACTACCGCTCCGGGTCCGGCATTTCGCGCGGCAGGTAGCCGTAGCCGACCGAGTTCGGGACGCCCGCCCGCAGGCCGTCCAGCAGCAGCTTCGGCGGAGTGACGTACACGGTGGTGTAGTGGTGCTCGCCGAGCGCCGGATCGTTGGCCCAGGCGGGCCGCTCCTCGGCGGGGGTGGTGGCGAAGTGCCCGTCGGCGCCGTTCCGGTTGCCCCGGCCGTCCAGCCGCACCCACCACGAACTACCGGGAAGCAGAACGCCGTTGAGCCCGTGCAGGACCTCCAGCTTCTGGTAGCACAGGCCCGCCGGGATGCCGTTGGCGCGCAGCAGCGCGGCCAGCAGGTGCGACTTGCCGTGGCAGATCGCGTTCCCGGCCGCGAGCACGTCGGAGGCCCGGTAGGCGGCCGACCAATGGCCCACGTCCGCCGAGTGGTCGATCCGGTCGCGGACGTACGCGAACGCCGCCTCGGCGGTCCGCACCGGGTCCGGCTGCCGCAGCTCGGCGGCGAGCGCGACGATCGCGGGGTGGTCGTGGTCGACGACCTCGTCGGCGGCCAGGTACGCGGCCGGGTCGGGCAGTTCGGCCAGCAGCGGGCCGTGGGGGGAGACGGAGAGATCCATGGCAGTGATGCTCGGCCGCCGACCGCACGGCCCGCAAAGGGATTTCACCCGATGGGCTACGGTCGGGACCACACGCATCGTGGACGGACAGACGGAACAGCGGGACAGCTGACCAGCTGACCAGCGGGACAGCGGACGGGCGGAGGAGCGGCGGCATGGCGCAGGACGAGGTGCTGGTGGTCACCGGCGGCGGTCGCGGCATCGGGGCGGCCACCGCGCTGCTCGCCGCCGGGCGCGGCTACCGGGTGTGCGTCAACTACCGCAGCGACCGGGAGTCGGCGGACGCCGTGGTGGAGCGGATCAGGTCCGCCGGCGGCACCGCGATCGCCGTCCGGGCGGACGTCTCGCACACCGCCGGGGTGGACGGGCTCTTCGAGGCGGTCGACCGCGAACTCGGCACCCTCACCGCGCTGGTGAACAACGCGGGCACGCTGGAGAAGCAGTGCCGGCTGGACGAGCTCGACGAGGACCGGCTGAACCGGATCTGGGCCGCCAACATCACCGGCCCGTTCCTGTGCGCGGGCGCGGCGGTGCGCCGGATGTCCACCCGGTACGGCGGCCGGGGCGGGGCGATCGTCAACGTCGGCTCGGCGGCGTCCCGGCTCGGCTCGCCCCACGAGTACGTCGACTACGCGGCGTCCAAGGGCGCGCTGGACTCGATGACCACCGGCCTGGCCCTGGAGGTCGCGGCCGAGGGCATCCGGGTCAACGCCGTCCGCCCGGGCCTGATCCACACCGGCATCCACGCCCTCGGCGGCGAGCCCGGCCGGGTCGACCGGATCGGCCCCCACCTGCCGATGGGGCGCGGCGGTCAGCCCGAGGAGATCGCCGAGACCATCCTGTACCTGCTCTCCCCCGCCGCCTCGTACGTCACCGGCGCCTTCCTGGACGCGGCCGGCGGACGCTGACCCCGGCGCGACACCGACCCCGGCGGGGCACCGGCGCGGCACCGACCGCCGCCGACCGATCCGCGCGCTCGGTACCGGTTCGGTGAACGGCCCGGCCCGGCGTCCGTCCCTGCCCCTACCGTGGAACGCATGACCGAGACCGAGATCGCCGCCGCTCCGTTCCTCGACATCCCCGACGTCCCCAACCTCCGCGACGCCGGGGCCGGCGTCTACCGCCCCGGGCTGCTCTACCGCTCGGCCACCCTCAACCGCCTCACCGACGAGGGCCTGCGGCGCTTCACGGAGCTCGGCGTCCGCACCGTCCTCGACCTGCGCAGCTCCCCGGAGGTCGCGCAGTACCCCGACCGGCTGCCGGACGGCGTCGACTACCTGCACCTGCCGCTGCTGCCCGACCCGGCCACCACCGACCGGGCCTGGCCCGAGGACCAGGCCGCGCTGTACCCGTTCATGGCCGAGACCGGCGGCATCGCCGTCGCCGCCGCCGTCCGCGCCCTGGCCACCGGCGCCCCGCTGCTGGTGCACTGCGCCGTCGGCAAGGACCGCACCGGCCTGACCGTCGCCGTCCTGCAGACCCTGGCGGGCCTGCCGCTCGAAGGCGTCACCGCCGACTTCCTGCGCTCCAACCCCGGCCTGGGTCTGGACCGCGGCCCCATCCCCTACTACGACGCGGCGGGGGTGGAGCGGCTGTCCCGCCCGGTCGAGGCCGCCCACCTGCACGCCGCCCTCGACCACGCCACCACCCGCCACGGCTCCCTGGACGCCTACCTCCGCGACCACGGCGCCACCGACGCCGAGATCACCGCACTCCGCGCGATGGGCCCGGCATGACGGCGGCCGGCGTCCCGCTCACCGGGCCCGCCCTGCTGGCCCTCCTGGACACGTTGAACCGCTCCGGCCTGCGCGGCGGCGGCAGCGCCCCGCACAAGCCGCTGCTGCTGCTCTGGCTGATCGACCACCGGCTCGCCGTGTCCGGCACCACCGAGACCTCGTACGAGGAGGCCGCGGAGCCGGTCGGCCGACTGATCGCCCAGCACACCAGGACCGTGGCGACCCCGGACGGGGAACGGGCCGCGCTGCCGTTCCAACTCCTGGAGAAGGAGCTGTGGACGGTCACCGACGCGTTCTCCGAGCCGCTGCCGAAGGAGGTCGGCCACCGCCGCCTGCTCGAACTGGGCGCCCGCGGCCGCCTGCACCCGGCGGTCGAGGAACTGCTGGGCGACCGGGACGTCCGGGCCCGGGTGCGCACCCTGCTGCTCGCCAAGGTCGGCGGCAGCGGCACCGGCAGCGCCCTGGAGCAGTCCCTCCAGGAGGCCCTACCGCCCGCCGAGCCCCGGTACCGGCAGGAGTACCGGCGGGTCCGCGACAGCGGGTTCGCCCGCGCGGTCCTCCCGCTGTACGGATACGCCTGCGCCGTCTGCGGGTTCGGCGGCCTGCTCGACGGCACCCCGGTGGGCGTGCAGGCCGCCCACGTCCACGCACACGCCAGCGGCGGGCCGGACGTGGTGCAGAACGGGATCGCCCTGTGCGGCCTGCACCACGCGCTGTTCGACTACGGGGTGCTCGGGCTGAGCGAGGAGCTGACGCTGAGGGTGTCACCCCGTTTCGTCGGCGGCCAGGGCCACGGGGGCACGCTGGTCGCCGAGCTCGACGGGGCCCCGGTGCGACAGCCCTCGAAGGCCGTGTTCCGGGTCCGGCCGGAGTACGTCGGCTGGCACACCGATCACGTCTTCCGCGCCTGACGGCCGTCCGGCGGTCGGCCGCCCGGCCGTCGACCCGCCGCCCGTCTCCGCGTCGGTATCCGTGTCGGTATCCGCGTTCGCGTTCAGGCCCGCCGAGCGGCTCTCCACCGCGAAGACCAGCGCCAGGACCACGACGGTGCAGGCGAGTTGGGCGAGCGGGCTGATCCGGATGCCGAGCGGGACGGCGGCCAGGACCAATGCGGCGGCCAGCAGGCGCAACCGGCCGGTGCCGAAGGCGAGGATGCGGCGGGCGGCGGTGTTGGCGCCCAGGAAGAGCGCGACACCGCCGGCCAGGGCGAGCGCCTCGGGCAGGTGGATCGGCTCGGTCGGGTGCGCGGTGGCGGTCTTGGCGCCGGTGGCGAACAGGATCACCCCCAGCAACAGCGCGTAGTGGCCCAGGTTGTAGACCTTGATGGCGGTCAGGTTGCGCTGCGCGTCGTCGAGCCGGGCCATCGCACGGACGGCGTGCTCGTCGTCGTCCGCGCCGAAGTACGCCCACCACAGGCCGACGCAGACCGCCAGCGCGAGCATCGCGGCGCCGATCAGCGCCGGGGTCAGCTCGGCCCCGTCGATGCCGACCCCGATGGCGATCACCGACTCGCCGAAGGCCACGATCACCACCAGCCCGTGGCGCTCCACGAAGTGGTCGGCGCGCAGCTGGAAGCGCGGCAGGTCGACCAGGTACGGGATGGCCAGCTGGAGGCCGAACGCGGCCGTCCAGAGCAGCAGTTCGGGCCCGCCGCGGAGGTAGCCGCCGGTGATCACCAGCCCGGCCCCGAGCAGGTTGAGCGCGCCCATCCGGGCCACCGCCCCGGGCCGGACCCCGGCGGTGGCGAACATCCCGGTGTGCACGGCGATCACCAGCAGGTACGCCCAGCCGAAGATCTCCCCGCCGCCTTCGAAGGCCCGCGGCACGCTCAGCGCGATCACCAGGAAGCAGCCCATTCCCAGCAGCATCAGCGCCCGCTGCCCGGCCGTGCGCGGCGGGACGGCGTTGGCCACCCAGATGTAGGCGTCGTACATCCACCAGATCACCGCCAGCATCACCAGCACCCGGGCGAGGCCGCCCGGGGTGAGGTGGTGGGCCAGGCTCGCGGTGAGCTGGGTGATGACGAAGACGAAGACCAGGTCGAAGAAGAGCTCCAGCGGGCTTGCCCGCAGCTCCCCGTCCCCCGTCGGTGCAAGCTCTCGATCGGTCACCGCCCGAGTATCCCAATCCCCGTTCCCCGCACGGCGGGCGGCTCGTTAGGAGCGTTACCGTGGACGGTGCGTCCACCGGTGCGTCCACCGGCCGAGCCGGTCCGCCGTCGTGAAGGAGTCCGTCCCATGGCCCGTTTCCCCGCCACCGCCGCAGTCGCCGCCGCCGGGCTGATCGGCGGGTACGCGACCGCGCGGTTCAGTGGTCGGCGCGAACTGGGCGGCGCGGTGCTGGCCGCCGCCGGGGCGACCGCCGCGGTGCGCTGGGGGCGCCGGTCGGGGGTGCCGGCCGCCGCGGGGCTGACCACGCTGTACCTGGCGGCGTTCGGCGGCTCGCACCCGCTGGCGAAGAAGATCGGCGCCTGGCCGGCCGTGCTGTCGGTGACGGGCGTGGTGGCCGCCGCCTCCGCGCTGGCCACCGGCGACTGACGCCCGGCCGCGCACCGGCTCGACAGCGCGCGAGGCACGCGGGGGCACGCAGGAGCGCGGGAGCACCGGGGAGCCGCGGCCGTGCCCGGCCACCGGATTCGCCGGGTTCGCCAAGGCGACGGCCCGCCGGGTTCAGCCGCCGAACCGCCGCTCGAAGGCCGTCCGGTTCGCCGAGGGCCGGTCGCGGTCCCAGACCGCGAACACCACCCGGTCGAAGGCCGCGCCCCACCCGTCCAGGGCCTGCCCGAACGTGTCCGCCACCTCCGCCGGGTCGTTGCGGAACACCCCGCAGCCCCACGCGCCCAGCACCAGCTCCCGGGCGCCGTGCCGGGCCGCGACGGCCAGCACCCGCCCGGCCCGCTCGGCCAGCACCGGGCCGAGGTCGAACCTCCGCCCGGGCGAACGCAGCACCAGCTGGCCCGCGTTGGGCGCGGGCGAGGTCAGGAAGCCGACCCGGTGGGTGCGCTCCAGCAGCTCCCCCCGGTCGTCCCGGATCACCGGCACGCCGGGCGACCAGATCACCCGGTGGCTGTAGTGCAGGTCGGTGGAGGCGCGGTGCGCCGCGTAGTAGTCCGGGGCCTCCAGCAGGCAGCGGTACAGCAGCGAGGAGCGGCAGACGTCCTCCTCCTGGGCCTTGGCGCCGCGCAGGTACCCGCCGCCGGGGTTGCGCGCGGACGCGAAGTTCAGCACCGCGACGCCGCGCCCGCCGTCCCCCACCAGCCGCCGGGCGGCCTGCATGCTGCCCTCGTCAGTCACCTCGACCACCGCCCCGGCCGCCGACGGCCCCGGGGCCGGTCCGAACTCCACGTCCGCCGGGTACGACACCGTGCCGGCCCGGGCCTCGGCCAGCTCCTCGGCGATCCGCACCACCGCCCCGCTCGGGCTCCGGTACTCGCCCTGGTCGGCGATCTGCTCGTTCTGCGCGGCCACGGCCTTCTGCCTACTGCTCATGCTCCGGCACGCTAACCGCCAACTCCCTTGCCCACCAGCGATTTTCACCCCCGGGAACGCGGGCGGGCCCGCCCCACCGAAGTGGAACGGGCCCGGATCGCACTGCCTGCGGCAGGTCAGTTCTTCCAGCGCGGCTTGCGGTCGCCGCCACCGTTGTAGCCGCCGCGGTCGTCGCGGTTGAAGCCACCGCGCTCACGGTCGCCACCGAAGGAGCGGCCGCCACGGTCGTCACGGTTGAAGCCACCGCCCTGCGGGCGCCCACCGGCACGGTGGTCGTCGCGCCGCGCGAACGGACGGCT
This sequence comes from Kitasatospora sp. NA04385, assembly GCF_013364235.1. Taxonomy (NCBI): domain Bacteria; kingdom Bacillati; phylum Actinomycetota; class Actinomycetes; order Kitasatosporales; family Streptomycetaceae; genus Kitasatospora; species Kitasatospora sp. NA04385. Next base: position 4,317,528 of record NZ_CP054919.1, on the reverse strand, counting down.
GCCGCCACCGGCCTGGCCGCGGTCACGGTCGCCGAAGGAGCGGCCACCACGGTCGTCACGGTTGAAGCCACCGCGCTCACGGTCGCCACCGAAGGAACGACCACCACGGTCGTCACGGTTGAAACCGCCACGCTCGCCACGGTCACGGTCGCCGAAGGAGCGGGCCGGACGGTCACCGAAGGAGCGGCCGCCGCGGTCGTCACGGTTGAAGCCACCGCGCTCGCGGTCGCCACCGAAGGAGCGGCCACCACGGTCGTCACGGTTGAAACCGCCACGCTCACGGTCGCCACCGAAGGAACGACCACCACGGTCGTCACGGTTGAAGCCACCGCGCTCACGGTCGCCACCGAAGGAACGACCACCACGGTCGTCACGGTTGAAACCGCCACGCTCACGGTCGCCGCGGTCACGGTTGTTGTAGGCCGGGCGCTCACTGCGGGCCTCGCGGTAGGACGGGGCGCGCTCCTCGGCGACGGCGGCGGCCGCGACCGGCTCGGTCTCGACGGCAGCGGCGACGGGGGCCTCGGCGTCGGCCTCGGCGGCCGGCTCCTCGTCCTCGATGCCCAGGTCGGCGCGCTCGCGGGCGGCGCGGGCGGCCAGGCGGTCGGCCTCCTCGCGCAGCTCGGTGGCGCGGCGCTGGGCGCGCTCCAGCTCACGGGTGAGCTCGGCGACCTCGCGCTCGGCGGCGCCGGCGATGCCGGACGCGCTCTCGGCCTGGACCTCGACCAGCGAGCGGGCGCCGGTGATCCGGGCCACCTCGGCGTCGAAGGCGTGGTCGAGGATGTGGCGCGAGGCGTCCACGCCCGCGTCCTCCATCAGGCGGAACACGCCGCGGCGCTGGTGCGGCAGCACCAGGGTGACGACGATGCCGGAGCGGCCGGCCCGGGCGGTGCGGCCGGAGCGGTGCAGGTAGTCCTTGTGGTCACCGGCCGGGTCGACGTTCAGCACCAGGTCGATGCCGTCGACGTGGATGCCGCGGGCGGCGACGTCGGTGGCGACGACCACGTTCAGGTAGCCGTCCTTGAAGTCGCCGAGGACCCGGGTGCGGGCGCCCTGGGTCATGCCGCCGTGCAGCGCGTCGGCCTTCACCCCGGCCTCCAGCAGCTGCTGGGCGACCCGGTCCGCGCCCATCTGGGTGCGGACGAAGATGATGGTGCGGCCCTTGCGGGCGGCGATCGCGTTGGTGATCGGCGCCTTGTCCTTGGGCTTCACGACCAGGATGTGGTGGGTCATGGTGGTGACCGCGCCGGCCGACGGGTCGACCTCGTGGGTGACCGGGTTCTTCAGGTAGCGCTTGACCAGGGTGTCGATCTCGTTCTCCAGCGTGGCGGAGAACAGCAGGCGCTGGCCGCCGGCCGGCACCAGGTCGAGGATCTCGGTGACCTCGGGCAGGAAGCCCATGTCGGCCATCTGGTCGGCCTCGTCCAGGACGGCGATCTCGACCTCGTCCATCTTGGCGGAGCCGCGGTTGATCAGGTCGCGCAGGCGGCCGGGGGTGGCCACCAGGACGTCGACGCCGCGCTCCAGGGCGTAGATCTGGTTCGACATCGAGGTGCCGCCGCAGACCACCTTCAGGCGCAGGCCGAGCACCGAGCCGAACGGCTCCAGCGCGTCGGCGACCTGCATCGCCAGCTCGCGGGTCGGGACCAGGATCAGGCCGCGCGGGTGCTTGGCCTTGGTGCGCTCGCCGTCGGCGAGGCGGGTCAGCAGCGGGAGGCCGAAGCTCAGGGTCTTGCCGGAGCCGGTGCGGCCGCGGCCGAGCACGTCCTTGCCGGCCAGCGCGTCCGGGATGGTCGCGGCCTGGATCGGGAACGGGGTGGTGACGCCGCGCTTGGCGAGCGCCCGGACGACGTCGTCGTGCAGGCCCAGGTCACCGAAGGTGATGGTGGGCTCGGTGTCGGCGGCCTCGGCGGCGTCGGTGTCCGCGTCGAGGTCGGTGTCGCTGTCGACGTCGGTCAGCTCGGCGAGCTCCGCGTCCAGCGTGTCGGTGTCGAGGGAGTCGGCGTCGGACCCGTTCGCGGGCATGGCGAAGCGGGCGTCGTCAACGAGAGACATGCAAAACCTTCCGGAAGTGGCACGCGCCAAAGTCCGGGGGTCTGTTGAAAAACCGCCTCTATGCGGTCAGCCACGGATCGCCGGAACGCGCCAAGGGCGCTCAAAGGTGTATGAGGAGCGCCAGCCAAATAGGATCAAACGAACGATCTACCACCATAGGGGAGCCTCCGGATCAGAGGCAAATCCCCTGGTCAGCACGGTCGAACGAAGGCCGGGACGGCTCAGTGCGCCGAGGGCGACCCGCTCGGCGACTCCGGCCCGGGGCCGCTGGGCGTCCCGGACGGCGCCGCCGAGTGCGAGGGCGCCGGCGGGCTGCTCTGCGGGGTCGGCGAGGTGTCCGCCGGGGGCGAGGCGGGCGGCGACGGGGGCGTGGCCGGTCCGCTCGGCGTCCCGGACGGGGCCGCGCTGCTCACCGACGGGGCGGGCACCTGCACCGGCGCGCCCGGCACCCCCGCGGACACCGGCGGCGGGGTGGCCCCGGGCGCCTGGGCCCCGGTGGAGGGCGTCGCGCCGGGTGACGCCCCGTCAAGGCTCAGCGAACCGCCGTGCTCCCCCGGCCTGGCCCCCTGCCGCACGCCCGGCCCGGCGCCCGGCTTGGCGCTGGCCGCCGGGCCGCCCGTCCCGGACGGCTTCACCTGCACCACCCCGCCGGGGGCGTCCGCGCCCACCGACATGCACCCGCCCAGTCCGAGCACGGCCAGCGCCGCCGCCACCGAACCCGCCGCCGTCCGCCGCCCGCGCGCCGACCGGACCACCGCACCCGCCACCATCACGCCACCTCCCGCACGGCCCGCCCGGGGCCGCCACCTTTCCCGGTGCCCAACGCGCGGCCGCCCGCCGGGACACGGGTAGCCCCGCGCTCACCCCCGGACCGCGCGACCGCCCCCGCACCCGCCCGCACCGCCGGCGGCCGGCTTCACCCCGCCCCCGCCCGCCCGCCGTACGCCGACAGCACCGCCCGGGTCGCGCTCGCGGCCGCCCGCACCGCGGCCAGCGCGGCCAGCAGCGTCCCGGCCAGGTAGAGCAGCGCCCGGCCGGGCACCCCGTGCCCGAACAACTGCTGCGCGTCCACCGCGTACGTCGAGAAGGTGGTGAACCCGCCGAGGACGCCGGTCGCCAGGAACGGCCGCAGCAGCGGGTGCGGCGCGCGCCGCCCCTCGGTCAGCGCCACCAGCACCACCCCGATCAGCGCGCAGCCGACCGCGTTGACCAGCAGCGTCGTCCACGGGAAGCCGTCCCGCGCGGTCGGCCGGAGCAGCCCCGCCCCGTACCGGGCGCAGGCCCCGAGCACCCCGCCCGCGCAGACCGCGGCCACCGCCCGGCCCTGCCCGCGCAGCAGCGGCACCGGCTTCCTCGTCGTCATGCTCCGAAGTCAAGCACCCGCCACCGCCCGGATGACCTGGCGCCCCGTCAGCGGAACTCGGACAATGGGGCACGTGGAGATGACCAGGGACGAGTTCGAGGCGCTGGTGTCCGACGCGCTGGACCGCATTCCGCCGCAGCTGGCCGCGATGATGGACAACGTCGCGGTCTTCGTCGAGGACGAGCCCGACCCCGCCACCCCCGACCTGCTCGGCCTCTACGAGGGCATCCCGCTCACCGAGCGCGGCGAGTGGTACGCCGGCGTCCTCCCCGACCGGATCATGGTCTACATGGGCCCGACCCTCCGCCACTGCGAGACCCGCGAGCAGGCCGTCGAGGAGGTCCGCACCACCGTCATCCACGAAGTCGCCCACCACTTCGGCTTCGACGACGACGAACTCCACGAACTCGGCTGGTCCTGACCCCCGCCCCTCCCGACCACCCGCGCCGCGCCGCGCCACATCGCGCCGCGCCGACCACCGGAAACCGTTTTGGCGTTCCCGCCCGGCATCCCATATGCTTCTCGACGTCCCCGAACGCCGGATGATCCGGCCGGAAGGGCCGCAAGCCCTCATCGTCTAGTGGCCCAGGACGCCGCCCTTTCAAGGCGGTAGCACGGGTTCGAATCCCGTTGGGGGTACGCAGTACCGTAGTAAGGTCCTGTGCGGAGCGATCCGCATGAGGTCCCGTGGAGCAGTTGGTTAGCTCGCCACCCTGTCAAGGTGGAGGTCGCGGGTTCAAGTCCCGTCGGGATCGCTCGTCTCGCAAGAGGCGGTGCAGTACGGCCAGGTAGCTCAGTTGGTACGAGCGTCCGCCTGAAAAGCGGAAGGTCGCCGGTTCGACCCCGGCCCTGGCCACAGCAGTGAAGAGGCTCCGGAGCAGCAGCTCCGGGGCCTCTTCCGTGTGCGGCGGGCCCGGTACGCCAATGGCAGTGGTACGCCCGTCCGTCTCCCCCGCGCGCACGGTGCGGGCAGTGCGGGTGTTCTTCCGGCAGGGGCGGGAACCGGTCACTACTCACCGGCTCGGGTGGGTAATTGATGGGTTGTCCGCAATTGCTGGGGATGGGGGCCGGGGTGGAGCGACTGCTGGTGGAGCTGACCGCGGACGGCCTGGTCGTGGTGTCCGAGTGGCGCGGCGGGGAGGCGTTCCCGAGCCAGGTGGGTGAGCCGGTTCCGCTGGAGTGGCCGTTGGACGCCCGGGCGCTGGACGACCTGCGGTGGTACCTGGAGGAGTACCTGCGGGCCCCGTTCGGGGTGTACAGCGAGCGCGGGCCGCGGATCGCCGGGCGGCTGCCGGAGTGGGGGGCCCGGGTGTTCGAGGCGCTGTTCGGGGCGGGGCCGGCCAGGAGCGCCTACGTGCGGGCCAGGGCGCGGGCGCGGACCGGCGGCGGGTCGCTGGAGATCGTGCTGCGCTCCCGGACGCCGCAGCTGCTCGGGCTGCCGTGGGAGCTGATGGCCGACCCGGGCCGGCCGACGCCGGTCGCGCTGGACCGGGTCGCGGTGACCCGCAGCCTGCCCTCGGCGGAGCTGGGCGAGGTCTTCACGGTCGGGGGTTCGCGGCTGCGGGTGCTGATGGTCATCTCCCGTCCGCACGGCGAGGCGGACGTGGGCTACCGGATGATCGCCCGGCCGCTGCTGCACCGGCTGGAGGCGGTGCGCGGGAGCGTGGAGCTGGTGGTGCTGCGCCCGCCGACCCTGGAGCGGCTCGGCGAGGTGCTGGCGGAGGCCCGGGCGGCGGGCCGGCCGTTCCAGATCGTGCACTTCGACGGGCACGGGGTCTTCGGCGAGCCGGCCGGGCCGGCGAGCGGCTGGAACGCGCTGACCTTCACCGGCCCCGGCCCGCGCGGGATGCTGGCGTTCGAGCGGCCGGGCGGCGGCGCGGACCTGGTGCCGGTCGAGCAGGTGGCGCGGGTGCTGGCACGGGCCCGGGTGCCGGTGGTGATCCTGAACGCCTGCCAGTCCGCGGTGATCGGCTCGCAGCTGGAGGCGGCGGTGGCGACCCGGCTGCTGCAGGAGGGCGCCGGGGCGGTCGTCGCGATGGCGTACAGCGTGTACGCGGTGGCCGCGGCCGAGTTCATGGCGGCCTTCTACGAGCGGCTGTTCGCCGGTGACCGGGTGGCCGACGCGGTGGCCGCCGGCCGCCTGCGCCTCGCCGAGCACGACCGGCGCCCCTCGCCCAAGGGCCTGCTGCCGCTGGCCGACTGGATGGTGCCGGTGCTGTACGCGCGCAGCGAGGTGTCCTTCCCCGGGCTGCGCACCGAGCGGGCGGGCGAGGAGTCGCTCGGGGCGGTCCTGGACCGGATCCGCGAGCGCCCGGCGGGCGGGGCCGGCCCCGCCGAGGGGCTGGCCCCGGCGGGCGCGTTCGTCGGCCGGGACGGGCTGCTGTACACCCTGGACGTGGCCGCCCGGCTGCAGCGCGTGGTGGTGCTGCACGGCCCGGGGGGCGTGGGGAAGACCGAGCTGGCCCGGGCGTTCGGCCGCTGGTGCCGGGACACCGGGGCGGTCGACCGGCCCGAGTGGGTGCTCTGGCACTCCTTCAAGCCCGGCGTGGCCTCCTTCGGGCTGGACGGCGTGGTCACCGACATCGGCCTGCACGTGTACGGCGCCCAGTTCGCCCGCCTCCAGGACCCGGCGGAGCGGCGGGCCGTGGTCGAGGACCTGCTGGCGACCCGGCGGCTGCTGCTGCTCTGGGACAACTTCGAGTCCGTCCACACCATGCCCGACCCGACCGCCGCCACCCCCGCCCTGAGCGAGGAGGACCGCGGCGCCCTGCGCGGCTTCCTGGAGCACGTCGCCCGGGACGGCCGGAGCGCGGTCGTCATCACCAGCCGCACCCCCGAGACCTGGCTCGGCGAGGTGCGCCGGATCGAGGTCCCCGGCCTGGAGGCCGAGGAGGCCACCCAGTACGCCGAGCTGCTGCTCGCCCCCTACCCGCGGGCCGGGCGGCGGCGCGAGCAGCGCTCGTTCGGCGAGCTCATGCAGTGGCTGGCCGGGCACCCCGACAGCATGCGGATCGTGCTGCCGCACCTGGACGCCCGCGATCCGCAGGACCTGCTGGCCGGGCTCCAGGGCACCGATCCGCTGCCGGAGCACGAGAGCGGCTCGCTGTCCGCCGGGATCGCCTACTCCTTCGACCACCTGCCCGCCGCAGACCAGCGGAGGATGACCGCGCTCAGCCTGTTCCACGGCGTCGCCGACGCCGACGTGCTGGGGCTCCTCTCGCAGGACCCGGCGGTCCCCGAACGCTTCCGGGGCTGCACCGCGGAGGACTGGCACCGGCTGCTGCGGCGCGCGGTGGAGATCGGGCTGCTCACCGAACTGGGCGGCGGCATGTACCGCATCCACCCGGCGCTGCCCGCCTACCTCGCCGCCCGGTGGCGCCACGAGGAGCCGGACGGCCACGGCGGGCAGCGCCGGGCGGCCACCCTCGCCCTGCTGAACGCCTACACCGACCTCTCGGTGTGGCTGGAGCGGCAGTTGACGGGCGGGAACGCCCAGTTCGCGGTCGCCCTGATCGACCTCCAGCGGCGGACGCTGGGCAACCTGCTCGGCTACGCCCTCGACCACGGCCTGTGGGAGCAGGCCGTCCGCGTGGTGATCCCGCTGGACGCCTACTGGGACATCCGGGGGCTGTTCGTCGAGGCGCGCGGCTGGGTCGACCGGGTGCGGGTCGCCGTCGAGGACTCCGACGGCACCCCGCCGCTCCTGGACACCCCGGCGGGCGCGCTGTGGATGTTCCTGGTCGGGTCCGAGGCCAGCCGGCAGATCGACGCGCACCGGCTCGACCAGGCCGAGAGCACCTACCGGGACATCCTGCAGGCGCTGCGCGAGCAGCCGACCAGCGACTGGCAGCGCGGCCACCTCTCCACCAGCTACCACCAGCTGGGCATCGTGGCGCAGGTCCGGGGGCGGCTGGCGGAGGCCGGGGAGTGGTACCGGCAGTCCATGGCCATCGAGGAGGAGAGGGGCAACCGGCACGGGATGGCCACCAGCTACCACCAGCTGGGCATCGTCGCCCAGGACCGGGGACGGCTGGCGGAGGCCGAGCAGTGGTACCGCAAGTGCCTGGCCATCGAGGAGGAGCTGGGGGACCTGCCGGGGATGGCGGGCAGCTACCACCAGCTGGGCATGGTCGCCGAGGACCGGGGGGAGCTGGCGGAGGCCGAGGAGTGGCACCGCAGGTCGCTGGCGATCAAGGAGGAGCTGGGCAACCTGCCGGGGATGGCGGGCAGTTACCACCAGCTGGGCATCGTCGCCCAGGGGTGGGGGCGGCTGGAGGAGGCCAGGGAGTGGTACCGGAAGTCGCTGGCCATCATGGAGGAACTGGGCAACCTGCCGGGGATGGCCAGCAGCTACCACCAGCTCGGCATCGTCGCCCAGCTCGGCGAGCGGCTGGAGGAGGCCGAGGACTGGTACCGCAAGTCGCTGGCCATGGAGGAGGAGCTGGGCAACCTGCCCGGCATGGCCAGCAGCTACCACCAGCTCGGCCGGGTGGCCCAGGAGTGGGGGCGGCTGGCGGAGGCCGAGGAGTGGCACCGCAGGTCGCTGGCGATCAAGGAGGAGCTGGGCAACCTGCCGGGCATGGCCCGCAGCTACCACCAGCTGGGCATCATCGCCCAGTTGCAGGGACGGCTGGAGGAGGCCTGGGAGTGGCACCGCAAGTCCCTGGCGATCAAGGAGGAGCTGCGCATCCTGCCCGGCATGGCCGCCAGCTACGGGCAGCTCGGCCTGCTCTTCGAGCAGTGGGGCGCCCAGCGGGAGGCCCTGGCCTGGATGGTCAGGTGCGTGGCCTGCTTCGCCGAGTTCCCCCACCCCGCGACCGGGCCGGCGCCCTGGCACCTGCGGCGCCTGGTGGCGGCGCTCGGGTCGGCGGCCCTGGAGGAGGTGTGGCGGGAGGTCACCGGCGAGCCGCTCCCGGCCGCCGTCCGCGAGCAGGTCTGCCCCGAACCGGAACCCACCGACTGACCCGGAAGGAGACCCGTCCCATGACGCACCCGGTCGAAGCGGGCGCCCGAGCCGCGGCGCGGCGCCTGGCCACGCGGCGCACGCCCGCCCTCGCCACCGACGTCGAAGCGGCCCTGCACGCCCGCGGGGCGGCGGACCGGCCCGAGCGGTACTTCGACCCGGTCTCGCTCGGGTCGCTGATCGTCAGCGTCGCCACCCTGGCCTGGACGGTCTACCAGGACCGCCGGAAGGAGGGCCGGGCCCCGCGGCCGGACGTGGTGACCCGGCTGGTCCGGGTCGAGCTCGACCGGGACGGCGGGCGGGACGCCGGGCTCGGCCCGGCCGAGCGGGACCGGATCGTTCGGGTCACCGTGGAGGAGACCCTCCGCGCGGCCGGCCCCGAGCAGCCGCCGGGCTCCGAGCAGCCACCGGGCCGGGAGTAGCGCGGGCTCAGCCGCCGGGCCGGGCCGCCGGTCCCGGGGCCGCTCCGGGGGCACCGGCACGTCGTGCGCGCGCCCCGGTCAGGCGCTCCCCGCGGCCGGGAGGGAGTCGGCGACCGCGCGCCGGGCGAACTCCACCAGGTGGGCGCGCAGGTCGGGTTCGGGCCGGGGCCCGGCGCCGAGGATCAGCCGGGACATCTGGGGCACCGCGCTGGGCCAGGCGGCCAGCGCGATCAGGCCCAGCAGGCAGGTGGTGACCTGCGCGGAGACCTCGGTGCCGAAGGTCTCGGCGAGCGCGGCGGCCTTCCGCTCGTAGTGGGTGGCCCGGCGCTCCTCGCGGGGCAGGGCGTCGTCGCGGTAGTGCAGGCCCTCCCAGAGCGAGAGCCGCACCAGGGCGGGGTTGGCGCGGTGGAAGTCGTACACCCGGCCCACGTACTCGGCGGGGTCGTCGCCGGGGCGCAGCGGGACGGCCTCGGCGAGTTCGTCCAGGGCCAGCGAGACCACCTGGTCGAAGAGCTTCTGCTTGCTGCCGAAGTAGCCGTAGATGCGCTCCTTGTTGACGCCGGCGAGTTCGGCGATGCGGTCCACGCGGGCGCCCGCGATCCCGTGCGCGGCGAACTCCTCCCGGGCGGCGGAGAGGAGCCGTTGCTTGGTGGAGGTCGGGTCCTGGGTCATGCGGTCAGCCTAGGACGGAGCGGCCCCGCCCGCCAACCAACTGGATAGTTGACACCCAACTGGTTGGTTGGTTACTTTCGACCAGCCGCCGCACCTCCCTGCCGACGAACCTCCCGACGGACCTCCCGATGAAGACGAACAGGAAGCGCCCCCATGCCGATCACCGCCACCGCGCCCTCGACCGTCACCACCGCCGTCACCGCCACCGCCGCGCCGCAGGCCGTCCCCTCCGTGCACGTCCGCGCCCTGCTCACCTGGCTGGCCGTCTACCCGGCGATCACGCTCGCCCAGGTCCTGCTCGGCCCCCCGCTGGCGGGCCTGGCCGTGCCGCTGCGGGTGCTGGTCATCACCGGCCTGGTCGTCCCCGCCGTGGTCTACCTGCTGGTGCCCGCGCTGCTGCGGGCCCGGGCCGCCCTGCTGCGCCGCCGGGGCTGAGGCCCGCGGGACGGCCACCCGTCCGGGCGCGGGTCGCAGCGCCGTCCGGCCGGGCCCGGCCGGTAGCGTCGCGACCACCCGTGCGAACGTCCGCGGGCACCCACCGCAGGGAGGTCACCGGTGATCCGGATGCCCCGGGCCGCCGTCGCGGCCGCCGCAACGGCCCTGGTCGCCGCCGCCCTGGGCGCGGCCCCGGCCACCGCCACCGCCACCGGCCGCCCGCCCGCCGACGGCCGGCTGCAACTCCGGTTCGCCGCCGCCGCGGCGGAGTTCCACGTCCCGGAGGGCCTGCTGCTGGCGCTGGCCTACCAGCAGACCAGGTGGGAGTCGCACGGCGGCGAGCCGAGCACCACCGGCAACCACGGAGTGACCGGGCTGACCCGGGTCGACCCGGCCGCCGTCCCGGCCGGATCGGACGGCCCGTGGCTGCACACCCTGGACGCGGCCGCCGCGCTGATCGGCCGCCCCGCCGGGCAGGTCGCGGCCGACCCGGCGCAGAACCTCCGCGCCGCCGCCGCGCTGCTCGCGCACGACCAGCGGGAGTCCGGCCGGGCCGTGAGCGCCGACCCGGGCGACTGGTACCGAACGGTGGCCGGGTTCGGCGGCGGCGACGAGCGGAACCCGTTCGCCGACCGGGTGTTCGCGACCCTGCGCACCGGCGCCGAGCGCACCACCGCCGACGGCCAGCACGTCCGGCTGGCCGCCGCGCCCGCCGTGCGCCCGACCGGCCGGACCGCCCGGCGCCCCGCGCCGCCGACGCCGCCGCGGACTGCCCGGCCGGTCTGGACTGCGACGTCCGCCCGGCCGCGTACGCCCTGACCGACCCGAAGGACCCGACCTCGTACGGGAACTACACCAGGGCGAACCGCCCGGACGACGGCCAGCGGATCCGGTACGTCGTGCTGCACGACACCGAGGGCGGCTACGACGGCTCGCTGGCCGCCTTCGCCAACCCCCGCAGCCAGGCCAGCGCACACTACCTGGTGCGCTCCTCGGACGGGCACGTCACCCAGCTGGTGGCCAACCGGGACGTCGCCTGGCACGCCGGGAACAAGACCTTCAACATGCACGGCATCGGCATCGAGCACGAGGGCTACGCCTTCCCGAAGGACCGGCCGACCTGGTACTCCGAGCAGCTGTACCAGTCCTCCGCCGCGCTGGTACGGCACCTGGCGGCGCGCTACGGCATCCCGCTGGACCGGGAGCACGTCCTCGGGCACGACGACGTCCCCGGGCCGGTGCAGGCGAACGTGGCCGGGATGCACTGGGACCCGGGCACCTTCTGGGACTGGGCGCACTACCTGGAGCTGCTGGGCGCCCCGCTGCCCGGCCCGGCCGGACGGCCCGCCGTCGGCGCGGTGGTCACCGTCTCCCCCGCGTTCGACACCAACCGCCCTCCGGTGAACGGCACTTCGGATCGCCCGGAGAACTTCGTCTACCTGCGCACCGGCCCGTCCGCCGACGCCCCGCTGCTGAACGGCGGCACCCGGGACGCCGCCGACTGGCGCGACAAGGCGGTCACCGGCACCCACTACGTGGTGGCGGACACCGCCGACGGCTGGACGGCGATCTGGTACGGCGGGCAGAAGGCGTGGTTCGCCGACCCCGCCGATTCGGTCGGCGCCCCCGACACCCGCCCCGGCCGGACGGTGCTCACCCCGCGCCCCGGCGCGGCCTCGATCCCGGTGTACGGCCGCGCCTACCCGGAGGCCGCCGCCTACCGGCAGCACCCCTCGATCCCCGTCCAGCAGGTGGTGCCGCTGTCGGCGACCGTCCCGGCCGGGCAGGCGTACCCGGCCGCGGACGCCGAGCCGGTGCCGGGCGACTTCTACTACGCGCGGAACATCGACGGCGACGCCCCGGAGGACCGCACCCTGGTGGTCGGCTGCGACGCCTACTACCCGATCCGCTACGACCACCGGCTGGCCTACCTCAAGTCGACCGACGTGCAGGGCGGTCCGGCGGCCCCGGGCTGCCCCGGAAACTGAGCTGCCGTCCGGCCGCCCCCTCGCCTAGAGTCCGCCACATGACGACGAACTGGACGGGGGTCCGGGCCCGGGTGACCGCCCTCCGGCCGCACCGCGGCCGGGCCTTCGGCTCCGGACGGCACGGCTTCGCCCTGGCCGACCCGCTGACCGAATCCCAACTCCGCGATGCCGAACGATATTTGGGCGTCACCCTGCCCGCCGAGTACCGCACTTTCCTGGCCGAGGTCGGTGCGGGCGGCGCGGGCCCGGACTACGGCCTGTTCCCGCTGGCCGCCACCCCGGACGGCTGGGGCTGGCCGGGGCAGTACGACGACGAACCGGCCGACCTGGCGGCGGAGTTCCTCTCGGTGACGGAGCGCGAACGGCTGGACGCGGAGCACTCCGCCCGCGAGCCCCGGGAGGCGGACTTCGCCGACCCGGAGGCCCACCTGGCCGCGTTCCGGGCCTGGGACGACGAGTGGGAGACGCTGCGCCGCCGGATGACGGCGGGCTCGGTGCAGATCGGCGAGCAGGGCTGCGGCTACTCCTCCTGGCTGGTGGTCTCCGGCCCGCACCGGGGCAGCGTCTGGGAGGACGGCTTCGCCGCGGACGCGCTGATGTCGCAGCTCGCCCCGGACTTCCGCACCTGGTACCTCGACTGGCTGGCCCGCGCCGAGGTGGAGTCCCGCGGGCGGCGCTGAGCGGCGGACGGCGGGCGCTACTTCCGGCGCAGCGCCTTGCGGGTGTTGCGCACCCGGCGGTGCAGGCGCTGGACGTTGGCCAGGGTGTGCACCCGCCCGGCCACGGTGAGGCGGTACTTGAGGCGCAGGAAGCGCGGCAGGGCGTCGATCCGGTCGTCCCCTATGGCGCTGATCAGCCGGGTGACGTGCCGGTGGTAGGCGTACCGGTAGTCGTGGTCGCCCTCGGGGACGGTCCAGAAGAACATCGGGATCTCCTCGACCAGGGTGTTGTGGTCGTAGGCCCGCAGGTGCTCGCGGAAGACGGGTTCGGGCCGGTCGAGCAGCCAGCCGCGGACGAGCTCGATCGAGCGGACCCGGTCGGCCAGGCCGCGCGGGTCGGTGCGGCGCTGGGTGATCGAGCGGTCGCCGTCCTCGCGGATCCGCCAGTGGTAGACCGGCTCGGACAGCACGTCGACGCTCTTCGCCAGGAAGTGGTGCGGGACGCTGACCGGGGCGTCCTCGTAGAGCATGCCCTCGGGGTAGTCCAGGCCGGCGGCGTCGTAGAAGGAGCGCCGGTAGACCTTGTTCCAGGCGGTGCGGTCGGTGACCAGCCCGGGCAGTTCGCCGACGTGGGTGCGCAGCCTGGTCTCGGCGAACGGGCGGACGTGCACGTGCGAGGGCTCCAGGCCGGCGGTGCGCAGCCGCAGCACGTTGCCGGTGGCGAAGTCGGAGCCGGTGCCGTCCAGGGTGTCGACCATCAGCCGGTAGGCGTTCGGCGGCACCACGTCGTCGCTGTCGACGAAGGCCAGGTACTCGGCGCCGGGGGCGAGGTGGCGCACGCCGGTGTTGCGGGCCGCGCCGAGGCCCCGGTTCTCCTGCCGGACCAGCCGGAACCTGGGGTCGCGCGCGGCGTACGCCTCGGCGATGGCGGCGCTGGTGTCGGTGGAGCCGTCGTCGACCATGACGCACTCCAGGTCGGCGAACGCCTGGTCGGCGATCGAGTCCAGGCAGGCGGCGAGGTAGCGCTCGACGTTGTACACCGGGACGACGACGGAGAGACGGGGTGCCATCGGCTGCGCGCGCCTTTCGGGCCGGGCGCCCGAATTGGCTGGCGGAAATGCCGCCGGGCGCGGACGCGCGCAGCCTATCCGGCCCGAACTACCGTGCCGGAAACGGCGGGTGAAGCGAAAGTAGCGGAATCGGCCGCTCCGAACATCCGGCAGATGGCGGACGGCGGATGGTGGACGGCAGTCGGCGGACGGCGGAAAAGCGGCACCGCGACGCGGGGGACCACCGAGCGCCGCTGCCCACCCCCGTGGGGCAACGGCGCCCGAGCATCCGGACACCGATCCTGCCGACCGGCTCCACGGTGTGTCAACTATCGTGGATTCTTTCCCGGCGATCCGATCCCCGGCCGGACCGGTCGCCACGTTTTCCGCACGATTCCACCAACGATCGTGCAGAACGGGATGGATGAGGGATACGCCCGGGGGTAAGGACCCTCTATGATCCGGCACATGCCCCAGGACACATCCCGCGCCGAAGCCCCGGACTTCGCCAGCCGCTTCCGGCGCCTGATAGCGGTGATCTACCCCAAGGACCTCGGCCGCCCCTGGCGGGACACCGAAATCGCCGAAGGCACCGGCCTGAGCGGCACGTACATCGGCAACCTGCGCAAAGGCACCCAGAAACCGAGCCTGGAGAACGCCGTCCGGATCGCGAAGTTCTTCGGCGTCCCGCTCGACTACTTCTCCGACTCGGAGACCGCCCACGCCGTGGAGCAGGACCTGCGCAAGATCGAGGCCCTGCGGGACGCCCGGGTCGAGCGGATCGCGATGCGCGCGGCCGGGCTGCCGCCGGAGATGCAGGACGCCGCACTCACTATTGTGGAGCAGTTGCGGCGGGCCGTCGGCCTGACCGACGGGCAGCCGGGCGAGGCCGGCCCGAAGACGTGACGGAGCGCCAGCAGGTGCCGCTGGGACACTGGCGGTTGCCGGAAGGGGTCGACGTGCGGGGTGTGGGGAGCGGACTGGGGCGGACCCGCCGACGGATGCGGGCGGTGGCGCGCGAACTGCGCCTGCCACCGCTGAGCACCGTCGAGGAGTTGTGCACCGCGGTCTCCGCCCACCTGGACCGCCCGATCCGGATCGCCCCGCGCCGGATGCGGGTGGGCGAGCCGTCCGGCTTCGTCGAACGGCTCCCCGCCGAGGACGTCGTCCACGTCGAGCAGGAGACCTCCGGACTGCACCGGGCGCACATCATCTGCCACGAACTGGCCCACCTGCTGTGCGGCCACCTGACCGCCCCCGCGCTCCTCGACCAGGGCGCCGGGGAGGTCGAACTGCCCACCATCGACCCGGACATGGTCCGGCTGGTGCTCGGCCGCTCGCACTACGACGACGCCGCCGAGGAGGAGGCAGAGGTCCTCGGCGCCGAACTGATGCGCATCCTGGTGCTCGCCCCCGGCGCCGGCACCACCTCCCAGCTCGCCCCCGCGCTGGAGCACCGCAAAGGACAGCATGTCTGAACTGCCGTACAACCTGGTCTACTTGGGTATCGGCAGCGCCGCCTGGCTGGTCGCCGCCCTGAAGCTCAGGGCCTGGCGGCGCGATCCCTCCTTCGGACTGCTGGTGGTCGCCCTGGCCATCGCCTCCCCCTCCACCGCCTTCCTGCTCGCCTCCCCGCTGCTGTACCGGGCCGTCGGGAGCCTCAGCGGCGTCGGCAACCTCGCCACCCTGTTCGTCTACCTCGGCATCGTCGGCTTCTCCGCCGCCGCCGTGGTCCTCGCCCTGGTCTGGACCCCGCCCGAGGAACGCGCCGGCACCCAGGTCTGGGCCCCGCTGGACGACCGGCTGCGGCAGCGGGTGCGCCGCCGCACCGCCGTCTTCGCCGCCCTCGTCCCCGTGCTGGCCGCGCTCTTCCTGGCCGGCGGACCGTACCGGCCCGAAACGCCGCTCACCTTCGACACCACCTTCGCCCCGCGCACCGCCACCGCCCTGTTCCTCGCCCTCTACCAGGGCCTGTTCGCCTACGCCCTGATCGACATCGGCCGGGTCTGCCTCGGCCACGCCGCCCGGCTCCCGGACGGCTGGCTGCGCCGCGGCATCCGGCTGATCGCCCTGGGCGCGCTCACCGCCTGCGGCTACGTGGTGTGCAAGATCGCCGCCATCGCCCTCGCGTACGCCGGGGTGGACGGCGCCGAGTGGCTCAGCACCGCGCTCGGCCCGGCCTTCGCCGCCCTCGGCGCGATCGGCATCACCTGCGGCTTCGCCGGCCCGGCCGGTGCCGCCTGGGCCGTCCGCCGCCGCGACTTCCGCGCCCTGCGCCCGCTCTGGGACCTGGTCTACCGGGCCGACCGCCGCCTCGCCCTGGAGGGCCCGCCCTCCCCCGCCTGGCGCGAGCGCATCGCCCTGCGCGACCTGGAGTGGCGCACCACCCGGCGCGGCCTGGAGATCCGCGACGGCCAGCTGACCCTCCGCCCGTTCGTCGACCCCGCCGCCGTGCACGCCGCGCAGCGCCTGGCCGGCCGCGCCTCGCTCGCCCCCACCCACCGGGACGCGCTGGTCGTCGCCACCGCGATGCGCTCCGCCGTCACCGCGCTGGCCACCGGTGCCGTCCCCCGCCCCCGCGAGGAGCAGCCCGCCCTGCCCGGTCTGGACGCCGCCCCCGCCGAGGAGCGCGCCCACCTGGTCCTGGTCGCCGCCTACCTGCGCTCCCCGCTGCTGGAACGCGCCCTGGACCCGCGCGGATGAACCCCCCGCCACCGGCGCGGGACGCCTTCGCCGCCCTCGTCCTGCACCGCCGCCCGCAACGCGCCCGGGTCGGTCTCACGCTCGGCTTCGTCCGCACCTTCGCCGTCCCCGAGATCGCCGAAGTCCTGGCCGGCACCGGCAGGTTGGCCGCCGCCCCGAAGGCCCGGGCGAAGGCCACCGGCGCCATGATGTTCGCCCTGATCGGCCACGGCGTCGACAGCCCCGCCGGGCGGGGGATCGTCGCCGAACTCGCCGCGATGCACCGGATTCCCGGCGTGGACGAGGAGGTGATGCGCTACGTCCTGGCCTGCTTCACCGTCTGCCCGGTCGAGTCCGCCGCCGCCACCCCCGCCGAACGCGAAGCGGCCGCCGCCTTCGCCGCCGAACTCGCCGCGGCGCTGCGGCTGCCACCGCCGGCCGGGCCCACCCTGGCCGAGACCGCCGCCTGGATGCGGGAGTTCGAGGCCGCCAGGTTCGCACCCAGCGAGGCCGGCCGCCGTCTCTGGGACGCCGTCGCCCCGCTCTTCGCCGCCCGCCTCCCCGGCCCCCTCGCCCGCCACGCCCCCGCCTTCGCCGCCGCCCTCCTCGACGCCCCGCTCCGCACGGCCTTCGCCGTCCCCCGCCCGCCCCTCCCCCTCCGCGCGGCCGCCCGCCTCGCCTTCCGCCTCACCCGCTGAGAGCACCTCGGCAGAAACGACGGGATGCGACATCAGGGGCTCGGGGAACGGCGAGTCCGTGCTGCTGACGGCCGGAACCCATCGAAGTGTCCGTGCTGCTGCGTGTCCTGAACAGAACCGGAAGCCGACGCGCGCAACGGCAGTGCACCGCCAGCAGCCACGGCCTCGCCGTTCCCCGAGCCCCTGACGGGGCGCTCAGCGTGCGCCGTGCACGCGGCGGTGGCTCCAGGCCAGCAGGCCCAGCAGGATCAGGCCCGACAGGATCAGGCTGGTCCCGGTCGCCCAGCCCGCGAAGGGCAGCGAGGGGACGGCCGCGGCGACGACGCCCGCGGCGATCAGGCCGAGCCCGGCGAGGACCGAGCCGGCGATCCGCCAGCCGGAGGCGACGCTCGCCTCGACGCCCTGCATCGCCTTGACCCGCACCGGTTCCACGAACCGGGCGAAGGCCGGCACCGCCCGGGCGACGAGCACCATGCCGGCCAGCAGCAGGAGCATGCCCGGACCGGGGAGGACCAGCAGCAGCACGCCGACCGCGATGAGCACCGTCCCGGCCACCACGAGGGCGACTCGGGCCACCGGGTGGACCTCGGTCGGATCCGCCTCGTACCCGGGTCGCCGCTGCTCGCTCATCCGTCCACCCTAACCGGACGGCCCGTGCTTCCCCCCGCCCCGACACCTCCCGCCGCCCGGCCCGCGGGCAGCGCGGGCAGCGCGGGGATCACGCCCCGGCCAGGGCCCCGGCGCGCACCGGGGTGGCCAGGAAGTCGTGCAGCGCGGCGAGGAAGGGCTCGGGCTCCTCGGCGAAGACGATGTGGCCGGTGTCGAACTCGGCGTAGGAGCTGCCGGGGAGTTCGGCGTGCAGGCGGCGCGCGTTGTGGACGGGAATGGTGGCGTCGCGGGTGCCCCCGACGACCAGGGTCGGGGCGGTGACCTTCGGCAGCAGGGGCCGCAGGTCGACGCGGGCGTCGAGGTCGATGTGGCGCAGGGTGCCGGGCAGCGGCCGCATGTAGGCGGCGATGCCCTCGACGGCCTCGGGGCCGACCGAGTTCAGGAAGGTGGTGCTGAACGCGGTGATCATGGCGAGCCGGCCGAAGGCGTCCGGGTCGGCGGCCGACGCCGCCCACACCCGCATCAGGTTGACCAGGTAGGCGTCGTCCCGGGAGGCGACCCAGGCGGAGACGGGGACCAGGTGCCGGACGAGTTCGGGGTACAGGGCCGCGGTGGCGACGGCGACGGTGGAGCCCATGGAGAAGCCCACCACGTCGGCGGGCCCGGCCCCGGCGTCCCGGATGACGGCGGCGACCTGCTCGGCGAGCCCCTCGACGGTGATCTCGCCGCCGTCGTCCTCGGCGTCCACGCTGCCGGAGAGGTCCGGCAGGAGCACGGTGTGGCGGTCGGTGAAGCGGTCGAGCAGGACGTCCCACATGCCCGAGCCGGGGCCGGTGCCGTGGACGAGGACGAGGGCGGGGCCCGCGCCGACGACGCGGTAGGGGATGCGGGCGGTGCCCACGGTGACGATCGGCATGGCGGTGGTCCTTCTGCTGGAGGCTGGTCCCTGGGGCGAGCCGCCGTTCCCGGCGACCCGAGAAGTAAACTACACCGTGCAGAGTACTCAATCAACTGCACCGTGCAGTGCACTTTCCGGCGACGAGAAGACCCGCAGGGGCCGACCTGGCGCGGTCGGCCCCTGCGGGTCGGGCGGGTGCGGGCCGGGGTCAGCCGGCGGCGGCGCCGTAGATCTTCAGGAAGGCGTCCACGCCGGTGGTGGCGATCCGGACGATCTCCGCGTCGTCGATCGGGAACGTCCCCCAGTACGAGCGGTCGGCGACGCCGTGGAAGGTCAGCAGCATGAAGTGCTCGGCCGCCAGGCCGGCGTCCTCGACCACCAGGTGCCCCTCGTCCGCCAGCCGGCGCAGGCGCACCTCCTGGTCGCGCAGCGCGGCGACGACGCCGGCCTCCTCCCAGGCCCGCAGCGCCTCCGGCGGGATGTTGCCCGCCTCGGCCCGGATCGCCCGCCCGAGGGCGGCGTGGTCACCGGCGCCGACCACCTCCCGGGCGCGGTCGGCGGCGAAGGCGATCAGGTCCGCGCGCAGGTCCGTGACGTCGTCCAGGCGGCGGGCGGCCAGTTCCCCGATCCGCTCGGTCAGCGCCCCGGAGGTCTCCAGGGCCACCGACAGGAACAGCGTCTCCTTGTCGGAGAAGTGGTTGTAGACCGTGCGCTTCGACACGCCCGCCTGGGCGGCGATCGCGTCCATGCTGGCCCGCGCGTAGCCCTCGCGCCCGAACACGGCCATCGCGGCCGCGACGATCGCGGCGCGCTTCTCGGGGCGCCCGGCGGGGGCGCTCCCCGGGGTGGCGTTGGTCATCCTCACCGAACCCTTCCATTGGGAAACTACCCCGTACAGTATACTTTCGGCGGCGGACGGCGCCCCGGACCGCACCCGCACCCGCGCCCGCACCGGACGGCGCCCGCCTCGGACCAACGGCCGCTCATGCGGCAGGGCGCCCCCCGGAACCACCGGGGGACGCCCTGCCGCGGGGCCGTCGACCGGCGCCGTCAGTCGACGCCGTTGCGGCGGTAGGGCTGGTAGGCCGATCCGCCGTGGAAGTACGGGTAGGGGATCTCCCGGGAGACCATGCCCGCGTCGCCGCTGTCCTCGATGCCGATGTACCTGGTGTGCGCGGCGTCCGCCCAGCCCGCGAACAGGATGGTGTGGTCGCCGGAGATCATCGCGTCGCCGGGCTGGAGGTCGCCCTTGGTGATGTGGTGGGAGACGTTGCCGCCCATCAGGCCCCAGGTGTTCAGGCCCGGGCCGGGCAGGCCCCAGGCGCAGGAGACCAGGCCCGAGCAGTCGACCCGGTAGCCGTTGGTGACGGCGCCCTGGCTGTAGCCGAGCTTGTGCTCGGCGCGCTCCAGGGCGCGCTCCACCATGGCCTTGCGCTCGGCGGACAGCCCTTCGAGCTTGGGCCGGGCCAGGACGCCGAGGCCCTCGCCGTTCTTCCGGTGCCGGTGGTCGGACCAGGCGTCCCAGCTGTTGCCGTTGGTGATCTTCGTCTTCCAGTCGCCGGTCGAGTGGTCCTTGAGCTTTGGGCCGTCGAACTTCCCGCCCGGGCCGCCGACCACCGTGCCCGTCCCGCCGTCACCGCCGCCGGTACCGCCACCGCCACCGCCGCCGTGCCCGGTGGAGGGCGAGGAGGGCTGCGGCTGGTGGCTCCCGCCACCGCCGCCACCGCCGCCGCCACCGCCCACACCGTCGATCTTGGTGCCGGGCGACTTGGGCGCGGGCGGCTTCGGCTGCTCGCTCTGCTTGCGCTTGAGGTCCTCGGCGATCTTCCGCTCGGTCTCCTCGTACGCGTCGATCATCTTCTTGATCTTCGCCGCGTCCTCACCGAGCTCCTTGGTGAGCCGCTCCTTGGCCTCGGCCAGCGCCTGGGCCCGCGCGTTGATGTCCCGCACGTCCCCCGCGACCTCGGCCAGGATCTTCCCCGCGCCGAGGACCCCGAGGATCCCGCCGGAGAAGATGTCCGTGGCGGCCGCCTTCGCGATCGTCGCCTTGATCTGACCGATCTTGCCGGTCATCTCCTCCATCCGCTGGTTGACCTGCTCGAAGTCCCGTTGGATCTTCTGCAGTTCGCCCACCTGAAAACCGAACTGACTCCCCGCCATCTGTCTGGCGCCTCCTCGTTCTCGCCCCCGTGCGGGAGGCCCTACAGGACGTTGGCGAGCTGCTTGACCGAGCCGCTCAGCTGCCCCAGTTCGTCCGCGACGGTGTTCAACTCCCGCACCCGGCCCTGCGCGTGCGCGGTGAAGGCGTCCGCGGCGGCGCCGTGCCAGGTCATCCCGCCGAGCACCGCGCTCACGTCGCGGCCGAGGGCGTCCACCTGCTTGCCCAGCTCCGCCAGCTCCTGGGCGATCGCGTTCAGCTCGGCGTCGGCGTCGCCGAACATCTTGCCGAGCGCCCAGTGCGCGATCTCGGCCGGCGCCATGACGATGTCCTCGCCGACCTTGGCCACGTCACCGACGAGGTGTTTGACGTCTCCGATCAAGTCCATGACCGTCCCCCTGTTTCCCCGTGTGTTCTTCCCCGAAAGCCTGTTCCCCCCAGGCTAGTCAGTACGGCGCCCGGGCGAAATGGCCGGGTACCGCCCGGGAGCCCCGCCCCGGCTGTTCGCGGTCCGCCCGCCGCGCCTGTGACACTGGAGGCTCGAAAGAGCGAGACCGACAAAACCGAGGTGCGCTCCGGCCCCGGCCTTATGCAACCTAGAGGGATGCCCGCAGTGAGTTCTCCCGTAGCCCCGCAGCCCGCCCCCACGTTCGCGGAGCTGGCCGCCCGGCTGCCCGGTGTGATGCTGCGCGACGCGCAGCGGCTCGGCCGCCGCCTGGAGGGCACCCGCAAGGTCAGGTCGGCCGAGGGCCGGCAGCAGGTCCTGGCCGAGCTGGCGTCCGACTTCGACCGCTCCGAGGCCCGGGTGGCCTCCCGCCGGTCGGCGGTGCCGGTGATCAGGTACCCGCAGGAGCTGCCGGTCGCCCAGAAGAAGGACGAGATCCTGGCCGCCGTCCGCGACCACCAGGTGGTGATCGTGGCGGGCGAGACCGGCTCCGGCAAGACCACCCAGATCCCGAAGATCTGCCTGGAGCTGGGCCGCGGCGTCCAGGGCCTGATCGGGCACACCCAGCCGCGCCGGATCGCCGCCCGCACGGTGGCCGAACGGGTCGCCGAGGAGCTGGACACCCCGCTGGGCGGAGCGGTCGGCTGGAAGGTCCGGTTCACCGACCAGGCCGGCCAGGACACCCTGGTGAAGCTGATGACGGACGGCATCCTGCTGGCCGAGATCCAGACCGACCGGGACCTGCGCCAGTACGACACCCTGATCATCGACGAGGCGCACGAGCGCAGCCTGAACATCGACTTCCTGCTCGGCTACCTCAAGCAACTACTGCCCCGCCGCCCCGACCTCAAGGTGGTCATCACCTCCGCGACCATCGACCCGGAGCGCTTCGCCGCGCACTTCGACGACGCCCCGATCATCGAGGTCTCCGGCCGCACCTACCCGGTCGAGGTCCGCTACCGCCCGCTGGTCGAGGACGACGAGCTCGACGAGGACGAGGACGGCAACGACCGGGACCGCGACCGGGACCAGATCCAGGGCATCTGCGACGCCGTCGAGGAGCTCCAGGCCGAGGGCCCGGGCGACGTCCTGGTGTTCCTCTCCGGCGAGCGCGAGATCCGCGACACCGCCGACGCGCTGACCAAGCTGAAACTGAAGTCCACCGAGGTGCTGCCGCTGTACGCCCGGCTCTCCTCGGCCGAGCAGCACCGGGTCTTCCAGCGCTCCTCGCAACGCCGGGTGGTGCTGGCCACCAACGTCGCCGAGACCTCGCTGACCGTCCCCGGCATCAAGTACGTGATCGACCCGGGCACCGCCCGGATCTCCCGCTACAGCCACCGCACCAAGGTGCAGCGCCTCCCGATCGAGGCGGTCAGCCAGGCCAGCGCCAACCAGCGCAAGGGCCGCTGCGGCCGCACCTCGGACGGCATCTGCATCCGGCTGTACTCGGAGGAGGACTTCCTCTCCCGCCCCGAGTTCACCGACGCCGAGATCCTGCGCACCAACCTGGCCTCGGTGATCCTGCAGATGACCGCGGCGGGCCTGGGCGACATCGCCGCCTTCCCGTTCCTGGACCCGCCGGACTCCCGGAACATCAAGGACGGCGTCAACCTGCTGCACGAGCTGGGCGCCCTCGACCCGGCCGAGAAGGACCACCGCAAGCGGCTGACCGAGCTGGGCCGCAAGCTCGCCCAGCTCCCGGTCGACCCGCGGATGGCCCGGATGGTGCTGGAGGCCGACCGCCTCGGCTGCGTCCGGGACGTGATGGTGATCGCCGCCGCGCTCTCCATCCAGGACCCGCGCGAGCGCCCGGCCGAGAAGCGCCAGGCCGCCGACGACCGGCACCGCCGCTTCCAGTCGGAGACCTCCGACTTCCTGTCCTACCTGTCGATCTGGCGCTACGTGCGGGAGCAGCAGAAGGAGCTGTCCTCCTCGGCGTTCCGCCGGATGTGCAAGTCCGAGTTCCTCAACTACCTGCGGATACGGGAGTGGCAGGACGTCTACGTCCAGCTGCGCACCATCGCCAAGCAGCTCGGCGTCACCATCGACGAGCCGGCGGACGACGCCGAGCCGGACGCCGACCGGATCCACCAGGCGCTGCTCTCCGGCCTGCTCTCCCACCTGGGCCTGTTCGACGTGGAGAAGCGCGAGTACGCGGGCGCCCGCGGCGCCCGGTTCGCGGTCTTCCCCGGCTCGGGGCTGTTCAAGAAGCCGCCGCGCTGGGTGATGTCGGCCGAGCTGGTGGAGACCTCCCGGCTGTGGGCGCGGATCAACGCGAAGATCGAGCCGGAGTGGGTGGAGCCGCTGGCGGCGCACCTGATCAAGCGGACGTACAGCGAGCCGCACTGGGAGAAGAAGGCCGGCGCGGTGCTGGCCTACGAGAAGGTCACCCTGTACGGGCTGCCGATCGTCGCCCAGCGCAAGGTCAACTACGGCCGGATCGACCCGGAGCTGTGCCGGGAGCTGTTCATCCGCACCGCGCTGGTCGAGGGCGACTGGGAGACCCACCACCGGTTCTTCGCGGAGAACCGCAAGCTGCTCGACGAGGTCGAGGAGCTGGAGAACCGGGCCCGCCGCCGGGACATCCTGGTGGACGACCAGACCCTGTTCGACTTCTACGACGCCCGGCTGCCCGAGGACGTGGTCTCCGGGCGGCACTTCGACGCCTGGTGGAAGAAGACCCGCCGCGACCGGCCCGACCTGCTCAACTTCGAGAAGTCGATGCTGATCAACGACTCGGCGGACGGCGTCACCGAGGCCGACTACCCGGACTTCTGGCAGCAGGGCAAGCTGCGCTTCCCGCTGACGTACCAGTTCGAGCCGGGCAGCGACGCGGACGGCGTGACGGTGCACGTCCCGCTGGCGGTGCTGAACCAGGTGGTGTCGGAGGGCTTCGACTGGCAGATCCCGGGCCTGCGCGCGGAGCTGGTGACGGCCTGGATCCGCTCGCTGCCGAAGGCGGTGCGGCGCAACTTCGTCCCGGCCCCGGACTACGCCCGGGCGGCGATGCGCGAACTGACCGACCGGCAGGAGCCCCTGCTGCCGACGCTGGAGCGGGTGCTGCACCGGATGTCGGGCCTGCCGATCCCGCCGGAGGCCTGGGACGAGGAGCGCGTCCCGGACCACCTGAAGGTGACCTTCCGGGTGGTGGACGGCAAGCGGAAGCTCGCCGAGTCCAAGGACCTGGAGGAGCTGCGCCGGAAGCTCCGGCCGAAGCTGTCCGCGACGCTCTCCAGCGCCGCGTCCGGCCGCGGCATCGAGCGCACCGGGCTGACCGCCTGGCCGGCCGACCTGCCGGTCCTGCAGCGCACCTTCGAGCAGCGCTCCAAGGGGCACTCGCTGCGCGCCTACCCGGCGCTGGTGGACGAGGGCACCGGCGTGGGCATCAAGCTGTTCGACACCCCGGAGGCCCAGCAGCGGGCGATGTGGGCGGGCACCCGCCGCCTGCTGATGCTCCAGGTCAACTCCCCGGCCAAGTCGATCCAGGGCCGGCTGGGCAACCAGGCCAAGCTGGCCCTGTCGTACAACCCGCACGGCTCGATCCCGGCGCTGTTCGAGGACGTGGTGGCGGCGGCGACCGACCGCCTGATGACGCTGAACGGCGGCGTGGCCTGGGACGCGGAGGCGTTCGGCACGCTGTACGACAAGGTCCGGGCGGACCTGTACGAGCTGTCGGCGGACACCACGCTGAAGACGGCGACGGTGCTGATCGCCTTCCACAAGGCGTCCACCCGCCTGAAGTCGGTCTCCAGCCCGGTGCTGCTGTCCGCGGTGAACGACGTCCGGCTGCACCTGGCCTCGCTGGTGCACCCGGGCTTCGTGGCCGACACCGGCTGGCAGCGCCTGGGCGACCTGAAGCGCTACCTGCTGGCGGTGGACCGCCGGCTGGAGGCGCTGCCCAACCACCCGCAGCGCGACCTGCAGAACCTGCTGAAGGTGCAGGCGGTCCAGCAGGCGTACGGGGAGCTGCTGGCGAAGGTGCCGGCGGGCCGGGAGCCCTCGCCGGAGGTGCGGGCGGTCCGCTGGATGATCGAGGAGCTGCGGGTGAGCTTCTTCGCCCAGGGGCTGGGGACGCCGAGCCCGGTGTCGGAGAAGCGGATCCTCAAGGCGATGGAGGCCGCGGCGGCCACCCTCTGAGCCCCTGGTCGGGCCGGTTCCGGGGTGCTCCGGAGCCGGTTCGACCTGGGGGGTCGCGATGCAGTACAGTCTGTCTTGTTCGCAGGCGAGAGCAGGCGGGCAAGGATCAGAACACTGGTCCCGTGGAGCAGTTGGTTAGCTCGCCACCCTGTCAAGGTGGAGGTCGCGGGTTCAAGTCCCGTCGGGATCGCAGTAGCGTGAAGGCCCGGAACCGTAAGGTTCCGGGCCTTATCGCATTTCCGGGCCGCCGGGCAAGGTGACACGACTGTGACCACCGTCACTGAACGCCTTTTGAGATGCCACTTCGGGAGCATCTCCGCAAAGTGCCCAGATTTAATATGTAAAATTGCACTTGCTTTCCCAAGAATGCCCCCCTCCACCAGCCACCCCAAAGGGAATCGCGCGTTCCGGCCGGAGGCACTCCTTCGAGCACCCCTCCGGTCTCCCCCGGGCACGCCGAAGGGCCGCCCCCTCCGACCCGGCGGAGTCGGAGGAAGCGGCCCTTGGGCTGTCGGCGGCGCCCCGACCCGGCGGAGTCGGGGAGCTGCCTGGGAAGAACGGGATCAGACCTCAGTGCGCTGGGCCGGAATACCGGCCAGCAGGGCACGCACCTCCGCCTCGCGGTAACGGCGGTGGCCGCCGAGGGTCCGGATGGACGTGAGCTTGCCGGCCTTGGCCCAGCGGGTCACGGTCTTCGGATCCACGCGGAACATGGTGGCGACCTCTGCCGGCGTCAGCAGGGGCTCGGCGTCAGGGGTACGAGCGGTCATGAGCGGCCTCCTCGGAGAACCGAACCAGGGCGGTTCTATCCTTCAAATTCTGCACCTTGGCCCGCGATGCCCGAAATGGCAGGGACGGGCCGAGTCGGTTATAGGACGAACGGCTTGTCCTGGTGTCTACAACTACACCATCCGTCCAGCCCCATCGGCCAAACCGCCAAAATTGACCCCTCACGGGTTCAAGAGCGACGGAAGGCCCCGGACCACCCCATAGCGGACAGTCACGCAGTGGTGACGTCCGGTCACGTTGCGACACGCCTGTGCGCGCTTGGGCTGGTTGTCCCATTTTGGCATATAGGTCTGAGTTCGCGTCAACGGTGAGTAGTATCACGTTCCATGGGGATTGACCCGATCCGGGACCATGGTCCCGGAAACCGCGGCAATGGTCCGGACCATCCTCCCCCGCAGGCCCGGATTCGGCCAGTGGCATTTTCCTGACGCCCCATCACCGCCGCCGCGTTACGCCCCGGCCGGTTCAGGACGCCTGCCGCAGGGCCAGCACCCGCCGCCAGCGCGCCGTCAGCGCCTCGTGGGCCCGCAGCGCCGCGTCGGTGTCCCCGGCCCGCAAGGAGCCCAGTCCGTCCGCCAGTTCGCCCACCGAGTGCTCCTCGGCCAGCCCCCGCGGGCCCAGCAGCCCGGCCAGGCCGCCGTAGTCCAGCTCCACCAGCGAGCGCGGGTGGAACTCCTCCAGCCACCGCCCGACCTCCTCCGCGCCGTCCGCCAGCGGCCCGCCCGGCGCCCGCTCGCGCAGCACCCGGTACGCCCGGGCCACCCGGCGGCGGGCCTGCACCATCGGCGTCAGGTAGAACAGCGTGGCCGGTTCCGGCCGCTCGCCCTCCCCCGACGAGCCGTACTCGCCGGCCGGCACGTGCCGCCGGTCCTCCTCGCCGAACGGCAGGAACCAGCGCAGCGGCACCTCCCAGCGGCTGGAGGCGATCCACGGCCGGGCGTCGGGGTGCCCCTGCTGCCAGCGCTCCCGGTCGGCCTCCCCGGCCGCCCGCAGGGCCGGCGGCAGCACCGTGTCCACCAGGTGCGCGGGCAGCGTCCGCCGGAGCTCCTGGAGGGCCAGCCAGCCCCGCAGCCGGGTCGTCCAGGGGCACACGTAGACCACCCCGTCCAGCAGCCGCACGTACGCCCGCTCGTCCTCCTGCTCGGGCAGCGGACGGGGCGTCAGGGCCGCCACCGCGGCCAGCGCGGCCCGCTGCTCGGCCAGCGCCGCCGCGGCCACCGACTGCCCCGGCCCCTCGGCGTCGGGGCCGTGCTCGGCGGCGTACGCCTGCCAGCGGGCGCGGTCGGGCTCGGGGAAGGCGGCCAGCGGCTCGTAGACCCGCAGCTGCGCGGTGTACGGAGGAAGCACGGTCGTGCGCCAGGCGGTCACGCTCCGCATCGTCGCACGCGCCCGGGACAACCGGCAGGGTGTCGTACGGACGGCTTCGGTCGTTGTTCCCCGGGGGCGTCCGAGGGGCAGATTCGAAGGCGATCCCGGGGCTAGGCTTCGACCAGACGCCCGCACCACCGCCGCGGGCCATCCCTTACTGGAGTCACCACCGTGACCGACGTACACACCACGCACCCCGCACCAGGCGTGCTGGGCCGAGTCTTCGGCACCGACCGGGACGGCGAGGGGCACGAGCAGGTCGTGCTCTGCCACGACCGCTCCTCCGGCCTCAAGGCGATCATCGCCATCCACTCCACCGCCCTCGGCCCGGCCCTGGGCGGCACCCGCTTCTTCCCGTACGGGACGGAGGAGGAGGCGCTGCAGGACGCGCTGAACCTCTCCCGCGGGATGAGCTACAAGAACGCCCTGGCCGGACTCGACCTCGGCGGCGGCAAGGCCGTCATCATCGGCGACCCGGACCGGGACAAGAGCGAAGCGGTGCTGCGCGCCTACGGGCGCTTCGTGGAGTCCCTGCGCGGCCGCTACGTGACCGCCTGCGACGTCGGCACCTACGTCCAGGACATGGACGTGGTGGCCCGGGAGACCTCCTTCGTGACCGGCCGCTCGCCCGAGCACGGCGGCGCCGGCGACTCCTCCGTGCTGACCGCCTTCGGCGTCTTCCAGGGCATGCGCGCCTCGGCCCGGGCCCGCTGGGGCCGGCCCACCCTGAGCGGGCGGCGGGTCGGCGTCGCGGGCGTCGGCAAGGTCGGCCACCACCTGGTCGGCCACCTGGTCGAGGACGGCGCCACCGTGGTCGTCACCGACGTCTCCGAGGCCGCCGTGAACCGCGTCCGGGCCGCCCACCCGGAGGTCGAGGTGGTGGCCGACACCGCCGCCCTGCTGAACGCCTCGCTGGACGTCTACGCCCCCTGCGCGCTCGGCGGCGCGCTCACCGACGACACCGTCGCCGTGCTCGGCGCGGCCGGCACCTCCGTCGTCTGCGGCGCGGCCAACAACCAGCTCGCCCACCCGGGCGTGGAGAAGGACCTCGCCGACCGCGGCATCCTCTACGCACCGGACTACCTGGTGAACTCCGGCGGCGTGATCCAGGTCGCCGACGAGATCGAGGGCTTCGACTTCGACCGGGCCAAGAAGAAGGCCACCCGGATCTTCGACACCACGCTGGAGATCTTCACCCGGGCCGCCGCCGACGGCGTCCCCCCGGCGGTGGCCGCCGACCGGCTCGCCGAGAAGCGGATGCGGGAGATCAGCGCGCTGCGCTCGGTGCTGCTCCCGGCGGCCCGCCGGGGCTGACCGCCGCCGCCCGCGGTGCGCGGGGCCGGGAGCGCCCCGCCCCGCGCATCACGATGTGGAACCGGATTCTCAGTCCGTCCCCCGATCGGGCGATACCGCGCCCCCTTCGGGGGATAATCTCTGCAGGAACGACGGGTCCGGTCACCTGCCGGACAGCCTGCGAAAGCCCCGTAATTCCCCTCTGACCTGGGCGGACCTGGTTCGGGGGGGCTCGGGTGCGCGCCACGTCACACCGGCGACGTACCGTCCGGCGGCGGAAACAGGTACCGTTAATGCTCCAAGGGACGGTCTCCCACTTCGGGCAGGCCGGACCTGATCATCAACACGTGTCAGACTCGGGGCCGTGAGCCCCACCGTTGAGGGGGTCGACCCATGGGGCGCGGCCGGGCCAAGGCCAAGCAGACGAAGGTCGCCCGCGAGCTGAAGTACAACAGCGGCGGGTTCGACGCTAACCGTCTGTCTCACGAGCTGGGTGTATCTCCGTCCACCGCGATCGAGCCTGAGCCGATCGAGGACGACGACGAGGACGACCCCTACGCGGCGTACGCCGACAGGTACAACGACGACGACGATGACGACGAGGACACCCCTCCGGCTCGTCGCCGCGCCTGACGTTCTCCGACCGGGCCGGTCCGAGCGCTCCCCGTGAGCGCCGGGCCGGTTTTCGGCGTCCCCGCGTCGCGCACCACCGGCGCCGCGCCGTCCCGGCGAGCGCGAGGGGCCCCGCCGCACCGCGGCGGGGCCCCTCGGCGCGCCTCGGATCAGAACGCCTCGTAGGCGTTGTACAGCGCGGCGCCGCCGTCGTGCTCGTCGGTGCGCTCGACCACGTCGCCCAGCAGCCAGGCCTCCACGTCGCGGTCCTCCAGGACGGCGAGGACGGTGTCGACCGACTCCGGCGGGACGACGGCGACCATGCCGACGCCCATGTTCAGGGTCTTCTCGATCTCCAGGGTCTGCATCGCGCCGACCTTGGCGACGGTGCGGAACACCGGCAGCGGGGACCAGGTGCCGCGGTCGAGGCGGGCGTGCAGGCCGTCCGGGATGACCCGGGCCAGGTTGGCGGCCAGGCCGCCGCCGGTGACGTGCGAGAAGGCGTGGATCTCGGTGGCCCGGGCCAGCGCCAGGCAGTCCAGCGAGTAGATCCGGGTGGGCTCCAGCAGCTCCTCGCCCAGGGTGCGGCCGAACTCCTCGACCCGGCGGTCCAGCGACCAGCCGGCCTGGTTCAGCAGCACGTGCCGGACCAGCGAGTAGCCGTTGGAGTGCAGGCCGGAGGCGGCCATCGCGATGACCACGTCGCCCGCCCGGACCCGGTCCGGGCCGAGCAGCGCGTCGGCCTCGACCACGCCGGTGCCGGCGCCCGCGACGTCGTAGTCGTCCGGGCCGAGCAGGCCCGGGTGCTCGGCGGTCTCGCCGCCGACCAGCGCGCAGCCGGCCAGCGTGCAGCCCTCGGCGATGCCCTTGACGATCGCGGCGACCCGCTCCGGGACGACCTTGCCGACGCAGATGTAGTCGGTCATGAACAGCGGCTCGGCGCCGCACACCACCAGGTCGTCGACGACCATGGCGACCAGGTCGTGGCCGATGGTGTCGTGCTTGTCCATGGCCTGGGCGATGGCGACCTTGGTGCCGACGCCGTCGGTGGCGGTGGCCAGCAGCGGGCGCTCGTAGCGCTTGAAGGCGGAGGCGTCGAACAGTCCGGCGAAGCCGCCGAGCCCGCCGACCACCTCGGGCCGGTTGCTCTTCTTCACCCACTGCTTCATCAGCTCGACGGCACGGTCGCCGGCCTCGATGTCGACACCCGCGGCGGCGTAGGTCGCCCCGGTCTCGTTGCTGGTCACCTGGTGTGGCCCTTTCGAAGTGGTGGTGCTGCCTCCCCGGCCGGGGCCGGGACGGGGTGCCCCCGGCGTCCGGCGCCGGGGGCGGTGCGCACGGTTACGGGCGTCGCAGCGCGTCCGCCGCGCCGGCGCCGCCCAGCAGCGACTGCACGCCGTCGAGGTCGCTGGTCTGCTTGTTCCCGCGGACGGGCTGCTTGGCCTGGCCGCCGGCAATTTCAGCCTCGAGCAGGAGCTTGCCGAGCAGCGCCGGGTCGGGCAGCTCCATCGGGTACTCGCCGTCGAAGCAGGCCCGGCAGAGCTGGTCCTTGGGCTGCGTGGTGGCGTCGATCATCCCGTCGATGGAGATGTAGGCGAGCGAGTCGGCGCCCAGCGAGCGGCCGATCTCGTCGACCGACAGGCCGTTGGCGATCAGCTCGGCGCGGGTGGCGAAGTCGATGCCGAAGAAGCACGGCCACTTCACCGGCGGCGAGGAGATCCGGATGTGGACCTCGGCGGCGCCGGCCTCGCGCAGCATCCGGACCAGCGCGCGCTGGGTGTTGCCGCGGACGATCGAGTCGTCCACGACCACCAGGCGCTTGCCCCGGATGACCTCCTTGAGCGGGTTCAGCTTGAGCCGGATGCCGAGTTGGCGGATGGTCTGGTTGGGCTGGATGAAGGTGCGGCCCACGTAGGCGTTCTTCACCAGGCCGGAGCCGAACGGGATGCCGCTGGCCTCGGCGTAGCCGATCGCGGCGGGGGTGCCGGACTCCGGCGTGGCTATCACCAGGTCGGCCTCGACCGGGGCCTCGGCGGCCAGCTTGCGGCCCATCTCCACCCGGGAGAGGTGCACGTTGCGGCCGGCGATGGTGGTGTCCGGGCGGGCCAGGTAGACGTACTCGAAGACGCAGCCCTTGGGCTTGGCCTCGGCGAAGCGCGAGGTGCGCATGCCGTTCTCGTCGATGGCGATCAGCTCGCCGGGCTCCACCTCGCGGATGAAGCTGGCGCCGACGATGTCGAGGGCGGAGGTCTCGGAGGCCACCACCCAGCCGCGCTCGATCCGGCCGAGCACCAGCGGGCGGATGCCCTGCGGGTCGCGGGCGGCGTAGAGCGTGTGCTCGTCCATGAAGACCAGCGAGAAGGCGCCCTTGACGTCCGGCAGGACCTTGCGGGCCGTCTCCTCGATGGTGAGGTCCGGGTGGCCCGCCAGCAGGGCGGTCAGCAGGTCGGTGTCGTTGGTCGCCGCGGTCCGGCCGGAGCGGGAGACGTGCTCCTCGCCGGGCAGTTCGGCGACCTTCGCCGCGAGTTCGGCGGTGTTGACCAGGTTTCCGTTGTGGCCGAGGGCCAGCGAGCCGTGGACGGTCGCGCGGAAGGTCGGCTGGGCGTTCTCCCAGACCGAGGACCCGGTGGTCGAGTAGCGGGCATGTCCGACGGCGATATGCCCGTGCAGCGACCCCAGGGAGGTCTCGTCGAAGACCTGGGAGACGAGTCCCATGTCCTTGAAGACGAGAATCTGGGAGCCGTTGCTCACTGCGATGCCCGCGGATTCCTGTCCGCGGTGCTGCAGGGCATAGAGGCCGAAGTACGTGAGCTTCGCGACCTCTTCGCCGGGAGCCCAGACCCCGAAGACGCCGCAAGCGTCCTGGGGGCCCTTCTCGCCGGGGAGGAGGTCGTGGTTGAGTCGTCCGTCACCACGTGGCACGTCTCCGAGTCTAGGGCAGCCTGGGCGAACGGCCTGCTGGCGGCCTCCTGGTACGCGCGTAGACACCGCCTCTTACCAGTTTTCCGCACCGCGGGCGGCCGCCTTCACGCCCTTGTCATCGGGCCTTCGCACGGCGGACGGGCGGCGGAACGTGAGCCTGCTCACCCTGGGTGATCGGCGGGGCCCGGCGGCGGCTCAGTCGGGCAGCAGCAGCCGCCAGGAGTCCGGGCGGACCGTCCAGGTGCGGTGGCGGACCGGGCCGACCGGGCAGCCGTCCGCCTCGTAGCCGAAACCGCGCCCGGCGACGGTGAGCCGGCCGGCCCGGTGGCGCAGCGGGCGGCCGTCGAGGTCGAGGGCGAGCTCCATCCCGCCGTCGACCACGGCCACCCGCAGGTGGCGGACCCGCTGGTGGACGTCGGCGAGCAGGCGGCCGTCGGCCTCGATCCGCAGCTCCTCCGGGTTGGAAGGGCTCGCCTGCTCGGCCGCAGCCAATTTCGCCCATAGCGAACGCCAACCACCCGTCCGGCCCTGGCGCGGGCCGGTGAAGCGCACTTCGGCGAGCACCACGCCGCCGCCGTCGTCCAGCAGCAGGGCGAGCCGGCGGGCGGTGCCGGCCAGCACCGCGCGGGCGGCCGCGACCGGCTCGGCGGGCACCCCGAGCAGCCGGGCGGTGGCGGTGGCGACCGGCCCGCCGACCGGCACCAGGCCCACCGGGTCGGTGTCCAGCTCCCGCTGCCGGTGCAGGGCCTGGAGCACCCGCTGGAGCGCCTGGTCCGAGCCGATCACCACGGCCCGGCGCCGCCCCCGGTGCGCCAGCACCCGGTCGAGCTCGGACGGGCTCTCGGGCAGCGCGACCTTGACGTCGGCGCCGCCGCACAGCACGTCCTTGGCGATCCGCACCGACTCGCCGTCGGCCTCCCGGGCCGAGGGGTCGAGGAGCACCAGCAGCGGCCCGGGGCCCCCGGCGTCCTCCGGGGGGCGGGATACGGGCGTGGACAGCGACGACACGACCGGTCCTTCCTCAGGTAATCTCTCGGTGCAAGAGCCCCTTGCGCCATTGCGCCAGGGGCTTCGTCCATCTCGGGCCAGACTGCGGTCTACGCAGGATGCCCCAACCGGAAGGGGTGTACGCCTGTGCCGGCACTCGTGCTCGTTGGTGCCCAGTGGGGAGACGAGGGCAAGGGGAAGGCCACCGACCTCCTCGGCGGCTCCGTCGACTACGTCGTCCGCTACCAGGGCGGCAACAACGCCGGTCACACGGTGGTCATCGGCGACCAGAAGTACGCCCTGCACCTGCTGCCCTCCGGCATCCTCAGCCCCAACGTCGTGCCGGTGATCGGCAACGGCGTGGTGATCGACCCGGGCGTGCTGCTCTCCGAGCTCAAGGGCCTGGACGAGCGCGGCATCGACACCTCGAAGCTGCTGATCTCGGGCAACGCGCACCTGATCACCCCGTACCACCGGACGCTGGACAAGGTCACCGAGCGCTTCCTCGGCAAGCGCCGGATCGGCACCACCGGCCGCGGCATCGGCCCCGCCTACGCCGACAAGATCAACCGGGTCGGCATCCGGGTCCAGGACCTGTTCGACGAGTCGATCCTGCGCCAGAAGATCGAAGCCGCGCTGCACGACAAGAACCAGCTGCTGGTCAAGCTCTACAACCGGCGCGCGATCCCGGCCGAGCTGGTGCTCGAGGAGTACCTGGGCTACGCCGACAAGATCAAGCCGTACCTGGCCGACACCACGCTCGTCCTGGACGAGGCGCTGAAGGCGGACAAGGTCGTCCTGCTGGAGGGCGGCCAGGGCACCCTGCTGGACGTCGACCACGGCACGTACCCGTTCGTCACCTCGTCGAACCCGACCTCGGGCGGCGCCTGCACCGGCTCCGGCATCGGCCCCACCAAGATCGACCGGGTCATCGGCATCCTCAAGGCGTACACCACCCGCGTCGGCTCGGGCCCGTTCCCGACCGAGCTGCTGGACGCCGACGGCGACGCGCTGCGCCGGATCGGCGGCGAGCGCGGCGTCACCACCGGCCGCGACCGGCGCTGCGGCTGGTTCGACGCGGTGATCGCCCGCTACGCGACCCGGGTCAACGGCCTGACCGACTTCTTCCTCACCAAGCTGGACGTGCTGACCGGCTGGGAGCAGATCCCGGTCTGCGTGGCGTACGAGATCGACGGCAAGCGGGTCGAGGAACTCCCGTACAACCAGTCGGACTTCCACCACGCGAAGCCGGTCTACGAGAACCTGCCCGGCTGGAGCGAGGACATCTCGAAGGCGCAGACCTTCGGCGACCTGCCGAAGAACGCCCAGGCGTACGTGAAGGCGCTGGAGGAGATGTCGGGCGCCCCGATCTCGGCGATCGGCGTCGGCCCCGGCCGGACCGAGACCATCCAGATCAACTCCTTCCTGTAGGCCCGTAGGCCTGTAGGCCGTACCCGGCGGGCCGTGGTGCGAAAGGCCCGGCGCTCCCGCGCGCACGCGGGGGTGCCGGGCCTTTCGCACACCTCCGGACGAATGCACTAGTGCAAAAAGCACTTGCTACTGGTGCAACACCGCCCTACCGTGGGGCGCATGGTCTCGAAGCTGCCCGCACCCGTCGTCCTCACCGGCCGGCACGTCCGGCTGGAGCCGCTGACCCGCGCCCACGTGCCCGACCTGTTCGCGGCCGGCGGCGGGGACGAGGAGGTGTGGCGCTGGCTGCCCTCCCCCGTCCCGCGCACGGTGGCGGACATGGCGGCGGTCGTCGACGCCCGGCTGGCCGACCGCGACTGCACGCCGCTGGCGGTGGTGGCCCGGGCGAGCGGGCGGGCGGTCGGGGTCAGCTGCTACCTGGACGCCGACGCGGCGGACGAGCGGCTGGAGATCGGCGGCACCTGGTACGGCCGCTCGGTGTGGCGGACGGCGGTGAACACCGAGGCCAAGCTGCTGCTGCTGGCGCACGCCTTCGAGGACCTCGGCACCGGCCGGGTCTGCTGGAAGACCGACCACCTCAACGAGCGCTCGCAGAACGCGATCCGGCGGCTCGGCGCCAGCTACGAGGGCACCTTCCGGCGGGCCAGGCGGCGGCCGGACGGCAGTTGGCGCGACAGCGTGTACTTCTCGATGCTGGCCGACGAGTGGCCCGCCGCCCGGGCCCGGCTCACCGAACGGCTGGCCGCGGGCTGAACCCCCGGGCGGGGCGGGTCAGTAGATGGCGGCGGAGACGATCGCCGCCACGGCCAGGTTGGTGGAGGCGGTCACCCAGACCGCCGGGTGCGGCTCGCCGTCGACCAGCAGCTCGCCCAGCTTGCCGGGGGTGACCAGGTCGAGCACCCAGAACGAGACCGCCATCAGCAGCAGGCCGAACAGGCCGAACACGGCGGCCGCGGCCAGGCCCTTGACGAACTCCTGGTAGGTCGAGATCACCGCGGTGAACACGATCGCGCCGATCGCCAGCAGCGCCGAGCTGAGCACCACGGCGGCGTTGCGGTTGCGCTCGATCCAGATCTGCCGGCGCAGCTCGCCCGGCGTCAGCGCGTCGACCAGCAGGACGCCGAGCAGCAGCAGCACCAGGCCGACCGCGCCGTAGGCCGCCGCGTACCCCAACTGGTGAAGGATGTCGTTCATCCGCCCCGCCCCTCCTGCCTGTCCGCCTGCCGGCCCCGTGCCGAGGACCGGCACAACATAGCGCACGGGGCGGCGGCGGAAGGGGGCTGCGGCGGGGCTCAGTCGTTGTGCTCGACCAGGCGGTCCAGGCAGACCGCGACGGCGATCATCAGCGGGACGTCGACGCCGTCCTCGATCTCCACGCCGTAGGTGTCGCGGATCCGGAACCACTTGCGGGAGACCTCGGCGAGGCGGTGGCCGTCGCCCTTGACGGTGTACTCCTTGTCGAGCAGGTCCCCGTGGACCTCGTACTCGCCGCCGTTCTCCAGCTCCACGTGGTACTTGTCGTGGAACGGGGTGAACAGCTTCTTGCGGACGGTCGCGACCACGTCCCCGTCCGCGTTCTCGATCTTCATCGCGTCGCGGACGGTCAGCACCTTCTCCCGGATGGTGGCGACCGTGTTGCCCGCGGTGTCCTGCAGTTCGAAGGTGTCGCGCAGGCGCAGCACCTTGCCGTCCACCAGGAACGCCTTCTCGCCGTGCTCGTCCTCGACCCAGTAGTCGTCGCCGACCGCGAAGAGCCGCTCCTTGACCACGAACTTCCGACCCATGTCCCCGACTCCTCGTCCTGTTCGCCGACCCGCCGTCGGGCGGCACCCGACATGGTGCCACCGGGGCCTAGGTCGCGTCCCACAACAGGCGGTAGTAGGCGAGGCGTTCGGTGTCCGGCTCGACCCCGTACGCCGCCAGCAGCGGGAGCTCCCAGCCCGGGCCGTAGTTCCACACCGTGCTCCAGGAGGCCACCGCGAGGTCGGCCCAGCGGTCGGCGGTGCCCAGGGCGCCCAGGTCGACGTGGCCGCGGAAGCGGCCGTCGTCGCCGATCAGGGTGTTGGGCGCGCAGGCGTCCCCGTGGCAGACCACCGGGCGGTCGACCGGCGGCGGGTCGGCCAGCACGGCGAGCGCCCGGTCCACCGTGCCGTGGTGGCGCAGCTCCGGGTGCCACGCCTCGGGCGGGCGGCGCAGCTCGACGGCCCGGGCGACCCGGGACGGCGCCGACCAGTCGTACGGGCAGTCGGCCACCGGCAGCGCCTCGTGGAAGGCGCGCAGGCCCTCGCCGATCGCCCGGACGGCCGTCGCCGGATCCCGCTTCCACGCCTCGTCCACGGCCGAGCTGCCCGGCAGGCCGGCCGTCAGCAGCCAGCTGCCGTGCTCGTCGGCACCCAGCTCCAGCACCTCGGGGACGGTGGTGAACCGCCGTGCCCAGCCCAGCCGTTCGGCCTCCGCCGCGAGGTCCGCCGGGCTGCCGGCCGGCGCCCACTTGGCGAACCGGCGGCCCGGCCCGTCCCCCAGCCGGAACGTCAGCCCGTGCAGCTCGTTGCGCCACACCGCGGCGATCGGCGCGCCCGCGGCCAGGGCGAGCACGGCGGACGGGACGGCGACCTCGCCCTGCGGCGCGTGAGCGGTCATCCGGCCATTGTCGTCCGGCGCCCGTGCGGCGTCACCCGGATTCCGGCGGGAACCGCGGCGGGAGGCCGGGCGTGCCTACTGGCACGAGGAACGGGGGGACGACGTGTCCGAGGAGAACCGCGCCACGGCGCCGGGGCCGGGGCCGGGCGAACCGATCGGCACCGGCCGCACCGCGGACGTGTTCGCGCTGCCCGACGGGCGGGTGCTGCGCCGCTACCGCGAGGGCGCCGAGGCGTGGGCCGACGCGCACGCCGAGGCCGAGCTGATGGCGTACCTGGCCGGGCACGGCTACCCGGTGCCGGCCGCGTGGCCCGGCGAGCGGCCCGCGGACCTGCTGATGGAACGGCTGGCGGGCCCGACCCTGGCGCAGGCCGTCACCACCGGCGCGGTCGCGCCCGACGCCGCCGGGCGGATCCTCGCCGACCTGCTGCTGCGCCTGCACGCCCTCCCGCCGCGCACCGGCGCCCGGCCCGGCGACCGGGTGCTGCACCTCGACCTGCACCCCGAGAACGTGCTGCTCACCGCGCGCGGGCCGGTGGTCATCGACTGGGCCACCGCCGCCGAGGGCGACCCCGGCCTGGACGTCGCGATGAGCGCCGTCGTCCTCGCCCAGGCCCTGCTCGGCATGCCCGCCTTCGCCGACGCCGCCCCCGCCGTCCTCGTCCCCCTGCTGCGCGCCCTCCCCCCGCTCACCGAGCCCCACCTCGCCCGGGCCCGCGCCCGCCGCGCCGCCGACCCGGCCCTCGACGCGGCCGACCACGCACGGCTGGACGCGGCCGTCGCCCTGGTCCGCGCCTGCGCGGCGGCTGCGGCTGCGGCTGCATCCGAGAGCTGACGGCTTCTCTGACGGCCCCGCGCGCGACGGCGCGCGCGGCCGGGGCCGCCAGTACTACCCCCCGCCGAGGAGGGGCCGGTGCGGGTGAGTAAGTTGTGCGCGCACGACACTGTGTGCCCATAGCTCAGGAGGGGGTCTCCGCCCGTGCGGACGACAGTTTTCAAGCGCACCACCGCCGCCCTGCTCGGCGCGGCCGCCATCGCGCTGGCGGCCCCGGCCGTCCAGGCCAACGCCGACTCGCCCTCGAACCCGACCTCCGTCCAGCTGGCGCGCGGCTCGCAGCTGACGGCCGGCCAGTACCTGCAGAGCGGCGAGTCCCAGCTCGTCATGCAGGACGACGGCAACCTCGTCCTCTACCTGGTCAACACCGCCGGCCGGCGCGGCCCCGCCGTGTGGAGCACCAGCACCTGGGGCAACCCGGGCGCCCACCTCGTCATGCAGGACGACGGCAACCTCGTCCTCTACCGCCGGGGCGGCGACACCCCGACCAACGCGGTGTGGAGCACCAGTAGCTGGAACAACCCCGGCGCCTACCTGACCATGTGGGACGGCCAGGTGATGCTGGTCACCGCGCAGGGCCGCGCGCTGTGGGAGACCGGCACCGGCGTCTCCGTGGCCGTCGGCTACGGCGGCTCCAACCCGGCCGGCATGTTCAACTCCAACCGCGGCCTGATGACCGGGACGTGGCTGAAGTCGAACTCGGTGTGGCTGGTCAACCAGCAGGACGGCAACGTCGTCCTCTACCGCAAGCGCGACGGCGCCGCCCTGTGGTCCACCAACACCCCGGGCCGCCCGAAGTCCACCGCCTTCGTCCAGACCACCTCGTCCACGGCCGCCATCGTCATGTACGACGTCAAGACCGGCGCGACCGTCTGGCGCACCCCCGCCAAGGGCGGCCCCGGCACCTACGCCGTGGTCCAGGACGACGGCAACTTCGTGGTCTACAACGGCTCCAACCAGGCCGTCTGGTCCACCGGCACCTGGGGCAACTGGTAACCACCACCCCCACCCGGGGGCCCGGACGCACCCGCGTCCGGGCCCCTTCCCGTCCGCCCCGGCCCGATGGGGTTGACCGAGGGCATGACTTCTCGTGCACGCGTCCGCGCCCCTGGAAGGATCACCCCCGGGGGTGACACCGCGGCAACCGGGCAGAGCCCCCCGCCCGAAGTTGATAAGTTCAATTAGCCACCATCGGCATGTATCAACTCTCGGGGAGGAAGTTCGTGGCAGGCAGGGGCAGGCCCAGTCGCAGCACGGTGTACCAGCGGCTGAGCGGGGCCCTGGCCGAGCTGAACGAGCGCTTCGGCGGGCTGCCGAGCCCCCGGGAGGCCCGAGAGATCTGGGACGACATCTGGCACCAGGAAGCGCACCATTCGACCGCGCTCGAAGGCAACACCCTCGTCCTTCGCGAGGTCGAGGCGCTACTCGACCAGGGCCGAGCCGTCGGTGCCAAGCCGCTGAAGGAGTACAACGAGGTCCAGGGCTACGCGGATGCCGCCCGTTGGGTCTACGGGCAGGCCCTTGAACCGGACGCATGGCATGACGGACGGCTGATCACGCTCGGCGAGGTCCGCCACATCCATCACGTCGCCATGTCGCCGGTCTGGAACGTCGCGCCCCATCCGGAGGCCACCGACCGGGAGGGCCCCGGCAGCTTCCGGGAACACGACATCCACCCGTTCGCGGAGGGAATGACGCCCCCGAAGTGGCCGCTCGTTCCTCCCCGTGTCGAGGAGTGGGTCGGCGAGGTCTGTGCCTTCGGCAAGCAGATCGGGGGCGGTGAGGAACTGGGCCGGCCGCTCCCGGAGGTCCTGGCCGGGATCCACAACCGGTTCGAACGCATTCATCCGTTCCTCGACGGTAACGGGCGAACAGGACGACTGGTGATGAACCTCGTCCTCGTCCGCCTGGGCTACCCGCCGATCATCATCCTCAAGAGGCAGCGGGAGGCTTACCTGGCCGCCCTGCGCCGCGCCGACGCCGGTGACTGCGGAACCCTCGGCGAGCTGATCGCCCGGGCCATGGAGGACAACCTCAACCGCTTCATCGTGCCGAACGTGGCCGGCCCCGCACGGCTGGTTCCGCTCGCCGCGCTGGTGGACGCAGAGCACTCCCTGGCCGCACTGCGGCAGGCGGCCCAACGGGGTCGGCTCAACGCCGTGCAGGGGCCGGACGGGGTGTGGCGCTCGTCCCGGAAGTCCGTGGCCGCCTACCAGGCCGACAAGCACCGGCGCAGGCCCAAGTCCGACGGGGTGTGAGCGCAGGAGTGAACAGCTCCCCGGCCCGGTGAGGTTGACTGGGGGCATGACTTCTCGTGCACGCGTCCGCGCCCCCGAGCTGGTGGGCAAGGGCGGATGGCTGAACACCGGGGGCAAGGACCTGTCCCTGGCCGACTTCCGCGGCAAGATCGTGATCGCGGACTTCTGGACCTTCTGCTGCATCAACTGCCTCCACGTCCTGGACGAACTCCGGGAGTTGGAGGAGCGGCACCGGGACACCGTGGTGATCGTCGGCGTGCACTCGCCGAAGTTCGTCCACGAGGCCGACCACCGGGCGGTGGTCGACGCGGTGGCCCGGTACGAGGTGCACCACCCGGTGCTGGACGATCCGGAGCTGGTGACGTGGAAGCAGTACGCGGTGCGGGCCTGGCCGACGCTGGTGGTGATCGACCCGGAGGGGTACGTGGTCGCGCAGCACGCCGGGGAGGGGCACGCGCACGCGATCGCGAAGCTGGTGGAGGAGCTGGAGGCCGAGCACGCGGCGAAGGGGACGCTGCGGCGCGGGGACGGGCCGTACGTGGCGCCCGAGCCGCAGGCGGGTGACCTGCGGTTCCCGGGGAAGGCGGTGCGGCTGCCGGACGGGCACTACCTGGTCGCGGACTCGGGGCACCACTCGCTGGTGGAGCTGGACGCGGACGGCGAGCGCGTGCTGCGGCGGATCGGCGACGGGGTGCGCGGGCTGGTGGACGGGGCCGCGCCGCGGTTCAGCGAGCCGCAGGGCCTGGCGCTGGTGCCGGAGGGGCTCGACCCGGGGTACGACGTGGTGGTGGCGGACACCGTGAACCACGCGCTGCGCGGGGTGCGGCTCGCGGACGGCTCGGTGACCACGCTGGCCGGCACCGGCAAGCAGTGGTGGCAGGGCTCGCCGACCGCCGGTCCGGCCCGCGGGGTGGACCTCTCCTCGCCGTGGGACGTGGCGTTCTTCGACGGCGAGGTGTGGATCGCGATGGCGGGCGTGCACCAGCTGTGGGCGTTCGACCCGGTGGCGGGCACGGTGCGGGTCGCGGCCGGCACCACCAACGAGGGCCTGGTGGACGGCCCGCCCGACGAGGCCTGGTTCGCCCAGCCGTCCGGCCTGGCGGTGTCCGCGGACGGCGAGCGGCTGTGGGTGGCCGACGCGGAGACCTCCGCGCTGCGCCGGGTTTCCCGTGGAACCCACGAGGTGCGCACCGCCGTCGGCACCGGCCTGTTCGACTTCGGGCACCGCGACGGCGCCTCCGGGCAGGCGCTGCTCCAGCACCCGCTGGGCGTGACCGTGCTGCCGGACGGCTCGGTGGCCGTCAGCGACACCTACAACCACGCGCTGCGCCGCTACGACCCGGCCTCCGACGAGGTCAGCACGCTGGCCACCGACCTGCGCGAGCCGTCCGGCGCGGTGGTGGTGGACGGCGACATCGTGGTGGTGGAGTCGGCCCGGCACCGGCTGACCAGGCTGCGGCTGCCCGAGGAGGCCGTCCGGGTGGAGGCCGTCGCGCACCGCACGCAGCGGGCCGCGACCGAGGTCGCCCCGGGCGCGCTGCGGCTGGACGTGGTGTTCTCCGCGCCGACCGG
This sequence comes from Kitasatospora sp. NA04385, assembly GCF_013364235.1. NCBI lineage: Bacteria > Bacillati > Actinomycetota > Actinomycetes > Kitasatosporales > Streptomycetaceae > Kitasatospora > Kitasatospora sp. NA04385. The sequence continues at coordinate 4,275,588 of NZ_CP054919.1, read as the reverse complement.
CCAGAAGCTGGACGAGCGCTACGGCCCCTCCACCCGGCTGCTGGTCAGTGCGACGCCGCCGGAGCTGCTGGTGTCCGGCGCGGGCGCGGACAGCGCGCTCAGCCGCGAGCTGGTGCTCTCTCCCGAGGTCGCCGAGGGGGTGCTGCACGTCTCGGCGATGGCGGCGTCCTGCGACGACGACCCGGCGGTCGAGTACCCGGCCTGCCACGTGCACCAGCAGGACTGGGGCGTGCCGGTGAAGCTGGTGGCGGGCGGCGCGAGCCGGCTGCCGCTGGTGCTGGCCGGGATGGAGTGACGCGCGGACGGGGGCGGGCCCGCGCGGGCCCGCCCCCGTCGTCCGGGGGGCCGCTCAGCCCTCCAGGAAGGCCTTGATCGCGCTCGCCAGGTAGTGCGGGTCCTCCGCGCCGCACAGCTCGCGGGCGGAGTGCATGGACAGCGCGGCGATGCCGCAGTCCACGGTGGTGATGCCGAGCCGGGCCGCGGTGATCGGGCCGATCGTGGTGCCGCAGGGCATCGCGTTGTTGGAGACGAAGGACTGCCAGGGCACGCCGGCCCGCTCGCAGGCGGCGGCGAACACCGCCCGGCCGACGCCGTCGGTGGCGTACCGGTTGTTGACGTTGACCTTGAGGATCGGGCCGCCGTTGGGCATCGGGTGGTGGCCGGGCTCGTGCCGCTCGCTGTAGTTGGGGTGCACGGCGTGGCCCATGTCGGAGGAGAGGCAGACGGTGCCGGCCAGCGCCCGGGCGCGGTCCTCCAGGGTGCCGCCGCGGGCGTGGCAGGAGCGCTCCAGCACGTTGCCCAGCAGCGGGCTCTGCGCGCCGGTGTCGGACTCGCTGCCGGTCTCCTCGTGGTCGAAGGCGGCCAGCACCGGGATGTACGGCAGCTCGCCGCCGGCCTCGGCGACGGCGGCCAGCGCGGCGGTGGCGGCGTGCACCGACAGCTGGTTGTCCAGCCGCGGCCCGGCCAGCAGTTCGCGGTCGCGGCCCAGGTAGGCGGGCGGCTGCACGTCGTGCGCCATCAGGTCCCACCCCGCGATGTCGGCGGCGGCCAGCCCGGCCTTCTCCGCGACGTACTCCAGCAGGGCGCCCTCGGTGGTGCCGCCGATTCCCCAGATCGGCGTCAGGTGGCGCTGGCGGTCGAGCTTGAGGCCGTCGTTGACCCCGCGGTCGAGGTGGATGGCCAGCTGCGGCACCCGCAGCAGCGGCTCGTCCAGGTGCACCAGCCGGGTCGAGCCGTCGCGCAGCGCGAGCCGGCCGGAGAGCCCGAGGTCCCGGTCGAGCCAGGTGTTCAGCGGGACGCCGCCGTAGATCTCCACGGCGACCTGCCGCCAGCCGGCCGAGCTGGTGTCGGGCACCGGCTTGACCCGCAGGTTCGGCGAGTCGGTGTGCGTGCCGACCACCCGGTACGGGGTGGCGGCCGTCGCGTTCTCCGGCACGTACCAGGCCATCAGGGCGCCGCCGCGCACCAGGTAGCGGCCGCCGCCGTCGCCGTCCCAGGCGTCCGTCTCGCTGACCCGGCGGAAGCCGACCCGCTCCAGCCGCTCGGCCGCGCTCGCCACCGCGTGGTACGGGGAGGGGGAGGCGGCCAGGAAGGCGACGAGGTCGTCCGTGTGCTTCCGGTCGAAGTGGGCCCTGCGGGCGGCGGTCGACATTTTGCTCCTGGGTAGAGGGCGGGGCGGGCCTGGTGGGGTTGCGGGTCCGCCCCCTGAGCATATGCCCGTACACGGACAGGACTTCGGGAAGTCCGCAACGGTGACACAACAGTGAACGCAGCGCGACACAACGCGACGCGGCGCGCCCGCACCGCCCGGGAACGGCACCGCCGGGCCGCCCGGAACGACGCCGCGGGGCCCGGTGCAGCACCGGGCCCCGCGGGGTGAGGGTGGGTCAGGCGGTCCTGTGGCGGGCGCGCCGGATCAGAACGACTCCTCGGCCAGCTCCATCAGCTCGTTGTCGATGTTCTCGGCGATCTGGCGCTGCGCGGCGGTGGTCGGCAGCACGGTGCGGGCGAAGTGCTTCGCGGCGGCGACCTTGCCCCGGTAGAACGGGACGTCCTTCCCGGAAGCGCCGGCCTCCAGCTTGGCCAGCGCGACGGCGGCCTGGCGCAGCAGCAGCCAGCCGACCACCACGTCGCCGGAGACCATCAGCAGGCGGGTGGTGTTCTGGCCCACCTTGTACATGTTCTTGACGTCCTGCTCGACCGCGGTCAGGTCGGCGATCAGGGTGCCGACGATGGCCTCCAGGTCGCCGGCGGCCTTGGCCAGCAGGTCGCGCTCGGCGGCCAGCTCGGCGCCGCCCTCGCCGGTGGCGAGGAACTTGCCGATCTGCTCGTTGACCGCGGTCAGCGCCTGGCCGCCGTCCTTGACGATCTTGCGGAAGAAGAAGTCCTGGCCCTGGATGGCGGTGGTGCCCTCGTACAGGGTGTCGATCTTGGCGTCCCGGATGTACTGCTCGATCGGGTACTCCTGCAGGTAGCCGGAGCCGCCGAAGGTCTGCAGCGACTGGGCGAGCTGCTCGTAGGACTTCTCCGAGCCGTAGCCCTTCACGATCGGCAGCAGCAGGTCGTTCAGGCGCTCGGCGGCGGCGTCGTGCTCGCCGCGCAGGCGGGCGGCCAGCATGTCGTCCTGCACCGAGGCGGTGTACAGGACCAGGGCGCGCATGCCCTCGGCGTACGCCTTCTGGGTCAGCAGCGAGCGGCGCACGTCGGGGTGGTGGGTGATGGTGACGCGCGGCGCGGTCTTGTCCATGAACTGCGCGATGTCGGCGCCCTGCACGCGCTCCTTGGCGTACTCCAGCGCGTTCAGGTAGCCGGTGGACAGGGTGGCGATGGCCTTCGTGCCGACCATCATCCGGGCGAACTCGATGATCTTGAACATCTGGCGGATGCCGTCGACGGTCTCGCCGAGCAGCCAGCCCTTGGCCGGGTGCTTGGCGCCGAAGGTCATCTCGCAGGTGTTGGACGCCTTGAGGCCCATCTTGTGCTCGACGTTGGTGGCGTAGACGCCGTTGCGCTCGCCGAGCTCGCCGGTCTCCCAGTCGAAGTCGTACTTCGGCACGATGTACAGGCCCAGGCCCTTGGTGCCCGGCTTGCCGCCCTCGGGGCGGGCCAGCACCAGGTGGACGATGTTCTCGGACATGTCGTGCTCGCCCGAGGTGATGAAGCGCTTGACGCCCTCGATGTGCCAGGAGCCGTCGTCCTGCTTGATCGCCTTGGTGCGGCCGGCGCCCACGTCGGAGCCCGCGTCCGGCTCGGTCAGCACCATGGTGGCGCCCCAGAGGCCCTCGACCATGCGCTGGGCGACCTTCTGCTGCTCCTCGGTGCCCTCGTCGTGCACGACGCCGGCGAAGGCCGGGCCGGAGGAGTACATCCAGATCGCCGGGTTGGAGCCGAGCACCTGCTCCGCGTACGCCCAGACCAGGGAGTTCGGGGTGACCTGGCCGCCGATGCCCTCCGGGATGCCCAGGCGCCACCACTCGGCGTCCATGAAGGTCTGGTAGCTCTTCTTGAAGGTCTCCGGGATCGGAGCGGTGTTGGTCTCCGGGTCGAACACCGGCGGGTTGCGGTCGGCGTCGACGAAGGAGGCGGCGAGGTCGTTCTCGGCCAGCCGGGCGATCTCGGCGAGGATGTTCTTCGCGGTGTCGACGTCCATCTCGGCGAACGGACCGGTGCCGTACACCTGGTCGCGGCCGAACACCTCGAAGAGGTTGAACTCCACGTCCCGCAGGTTGGACTTGTAGTGACCCATGACCGTTTCTCCGGTTCGTCTGCTCCACGGGCGGCCGATTCCGGCGCACCGCTTACCCACCAGTACGCCCCATGATGCTACCCGTTGGTAACTTGTTCAAGCCCCCTGACGTGACCGGGGTATGAACGTGGTCACGTCCCACAATGGCGCCCCGCCCGGGATTGTGCGGATCACCCGCCCCCAAGCGGGGCGCGGCCCGATAGCCTTGTCCCCGTGTACGGCTACGAGCAGAGCGCCTACCAGGACCCCTACCAGCAGCAGATGCAGCAGGGGATGTCCGGCATGCCCGGCCCCGGGTACGGCGACCCGCAGGCCGCCCAGCAGTCGCTCTACCCCGAGCCCTCCCCGCCCTCGCTGGCGGACGCGGTGCGCGCCTTCACCACCGGCGCGATGCCGGTGGAGGACTTCCAGGCCATCTTCATCACCTCCAAGGTGTACTGCCCGCGCGGCGACCGCCCCGGCTTCCTGGCCCTGCACAACACCCCGACCCCGGTGATCCCGATGTTCAGCTCGCTCAAGGAGCTGAAGCGGTACGCGGGCAAGGAGTCCAAGCACTTCTCGGTGACCGGCGCCGAGATCCTCGACCTGCTGCCCACCGGCTACGGCTTCGCCCTCGACATGGAGGGCGAGCACCGGATGGTCTTCGACGCCCGCGCGGTCGAGCAGATGGTGGACTTCACCATGCGCCGGATGTACGGCTGACCTCCCCCCTCCCCCTTCTTGCGGTTCTCGCCCGGGCGGGAATGCACCCACATAGTTCAACGTTCAACCTTGCGAGTGGTTGAGAGTTGAACTACTGTGGTGGACGTAGGCCACAGACCCGCCGAAGGAGGCCGACATGCCCGCCGTGACCGTCGAGAACCCGCTGACCCTGCCGCGCGTCACCACCCCCGACCCGGTGCACAGCACCGCCCGGCCGGTCCTCACCGTGGCCACCGCGCCCGAGGGCTACGAGGGCGAGGGCTTCCCCGTCCGCCGGGCCTTCGCGAAGATCAACACCAAGTTCCTCGACCCGTTCATCATGATGGACCAGATGGGCGAGGTCGACTACGAGGCCGGCGAGCCCAAGGGCACCCCCTGGCACCCGCACCGCGGCTTCGAGACCGTCACCTACATCATCGACGGCACCTTCATCCACCGTGACTCGCACGGCGGCGGCGGCACCATCACCGACGGCGACACCCAGTGGATGACCGCCGGCTCCGGCCTGCTGCACATCGAGACCCCGCCCGAGTCGCTGGTGATGTCCGGCGGCCTCTTCCACGGCCTCCAGCTCTGGGTGAACCTGCCCGCCTCGGACAAGATGATCACCCCGAAGTACCAGGACATCCGCGGCGGCAGCGTCAAGCTGCTCACCTCCGCGGACGGCGGCGCCCTGATCCGCGTCATCGCCGGCGAGGTCGACGGCCACCAGGGCCCCGGCGCCACCCACACCCCCATCACGATGACCCACGTCTCGCTCACCCCCGGCGCCCAGCTCACCCTCCCCTGGCGCCCCGACTTCAACGCCCTCGCCTACGGCCTCGCCGGCAGCGGCTCCGCGGGCGAGGAGCGCCGCCCCTTCCGCACCGGCCAGGCCGTGGTCTTCGGCGACGGCGACAGCCTGACCATCCGCGCCGACGAGAAGCAGGACTCCCGGTCCGCCACCTTCGAGTTCGTCCTCCTCGGCGGCCTCCCGATCCGCGAGCCCGTCGCCTGGTACGGCCCGTTCGTGATGAACAGCCACCGCGAACTCCAGCAGGCCATGGAGGACTTCCAGGCCGGCCGCCTCGGCACCGTCCCGGCCGACGCCAACTGACCCACGACCGGTCCGACCGCCGGTGCCCGCACCCCGCTCCCGCAGCGGACGTGCGGGCACCGGCCGTTCCGGCACCGGTCACCGCCCGCCGGACGTCGGGGCCCGGGCGGCCCGGGCGGCCCGGGGGATCAGCCGGTGGCCGTCGCGGCCGGACCGACCGGCAGCGCGGCCCGTGCGGCACGCATCGCGTCCCGGACGCGGGCGGCTCCCCGGCCGCGCGCTCCCGCCCGCACCGGAGGCGGGCCGCCGGTCCGGCAGGCCCGCGCAGGGGCCGCAGATGCCGGGGCGGGGCACGGGGTCGTGGCACCTGGCGCACTCCGCGTAACGGGCCGGGGCGGGTCGCGCGGCGGGCGGCATCTTGCGGGTCAGGCGGTCGCGGAGCACGGCGGCCGGTGAGTGCAGCGGGACGGGCAGGCCCGGCAGCAGGGCGGCGGCGAGGTCGGCGGGGGTCGCGCCGCGCTCCAGCCACCGGGCGACCAGGGGAGCGAGCTCCCCGGCCTCGCCCGCACCGAGACACAGCCGGGGTTCGGGCCGGATCACCCGGAACAGCGCGGCGACCGCCTCGCGGGTCTGCGCGTCCGGCACCGGCGGGAGTTCCGCCGCGTCCTGCCGCGCTCCCCCGCCCGCCTCCGGTTCACCGACGGGCTCGACGGGCTCGGCGTGCTCTACGGGCGCGGCGGGGTGGGAGGGTTCTTGGTCCCCGTCCTTTGGAAGGACGTCAGCAGCGCCGGTGGTCGGCCCACCGGGTGCCGGACGGGTGGCACCCGGTAGCGGCGGGCGCTGCGGGACGTCGTAGACGTGGGCCTCGGTGATGATCCGGCCGTCGGACAGCCGGATCTTCTCCACCCGGTAGTACCCGGCTTCGGTCAGCTCCCGCAGGGCCCGGCGGATCGCACCGCGCCCCTGCGGGCTGGTGTCCGCCATGTGCCGCCCGTCCTCGCGCCAGCCGTCCGGGCGGGAGAGCAGGTCCGCGAGCAGCCCGCGGGCGGTGTAGGACAGCTGTCGGCACTGCAGCAGGCAGTTGGGCAGCACGGTGAAACTGCGCGCGTGAGCGCTACGATGAACACGCATCGGGAGGGTTTGCTCCTGGTGTCGGACCCCGGGGTGTTGGCGCACCGCCGGGGTCGTCTTTTCTGGTTCTTGGCGTGGGGAACGTAGCACACGTACCAGTGGAAAACCGACACGGTCGACGGGTGACCGGCATTGCGCTCACGCTGTCCCCATCAGCCGTCAAATAGCGCACTGAAAAAGACCTTTAGCGATCCGACGCATCGTCAATGCGCAGTTCGACATGGCTCGGCCCGGCCCCGGACCCCACCCGTCGGAGCCCTCCGCCGCACCGCCCGCCGTCCGGTTGACCGCCCCCGTCCCGCCTTCGGATCGTTTGCTTCCGGTTCGGTCACGGCTTCGGTGAACGCGGACGAAGGATCGGGGCGGGGAGCGAGGATGATCACGTCTCATTCACATCCGATCACCCGAGGAACACACCAGTGAACCCGTACCAGACGCCATCGACCACGCCGGAGCAGCGGACGACGGGGAACCGGGTGCTGCGGATCGCCCTGCTGGTGTTCCTGCCGCCGGTGGCCGGGGTGATGGTGTGGCGTTCGAAGCGGCTGCACCGGGGGGTGCGGGTGCTGTTGCTGGTGTGGTGCGTGGTGATGTCGTTCATCTGGCTCGCGGGGCTCTTCGGATCGGAGAAGCGGGGCACCGAGCCCACGCCCGCGCCCGCGCCCGCGGCCACCACGGCCTCGCCGAGCCCGGTGGCGAGCGACAGCCCCTCGCCGAGCCCGACGCCCACGCCTGAAGCGACGCCCACGCCCACGCCGGAGCCGACGCCCAGCCCGACGCCGACGCCGACGCCGACCCCGGAGGCGCCCACGCCCACCACGCCGCCGGTGGCTCCGGAGCCCGCGCAGACCGAGAACGAGCCCGAACCGTCCCGCACCACCGAGCAGCCGGCGGCGTACTACAAGAACTGCACCGAGGCGAAGGCCGCCGGGGCCGCACCGCTGCACCGGGGCGAGCCCGGGTACCGCTCGGCGCTCGACCGGGACGGGGACGGGGTGGCCTGCGAGAAGTAGGCCCCGCACCGCGCGAACCCCGCCCCCGCCGGCTGCGAAGCGGTGGGGGCGGGCTTTTCCGCGAGACCTGGCGGCCGGTGCCCGCCCCGGGCCTCGGCACCGACTACTGGACGCTCTCCGCCGTGGTCGCCACCGGCCCGGACGACGTCTGGGCGGCGGGCACCGAGCAGGTGCCGAGCAGCCAGTCGGCAGGGCCCCTGCCCGTGGCGAGTGGGCACCTCTGTGCTGTTCGGAGGCGGATCACTCGACCGGGATCCCCCTGGACCACAACTCCTCCGCGTGTTCGGCAAAGCGGTCGAAGAGTCCGCCCTGCTCGACTCGGCGCAGGTGCAGGAGCGGGGAGTCATGGCCGACCAGCCGAGCCAGGTGCGGAGTCACCAACTCCTGCTCGTCGAACCGGAAAACGGACAGGCTGACGTGGTTGGTGGCGTCCTCCGGTGCGCTGAACCGGGCCTCCAGCCCCTCCGACTCCGCTATGCCCTCCAGGGACTGGAGGGTGATCCGGATGCGGGTGGAGACCGTGAGCGCGGTCTCTTCGACGGCCTCCCGCTGCCGGGTCACCGCCCCGTCCGGGTCCCCCAGGAGGAACCGCACCCGGCACCCCGCTTCGAGCTTGCGGCGCAGCGTCTCGGCGAAGTTCGGCTGTTCCAGCCAGACGAAGTAGTTGGTATAGCCGGCGAAGAACACGTTCTCGGCGGCCTTCCCGATCAGCTCCCCCCACACGGTGGACGGACAGGCCGACCGGTACGGGTAGGAGTGGACCAACTCCCTGTCGTGCCCCGTCTTGATCTTGTCCTTCACTACCTGCGGCCAGATCATCTCTTCGTCAACTCCCAACGCCCTGCAGGCGTCCTCACGGTTCCGTGGGTGCGGCACGCGGTCCGGATCGGCCAGCCAGCGCTCTACGGTCTTCCGAGTCACCCCTGGCAATAGGCAGAGGCGCGCTCGAAGCCCCCGGGGGCATTCGGGCCTTCTTCGAGACTACGACTCCATCGGACTGACTGCTCGTCAGTTGACCGGCGGCAGCGGGAGCCGTCCCGCCCTCGGGCCGGAGCCTGCGGGACGGGCGGGAGGGCATCACCACGCTGGGCGAACTCACCCCGCTGGGGCGCGTGGTGGAGGAGCTGTGACGGACGAGACCGCTCGCAGGGCGTGGGAGGCGGCGTCCCGCTTGGCGGCGTTGACGGGTGCGGAAGTGCAGGTGTCGGAAGTCGCCGGGGGGGTCCGCATCAGGTTTCCGGTGAACTCCGGCGACAGCGGCACGGACCACGGTGCGGTGCTGTCCGTCCTCGGTGAGTCCGACCGCTACGGGCACCGGAGATCACGCGACGGCAGCGAAGAACTCTGGGCCGCCTACCACCGCCCCTGATCAGTCCCGGGGCGGGCGCGGGGCGGGCGGCAGGTCGAGTTCGGCGAGCACGGCGGCGCCCGCCGCGGCCTTGTCCCGGTCGGGGCCGGTCTCGGGGTCGGTCTCGGCGGCCCGCAGGCGGCGCAGTGCCTCGGTGAGCCGGTCGGTGGCGCCGCGGAGTTGGGCGGCGCGCTCGGCGTGCAGTCCGGTCATCGGGTCGTCGACGACGGTGACCGGGATGCCGCGTTCCCGGGCGACGGCGAGGAGTGCCTCGCCCGCCTCCGGGATCAGGGTGAGCGCGGAGGCGGCGAACAGGCCGCCGGCCAGGTTCTTCGGACGGCCGATCAGGTTCTTGGCGACGATCTCGCAGGGCAGTGAGCGCTCCTGCCGCTCGGCGGCGGCGGTCGCCGCCAGGGCGACGGTGAGCAGCGCCTCGGCGGCCCTGGTGACCAGCCACTTGCGGCCGGGGACGGGCGGCAGGAACTCGCGGATCCGGTCCACCTCGCGCTCGACCACCACGTCCGGCAGCAGGTCGACGGTGCTGTGGCAGCGGATCTCCAGCACCCTGCCCCAGGCGACGGACTCCCCGTCGAAGCCGACCTCGTCCGGCCCGACCGCGACCTGGCCGAGCCCGTCCAGCAGGTGCAGCAGCCGCACCGCCGGGCCCGGGACGTGCGGCAGCCGCCCGACCAGCCCCGCGAGCGAGACCTCCCAGTCCTCCGTCGGCGGCACCCCCGGCTTCGGGTGCGTCTCCAGCGCCCGCCGCGCCCAGTCCGACCCGGCCCTGGCCCGGGCCGAGGCCACCGCGCCCGAGACCGCCCCCGTCACGGCGCCCGACACCGACCCGAGCGCCGCCCCGGCCCGCCGTCCCGCCCCCTCGCCGACCTGCCTGATCCCCACGCCCGTCCTCCCCCGTGTCCTCGCTGCGCGCACCACGCTACCGGCCGTGGGTTCGTAGGCTGGAGGGCAACGGGAACACCGGACCGAAGGAGCGGCAATGGCGACGATCCACGACACCACGATCGAGCCGGACAAGCTGGAGATGCTGGCGAAGTGGCTGCCGGAACAGGACTGGTTCCGGCCCGGCGGCGGCGAGTTGGCGCGGGCCGGCGGGTTCCGGCTGGACGATCCGGCGGGCGAGGTGGGCATCGAACTGCTGGTGGTGACCGACGACCGGGACGCCTACCTGGTGCCGATGGCCTACCGGGGCGCGCCGCTGGAGGGAGCCCCGGCCGGGGCGCTGATCGGGACGGCCGTGCACGGGGTGCTGGGCGCGCGCTGGCTCTACGACGCGGCCCAGGACCCGGTGGCGAGCGAGCAGTTGGCGCGGCTGCTGAGCGGGGAGGCGGTGCCGCAGATGCAGCACGAGAGCGACACGGTGGACGACGGCGTGGCGGTGGCCCCGACGGCGGGCCCGGCCGTACCGGTGCTGCGCCGGGTGCTGGTGCCCGTCGGCCCCGCCGGGGAGCCCGCGCCGGGCGAGGCGGTGGCCGGGTACACCGCACCGGACGGGACGGCGCAGCGGGCGGTGTTCGTGGCGGACGGCCGGAACTGACGGGCGGGCGGAACTGACGGACGGGCGCCGGGCCGGGGCTGAGGTCGGGGTCGGGGCCGGGCTGATCCGGGGTCAGAGGCGGGCGTAGAGCGCGGCCGCGTCGTCGTGCGCCTTGCCGCGGGGCCAGCGCAGGCAGGCGGCGTCGGTGCGCTCGGCGGCCCGGACCTGGGCGATCAGCTCGGCCGGTCCCGCCTCCGCCAGCAGTCGCACGGCGTCGGCCCAACTGCCCAGCCCCAGGCGGTCGGTGTAGCGGGCGGCACCGTCGGAGAGGGCGGCCACGCCGTGCAGGTCGGCCCGGGCGACGGTGCCGGTCTCGGCGTGCGCGGCGGCGTGCGGGGTGGCGGCGGCGATCCACGGGCCGCGCCCGGTGTTGCGGGCGGCCCGGACGGCGACCGCGTACCGCATGTACAGCGCGGCCCGCTCGGCGGTGCCCGGAACGGTCGACCAGATCTGCCGGCGCAGCGCCTCGCCGCCGGGGAAGCGTTGGTTGTCGCCGATCACCCGGGGCGGACCGTCCTTGAGGTGCAGCACCAGCAGGGAGTCGCCGAGCGCCAGGTACTCCAGGGTGTCCTCGCGCAGCCGGGCGGCGACCACCATGGCGGCGGGCGTGGCCGGGTTCGCCAGGTCGCAGGCGCCGCCGTGCAGCGCGGCGGTCTCGGCGATCGCGTCGGAGAGGCAGTCGGCGATCGGACGGTCGACCCGGTCGGTGAGCCTGGCCAGCAGGTGCACCCCGAGGCGGCGCACGTACCAGGCGATGCCGTGGGTGCAGCCGGACGGCAGGGAGTCCGGGGCGCTGGAGCCGTCCAGGAGGACGAGCGCCTCCGGGGTGGCGACCGCGAAGTCCTCGTTGGCCCGGTCGGGACGGCGTGCTTCGACTGCCAGCTCTACCCGCATGCCCACCAGTCTGCGGCCGCCGCCCGGTCCCGAACAGGGGGACGACCGTGTTCCCTCCCGGGAGTGGTCGGGCGCTGATCGGACATAATGGTGCGAAACCGGGCAATCAACCGCCCTCGCCCCTCCGTCCCCGTCCTTGTCCCCGTGCCCGACGTCCGCGACAGGAGCGTCCCCATGGTCTGGCAGTTCTTCGTACTGGTGATCGCCTCGATCGGCTTCCCGATCCTCGCCCTGCTGTTCATGATGGGCGGCCTGGAGTACCGCGACGACCGGCAGCACCCGCACGGCACGGCCCGCCAGGGCTGACCCGTCCCGCCCCGCCCCATACGGTCGGACGGCGTCCGGACGGCGACCGGACGGCGGCCCCACGGCCGCCGGACGCGGCGCGCCGGGGCCCGCCGACGGCGATATCGGCTGACAGCACCCCCGGTCGGCATGACAGGGTGTGCTCCAGCACACCAGCTTCCCGTCCAGGAGGTCCCGAATGAGCAGCGACACCGCCCCAGCCGCCGAGCCCGCGCCGGACGCCACCGCCGACGCCGACACCGGCACCGAGGCCGCCGCCCCGGAAGACCAGAAGGCCAAGTTCCTGGCCGCGTTGCAGCGCAAGGGCAACGGGGGCCGGGGCTCAAACGGCGGCCCCGGCGGCGACTCGAAGATCCACGGCACCCACGGCGCGGCCGGCGGCAAGCGCACCTTCCGCCGCAAGAGCGGCGGCTGAGCACCCGCCCGGCCCACCGCCCCGGACGGCCGGTCCCGCGCCACGTGCGCAGGACCGGCCGTTCGGCGTTCCCGTCGGCCCTCCGTCAGGCGACCGGGACCGCGGGGGGCTCCGCCGCCTCAACCGCCTCAGCCGCCTCCGCCAACGGCGCGACCGGCGCTGCCGACGCAACCGGCGCAACCGACGTCGGCAGCGCGGCAGGCCCGACCGACGGCACCGGCACCGGCACCGGCACTGGCACTGGCACTGGCACTGGCACTGGCACTGGCAACGGCTCGGACAGGAAGGCCAGCACGTTGTCGACCACCGTCGGCTCGGACAGCACCCGGCGGTGGCCGAGCCCCCGGGTGGTGATCAGGCGCAACTGCTCCTCGCCGTACGCCGCGCGCAGCAGCTGCGACTGGCGGTACGGGACGACGTCGTCACCCTCGTCGTGCACCGCCAGGATCGGCGCGGTGACCAGCTCCGGGCGGCGGGTGGCGTCGAAGCGCTGCCAGATGTCCCCGGCGCCCGGCAGCAGGACCTGCTCGATCCGCCGCGCCAAGTCCCGCTCCAGGCGCTCGTTCAGGCCCAGGATGGCCGTGAACGCCTCGACCAGGTAACCGAATTCGGCAAGCCCCGCGATCGAGACGAGCCGCCCCACCGGCACCCCCTCGGCCATCGCGAGGAGGGTGCAGCAGGCCCCGAAGGAGTGCGTGACGGCGGCCTCGAACGGGCCGTACCGCTCGGAGAGCCGACCGATCAGCTCGCGGTACTCCAGGATCGTGACGCTCCGCCCCCCGGAGTCACCGTGAGCGGGCGCGTCGAAGGCCACCGGGCTCATCCCGAGGTCCAGCAGCCCCTGCACGTACGGGGTGAACCGGGACGCCCGGGACCGCCACCCGTGCACCAGCAGCACCGGCCGCCCGCCGTCACCCCACCGGTAGACCCGCACCCGCTTGCCGTTCACCACCAGCTCCTCGGTGGTCGCACGGTCGTGCAGCTCGCGCTCGGCGGGACGGACCCGGCTGCGGCGCATCGGATGCCGGAAGAGCTCGAAGACCACCCGCCCCGGCGGGGCGGTGGCGACCCGGGAGGTGGCGTTCAACGCGGTGCGCACGAGAGCGGTAGCTACCATGGGCGGAATATTAGCACGACCGTTCGTGCAGTTTTGAGGGCGCGGAGAGGCACACCGAGAAGGCGCGAGCCGGCAGACTCCGGCGGGGCGACGGGTGGTGGGTGGTACGTGGTGGGTGACGGGCGGTGAGTGACGGGCAGCGGTCGACGGGTGGTGGGCAGCAGTCGACGGGCGGCGGGCGGTCAGGCCGGTCAGGCCGGTCAGGCCGGTCAGGCCGGTCAGGCCGGTCAGGCCGGTCAGGCCGCCGGAGGATGGTGGGCGGCAGCCGGAAGGGCAGCCAGGCCGGTCAGGCCGGTCAGGCCGCCGGAGGGAGACCGAGCAGGCGGCGGGCCGCCCGCATCGTCCGGTCGTAGCGGGACGGGTCGTCGTGCAGCACCGCGAGGCTGTTGGCGCTGTCCATCAGACCGGTCAGCAGCATGGCCAGTTCCTCCGGGTCGGTGCCCGCGGGCAGCTCGCCGGCCGCCTCGGCCGCCCGGGCCAGGTCGACCACCAGGGCCTCCCACTCCAGCGCCGACTGGGCCAGCGCGTCCCGCACCGGGCCGGGCTGGGCGTCGAACTCGGCCGTCACCGAGTAGAAGAAGCAGCCGCCGTCGAAGACCCGGCCGCGCGAGTAGTCGAGCCAGGACTCACACAGCGCCAGCAGCCGGTCCACCCCCTCGGGACGCTCCAGCGCCGGGGTCACCACCCGGTCGTAGAAGATCCGCCGGGCCGCCCGGACCGTCGCCAGCTGCAGTTCCTCCTTCGAACCGAAGCCCGCGAACACGCCGCTCTTGCTCAGCCCCAGGTCCGTCGCCAGCCGCCCGATCGACAGCGCGCCCAGTCCCTCGACCGAGGCGATCTGCACGGCCCGGCCGAGCACCGCCCGTCGGGTCTCGTTGCCGCGCTGGACCCGGCCGTCGGTGGCGGAGTCGATGACCACGGGAACACCTCCGGCGGAACGGGTCGGGACACCCGCCAGAGTACGCCGGAGCAGCCCTCAGCCGGTGTGCTCGCCCGGCAGGTACGGGGTCTCGCGCAGGAAGAGCGCCCCGCAGGTGTGGCAGTTGTGGTCGGGGTCGACGGTCCACCCGGCGGCGTCCTGGAGGGGCGCGGCGGCGGACAGCTCCCTGCCGCACAACGCGATGAGGTCCGCATCGCGGACGATGTGCCAGCTGACCACGGAGTCCGTGGCGCCGTTCGGGCCGGTCTCGGCGCGCATCTGATGCATCATGATCACCATGGTCCGCTGCCCGGGCGGGACCGGCAATTCGCGCGCAGGTCGGTGCTTTGTCACCGGTGCTCTGGCATCGGTGTTCCGACATCCGTGCCCCAACATCGGTGTCGCGTCACCCATGTCCCAGCATCCGCGCTGCGACATCCGTGTTTCGACATCGGTGCTGCGGCATGGGTGCTGCGACACCGATGTCACGTCATCGGTGCAGCGTCATGAATGCCCCATCACCGATGTCGCGCCACAGATGCGCCGACATCAATGTCGCGACATCGATGCGCCGACACTGATGCCGCAACATCCATGCCCGCACACCAATGACGTGTCATCACTACTCCGCCGGGGGCTCCGACATCAGCTCCCGCACCTCGATCGGCATGTTCATCGGCTTCCCGTCGTGCCCGGGCGCGGCAGAGACCCGCGCGGCGATCTCGACCGCCCGCGCCTCGTCGGCGCAGTCGACCAGCCACCAGCCGAACAGGAACTCCTTGCTGTCCGGGAACGGGCCGCCGGTAACGGTGGGGGCCCCGTCGGTGGCGCGGACGATGCGGGCGGTGTCGGGCATGGCCAGGCCGCGGGCCTCGACCAGTTCGCCGGTGGCGGTCAGGTCGGCCACCGTCTGGCGCATGTGGGCGACGTGGACGGCGGTGGCCTCGGGGCTCCAGGTGGGGATCGGCGGGACGTGGGTGTCGTCCTGGCTGAAGTGCATCTGCAGCATGTACGTCACGGCGGGGCTCCTCGCGGTACGGGCGGGCGGTGTCGCTCTTCCGTACCAAGGTCGGAGCCGGGGAGGCGTTCTCGACATCCCGGCGTCCCGCCCCGCCCCGACCCGCCCCGCCCCGCCCCGCCCCGCGGCGTCCTACCCCGCGGCGCCGCACCCCGCGACCGTCCCACCCCGCAGCACGGCGCGGGAACGAACACAGCGGGCGCAGGGACGGCAGAGCAGCGAGGCGGCGGAGAGCGGCGCCGGTCAGGTGGTCGGGCGCAGGGCCCGCCAGGCCGCGAGGGTGGCCAGGAGCAGGGCGGCGCCGGAGAGGGAGAAGCCGATCCGGGCGTCGACGTGCTGGGAGACGAAGGTGACGGCGAGGCCGGTGACCGGGAGGGTGCCGGTCATCGCGCTGCCCCACAGGGACATCACCCGGCCGCGCAGCTCGGGGGCGGAGCGCAGCTGGGCCAGGGTGTTGGCGGTGGCGATGAACCAGATCGAGGTGAGGCCGACGGCGGCCAGGCCGATCACGGCGACGTAGATGTTCGGCGAGAGTGCGGTGAGCAGGATCGCGGCCGAGGTGGCCAGGGCCAGGGTGCGCACCCGGCGCGGGGTGGGCTCCGGGGAGGCGGCGGCCAGCAGGGCGCCGGGCAGGCCGCCGATGCCGAAGGCCGCCATCAGCAGGCCGTACCCGCCGCCGCCGCGGTGCAGGGCGTAGCTGACCAACGGCGGGAGGGTGAGTCCCATCGCGAAGATCAGGCCGCTGGCGGCGGACATCGGCAGCAGGCCGCGGATGAGCGGCGAGTGCCAGGCGTAGGAGAGTCCCTCGCGGGCGCTCGCCTTGGGGCCGCGGGCCGGTGCGCGGCGCGGGCCGCCGCCGGCCGGGCGGAGCTTGAGCAGGGCGACCATGGGGGCGGTGTAGGAGAGCGCGTTGAAGGCGAAGCAGAACGCGGCGCCGCTGGTGGCGAGCAGCGCCCCGGCGATGCTGGGGCTGATCACCCGGGAGGCGTTGAGCGCGACCTCCCAGAGTCCGACGGCGCTGGCCACCGCTCCGGCGCCGACCAGGTCGACCACGAAGACCTGGCGGGCCGGGGAGTCGACGGTGGTGATCAGTCCGGTGCAGGCGGAGAGCGTCAGCAGCACCCACAGCCGGATCCCGCCGAAGGCGGCGATCAGGGCCAGGGACAGGCCGATGGCCATCATCAGGCTCTGGGTGACCATCAGCAGCCGACGCCGGTCCGAGCGGTCGACCAGCGCTCCGGCCCACGGGCCGAGGAGCAGCGTCGGGCCCCAGGCGCAGGCCGTCTGGACCGTCAGCCAGACCGCGTTGTGGGTGAGTTCGAGGATCATCCAGGACATCGCGACGCCCTGCGCGAGACCGCCGGACGCGGACGTCAGCTGGCCGTAGAACCAGAGGCGGAAGTCCCGCCCCTGCAAGGCGTTGCCCATCCGGGACAGCGCACGACGGGAGGCGGAGGCAGGCTCCGCGGCAGTGGTGGTCATGGTCCCCTCCGGTGGCCGGTCTAGACCTTAACCGGCGCTCCCGGACGCGTGGCCAGCGGATTTCGGACCGTGAGATGCGCCGGGGCGTCAAAGGGGACGAAATGGGGTCGGATACGAACGGGCGGCCCGTGGCGGTTCAGCGGACCGTGGCAGTTCGGCAGACTACGGTCGGCCGTTCAGGAGGCGGTGCGCAGCAGGGCGGCGGCGGGGCCGGGGGTGAGCAGCTTGTCGAAGCTGACGGTGGCGCCGCGCAGCGGGTGGGTGCGGAGCTGGACGTGGTCGGCCAGGGCGTGGATCAGGAACAGTCCGCGGCCGCACTCGGCGTCCAGGTCGGGCACGGTGTCGGCGGCGGGGCCCGGCGGGACGGGGCACGGCAGCGGGGGCAGCACGTGGGTGTCGTACGGGGCGGGCCGGTCCGCGACGGGACGGCGGACGGTGAGCACCCGGGCCGGGACGGAGGCGCGGCCGCGGCGGGTGCGACAGCGCGGGGCGGGCCGCTCGGCGGCCGGGCGGCGCGTCGCGGTCGGTCGCACCCCGGGGCGCTCGGCGACGGCGACGGCGACGGGCGCGGGCGCGAACAAGGACGCGGGCACGGACGCGGCCGGGCTGGTGTTGGCGACCTCGATCCGCAGCAGGTCGCCGCTGCGCGAGGCGGTGACCTGGAAGGTGTCCCCGGCGTGGGCGGGCACGGCGTGCTCGACGGCGTTGGCGCACGCCTCGGTGAGGGCGAGGCCGAGGTCGAAGGCGACCTGCGGGTCGACTCCGGCGGAGTCCATGGCGCCGAGCAGGATGCGGCGGGCGAGCGGCACGCTGGCCGGGTCGCGCTTGAGGTGCAGAGTCCACCAGATTTCCACGGGAGATCCCTCCTGGCTGCGGCTCCACATACAACTAGCTATCTCCTCGGCCGCGCACGGCGAACCGTCCGCACGAGCGAAGCCCGCCCGTTCGGCGGATGGACTGGTCCTGTCGGGTGTGCCGATCAGCGCGCGGACGGGTGAGTGCGCCGGTCGGTTTCTCGCCATTCGGAGCGGGTTGCCGCCCCTGCCCCGGAGCCGGGTGTAGGCGGTGAGATGATGGCCCGGCCATGACCGACCCCACCGCCGCCGCCCGCCGGGGCGCCGCCGTGCCCGGCCGCCGGAGCGCCGTCGCGCTCGCGCGCCGGGTCGCCGCCGCGCTCGCGCGCCGGGTCGCCGCCGCGCCCGCGCCGGGTGCCCGCGCGCCGGGTGCCGGTGGCGGCCTGGGACCTGCGGCTGCTGCGGGCGGTGCCGTTCGCGCTGGTGTGCACCCTGGTGGCGGCCTTCGGGCACGCGCGGGCGGGTGGCGCGGTGGCGCCGGACGTGCTGCTGCTGGGCTTCCTGGCGGTGTGCGCGGCGGCGGCGCTGGTCGGCGGGCGGGAGCGCTCGCTGGCGGCCATCGCGGCCGCGCTGGGCGCCGGGCAGCTGGGGCTGCACCTGCTGTTCCACTTCCTCGGCGGCGGCCTGGGCGGCGGTGCGCCGATGGCGCACGCGCAGATGGCCGGAACCGGTTCCACGGACCCGCTGGCGGTGGTCGCGGGCCGGCTGCTGTGCGACGACGTCCCGGGCAACGGGCTGACCGTCGTCCCGCTGGACACCACGCCGGAGCAGGTGGTGAGCGCCGCGGGCCTGGACCCGCAGGCGGTGGTCGCGGCCGCGATGCCGCACCCGTCCGGCTGGCTGGGGCTCACCACCGGCATGCTGCTGGGCCACCTGGCGGCGGCGCTGGTCGCGGGCTGGTGGCTGCGGCGCGGCGAGGCCGCGCTGTGGCGGCTGGTGCGGACGACGGCGCTGACCGCCCGCGGGTGGGCGGCCCCGCTGCGCACCGCGGTGGCGCTGCTGACGGCGCTGCTGCTGGGCACCGGGCGGCCGGCCGCGCCGCGCCGGTGCGGCGGGCGCGCGGAGGACTGGCCGCTGCCGGTGGCGGCGGCGCTGCGGCACTGCGTGCTGCGCCGGGGCCCGCCCGTGGTGGCGTTCGCGCGCTGATCGGCCCGGGAAGGACCGGGGCCGGGCGCGCACCGCTGCCGCCGTGCCCGCGACGTGAGCGGGCCGGACGGGTCCCCGCACCTCACCCCGTGCCGACGCGCACTGCCGCGCGGCCCCCTTTCCTCAGGAGTCCCCTGATGCGTTCGCTTTCCGCCCGTCGTTCCCTCGGTGCGCTCGCGCTGGCCGGCGCCGCCCTGCTGGCGTCCGCCGTCCCGGCCGCCGCGCACGTGACCGTCCAGTCGGGCAACGCCCAGCAGGGCGGGTACACCGCCGTGGCGTTCCGGGTGCCGAACGAGAGCGACACCGCCTCCACCGTGAAGGTCGAAGTCAACCTGCCGGCGGACCACCCGATGGCCTCGGTGCGCACCCAGCCGGTGCCGGGCTGGACGGCCGTGATGGAGAAGTCGAAGCTCGACAAGCCGCTGGACTCGCACGGCCAGCAGATCACCGAGGCCGTCACGAAGATCACCTGGACCGCGAACGACGGCACCAAGATCGCGCCCGGGCAGTACCAGGACTTCTCGGTCTCGCTCGGCGCCCTGCCGACCGACACCGACAAGCTGACCTTCAAGGCGCTGCAGACGTACGACAACGGCGACGTGGTCCGCTGGATCGAGGAGGCCAAGGACGGGCAGCCCGAGCCGGCCAAGCCCGCCCCGACGCTGAAGCTGACCAAGGCCGCCGCGGCCGCCCCCTCGGCCGCCGCCGACCAGCACTCGACGGACTCCACCGGCAAGCAGGAGAGCGCCGCGGCCGCCCCGAAGGGCTCCGACTCGACGGCCCGCACGCTGGGCGTGGTCGGCATCGTGGTCGGCGTGGTCGGCGCCGCGCTGGGCGTCGCCGGGCTGCGCCGCCGCTCCGGCCAGTCCTGACCCGCCGCCGGGACGGGGCCGCGCGCCCCGTCCCGGCGCACCTCCCGCACCTCCCGCACCTCTCGCACTTCCCGCACCCGCGCTGCTCCCGCGAGCTCCCCGTACTCCCACGCTCCCGCGCTCCCCGCACGAACAGGAAAGTCCCTTGGCCTCCCTCCACCGCCCCCGTCCCCGGCTGCTGACCGCCGCCGCCCTCGTCCTCGGCGCCTCGCTCGCGCTGTCCGCCTGCTCCTCGTCCGGTGGCGGCGGGGAGAGCACCGGGGCGGCGAAGGTCAGCAAGAAGGCGTCGACCAGCCAGTACCGGGGCACGGTGCTGAGCAAGAACTTCGAGAAGCCGGACCTGGTGCTGAACGACACCTCCGGGCAGCCGTACGACCTGCGGGCGAAGACCGCGGGCAAGACGGTGCTGCTGTTCTTCGGCTACACCAGCTGCCCGGACGTCTGCCCGACCACGATGGGCGACATCGGCGTCGCGATGTCGAAGCTGACCCCCGCGCAGCGGGAGAAGCTGGCGGTCGTGTTCGTCTCCACCGACCCGGAGCGGGACACCCCGCAGGTGCTGCGGACCTGGCTGGACTCGATGGGCAAGGACTTCATCGGCATGACCGGCGACCTGGCGAAGGTGAAGGCCGCCGCCAAGCCGCTGGGCATCGCGGTCGAGGACCCGGTGGTCGACGACAAGGGCGCGGTCACCTCCACCCACGGCGCGCAGGTGCTGGCGTTCCTGCCCACCGACGACAAGGCGCACCTGCTGTACATGGCGGGCACCTCGATCGACGTCTACCGGCACGACCTGGAGCTGATGGCGGACGGGGTGGCGGTGTGAGCAGCCGGTCGTTCCGGCGCTCCGCGCTGCTCGGGGCGGGGCTGGCGGCCGCGCTCGCGGTCGGCGCGGGCGCGGTGGCGCACCAGTCCGGCGGCGGCCCCGGCGGCGCGCCGCGGCTGACCGTCGCGGACCCGTACATACCGCTGCCCGCGACGCCCGGCGGGATGGGCGCGGGCTACCTGACGGTCCGCAACGCCGGCGGCGCGGACACCCTGCTCGGCGTGAGCAGCCCGGCCGCCGGGTCGGTGACCATGCACCGTTCGACCGACACCTCGATGGAGCAGGTCGACGAGATGGACGTGCCGGCCGGCGGCACGCTCGACCTGGCCCGCGGCGGCGCGCACCTGATGATCATGGACTGGGCCGCGCAGCCCGCGCTGGGCGACGAGTTGGAGCTGGACCTGCAGTTCGCCAAGGCGGGCCGGGTCGTGGTCAAGGTTCCGGTGAAACCGCTGACGTACCGTCCGGGTAGCTGATCGGCGATGGCGACGAGGAGAGGCACGCACGTGGTGACAGGGGTGAGGCGGCGGCTCGGCGCGCTGCTGGCGGTGCTGGTGGCGGCGCTCGGACTGGTGCTCGGCGGGGCGACGGCGGCGTCCGCGCACGCCACCCTGGAGGGCACCGACCCGGCGCGGGGCTCGGTGGTGGCGACCGCGCCCGCCGCGGTCACGCTGACCTTCAGCGAGGGCGTGTCGCTGGCCGCGGACTCGGTGCGGGTGCTCGACCCGCAGGGCAACCCGGTCGACGACGGCAAGCCCGAGCACGTCGACGGCAAGGCCGCCACCGCCCGGGTGGCGCTGCGCCCGAACCTCGCCAACGGCACCTACACGGTGGCCTGGCGGGCCGTCTCGGAGGACTCCCACCCCGTCGGCGGCGCCTTCACCTTCTCCGTCGGCGCCCCCTCCGACACCTCGGTGAACGCCGCCGCCGTGCAGGGCGCCAAGGCCGACGGCGCGGTCGCCTTCGCCTACGGCACCGCCCGCACCGTGGCCTACCTCGCGTTCGCGCTGCTGGCCGGCGCCGCCGCGTTCGTGATCGTGGCGTGGCCGGGCGGCGCGTCCGTGCGCGGCGTGCAGCGGCTGCTGATGACCGGCTGGATCGCGCTGCTGCTGTCCACCGTGGCCGTGCTGATGCTGCGCGGCCCGTACGAGCGCGGCACCGGCCTCGGGCAGTCCTTCGACCTGTCGCTGGTGCGCGCCACCCTGGACGAGCGGATCGGCACCGCGCTGGCCGCCCGGCTGCTGCTGCTCGCCGCCGCGGGCGTCTTCCTGTCGCTGCTGGTCGGCCAGTTGGGGATGCAGCAGCCCAAGGCCGTCCCCGCCGTCGCGGAGCCCGAGGCGGAACCCGAGGACGAGGAGGAGGCGGAGCTGCGCCGGCTGGAGCGGGCCGCCGCCGAGCGCCCGCAGCGCGACACCCGGCTCGGCCTCGGCCTGGCCGGGCTCGCCCTGGCGCTCGCGCTGTCCGCGACCTGGGTCGGTGCCGACCACTCCTCGGTCGGCATCCAGGTCCCGCTGGCGCTGCCGCTGGCCGCCCTGCACCTGCTCGCGATGGCCGGCTGGCTCGGCGGCCTGGCCGTCCTGGTCGTCGGCCTGCGCCACGGCCTGCCCGCCGCCGCCGTCGACCGCTTCTCCAAGCTGGCGTTCTGGCTGGTCGCGGTGCTCGTGGTGACCGGCGTCTACCAGTCCTGGCGCGGTCTCGGCTCCTGGAGCGCGCTGGTCGACACCGAGTACGGGCGGCTGCTGCTGATCAAGGTCGGCTGCGTGGCGGCGATGCTCGGCGTCGCCTGGATCTCCCGCGCCTGGACGGCCCGGCTGCGCGGCGCCGACGAGACCGCGGCCGTGGCTACGGCCACGGCCACGGGCACGGGCACGGACGAGGGCCGGGAGGAGCGGGAGCAGCAGGAGGGCGCCGCGGCGGTGGGCGCAAAGGCCGCCGCGAGCACCCCGGCCGGGAACGCCGGTAACGGCGGGAACGGCCGGAACGGCCGGAACGGCGGGAACGGCCGGAACGGCGGGGCCGCCGAGGGCGCCGACCCGGAGCGGGCCGCCCAGCTCGCCCGGCAGCGGGCGCTGCGCGACCGGGCCCGGGCGAGCGGTCCGCCGCCGCTCCCCGCCCGGGCCGGGCTGCGGCGCAGCGTGGCGGTGGAGACCGCGGTGGCGGTGCTGGTGCTGGTGGTCACCACCATGCTCACCAACTCCCCGCCCGGACGCGTGGCCCAGGCCGTCGCCGACGCGCCCGCGCCGGCCGGCGCGGGCGCGAGCGCCGGAGCCTCGGCGGTGCCGGGGCGGACCGAGGAGCTGAAGCTCCCGTACGACACCGGCGGCCGCACCGCCAACGCCAAGGGCACCGCGGTCGTCACCGTCAACCCGGTCGCCACCGGCCCCAACGCCGTCACCCTGAAGCTCACCGACTCCACCGGTCAGCCCACCGAGGTGCCGGAACTGGAGCTCGCCTTCACCCTCCCCGACCGCGACCTCGGCCCGCTCCCGGTCACCCTGCAGTCGCAGGGCACCGGCAGTTGGACGGGCACCGCGCAGCTGCCGCTGAACGGCGTGTGGGTGGTGTCGGTGACCGTCCGCTCCTCCGACATCGACCAGGTCACGGCCACCCAGCAACTGAAGGTCGGCCAGTGAGCACGCTGGGGCAGGAACAGGGGCAGGAACGGGAGCGGGAGCGACGGCGGGGCGGTGCGCCGGGGCTGTCCCGGCGGGCGGTGCTCGGCGGGGCCGGGGCCGGGCTCGCGGTGGGGGCGGCCGGCGGGGCGTGGGGCGGGCGGGCGTCCGCGCACGCCCCGGCCGAGGGGGTGACGCTGGGCGGCGCCCGGGTGCCGTTCCACGGGGCCCGGCAGGGCGGGATCGTCGAGCCCGCCCAGGCCCGGGTCGAGTGGGCCGCCTTCGATCTGCTGGCCAGCACCGGGCGGGACGGGCTGGCCGCGCTGCTGCGCGGCTGGTCCGCGGCGGCGGCCCGGATGGCCGCGGGCGAACCCGCCGCCGAGGGCGAGAACCAGATCGCGCTGGACGCCGGGCCCAGCTCGCTGACCGTCACCTTCGGCTTCGGCGCCACCCTGTTCGACAAGGCCGGCCTGGCCGACCGCCGCCCCCGGGAGCTGGCCGCGCTGCCCGCCTTCCCGGGCGACGCGCTGGACCCGGTCCGCTCCGACGGCGACCTGTGGGTGCAGGTCGGCGCGGACGACACCCTGGTCGCGGTGCACGCGCTGCGGGTGCTGACGCGGCTGGCCACCGGGCTGGCCGCGCCGCGCTGGCTGATGTCCGGCTTCGCCCGGACGCCCGGCGCGACGCCGCACCCGATGACCGGCCGCAACCTGATGGGCCAGGTCGACGGCACCAACAACCCGCGCCCGCAGGACCCGGACTTCGGCGCCACCGTCTTCGCCGGCGGCCCGGACTGGATGAACGGCGGCAGCTACGCGGTGCTGCGCCGCATCCGGATGCTGCTGGAGGGCTGGGACACCCTGCCGCTGGACAAGCAGGAGCGGATCATCGGCCGCCGCAAGAGCGACGGCGCCCCGCTGTCCGGCGGGCCGGACGCGGTCGAGCGCACCCCCGTCGACCTGGCCGCCACCGACCCGGACGGCGTGCTGCGGATCGCCCCCGACGCGCACGTCCGGGTCGCCGCGGCGGCCTCCAACGGCGGGGCGGCGATGCTGCGGCGCGGCTTCTCCTTCCACGACGGCCTGCTGCCCGACGGCTCCCCCGACGCGGGCCTGCTGTTCGCCGCGTACCAGGCCGACCCGGCCCGCGGCTTCGTGCCGGTGCAGCAGCGGCTGTCGCGCGGCGACGGCCTGTCCCGGTACCTGCGGCACGAGGCGTCCGCGCTGTTCGCGGTGCCGCCGGGCGCCCCCGAGGGCGGGTACGTGGGCCAGCAGCTGCTGGAGGGCTGAGCCGGACCGGACCGGTGCGCGGCGCCCTGCCCGCAGAGCGGGACGGGAACCGGGCGGGGCTCCGGGAGTGGCTATGGTGAAGTTTGTGGGCGGTGCCGACCCCGCGTTGGCCAACGAGAAGTCGGCATCGCGCAGCCACACCCACGTGCAGTGAGTTCGGAGGCGGTCATGTCGGCGACCCGTTACACCTACCTCGGGCCCGCGGGCACCTTCACCGAGGCGGCGCTGCGCACCCTGCCGGAGGCGGCGACCCGGGAGCTGACGCCGATGGCCTCGGTCTCGGCGGCGCTGGACGCGGTGCGGGCCGGCGAGGCCGCGGGCGCGATGGTGGCGATCGAGAACTCGGTGGACGGCGCGGTCACCACCACCAGCGACGAGCTGATCAACGGCAGCCCGCTGATGATCTACCGCGAGGTGCTGCTGCCGATCTCGTTCGCGGTGATGGTCCGCCCCGGCACGGCGGCGGGCGACGTGAAGACGGTCAGCGGCCACCCGGTGGCCCAGCCGCAGGTGCGGCACTGGCTGGCCACGAACCTGCCCGACGCGCAGTGGGAGTCGGCGGCGTCCAACGCGGAGGCGGCCCGGCTGGTCCAGGAGGGCCGCTACGACGCGGCGGTGGCGGGGGCGTTCGCGGCCGAGCTGTACGGCCTGGAGGTGCTGTCGGACGAGATCCACGACGCGGCCGCGCCGACCACCCGGTTCGTGCTGGCGGGCCGCCCGGGGCGGGTGTCCTCGGCGACCGGCTGGGACAAGACCTCGATGGTGGTGTGGCTGCCGGACGACCACCCGGGCGCGCTGCTGGAGCTGCTCCAGGAGTTCGCGGTGCGCGGGATCAACCTGATGCGGATCGAGTCCCGGCCGACCGGCGAGGGCATGGGCAACTACTGCTTCCTGATCGACTGCGAGGGGCACCTCAGCGAGCGGCGGGTCAGCGAGGCGATGATGGGCCTGAAGCGGATCTGCCCGCAGGTGCGCTTCCTCGGCTCCTACCCGCGGGCCGACAAGGGCACCGCCTTCCCGCTCCGCAACGGCACCTCCGACCTGGACTTCGCGAACGCCTCGGACTGGCTCTCGCGCTGCCTGGACGGGCGCGGGGAGCTGTAGCCGGCCGTCCCGCCCGGGGCCCTCGCGGGGGCCCGCCCGGGCGGGGGCGAATTCCGGCCGGGACGGGTCCGCCCGCGGGCCCGTCCCGTTCATTTCCGACACGCCCGGACGTCACCTGCCCGGCGCAGCCCCGTTCACCAGCGGCGCGGCCGGCCGGGCCCGGTGCGGCGGCGGTCGGGGCGGTTCATCCACAGGACGGCGGGCCGCGTCCACAGGCCCGGTTGTCCCCAGCTGACGGGCAGTTATCCACAGGGCCCGGCCCGAGTCGACAAACCGGTAAAGAAACCCGCAGTTCCAGTCAGATCATCCGCTAGGGGCGCGGAGTGGACTTATCGGACCAGAGTCGCCCGCACGCCGACAAATCACCTGGGCGAGCGAGCGAATTCCCTCACTCGGGAAGCCGAATCGAGGTTTGAAACCCGGAATTCCTGGTTCGGACGTCTGCGGACCTTCGGTTCTCCACTGTCCACAGGCCGACGCGCGAACCTGTGGATAACCGGCTCCCCGGAAGGTTGTCCACCGGGGTTATCCACAGGCGGGACGGGGTTATCCCCAACCCCGGAACGGCCCTCCACCGCCCCCGCCCCGGGCCGCGCGGGACAGGATGCCACATTCCCGGACAGCCGGGACATAAACGCCCAAGCCGTCGCCCGGCCGGAACCCGCCCCCGCCCCGGCCGGGCGGCGTCCCGGAGCCGCCCCCGCCCACCGGTAGGCTGGAGCCCGTGATCGACCTCCGCCTGCTCCGTGACGACCCCGAGCGAGTGCGCACCTCGCAGCGCTCCCGGGGTGAGGACGTCGACCTGGTCGACGCCCTGCTCCTTGCCGACGAGCGCCGCCGCTCGGCCGGCACCCGCTTCGACGAACTGCGCGCCGAGCAGAAGCAGCTCGGCAAGCGGGTGGCCGCCGCCAAGGGCGACGAGAAGGCCGCCCTGCTGGCCCGCACCAAGGAGCTGGCCGCCGAGGTGAAGGCCGCCGACGCCGCGCAGGGCGAGGCGAAGGAGGAGGCCGAGCGGCTGCAGCGCTCGCTGGCCAACCTGATCGACCCGGCCGCCCCGGTCGGCGGCGAGGAGGACTTCGTCACGCTGGAGGAGATCGGCACCCCGCGCGACTTCGCCGCCGAGGGCTTCGAGCCCCGCGACCACGTCGAACTGGGCCAGCTGCTCGGCGCGATCGACACCGAGCGTGGCGCCAAGGTGGCCGGTGCCCGCTCCTACTACCTGACCGGCCCCGGCGCGCTGCTGGAACTGGCCCTGGTCAACATGGCGATGGCGCAGGCCTCCGCGGTCGGCTTCACCCCGATGATCACCCCGGCGCTGGTGCGCCCCGCCGCGATGGACGGCACCGGCTTCCTCGGCCAGGCCGCCGAGAACGTGTACTACCTCGCGGACGACGACCGCTACCTGGTCGGCACCAGCGAAGTCCCGCTCGCCGCCTACCACATGGACGAGATCCTGGACGCCGAGCGGCTCCCGCTGCGGTACGCCGGCTTCTCCTCCTGCTTCCGCCGCGAGGCCGGCACCTACGGCAAGGACACCCGCGGCATCATCCGGGTCCACCAGTTCGAGAAGGTGGAGATGTTCGTCTTCACCGCCCCCGAGGACGCCGAGGCCGAGCACCGCCGCCTGCTCCAGTGGGAGAAGGACTTCCTGAACGCGCTGGAGCTGCCCTACCGGGTGATCGACGTCGCCTCCGGCGACCTCGGCGCCTCGGCCGCCCGCAAGTTCGACATCGAGGCGTGGGTGCCGACCCAGGGCAAGTACCGCGAGGTCACCTCCACCTCCAACACCACCGAGTACCAGGCCCGCCGGCTCTCCATCCGGATGCGCGACACCGAGGGCGTCCGCCCGCTCGCCACCCTCAACGGCACCCTGGTCGCCGTCCCCCGGGTGATCGTCGCGCTGCTGGAGAACCACCAGCGGGCCGACGGCTCGGTGGTCCTGCCCGAGGCGCTGCGGCCCTTCCTCGGCGGGAAGGCCGTGCTGGAGCCCGTCGCCGCCCGGTAACACCCCTTCGTCCAGGAGCACTCCGCGCCATGAGCACCGCACCCCTGCCCTACCGGCTGGTCGCCACCGACCTCGACGGGACGCTGCTCACCAGCGCCGAGATCGTCTCCGCCCGCACCCGCGAGGCCCTGGGCGCGGTCACCGCGCTCGGGGCGAAGCACATCATCGTCACCGGCCGCTCGGCCGGCTGGACCAGGCCGGTGCTCGACGAGATCGGGTACACCGGGATAGCGGTCTGCGGGCAGGGCGCCCAGGTCTACGACGCGGGGGCGCACAAGCTGCTCACCTCCGTCACCCTGGACCGGCAGCTGGCCGCGATCGCCCTCGCCAAGATCGAGGCCGAGGTCGGCACGCTGGCCGTCGCCGCCAACCAGGACGGCCTGGACGGCGAGGTGCTCGCCGGGCCCGGCTACAAGCTGCGGATCGGCACCGAGCTGCCGCTGCGGGCGGTCTCCCCCGACCAGCTGCTCGCCACCCCCGTCAGCAAGCTGTACATCCAGCACCCGGAGCTGACGGACGACCAACTCGCCCACGCCGCCTGGTCGGTGGCCGGTCAGCTGGTCGGCATCACGATGGCCGGCGAGGGCATCGTCGAGCTGCTGCCGCTCGGCCTGACCAAGGCCACCGGCCTGTCGCTGGCCGCCCGCCGGCTGGGCGTCACCGCCGCCGAGACCATCGCCTTCGGCGACATGCCCAACGACGTCCCGATGTTCCACTGGGCCGGGTACGGCGTCGCGATGGGCAACGCGCACGAGCAGCTGCGGGCGGTGGCCGACGAGGTGACGGTCGGCAACGACGAGGACGGCGTCGCCGTCGTGCTGGACCGGGTGTTCGGCCTGCGCTGAACCGCCCGCCGCCCGCCACCCGCCACCCGCCGCCCGCCGCCCGACGGCTTGTGGCCGGTGGCCGGTGGCCGTCGGGCGGTTGCGTGCGGGGCCCGCGGGCGGGTTGCCCGCGGGGTCGGCGGTCAGCCGAAGCTGAGGTCGGAGCAGGCGTCCTGGTCCGCGGAGCGGGCTTCCCCGGCGACCTCGGAGGAGACCGGGCCCGGGTCGGTGGTGGCGGACGCCCCGCCGCCCGCGTAGTCCTTGCCGAGGATCAGCGTGACGCCCGCGCCGCCGCCGGCCTCGACCTTCGCGCCGGGGAACAGCGCCGCGACGGACTCCGCGTGCGCCTTCTGCCCGGCCGAACCGTACTGGACCACCGTGGTGGCGTAGTTCCGGGCGGCCGCGTTGCCCGTCGTGGTGACGGTGAAGTTGGCCTCCTTCAGCGCCGTGGCGGCCTTGGTGCCGAGCCCGGCCGTCATGGTGCCGTTGTACACGGCGACCTTCACCCCGGTGCCGTCGGCCGGGGCGGCGGCCGACTCGGTGGGCGCGGCGGACGCGCTCTGCTCCGGGCTCGGGGAGGCGCTGCCGGCGCCGGCGTCCTGGTTGTCGAGGGTGCGGTCGGCCTTCAGCGCGGCCCACAGCTGGTCGGACTCGGGGTGGTTGAGGCCGATCCGGGCGCCCTCGTAGTGCCAGGGGGTGGTGATGAACTTGATGTCGTGCAGGTCGATGCCCTTGAGCGTCATCGCCAGGTCGGTCAGCTTCTGGATGCTGTCCAGGTCCTCGTCCACGGTCAGCGACTTGGTGGCGGCGTCGGCCAGCGGGTACAGCGTGGTCGGGCTCATGCCCTCCGACTTGACCTGCTTGATCAGCGAGGCCAGGAACGCCTGCTGACGCTTCATCCGGCCGACGTCCGAGCCGTCGCCGATGCCGTGCCGCAGCCGGACGTAGTCCAGCGCGGACTGGCCCTCGACCTTCTGGACGCCCTTGGAGTAGACCAGCTTGCCCTTGTGGCCGAGGTTGGGGTTGAGGTCGCCCTCGTAGATGTCGTTGGGCAGGCAGACCTGGACGCCGTCGACCGCCTTGGTCATCGCGGCGAAGCCCTCGAAGTTGACCACCATGGTGTGGTCGACCCGCAGCCCGGTGAGCTGCTCCACGGTGTTCTGGGTGCAGGCCGGGTTGCCGTCCTTGAAGTCGCCCACCGAGTAGGCGCTGTTGAACATGACGTTGGATTGCGGGTTGGCCCAGGTCTTGTTCGGCAGGATGCACTTGGGGATGTCGACCAGCGCGTCGCGGGGGAACGAGACGCCCACGGCGTGCTTGTGGTCGGCGTAGACGTGCAGCAGGATCGTGGTGTCGGAGCGGGCGCCGCCCTCCTCGCCGCCGCCGAGGTCCTTGTTGGCGCCGTCGCGCGAGTCGGACCCGATCAGCAGGATGTTCATCGGCTTGTTGCCGTTGGCGTCGGCCTGCGCCTCCGGCGGGCGGCTCTCGCTGACGCCCGCGCTGTCCCAGGAGGAGATGTTGGCGTTCAGCCGCCAGTAGAGGAAGCCTCCGGTGCCGACCACGGCGAGGCTGGTGCCGACCACGCTCCAGACCACGATGCGCTTGGTGCGGCGGGGCTTGCGACGGCCCTGCGCCGAGCGTCCCTGCGCCGACCGCCCCTGCGCGGCCCGGCGGGCCTCGGCCCGGCCGCCCCCCGACGGGGCCTCGGCGTCCGCGGCCCGGAGCGCCGACCGCCCGGCCCTGTGCGGCCCGGCGGGCCTCGGCGCGGCTCCCGGCGGGAGC
Organism: Kitasatospora sp. NA04385; assembly: GCF_013364235.1. Lineage (NCBI taxonomy): Bacteria > Bacillati > Actinomycetota > Actinomycetes > Kitasatosporales > Streptomycetaceae > Kitasatospora > Kitasatospora sp. NA04385. The sequence continues at coordinate 4,245,593 of NZ_CP054919.1, read as the reverse complement.
GGCGGCGTCGTGGCTGCCGGAGCGGCGGCGCGGGACGGTCGGCCCGGGTATGTCGTCGCGCTGGGGAGCGTCCTGCCGGTAGGCGTCGTCCTGCGGGGGGAGGTTCTCCCACCAGCCGGCGTCCTCACCCGACGACCCCGCCCTACGGCCTGTCATGCCTGCACCCTTCACCGGAGGCCGCCGTCGGGCGCCTCTGCCGCAGCTCCCCGCCGTTCGCGTCGTGGCCGACGGACGGAAGGAGCCGGAGAGCGGAGCATACAAAGGGATCATTTCCGAGTCACTGCCCGGGGCACGCTCCGTGCAGTGGAACGCCCGTATGCGGATCGCCGGTTCCCGGGCCGGGATGTGAGGCGCGCAACGCCCGGGCCGTCAACCGCCCGTGGGACACCGTACGGACCCGGGAATCCGCACCGGCCGGTTGTAGGATGACCGGGCAAGAGGTTGTAGGATGACCGGGCAGGTCGGTTGGCGCGTGTGGAGAGGAGCCCGGCGTGGAGGGGTTGCAGGCGGCGGGGCGGCGGTCGTTGGTGGATGCCGCGATCGAGCAGCTGCGGGAGCAACTCGCGTCCGGGGTCTGGGCGGTGGGGGCGCGGATTCCGACCGAGCACGAGCTCGCGGAGCGGCTGCAGGTGGGGCGCAACACGGTGCGGGAGGCGATCCGGGTGCTGGTGCACGCGGGGATGCTGGTCTCGCGGCAGGGGGAGGGCACGTTCGTCCGGTCGACCAGTGATCCGGCGGCGGTGCTGCGCGGGGTGCAGCGTTCGGGGGTGCGGGACGTGCTGGAGGTGCGGGCCGCGCTGGAGACCGAGGCGGCCCGGCTGGCCGCCGAGCGGCACACCCCGGCGGACCTGGCCCGGATGCGGGCGGCGCTGGCGCGCGAGGCCGAGGTGATGGCCGCGCACCCCGAGCGGACCGGCCGGGAGGCCACCGTCGAGCACGACCTGGAGTTCCACACCGCCGTGGTGGAGGCCGCGCACAACCCGGCGCTGACCGAGGTATACCGGTACTTCGGGGCCTCGGTGCGGGAGTCGATGCGCACCGCGTTCGGCGACCACGAGATGCCGGAGGTGGTGATAGCCACCCACGCGGCCCTGGTCGACGCGATCGAGAGCCGCGACCCGGAGCGCGCCGAGGCGGCCTGCCGGGCGCTGCTGGCCGAGCCGACGGCGGCCGTGGAGCAGCTGCTCGCCGCGATCGCCGCGCGGAAGTGACGCGGGCCCCGCGCCCGCCGTCCCCGCAGTAGAGACCACCAGCACGGAGAGTCAGCCCAGCCATGTCCACCACCCGCGCCGTCCAGCCCGCCCTCGACCCGAAGGTCGGTACCCGAACCGCCGCCCGCTTCGCCCACCCCGCCCTGCTGCTGGCCGGGATCGTGCTGGTGGCCCTGAACATGCGGGCCTGCCTGGCGGCGGTCTCGCCGATGGTCGCGGAGATCCAGCGGACCTTCGGCCTGTCCGCCACCGCGAGCGGCCTGATCACCACCGTGCCGGTGCTGTTCCAGGGCGCGGGCGCGCCGCTGACCCCGCGGCTGACCCGGCGCTTCGGCACCGAGCGGGTGGTGCTGGGCGCGGTGCTGGCGCTGGGCGCGGGCGTGCTGCTGCGGGTGCTGCCCTCGGTGGCGGCGCTGTACGCGGGCTGCGTGGTGATCGGCGTGGCGATCGCGGTGCTGAACGTGTCGATGCCGGGCCTGGTGAAGCGGGAGTTCCCGCACCGGGCCGCCATGATGACCGGCGTCTACTCGACCACCATGCTGGTCGGCGCGACCCTGGCGGCCGGGCTGTCGGTGCCGCTGGAGCACGCGCTGGGCGGCGGCTGGCGGGCCTCGCTGGGCGCCTGGTCGGTGCTGGCGCTGGTCGCCGCGGTGGCCTGGCTGCCGCAGGTGCTGCGGGCCCGGCAGGAGCGCACGGTGCCGCTGCGGGTGCCCGGTCCGGTGGCCCGGGCCGCGCTGGCGAAGGAGCCCGGCCGCAGCCCGTGGAAGTCCGCGCTGGCCTGGCAGATCAGCGTGTTCATGGGCATCTCCTCGCTGCTGGTGTACACCCTGGTGGCGTGGATGCCGACGATCCTGGCCGACCACGGGATGCCGCGCGGCGAGGCGGGCCTGGTGTTCGCGTTCAGCAACCTGGTGCAGGTGGCCGGCGCCTTCCTGGTGCCGCTGCTGGCAGGCCGGATGACCCGGCAGCGCGGCCTGGCGCTGGTGATGGCCGGGCTGAACGGCGCGGGCGTGCTGTGGCTGCTGCTGGCGCCGGTGTCCGGGGCGTGGTTCTCGGCGACGCTGCTGGGCCTGGCGCAGGGCGGTTCGCTGGGCCTGGGCCTGGCGTTCATCGTGCTGCGCACCGACAGCGTGCCGGGCGCGGCCCGGCTGGGCGGGATGAGCCAGGCGGTGGGCTACCTGGTGGCGGCGGCCGGCCCGGTCGGCGCGGGCGCGCTGCACCAGGTGACCGGCGGCTGGGACGCGACGCTGCTGGTGCTGCTGGTGCTGGCCGCGGTCGCGGCGGTGGCCGGCTGGGGCGCGGGGCGCAACCGGACGGTGTGAGCGCGCGGGAACGACGGGAGGGCGGGGACGGTCACCACGACCGTCCCCGCCCTCGCGCGCGTCCGGGTGCTACTCCTCGCTGCCCAGCGTGAGCCCGGCGAGCTTGACCGAGGCGTACGCGGTGGCACCGGCCCCGACGATCACCAGCAGCCACAGCGCGGTGCCCAGGCCGACCGGGGCGATGACGGTGCCGTCGGCGGCGACCGCCTCGGTCAGCGACAGGCCCCACTGCTGGACGGAGAGGGTCTGGGCGCCCTCGACGTAGCTGCCGATCAGGCTCTCCCAGATCAGCGCGTAGGCGAGGCCCGCGATCACCGCGTGCCGGGTGAGCACGCCCAGCAGCAGGAACACCGCGCTGTACGCGGCGCCGGAGGCGAGCGCGCCCACGGTGTAGCCGAGCGCCACCCGGTCGCCCGTGCCGTACAGCAGCAGTCCGGCGACGTACACCGGGACGGCGGAGAGCAGCCAGGTGCTGCCGACGGCGACGGCCAGCTTGGTGGTGACGATCTTCCAGCGGGGCAGCGGCTTGGCGAGCAGGTAGACGATCGAGCCGTCCTCGATCTCGGTGGCGATCACGCCGGTGCCGACGACCAGGCCGGTGATCGGGACGAGGGTGCCGAGGGCGAGGGTGCCGAGGACCTTGTGCACGAGGTCGAGCGAGTCCAGGTTGCTGTTGCGGGTGAGCACGGCGATGCCCAGCAGCAGGACCGGGACGGCCAGCAGGAGCAGGACCCGGCGACGGCCGAACAGGCCGCGCGCGGTGAGCCTGGCGACGGTGGTGTTCATCGGGGGCCCTTCAGGACGAGACCAGGTACGAGAAGACGCTTTCCAGCGACTCGTCGGCCGGGGAGACGGTGTACAGGCGGATGCCGGCCGCCCTGGCGACCTTGGGCAGCAGGGTGGTGAAGCCCTGGAAGTCGACCGCCTGGATGCGCAGGGCCCCCGCGGCGGAGCCGCCGACCGACTCCGCCGCGGCGTCGAACTCGATGCCGGAGGTGGAGCCGTCCGCGATCAGCGCCGCGGCCAGCCGCCGGTCGTCGCTGGAGCGCACCAGGTAGCGGTGCGGGCGGTCGGTCATCAGGCGGCGGATCTCCCGGAAGTCGCCGGACGCGGCGTGCCGGCCGGCCACCACCACCTCGATGTGGCGGGCGAGCTGCTCGACCTCCTCCAGGATGTGCGAGGAGAACAGCACGGTGCGCCCGTCGGCGCCGAAGCGGCGCAGCAGTTCCATCAGGTGCAGGCGCTGGCGCGGGTCCATGCCGTTGAACGGCTCGTCCAGCAGCAGCACCGCGGGGTCGTGGACCAGCGCGGAAGCCATCTTGACCCGCTGCTTCATGCCCTTGGAGTAGGTGCCGGTGTGCCGGTCCTGGGCGTACTCCATCTCGACCAGGGCGAGGGCGCGCTCGGCGGCGGCGCCCGGGTCGGCCAGGCCGTGCAGTTCGGCGTTGGCGAGGACGAACTCCCAGCCGGTCAGGTAGTCGTACATCGACTCCTTCTCCGGGACCAGGCCGATCTGCCGGTACACCTCCTGGTTGCGCCAGATCCGGGCGCCGTCCAGGGCGACGGTGCCGGAGGAGGGCGCGAGGAAGCCGCTCATCATGTGGATGAGGGTGGACTTCCCGGCGCCGTTGGGGCCGAGCAGGCCGGTGACGCCCGGGCCGATGGACATGGTGACGTCGTTGACGGCGACCACGTTGCCGAACCAGCGGGAGACCTTGTCGATGGTGATGACGGCCATGGCTGCCTCTCAGACGTTCCGGTAGCGGCGCAGCGTCAGCGCGTAGCCGCCGGCCGTGAGGACGAGGAGTACGGCCAGGAACACCGCGGCACCGGCCGCGCCGGGGGCGTACAGGAGGGTGGAGCTGCCGTCGCCCAGCGAGAAGAGCCGGTTGACCAGGGCCTCCACCAGGGTCGACGGGGAGATCAGGAACGACCAGGAGGATTCGTCGCCCCGCGTCGGGTCGTAGCCCCGGCTGAGCTCGTCGGTGATCATGGCCAGCGCCCGGGTGATCATCAGGAGGCCCATGATCGCGGCCACGCCGAAGCCCCGGCGCGGGGTGAGCGCGGCGATCAGCAGGCCGAGCGCGCTGTACAGCAGCGCGTACAGGAGGGCGGCGACCAGGCCGTACAGCAGGTGCACCAGGTTGTCGCCGACCGGGAACTTCGCCAGCATCGCGCCGGTGAACAGCAGCAGCAGCGGCAGCGACAGCACGATCATCAGTGCGCTGGACATCGCGGCGAACTTGGCCGCCACGTAGTCGCCGCGGGTGGCCGGGCGGGAGAAGTACAGCGGGACGACGTGGTGCCGCAGGTCCCGGGACATCAGCACGGGCGCCTGCGCGGCCAGGAAGATCTGCGGCAGCACCGAGAACGAGGCCAGGTAGTCGGCGTAGTCCATCGGCATCTTGGACTGGTGGGTGAACAGCGCGATCGCCAGCATCGCCAGCGAGGGCGCGGCCATCCCGCCCAGCAGCAGGAACGGCAGCACCTTGGACTTGCCGGAGCGGCCGAGGCCGAACGCGGCCCGCAGGCTCTGCACGTACAGCGAGCGGGTGGCGTACCGGCGGCCCAACCGCGGCCCGGTGTACGGGCGGTAGCCGATGTCGTGGATGACGCCGCCGTGGGCGTCGGAGCGGGTGGTCATGCCTGCTCGCCTCCTGCGGCCACGGCCCGGTGCGCGTCCCGGCCGTACTCGTCCCCGTGGTCCGCGTCCTCGTCGGAGCGGGTGCTGAAGATCTCGGCGACCCGGTGGCGGCGCTGCTCCAGCCGGACCAGGCCGAGACCGAGGTCGTCCACCGCGTCCCGGACGGTGTCGTACGTCTCGTCGCCGGCGATCTCCACCAGCAGGACCCGGCCGGCGTCGGCCCGCACGCTCAGCCCGGCCGCGGTCAGCCGCGCGGTCAGCTCGGCGTCGGCGTCGAAGGACCGGTCCACCGGGTGGTCGGTGACCTCGACGGCGAGCAGCCGGGTGGTGCCGGTGAACGAGGCGGTGGAGGAGGAGCGCAGCAGCTTGCCGCCGTCGATCACCACCAGGTGGTCGCAGGTCCGCTCCAGCTCGCCCAGCAGGTGCGTGGTGACCAGCACCGAGATGCCGAAGTCGGCGTGGACGCGGCGGATCAGCGCGAGCATCTCGTCCCGGCCGACCGGGTCGAGGCCGTTGGTCGGCTCGTCCAGCAGCACCAGCTGCGGGTCGTGGACCAGCGCCTGGGCCAGCTTCACCCGCTGCTTCATGCCGGTCGAGTAGCCGCCCATCGGGCGGTAGCGCTCCTCGTACAGGCCGACGTGGCGCAGGGTGTCGGCGGTGCGCTCGCGGGCCGCGGAGGCCGGCAGGCCGGACATCCGGGCCATGTGCACCACGAACTCGGTGGCGGAGACGTCCGGCGGCAGGCAGTCGTGCTCCGGCATGTAGCCGACGCGTTCGCGGATCGCCGGACCCTGGGTGGCGATGTCCAGGCCGAGCACCTGGCCGGTGCCCTCGGTGGCCGGGGACAGCCCGAGGAGGATCTTGATGAGGGTGGACTTGCCGGCACCGTTCGCCCCGACCAGGCCGACCACGCCGGACTCCACCTCCACGGTGAGCCGGTCCAGCGCGGTGACCCGGGAGAACCTCTTGGTGAGGCCGTCCGTCTTGATGACTGTGGACACGGGCATCAACGTAGCCGGGCACCCCCGCCCCGCGGAATGAGCTGCGGAGTCCGCTTCTCCTCCCCCCACGGGATGACCCGCCCGGCCCGCCCCCTAGGGGGGACGGCTCCGGACGGGCCGACCCGCCGTCGACCCGACGTCAACCCGACGTCAACCCGCCCGCCCCGCAAGGGCGGTGGGCGATCAGGCCAGCATGCTGCTCTGCAGGGCGACCACCTGCCGGAACGCCTGCGCGGGGACGCCCTTCGGGTTGGTCAGCTGGATCAGCGCCACCACGTCGCCGCTCTGCATCCAGCACAGCCGGCCGGTGGGCAGCCCCCCGGCCTGCGCGTCGGACAGCCGGATGTTCACCTGGCCGGCGGCGATCGGGTACACCCCGTCGATGTCCAGGTGGGTGGAGTCGATGTCCTTGGTCTCGGCCATCGTGTTCGCGCCCGCGAAGTAGTCGGTGGCCTCGTCGGCGGACCCGAAGTGCAGCAGCCGCAGCTCGGTGCGCGTCCCGTCGGCGGCCGTCCAGCCCTGGGCGGCCGCGCCCCGGCAGGCGTCCGTGCTCAACCGCAGGACGAACGCGTCGTCCTTGGCCAGCATCGCGTCCCGGTCGCACGGGATCCAGCGGCCCGCCACCGGCGGCAGGCCCGGCTGCGGGGACGCCGGTGCCGCTGCCGCCCCGGAGCCGGACGCGGAGCCCTGCGCGGAGCCGGACGGGGTCGCGGACGGGTCGGCGGACGGGGAGACCGGCGCCGACGCGGACGGGGACGGGGCGGTGCCGACCGCGCCCTCCGGCAGCGGCAGCAGCAGCCCCCGCAGGTCCGCCGCGTGCGTCTTGATCTTGTACTCGGCGGGGGCCGAGGCGCCCTGCGGCAGCGGCGGCAGCGTCAGCTCCGGGAACGCGTACCGGCCGTCGTTCGGCGTGGCCAGGCCCGGGACGTCGGTGCGCTCCGGCAGGGAGACCAGGGCCGCGGTCGCCGCGCCGGTCACCACGGTCAGCAGCAGCGCCGCGCCGACCTGCCACCTGCGCCGGCGGTCGGCCCGCTCCGGCCCCGCCCGGTCCGGCGGCGGCACCGGGGCACCGGCGTACGGCCCGCCCGTCTCCAGCCTGACCTCCGGACCGCTCTGGGGGGTGGTGTCGCTGCTCATGCGGAGGCTCCCGGTCGGGCCAGTCGGTCCAGTTGCTGGCGGAACAGGTCCACGACCCGGTTCTGGTCGAGGGGCACCACGCCGGAGACCCGCATCTGCACCAGCAGATCGCCCTCGGCGGAGTAGCAGGTCAGGTAGTCGAGCCGGTCGCCCGGGTCCAGCGTCGGCAGCACGCAGCGCGCGTCCGGGTGGTTCGGCACCCCGGGCCCGCGCCGGAACAGGTCGCTGTCGTCGACCAGCGAACCGAACAGCGCGTTCTGCTCCGACACCGTCTGCTGGTTGAACCGGGTCAGCTTCAGCACCGCCGTCAACCGGTTGTCGTTCTGCGCCAGGCTGCGCACCCCGATCCCGGTGAAGTGCAGGCTGCCGAGCGCGTCCTTCAACTGGCCCCGGTACTTCTCCGGCATCTCGGACAGCAGCTCCTCCTGCGCCCGCTCCAGGTCGGCGGCGCCGAGCTCGTCGTCGTTGCCGAGCCCCTTGTAGTCCGGCCCCAGCCGGTACCCGTCGGGCACCGGCAGCAGCAGGTCGCGCAGGCTGCCGAAGTGGTTGCCGTTGGACTTGGCGCCCCACGGCGCGGGCGCGCTCGCCGACGGTGCGGGGGCCGCAGCCGCCGCGGCCGGGGCCGGCGGCCCGTCCGGGTAGTGCACCCGGATCACCACCTCGCCGATGCCGACGCCGGCCAGCGCCGCGGCGAGCACCGCCGCGACCGCCTTCGCCGCCCGCGCCCCGCGCGGCGGCCTGACCGGGACGGCCGTCCCGGCGGATTCGGTACCGGTCACGCGAGCTTCTCCCACTGGCGCTTGGCGATGTCCTCGAACTGCGCCCGGTCCACCGGGTTCTTGGCGAAGACCTGGACCGTCATCAGCACGGTGCCCTTCCGGGCGAGCGCCTCGCCGTAGTAGTAGGTCTCGGTGCTGCGGGCGTAGTGGTAAGGGTCCTTGGCGGTCATCAGGTAGCTGTCCGTGTTGCCCGGGATCTTCGAGACGACCATGTCCGCGGTGGAGCGCGGCACCGCACCGGTGATCGTCTTCACCACCGACTCCTGGGAGTACTGGATCAGCGAGATCCGGAAGCTGTCGTCGCCCGAGCGCCAGCGCACCGCGGCGGCCCGGCGGAAGCCGTCCTCCAGCAGCCCGGTGAACTCGCGCTCGCTGTCGTCGAAGGTCTCCGCGCGGTCGGCCGCGGACAGCCAGCCGTCGCCGTCGCCGACGGTGAGCTCGGTGCTGCCGGCCGGGCGCTCGATCAGCAGCTTGCGCAGGTCGCCGTCGATGGCGAGCGGCGACGGCCCGGCGGCGGCCAGCGCCTGCGGGTCCACCCGCGCCGCGGAGTAGGACAGCCGGGGCGCGGTGATCTTCGGCAGCGGCGTCGGCGGCCGGGAGGACTGGATCGCGTAGCCGACCGCGGCCCCGATCACCGGCCCGGCCAGCACGGCCGCCAGGAACATCGCGCCCGCGCCGAGCCTCCGCCGCGGGCGGGCGACGCCGCCGGCCTCGATCAGGTCGGGGGCGCCCGGCGGCGGGGCCGGTGCGAACGCGGGGGCGGCAACCGTCGGTGCGGTGGTGGGGGCTGGTGCGGTGGTGGGGGCAGGTGGCGGGGCGGCGGGTGCGGTCGCGGCCGTCCCGGCCGCCCCGGTCTCCGTGGCGCCCGCAGATTCGGTGCTCAACTCTGGCTCCTGGAAAGGGTTTCGGGGACGTCCGTCAGCCGTTGACGAGGCGGTCGCGGGCCCGCTTCATCGCGTCGGCGAGCAGCGCCCGGTCGGGGTCGCCCTGCACGTCGACGGTGACCTCGTAGACCACGTCGCCGACCACGCCGATGCCGATCAGCTCGCCGGTGTACGCCTGCTGCTTGGGCTTGAAGACGTAGCCCCTGGCGTTCGGGACGCCGTCGACGTCGAACGAGTCCTGCTGGTAGCTGGTGTGGTCGGCGAAGCCCTGGGCCCGGTCGGTGCGGCTGAAGCGCTTGAGCTCGACCCGCACCTCGGTCCTGCCGTCACGGGTGCGGTAGGTGCGGGTGGCCGCGTCCTTGAAGTCCCAGGAGTCCAGGACGCCCTTGACGTCGGTGTCCTTGTCGTAGTGGGACTGGATGTCCGCCATGCTCATCATCGCGCCGTCCGGGGAGCCGTACGGGTCCGCGTCGTCGGGCACGGGGAGCAGGAAGTACCGCAGGTCGCCGCTGTGCCTGCCGCCCGAGACGCTGCCCTTCAGGGTGCTGGACGGGCGCGGGGCCACGGTCGGCGTCGGGGCCGGGGTCGGGCTCGCCGTGGGCGTGGGCGTGGGGCTCGGGCTCGGGGAGGCCGACGGGGACGGCGGGACGCCCGGGCTCGACGGGGCCGCCGCGGCGGCCGGCCCGGAGCGGTCGGGCCTGCCCACCGCGACGGTGACGGCCGCGCTGGCCGCCGTCACCGCGAGCAGACCGGCCACCGACAGCACCACGCCGACCGCCCGGGGCAGCCGGCGCGGGGCGTCCGGCAGCGGCCCGGGCGGGGGCGCGAACCCGAATTCGGGGCCGGGGGCGGGGACGGCAGTGGGAGCGGGATCGGGGACGACCTCGGCCGCCGGTCCGGTGTCGGGCACCGGAGTCGAAGCCGGAGCCGGAGCCGGAGCCGGGCCAGGGGACGGTTCGGGCACGGACAAGGGTCTCCCCCCAGGGTTCACATGGCTGTCCGCGCAGCGGCACGGGCCGTCCCCCCGGTCGGCCCGGCGCGGTCGTCATCGCGCGGTGCACGAATTATGTGAGACCCGTGCGCCCGTCAACAACACCGTTCCGACGCCCAATTGCCGTATTCGACGGCCAATCGGACAGCCCGTGACTGAACCGCAACCAGCGCCCGGTCAGCTCCCCTTCGGGCCCTCCCCGGCGGGCGGCTCGGTCGGCGCGGCGGGCGCGGCGGGCGCGGCGGGCCGGGCGTCCTCGGCCGGTCGGGCGTCCTCGACGGGCCCGGCCTGGGCGGGGACGGGCGCGGTCGGGACGGGCCCGGTGTGGACGGGTCCGGCCTGCGGGTAGCCGTAGGACTCGGCGAACCGGATGCCCGCGGCCTCGGCCAGCGCGACGTCCAGCCGCTCGTTGCGGATCCGGCGGTCGATGTACAGCACGCCGTTGGCCAGCGGGACCAGCGGGCCGGTCGCCAGCATCCCGAACAGGACGACCAGCGAGCCGAGCGCCAGCACCATCACCATCACACCCCGGGTGAACTGCTCGTCCGAGGTGCCCTCCAGGCCGATCGCACTGGCCGGCAGTGCCAGCGTCAGGACCAGCCGGATCGGGAAGCTCAGGATGCTGGTCGCGAACCCGCCGACGAGCGAGACCATCGACGTGAGGCCGAAGCTGCGCCACCAGTTGTTCCGGTTGAGCTGCCAGGCCCGGCGGATCGCCGCCTTCGCGCCGCTCTCCTCCAGCACCGCCGCGGGGATCTGCGGGGCCAGCCGGATCACCACGTAGCAGGCGCCGAACGTCAGCACCGGGAACAGCAGGACCAGCAGCCCGGGGTTCCCGACCAGGCCCATGAGCAGCAGCACCAGCAGGTACACCAGCAGCAGCGGCCCGTACAGCAGCGCCAGGACGGCGGTGCTCGTCCCCAGCCGGGGGCGGACCTCCTTCCAGGCCTGACCGGCCGTCAGCGGCTTCCCGAGGACAGCGGCCCGCAGCACCACCGTGGCCAGCGGCCCGGCGAGCACGTACTGCGCGACGGCCACCAGCAGGAACACCACGAGGAACGGCAGCAGCGGCCGGAGCACCGCCCACAGCTGCTCGTCGGTCGGGTCGGTGCCAGCGGTCGGGAAGTCCGAGAGCGCGTCGGCGAGGCTGCCCCCGGCCAGGAAGGAGGCGAGCAGCAGCGGCACCGCGCCGATGACGGCGACCAGCGTGAGCGGCAGGTAGAGCGGGCGGGTGTGGCGGCGCACGGTGTCGAAGACCGCGCTGAACATCTCGCCGAACCCGAGCGGGCGCAGCGGCAGCACACCCGGCTTCGGCGCGACCGGCACGGCGCCCCACGGGCCCTGCCCCCAGCCGCCGGTGCCCCAGCCGGGCTGCCCGTACCCCGGCCAGTGACCCGGAGCACCCGGCCCCTGCTGCTGCCCGTACCCCGGCCAGTGGCCCGGAGCGCCACCCTGCCCCGAAGCGCCCGGCCCCTGCGGCTGCCCGTACCCCGGCCAGTGGCCCGGAGCGCCACCCTGCCCCGAAGCGCCCGGCCCCGGAGCGCCCGGCTCCTGCGGCTGCCCGCCGTGCTGCTGCTGACCCGGACTGCCGCCGTCCCCGCTCATCCGTACCCCTCCATGAGGCCTTCGGGCCCGACGTCCGGGCTCCCGCTCCGAAAGCCTAGGGCCCGGATCGGCGCCCCGTGGAGGCGCCCCTGGACCGGCCCGGGCCGGTCCCCCGGGCCGTTCTCCCGGGCCGTTCTCCCGGGCCGGTCGGTGGCCTCCGCACGGGCCGCGCGACCTGACGGATCGTCGACGGCGCGGCCCGGTGCCGGTGATCGTGGCGGGCACCGGGAGAGCCCGGCCCGACCGCCCGCGCCCCGCCCGGTCGGCGCCGAGCCGGGCGCGGTGGTCATTTCGCCGGAGAAAAATCCAGCACGCATGGATGTTTTTCCAGTGCCCCGGCGTTCACCCGACGCCCGACCCTTTTTCGATCGCACCCGGATTCACCGGTCCGACCAGCCGAAAACCCCCCGCGCGAACACGGATGCGATGCACGCGAATGTGTTCGCCGATACAGGATCGCCACCGCGCACGCCGGTGGCCGCCCGGGTGGCCGGGCTCCGGCGGCCGGATGTCCCGGACGGCGAGCGGGCCGCGAACCGGCAGCTCAGGGCGGTGCCGGGCCGCTCCGCGCGGCGGTCGGCGGGTCTCGCGGCCGGGGACGGAGCAGGGCGGCGCACCGGCAGGGGGGCGTATGCACCGGCGCTGCGGCTCGCTCGGATAACGGCGCACACGCCTGGTGCACGCATTCCACCGAAATAGCGTCCTGCGCGCCGTTGCCCGCGAACTCGTAGGGAATCAATACTTCTGGTTGTCGCACCAGCGCCGGGGAATTCCCCCGCACCGCCGGCCCGCGTCACGGCACCGTCCGCACTCCCGCGCCGAGGAGGTTCCGTTGGACAACCGCTACGAGGCGTACGCCTACGCAGACCCGCTCTTCTACGACTCGCCCCGCCGCTGGGGCGCCACCGAGGAGTTCCCCGCCGTCACCCGCCCGCTGCCGGCCGGCTGGGAGCGCGGCGACCTGGAGATCTGGGCCGTCGTCCGGCCCACCGGGGTGCGGCTGCCGGACCAGGGCTGGAAGGTCCACGTGTCCTCGTGCGCCGAGGACGCCGAAGAGGTGCTGGAGACGGTCTTCGCGTACTGCCTGCGGGAGCGGCTCGCCTTCAAGTTCCTGCGCGGACTGCCGATCCTCCAGGTCCAGAACTCCAAGTACGCGGCGCGCGGCGCCAGCGGCAAGTTCTGCACGATCTACCCGGTCGACGACGACGCGCTGGAGCGATGTCTCGACGGCCTCGGCGCCCTGCTGGCCGGCCGGCGCGGCCCGTACATCCTGAGCGACCTGCGCTGGGGCGAGGGACCGCTCTACCTGCGGTACGGCGGCTTCGCCGAGCAGTACTGCCACAACGAGGCGGGCGAGCGGGTGCTCGCCCTCACCCGCCCCGACGGCCGGCAGGTGCCCGACGTGCGCGGGCCCGGGTTCGCCGTCCCCGACTGGGCGCCGGTGCCGCCCTCCGTGGCCGCCGCCGTCGCGGCCCGCGCCGCCCGGAGCGACGACGCACTGCCCTACACCGTCGAGCGCGTGCTGCACTTCTCCAACGCCGGCGGCGTCTACCTGGGCCGCGCCACCGAGGGGGACGGCCCGCAGGTGGTGCTCAAGGAGGCCCGCCCGCTGGCCGGCCTCGACCAGCGCGGGGTCGACGCCGTCACCCGGCTGCGCAACGAGCACCGGATCCTGGCCCGGCTCGCCGGTCTGCCCGGAGTGCCCGAGCAGTACGGGCTGCTGACGGTCTGGGAGCACGAGTTCCTGGTCCAGGAGTACGTCGAGGGCCGTTCGCTCAGCGAATGGCTGACCGCCGAGTACCCGCTCGTCCACCCGGACGCCGGACCGGACGCCGTCGCCGCCTACACCCGCGACGCCCTCGGGATCGTCGACCGGCTGGAGCGGACCCTGGCGGGCATCCACGCCCGCGGCGTGGTCTTCGGCGACCTCCACCCCCGCAACCTGATCCTGCGCCCGGACGGCGAACTCTGCTTCATCGACTTCGAACTGGCCAGCACCGCAGAGGAGTTCGTCCGCCCGGCGCTCGGCGCCGCCGGCTTCACCGCGCCGAAGGGCTATACCGGGGCGGAGATCGACCGCTACGCGCTGGCCGCGGTCCGGCTCTGGCTGTTCTACCCGCTGGCGCAGCTCCCCGCGCTCGACCCCGGCAAGGCCGAGGAGCTCGCCGACGCCATCGAGGCCCGCTTCCCCGTCCCGGCCGGGTTCACCGACCCGATCCGCCGCTACCTCCGGGCCGCCCCGCACGACGGCCGCGCCGAACGGCCCGCGCTGGGCCTGGGGCGCGCCGAGGCGCGCGCCCTGCTGGCCGCGGCGGAGCCCGACTGGCCCCGGATCAGGGACGCCCTCGCCGCCGGGATCGCCGCCACGGCCACCCCCGACCGCGCCGACCGGCTGTTCCCCGGCGACGTCGCCCAGTTCACCCACGGCGGGCTCGGGCTCGCGCACGGTGCCGCGGGCGTCCTGTACGCCCTGCACGCCACCGGCGCCGCCGTCGACCCCGGCCACGTCCGCTGGCTCGCCGACGCCGCCCGCACCCGCGGCACCACGCCCGGCCTGTACCACGGCGGCCACGGCGTCGCGTACGTCCTCGACCTGCTCGGCGAACGCGAGACCGCCCTCGGCCTGCTCGAACGCGCGGCCCGCCTCCGCCGCGACCGGCGGCCGGGCCGACGGCCGGACCGGCGGGGAGCCGGGCACCGGGCTGGCGACGGGCGCACCCGGCATCGCCCTGGCGCTGCTGCACTTCGCGGCCGTCACCGGCGTCGAACGGCACCTGGAGGACGCCCTCGCCCTCGCCCGCTCCGCGGCCGCCACCCTGGAGAAGGCCGGACATGAGGACCCCCGGCGGCGCGCCGGACTGCTCGCCGGGGCCTCCGGAACCGCCCTCGCCCTGGTCCGGCTAGCCGAGCACACCGGGGACCGCACCCTGCTGGACCAGGCCGAGGCGCTCCTCGAACTCGACCTCGACCGCTGCGCCACCGTCGCCGACGGCACCGTCCAGGTCGTCGACGGGCGCCGGGTCCTGCCGTACGTCGAGACCGGCAGCGCCGGCATCGGGCTCGCCGTCGACGCCCTGCTCGCCCACCGGCCCGACAGCCCCGCCGGGCGGCACGAGGCGGCGATCCGCCGCGCCGCGGAACCCGAGTTCATCATCCAGCCGGGCCTGTTCAACGGCCGGGCCGGGCTGATCGGCTACCTCGCGCTCACCCGGCACCGGGCCGCGGACCCCGACGACCGGACGCTGCTCGACCGCCAGCGCGCCCTGCTGACCCTGCACCAGATCACCTACCAGGGCCACCCCGTCTTCCCCGGCGACCAGTTGCTGCGGCTGTCCGCGGACCTGGCCACCGGCTCCGCCGGCGTCCTGCTCGCCCTCGGCACGGCCCTGGCCGGAACCCCGTTCCTGCCCTGGACCGGTGCCGGGCAGCAGAACTGACGCCGCGTCCGATCCGGACGCGCGCCACCACCGGGCGGGCGGCACCACCGCCGCGCCGCCACCGGGCGCCCGGCGCCCCACCGAACTCCCGGCCGTCCGGCCGGGTGGGTCACTGTAGTGAGAAGGAGAAACGTCATGGCGATCCTCGACCTCCAGACCATGGAGCTGCCCGAGACCGAGGCGGCCCCGATCGACGACACCCTCGCCAGCACCAGCTCGCTGAGCGTCCTCAACTGTGGGACCAGCACGGTCAGCACGCTCCTCTGCCTGTGATCTGACCCCGCGCCGTTCGCGGTGCGGCAAGGCACAGACGCCGGCCGGGCCCCGCACGGGGTCCGGCCGGTCTCCGGGCCGCAGCTCTGCGCTGCGGCCCGGTCCACGTCCGTCCCCGTGCCGCGTCGTCCGCCGTCCACCGTCTGCCGTCTGCCCTGCACCGTCCGCCGTCCGCCGTCCGCCGTCCGCCGGGCAGCGCGCCCGGTGCCGCCCACGACCCGAGTCCCGTTCGAACAGAGAGGCTGGCCGTGGCCGTCGACCGCTCCCCCCGGACCACCCCGCGCGGCACCGACCCGGCCCGGCTCCGGCTGCGCCGCGAACTCACCGCCCACCCGGTCCGGTTGGCCTGCGCCCTGCTGCTCGCCCTCGCCGCCACCGGCGCCGGCCTCGCCCTCCCGCTCCTGGTGCGAGAGGTCATCGCCGACTTCTCCGCCCACCGCCCGCTCGGCCCCGACGTGCTGCTGATGTGCGCGGCGGCCGTCGCCGGTGCGCTCGCCCAGGCCGCCTCGGGCTTCCTGCTCGCCCGGATCGGGGAGCGGATGGCCTACCGGCTGCGGATCCGCCTGATGGAGCACACCCTGCGGCTGCCGCTGGCCGTGGTCCGCGCCCAGGGCGTCGGCGAGCTCGCGGCCCGGATCACCTCCGACGCGATGCTGCTGCGCCAGGTCGTCGAGGTCGCCACCCAACTGCCGCTGGCCGCCCTCACCGTCCTGGCGACGCTCCTCGTGATGGTGTGGATCGACTGGGTCCTCACCCTGGTCACGGTCGCCGCGCTCGGCGTGCTCACCGTCCTGGTGCTGCTGATCCTGCGCCGGATGAAGGGCAACGTGGCCGGCCAGCAGGACGCCGTCGGCCGGGTCGCCCAGCGCTACACCGCCACCCTGGACGCCCTGACCACCGTCAAGGCGTACCGCGCCGAGCCGGTGGCCGCGCGGGCCCTCGCCGCCGACGCCGAACAGCTGCGGGTGGTGTCGCTGGAGGGCGCGCGGCTGAGCGCGCTCGTCCCGGCGGTGCTGGCCCTCGGCAACCAGTTCGCGATGATCGCCGTGATCCTCACCGGCGGGGCCCGGCTGGCCGCCGGGGACCTCCAGGTCGGCGCGTTCGCGGCGTTCCTGCTCTACCTGCTGCAGACCGTCCCGTCGGTCAGCACGCTCGCCACCGGCTTCGGCCGCCTCCAGGCCGGACTGGCCGCCCGCGACCGCTGCAACGAACTGCTCGACCTGTCCCCCGAGGCCGACCCGCAGGACACCGCGCGCCCCGCGCCCGACCCCGTCCCGGACGCGCCCGCCGTGGTCTTCCGCGGCGTCGGCTACACCCACGCCGGCGCCGCCGAGGCCGCCCTGCGCGGCGTCTCCTTCACCACCGCCCGCACCGGCCTGACCGCCGTGGTGGGTGCCTCGGGCGCCGGCAAGAGCACCACGCTCGCCCTGATCGACCGCTTCATCCGGCCGTCCGGCGGCTCGATCACCGTCCTCGGGCACGACACCGACCACTGGCCGCTGGACGCCCTCCGGGCCCGGATCGCCTACGTCGACCAGGCGTTCACCCTGCTGGAGGCCACCGTCCGGGAGAACCTCCAGCTCGGCCGCCGCGACCCCGCCACCGACCACGACCTCGCCGCGGCGCTGGAGGCCGTCGGACTCCGCGAGGACGTCGCCCGCCTGCCGCAGGGCCTCGACACCCCGATCGGACGCGAGGCCGACCTGTCCGGCGGCCAACGGCAGCGGATGGCCCTGGCCCGCGCCCTGCTCTCCGACGCCGAGATCATCCTCCTCGACGAACCCACCAGCCAGCTCGACGGCCTGAACGAACAGCGCTTCCGCAGCATCGTCGCCCGCCTCGCCGCCACCCGGGCCGTCATCGTGGTCGCCCACCGGCTCTCCACCGTGCAGGACGCCCAGCACGTGGTGGTGATGAACCGGGGCACCGTCCTCGACGCCGGCGACCACCGCACCCTCCTCACCCGCTGCGCCCCCTACCGCGCCCTGGTCACCAGCCAGACCCCCGCCCCGACCCCCACCCCCACGGAACGCCTCGTCCAGGACGCCACCCCGTCGAGGTGACCCCCGCCCCACCGGGGCGAACGGGCCTCGCCCCCCCCGTCACGCCCGGCCTGCGCGGACGCAGCGAGAGCGGTGGCTCCGGGGTGCGCTTCTCCGCCGGGGGATTCGGCGAATAGCACTGGGATGTCGACGTCCAGTTCGACCTCTCCAGCATCATCTCGCGTGCCGACGCGCAGTGACGCGGCACGAAGGTAGGCGAAGGCGCTCAGATCGGCTCGACTGCGATGCGCGGGTGGCAGAGCCTGCGCAGGTCGTCCGGGTCGCTCGTGACGACGGTAACGTCGCCGCGTTCGAGGTGGGCCGTGGCCGCGAGCATCGCGTCGATGGCGTACTTGTGGCCGTGCAGCCCTTCAGCCGAAAGACGCTTGCTCGCGGCGCGGGCGATCTCCTCCGTGACGGGACGCACCTTGGTCAGCGAGACGGCGTGGTCGAACGCGGCCTGCGGCACTTTCGGGTCGCGGGCCTCGACCAGGGTCGCCGCGCTGGTGACGACCAGCAGGTCGAGGGTGCGGGCAACGTCCAGCCAGACCGTCATGTCACGGTGGCGTCGGGAGAGCTTGGAGAGCGCCTCGCTGTCAAGCACGAGCGTTCCGCTCACGCCGCGTCCGCCGGAGCCGAGTTGCCGCGGTGGGCGGCGTGGTGGGCGCGGACGCGTTCGGCCCTGGCCGTCACCTCGGCCGGATCGACCGGGCCGTGCTCCGCCTCGGCGGTGGCGATGTACTCGTCGATGGCTTCGCGCTGGAGCTGGCGCTGCACGGCCTCCTCGATGTACGAGGAGACCCCCTGCTTCCCGGCGCGCGCGCGAATCGCCTCGAGCGTCTCGGTGCGCAAGGAGACACTGGTGACCCGGGTCTTGCCGGCGCGAGGGGCATCCATGGAAAAAGTGTAGTACCTCACTTGTGAATGCCATACGGCGACGCTCCGGATTCCGGAGGTCCGGGTGACCCCGACGGCAGCGCGCCGCCCGGGACTACCGTCGCCGACCCCCGGCGACGAGTTCACCGAGCCGCTCGCCGATCACGGAGACGCCGGGCCGGGGTTCCCGCGCGTAGTACCAGGGCTTGCGCCGACGCAGCAGTTCCTCGCCCTGCTCGGCCCAGCTGAACCCGGGCTGCCGCAGCAGCTTCCGGAAGACCGTGTCGGCGGTCTCCGGGTGGGCGGCGGCCAGTCGGCGGATCGGCAGCGGCTCGATCGAGTCCTCGCGGAGGTAGCTGCGCAGCAGGTCCTGGTGCTTCCGGCGGCCCGTCAGGCCCGGGTCCGCGAACAGGTCACGCAGCATCCCGTAGTCCGCGTAGAAGTTCAGCCCGTCGACCTCGTCGTAGACGACACCGACGGTCTCCGCGTCCGCAAGGTCGGGTGGGAGTTCGAAGACCGGGAAGTCCGGGCCGGGAAGCCGCTCTCCTCGTACGTGGCCGGGGTGCGCGGCCGCAATGAATTCCTGCCGGTGCCGGTAGTAGGCGTTGAGCAGGTCCTCGGCCTCGACCGGGGAGAGGACGAGTTCGTCGGCCCCGGAGAACTCGACGAAGGCGGCCCGGTCCTCCCGCATCTGCTGCCAGCCCTGTTCGATCTTCTCGGGGTTGCGGAAGACCAGTCGGGGCTCGCTGACGGCCAGTTGGAGCGCGGCTTGAGCGATCTCGTTGGCACTGGACTTCGGGTAGTACTCCATGGCCCCGGAGACCAGCCAGGCCCCCTCAGCCGGGAGGAGGGGCACCAGGCAGGTGAGGAGGAACCCTCCTTTGGAGACACCGCGAAAGGCGGCTCGCCCGACGTTCGAGTAGGCGCGGTACTCCAGGTCGTCGACCAGGTTCAGCAGGACAACCGCACCGTCGTCCTTCCGCCGGATCTCGAAGATCCCTTCCACCGGGTCGCGCCAGCCGAGCAGCAGTTCCCGCTCGTCCTCGGTCAAGCCCCGACGGCAGGCGACGAACCGGTCCACCACGGTCGAACCGTCCGGCAGGCGGTACCGCAGAAGGAAGTGGTCGATGATCCGGATCGCCTCGGTCTCGTCCAACTCCCGCTCTGGGCCCGCCGCTTCCAGCAACAGCGGCGTCAGCCACCGGTCGAAGCGCGCGCTCTGCCCGAAGGCGACCAGCTCCCCCTTCAACTCGGCGCTTCGCTCGATCAGGCCAGCACGCAGAAGTGCATCCGTGTCCACGGCACCACGTTAGCGATCGTCCGGGCACCGTTCCACGGCCTTGCCACCAGCCCACCCGCACCGCCGTCTACAACTCCAGCGGCAAGCCGATGCTTTTCACCAACGACGCCACCGGCCTGCGCACCCGCACCGAGACCAACGCGCTCAGCCATACCAGTCGTGTCCGATGCAACCCAGCAGGAATCCCGATCGAAATCGTCGGTCCCACGGACGCCGTCACCCGGTACGGTCACGACGCCTTCGGCCAGGGCTTGGAGGTCACCGACCCTCTACCCTCCCGGCCGGAACCACCCCTGCCGGCGCCCGAACCACCTGCACCCACGACGCCAGCATGCAGCTCGTGGCCGTCACCAACGCCCTCGAGCAGCAGTGGACGTACCCGGTACGACGCGGCGGGGCACCTGATCGGGGCGGGCAACCCGGATGCGAACCTGGTCCGCTCCGTCGACAGATCCGTCATGCCGACAGCGCCGACCTGTGGACCTGGCTCGTCATCGCCGCCCACACCCAGCTCCGACTTGCCCGACCGCTGGCCGAGGACCTCCGCCGCCCCTGGGAGCGGCCAGCCGAGCCCCGCCGCCTCACCCCCGCCCGGGTGCGACGGGGGTTCCGCAACATCCGCCCGACCACCGCTCTCCCGGCGGCGGCACCGAAACCGACCACGCCCGGGCCCAGGACGGCCTCCCGGCTCGAAGAACAAATACCGCGCCACGCGCCACGGTGTCGGCAAGACGGTCAAACGCGCCGACACGATCAAGGAACACCACGCCCGACAAGGATAAATTCCAAGCCCAGAAGGAAATCAATTGGAGCCCCAAGAGCGTTCCGACCTTCGGCCACACGTTCAAGCTCCACGGCGCCGGGAAGAAAAGGACCACCGGCCTGACCGGCCGCGCGGCCACCGAGGGGAAGGAACAAGGCCAGTGGCTGGATGAAAACGCCACTGCACAAATCTCCAAGCAGCGTTGGGACCCGGGCAATCCGGAGACCCGAATCATTGACATTCCACCGGGAGTCGGCCAGGTGATCAAGCCCGGTGGTAGCATCGTGCCGGTCACCAGGGCATTGATCGTGCCGAATAGAGCCACCAAGATATACCGAAGCGGATATCCGATCAGCGAGAACTTCGACGGAGACATGGATGCCATTTGAAATCGCCCTCTCCACCCCCGAGAACCTCGGACCGGTCGAGCACGACCCGATCGAACCCTGGGAAGGCGACCTGCAGGTATTCGCCATCGAGGTCTGCGAACCCCTGGACGACGCCGGGGTGCGCTTCTCCGCCGGGGGATTCGGTGAGGAGCACTGGCGAGTCGACGTCCAGTTCGACCTCTCCAGCATCATCCCGCAGCTTCCGGATTTCCTCGAAGGTCTCCGCAACGGAGCAGAGTCGGAACTGGACTTCTGCGAGCAGGGGACCCAACGCGTGGTCACCGCACATCCGACGGGGGAATCGGTCACCCTCTCCTGCCGACCGTACTTCACTGCATGGAAACCCGACCCCGAGGTCGAGAAGGCGGACCGCACCGATTTCACCGCCATGGTCGAGAAATTCACAGCCGATCTCGGAAACGCCATCGCGGCCGTCCTCCCGGAGCTGGCCGAACTCGAACCCGTCATTTCCTGGCGGGCACTACGCCCCGGCCAGTGATGTTCCCCCTGGTCAAAGAGCCACCGGGTGGGCGGAGCTTCCGGGAGAAACCGTGGTTCGGGTCGGCGCCGACGCTGACGACAGCGCGACGGCCACCGGACGGATTCGGGTGGGGACGCTGATGACCTCGGTCAAGCCCCGTTCACCCATCACGCACTGACCTGCGGGAACGCGGTCATGAACGCTCTGACCCGCTGTCGGCTCAGATGGCGATGAGCCGGACCCGGTCACCGCAGAGCTTGGCCATGTCGTCGACGCCCGAGGTCAACATGGCCACCGGGCCCGGCTGGCGGAGCGCCATCTCGGCGACGGTGGCGTCGATGGCGTACTTGTGACCGTGCAGGCCGGCCTGCTTGAGAAGCGCCGCGGCGGCTCTGGCCGCGTGCTCGGTCACGGGCTCGATCCTGGCCTGCGAGAGCACCCGGTCCAGGCGGGCGGTGTTCGCCCTGGCGTGCGAGATCTCCACGATGGTGTTGGCGCCGATGACCAGGCCGGCCCCCGTCGAGTGGAAAGCCTTGATCATCGCGAGCACGCCCCGGTCCTGCGAGATCCAGGCGGACGTTCCCCGGGAGTCCAGCACGACGGTCTCGATCCGCACACTCACGCGGCGGCCGCTCCGCTGCCCGGCTCGGACGAACCGAAGATCCTCGCGTGCGCGGCGGCGAGTTCCTCTTCCGTGAACGCACCGTGTTCTTCCTCGTACTGGCGGAGTTCTTCTGCGAGCAGTTGATGCCTGATCTGCCGGGCCACCGCTTCCGCGACGTATCCGGAGACGTTGTCGGTGAGTTTCTTCAGCTCGGCCACCTGCTCCGTGGGCAGGGTGACCGTGATGCGCGTGGTGGCTGCCATGAAGCAAGCATACTGCGGGTATGCACGCTCCGGCCGGGCTTTCGTCGGCATAGTGTCGGGCCATGCGACTGAGCACGGTGATCCTCCCCATCCACCGGTAGAGCGAGGGGCAGCAGGTGTGGCGGCGGGCCGAGGAGCTCGGGTTCCACGCGGCGTACACGTATGACCACCTGAGCTGGCGGAGCTTCCGGGAGGAGCCGTGGTTCGGGTCGGTGCCGACCTTGACGGCGGCGGCTGCGGCGACGGAGCGGATGCGGGTGGGGGCGCTGGTGACCTCGGTCAAGCCTCGTTCACCCATCACACACTGACCTGCGAAGACGCGGCAGGTCGTCGGGCGGGGCGCTCAGATCGGCTCGACTGCGATGCGCGGGTGGCAGAGCCTGCGCAGGTCGTCCGGGTCACTCGTGACGACGGTGACGTCGCCGCGTTCGAGGTGGGCCGTGGCCGCGAGCATCGCGTCGATGGCGTACTTGTGGCCGTGCCGCCCTTCGGTCGCGAGGAGCCCGCTCGCGGCGCGGGCGATCTCCTCTCCGTGACGGGACGCACCTTGGTCAGCGAGACGGCGTGGTCGAACGCGGCCTGCGACACTTTCGGGTCACGGGCCTCGACCAGGGTCGCCGCACTGGTGACGACCAGCAGGTCGAGGGTGCGGGCAACGTCCAGCCAGACCGTCATGTCACGGTGGCGCCGGGAGAGTTTGGAGAGCGCCTCGCTACTGGAGGTCGCGGCGGGGGTGATCGTGGCGATGAAGGTCGAGACAATCGCCGAACTGGTCGCGCCGGCGGTGGCGTTGGTGGCGGACCAGGCGGCGGCGGTGGCCACCTTCGGGATCGCGGAGGCGGCGGTGCTGGCGATCGAAGAAGCCGCGAAGCGGCTGATCAACTGCCTGGAACAGCAGTTGGAGCAGTACATCATCGCCCAGGTGGTGGAGGCGGCGATCGGCCCGCTGGTGGACACCGTCGCCAACGCCGTCAGCGGACTGGTGTTCCAGTCCAAGATCGCTGGGGTGAGCTTCGAATGAGCAACCCGATCGTCAAGGCGCTAACGAATACGCAGCGTTGAAGGAACTCGCCAAGGCCGACGGTGACCCGTCCAAGGTTCCGGCATTCTCCAGGGACCCCCGGTTTCGCGACAACCCGCACGTGATCACCAAGGCTCATGCCGTCTACCACGGGACCCACAAATGACGTACAAGCTGTTTCTCACCGGCTCGCTGCAGCGGGACAGCGTCGTCGTCGTGCTCGCGGAGCAGTTCGGTCGGCCAGCCGACGATGTCGATGTCGCAGACGCGGACGACTACGACAACCGGAACTGGGACGCAACCGTCAGCTGCACCTACGAGCAGGTCCACGGCGATGTCACCTGGTCGCTCGACATCCACGTCCCCGACGATCACCCCGCCCGCCCGGCCGAGGAGCGGTTGGCAGCTGCGCTGGCCGGGAGGCTGGGGAAACCGGTGCTGTTCGCCGCAGCGGAGCCGCTGCCGAGCGCCTACTGGCTGGCCGCCCCGGGCGGCCTGCTCACCCGGGCGCGCGTGTACGAGTCGGACGACGAGGATGCGACCTTCACCATCGACGCGGTGGGACGGCCGGTGCCCGGACTCCCGGACGTTCCGGTGGACCGCCAGGCCGAGGTCATCCGGGAGCACCGGGTCCCCACGCCCGTCACCGAGGCGTTCAGTGCCTGGCTCGCCACGCGAGGAACGCCCGGGAGCGAGAGGCAGAGCGAGGCGGAGTGGTACGCCCGAACCCGGCTGGGCGCCTGGGAGGAACTTGCCGTCCGCATTTCCACGGCCTGGCCGCCGGACGGCTGGTACCCGGTCGACTTCTACCAGGAGGACCTCGGCCTCCGGGATCAGCTGGTGCAGACGGCCGCCGAACTCACCGGTGAGACCGCGGCCCGGTGCACGGCAGCGCTGGCCCGGGTCGACGAGCTCTTCCGGGAACACACCGTCGACGACAAGGGCGCGGCACTCGGCGAGGTGTCGGGCCTTTCACGACTCGACATCGCGCTGCGGAGCTGGTGGTGGCAACGCCGGCCGGACCCGGTGCCATGGCCGCTCCCGGGAGAGTGAGATCGGTACGGCGCCCGGGTCCGGACCCTTGGCGTTGACACGGTCACCAGGAACGGCCACGAGCGCCGCCTGGCCCGTTCCTGAGCCGCGTAGGGTCGCCCGTATGCGACTGAGCACGGTGATCCTCCCCATCCACCGGTGGAGCGAGGGGCAGCAGGTGTGGCGGCGGGCCGAGGAGCTCGGGTTCCACGCGGCGTACACGTACGACCACCTGAGCTGGCGGAGCTTCCGGGAGGAGCCGTGGTTCGGGTCGGTGCCGACGTTGACGGCGGCGGCTGCGGCGACGGAGCGGATTCGGGTGGGGACGCTGGTGACCTCGCCGAACTTCCGGCATCCGGTGACGTTGGCGAAGGAACTGATCACGCTGGACGACGTGTCGGGCGGGCGGTTGACGCTGGGGATCGGGGCGGGCGGGGTCGGGTTCGACGCGACGGCGCTGGGGCAGGAGGCGTGGTCGGCGAAGGAGCGGGCGGCGCGGTTCGAGGAGTTCGTGGGGTTGCTGGACGAGTTGCTGCGCAATGACGCGGTGACCCGGGAGGGGCAGTACTACTCGGCGGTGGAGGCGCGGAACGTGCCGGGGTGCGTGCAGGTGCCGCGGGTGCCGTTCTACGTGGCGGCGACGGGCCCGCGCGGGCTGCGGCTGGCGGCGGAGCACGGGCAGGGCTGGGTGACGTACGGGGACCCGCGCGGGCCGGCGGACGTGCCGGTGGAGCAGGCGCCCGGGGTGATCGCGCAGCAGATCGGGAAGCTGACGGCCGCGTGCGAGGCGGTCGGGCGGGACGTCGGCGAGTTGGAGAAGGTGCTGCTGCAGGGCTCGACGGCGGAGCGGCCGCTGCAGTCGGTGGACGCGTTCGTCGACTGGGCGGGCCGGTACCGGGAGCTGGGCATCACCGAGCTGGTCGTGCACTGGCCGGTCCCCGACTCCGTCTTCGAGAACGACCTCGACGTGTTCGAGCGGATCGCCACCGAGGGGCTCGCCCAGCTGGGGTGAGGAGCGCGGCGGCGGGCCGGCCCCGGCCTTCCGCGCCGAGCTGCCGCAGGCCGGTGACTGGCGGCCGTTCCCGCGGTTCCGGACCGGCGGCACGCTGCACACCGCGGCGCTCACCCTGGCCGTCGCGGCCTGACCGGCCGGGCGACCGGACCCGCCCGCACCGGGCGGGTCCGGTCGCCGGGCGAGTGCGCGAAGATGGACGGATGACCGCCTCCCCGCGCCCCCGCCTGATCGCCACCGACCTCGACGGCACGCTGCTGTGCTCCGGCGGCACGGTGACCGCCCGGACGGCCGCCGCGCTGGCCGCCGCCGAGGCCGCCGGGGTGCAGGTGGTGTTCGTCACCGGGCGGCCGCCGCGCTGGATGCGGCACCTCGGCCCGCACATCGGCGGCCACGGGGTGGCGATCTGCTCCAACGGCGGCGCGGTGGTCGACGTCCGGCGCGGCGAACTGTTGGAGACCCACCCGCTCGACCCGGCCGGGACGCTCACCGTGGTGGACCGGCTGCGGGCCGAACTGCCCGGCACCGCCTTCGCGTTCGAGTTCCCCGGCGGCTTCGCCCGGGAGCCGGAGTACAACGTGGTGATGTGGGAGTCCGACAAGGAGCACCCGGTGGGCACCGCCGCCGAACTGCTCGCCGCCGGGCAGGTCGACGGCCTGTTCAAGCTGCTCGGCAAGCACCCCGACCTCTCCCCCGACGAGTTCCTGGACCGGGCCAGGGCCGCCGTCGGCCCGCTCGCCGAGGTGACCCGCTCCAGCCCGATACCGCTGGTGGAGATCAGCGCCCCCGGCGTCACCAAGGCCAGCAGCCTGGCCCGCTGGTGCGCCCAGCAGGGCATCGACGCCGCCGAGGTGGTGGCCTTCGGCGACATGCCCAACGACCTGGAGATGCTGGCCTGGGCCGGCCGCTCCTACGCGGTGGCCAACGCCCACCCGCTGGTGCTGGCCGCCGTCGCGCAGCACACCGTCAGCAACGAGCTGGACGGCGTCGCCGCGATCATCGAGACGCTGCTCTGACGACTCTGACGGCGCTGACGACTCTGACGGCGCTAACGGCGCTGCCGCCCGCCCGCGCTCACCGGCCCGGGTCCGGGTCCGGGTCCAGGCCCAGGTCAAGGTCCAGTTGCAGTTCCCGGGACGGGTCGGGCTCCCGGGGCGGGTCCAGGCCGAGCAGGTCGGCCATCGTCCCGGCGGCCCGGACGGCGGCGTCGGCGCAGCAGTTGTTGAACAGGACGTGCACCTCCCGGGCCCGCTCGGCCATCGCCCGCACGCGCGGCAGCCAGGGGGCGAGCTCCTCGGGCGTGTAGTCGTGGCGGAAGCGGTCCTCCTTCGAGCCGGTGCCCCAGTCCCGGCTGCGGCCGTGGAAGCGGACCACGGCCAGCCGCCCGGAGGTGACCGGGGCGAGCGGCGGGATCGAGGTCGGCAGGCCCTGCGCGACGTCCACGGCCACGGCGGCCGCGTCCAGCTCGGACAGCAGGGCGCGGGTGTCGGCGGCCCGCTCCGGCCGCCACCAGTCGGGGTGGCGGAACTCCACCGCCAGCGGCCACCCCGCGGTGCGCTCGCGGCACGCGCGCAGCAGCGCCCGGGCCGACGCGTCCGGCGCCAGCCACGGGGGGAACTGGAAGAGCAGGGTGCCGAGGCGGTCGGCCGCGCGCAGCGGCTCCAGGGCTCCGGCGAACCGGGCCCACACCTCGTCCGGCAGCCCCGGGTCGTCCCGGCGGACCGGGCGCAGGTCGGCGGGCAGCGCGGCGGGCCGGGTGGGGTGGCCGGTGAGCAGCGAGAACGCCTTCACGTCGAAGCGGAAGCCGGGCGGGGTGCGCTCGACCCACAGGGCGCTGTTCCGGGCGCTGGGCAGCGCGTAGTAGGTGGCGTCGACCTCGACCAGCGGGAACCTCGTCGCGTAGTGGCGCAGTCGGCCCTCGGCGTCCCGGCGGCCCGCCGGGTACCAGCCGCTGGCCAGCAGCTCCTTGTCCGTCCAGGAGCACGCACCGACCCGGATCTCCGCCATGGGCCGCGTCTGCCCCGTCCCGGCCCGGCCTAACGGCCGGACCGCACGGCCGGGCCCGACGGCCGGACGCGGCGAGCACAACCGCGGCGCACACAACCGCGGCGCACACAACCGCGGCGAGCACAACCGCGGCGGCCGGTCGCGGCGGGTCAGAGCCGGGCGGTCCAGCGGACCCGGGTGCCCTTGCCGTGCGGGCCGGTCTCGTGCCAGGCGTCGCCGCCCAGGGCCTCGGCGCGGCGGGTGAGGTTGCGCAGGCCGGAGCGGCGGCCGCCGTCGGGGATGCCGACGCCGTCGTCGGTGACGGTGAGCAGCACGCCGGGCGGGCCGGTGCGGGTGGGCGAGGGGGAGAGCGGGCGGCCGTCCTCGCCGAGGTGGACGGTGGCGTCCAGTTCGACGGCGACCCGGGAGGCGCGGGCGTGCCGGGCCGTGTTGGAGAGCATCTCGCGCAGCGCGGCCAGCAGTTGGCGGGAGGTCTTCTCGCCGACCAGGCTCTCCACCGGGCCGGTGAAGGTGATGGTGGGCTTGAAGCCGAGCGCCGCCGCGGCCTGGCTGCCCTCGCGCAGCACCCGGGTGCGCAGGGTGTCGGGCTGGTCGTCGGTGTCGCCGTGCTGGAGCGCGTAGATGGTGGTGCGGACCTCCTGGATGGTGGCGTCCAGCTCGTCCACGGCCTGGCCGAGCCGCTCCTGCACCTCGGGGACGACGGCCCGGCGGGCGGCCGACTCCAGCATCATGCCGGTGGCGAACAGCCGCTGGATGACCAGGTCGTGCAGGTCGCGGGCGATCCGGTCGCGGTCCTGGAACACCGCCAGGCGCTGCTGGTTGCGCTGGTACTCGGCCAGCCGCAGGGCCAGCGCGGCCTGCGAGGCGAAGGTCTGGGACAGCTGCCGCTCGGTGTCGGTGAACGGCACGCCGCCGGCCCGGCGCCACACGCACAGCGCGCCCAGCACCCGGCCCGCGGAGACCATCGGCACCGCCATCGCCGGGCCGAACTCCCGTGCCAGCCGGTCGAACTGGGCGTCGGAGGCGGTCTCCGCGGCGGTCGCCGGGTCGGCCAGGTAGACGGCCTCGCCCGCCAGCAGACGGGGCGCGAAGCCGTCCTCCGGGAGCAGCTCGCCGGTCAGGTGCTCGGCCCGCTCGCCGGAGGCGTGGGCCACCCGCATCCGGTCCTCGCCCGCCGGGAGCAGGATCATCCCCAGCGCGCCGTCGGCGAGTTCGCGGACCTGCTCGGCGGCGACGGTCAGCGCGATCTGCGCCTCGTCGGTGGACAGCAGCGAGGTGGTGACCGCGGCCGCGCCGGTGATCCAGCGCTCGCGGCGGCGGCCCTGCTCGTACAGCCGGGAGTTCTCGATCGCCACGCCCGCGGCCGCGCCCAGCGCCAGCACCACCTGCTCGTCCTCGGGGGTGAACGCGCCGCCGCCCTTCTTCTCGGTCAGGTAGAGGTTGCCGAACACCTCGCCGCGGACCCGGATCGGCACCCCGAGGAAGGACACCATCGGCGGGTGGTGGTCCGGGAAGCCGACCGAGCGCGGGTCGGTGGACAGGTCGGTCAGCCGCAGCGGGCGCGGGTCGTCGATCAGCGCGCCCAGGATGCCCCGGCCGGTCGGCAGGTGGCCGATCTCGGCGGCCGTCGCGTCGTCGACGCCGATGTGGATGAAGTCCGACAGGCCGCTGCCGTGCGGGTCCACCACGCCCATCGCGGCGTACTCGGCGTCCACCAGCTCGGCCGCGCCGGCCGCGATCCGCTGCAGCGTGGCGTGCGGGTCCAGGCCCGCGCCGACCGACACCACCGCCTCCAGCAGCCGCTGCATCCGGTCGGTCACCGCGGCGGCCGACTGCAGCCGCTCGGAGACCTCGGTGACCAGGGTGTCCAGCCCGAGCGAGGAGATCTCGGGGATGCGTGGCCGACCGCCCGTGGCGGCCGGCTCCTCCGGCGTCTGCATGTCACCAGTGTGCATGTCTGTCATGATTTGCCCCTTTCCGGAACGGCGACACCCCCACGCAGGCCGCCGACCCGCTCGCCCGCCCGACCGCAGACCGCCACCCACCCGCCCGCAGGCCGCAGGCCGGGCTCAGACCGCCACCCGCTCGCCCGCCCGCTCCCGCTCGACCATCCGCGCCAGCCGGCCGCCCGGCCGGGCCGCCAGCTCCGACCAGCGGCCGCGCTCGACCACCCGGCCGCCGTCCAGCACCAGCACCTCGTCCACGCCGTCGTCGTCCAGCCCGGCCAGCCGGTGGGTGATCAGCAGCGTGGTGCGGCCCGCGGTGGCGGTCAGCAGGTCGGCGGTCAGCGCGTCCGCCGTGGCGACGTCCAGGTGCTCGGCCGGCTCGTCCAGCACCAGCACCGGGAAGTCCGCGAGCAGCGCCCGGGCCAGCGCGAGGCGCTGGCGCTGGCCGCCCGACAGCCGGGCCCCGTGCTCGCCGACCATGGTGTCCAGGCCCTCCGGCAGGCCGTCCACCCACTCCAGCAGCCGGGCCCGGGCCAGCGCCGCCCGCAGCGCCGCCTCGTCGGCGTCCGGCCGGGCCAGCCGCAGGTTCTCCCGCACCGAGCTGTCGAAGACGTGCGCGTCCTGCGCGCACAGCCCCACCACCCGGCGGACGTCCTCACCGGCCAGCTCCCGGGTGTCGGTGCCCGCCAGCCGCACCGCCCCGGCCGAGGGCTCGACGAAGCGCAGCAGGGCCTGCGCCAGCGTGGTCTTGCCCGACCCGGACGCCCCGACCACCGCGATCCGCCGCCCGGCCGTCAGCTCCAGGCCGACGCCGCACAGCGCGTCCCGCCCGGCGCCCGGCCAGCGCACCGTCAGGTCCTCGACGGTGAGCGGCAGCCGGACGGCGGGCAGCGGCCCGGGCGCGTCCGGCTCGCGGACCGGCAGCGGCGCGGCCAGCACCTGGTCCAGCCGCTCCCGGGCGGCCCTGGCCCGCTCCCGGTGGCGCACCGCGGTGGGCATGCCCGCCACCGCCTCGAACGCGGCCAGCGGTGTCAGCACCACCACCGCCAGGCACACCCCCGGCAGCGCGCCCGAGGCCACCGCCCGCACCCCGACCGCCGCGGCCGCGACCACCGTCAGGCCCGACACCAGCGCCACCAGCCCCGCCGAGAGGCCGCCCGCGGCGGCCGAGCGGCCGCCAGCCGGGTCAGCACCCCGTCCGCGTCCGCCGCCGTGCCCAGCCGGCGCGGCAGGGCGCCCGCCACGGTCAGCTCGGCGGTGCCGGTCAGCGTGTCGACCACCGCGGTCGCCAGCTCGCCGCGGGCGGGCGCGTGCCGGCGCTCCGTCCGGCCGGAGATCCACCGCTCCAGCGCCGGGACGGCCGCGCCCGCCAGCAGCAGGCCCAGCGCCAGCACCAGGCCGGCCGACGGCAGGAGGAGCGCCAGCACGGCCGAGGCGCCCAGCGAGACCACGGCGGCGACGGCGGCCGGCAGCCGCCAGCGCAGGTGGAAGTCCTGCACCGCGTCCACGTCCGCGACCAGCCGGGACAGCAGGTCGCCGCGCCGGAACTGCGGCAGCCCGGCCGGGGCCAGCCGCTCCAGCCTCCGGTAGACCGCCGTCCGGACCCCGCCCAGCGCCCGCAGCACCGCGTCGTGCGCCACCAGCCGCTCCGCGTACCGGAACACGCTCCGCCCGATGCCGAACGCCCGCACCGAGGTCACCGCGACCATCAGGTACAGCACCGGCGGCATCTGCGCGGCCCGCGAGATCAGCCAGCCGGAGGTGCCCATCAGCGCGACCGCGCAGCCGAGCGCGAGGGCGCCGAGCAGGACGGCGAGCCAGAGCCGGGGCACGCGGGTGGTGACGCCCAGGGGCGCGGGGAACCGCGCGGGCCGGGAGGCGGAGACGGCCGGATCGGGCTCCGGCGCAGCCTCCGTCCTGCGGTCCGCGCCCTGCCGGGCGGCCCCTTCGAGCGGCAGGTCACCGTCGTGCCGGGTCTGCGGGGCGGTTCCTTCCGCTTCGCGCGGTTCCTCGCGCCCCCGGTTTCGCACGTGCTCGCCGCCCCGGCTTCGCGCCTGCGGCGCGGCGGCCGGCCCCGGCAGGTGGACGTGGTGGTCGGCGAGGGCGGTGAGGGCCGGGCGGTGGGTGATCAGCAGGACGGTGCGGTCGAGGCCGCGCAGGGTGTCGAGGAGGGCGGCCTCGGTGACGGGGTCGAGGTGGGCGGTGGGCTCGTCGAGGATCAGCACGGGGCGGTCGGCGAGCAGGGCGCGGGCCAGCGCGAGGCGCTGGCGCTGCCCGGCGGAGAGGCCGTGGCCGTTCTCGGCGAGCCGGGTGTCCGGGGTGGTGAAGTCGACGTGCGCGGCGGCGAGGGCCGCGGCGAGCTGCGCGTCGCTCGCGTCGGGGCGGGCGAGGCGGACGTTCTCGGCGACCGTCCCGGCGAACAGGTGCGGGTGCTGCGGGACCCAGGCGACCTGCGCGTGCCAGCTCGCCGGGTCGGTGTCGGCGAGGTCCTGCTCCCCGAGCAGGACCCGCCCGGCGTCGGGGCGGACGAAGCCGAGCAGGACGGCGGCCAGGGTGGTCTTGCCGGCGCCGCTGGGGCCGGTGAGGACGGTGGTGCGCCCGGCCGGCACGGTCATCGAGAACTCCGTCGGCGTCGCGCCGCCGCGCCCGGGGTGGCGGACCGTCAGGCCCTCGACCCGGAGGTCGGCGCCGACCGGGGCGGGCCGGGTGCCGTGCGCCGGCAGCGGGGTCTCCAGCACCTCGAAGATCCTCCCGGCGGCGGCCAGGCCCTCCGCGCTGGAGTGGTAGAGCGCGCCGACCTGGCGGATCGGCAGGTACACCTCGGGGGCGAGGACCAGCACCAGCAGGCCGGTCTCCAGGTCGAGGGTGCCGCCCACCAGCCGGAAGCCGATCGAGACCGCGACCAGGGCGACCGAGAGGGTGGAGAGCAGTTCCAGCGCGAAGGAGGAGACGAAGGCCAGCCGCAGGGTGCGCAGGGTGGCGCGGCGGTAGTCCTCGGTGATCCGGCCGATCGCCCGGGCCTGGGCGCGGGCCCGGCCGAAGACCTTCAGGGTGGGCAGTCCGGCGACCACGTCGAGGAAGTGGTGGGAGAGCCGGGCGAGTCCGGCGAACTGGCGGTCGGTGCGGGCCTGGGTGGCGTGGCCGATCAGGATCATGAACAGCGGGATCAGCGGCAGCGTGCCGCAGACGATCGCGGCGGACTCCCAGTCGGCGCCGAGGATCCGGGCCAGCACGACCGCCGGGACGACCACGGCCAGGGCCAGTTGCGGCAGGTACCGGGCGAAGTAGTCGTCGAGCGCGTCGACGCCGCGGGTGGCGAGGGTGGCGAGGTCGCCGGTGCGGCGGCCGGCGAGGTAGCCGGGGCCGAGCGCGGTGGCGTGGCCGAGCAGGCGGCGGCGCAGCGCGGACTTGACGGCGGCCACCGAGCGGTGGGCGGTGAGTTCGGTGAGCCAGGCGACCAGGGCCCGGCCGAGGGTGACCGCGGCCAGGCCGAGCAGCTGCCCCCACAGCCCGGAGCGGCCGCGCTGGAAGCCGTCGACCACCAGGGAGGCGATCAGCGCGGCCTGGGCCACCAGCAGCACCGCGCCCGCCCCGCCGAGCAGGACGGAGCCGGCGAGGAAGGCGCGGGTGGTGCGGGCGTGCGCCAGCAGCCGGGGGTCGATCGGTCGCATCCGCTGCTGGCGGTCCATCTGTTCGGCTCCTGCGGTCAGTGGTGCGCGGCGGCGGGGATGTGCTGGACGCCGATCCGGCGCCGGAACACCCAGTACGTCCAGCCCTGGTAGAGCAGCACGAGCGGGGTGAAGACCAGGGCGACGACCGTCATCACCTTGAGGGTGTAGGGCGAGGACGAGGCGTTGGTGACGGTCAGCGACCAGTCGGGGTTCAGCGTGGAGGGCATCACGTCCGGGAACAGCGACAGGAAGAGCATGCCGACCGCGGCCACGATGGTCAGGCCGCTGAAGGCGAACGCCCAGCCCTCGCGGGCCAGCCGGTTGGCGCCGAGCGCGGCGAGCAGCGCCAGCACGGCGACGACCAGCGCGGCCAGGCTCCAGCCGTTGCCGGAGTGCGCCTGCGTCCAGACCAGGAAGACCAGGGCGAGCACGGCGGTGGCCAGGCCGAGCGCGGTGGCCTGGGCGCGGGCCCGGAGCCGGATCTCGCCGCTGGTCTTGAGCGAGGCGAACACCGCGCCGTGGAAGGTGAACAGCACCAGCGTGGTGAGCCCGCCGAGCAGCGCGTACGGGTTGAGCAGGTCCCCGAGGGTGCCGACGTAGTTCTTGTCGGCGTCGATGTCGACGCCGTGCACGATGTTGCCGAAGGCGACGCCCCACAGGAAGGCGGGCAGCAGCGAGGTCCAGAAGATCGCCAGCTCCCAGTTGCGCTGCCAGCGCTCGCCGCTGCGCTGGTGCCGGTACTCGAAGGAGACGCCGCGGACGATCAGGCAGACCAGGATCAGCAGCAGCGGGACGAAGAAGCCGCTGAACAGGGTCGCGTACCAGTCGGGGAAGGCGGCGAAGGTGGCGCCGCCGGCGGTGAGCAGCCACACCTCGTTGCCGTCCCAGACCGGGCCGATGGTGTTGATCAGGACGCGGCGCTCGGCGGTGTTCCGGGCCAGCAGCCGGGTGAGGACGCCGATGCCGAAGTCGAAGCCCTCCAGGAAGAAGTAGCCGATCCACAGGACCGCGATCAGGATGAACCAGAGGTCGTGCAGGTGCATGTGATCCGTCCTCAGTACGCGAAGGCGAGGGGCTGGTCGGCGTCCTCGTCGTCGGAGGGGCCGCGCAGGGTCGGGTCCTTGGCCGGCGGCTGCTCGTCGGTGTCGGGCCCGGCGGCGGCGTACTTGGCGAGCAGTCCGACCTCGATGACGGCGAGGACCGCGTAGAGCGCGGTCAGCGTGGCCAGGCCGACCACTTGGGTGCCGACGGTGACGTTCGGGGAGACCGCGTCGCGGGTGCGCATCAGGCCGAACACCACCCAGGGCTGGCGGCCCATCTCGGTGAAGATCCAGCCGAAGCTGTTGGCGAGCAGCGGGAAGCCCATGGTGAGGATGCCGATCCGCCAGCTCCACCGGGTGAAGAAGACGCTCATCTCCCGGTTCCTGGTGAGCATCAGCTTCGGCGGCTCGTCCTCGCCGGTGCGGTGCTCGGGGGCGAGCCAGAACCTGCGGCGGGTGGTCCACAGGCCGATCAGGGCGGCGGCGAAGGACGTCATGCCGAAGCCGATCATCAGCCGGAAGCCCCAGTAGGTGACGAAGATGTTGGGGATGTAGTCGTCCGGCCGGCCGCCGTGCTGCGCGGCCTCGGCGGCGGCGGTGTCGTTGATGCCGGGCACCGCGGAGGAGAAGTCGCTGTGGGCGAGGAAGGACAGTATCCCGGGGATCTCCAGCTCGACCGAGTTGTGGCCCTTGGACACGTCGCCGACGGCGAAGATCGAGAACGGGGCGGGCGCCTGGGTGTCCCACAGGGCTTCGGCGGCGGCCATCTTCATCGGCTGCTGCTCGAACATCACCTTGCCGAGGGTGTCGCCGCTGATCGCAACGCCGAGGCCGGCCACCGCGGCGACGGCCAGGCCGACCCGCAGCGAGGTGCGCATCGCGGCGGTCCGGCGGCGGTCGGGCTGCTTGCCCCGCTTGGCCCGCCACAGGTGGTAGCTGGCGATGCCGACCACGAAGGCGCCGCCGGTGAGGAAGGCCGCGGTGAGGGTGTGGAAGACCTGCACCAGGGTGGTGTTCTGGGTCAGCACCCGGACGATGTCGGTGAGCTGGGCCTTCCCGGTGGCCGGGTCGATCCGGTAGCCGACCGGGTGCTGCATCCAGGAGTTCGCGGCCAGGATGAAGTACGCGGAGAGCGCGGTGCCGATCGCGACCAGCCAGATGCAGGCCAGGTGGACCTTCTTCGGGAGCCGGTCCCAGCCGAAGATCCACAGGCCGATGAAGGTGGACTCGAAGAAGAAGGCGATCAGCGCCTCCATCGCCAGCGGGGCGCCGAACACGTCGCCGACGAAGCGGGAGTAGTCGGACCAGTTCATGCCGAACTGGAACTCCTGGACGATGCCGGTGACCACGCCCATGGCGATGTTGATCAGGAAGAGCCTGCCCCAGAACTTGGTGGCGTGGAAGTACTTCTCCTTGCCCGTGCGCACCCAGGCGGTCTGCAGGCCGGCCACGATCGAGGCCAGGCTGATCGTGAGGGGCACGAAGAGGAAGTGGTAGACGGTGGTGATGCCGAACTGCCATCGCGAGATGGTCTCGTGAGCGACTGCTAGGTCCACTGCGCCCTCTCTCACAGGGGTTGTGCCACATACCAGACAGAAGGGCAGATCTAGCACGCAAGCATGCCGAACCGTCCCAAGCTTGTCCGCTTGTGAACGTGAACACGTTCACAAGGGAAGTATCCATGATGCTTATCAGTGCGGTGGCAGGGGGGTTGGGTGTTTCGTGACACACCGATGATCGGGGGCCCGACCGGGCGCTCACAAGCAGCGTCCGGGCAGCCCGGGTGTACCGAACGGCGCTTGACGGCGCCCCCGCTGACGGGGTCTCAGCTCTGGTGCGGCAGCGAGAGCCGGAAGGCCGCCCCGTCGCCCGGCGCGGTGCGCAGGGTCAGCTCGCCGCCGTGCGCCGACACCAGGGCGCTGGCGATGGCCAGGCCCAGGCCCGATCCCCCGCTCTCGCCGACCCGGCGGCTGCGCGAGGCGTCCGCCCGGTAGAAGCGCTCGAACACCTGGGCGGCCTGCTCCTCGCTCAGGCCCGGGCCCCGGTCGGCGACCTCCAGCAGGCAGCCACCGCCCGCCCGGCCCACCCCGATCCGCACCGCGGTGCCGGACGGGGTGTGCTTGACCGCGTTGCCCACCAGGTTGGTCACCACCTGGCGCAGCCTGGCCTCGTCGCCCAGGACCGGGGCGGGCTGCGGGGCGCCCTCGCCGTTCGGGCCGGTCAGCGCGACCGGGCGGCCCGGGTCCAGCGCGGTCAGGTCGTGCAGGGCGTCGGCGGCCAGCGTGCGCAGGTCCATCGGGGCCAGGTTGAGCGGGCGCTCCTCGTCGAGCCGGGCCAGCAGCAGCAGGTCCTCGACCAGCGCGCCCAGCCGCACCGCCTCCGACTCGATCCGGTCCATCGCCCGGTCCACGTCCTGCAGCGCGCCCATCCGGTGCAGCTCGGCGAAGCCGCGGATGCCCGCCAGCGGGGTGCGCAGCTCGTGCGAGGCGTCCGCGACGAAGCGGCGCATCCGCTGCTCGGAGGCGGCCCGGGCGGCGAACGCCGTCTCGATGTGGGTGAGCATCCCGTTCAGCGCCTCGGACAGCCGGCCCGCCTCGGTGCGCACCGGCAGCTCCGGCATCCGGTACGACAGGTCGCCGTCGGCGATCCGCTGGGCGCCCGCCTCCAGCTGGCGCAGCGGGCGCAGCCCGGCCCGCACCGCGAGGGCGCCCAGGCCCGCGATGCCGACCAGCACCGCGGCGCCGATGCTCAGGAAGGTGGTGCGCAGGTGCGCGATGGTGGTCTGCACCTCCGCCAGCGGCACCGCGACCTGCACGTACCTGGGCGCGGCCGGGTCGTTCGCCACCCCGCGCTGCAGCGGCAGCACCAGCGAGCGCCACTCGGTGGCCCGCGGCCCGGCGGCGGTGAACGGCTCGTCCAGCCGCTCGGTCAGCCCCTTGCGGTCCAGCCCGGGCAGCTGCGGGTCCGGGTCGGACTCGCTCAGCGGCTGCCGGATCACCGACAGCACCGAGCCGTCCTCGGCCAGGTAGCGCACCACGTACTCGCTGGGCAGGCCCTGGCCGGAGCGCCGGCTGACGGTCTGGGTGCTGCTGAACACCGAGGTGGTGCTCTGCTTGGACGGCGCGCGGTGCGACAGCGGCTCGGCGAAGCGGTCGAGCTGCTCGTCGGCGCGGTCCACCAGCTGCCCGCGGACGGTGCCCAGCACCAGGGTGTCGCTCACCACCAGGCCGGTGGTGACCAGCAGCAGCGCGAGCACCAGCAGGCGCACCCGCAGCGAGAACCTGGCCACCTCGTCAGCTGTTCGGCGGGCGGCGCAGCGCGTAGCCGATGCCGCGCACCGTGTGGATCAGCTTGGGGCCGTGGGCCGGCCCCGAGTCGAGCTTGCGGCGCAGGTAGGAGATGTACGACTCGACGATGGACAGGTCGCCGCCGAAGTCGTACGCCCACACGTGGTCGAGGATCTGCGCCTTGGAGACCACCCGGCCGACGTTGGCCATCAGGTAGTGCAGCAGCTTGAACTCGGTGGGGGACAGCGAGACCGGGACGCCGCCGCGGGTGACCTCGTGCGCGGTCGGGTCCAGGGTGAGGTCGGCCACCACCAGGCGGCCGTCGTCGGCGGGGCCGCCGGCCCGGCGCAGGATCGCCCGGATCCGGGCGATCAGCTCCTCCAGGCTGAACGGCTTGGTGACGTAGTCGTCGGCGCCGACCGCCAGGCCCTGCACCTTGTCGCCGGTGCCGTCCTTGGCGGTCAGGAACAGCACCGGGACGTGCTCGGGGCTCTGCGGCCACTGGGTCTGGTCGCGCAGCCGCTGCACCACGGTGAAGCCGTCCAGGTCGGGCAGCATCACGTCCAGGACGACCAGGTCGGGGCGCTCGGCGGCGACCGCGTCCAGGGCCTCCTGGCCGGTGGCGGCGGAGGCCACCCGGAAGCCGGAGAAGCGCAGGCTGGCCGAGAGCAGCTCGCGGATGTTCGGTTCGTCGTCCACGACCAGGAGGAAGGGCTCGCCGCCCGCCTGGGTCGCCACGGCCGGGTTCGACTGGACTGCGCCTGACACGATTGCTCCGCCTCCCGGCCGGACGAATGGGCCACCCCGGACACCACGGGGTCTGTCCGACGGCGCCCGCCGGGGTGCGCCCGGTGGAAACACTGTCGGACAGACCCTAGCCCGGGCAGCCTACGCAGGGGGAATGAAGATTGGATTAGTCATCCGGTCGTGCCCGAACCGGTACCCGCGCCGCCCGCGTTCCCGCCGCCGTTCCCGCCGCCCCGGCCGCCGCCGAAGCCGCCCGCCGCGTTGCCCTCGGTGAGCTGGGTGGCGTTGTAGGAGCCGTCCGCGCCCTTGCTGCCCAGCACGGTGACGGTCTGGCCGGGCTGGAGGTCGCCGACCTTGCCCTCCTTGGTGGTGGTGACCTTGGTGGAGTCACCGGTGGTGATCTTGACGGTGCTGCCGTCGGCCGCGGTCAGGTACACGGTGTCGCCCTCCACCGACTTCACGGTGCCGCGGGTGAAGCCGCCCGCGCCGCCGCCGGGGGCCTGGCCGTTGCCGGCGCCGCCGGCCTGCCCGCCCCCCTGGCCGCCGAAGCCGCCGTAGCCGCCGCGGGTGCCGCCGCCGGCGAACCGCTCGTTCGAGGCGCCGGCCCGGTTGCCGCCGCTGGTGCCGCTGGTGCCGCTGTCCTTCTGGTACCAGACGCCGCCCGCGAAGGAGAGCACCGCGATGACGCAGCCGGCCAGGGCCAGGGTGGGCCAGGGGAGCTTGCGGCGCGGTGGCGCGGCCAGCTCGGCGGTGATGTCGCGGGCGTCCGGCGCGGTGGCCAGCAGCTCCTGGTCGTCAGACACGGGGGTCTCCTTCTACTCGTGCCGGAGGGCGTCGATCGGGCGCAGCGAGGCGGCCCGGTTGGCGGGGTAGCTGCCGAAGAACAGTCCGATGGCGACGGCGATGCCGAAGGCGCCGAGCACCGACTCGGGGATCACCACCGGCTTGATGCCGACCACCGAGAAGTGCGAGCCGGCGATGCCGGCCAGCACGCCGAGGCCGGCGCCGATCACCGACAGCAGGGTGGACTCGGCGAGGAACTGGCCGAGGATGACCGCGCGGGGCGCGCCGAGCGCCTTGCGGATGCCGATCTCCCTGGTCCGCTCGGCGACCGTCACCAGCATGATGTTGGTGATGCCGATGCCGCCGACCAGCAGCGAGATCGCGGCGACCGCGCCGAGCAGGACCGTGAAGGTCTTGTTGGTGGACTCGCGGGCGCTCAGCAGCGAGGTCTGGTTGCTGACCCGGAAGTCGACCTTGGTGGCGTCCTTGATGGCGTGGGTGCCCATCAGGATCCGGGTGATGTCGGACTGCGCCTCGGTGGTGCTCTCGGCCGAGGAGGCCTGCACCAGGATCTGGTTGACCGAGCCGAAGCCGGTGAACGCGTTCTGCACGGTCGGCAGCGGGGCGATCACCACGTCGTCGGGGTCGTTGAAGCCGGTGGAGCCCTTGGTCTTCAGCACGCCGACCACGGTGAACGGGGTGCCGCCGATGGTGATCTTCTTGCCGACCGGGTCCTCGGTGGCGAACAGCTCGGTGGCGGTGGTCGAGCCGAGCACCGCCACCTTGCGGGAGTTCAGCACGTCGTCGGCGGAGAAGTAGTCGCCCTTGCCGACCTTCAGGTTGGAGGTCTCGAAGTAGGCGGGGTAGGTGCCGACGATCTGCCCGGGCTGGTACGAGATGTTCCCGTACAGCGCGGTGCCGCTGGTGGTGACCACCGGCGCGACCGACTTGATGGACGGGGCGTCGGTGGCGGTGGCGAGCGCCTTGGCGTCGTCCACGGTGAGCTTCTTGGC
Source organism: Kitasatospora sp. NA04385 (assembly GCF_013364235.1). Taxonomy (NCBI): domain Bacteria; kingdom Bacillati; phylum Actinomycetota; class Actinomycetes; order Kitasatosporales; family Streptomycetaceae; genus Kitasatospora; species Kitasatospora sp. NA04385. Next base: position 4,206,032 of record NZ_CP054919.1, on the reverse strand, counting down.
CGCGGTCGCCGAGCCGCGCGAGGCGGAGGAGGAGACGGTCAGCGAGTTGGTGCCGAGCGAGGTGATCGAGTCCTTCACCGCCACCGAGGAGCCGTTGCCGACCGCGAGCAGCAGGATCACCGAGGCCACGCCGATCAGCACGCCGAGCATGGTCAGCGCGGAGCGGACCTTGTTGGCGGCCAGGCCGGCCACCGCGAAGCGGAGCATCTGCCAGACGATCACGCGCCCACCCCCGCGACGGCCAGGGCCGGCGGCGGCCCGTCGACCGGCGCCTGCCGGACGTCGGAGACGATCGCGCCGTCGACCAGCCGGACGACCCGCTTGGCGTGCAGCGCGACCTCGTCCTCGTGGGTGATCATCACCACGGTGCGGCCGCGCGCGTTGAGTCCGTCGATGATGCCCAGCACCTCCTCGGTGGAACGGCTGTCGAGGTTGCCGGTGGGCTCGTCGGCGAGCAGCATCGCGGGCGCGGTGACCAGCGCCCGGGCCACCGCGACGCGCTGCTGCTGGCCGCCGGAGAGCTGGTTGGGCTTGTGCCCGGCCCGGTCGGCCAGGCCGACCATGCCCAGCGCGGCCAGCGCCCGGCGGCGCCGCTCGGCGGCCCGCACGCCCGCGTAGGCCAGCGGCAGTTCGACCTGGGCCAGCGCGGTGGTGCGGGGCACCAGGTTGAAGGACTGGAACACGAAGCCGATCTTGCGGTTGCGGACCAGCGAGAGCTGGCCCTCGTCCAGGTGGCCGACGTCGGTGCCGTCCAGCAGGTAGCGGCCGGAGGTGGGCACGTCCAGGCAGCCCAGGATGTTCATCAGGGTCGACTTGCCCGAACCGGAGGAGCCCATCACCGCGACGTAGTCGCCCTCCGCGATGTCCAGGTCGACGCCGAGCGGCTCGCCGCCGCCGGTCATCGGCCCGCGCAGGGCGTGCACGACGGCGTCGCCGTGGCCGTACGACTTGGTGACCCTGCGGATCTGGATCACCGGGGGCTTGGCGGCGCGCATCAGCGGGTGCCTCCGGCGCCGCCGCCGCTGCGGGTGCCGCCGCCGAAGCCGCCCGTGCCGCCGAAGCCGCCGGCCGCGCCGCCCGCGCCGGGGAACTGGCCGGACGGGAAGCCGTTGCCGGTGCCCGCGGTGGTGGAGGTCAGCTCGACCTTCTCGCCCTCGGTGAGGCCCTCGGTGACCTGCACGGTGCTGTCGCCCTCGATGCCGACGGCGACCTGCACCCGCTCGGTGCTGCCGTCGTCGTGCACCACCGTCGCGGTGCGGGAGGAGCCGGTGCCCTGGAGGGCCGCGGTGGGCACCGACAGGGCGTTCTCGGCGGAGCCGGTGGTCACCGAGATGGTGGCGCTCAGGCCGGTGCGCAGGGTGGCGGTGTCGCCGGTGATCTGGAGCGTCGCGCCGTACTGCACGGCCCCGTTGGTGGAGCTGGAGGGCAGCGAGGAGACCGACAGCACGGTGGCCTCCAGCTTGGTGTCGGACTGCGCGTTCAGGGTGACGGTGGCCGCCTGGCCCTTCTTCAGCTTGAGCGAGTCCAGCTCGGAGAAGTTCGCGGTGACCTCCATCCCGGACGGGTTGGTCAGCACGATGAAGCCGGACGGGGTGGTGCTCGCACCGGTGCTGCCGGTGCTGGTCTTGGTGCCCGACGAGGAGGAGCCGCCGGAGGACGAACCGGCGGAGCCGGTGCCGGAGACGGTGTCGCCGACCTTGTTGGAGATCGAGGCGACGGTGCCGTCGGTGGTCGCGGTGAGCGTCGTCCCGGCCAGCGCCTCCTTGGCGTTGGCGAGCGTCGTCTCGGCGTTGTCGACCTGCTGCTGGGCGGAGGCGACCTGGGCCTGGTCGACCTTGACCGTGGTCGTGGTGGTCGGCTGCGGGGTGCTCTGGGCGCCCGCGCCGGAGGAGCCGCTGCGGCCGGAGCCGGACGAGCCGCCGGAGGAGCCGGCCACCGTGGTGGTGACCGTCTCGCCGGCCTCGGCCTTGGTCAGGTTGGCCTCGGCCGTGTTCAGCGCGGACTGCGCCTGGTCGACCTGCTGCTGGGCGGCGGTGGTGTCGACGGTGGCGAGCACCTGGCCCTTCTTCACCGCGTCGCCGACCGCGACCTTCACCGCGGTGAGCTTGCCGCCGGTGGTGAAGTCCTGCCCGGCGTCGGACGGTGAGAACAGCGTGCCCGATCCGGACACGGTGGCCTGGACCGTGCCCTTGGCGACCGTGGCGGTCCTGACCTTGGAACTGGTCGCGGCCTTGCTGCTGCCGCTGTCCAGGGTGGTGTACGCCAGCGCGGCCCCGCCGAGCAGGGCCACGCCGAGCGCGGAGTTGACGAGGACGGCCCCACGCCGTCGCGGAAGCACCTTCATGGCGCAGAAGCATCGCCGGGTGCTCTTGCGCCGCCCTGTGCGAATCCTGGGCGCCCGCTGGGACCTGCGATCCGGACAAATGCCCGCGCAACGACCGCGCGGGGGCCGACGGCCTACCGGCCGACCACCAGCCCTTGACCCCGCTCCCAGAAACCTCCCAGCAAAGTCCCGTCAGTGCTTCACGCGGCCGCCCGGCCCGACCGGCGCGCCGCGGTCGGTCGGTGAGCCGCGGCCGGTCGGTGAGCCGCGGCCGGCCCGCGCGCCGCGGTCGGTCGGTGAGCCGCGGTCAGTCGGTGAGCCGCCCCGCGAAGTGGTCCAGGTACGCCTGCATGTCGAAGTGCCCGTGCCCGGACAGCGCGAACACGATCGCCCGCGACTCGCCGGACTCCCGGCAGGCCAGCGCCTCGTCGATCGCCGCCCGCACCGCGTGGGTGGACTCCGGCGCGGGCACGATCCCCTCCGCCCGGGCGAACGCCACGCCCGCCTCGAAGCAGGCGGTCTGCGGCACCGCGACGGCCTCGACCAGCCCCAGCTCCTTCAGGTGGCTGACGATCGGCGACATGCCGTGGTAGCGCAGCCCGCCGGCGTGGATCGCGGGCGGGGTGAAGCCGTGCCCCAGGGTGTGCATCTTCATCAGCGGGGTGGTGCCGGCGCTGTCGCCGAAGTCGTAGTCGTAGCGGCCCCGGGTCAGCGAGGGGCAGGACGCGGGCTCCACCGCGACCGCCCGCACCGCCCGGCCGCCCGCCAACTGCTCGCCCAGGAACGGGAAGGCCAGCCCGCCGAAGTTGGAGCCGCCGCCGGCCGCGCCGACCACCACGTCCGGGTAGTCGTCGATCCGGGCGAACTGGGCCAGCGCCTCCCGCCCGATCACCGTCTGGTGCAGCAGCACGTGGTTCAGCACCGAGCCGAGCGCGTACTTGGCCCGGCCGCCGGAGGCCGCGACCCGCTCGACCGCCTCGGAGATCGCCAGCCCCAGGCTGCCGGTGGCCGCCGGGTCGGCCTCCAGCGCGGCCCGCCCGGCGGCGGTCAGCCCGGAGGGCGAGGCGTGCACCGCGGCGCCGTAGGTCTCCATCAGGGCCCGCCGGTAGGGCTTCTGGTCGTAGGAGACCCGGACCATGAAGACCTCGCAGTCCAGCTCCAGGAAGGAGCAGGCCAGGCCCAGCGCGCTGCCCCACTGCCCGGCGCCGGTCTCGGTGACCAGGCTGGTCACCCCGGCCGCCTTGTTGTAGTACGCCTGCGCCAGCGCGGTGTTGAGCTTGTGCGAGCCGGTCGGGTTGCCGCCCTCGTACTTGTAGTAGATCCGGGCGGGGGTGCGCAGCGCGCGCTCCAGCCGCTCGGCGCGCACCAGCGGCGCGGGGCGGAAGCGGCGGTACAGGTCGAGGACCGGGCCGGGGACGTCCACCTCGCGCGGGCCGCCGAGCTCCTGGGCGACGAGCTCGGCGGGGAACAGCGGGGCGAGGTCCTCGGCGGTGACCGGCTCCTTGGTGCCGGGGTGCAGCATCGGCGGGACCGGCTCCGGCAGGTCCGGCAGGATGTTGTACCAGGCGGTGGGGATCGGGTCGGCGTCGTACTGGGTCATCCGGGCTCTCCCTGCGGTGCGTGAGCTCTCCGCCGGGAGTCCTTCCACCCGGACGGGGCGGGCAACCGTGCCGCCCGCCCAGCCCGGTGACGCCGCCTCAGAACTCCTTGCGGAAGGACTCCGCGGCGGCCAGGAAGAGGTCGTTGCCCCCGACCTCGCCGATCGAGACCCGCACGCCCTCGCCGGCGAAGGGGCGGACCACCACGCCGGCCTCGGCGCAGGCGGCGGCGAAGTCGAGGGTGCGCCCGCCGAGGCGCAGCCAGACGAAGTTGGCCTGGGAGTCGACGACCGTCCAGCCCTGGGCGCGCAGCGCGGCGCTCACCCGGTCGCGCTCGGCGACCAGGGCCTCGACCCGCTCCAGCAGGGCCTGCTCGGCGCGCAGCGAGGCGACCGCGGCGTCCTGGGCGAGCTGGCTGACGCCGAACGGGACGGCGGTCTTGCGCAGCGCGTCGGCGACCGGCTCGTGCGCGATCGCGAAGCCGACCCGCAGGCCGGCCAGGCCGTACGCCTTGGAGAAGGTGCGCAGCACGCAGACGTTGGGGCGGTCGCGGTACAGCTCGACGCCGTCCGGGACGTCGGCGTCGCGGATGAACTCGCGGTAGGCCTCGTCCAGCACCACCAGGACGTGCGCCGGGACGGCGTCCAGGAAGCGGACCAGCTCCTCGCGGTGGATGGCCGCGCCGGTCGGGTTGTTGGGGTTGCAGACGAAGACCAGCCGGGTGCGGTCGGTGATCGCGGCGAGCATCGCGTCGAGGTCGTGGGCCTCGTCGGCGGTGAGCGGGACGGGCACGGGGGTGGCGCCGGCGACCTGGGTGATGATCGGGTACGCCTCGAAGGAGCGCCAGGCGAAGACCACCTCGTCGCCGGGGCCCGCCGCGGAGAGCACCAGGGACTGGGCCACGCCGACCGAGCCGGTGCCGGTGGCGACGTGCTCGGCCGGGACGCCGAAGCGCTCGGCGAGTTCGGTGACCAGGCCGCTGACCGCCATGTCGGGGTAGCGGTTGAAGTCGCCCGCGGCGGCGATCGCGGCCTCCAGCACGCCGGGCAGCGGCGGGTAGGGGTTCTCGTTGGAGGACAGCTTGAAGGCGTCGGCTCCGGCCGGCTTGCCGGGCTTGTAGCTGGGGATGCCGTCCAGGCTGGGCCGCAGGCGGGGGCCGTGTTCGCGCTGAACCACGGGGTTCTCCGTTTCTCGTTCCTCGACGGTGGGCCTCGTTCGGCCCCCGGTCGGGTGCTGCGAACGATACCGACCGCCCTCACCCGTGCGGGTGAGATGCTCGTCCGGGTTACGGGTGCAGTTCGGCCATTCTGCCGGGTTCCTTTGGCACATGTCAGAGGTATCCGAGCCGGAAAAACGCCGACCCCGGCGGGCGTCCGGTCAAGGCGTCCAGGAAGAAACGTATCTCCGACCTTCTGTAGCGAACCGGTCACGGAACGCCGTCACGCGCCATACGATCGGTCCGCCATGACAGCAGCAGCCAACCAGAACGGTCGACGGGCCACCGCGTCCCGGCGCCTGGAGCGGGCCGGCATCCGGGACGTCGCGGCGGCCGCCGGCGTGTCCATCACGACCGTCTCGGACGCCCTGAACGGCAAGGGCCGGCTCCCGGACGAGACCCGCAGCCGGGTCCGCGAGGTCGCCGAGCGCCTCGGGTACCGGCCGTCCGCGGCCGCCCGCACCCTGCGCACCGGGCGGTCGGGGCTGATCGGCCTGACCGTCACCACGTACGGCGAAGAGCCGTTCACCTTCACCGAGTTCGCCTACTTCGCCGAGATGGCCCGGGCCGCCACCAGTGCCGCGCTCGGCCGCGGCTACGCCCTGGTGGTGCTGCCCGCCTCCTCCCGGCACGACGTGTGGAGCAACATCGCGCTGGACGGCACGGTGGTGATCGACCCGCCCGATCAGGACCCGCTGGTCACCGAGCTGTACCGGTCCGGCGTCCCGGTGGTCTCCGACGGCAAGCCCGGCAACTGCCCGGTCACCGCCTGGGTCGACAACGACCACGAGGCCGCCGTGCTGAACATCCTGGAGCACCTCAGCGAGGCCGGCGCCCGCCGGATCGGCCTGCTCACCGGCACCTCCACCGACACCTACACCCGGCTCTCCACCGAGGCGTACCTCGCCTGGTGCGACCGGGTCGGCCAGGAGCCGGTGTACGAGGCCTACCCCGCGCACGACCCGGCCGCCGGGGCGGTCGCCGCCGACCGGCTGCTGGCCCGCCCCGACCGCCCCGACGCGGTGTACGGCCTGTTCGACCCGAACGGCACCGACCTGCTGGCCGCCGCCCGCCGCTACGGGCTGCGCGTCCCCGACGACCTGCTGCTGGTGTGCTGCAGCGAGTCCGACGTGTACGCCAACACCGAACCCCCCATCACCACGCTGTCGCTGAAACCCCGTCGGATCGGCACCACCGTGGTCAACCTGCTGATCGACGCGATCGAAGGAGTCGACGCCGACACCGGCACCGCCACCGGCCGGCTGTTCCCGCCGCGCTACCGCACCGCCGGCACCGGCCCGCCGCCCGGCACCCTGATGCCCACCGAACTGATCGTCCGGGCCTCCTCGCAGCCCCGCGCCCCGCGCACCACGGTCAGCCCGCCCCGACTGCCCGGCGAGGTCTAGACCCCGGACCGCCGCCCGCCCACCGGGCCGGACCACCACGAAACGGTGCAGACCGGACAGCGGGACGGCCCGCCGCGGGCCGGCCGGGCGGATCGACGGAAATCGGATACCGACCAGGTGAGGACGACGGGAGAGTGCGCTTCCTATGATGGGCGAATGACACCCGAGGACCTCTTCCGCGAACCCGAGCAACCGCACTCGGGCCCCCGCCCCCGCCAGGACCTCGACGTGCTCCCGCAAGGCTCCTACTTCGAGCCGGCCGCACCCGCCGGCTACCCGTACGAGGAGACGTACAGCACCTACGGCGGCGCCCGCTACCTGGAACAGCACTGGGCCCCCGCGGGCCAGTTCGGCACCGGGGCGGCCCCCGCGCCCGGCCACTACGCGCCCACCGGGCAGGCCCCGCACGAGGACCCGCCGACCATCGAGCTCGGCCCGCCGATCGACACCCCGCCCGTCGAGGTGCACTTCCCCTACCCGCAGCCCGAGCCCGGCGAGGGCCCCGGACCGCTGTTCGTCATCGGCGACGTCCACGGCTACCTCGACGAGCTGCTCGCCGCCCTCCACCAGCAGGGCCTGATCGACACCGAGGGCCACTGGTCGGCCGGCCGCTCCCGGATCTGGTTCCTCGGCGACTTCACCGACCGCGGCCCGGACGGCATCGGCGTCATCGACCTGGTCATGCAGCTCGCCGCCGAGGCCGCCGCCGCCGGCGGCTACTGCCGCGCCCTGATGGGCAACCACGAACTGCTCTTCCTCGGCGCCTCCCGCTACGGCGACGAGGCCGTCCAGTCCACCGCCGGCACCGCCTCCTTCCTCGCCGCCTGGCGGCTCAACGGCGGCCAGCAGCACGACCTGGAACGCCTGCAGCCGCACCACATCAGCTGGCTCTCCCGGCTGCCCGCGATGGCCCTGGAGGACGGCCACCTGCTGCTGCACTCCGACACCACCGCCTACCTCGAGTACGGCGAGACCATCGCCGACGTCAACGACGCCGTGCACGCCCTGCTCGCCGACGAGGGCATCGACGAGTGGTGGGACGCCTTCCGCAAGTTCACCAAGCGCTTCGCCTTCCGCGGCCAGGCCGGCACCATGGCCGCCCAGGAGCTGCTCGCCGTGTACGGCGGCTACCGGGTCGTCCACGGCCACAGCCCGATCCCGTACCTCACCGGCGACCAGCCCGAGGACGGCACCCCGCCGCACGTCCCCGGCCCCTACATCTACGCCGACGAGCTGGCCATCGCGATGGACGGCGGCGTGACCATGGACGGTCGCCTGTTGGTCGCCCGGCTGCCACTGAACTGACACCCGCCGACCGGCCCCGGAACTGAACACCTGACCGGCAACTGCACGGACACACAAGGGAACTGAGCACACGGAAGTTCCGGAAAGAGGCTGTCGGCCCGCTCCCGCCCACCCCTACCATCGAGGCCACTGACCTCCGTCGACCTCGCGGAACGGGGTACCCATGAGCAACCCCCCGCGCCTGCTCGCCGAGGACCGCGCCGACTTCGCGCGGCTGCTCGACGAAGCGCTGCGCGACACCGGCGTCCGGCAGGCCCTCGCCGAACCGGGCGGCCACCTCACCGCCGAACAGCTGCACACCAAGGCGCTCGCCGACGCCGACACCGTCGCCGCACCCGCCGCCGCCGAGTACGCCCACTACCTGGCGCTGCGCACCGCGCTCGCCGAACACCCCGGCACCGCGCCACCGGCCGGCGCCGGGCTGTTCCCCGTCCTGACCGTCCTCACCCCCGTCCTGGCCGGTGCCGCCGGACTCGTCCTGCTGCTGCTCGGCTGGCTGCTGCGCGCCGCCGCGCCCGCGCTCGCGCTCGGCCGCTCCACCGTCACCGCCGGCATCGTCGCGCTCGCCATCGCCGCCGGAGCCCTGCTGGTCGGCGGCGCCGGACTCGTCCTCACCGCGCTGCGCGACGCCTCCACCGCCCCCGGCCACGCCGACCCCCAGCAGCACGCCGACCTCGCCGAGGCCCGCGACGCCTGGCGCGAGGCGCTGCGCGAACGCGCCCTGCTGCCCTGGCTGCACGCCAACCTGGCCGCCGACCCGGCGGTCACCCCGCTCCCGCACGCCCGGCCCGCCCCGCCCGACCTGCACAGCCCCGGCTACAGCCGCGCCGCCTACTCCTCGCCCGGCTTCACCAGCCCCGGCGTCGAGGGGCTCACCGACGAACGGGGCAACCCGCGCGAACGCCCCGCGGAGTTCACCGGACCCGGCTACTCCTCCCCCGACTTCACCAGCCCGGGGCCGGAGGGGATCACCGACGAGCAGGGGCGCCCCCGCCCCGGGGGCCCGGGGTTCACCGGGCCCAACGAGGTCTGAGGGGGACGACGGCGGGAGGCGCGCACCGTCGAGGGGCTCCGCCCGGACCCCGTCACCGGGTGCTCCCGGACCTCCCGGTGGGCCCACGGCCGGTCGAACCCGGTTCCGGTGCGCCGGAGTTCGGTGACCGCGTCGGCGCACCCGCAGTCCCGGGGACGGTCCGGCACCGGCGGCCCGCCCGTCAGCCCGTCGGTGCGGCCTCCCGGGCCGCCGGGCCGCGGCGCAGCGCCAGCGCGACCGGCACACCCAGGCCGCACAGCAGCGCGCAGCCCGCCCAGACCAGGGTGTACGCGCCCGCCGAGGGGACGTCCGCGCGCAGCACCAGGTGGTCCAGCACCGCCGCCGCGACCACGCCCGCCGCCGCGCCCGCGAGGGACTTCAGGGTGTTGTAGACGCCGGTGCCGATGCCGGTCTGGTCGGCCGGCAGCCGCCGCATCAGCAGCGCGGGCAGCAGGCTCAGCCCGAGCCCGGCGCCGTAGCCCGCGAGCGCCCCGCCCAGGACGAACTGCCAGGCCGCCGCGTGCCCCAGGGCGATCACCCCGTAGCCCGCGGCGCACAGCGCGAAGCCGCCGCCCAGGACGGCGGAGGCGTCGCGGCGGGCCGTCAGCCGGTGCGCCGTCACCGCGCCCAGGGTGGCCGCCGCCGTCTGCGGGAGCACCAGCAGGCCCAGCACCAGCGGCACCGCGCCCAGCCCGTAGCCGGTCTCCGCGGGCTTCGCCGCCTCGAAGGCCAGCGTCGGGCCCTGCGCCCCGTACAGCGCGCAGCCCAGCAGGAAGCTCAGCCCGAACACCGGCGCGGTGGCCCGGCGGGCCAGCAGCCGCACGTCCACCATCGGGGTGCCGGTGCGCAGTTCCTGCCGGACGAACAGCGCCAGCAGGACGCCGCCCGCCGCCAGCAGCGGCAGCGTCACCGCGACCGGCAGCACCCCGCCGGCGCCCAGGCCGGACAGCAGCAGGGTCAGGCCCAGCGAGAGCAGCCCGGCGCCCACCCAGTCGATCCGGCCCACCGCCCGGGTCGCCGACTCCGGGACGAGCCGCCACACCACCGGCAGGGCCAGCAGCGGCAGCGCCGCCAGCGCCCACAGCAGCGGGCGGGTGGCCGCCGGGTCCGCGCCCAGGCCGCCGACCGCGAGCGCGCCCAGCGTCGAGCCGACCGTCAGCGCGCCCACCAACGGGCCGACCGCCCGGCCGCCGCGCTCCTCGCCGAGGCGGTCGCGCAGGATCGCGAACTCCAGCGGCAGCCAGCAGGCCAGGAACCCGGACAGCGCCCGTCCGGCCAGCAGCACCGGCAGGTCGGGGGCCAGCGCGGTCACCACGAAGCCCAGCAGGGTGAGCAGCACGGTGGCCCGCAGCAGCCGGCGGTGCCCGTACAGGTCGCCCAGCCGCGAGGTCAGCGGCACCGCGACGCCCGACACCAGGAACTCCGCGCCCAGCGCCAGGCTCAGGTCGGAGGCCCGCAGGTCCAGGTGCTCGCCCAGGCGGGGCAGCAGGATCGGGAACCCGCCCTGCAGCACCCCGCTGGCGAACTCCACCAGCGCCAGCAGCGGGACGGCGGCGGACGCGAGCCGGTCGGTCCGGGTGGGAGGAGGGGATGCGGCGGCGACGGTCATCGGCGGTTCCGTGGGGGTGCGGAGGGTGGTGGGGGGTGGCGGCAAGGATGGCTAACCTGGAGGCCACCGCACCGCCCACGCACGAATCCGTTCCTGCGGCCGACCCCGCGCAAGGATCAGCCATGATCGACGAACTCGACCTGGCGCTCGTCGACGCCCTCCGGGTCGACCCGCGAGCCCCCTGGTCCCGGCTGGCCGCCCCGCTCGGCGTCGACCCGGCCACCCTCTCCCGCCGCTGGGCCCGGCTCACCGCGAACGGCGACGCCTGGGTGACCTGCTACCCCTCCGCCGACCGGATCGGCCGCGGCCTCACCGCGCTCGTCCGGGTCGACTGCCCCGCCGACCGGGTCACCGGGGTCGCCGCGGACCTCGCCCGGCACCCGCAGGCCGCCAGCATCGAACTGGTCACCGGCGACGCCGACCTGCTGCTCACCGTCGCCGCGTACGACCACGCCTCGCTCACCGGGTACCTGGTCGACCGGCTCGGCACCGTCCCCGGCGTCCTGCGCACCCGCACCACGCTGGTCGAACGCACCCTGGTCGAGGGCAGCCGGTTCTCCAACGGGGCGCTGGACGCCGAACAGCGCCGCGCCATCGCCGCGCCCCCGCCGGGCGCGGCCCGGCCGGTCGCCGACCGCCGGGTCGAGGAGGACCTCGCCCTGATCCGGGCGCTCGGCGCGGACGGCCGGATGCCCTACGCCGAGCTCTCCGCCCGCACCGGGCTGCCCTTCACCACCGTCCGCCGCCGGCTGGCCGAACTGCGCGACTCCGGACGGGCGGTGCTGCGCTGCGACGCCTCGCCCCGGGTCACCGGCCACCCGGTCGGGGCGATGCTCTGGCTCGACGTCCCGCCCGCGGCGCTGCCCGACGCCACCCGGCGCCTCACCGCCCTCCCGCAGACCCGGATGTGCGCCGTCACCGTCGGCCCCGCGAACCTCGCCCTCTACCTGATCGCCCCGCAGCTGCCCGACCTGCGCCGGATCGAACAGGACCTGGCCCACCACCACCCGGCGATCCGCGTCCACGACCGGCACGTCACCCTGCGCACCCCCAAGCTGGTCGGCCACCTCCTCACCCCGGACGGCCGCCGGACGGGCTACGTCCCGATCGAGCCCTGAGCGGGCCCTGAGCGGGCGGAGCCAGGGGCTCGGGGAACGGCGAGCCCGGGTCTGCTGCCGGTGCACTGCCGGAGCGCGCATCGGCTTCAGGTTCCGTCAAGGACGCGCGGCAGCACGGACCCCCGGTGGGCTCCGCCCGTCAGCAGCATCGACTCGCCGTTCCCCGCGGCCCTGCTGTCAGCCCGTCCTGCCGAACGCCAGCGCCGCCAGCAGGGCCGCCGCGTCGCCCAGGACCCCGTCGTCGAACCGGGCCCCGGCGGAGTGGTTGTACGGGGCGGTGAACGGGTCGAGGTCCGGCGGGCAGGCGCCGAACATCACGTACGCGGCGGGGACGTGCTCGGCCAGGACGCCGAAGTCCTCGGAACCGGCCACCGGCCGGGGCATCTCGAAGTAGTGGTCGGCGCCCAGGAGTTCGCGGGCGGTGCGTTCGGCGTACGCGGCCTCGGCGGGGTCGTTGACCGTCACCGGGTAGCCGTGCTCGACGACCGCGTCGACCCGGCAGCCGTGCGCCTCGCCGATGCCCCGGACCACCCGGACCGCCTCGGCGAGCACCAGCTCGCGGGCCGCGGGGGAGAAGGAGCGGACGGTCGCGCCGAAGGCCGCCTCGTCGGGGATGACGTTCTCCGCGGTGCCCGCGTGGAAGGTGCCGACGGTCAGCACGACCGGGTCGAAGGCGTCGAAGCGGCGGGTGACCATGGTCTGCAGGGCGAGCACCGCCTCGCAGGCGACCGGGACGGGATCGACCGCCAGGTGCGGGCTGGAGCCGTGGCCGCCGCGGCCGCGGACCACCACCTTCAGGGTGTCGGAGGCCGCCATGATCGGCCCGGGGCGCCCGGCCACGTAGCCGGCCGGCAGCAGGGCGGCGCCGACGTGCAGGGCGTACGCGGCGGCGACCCGCTCGCCGGCCGCGTCCAGGACGCCGTCCTCGACCATCAGGGCCGCGCCGCCGTCGCCCTCCTCGCCGGGCTGGAACATGAACACCACGCTGCCGGCCAGCTCCTCGCGGTGGGCGGCGAGCAACCGGGCCGCGCCGACCAGCGCGGCGGTGTGCAGGTCGTGGCCGCAGGCGTGCATCGCGCCGGGGTTCTCGGAGGCGTACGGGAGGCCGGTGTCCTCCCGCACGGGCAGGCCGTCGAGGTCGGCGCGGAGCAGGACGGCGGGGCCGGGCCGGGCGCCGCGCAGGACGGCGGTGACGGAGGAGAGCCGCTCGCCGAGGGTGACCTCCAGCGGGAGGCCGTCGAGGGCGGCGAGGATGCGGGCCCGGGTGCGGGGGAGGTGGAGCCCGATCTCGGGGTCGCGGTGCAGGGCGCGCCGCAGCTCGACGAGTTCGGGGTGGAGCGCGGCGGCGTCGCGGCGGAGTCCGTCGAGCGGGGGGTGAACGTCGGCCGACATGGGTGCGCCTCCTGGGTGGACGGGGAGCGGACGGTTCTCCGGCATCCTGGCCCCGGCGCGGGCCGGTCCGGCCCGCGCGCACGGATCACCCCCGATCGGCGGGCGCCGCGCACGGATCTTCCAGCGGCGGGCCGGCCGGCGGGGCCGACGCCAGCAGGGCGGCGGCGATCGCCCCGGCCTCGGCGGCGGGGGCGGTGGTGCCCTCGCGCAGGGCGGTGACGATCGCGCCGTCCATCAGCAGCACGAGCCGCCGGGCCAGCTCGGCGGCCGGGCCGGGCGCGCGGCCCTCGGCGGCGAGCAGGGCGGCGACGTACTCGGTGACCCGCCGCTTGTGGGCGGCGGCGACCCGGTGGGCGGGGCTGTCGGGGTCGGCGGTCTCCACCATGGTGTTGATGAAGGCGCAGCCGCGGAAGTCGGCGCGGGCGAAGCGTTCGGCCAGCGCGTCGAACAGCGCGGCCGGGCGCCCGCCGTGCGCGGTGACGCGCTCGGCCAGCCAGTCGCGCCAGACCTGGTCCCGGCGGGTGAGGACGGCGACGACGAGTTCGTCCTTCCCGGTGAAGTGCCGGTAGAAGGAGGCGCGGCCGACGCCGGAGTCGGCGAGGATCCGCTCGACCCCGACCGCGCGGATGCCTTCGGCGTAGAACAGCGCCTCGGCGGTGTCGAGCAGCCGGGCACGTGCACGGGTGGCCATGTCCCCCAGGCTAGCGGGTGGTTGACGAATTTCGGTACCGGTCGGTACCGTCCCGCAGACCGCCGACGGCGGAAGGCCCCGGCCCGCGGCCCCCGCTCGGCGGGGGTGCGGACCGGGGCCCGGGGCCGGCGCGTCAGCGCGGCGGCGTCACTGCTCGGGGGTCAGGCCGTCACTGCTTGAGGGTCAGGCACAGCACGAACTTCTCGCTGCCCTTCTGCTGCGCGATGGCCGCGACGCCGTCACCGCACGCGTCCAGGTCGAAGCTGTTCTCGACGACCCGGCTGACCGTGGCGTTGGCACTGGCGTCGTCGCAGCCGACCACCTTGAACTCCGGCTTGCTGTCGGTGCCGGAGACCACGGCGCAGTCGCCGGCCTTGGCGCGGACCGGGTCGTCGCCGAACACCGCGCCGATGCCGAACTTGACCGCCACACCGATGACGACCACCGCGACGATGCCGAGGATCTTCTTGCCCATGCCCTTCTTCGGGGCCTCGGCGGCCGCCTGGGAGGCGGCGGCGTACTCGAAGGGAGCGGCGGCGGGCGCCCCGGGCGCGACCTGCTGCTGCTCGGGCTGGGGGGTCTGCGGAGTGGACATGGGTTCCTCTGGTCTTGGACCGCCCGTTGGCGGCGTGCGCGCACCCTATCCAGGACCGAATCGGGCTTTCCCGGCATTCGTCGCGATATCGAGCGGGCGTGATCCAAGCGACATACAAAGAATGCACAAAGGATTCCTCGGGCATTCCGCTGATTTGCCGTCAGCTGCCTACAATGCCGCGCTCCGGCCCCGGAGTTCCTCGACCACGCACAGGAACAGGAAGAAGTTCGGTATCCGGTGGACCGGGGTGTTCGACCAGGGCATCCACTTCCCGGCCTTCCGCAGGGCCACCGTGCCGCGCCTGACCTCGACCTGCTCGATCTCGCCCCACGGCACGCCGGCCCGGTTCGCCGTCGCCACCCCGCCGGCGTTCACCACCATGTCGCCGAAGTGGACCGTCCCGCCGCCGTTCAGCAGGTCCAGCACGCCGGCCAGCTGGGCCCGGGTGATCTCGTGCTGGACGGCCGCGCCCCAGACCTCCGGCTCGGCGTAGAAGCCGGTCAGCCGGGCCTTCGTCCCGTCCGGCCGGAAGAGCCGGTAGTCGTAGCTGGTCCCGACGTAGACGCCGTTCACGTACCGCCGGGTGATCCGCTGCAGCACCGAGACCGCGTCCCAGCGGAACGCGACCGGACCGGACGGCTCGTCCAGCACCAGCCCGTGCTCGAAGCAGTGGATCCGCCGGGCCGCCTGCTTCCGGTTGAGGTCGGGGGTCCGCCACAGCAGCCACAGGAAGTACAGGCCCGGCAGCACGAGGGCCAGCAGGCCGAACAGCCCGAACACCGCGAGGCCCAGCAGCCGCCAGAACCCGGAGCGCTTGGGGCGGAAGGTGGCCCGGAGCCCGCCCAGGCCCTCGGCGGCGGCCAGCGCGGCCACCCCGTCGGAGAACGGCCGCTCGGCCGGCGGGGTCTGTACGTCGTGCACGGGTACCTCTTCGTCGCGCTTCACCACGGAAATGCCGCAGGTCAGCGGCGGCACCGGATGCTACTGGCAACCGCCCGTTCCGGAAAGGCCCTTTCCCCGGTCCATTCGGCCGCCGCGCCCGGCCCCGCGCCGGACCGCCCCCGAATGCCTTTCCCGGCCCCGGCCGACCGCCCCCCGAATTACCCCGAAACCCGCCGAATGCGACGGCCGACTGCGAGAATGACCGCCATGGAGCACCCCCGCCGCACCGCCGGCGCCGCCGCCCTCCTGCTCGCCTGCGCCCTCAGCGCCGCCGCCTGCGACTCCGGCGCCTCCCCGGCCCCGGCCCCGGTCCAGCCGACCGGCACGACGGGCGCCACCTCGGGCACCGCCGCCGCGGACCGGACGACCACCGTCTTCGCCACCGACCGGCCGCTGAGCGGCGAGGCGCTCACCCGGGCCGCCGAACAGCTGCGCCGCCGCGCCGAGTTGCTCGGCCTGCCGAACCCGGAGGTGAAGGCGGACAACGGCACCCTCGCACTCACCGTCGCGGGCCCGGTCGGCGACCGGCTCGCCGCGCTCACCCACCGGCCGGCCCTGGAGTTCCGCCCGGTGCTCGCCGCCGCGACGGCCGGCCCCGACGCCGCCGCGCCGACGGCGGGAGACGTCCCGGCGCAGTGGAAGGACCGCTTCGCCGCGCTGGACTGCGGGGACGGAGCCGCCACCCCCGCACCCTCCGCCGCACCCGCCGACCCCGCCGCCGAGGCGCTGGCCTGCGGCACCGAACCGGCCGGCGGCCGCTGGAAGTTCGTCCTCGGCCCGGTCGCGGTCAAGGGGGAGGACATCGCCGACAGCACCTCCGAGTTCAGCGACAGCGGGGCCGGCTGGCAGGTGCGCCTGCGCTTCACCCCGTCCGGCGGCACCGCCTTCGCCGACGTCACCGGCCGGATCTCCACCCTCCCGACCCCCGGCAACCAGTTCGCCATCGTGCTGGACGGCGCCGTCCTCTCCCACCCCTACGTCGCGGAGGCCATCACCGGCGGACAGGCCGACATCTCCGGCTCCTTCACCGAACAGGACGCCAAGACCCTCGCCGCCCAACTCGCCACCCCGTCCCTCCCCACCGACCTCCACCCGGTCACCACCACCTCCTGACCCCCCGCCACCAGCCGGACCCGGCGGCCGGCCTTCAGCGCGGAACGTCGCGGACGTTCCGTTGCAGCACGTCGGTCAGCACCCCGGCGGCGGTGGCGAAGTCGTTGTCGTCGTGCAGCACGATCAGCCCGTGGTGGGCCGCGGTGGCGCAGACCGTCAGATCGACCACGGACAGCGCCCGGACAGCTCCGCCGCTCCGGGCGAGCCGGAACTGGGCGGCCTCGATCCAGCCCCACATGTTCTTGGGCAGGGGCACATCCGGGTACAGATCCGCGAACATCTCGCCCATCTGCTCGTAGTGGGCGAGGTTCCGCGCGGAACGCCGGAACTCGGCGCGCTGGGGAGCACACGACCCGATCACCCGCAGGTCGATGTCCTCCCCCCATGCCTCGTTCAGGTCCTGCTCCCGGAGCAGGCGCCACACGGCGGTGGAGTCCACGAGGTACCGGATCACTCCGCTCCCCGCTTCTCCGCGTCATGGACCTGCTGCCACCCCTCGTAGTCCCACTCCCGGGCAGCCTGCACATGCCGGGCCCGCCGGGCAGCACGCTCGTGCCTCTCGGCGTACTCGCGGAGCGCGGCGTTCACCACGTCCTTCTTGGTCGCTCCGCCGGAGAACCGCAGGGCCTTCGCCAGTGCGTCATCGTCCAAGTCGATGGTCGTCACGCTCATGCATGCCTCCGATATATAAGACCAACACCCTCCTTGAATATAGCAGTGGCCGACCGGCACGGATCAGGAGAAACCTGACGCCGTCACACGACTCCTCGCCCTGCCGGGTGCGGGGAAGGGCCCGATCAGGGCGGGCAGAAAGTCTGCTCCGAAGGCGGGGCTTGGGGTGTTCGGCAAGAGGGTGTCCTCAGGGGAGTCGGCGCGGTGCCGGGCGTGCGCGTCCGGCAGGAAAGAGCACGAGGGCGGGGACCGGCCGGGCCCGAGGAGGGAAGGCTCCACCGGCCCGGCCAGGGCCGCTCTGCCGATCACGACTTGGCTGCCTTCGGCGCGGTAGGCGACGCCGGTGGACACCTGGCCGTTGAAGACGTTCGCCCACGGGGCCGCGACCAGACCCACCGGGCACACGACGGAGCCCGGAGCAGCACCGCTCACGGGCCGGCGGTGGGGCGACCGACGGCAGGAGCCCGGACAGGCCCGGTCGGCACCGCGAGCAGGTCACAGCCGATGGCCGAGGTCCGTTCGTCCGGGCTCCTCGCTGCTCGATGATCCGGGGCGGACGTAACCCGTCAAGCCCGCAACGTCGGCTACCATCGCCAACTGCGGCTCCCGGAAGCGAGATTGACCGAACCCATCCACCCCTACTCTCGGCAGCTACGGGGAAGCCCGGCCGAGGTGGTCCCGAAGCCGTCACCGACCGCTCAGCGGGACGTGCCCGGACGCTGCGGCGGGTTCAGGTACACCTCGCACCAGACAGTGCCCTTGTCCTGTTCGTCGTGCTGCGGCCCGTGGGAACCACGGTGCCCGTAACGGTCGCCCATTGCCAGGGCCGCCAGCACTTCGCGGTGGTCGTCCCCACCGCCGTACAGGTGCACGGAGATCCGGTACCCGCCCGCGATCTCCATCACCCCCGTCTCCTGCCCGGTGGCCTTCGCCAGCCGCTCGGCGACCGCCCACGCCCGTTGCAGCAACACCTCCGCCGGCTCGTCCGGCTGCCCGCAGTTGCTCACGAGGCCGCCCCCAGTTTGGGCAGCGCCCCGTCAGGAGCGATCACCCCGAGTACCTCCAGGTACTCACCCGACAGGTCACCGAAGTCCAGCTCCGGGAACGCCGCCACCACCGCATGCAACTCACCTCGAAGAAAGGCGAGTTCAAGCAACGACTCCGCCAACCGCTGCACCCACCCCAACCCGGCGCACCCCAACGCGACACCGGCCAACTCCGGTGCCACATCCGGTCGGTACACCGGCGACAACCCCGGCGGCGGCTCCAACCGCGCCATCCGAAACGCCCGCTCCAACAACTCGGCGGCCCCCTCGACGTCCGCGAACCCCTCCCGCAGGAACCGCCGGAGAACGCCCCCAGCCCCCAACGGCGAATCAGCGTGCGGCACTCGACACCCCTTCCCTCTCATGTCTCCGACCACCACTCGAACCAGCCTCACCAGCCACGCCCCACACGTTCCGCCCCGGCGACGCGAGAACCATCAAACGCCTGCGGTCTTGGTAGGAACAGGGCGATCCTGTAGGCAGAAGGCAGGCACTTCACTAGGCAGTTCAGCGCCTTGCAGCGCCCCCAGAGACAGGTCCCAGATGGCCAACGACGTGCTACGAAGGCTTCGGCTCAGGCGGGAGTGGACGCAGAGCGACGTGGCAAAGCGGGTGAACGCCCGAATTCAGGCGGAGACCCATCGGGAATCGGCGATTGACGCCAACGTGATCAGCCGCCTAGAACGTGGCGTAATCAGCTGGCCCGACGAACACGTCCGTGCTGCACTGCGCGGCGTGTTCGGTGTGGCGACGAACGCGGAGCTGGGCCTGTTCTCGAAGCGGACCCGGCGCGACCGGGAGGAGGTGAGCGAGTCGAAGCGCCGCGATTTCCTGGCCGTCTCCTTGGCCTCGATCCTTCCCGACGTCATGCCGTCCCCGTCTTCCCTGGGGATGAAGGACATCGACGACATCGCCGAACGGACCTTCGCACTTGAGGAGTGGGACCGGCGAAGCGGTGGCCTGGCCACCCGCCACCTCGCCTTCGCCGAACTGCGGAACACCGTCGACCTCACCAAGTCCTCGATGGGGCCCCGCGTCCGGGACCGGCTGTGCGGCCAGATCGCCAACCTCGCCGATCTCGCCGCGTGGTCGGCGTTCGACGCGGGACAGAGCTCGTCGGCGCGGAGCACGTTCGGGCTCGGCATCAAGGCAGCCCAGGAAGCCGGCGACGACGGACTCCTGTGCCACGTCGCGACCGGCCTCGCCCGTCAGGAGATCGCCGAACGCAAGCCGGTGGACGCCGTCGCCCTGGCCGACATGGCAATGGGTGACGTGCCGCTGTCCGCGCTCGCGATGATCGCCGCGGTGAAGGCCCAGGCGTACGCCGTCCAGGGTGACGAGGCCGAGGTGATGCGGCAGATCAGCCTTGCCGAATCGATCTACAGCCGCGTCACCGATCTACGCAGCGAACCGCGTTGGATGTGGTACTTCACCGAGCACAAACTGCACGGGGAGACCGGCCACGCCCTCTACCTGCTTGCGACGGTCAAGGGACGGCCGGTCTCCGACCTCGTCTCCCGCCTCCGTCGCGCTGTGGACTCCCAGACCTCCAACCGGGCCCGTTCCAAGGCGATCGACACCGCCCAACTGGCCACGGTGCTCTACCGCCAAGGCGCACGCGAAGAAGCCGAGCACTACGCCCGCACCGCCACCGACCTTTCCACCGTGGTCCGCTCCGCACGACTGGACGCCGCACTGGCCGAGATGAGGAGAGCCCAACCGTGACCATCGAAGACGTGATCAAGGAAGCCGCCGCCCGTGGCGTCACCGGCCTGCCCTAGCCTTCCCGGCTGACGCACGTCCGGGTCTGGCCCGGCGCGTCGCAGTGGGTCGGCGAGGTCGGCGAGCCGCCCCACAACGAGACCGTGGGCGAGGGCATGTTCGACACCAAGGACGAGGCTCAGGAGGCCGCGTTGCAGTCCGTCACCGACAGCCGGGCTCTCCTGCTCGCGCTGCTGCCCACCGATCTCGCGGCAACGGCCACGGAGTGGCCCGCCCCGATCGTGAGCACCTGGAACGCCTGAGAACGACCAGGGCGGCCGCACCGGGAACACCGGTTCCCCGTGTGGCCGCCCGTGTGGTTCCGCTGTCAGTCGGCCAGCGGGAGGTACACCCGGCTACCGTGCTCCGCGAACTCCTCGGACTTGGCCTGCATGCCCGCCAGGGCCTCGGCGTCGTACTCGGTGTTCACAGCCTTGTCGCCGTACAGCTCTGTGATGCTTTTGCTGATCTTCATCGAGCAGAACTTCGGGCCGCACATGGAGCAGAAGTGCGCGGTCTTGGCGGGTTCCGCGGGGAGCGTCTCGTCGTGGAAGGCGCGGGCGGTCTCCGGGTCGAGGGCCAGGTTGAACTGGTCCTCCCAGCGGAACTCGAAGCGGGCGTCGGAGAGGGCGTCGTCCCAGGCCTGGGCGCCGGGGTGGCCCTTGGCGAGGTCGGCGGCGTGGGCGGCGATCTTGTAGGTGATGACGCCGGTCTTGACGTCGTCGCGGTCGGGCAGCCCGAGGTGCTCCTTGGGCGTGACGTAGCAGAGCATCGCGGTGCCCCACCAGGCGATCATCGCGGCGCCGATGCCGGAGGTGATGTGGTCGTAGCCGGGCGCGACGTCGGTGGTCAGCGGGCCGAGGGTGTAGAACGGGGCCTCGTCGCAGATCTCCTTCTGCAGGTCCATGTTCTCGCGGATCTTGTGCATCGGGACGTGCCCGGGGCCCTCGATCATCACCTGGACGTCCTTGGCCCGGGCGATCCGGCCGAGCTCGCCGAGGGTGGTGAGTTCGGCGAACTGGGCCTCGTCGTTGGCGTCGGCGATCGAGCCGGGGCGCAGGCCGTCGCCGAGCGAGAAGGTGACGTCGTAGGCGCGCAGCAGGTCGCAGAGTTCCTCGAAGTGCGTGTAGAGGAAGTTCTCCTGATGGTGTGCCAGGCACCAGGCGGCCATGATGGAGCCGCCGCGCGAGACGATGCCGGTCTTGCGGCGGGCGGTCAGCGGGACGTACCGCAGCAGGACGCCGGCGTGCACGGTCATGTAGTCGACGCCCTGCTCGCACTGCTCGACCACGGTGTCCCGGTAGACCTCCCAGCTGAGGTCCTCGGCCCGGCCGTCGACCTTCTCCAGCGCCTGGTAGAGCGGGACGGTGCCGATCGGGACGGGGGAGTTGCGCAGGATCCACTCGCGGGTGGTGTGGATGTTGCGGCCGGTGGAGAGGTCCATGACGGTGTCGGCGCCCCAGCGGGTGGCCCAGGTCATCTTCTCCACCTCCTCCTCGATCGAGGAGGTGACCGCGGAGTTGCCGATGTTGGCGTTGATCTTCACCAGGAAGTCGGTGCCGATGATCGCCGGTTCGACCTCGGGGTGGTTCACGTTGACCGGGATGACGGCCCGTCCGCGCGCCACCTGCTCGCGCACGAACTCCGGCTCCAGGCCCTCCCGCAGCGCGACGAACTCCATCTCCGGGGTGATCAGCCCGCGCTTGGCGTAGCCGAGCTGGGTGACGGCGGCGCCGTCGCGGGCCCGCAGCGGGCGGCGCGGGCGGCCGGGGAAGACGGCGTCCAGGTTGCGCAGGTCGCCGCCACGCGGGGCGGTGTGCCTGATGCCGTCGTCCTCGGGGCGGGCCGCGCGGCCCTCGTACTCCTCGACGTCCCCGCGCCGGCGGATCCAGGGGTCGCGCAGCGCGGGCAGGCCGCGCCGGACGTCGGCGGTGTGGGACGGGTCGGTGTACGGCCCGGAGGTGTCGTACAGCGGGACGGTGCGCCCGTCGGTGAGGTGCACCTCGCGGTAGGGGACCCGCAGGTCGGGGCTGCTCCCCTGGCGGTACGCCTTGCGCCAGGCCGGGGTCGGGTACCCGGCGGCCGGCTGGTGGGCAGAGGTGTGCTCGGTGAATGCGGTCATGCGACCTTCAACTCCCTACGCCGGCATTACCCGGTCAGGTTCCTGCGGTCGACGCAGCGGTTGGTACGCGGGCCGCGTACCGTCAGCGCCCTCTCAGCCCGGTGCTCCGAGCTCCCGTTCCGCGCAGGGGCGTTCGCCGCCTGCGTTCGCCGTTCACCGTAGGGCACCGGGCACGGATGGTCCAGCACGCCTCCGACCGGCCGCTGTTCACCGCGCCGACGGGCGGGGGACAATCCCCGGGTGATCGGACTGGTGGGACGGGTGACGGGGCGGATCGGCGCGGGCCTGGTCGGCGAGGTGATGGTGCACGTCCCCCAACGCCAGGGCAGCGAGGCGTTCCTGGCGTACCGGGCGGTGCCGGGCGAGCCGCTGGAGCCCGGCACCATGGTGGTCGTGGTCGATTACCAGCCACCGCGCACGGTGTACGTCGAGCCCTACTGACGGCGCCTCACCAAGGCCGGGCAAAACCCGCGCAACGGTTTCGAGACAGTGGGCGCTCCCGTCGGCGCGACCCCTTCCCCCGCGATCACGGCAGGCGGAGAATGCGGCTGCCACCGGGTTCCGCGCCCACAACTGCACCACCCAGCGCAGCCACGGACCGGTGTGCCACGAAGGGGGAGATCGCGATGCTGATCGGCATCGTCGGAGCCGTTGTCGCAGGGCTGCTGGTCGTGGTCCTGCTGTTCAAGATGATGTGGCGGGTCGCCGAGCCGAACGAGGCGCTGGTGATCTCGGGTTCCAAGCACGGCGAGGGCCTCGGCTTCCGCGTGGTCACCGGACGGGGCACCTTCGTGCTGCCCGGCGTCCAGGTGGTCCGGCGGCTGTCGCTGGACCTCAACGAGGCCGCGCTGGACGTCGAGTGCGTGACCTCGCAGGGCATTCCGGTGCACGTCAAGGGCGTGGTCATCTTCAAGGTCGGCGACGACCCGGTGTCCATCGCCAACGCCGCCCGCCGCTTCCTGGACCAGCAGAAGATGATGGGCCAGCGGGTGCACAACGTGTTCGCCGGCCACCTGCGCTCCATCGTCGGCGGGCTGACCGTCGAGGACATGATCCGCGACCGCGAGCGGCTCACCGGGGAGACCCGCTCCGCCTCGGGCATCGAGATGGAGAAGCTCGGCCTGATCATCGACTCGCTGCAGATCCAGGAGATCCTGGACCCGACCGGGTACATCACCAACCTGGCCGCGCCGCACGCCGCCGCCGTCCAGCGCGACGCCCGGATCGCGGCCGCCGAGGCCGACCGCCGGGCCACCGAGGCCGAGCAGGAGGCGTTCGCCCGCAAGGCCGAGGCGACGCGCAACTCCGGTATCCAGCAGGCCGGTTACCAGGCCGAGATGGACACCGCCGCGGCCCGCGCGCTCCAGGCCGGGCCGCTCGCCCAGGCCGCCGCCCGGCAGGAGGTCGTGGTCCAGGAGACCAAGGTCGCCGAGCTGGAGGCACACCGCAAGGAGCAGCAGCTGCAGGCCGACGTCCGCAAGCCGGCCGACGCCCGCGCGTACGAGACCCGCACCAAGGCCGAGGCCGACCGCGACGCCCGGATCTCCGCCGCCGAGGCGCTCTCCCGGGAGACCGACCTGAAGACCGCCGCCGAGGCCAACCGGGTCAAGGTCGCCGCGGCCGCCGAGGCCGAGGCCACCAAGGCCCGCGGCCTGGCCGCCGCCGAGGCCACCCGCGCCACCGGTGAGGCCCAGGCCGCCGCCGAGGCCGCGAAGGGCCTGGCCGAGGCGGAGGCCGCCCGCGCCAAGGGCCTCGCCGCGGCGGAGGCCACCCGGGCCCAGGGCCTGGCCGAGGCCGAGGGCATCAAGGCCCGCGCCGCGGCCCTCGCCGAGAACCAGGAGGCGGTCGTCGCCCAGCAGCTCGCCGAGAACTGGCCCGCCATCGTCCGGGCCGGCGCGGACGCCTTCGGCAACGTCGAGCACATGGTGCTGCTGAACGGCGCCGAGGGCATGTCCGAGATGTTCGCCAAGGCGCTCACCATGGGCGGCACCGGCCTCGGGCTGGCCCGCCAGCTGCTCAACTCGATGACCCCGGCCGCCCCCGCCGAGGCCCCGGCCGAACCGGCCCCGGCCACCCAGGTCATCCCGGTCCAGGTCGACACCGGCAACTGACCACCGGCCGGCCGGGCCGGTACGACGGCACCGCCGCCGTACCGGCCCGGCCGGCTCCGCATCCCCGACCCCGGCTGAGTACCCGTACTCACGCCCCGGCCGCCGCCCCGGGAGAGCATCGGAGCATGGACCCGCTGCCCCGCGTCGGAATCACCGCCGTCGGCTCCCACCTCCCCGGACAGGCCGTCACCTCACGGCAGTTGCAGGACGAAGTGGCCGCCGGCGCCCGCCTCCCGCTGCCCGACGGCATGTTCGAGAAGGCCACCGGCATCCGCACCCGCCGCTTCGCCGGGCCCGACGAGCACCCCTCCACGCTCGCCCTCGCCGCCGCCCGGAAGGCCCTCACCCGCCGCCGCCTGGACCCCGGCGACCTCGACCTGCTGCTGTTCGCCTCCGCCTCCCGGGACGTCTGCGAACCCGCCACCGCCCACCTGATACAGGCCGAACTCGGCTCCCACGCCCATGCGTTGGACGTCGCCAACGCCTGCAACAGCTTCCTCAACGGCATCGACACCGCCCGCGCGATGATCCTGGCCGGCCGCGCCGCCCGCGCCCTGGTCGTCACCGGCGAGACCCCCAGCCGGGCCATGCGCCGCGACCCCTCCGGCCTCGCCGAACTCCGCGCCGGCTTCGCCGGCTACACCTTCGGCGACGGCGCCGCCGCCGTCCTGCTGGAACGCGTCGACCGCGGCGGCATCCTCGACGTCGAGACCCAGACCGCCTCCGAGCACTGGGAGGTCGGCGGCATACCCGGCGGCGGCTCGCGCCACCCGCGCGGCGACGAGTGGAGTTACTTCCGCGGCGGCGGGAAGGAGTTGCGCGGCGTCTTCGAACGGATCGGCGCCGACATCCTCACCCGCGTCGCCGCCCGCACCGGCCTCGGCTGGGACGCCTACGCCCGCGTCCTGGTCCACCAGGTCACCCTGCCGTACCTGGAGCGCTTCGTGGAGCTCACCGGCGTCCCCGCCGACCGGCTGGTGGTCACCGTCCCCGAGCTCGGCAACCTGGCCTCCGCCACCATCGGCGTCCAACTCGACCTCGTCATGGACGAGTTGGACACCGGCGACCGCGTCCTGATGGTCGGTCTGGGCGGCGGCGTCAGCCTGATGACGATGGTCTGGGAGAAGTCATGACCGCACACCGGACGACCGAGCTCTGGGTGATCGTCCCCGCCTACCAGGAGGCCGCCCGGATCGACGGCGCCCTGCACGCCCTCGCCGCCCAGCACGACCGCGACTTCACCCTGCTGGTCGTCGACAACGGCTCCACCGACACCACCGGCGCGCAGGTCCTCGCCTTCGCCCGCACCGCGCCCTTCCCCGTCCACCTGCTCACCGAACCCGAGAAGGGCGTCGGCTGCGCCGTCGACACCGGCTTCCGGCACGCCATCGCCCGCGGCGCGACGCTACTGGCCCGCACCGACGCCGACTGCCTGCCCGAACCCGGCTGGACCGGCGCCGCCCGCGCCGCGATGCTGGCCTGCGGCGGGCTGGTCTGCGGACGCGTCACCGCCCGCCGCGACGAGCACGGCCCCGTCGGCCGCACCGTCTTCCGCGTCCTGGTCGCCCTCGGCGCCTTCTTCGGCCGCGTCCGCCCCGCCCACCGGCGCCGGCACGGCTACCTCACGCCCTACCGCATGCACGCCGGCAACAACATGGCCATCACCGCCGCGCTCTACCTCGCCACCGACGGCATGCCCCGCCGCCCCTCCCCCACCGACCGCGCCTTCATCAACCACATCCGCCGCCGCACCACCGCGATCGTCCACCGCCCCGACATGGTCGTCCAGAACTCCACCCGCCGCATCCGCGCCTACGGCCTGCGCGGCACCGCCCGCTGGTACCTCGAACGCGGCGCCGGCCACCGCGACGTCGACATCCGGTAGGGGAGAACGCGCCACCGGCGGCTCGGGGAACGGCGGGCCCGTGGCTGCCGACGGTTCACCGCCGTTGCCCGCATCGGCTCCGGGTGCTGTCACCACGGCCCGCAGCAGCACGGCCCCGCCGTTCCCCGAGCCCCCGAGTACCTGTTCACGGAAAGGATCCCCCGTGCTCGACCAGCTCGCCCGCACCCTGCGCGAAGGCGCCTCGCGGCCGGCCCTCCTCGGCGCCACCCGCCGCGGCGCCCCCCGCGTCCTCGCCCGCTGCGGCGAACTCGCCGACCTCGCCGAGCGCCACGCCGCCGCGCTGCACCACGTCCACGGCCTGCGGGCGGGGGACACCCTGGGGGTGGCGGTGCGTCCGGGCCCGCGGGCCCTCGCGGTGCTGCTGGCGGCGCACCGGCTGGGCCTGCGCAGCGCCGTGTTCGACCCGGGCGCCGGGCCGGAGGTGCTGCGGGCGCGGCTGGCGCTGGCCCCGCCCGCGCTGATCCTGGCCGATGCCGCCGCGCAGGCCGTCTCCGGGTGGGCCGCCCCGCTGGCCCGCCGCGCCGGGCTGGAGCTGCCGCCGCTGGCGGCCCTCGCCCCGGTGGCCACCGTCGGCCCCCGCCACCCCTGGTGCGCCCGCCCGCTGGCCGGGCACCCGGGGCCCGCCCCCGCCCCGTACGAGGGCGACGGGGACGCGGTGGTCGTGTTCACCTCCGGCACCACGTCCGCGCCGCGCGCGGTGGTGCACTCGCGGGCCTCGCTGGCCGCCGGGATGCGGGCGGTCGACGCGCTGGTGCGCCCCCGGCCGGGCCGGACGGTGCTGGGCGGGACGACGTTCGTGCTGGTCCCGGCGCTGGCCGCGGGCGCGGTCGTCGCCCTGCCGGCCCGCCGCACCGCCGTGCTCCAGCGCCAGATCGACCGGCTCGCCCCGGACGAGACCTACCTGACGCCGCCCCGGCTGCGGCCGCTGACCAGGCTCACCGGCCGGGTCTGGACCGGCTCCGCGCCCGCCGACGCGGCGCTGCTGCGCCGGGCGAAGCAGGCGGGCGCCCGGGAGGCCTGGGGGGTGTACGCGCTGACCGAGCTGTTCCCGGCCGCGGCCGTCGAGGAGCGCGACAAGAGCGCCCACGACGGCCCGGGCGACCTGCTCGGCCACCCGCTGCCCGGCGTCCGCACCCGGCTCGGCGCGGACGGCGAACTGCTGCTCGCCGCCCCGTCCGCCCGCGACCGCTACCTGGGCGAGGACCCGGACCCGTGGGTGCGCACCGGCGACCGGGCCCGCCTCGACCCGGACGGGCGGATCGTGCTGGCCGGCCGGCTCAAGGACATGGTGCTGCGCCGCGCCGAGAACATCTACCCGGGCCTGTACGAGCCCTCCCTGCACCTGCCGGACGTCGAACTCGCCGTCCTGGTGGGCGTCCCCGCGCCGGACGGCGACGAGCGGCTGGTCGCCCTGGTGCAGCCCCGCCCCGGCGCCGACCACCACCGCCTGCGCGCCGCCCTGCGCGCCCCGCTCGCCCGGATGGGCACCGCCCGCCCCGACGCCCTGCTGCTCGGCCCCGTCCCGCTCACCGGCCGCTCCCGCAAGCCCGACCGCCCGGCGGCCGCCCGCTACTGCGCCCACCGCCTCGCCACCCCGCCCGCCCGGAGCCCCCGTTGACGCCCGCGCGGCGCGCCGACCGCGCGGTCTACCTGCGCAGCCACCCGCTGCTGTTCGCCCTGCTCGCCGCGACCAGGCACCGGCCGGTGCTCCGGCTCGGCCGCACCGTGCTGGTCCACCACCCGGACGCCTACCGCGAGGTGCTCACCCGCGTCCCGCTCGACCGGACGGCCGCGCGCACCACCGGCGGCACCGCCGCCCGGCTCACCGGCGGCAGCCTGCTCTTCGACCAGCAGGGCGCCGAACACCGCACCGCCCGAAGCGAGTTGGCGAGCCTGCTGGGCCCCTCGGGGGTGGCCGCGCTGCACCCGCTCTGGCAGCGGGTCCTCGACCGGCGGCTGACCGGCCTCGACGCGCCCGTCGACCTCGTCCCCGTCGTCCGCGAGCTGGCCGGGGCCACCGCCGCCGCGCTCACCGGCAGCGACGCCGACCCGGTCCGGCTGGCCCGCGCCGCCGAGCGGGCCGCGGCCACCACCGCCCGCGCGCACCTGCCGTCCCTGCTCCCCGCCCGGGCGGGCGCGCCGCGCCCGCGAGGCCGCCGAGGAGCTGGGCCGGCTGCTGCCCGACCCGCGCGACGCGATGCTCGCCGTGGCCGCGGTCAACACCACCCTCGCCGCGCTGCCCCGCGCCGTCGCCTGGTGCGCCCGCGACCGGCTCTGGGACCGCGCCCACCGGGACGCCCCGGCCCTCGCCGCGGAGCTGCTCCGCCGCACCGCCGCGTCCCCGGTCCTGCCGCGCGCGGCCGCCGCCGACGCGACCGTGCTCGGCCACCGGATCCGCCGCGGCGACCGCCTGCTGCTGGTCGCCCGCCACGCCGCGCAGGCGCACCGCGACACCCCCGCCCACCCGCACGCCACCCGGGCCCCGTTCGGCCTCGGCCCCCACAGCTGCCCCGGCGCCGCCCTCGCCCGGGCCCAACTCGCCCTGCTGCTCACCACCCTGGCCCCGCACCACCCCCGCGTCCTGCGCACCGCCCCCCACCCCACCAGCGCCCTCCCCTCCTACCGCAGCTGCGTCCTCCAGAAGTAACCGCCAGGGGCTCGGCCCCTCAACCCCGTTCGCGGAAAGGACCCGCGTTGACCACCCTCGCGCTGACCGGCGCCACCGGCTTCTGCGGCTCGCACCTCGCCGCCCTCGCCGTCTCCCGCGGCCACCGCGTCCTGGCCCTCGGCCGCCGCCCGCCCCGGCACGGGACGCACGTGCCGTGGGACGCCGTCGGCGGCCCCGTCCCGCCCGAACTGCGCGCGGCGGACGTGGTGGTGCACTGCGCGGCGGCCGTCGGCGACCACCCGCCGGGCTCGCCCGCCGAGCGCACCCAGTACGAGGTCAACGTCGGGGCGACCCGGCGCCTGCTGGAGGCCGCCGCCGGGACGCCCTTCGTGTTCGTGAGCAGCGCGAGCGTCTACGACCCGCGCCCGGACCGGTCGTTCGTCCCGGAGGAGCACCCCACCGCCGGCGGCCACCTGAACGCGTACGGCCGGACGAAGGCGCTCGCGGACGCCCTCGCGCTGGCCGCGGGCGCCGTGGTGCTGCGCCCGCGCGCGGTGTACGGGCCGGGCGACCCGCACCTGGTGCCGCGGCTGCTGGCCGCCGTCCGGGGCGGGGTGCTGCCGCTGCCGGGCCGGGACGTGGAACTGAGCCTGACCGCGGTGGAGAACCTCGCCGAGGCGTGCCTGCTGGCGGCGGGCTGGCCGCCGGGCGCGTACAACGTCGCCGACCGCGCCCCGTACGGCCGGGACGCCGCGCTGCGGGCGGTGCTCGCCGCGCACCGGCGCCGGGCCCGGCTGCTGCACGTGCCGCCCCGGCTGGCGGCGCTCGCGGTGGGGCGGCGCCCGCACCTCACCGCGTACGCGCTGGACCAGCTCGCGCACCGGGTGGTGCTGGACACCCGGAAGTCCCGGTCCCGGGGCTTCACCCCGGGCCGGGACCTCGACGACTACCTGGCGGGCCCGGCCCGCGGCGGGCGCTAGTTCCTGGCGGCCTTCTTGAGCAGGATCACCACGACCGCGGCGATCGCGACCAGGACCAGCACGTTGATCGCGAAGGCGACGATGCCGGCCACCACGCCCACGATGGCCCAGAAGATCTTCCAGGCGATCACCAGCAGCAGGATCGGCACGACGATGTTGCGCACCCACGAGGGCAGCGACTTCCAGAACCCGGCCATGTCCGTACCTTCTCCCCTCGGGGTCGGTGCCGGTGTTTCCGGCTGCGTTCCCGCTCCCTCGATCTCGACACTTCGATCGTAGGCGGGAGCGGGAGCCGAAATCGAGGGGGTCCGGCCCGGAGAGAACCCGGAGATCCTTCCCTGACCCGAGGGCCGCTGCGGCCTCGGGGAGAACCCTCAGACCGGCCAGGCCTCGCAGTGCCAGGCGGCGTCCCAGAACATCCACTCGTAGCGCGAGGTGGTGGTGAAGTGCTCGACCACGCGCCGCCGTTCGGCCGCGGACAGCTCCTCGCCGATCCGGTCGGTGAGCTCCAGGACGCGGCGCACCACGCCCTGGAAGCCCTCGTCGCCGTACGCGGCGATCCACTTGGCGTACAGCGGCTCGGGGGAGGAGCGGCGGGCCAGCTCCTCGCCGACCCGGGCGTAGATCCAGTAGCAGGGCAGCACGGCGCCGAGCGCCTCGGCGAAGGAGCCGCCGTAGGCGGTGGCCAGCAGGTAGGAGGTGTAGGCGCGGGTGGTGGGCAGCACGGTCCCGTCGCCCTCGGCGGGGCCGCCGAGCGCGGCCATGAACTCGCCGTGCATATCCTGCTCGGCGGCGATCGCGCCGACCGCGTCGTTGCAGAAGGCCAGCACCTCGTCCTCGCCGGGGGCCTTGGCGGCGCAGACGGCCAGCGCCCGGGCGTAGTCGCGCAGGTAGTGGGAGTCCTGGACGACG
Organism: Kitasatospora sp. NA04385; assembly: GCF_013364235.1. Classification (NCBI taxonomy): domain Bacteria; kingdom Bacillati; phylum Actinomycetota; class Actinomycetes; order Kitasatosporales; family Streptomycetaceae; genus Kitasatospora; species Kitasatospora sp. NA04385. Next base: position 4,175,573 of record NZ_CP054919.1, on the reverse strand, counting down.
AAGTGCCGGAACGCGGCGCGCGGGAGGGTGCCGTCGGCAAGGCCGAGCAGGAAGGGGTGGTCGAGGATCCGGCGGTAGGTCGGCTCGGCGGCCGCCCACAGTTCGTCGGTGAGCTTCACGGGTTCGTCCTCCTGCGCGGGCGCGGCTTCGGCACGGTCAGTCCTCCGGCGGGGAGAAGACCACGAGCACCCGCAGTTCCTCGGTGATGTGGTGGAAGCGGTGCTCCGTCCCGGCGGGGACGAACACCACGCTGCCGCGCCCGACCGCGGCGGTCTCCCGGCCCACGGTCAGCTCGGCCCGGCCGCTGACCACCAGGTAGATCTCGTCCTGGGCGTGCGGGGTCTGCGGGTCGGCGTCGCCGGGGGAGAGCGCGTACAGGCCGGCGGACATCGTCGGCTGCTTCAGGAAGCGCAGGTACGCGCCGTCGCCCGCGGCGCGCTCGGCGTCGAGTTCGTCCAGCCGGAACAGCTTCATCGGGGCTCGGCTCCTCTCCCGGTCCGGCCCCATTCAACAACACCGACCCGGAGAGCTTCCGCCCACCCGTCCGGGCCTGCCACCATCCGCTGCATGAAGAATTTCGTGATCAAAACGCTCATCAACGCGGCGGCGATCTGGGTCGCCGCCTGGATCGTCACCGGGATCACGCTCACGGACGACGATTCGGACTGGCAGCACCAGACGCTCACCGTGATCGGGGTCGCCCTGGTCTTCGGCCTGATCAACTTCCTGATCAAGCCGGTGGTGAAGCTGTTCTCGCTGCCGCTGTTCATCCTCACGCTGGGCCTGGTCACCTTCGTGATCAACGCCCTGATGCTGTGGCTGACCTCCTGGGCCTCGGACAAGCTGAACCTGGACTTCCACGTGGAGGGCTTCTGGTCGGCGCTGCTCGGCGCGCTGATCATCAGCGTGGTGTCCTGGGGCCTCAACCTCGCGTTCGGTGACGACTGACCGGTCGGCGGACGGTCGCGGAGACCCGCCCTGAGGGACCCCGTCCGACGACCGGTCAGTCGCGCGGGCCGACCCCGGAACGCACCCGGGGTCAGCCCGCGTTCTCGTGCCCGGTGGTGGAGAGGATCGAGGCGAGCTCCTCGTCCAGCTCCCCGCCGGACAGCTCCTGGCCCATCGGCACCAGCCGGTCGGTCCGGGCCAGGAAGGCGAGCAGCGGCGGTGCGGCCGCGCGCATCAGTGCGTCCCCCTGGGGGGAGCGCAGCACGATGCAGACCTCGTCGAGGTCGTCGCCGACGGGGTGGATGTGCACGTCGCCCTCGCCGGTGGGGCGGCTGATCCCGTCGACCAGGAGTTCGCGGGCGAAGACCCAGGTGACGGGCTCGTCACCGGGCAGGTGGAAGGTGGAGCGGACGGCGAACGGGTCGTCGCCGTCGTAGTCCAGGTCGACCACGATGCGGAAGGACAGCTCGCTCGACACCACGAGGTGCATCGCCATCCGGGCTTGGACCGTGCTGTGCATGCGCCAGTACCTCTCGTTCTGCCCGCCCGGTGCGCCGAGGGTCGAGCGGTGGGCGGGCACGTCGGTTCGATCTCGTTCGCTGTGCTGGAACGGCACCCCGGTGGGGGCTGGCCCGTCAGGTCGTGCGGGTACCTGCGGACGGGTGGCTGCATCGATGGGGGCTTTGTCCCCTGATTCCCCGTTCGAACCTCATCGTCCACGTTTGCCGCCGATGCGGACAAGGTTCGCTTTTTCAAATGGTGAACGAACACCACACGGAATCACCGCACGGCCCCTGGCCCGACCACCTCCCCGCACCCCGTGAGCACCGGGGCCTTCCCGGAGGCCGCGACCGCCGGGGCCGCCGTGACCGACGGGGCCGCCGCGACCGCCGGAACCGCCGGGAAGACCGGGAACATCGCCCCGACCAGCGAGCGCAGCCGGGCCGCGACGGGGCCGAGCCGCTCGCCCTGCTCCAGCGGGAGCGAGACGGCCACGGTGGCGACCACCGAGCCGACGGTGATCGGCACCGCCGCGCAGACCGTGCCGAGCGCGTACTCCTGGCGCTCCAGCACCGGCATGGTCGGCCGGACCCGCTCCAGCCGGCGCAGCACCGCCCGGACGCCGTCCGAGGTGGACGGGGTGAGGGCGGTCGGGCGGTAGCGGGAGAGGTGGTCGAGCCGCTCCTCGGTGCCGAGTTGGGAGAGCAGGCAGAGTCCGATGGCGTGCGCGTGCGCGGTGGCGCGGAAGTCGGCCCACTCCTCGACCCGGGGCTGCCCGGCGCCGGCGGCCACGTCGACCACCCGGACCTCGCCGTCCTCGTAGACCGCGTAGTAGACGGCGGCGCCGAGTTCGTCGCGCAGGTCCGCCATCCGGTGGTGCAGGTCGGTGCGGTCGGACTGCCGCTCACTGGCGTGGCCGATCCGGTCGGCCGCCGCGCCGTAGTGGAACCGGCCGTCCTCGCGCCGCAGGTAGCCCTCGTGGGTGAGGGTGCGCAGCAGGTGGTAGGTGGTGCCGAGGGGGAGCCCGGCGGAGCGGGCGAGCTGCTTGGCGGTGGCGCCGTGGGCGTGCGAGCCGACCGCCTCCAGCAGGCGCAGGGCGCGCTGCACCGAGGTGATCAGGGTGGGCGCCCGCGGCGCGCGTATGCCGCTGTCCGCGGCCGAGGCCGTCCCCGGCCCTGCGGGCTCCCCGATCCGGTGCATGCTCATCCCCATCCCCCGGACGTTGGCTGGCGTTCGGAGGAGGCTGCTCCGAATCCGTCCGGCAGGCGGACATTTGAGCACAGGCCGGGCATCCCTGCAATGACAATGATGTACACATCGGGCAATTCACCTTCAATGCGAAGGATGCGCCCCAATCGGGGTGGCAGGTTACCAGGCGTCAGCTCGCACGCCGGAGCGAATCGAAGATCCACAGCGGATGTGCCCATCGCCGCCGCCCGACACCCCCGGGCATGCCGGTGCACCCGGACGGCGGAACGGGTACCTCCGATTCGTCCCCGTGTGCGAGTTTCGCGCCCGCCGCCGCGCGGCAGAATCCCGCACAACGCTCGTGCCCCGGAGGTAACAGCCATGTCGGGCCCGGTCCGTCCCGTCGTCAAGCGCACCGCCCGCGCGATCCTGCTGGAGTTCGATCCGGCCGCCCCGCACGCGCCCGCCTCCCTGGTGCTGATCCGCCGGGTCCGCCCCGGCTCCCCGCACCCGTACTGGATCACCCCCGGCGGCGGCGTCGAGCCCACCGACCCGACGGTGGTCGCCGCCCTGCACCGCGAGGTGGACGAGGAGTTGGGCGGCAAGGTCACCGACGTGGTGCCCGCCTTCGTCGACACCGTGGCGCACTCGCACCACGAGGACGGCACCCCGGCGCACCCGCACGGCGTCAAGGTGCAGCACTTCTTCGCCTGCCGGCTCGCCGGGATGGACGAGAGCCGCCGACACGGCCCCGAGGTCGAGCAGCCCAACGGCGAGTACGCCGTCGTCCGCGTCCCGTTCACCCGCGAGGGCGTCACCTCGGTCAACGTCGTCCCTCCCAGCCTCCGTGCCTACCTCGCCGCCAACATCGAGGGCGTCCGCGCCCTGCTCGCGCCCGACCTGGGCTGACCGGCCGCCGGGGTCAGCCCCGCCCCTCCTCCCGCGCCGCCAGGTCGTGCCGGACGCTCCCGTCCGGCACCCCGCAGCGCCGCAGCACCCCCGCCGCGGCCCGGACCATCGCCTCCGGGCCGCTCAGGTACGCCGCGAAGCCGTGCCAGGGCGCGTACCGGGCGGCCGCCTCCGGCAGGTCCCCCAGCAGCGCCCCGGCCGGCGCGCCGGACGGCTCCGACACCACCGGACGGACCGTCAGCCAGGAGTGGCGCGACGCCAGTTCGCGCAGCTCCTCCAGCCGGTACAGCTCCGCGGCCCGCCGCGCCCCGTAGAACACCTCCACCCGGCGCCCGGCCGCGCCCCGCTCGACGACCTCCTCGACCAGCGCGGCGACCGGCCCGATCCCGGTGCCGCCGCCCAGGCACAGCAGGTCCTGCCCGGCCGCGTGGTCCACCGTCATCGCGCCCTCCGCACCGCCGAGGCGCAGCACGTCGCCCGGCCGCGCCCGGTGCACCAGCGCGTTGCTCACCCAGCCCGCCTGCACCGCCTTCACGTGCAGCGTCAGCAGCCCGTCCGGCCGCGGCGCCGAGGCGAACGAGTACGGCCGCCACACCCGGGGCCACCACGGCGTCTCCACCGCCGCCCACTGCCCGGCCCGGAACGGGTACGGCTGGTCGGGGCGGAGCGTCAGCACCGCGACGTCCCGGGTGGCCTGCCGGTGCTCCACCACCTCGGCCTGCCACCACGGCGGGGCCGAGCGGGCCTCCTCCTCCGCGCCCTCCACCATCAGCCGGGACACCAGCGCCAGCAGCCGGCGCCAGGCCGCCTCGGTGCGCTCGTCCCAGCCGCTGCCGCCGAACCTGGCCAGCGCCGCCACCAGGCAGTCCGCCACCGAGGCGTAGTGCCGGGTCAGCGCCCCGTACTTGCGGTGCCGACGCCCCAACGGCCCCAGGTAGGCCCGCAGTTCCGCCGGATCACCGGCCCGGGCCGCGCACAGCCGCAGCGCCTGGAACAGCCGGGTGCGCTGCTCGTCCATCGCGGCCGGGAACATCGCCCGCAGCTCCGGGTGGCGCAGGAACATCAGCGCGTGGAAGTGCGCCATCGCCCGGTCCGCGTCCGGCGCCACCGCGGCCAGGCAGGCCCGGGCCAGCACCAGGTCCTCGGCGCTCGGCGGCTCGGCGGCGGGTCCGGCCGCGCCCACCGGCTCCAGCGCGGGCGGCGGCTCGGCGGCCGCCGGAACCCCCCAGGCCCTGGCCCAACGGTCGTCCGGGCCGACCCAGTTCAGCGCCGGGGCCTGCCGGAACAGCGGCTCGAACGGCACCGGCGCGGACGCCGCCGCCACCGGCTCGAACGGCACCGGTGCGGACGTCCCGGACACCGGCTCGAACGGCACCGGCGCGGACACGACGGGCACCGCCGGGGGCACCGCGGGCGCCCAGGTCGGCTTCGCCGGGACGGCCGGCACCGGGGTCAGCCCCAGTGGCACCGGCGGCACCGGCGGGCCGGCGGGGCGGCGGGGCCGGTTCCGGCCCGGCGGAGGGCTGCTCCGCCGGGCCGGACGGCTCCCGCTGCTCCACGGCGGTCGGAGGTTCGTCCGCGGGCTCGGCCGGGGCGGACGGGGTGGCGGGAGCGGCTTCGGCACCGGGCAGCACGGGGCCGGCCGCGGTGCCCCGGCCGACCCCTGCCTTCGGCGGCCTGCTCTCCAGGACGAGCTGACGAGTGCTCAAGGAAATCGTTTCGCTTCCGGTCGACCAGTGTGCTGACGCCCCAGCACACTGGCACCGACCGAACAGTTCATCCGAAGAATCCGGCGAACCCCGGACACCCGGGCCGTCCACCCGCTACCCTCGCCCGCCGGACCGGCCGCACCCGCACCGCACCCGGCCCGGAGCCCGCACCGGCGAGGACCCGGAGGCCGCCCGGAGCCCGCTACAGCGCCCGCAGCAGCATCCCCGGCCGCTCCACGCAGTCCGCGACGAAGCGCAGGAACCCGCCCGCCGTCCCCCCGTCGCACACCCGGTGGTCGAAGGTGAAGGACAGCTGGGTGACCTGGCGGACCGCCAGCTCGCCCTCGTGCACCCACGGCTTGGGGACGATCCGCCCCACCCCGAGCATCGCCGCCTCCGGGTGGTTCAGGATCGGCGTCGACCCGTCCACTCCGAACACCCCGTAGTTGTTCAGCGTGAACGTCCCGCCGGTCAGCTCGGCCGGGGCGAGCGTGCCCGCCCGGGCGCCCTCGGTCAGCCGGGCCATCTCCTCGGCCAGCCGCTCGGTGCCCAGCCGCCCGGCGTCCCGGACCACCGGCACCAGCAGCCCGCGCGGGCCCTGCGCGGCGAAGCCCAGGTGCACGGACGGGTGCCGGCGCACCGCCTCGCCCTCGACGCTCGCGTTCAGCTCGGGGAAGCGCTCCAGCCCGGCCAGGCAGATCCGGGCCAGCAGCGCGAGCACGCTCAGCTTCGGGCCCGGCGCCAGGTTCGACTGGGCGCGCAGCGCCATCAGCCCGGTGGCGTCGGCGTCCACCCAGCAGGTCGCGGCGGGGATCTCCCGGTGGCTGCGGGTCAGCTTGTCGGCGACCGCCCGGCGCAGCCCGCGCAGCGGCACGAGTTCGCCCTCCGGCCCGGTTCCACGTGGAACGGCCGCCGCCGGGGCGGCGGCCGCCCCGATCGCCCGCTCCACGTCCCGCCGGGTGACCAGCCCGTCCGGCCCGCTGCCGGGCACCGCGGCCAGGTCGAGCCCGTGCTCCCGGGCGATCCGGCGCACCAGCGGCGAGATCACCGCCACCACGGCCGGCGCGGCCGCCACCGGCGCGGGCACGGGCTCCGGCACGGGCACCGGCTCCGGCGCGGGCGCGGGCGCGGGCACCGGTTCCGGCGCGGGCGCCGCCGCGGGGCCCTCCCCCGGCCGCACCCGGCGCCGCCCGGCCCGCCGGGCCTCGGCGACCCCGTAGCCGACCAGCGGCCGCTCCACCGCCGGTTCGGGGGCGTCCCCGGGCGCCGCGGCGCCCCCCGCCGGGGGTGCGACCGCGACGGTCACCAGCGGGGCGCCCACCGGCACCTCCTGCCCGACCTCGCCGAACCGGGCGGTCACCACCCCGCCGTACGGGCAGGGCACCTCGACCACCGCCTTGGCGGTCTCCACCTCCACCACCGGCTGGTCGACGGCGATCACCTCGCCGACCTCGACCATCCAGCGCACCACCTCCGCCTCGGTGAGCCCCTCACCGAGGTCGGGCAGCGTGAACTCGCGGACCACCGCCACCGCCATCACTCCTCCCACTGGAGCCGGGCGACGGCGTCCAGGATCCGGTCCACCCCGGGCAGGTGGTGGTGCTCCAGCATCGGCGGCGGGTACGGGACGTCGAAGCCGGTGACCCGCAGCACCGGCGCGGCCAGGTGGTGGAAGCACTTCTCGGTGAGCCGGGCGGCGATCTCCGCCCCGGCCCCGCCGAAGCCGGCCGACTCGTGCACCACCACGGCCCGGCCCAGCGAACGGACCACCGCGCAGGCGGTGGCCTCGTCGAACGGCACCAGCGAGCGCAGGTCGAGCACCGCCAGGTCCCACCCCTCGGCCTTCGCGGCCTCGGCGGCCTCCAGGCACACCGGCAGCGAGGGCCCGTAGGTGACCAGCACCGCCGAGGTGCCGGGGCGGCGCAGCACGGCCCGGCCGATCGGCTCGACGGGGGCGGCCGGGTCCCACCCGTCCTTGCCCCAGTACAGCCGCTTGGGCTCCAGGAACACCACCGGGTCGTCCGAGGCGATCGCCGCGCGCAGCAGCCCGTACGCGTCGCCGACCGTCGCGGGGGCGACCACGTGCAGGCCGGGGGTGGCCGCGTAGTACGCCTCGGAGGCGTCGCTGTGGTGCTCGACCCCGCCGATGCCGCCGCCGTACGGGATCCGGACGGTGATCGGCAGCGGGAGCTTCCCGGCGGTGCGGTTGCGCATCTTGGCGACGTGCGAGAACAGCTGCTCCAGCGCCGGGTAGGCGAAGGCGTCGAACTGCATCTCGACCACCGGCCGCAGCCCGTACATGGCCATGCCGACGGCGGTGCCGAGGATGCCGGCCTCGGCCAGCGGGGTGTCCAGGCAGCGGTCGGGGCCGAACTCGGCGGTCAGGCCGTCGGTGATCCGGAAGACGCCGCCGAGCGCGCCGACGTCCTCGCCGAGCACGTGCACCGTCTTGTCCGCGCGCATCGCGTCGCGCAGCGCGAGGTTCAGGGCCTGCGCCATGGTGCCGGTCCGCGGGCCGGTGCGCTCTCCTGCCACGGTGCTCATCGGCCGTGCACCTCGGCCTCCGCAGCGAGCTCGGCGGCCAGCTGACCGGCCTGCTCGCACAGTTGCTGGGTGGGTTCGGCGTAGACGTGCGCGAACAGCGACATCGGGTCGAGCTCGGGGTCGGTGTGGAACTCGGCGCGCATCCGGGCGGCCAGCTGCTCGGCCCGCTCGGCGGCGTCGGCGACCAGCTGCTCGTCCAGCAGGCCGCGGCCGCGCAGGGCGTCCTCCAGCAGCCGGACCGGGTCGTGGGCCCGCCAGGCCTCGACCTCCTCGGCCTGCCGGTAGCGGGTGGCGTCGTCGGCGTTGGTGTGCGCCTCGATCCGGTAGGTGAGCGCCTCGACCAGGGTGGGGCCGCCGCCGGTGCGGGCCCGCTCGACGGCCTCGGTGAGCACCCGGTGCACGGCGAGCGCGTCGTTGCCGTCGACCAGCCGGCCGGGCATGCCGTAGCCGACCGCCTTGTGGGCGAGGGTCGGCGCGGCGGACTGCCGGGTCAGCGGGACGGAGATCGCGTAGCCGTTGTTCTGCACCAGGAACACCACCGGGGCGTGCAGCACGGCCGCGAAGTTCAGGCCCTCGTGGAAGTCGCCCTCGCTGGTGCCGCCGTCGCCGAGCAGGGCGAGCGCCACCGTGTCGTCGCCGGCCAGCCGGGCGGCGTGCGCCAGGCCGACGGCGTGCGGGACCTGGGTGGCCAGCGGGGTGCACAGCGGGGCGGTGCGGGTGGCGCGCGGGTCGTAGCCGGTGTGCGCGTCGCCGCGCAGCAGGGTGAGCGCCTGCAGCGGGTCGACGCCGCGGGCGACCACCGCGAGGGTGTCCCGGTAGGAGGGGAACAGCCAGTCGTCGGGGCGCAGCGCGAGCGCGGCGGCCACCTGGCAGGCCTCCTGGCCGGTGGAGGCCGGGTAGACGGCCAGCCGGCCCTGCTTGGTGAGGGTGGTGGCCTGCTGGTTGTAGCGGCGCCCGGCGACCAGCCGCCGGTACAGCTCGCGCAGCAGCGCGGGGTCCGCCGCGTCGGCGGCGGGGGTGCCCAGGACGCGCAGCGGCTCGGCGTCGGGCAGCAGCGGGGCGGGGTCGGTGCGGGGCGCGGTGGCACCGGGCCGCCAGCCGGGTACGGCCGCGGCCGGGTCGTTCCTGTGGTCCAGGACGGTCATCTCGGGCACCTCCGGGGTGTGGGGGCTCCCTACCGATTGTTCGGTCGTCTGTTCATCTTGACCATATCCCCGTCAAGACGGTGGACAGTCGGCCGAAAGGGGGGTCTGCTGGGGCCAGCACGTCCAATCGCGAGGGATGGGGGGCCATGTCGGCTGAACAGGTGTCCAGACTCGACCGCGTCGACCGGTCGATCCTGCGGCTGCTGCGGCAGGACGGTCGCGCCTCGATCCGCTCGGTGGCCGAGCGGGTGCACGTGTCCCGGGCGAACGCGTACGCCCGGATCTCCAGGATGGTCGAGGACGGGGTGATCCGCGGCTTCACCGCCCGGGTCGACCACGAGCGGGCCGGGCAGGCCGCGTCCGCGTACGTCACCCTGCGGATCGTGCAGAACTCCTGGCGCACCGTGCGCGAGCAGCTGCTGCGGCTGCCCGGGGTGGCGCACATCGCGCTGGTCGGCGGCGACTACGACGTGCTGATGCTGGTCCACACGGAGGACAACCGGGCGCTGCGCGAGCTGGTGCTGGGCAGCATCCAGTCCATCCCGGAGGTGCTGAGCACCCGCACCATGCTGGTGTTCGAGGAGACCGACCAGATCCCGCCGGACGGCCTGTAGCGGGCCGTGGCGGGCGCGGCGGGCCGTCACCGGCGGGGAGCCGCTCAGTCCTCGCCGGTGGAGACGGCCACCACCGTGCGGCCGTCCCCGACGCCGACCAGTGCCGCGTCGAAGGTGCACACGGTGACCGGCCACCAGCCGGCGCCGCGGCCGTCGGGCGGCGGGTGCGCGAGGTGGCCGTTGGCCCGCCAGTCGGCGTCCGGGCCGAGCAGCTCGGCCAGCGGTTCGGCCAGCACCCGGGCCTCCGCGACGGACGTGAACGTGCGGAACACCAGGCTCTGCCCGAGCGTGCGCGCCATCCACTCGGCCGCGTCCGCCGCCGGGACGCGGACCCCCAGCCGCTCGTGCAGCTGCCGGGCGTCGCGCGGGCCGCGGTGGCCCCGGCGGCAGCGGCAGGCGGCGGGTCCGTGCACCAGCGGCTCCGGCCGGCGTTCCAGCGCGTCCCAGCAGAGCCGGCCGTGGTCGAGGCCGCGGTCCTCGCCGATCTCCACCACCAGGTCGAAGTTCCGGTGGGAGGTCCAGTCGTCCAGCAGCGCGCGCAGCGCCTCCAGCTCCCCCGGCCGGTGGACGCTCACCCGGCGCGCAGGCCGTCGAAGGCGAACCGGGCCACCGCGTCGGGCAGGCCCTCGGCGCCGCGCTGGCCGGGCCGGTACCACTCCACCAGCGAGTTGACGGTGCCGAACAGCAGCCGGGTGGCCAGCCGGGGTTCGACGTCGGCGCGCAGCTGCCCGGCGTCGACGGCGTCCTGGACGAGCTCGGCGACCCGGTGGTCGAAGTCGCGGCGCCGCTCCAGCGCCCACTGCTCGGTGGCGGTGTTGCCGCGCACCCGCAGCAGCAGCGTCACGTAGGGCAGTTCGGCCAGCAGCACCTCGGCGGTGCGGCGCACCACGTGCTCCAGCCGGTCCACCGGGCGGCCGCGGACGGCGGACGGCTCGTCGAGGATCGCGAACAGCGCGTCCAGCGCCCGGCCGACCGCGAGCCGCAGCAGCTCCTCCTTGCCGCGCACGTGGTGGTAGATCGAGGACTTGGAGATCCCGGCGGCCCTGGACAGGTCCTCCATCGAAGTGCCGTCGTAGCCGCGTTCGTTGAAGACCCGCACGGTGACGGCGAGCAGCGAGTCGACGGTGTAGGCGGCGCGCGTGGGGTGGTCGGCCATGCGACGAGTATCCCCGGGCCGGTGCCGGACCGCCCCGGGGGGTGGCCTCAGGCCCGGGACGCCTGCCCGGACACCCGCTCGGCCGCCGTCCCGGCCCGCCGCCCGGCCGGCCGGGCGGTGTCCTCGGCGACGAAGTAGGCGGGGCGGCGCTGCACCGAGGTGTAGATCCGGGCGACGTACTCGCCGAGCAGGCCGACGCAGATCAGCTGCACCCCGCCGATGAACAGCAGGCCGACGAAGAGCGAGGTCCAGCCGGGCACGGTGGCGCCGAACAGGTAGACCGCCAGGCAGAAGGCCAGCAGCAGCAGGCAGGTGAAGAAGGCGACGGTGCCGAGCCAGGTGGCCAGCCGCAGCGGGGCGGCGGAGAAGCCGGTGATGCTGTCCAGGGCGAGCCGGACCATCTTGGTCAGCGGGTACTTGGTGGTCCCGGCCACCCGCTCCTCGCGGACGTAGCGCACCTCGCCGCTGGGGAAGCCCAGCCAGGGCACCAGCAGCCGGTAGACCCGCTGCTGGTCGGGCAGTTCCCTGAGCGCCTCGACGGCCTCCCGGCTGAGCAGCCGGAAGTCCCCGGCGTTGGACGGCACCTGCCGCCCCACCAGGCGGCGGATCAGCCAGTAGTAGCCGCCGGCCGTCCAGCGCTTGAAGCCGGTGTCGGTGGAGCGGTCCTCGCGCACCCCGTAGACGATGTCCAGCTCCTCGGCGCGGGCCAGCTCCAGCATCTCCGGGATCTTCTCCGGCGGGTCCTGCAGGTCGGCGTCGATGCTGGCCACGTAGTCGCCGACGGCGTGGTCGAGGCCGGCGGTCAGCGCGGCCTGGTGGCCGCTGTTGCGGCGCAGCCGGACCATCCGCAGCTCGGGCCAGTCGGCGGCCAGGTCGCGCAGCAGGGCGGCGGTCTTGTCGGCGCTGCCGTCGTCCACGGCGACCACCTCGTAGCGGGCGCCGAGCCCGTCCAGCACCGGGCGCATCCGGGCCGCGAAGGCCGGCAGCGCGTCCTCCTCGTTGTACATGGGGACGACCACCGACAGCAGAACGCCTGCTTGTGCCGCTGCACTCATCAGTCTCTCCAGCCGGGTGGGTGAGTCCGTCCGATGGTGGGGAGTGTAACCACGCACCGTCCGGTCAGGTACAGACCAGGTGAACGTGCCGTAGGCTCGCCCGAGCATCCTGGCGGCCCGGCGGGGCCCGAGAACCCAGACAGGACCTGATGGCGATGGCAGCGAGCCCCGACACCGAACTGGTCGAACGACCCGATCCGCCCGCGGACGAGGTCCCCGCGGCGCTGAGCCCGCGCGAGTGGCTGCGCCGCGCGGCGCGGGAGTACGGCCCGGCCCTGGCGGTGTTCGGGGCGGTCCGGCTGATCGCGTTCGCGGTCTTCGCGTGGCTGCTGTCCTGGTCGGGCGAGTACCTGACCAAGACGCCCAGGTTCGGCGGCGGCAAGCACGTCTGGGACGTGGTCGGCGGCTGGGACGGCTGGTGGTACCAGCAGGTCGCGCAGAACGGCTACGACCCGAAGCTGCTGCCCTCCACCTCCGGGCCGTGGACGATCGAGCAGAACTCGGTCGCGTTCTTCCCCCTCTACCCGGGCCTGATCAAGATGGTCTCCGCGGTGACCGGCCTGAACACGCTGGGCGCGGGCATCCTGGTCTCGGTGGTGACCTCGTTCGTCGCCGCGGCCGGCATCTACGCGGTGGCCAAGCTGATCGCGGGCCACCGGGCGGCGGTGATCGCGGCCGGCGTCTGGGGCCTGTTCCCCGGCTCCGGCGTCGAGTGGGCGGTCTACTCGGACTCGCTGTTCGTCGCCCTCGCCTCCTGGGCCTGCTACTTCGTGATGACCCGCAACTGGCTGGCCGCCGGCGTCACCACCTTCGTCGCCGGGCTGAACCGGCCGACCTCCGCCGCCCTGGCCGCGGCGGTCGGCGTGGCCGCGCTGATCGCGCTGTGGCAGCGCAAGGACGGCGTGCTCGGCCCGCTGGCCGCGATGGTGATCGCCCCGCTCGGCTTCATCGGCTACATCGCGTGGGCGAGTTGGCGGATGGGCAGCTGGACCGCCTACTTCGACCTGCAGCGCGGCGGCTGGCTGCACTACTTCGACTGGGGCGCGCACACCGGCAACGTGCTGCAGAACCTGCTGCTCGGCCACCACGACTACATCTTCGGCTACCCCACCGAGGACATGATCGCGCTGTTCCTGGTGTTCAGCCTGCCGATCCTGCTCTTCCTGATGGTCCGGATGCGGGTGCCGGCCTTCCTGGTCGTCTACACCTGCGTCACCATCGTGCTGGTCCTGGGCAGCCAGCAGATCTTCGGCAACACCTCCCGCTACCTGCTGCCCTGCTTCCCGCTCTTCCTCCCGATCGCCGTCGCCCTCAAGCGCCTCTCCCGCGCCTCGCTGGCCGTCACCCTGGGCACCATCGCCGCGGCCTCCGGCTGGTACGCCGGCTACGTCCTGTTCGAGCTGGGAATTCCGTAAAGCCCGGTCAAGCCCGGGTAAAGATCAGCCCTCCGGTGCGCGGGGTCCGCCCCGCGCACTGCCACACTCGCGCGTCCGAATCCCGTACGAACCGAGGACGCACCCGATGCGCACCGCCCGCCCGCTGGCAGCCGCCGCCCTGTCCGCCGCCGCCCTCTGCGCCCTGACCGCCTGCGGTTCGGGCGGCGGCTCGAAGGACGCGGCGCCCTCCGCCCCGGCCGCCGCCTCCGTCCCCGCCGCCTCCCCGTCCCCCACCGCGCCCGCCCTGGCGGACCTGACGGCGGCGGAGATCGCGCAGAAGTCCCGGGACGCGGGCGAGAAACTGAAGAGCGTCACCATGACCATCACCGTGCCCGGGTACCCCGGCGGGGCGTTCGACGGCACGTTCACCGAGGGCGGCGACGGCAGTTGCCACGGCACGTTCAGCATCAAGGGCCAGGGCGCGGCGGAGATCGTCCGCGTCGGCACCGACGTGTGGCTCAAGCCGGACGCCGACTATCTGAAGAACCTCTTCACCGGTGCCCCCGCCGGGGCCGCCGGGAAGTGGATCACCAGCGGGAACACGACGAAGGACAAGGCCTACTTCTGCGACCTGGGCGTGCAGTTGGAGAAGCGGGTCGGTCTGCACACCGACGGCAACCCGGTCGACGGCGTCGCCAAGGGCGGCAGCAAGCAGGTGGACGGGGCTCCTGCGGTCGTCCTCACCATGACCGACGACTTCGGCAAGCCGGTGCGCTACGACATCGCTGCCGAGGGCGAGCCTCGGCTGCTGGTCACCGAGACCGGCACCGGCGACATGGTCGTCAAGCTCGGCGACTTCGACAAGCCGGTGCAGGCCGCCGCCCCTGCCGCGAACCAGGTCTTCCAGCGCTGACCCGGCGCCCCCGGAACGGAAGGGGCGGGGCCCCTTGCACCGACCGATCGTTCGGTTACGCTGAGGAGCGTCCCGCCCCGCCCCCGTGAGGAGCGCACCATGGCCGCTGCGACCCCCGCCCTGCCGGTCGCCGAACTGCTCGCCCGCCACCAGGAGACCCTGGACCGCGCGCTGGCCGCGATCGCCGACCGCGACCACTGGTCCCCGTACCCGGAGTTCCCCAAGGCGTACGGGGAGGGCGCCGCCGCCGACGGCAAGGCCGCCTTCGACGCCCTGCTGGGCCGGGAGTTCGAGCTGCCCGGCCACCCCGGCGGCGGCGAGCCGGTGACCGGCGAGGCGAGCCCGTACGGCGTCGAACTGGGCGTCAGCTACCCGCACGCCGAGCCGGACGCGCTGCTGGCCGCGCTGGAGGCGGCCCGGCCCGGCTGGGCCAGGGCCACCCCGGCCGAGCGGGCCGCGGTCTGCCTGGAGGTGCTGGCCCGGATCAACGCCCGCTCGCACGAGTTCGCGCAGGCGGTGATGCACACCACCGGCCAGGCGTACGGCATGGCGTTCCAGGCGGGCGGCCCGCACGCGCAGGACCGCGGCCTGGAGGCGGTGGCGTACGCGTACGCCGAGCAGACCAGGCTGCCCCGCTCGGCCCGCTGGACCAAGCCCCAGGGCAAGCGCGAACCCCTGGTGATGACCAAGGAGTTCACCGCCGTCCCGCGCGGCACCGCGCTGCTGGTCGGCTGCAACACCTTCCCGACCTGGAACGGCTACCCGGGCCTGTTCGCCTCGCTGGCCACCGGCAACGGCGTGCTGGTCAAGCCGCACCCGCGCGCGGTGCTGCCGCTGGCGCTGACCGTGCGGATCGCCCGCGAGGTGCTCGCCGAGGCCGGGTTCGACCCGGACCTGGTCTGCCTGGCCGCCGAGCACGAGGGCTCGGCGATCGCCAAGGTGCTGGCGCTGCGGCCCGAGGTGCGGCTGATCGACTACACCGGCTCCACCGGCTTCGGCGACTGGCTGGAGGACAACGCCCGGCAGGCCCTGGTGTACACCGAGAAGGCCGGCGTCAACACCGTCGTCCTCGACTCCACCGACGACTACCGCGGCATGCTGGACAACCTGGCGTTCTCGCTCAGCCTGTACAGCGGCCAGATGTGCACCACCCCGCAGAACCTGCTGATCCCGCGCACCGGCATCCGCACCGAGGACGGCGAGCGCTCCTACGACCAGGTGGTCGCCGACCTGGCGGCCGCCGTCGAGGGGCTGCTCGGCGACGACGCCCGGGCCGCCGCGATCCTGGGCGCCGTGGTCAACCCGGGCGTGCTGGCCCGCAGCGCCGCCGCGGCCGGCGGCGAGCTGGGCGAACTCGCCCTCGCCCCGCGGGTGGTGGCCTCCGCCGAGTTCCCGGGCGCGACCATCCGCACCCCCGCGCTGGTGAAGGCCGACGCCGACAAGCCGGACGACCGCTCCCGCTTCCTGACCGAGTGCTTCGGCCCGGTCGCCTTCGCGGTCGCCGTCGAGTCCACCGCCGCCGCCGTCGAGTTGCTGCGCCGCACCACCGCCGAGCACGGCGCGATGACCGCCGGCGCCTACACCACCGACCCGGCGGTCGAGTCCGCCCTGGTCGAAGCCTGCCTGGACGCCGGGGTCTCGCTCTCGCTCAACCTGACCGGCGGGGTCTACGTCAACCAGACCGCGGCCTTCTCCGACCTGCACGGCACCGGCGCCAACCCGGCCGCCAACGCGGCGTACTGCGACGCCGCGTTCGTGGCCGGCCGCTTCCGCACCGTCGAGATCCGCAAGTAGCGACCGGCGGCCCCGGGCCCGCCCGGCGAACCCGGCGGGCGGGCCCGGCGGCGGGACGGCGCCGCCGGCTACGGGGAGGGCGGTGCGCCGGACGGGCCGCCGGCGGAGGAGCCGACCACCTCGACGGTGTCGCCGGGGGCGACGTGGTCGTAGAACCACCGCGCGTCGTCCGCCGACAGGCCCACGGCTCCGCGGGTGGTGTTCGCCTTCCCGACGGCGGAGGGGGACAGCCAGGGCATCGAGCAGACGTAGGTGGGGGTCGCGCTGCCGGTCCGGACCAGCCGGACGCACCAGTCCGCGGTCACGCTCTCCGGTCCGCCGGAGGCGCCGTCGTCGAACAGCCCGACCTTCGGGAGCTTCTCCTGGACCGTCATCCGCCCGCTCGGCGTCTCGTTGCCCGGCCGACCCGCCGTGACGCCGAGCACCGTCACCCGGCCGTCCTTCCCGGTGACCGTCAACCGGTGGCCGTCGGTGTCGATGACGGCGCCGGGCACCGCGGCCCCGGTCCGCCCGGCCGTCGGCGACGGCGAGGCCGCCGCCGGGGCCGGGGCCGACGGCTGCGGTGCGGTGCCGTACCGCAGGCCGCCGGCGATCACGACCCCGGCCGCGAGCACGGCCGCGGACCCCAGCACGGCGCGGCGCCGACGGCGGCGGCGGATACCGGTGCGGTGCACCTCGGCGGGCGGCAGGGGGACCGCGGACGGAACGTCGGCGACCAGGTGCCGCAGGGCGGCGGAGAGGTCGTCGGTCTCGGGGCTGGCGTGGTCAGGCACGGATGAGTTCCCTCTCGTCCCGGTCGGAAAGGTGTTCGGCCAGCGCCGCCCGGCCGCGGGAGAGCCGGGCCTTGACGGTGCCCTCGGCGACCCCGGTCTCCCGGGCGACCTCGGCCACGGTCAGGTCGCACAGGTGGAAGAGGACGATGGCCTGCCGCTGCGCCGCCGGGAGCCTGCGCAGCCCCGCGACCAGCGCGGTGTGCTCGGGCCCGGGGCCGGGCGCGTCCTCGTGGAGGTGGTTGCGGAGCACCAGGTCCAGGCCCCGGCGCGCCCGCCGCCAGCGGCCGGCGGCCAGCCGCCAGGCCACCGTGCGGATCCAGGCGTGCGGCGACCCCGCGCCGCTCAGCTCCCCGCGCCGCCCCCAGGCGCGCAGGAACGCCTCCTGCACCGCGTCCTGCGCCTCGTTGTAGTCCCCCGTCATGGCGTAGATCTGCCTCACCAGGGGGGAGAACGACGACACGTAGAACGCGTCGAACTCCTCATCGGTCATGCCGCTGCCGTTCCCGTCGTCCGGATCGAACGCACGCGCGTCCGAAGGTAGTACCGGCGTCGCGGGCGGCCGGTTGCGTCGGACGCCCGGCGAATCCGCGCCGCCCCGTGCGAACGGCCGGGGGAACCCGGCCCGGGGAACGCGAACGGGCCCGGCGCCGTCCCACAACGGCGTCCGGGCCCGCAGCCCTGTCCCGGAGGGGGAGGGGACAGGGAGTCGGCGAGTCCGCTAGGAGCGGCGGGGGTTGAACACCCACACCCGCAGCAGCACGAACCGCACCAGCGTCGCGGCCGCGTTGGCCGCCACCAGCACCGCCAGCTCCACCCCGGGCCCGGCGCCCGGCGAGGCGGCGTGCAGCACGGCGACGGCGCCGCTGGTGAGCGCCAGGCCGACCAGGAAGGCCAGCCCGCCCTCCAGTTGGTGCTTGAGGGCGTCCCGGCGGCCGGTCACGCCGAAGGTGAAGCGCCGGTTGGCGGCGGTGTTGAAGACCGCGGTGACGGCCAGCGCCAGCGCGTTGGCGGCCAGCGCGGGCGCCAGCTGCCGCAGCCCCAGGAACAGCAGCAGGTAGGCCAGCGTGCACAGGCCGCCGATCACCGCGAAGCTGACGGACTGCCAGCCCAGCCCGGGCGGCACCTGCGCCCGCCGGACCCGGTCGGGCAGCTCCACGCCGCCCCGGCCCGCCAGGGTGCGCCGGGCGACCCGGGCCATGCCCTTGAGGTCGTCGACGACGGTGCGGACGATGTCCACCCGGCTGTCCGGGTCGTCCACCCAGTCCACCGGCACCTCGTGGATCCGCAGCCCGGAGGCCTCGGCGAGCAGCAGCAGTTCGGTGTCGAAGAACCAGGCGTTGTCCTCGACCTCCTCCAGCAGCCGCTTGACCACCTCGGTGCGGCCCGCCTTGAACCCGCACTGGGCGTCGGAGAACTTGGCCGCCATGGTGGCCCGCAGCAGGAGGTTGTAGGTGCGCGAGATGAACTCCCGCTTGGGGCCGCGCACCACCGCCGAGCCCCGGTGCAGCCGGCTGCCGATGGCCAGGTCGCTGTGGCCGGACAGCAGCGGCGCGACCAGCGGCAGGAAGGCCTCCAGGCCGGTCGACAGGTCGACGTCCATGTACGCCACCACGTCGGCCGTGCTGTCGCCCCACACCTGGCGCAGCGCCCGCCCCCGCCCCTTGAGATCGAGGTGCACGGCGCGCACCGGCCCGAGCTCCGCGGCCAGCGCGGTGGCGACCTCCCAGGTGCCGTCGACCGAGGCGTTGTCCGCCACCGTGATCAGGTAGTCGTACGGGAACGTCTCGGCCAGGTAGGCGTGCAGCTCACGGACGCAGCGCTCCAGCGAGTGCTGCTCGTTGTACACGGGTACGACGATCTCCACGAGCCTGGTCCTCACCACGGTGTCGGCCCCGTCCCGGCCGCCGACCGCCGGGACGGGGCGCAGGGTCCGGCGCATCGCTGGCTGTGTCATGGGAAGGAGGTTCACAGCCCCTGATGGGCCCGCGATGATGGCAGTCTGAGAGCGCGCTGAGAACCCGGGCGCCGTGGACTCCGGCCGGTGCGCGCACCGGCCCTTGCAGCAAGACGACGGGAGAGACGGATGTCCGAGACGGAGTTCACCGCGGACGTGCTGGTGGTCGGCGCCGGCCCGACCGGCCTGCTGCTCGCGGGCGACCTGGCCGCGGCCGGCCTGCGGGTGACGGTGCTGGACAAGCGGGCCGAGGAGTCGAACCTGACCAGGGCGTTCGCCGTGCACGCCCGGACCCTGGAACTGCTGGACGCCCGCGGCCTGGCCGACGAGCTGATCGCCACCGGCCAGACGATGCCCTCGATGCGGGTGTTCGGCCGGCTCCGGATCGACTTCGCCCACCTGCCCACCCGCTTCCCGTTCGTCCTGGTCACCCCGCAGTCGAACACCGAGCGGGTGCTGCGCGAACGGGCCGTCAAGGCCGGGGCCGAGCTGCGCCGCGGCGCCGAGGTGACCGGCCTGCGGCAGGACGCCGGGGGCGTCACGCTGACCGCCCGCACCGCCGACGGCGAGCGCTCCTTCCGGGCCCGGTACGCGGTCGGCGCGGACGGCGTGCACTCCTCGGTGCGCGACCTGCTGGGCGTGCCGTTCCCCGGCGAGGCCGCGGTGCGCTCGGTGATGCTGGCCGACGTCCGGCTGGAGCACGAGCCCGAGGAGCCGCTGACGGCGGGCGCGGGCGAGGCCGGGTTCGCCTTCCTGGCCCCGTTCGGGGACGGCTGGTACCGGGTGATCGGCTGGAGCCGCGAGCACCAGGTGCCGGACTCCGACCCGGTCGTGCTGGGCGAACTCGCCGACCTGCTGCGCGAGGTGACCGGCCGTGACCTGGGGGTGCTGGAGGCCCGCTGGACCTCCCGCTTCCACAGCGACGAGCGCCAGGCGCCCAGCTACCGCTCCGGCCGGGTCTTCCTCGCGGGGGACGCCGCGCACTGCCACTCCCCGGCCGGCGGCCAGGGCATGAACACCGGCCTGCAGGACGCCGCCAACCTGGGCTGGAAGCTGGCCTCGGTGGTCCGCGGCTGGTCGCCCGACGCCCTGCTGGACACCTACCAGACCGAGCGCCACCCGGTCGGCCGGGCGGTGCTGCGCTCCTCCGGCGCCCTGGTCCGGCTCGCCCAGGGCCGGCACGCCCCGACCAGGGCGCTGCGCTCGGCGATCGGCGCGGCCGCCGGCCACCTGGGCCCGCTGGCCGAGCTGGGCGCCAAGCAGGTCTCCGGCATCGGGTACGCCTACCCGGCCGAGAAGGGCGCCCACCCGCTGGTCGGCCGCCGCGTCCCCGACCTGCGCCTGGCGGTGGACGTGCCGGGCGGCCCGGCCCGGCTGCACGAGGCGCTGCGCTCCGGCCGGGCGGTGCTGGTCAGCAACGACGAGCTGTCGGTGGCGGACTCCTGGGCGGAGCGGGTGGTCACCGCGGCCCCCGCCGACCCGCACGGCAAGCTGCGCGACACCGTGCTGCTGGTGCGCCCGGACGGGTACGCGGCCTGGGCCTGCGCGGACCCGACCAGGGGCGAGCTGCGGGCGGCGCTGAGCCGGTGGCTGGGCCGGCCCTGACATTCAGTTTCCGCCGCGCCGGAATCGAAGCAATTCACTGAATGGAATTCCAACTTCACAGTTGACTGTTTTTTAGTAAGCAATTGCCCGGGCATGGGCCAATTCCCGCGGGCTCTCTGAGAGATTCTGGCGAGCGTTTTCGAAAACCGGAACGCCGCCAGATTTCCGGAGGAGCCCGTGCGACCCCGCTCGCTCGCCCTTGCCGCCGCCCTCGCGGTCCTTCCCCTCACCGCCGTCTGCCTGGGCACCGCCACCGCCCAGGCCGCGCCGTCCCCCAACGCCGCGGCCCGGGTGGCCCTGCCGCAGACCGTCACCCCGGCCGTCGCCCGCTCGCACCGGCAGGGCGACGTCCCGGCCGACCGCGAGATATCCGTGGCGGTCTCGCTGAAACTGCGGAACACCGCCGAACTGGACCGTTTCCTGACCGCGGTCGCCACCCCCGGCACCGCCGAGTACGGGCACTACCTGACGCCCGCGCAATTCACCGACCGGTTCGGCCCGACCGCGGCCGACGTCGAGCAGGTCCGGGCGTTCCTCACCGCCCAGGGCCTGCGGGTCGACTCGGTCAGCGCCAACCGCCAGGTGGTGAACGCCACCGGCACCAGCGCCCGGCTGTCCGCCGCCTTCGGCACCCACGAGTCGACGTACACCGACCCGCAGCAGGGCGGCCGGGCGTTCTTCGCCAACGACGCCGCCGCCTCGGTGCCGGCC
This sequence comes from Kitasatospora sp. NA04385, assembly GCF_013364235.1. Lineage (NCBI taxonomy): Bacteria > Bacillati > Actinomycetota > Actinomycetes > Kitasatosporales > Streptomycetaceae > Kitasatospora > Kitasatospora sp. NA04385. The sequence goes on along the minus strand of NZ_CP054919.1, from coordinate 4,154,678 downwards.
GCGCTGGCGGGCACGGTCGAGGGCGTCAGCGGCCTGAACGACCACACCGTGCGCACCACCCGGATCGCCAAGCCGCAGGCCGCCGCCCCGCAGGCCACCCCGTCCGGCTTCGGCCCGGCGGCGTACGACGGCGCGTACCGGCTGAACCAGCTGGGCGCGGACGGCACCGGCTCGACCGTGGCGCTCTGGGAGTTCGACGGCTACAAGTCCTCGAACCTGACCACCTACGACGGCCAGTTCGGCCTGTCCGGCCCGGCGGTGAGCACCGTGTCGGTGGACGGCGCGAACTACGACGCCAAGCCCGGCGACGGCCAGGGCGAGGTGGAGCTGGACTCCGAGATCGTCCGCGGCGTCGCCCCGAAGGCCACCCAGCTGGTGTACGAGGCGCCCAACAGCGACCAGGGCGAGATCGACATGGCCGCCAAGATCGTCTCGGACAACCGGGTCTCGGTGATCTCCATCTCCTGGGGCTCCTGCGAACCGGACACCACCGCCTCCTCGATGACCGCGGTGAACAACTCCTTCAAGCAGGCCGCCGCCCAGGGCATCTCGATCTTCTCGGCCTCCGGTGACGACGGCTCCCGGGACTGCACCCGCTCCACCTCCGGCTCCGGCGTGAAGGCCGTGGACTTCCCCGCCTCCAGCCCGTACAACACCGGCGTCGGCGGCACCAACCTCAAGGTCTCCGGCAGCACCTACAGCTCCGAGAGCGCCTGGAGCACGGCCGGCGGCGGCGTCTCCACCCAGTTCGCCAAGCCGAGCTGGCAGACCGGCACCAACGTCACCGGCACCATGCGCACCGTCCCGGACGTCTCCTCCAACGCCGACCCGAACAGCGGTTTCGCGATCTACACCCAGGGCAGCTCCAGCCCCGGCTGGCAGGTCTACGGCGGCACCTCCGCCGCCGCCCCGCTGTGGTCCGGCTTCGCGGCCCTCTACAACCAGAAGGCCAAGGCCGCCGCCAAGCCGGTGCTCGGCGAGGCCAACCCGAAGATCTACGCCGTCACCAACTCGTCCTCCTACGGCAGCGCCTTCCACGACGTCACCAGCGGCAAGAACCAGGACTTCTCCACCAAGGCCGGGTACGACCAGGTCACCGGCTGGGGCAGCCCGGTCGCCGACGGCCTGGCCACCGCCCTGCTCGGCGGCGGCGGCACCACCCCGCCGCCCACCGGCTCCTGCACCGCCGCCCAACTGCTCGGCAACCCCGGCTTCGAGACCGGCTCCGCCTCCCCGTGGACCACCTCCTCCGGCGTGGTCGACAACTCCTCCTCCGAGGCCGCGCACGGCGGCTCCTGGAAGGCCTGGCTGGACGGCTACGGCTCCGCCCACACCGACAGCCTCGCCCAGACGGTGTCCGTCCCGTCCGGCTGCACCGCCAAGCTGAGCTTCTGGCTGCACGTGGACACCGCCGAGACCAGCACCACCACCGCGTACGACAAGCTCACCGTCTCGGTGAACGGCACCACCGTCGCGACGTACTCCAACCTGGACAAGGGCACCGGCTACGCGCAGCGGACCGTCGACCTGAGCGCCTACGCCGGACAGAGCGTCACGGTGAAGTTCGGCGGCACCGAGGACGCCTCGCTGCAGACCTCCTTCGTGATCGACGACACCGCGCTCAACGTGTCCTGACCCACCGTCGGCACGGCTGCCGGGAGGCCCTCCGGGGGTCCTCCCGGCAGCTCTGTGTCGGCGGTGTTGCCGGTTCGGTCCGCTTGCGAAATGCTTGTCGTGACCACTGTCATATGTCCTGATTAATGACGTAGCCTCTCAACCCTCATAGGGTTCCCACACGCTCGGCGGCGCACCACCGAAGCACCGCCGAGCACCGTGGCGCCGGGGGTGATCCCGCCGAACCCGCCGGGTGGGGAAGGTGTCGCATGGGCTCGCAACAACCGCAGCACGCCGGCCGGCTCCGACTGGTCGGACAGCGCGACCACAGCGGCGAACCGCCGCCGCCCGTCCCGCCGGCCCCGGCCGCCCCCGCGGCGCCGGCGCCCCCGGCGGCCCCGGCGACGGCCCCGGCCGCCCCGGCGGGCGGTTTCGCCGAGGTGCTCAACACCGCCATCGAGAGCAGCGGCCTCAGCCTGGACCGGATCCGCGCCGCGCTCGCCAAACAGGGCGTCAGGGTCAGCGTCACCACGCTCAGTTACTGGCGGCGCGGCCGCAGCCAGCCCGAGCGCGCCACCTCGCTGCGCGCCGTCCACCTGCTGGAGGACCTGCTCGGCCTGCGGCACACCTCGCTCACCGCGCTGCTCGGCCCGCCCCGCCCGCGCGGCCGCTGGGTCACCCAGGGCCCCGCCCCCGACGGCCTGCGGCTGGAGCAGGTCTGGCCCGGCCAGGCCGAGCTGGTCGAGGTGTTCGCCGAGCTGGACGCCCCGCCGGCCGGCCAGCTGGAGCGCCAGTCCATCCACGACGCCTACTACGTGGACGCCTCCCGCCGCGGCCACCTGCTGCGGATGCGCCAGGTGGTGCGCGCGACGGTGGACGGCGTCACCCGGCACGTGGTGGTCCACAAGTCCGACGAGGGCGTCCAGATCTGTCCCGAGATCACCTCCGTCCGGCACGCCCGCCTCGGCCGGGTCCGCCGCCGCCCGCTCAGCGGGCTGCTGGTCGCCGAGCTGCTGCTCGACCGGCCGCTGGCCCTGGGCGACTCCACCGTCCTGGAGTACGAGGTGCAGATCCCCGACTCCGGCCCCACCACCGACTACGGGCGGTTCTTCCCCGCACCGGTGCGCGAGTACGTCCTCCAGGTGCACTTCGACCCGGCCACCGTCCCGGTCCAGTGCGAGCGCTTCGACCGCGCGCCCGGCACCGAGGTCGACCGGCACCGCGAGCCGCTGTGGATCGGCGCCTCCGCCAGCGCCCACGTGCTCACCGCCGACCAGCAGCCCGGGCAGGTCGGCATCCGCTGGCAGTGGGAGTAGGCCCGCGGACCCGCGCCGGAGCGCCCCTTCCCTCCGCTTTCTTCCCTATCCTTCCCTTTCCCTCCCATTCGTTCCCTTTTGTTGCCTTTCCTGCCAGTTCATACGGTTTCGCCCTTTTCATCCCTTCGGCCCCGTTTCGACCCTCGCCACGCCCGACCCCGCGGTGCGCGGCGTTCACCCGAACCGCCCTGTCCGACGCCCCATCGGGTGGTCCGCGCCACCGGCCCCGGGGAACGTGAGTCCCACTCAGCCAACTCACGAGGAAAGGCGGGACCCACCCGTGCTGATGGAGTTCAGCGATGTCGAGCCGGACGACTCCTGCGGCTGCGGCGACTGCGCCGACCGCCTCCGGGCCCGGCTGCGCGCCGTCCGGTCCCCCCGCCGACGCCCGCTCGGGGCCCGCCGCGCGGCCGTCCTGATCGCCGCGGCCGGCAGCGTGCTGGGCGGCCCCGCGGTCTCCCTGGCCGCGGCCGCGCCGCGCACCGACAGCAGCCCGCTCATACCCGACTCGCCGCAGGGCGAGGTCGCCGGCCCGTTCGGCGCCGACCCCTCGGCCCACCGCTCCGCGGCCGCCCAGCCCGCCACCACCCGGGCCGAGATCATGCGCCGGGCGCAGACCTGGGTGGACCGGAAGGTGCCGTACAGCATGAGCACGTACTGGTCGGACGGCTACCGCCAGGACTGCTCCGGCTTCGTCTCGATGGCCTGGGGCCTGGGCAGCAGCCAGACCACCTGGACGCTGCCGAACTTCGCCGACCGGATCCCCAAGGACGACCTGCAACCGGGCGACGCCCTGATCTACAACAACCCGAAGGACCCGGAGGGCGGCTCGCACACCGTCCTGTTCGGCGGCTGGGTGGACGCGGCGCACACCAAGTACACCGCGCTGGAGCAGACCCGCCCGGGCACCACCAAGCGCAGCACCCCGTACGCGTACTGGAGCAACGCGAGCGGCTACCTCCCCTACCGCTACCGGGGGCTGAGCCAGCCGATGCCCGCGCCGGAGGACTCCGACGCCTTCCCCGGGGCCGACAAGTTCGGGCCCGGCAAGGTCAACCCGTACGTGACCCGGCTGGGGAAGATGCTGGTGGAGCGGGGCGGCGGGCGGTTCTACCGGGAGGGGCCCAGCCCGGACTGGGGCGAGGCGGACCGGAAGGCCACCGAGGCGTTCCAGCTGGCGCAGGGCTGGCGCGGCGCCGAGGCCGACGGCTACCCCGGCAAGGACACCTGGGACTTCCTGGTGCACCACAAGGGCAAGGACATCCCGCCCGCGGCCCCCGCCCCCACGACGCCCGCCCCGACGACACCCGCCCCGACGACACCGGCCCCCGCTCCCGGCACGCCGGTCCCCGGCACCGGCACCGGCAGCGACACCGGCGCCCCGAAGCCCCCGCCGCCGGTCCCCGTCCCGCCCTTCCCCGTCCCGCCCTTCCCCGGCGCCGACCGGTTCGGGCCCGGCAGGGTCAACGACGACGTGCTGCTGCTCGGGCAGCGGCTGGTCGCCAAGGGCTTCGGCGCCGCCTACCGGGAGGGCCCCAGCCGGGACTGGAGCGAGGCCGACCGGCTCAACACGGCCGCCTTCCAGCGCGCCCAGGGCTGGAGCGGCGCCGAGGCCGACGGCTACCCGGGCCCGCACACCTGGAAGCTGCTCTTCTCCTGAGCCCGCCCGGCGGGAGCGCGCTCAGGACGGCGCGGCGTGCTCCCGCACCCAGGCGTGCATGGCGATCGCGGCGGCCGCGCCCGCGTTGATCGAGCGGGTCGAGCCGAACTGCGCGATCGAGCAGACCGCCGCCGCGTGCTCCCACGCCTCGGCGGTCAGCCCGGGCCCCTCCTGCCCGAACAGCAGCACGCAGCGCTCCGGCAGCCGGAAGGTCTCCAGCGGCACCGCGCCCGGCAGGTTGTCGATCCCGATCACCGGCAGCCCGCGCTCCGCGGCGTAGGCCGCCAGCGAGGCCACCGAGCCGTGGTGGCGCACGTGCTGGTAGCGGTCGGTGACCATGGCGCCGCGCCGGTTCCACCGCCGCCGCCCCACGATGTGCACCTCCCGGGCCAGGAAGGCGTTCGCGGTGCGCACCACCGAGCCGATGTTGAAGTCGTGCTGCCAGTTCTCGACCGCGACGTGGAAGCCGTGCCGCCGGGTGTCCAGGTCCGCGACGATCGCCTCGTGCCGCCAGTACCGGTAGCCGTCCACCACGTTGCGCCGGTCCCCCGCCGCCAGCAGCTCCGGGTCCAGCCGGGGGTCGGCGGGCCACGGCCCGGGGTGCGGGCCGACGCCGACCTCCCGGTCGTCGGCGGGGTCGTCGTACTGCTCGCCCAGCTGGGGCGCCGAGGTGTCGCTCACGCCCCCAACGGTACGGGCTCGGGACGGGCGGCCCGCTGCCGCGTCCGCACCGAGCGCTCCAGCTCGGTCAGGGCCTGCATGACCAGCCGGGCCCCGGCCCGGGTGACGTCGATCCGGTCGTCCCGGGGCAGCCCGGCCAGCTGGTGGTCCCAGGTGCGGTGGGCCTCGCGCAGCGCGGTGAAGTCGACGTCCTGGCCGAGCAGGACGGCGGCGGCGGCCAGCGCGGTGGCGTCCCGCAGCTCCTCGCCGAACGCGGCGGCGCCGGGCACCGGCGGGGCGTCCTCGCCCGGCAGGTGGGCCTCCAGCAGGACGGTGGAGCGGTCCAGCATGCCGACCGCCGAGCGCGCCTTGTCGAACTGCTTGCGGGTCAGCTCCCGCAGCACCTGCTCGTCGTGCCGCACCGGCTCCACCTCGGCCCGGTCCAGCGCCGCCAGCATCTCGCTGCGCGCCTCCCGCACGTCCAGCAGCGCCGGCCGCACCTCCTTCTCCGCCAGCCCGCCCGCCGGGTCCCCGTACGCGCCGAACACCGCCGCCGCGTACCGCCCCGCCGAGGCCAGCCACTCGGCCAGCCGCTCCGGCAGCCGGGCGGTCTGCCAGGTCGGGAACAGCGCGTACGCGGCGAGCGCGACGAACCCGCCCAGCAGCGTCATCGACACCCGGTCCACGGCCAGCCCCACCGGGTCCCCGGGCTGGAGGCCGAGCAGGAACACCACGTACGAGGAGATCGCCACCGTCGTCACCGCGTACCCGGTGCGCATGGTCAGGTAGGCCAGCCCCATGCAGCACACCGCCAGCACCGCCAGCACCCAGTCGCCCGGGTCGAAGACCTGCACGACGGCGGTGGAGACCAGCACCCCGGCGGCGGTGCCCGCCACCCGGGCCACGCCCCGGCTGAAGGTCTGCGCGAAGTCCGGGCGCATCACCATCGCGGTGGTCATCGGCGCCCAGTAGCCGTGCTCGATCCGCAGCAGCCGGGAGGCCAGGTAGGCGGCGGTGACCACCACGGCCATCCGCGCCGCGTGGTGGAAGATCGCCGAGTGCCGGTGCAGCTGCCGGCCGACGGTGGCCAGCGCGGCGGGCACCACCTTCACCAGCGGCGGGCGGCGCAGGCCGGTGGCGGGCTCGGTGCGGGCCTGCACCGTGGTGCGGTCCTGCCGGTCCAGCCGGTCCGCGGCCCGGCCCAGCAGGCCGGAGAGCCGGCGGGCCGAGCGGCGGGCGCCGCCGCGCAGCAGGTCCTCGCCGTTGCCGCTCCCGCTGCCGGGACGGGCCAGCGCCAGCCCGGGGGTGTCCCTGGGCAGCCGGACCGGGTCGCCGCTGCGGATCGCCCGGGCCAGCGCGTCCAGCACCTCGGCGGCGGCGGCCAGCACCTCGCGGGCCCGGTCCCGCTCGGGGCCCTCCTCGGCGGCCCCGACCCGCGGGTCGGCCAGCGCGGCCAGCGCCGGGCGGATCCGCTCGGCGATGGTGCGCAGGCCGCGCAGCTCGGGCGGACGGCGCCTGGCCTGCCGGGCGGTCAGCCGGGCCGCCTGCCGGCCGACGATGAACGGCTCCGGGTCGACCTGCGCCACCGGGTCGTGCCGCAGCCGCCGGGCGTAGTCGCCGAGCCCGGCGTAGATGTCGGCGAGCGCGTCGCGCTGGGCCCGCCAGCTGTCGATCGGCCAGAGGGTGACCACCAGCGCCTGGACGGCGCCGCCGACCGAGCAGAGCAGCCCGTGCTGGATCGCGGTGGGCACCGAGACCGGCAGCTGCACCACCACCATCATCACGGCCAGCGTGTTGGCGGCGACCACGCCCGCGGTCGGCCCGATCGCCCAGGCCAGCCCGGCCGCGAACGCCCACAGCGCCAGCAGCACCGGGTACGCGCCCGGGATGCCCACCGCGACGTAGCCGAGGAAGGTCGACAGGCCGAGGCCGGCGGCCGCCACCAGCGCCAGCGAGGCACGCGGGCGGAACGAGCGCTGGAAGGTCGCGGTGCCCGCGATGAAGGCGCCCATCGCGGCCGAGGTGGCCTGCGCGGGCCCGTACAGGAACAGCGTGGGGAAGACCACCAGCGCGGCCGCCAGCGCCCCGCGCAGCGCGCGCCTGGGGTTGGTCAGCGAGCGGTCCACGGTCAGCCCCGCCTTCGCGGTGTCGCGCAGGGCCGTGAACCAGGACATACCGCGAGCTTAACGACTTTTCGCCCACCGGCTCGTCAGTCGCTGCGCCCGCCCACCGGCTCGCCCGCCGCCGCCTCCCCCGCGGCCCCCGCCACCGGCCCGTCCGACCCGTCCACCGGTTCGTCCGGCCCGTCCATCGGCCCGTCCGGCGCCGCCCCGGCCGTCCGGCGCGGCCACCGGGCCGCCAGCCGCCCCCGCACCGCCAGCAGGAAGGCGGTGGGCAGGAACACCGCGTCCGCCGAGACCATCGCCAGCGAGAAGAACGGCAGCCCGAGCAGCAGCGCGATCGCCAGGTGCTCGCACACCATCACCGCCAGCAGCGCGTTCTTCAGCCGCCGCGCGGCCAGCGAGAATGGGAAGCCGACCTGCATGATCACGGTGCCGTAGGTCAGCGCGAAGGTCACCAGCAGGCTGCCGCCGAGCAGCCCGGACAGCTCCGGCCAGGGCGTGAAGTAGCCCAGCTTCAGCGGGTAGAAGACGGCGGTGCCGTCCTGCCAGCGGGCGCCCTGGACCTTGTACCAGCCCGCCGTGGCGTACACCAGCACCACCTGGACGGCGATCACCAGCATCGCGCAGTTGTGCAGCATCGCGGCCAGCGCGTCGGCCACCGCCCGCGGCTCGCCCCACTCGGACGGGTCCTTGCCCGGTCGGCGGGCCCGGCGGCGGGCGTCCAGCGACCAGACCCGGCCGCACCGGGTGAACACCAGGTAGATCGCCATCAGGTGGACCAGGTTGTCGCCGCCGTCGCCGAGGAACACGTTCCGGTTCTGCAGCGACAGCACGGTCAGCGCGAACAGCACCGTGGACGCCCGGGTGCGCCAGCCCGCCGCCACCGCCGCCGCGGACAGCAGCGCCAGCAGGTACACCGCCTCGAACCACCAGCGGCCGTCGTTCCAGGACAGCGCGGTGAACGCGTGGGTGTCGGCCAGCAGCCGGTCGTTCAGCTCCGCCGACCAGGGCGAGCGGTCCCCGTACAGCACCCGCCGGTGGGGCCACTCGCGCAGCAGGTAGGCGCCCCAGGTGCCGGCGATGCCGATCCGCACCACGGCGGCCTGGTAGGGGGCGAGCGTGGTCAGCAGGCGCGGCAGCGCGGCCCGGACGGCGGAGGCGGCGGCCGTCACGACAGGCCCCGCCGGTCCTCGGCCTGGACCGGCCACCAGGGCAGCTCGCGGGCGTGCGGGGCGGTGTCGACCTGCTCCCGGCTCCAGGACGGCGGCGCGACCGAGGTGATGGTGGCCCGCAGCTGGACCTGGATCACCCGGTCCCCGCCGGAGCCGATCCGCTGCAGGGCGATCCGCTCCAGGTACTGCTCGGCCATCCGCCCGCGCGAGCCGGCCGGGGCCGGCGCGTCACCGTCGCCGTGGGTGGACTCGTAGAAGTCCCAGGCCCGGCGCAGCAGGTTCTGGTCCAGGTGGCTGGGCGCCGGGTCGTGCCGGATCGCCGCCCAGTCCCCGGCGGTCAGGCCGTGCCAGTCGCCGGTGGCCACCTGCCCGTCCGCGCCGATGGTCTGCACCCGGGCGTCCACCTCGACGTTGCGCTGCAGCGGGTCCGGCGCGAACAGCTTCCAGTTCTGCTCGAACTCCGGGTAGACCACCCAGTCGACCTGCGCGCGGTACGCCGTGGAGACCGAGTTCGCGGGCGCCACGTGCAGGAAGAGCGCGCCGAGGAACGCCAGGACGCAGACCGCCAGGCCCGCCCCGGCGACCACCAGCACCACCCGGGCGGGTGTGGACCAGACGCGCACGGCGGACATCCTGCCGCACCGCCCACGCGTTCGAACAGGGGCCGGGGCCCTTGCGCCCGCCCCGCCCCGCCCTACAGGACGAACGGCTCCTGGCCGCCGCCGCTCACCATCGGGCGGCCCGCGGCCTCCCAGGCGAACATCCCGCCGTCCACGTTGACCGCGTCCCGGCCGCCCGCGACCAGGTACTGCACCACCTGCGCGGACCGGCCGCCGACCCGGCACAGCACGTACAGCCGGCCGTCGGGCAGCTCGTCGAGGCGGGCCACCACCTGGCCGATCGGGATGTGCAGCGCGCCGTCCACGTGCCCGGCGTCCCACTCGTCCTGCTCGCGGACGTCGAGCAGGACGGCGTCGGCGGGGACCGAGGCGGCGTCGGCGGTGGGCAGCTGAGCGAACATCGAGGGGTTCTCCTGGGGTGCGTGGGACGGATCGCTCGGACCATTGTCGGGCAGCAGGGCGGCCAGTCTCGCCTGCCGCTCGCCCGCGGTGGCGAGCAGCTGCTCGGCGAGGTCCTCCAGCAGCCGCTCCGGCTCGTCGGGGCGCAGCAGCAGCAGCTCGCCCATCGGGGTGCGCTCCAGCCGCACCCGCTCCACCGCGAGCGCGGTGATCCGGCCGGTCAGCCACTCCAGGCGCTGGCGCAGCCAGGCCAGCCGGTCGGGGGAGTCGGCGGCGGGCGCCGAGTCCGGCGAGGAGGACCACTCCTCGGCCAGCCGCTCCAGGCCCTCGGTGTCGGCCAGCGCGTACGCCTCGTTGACCCGGGCGATGAACGCCGAGCGGCGCTCCTGCTCGGCCGGGTCGGTGGTCAGGTCGGGGTGGGCGCGGCGAGCCAGCTCGCGGTAGACCCGCTGGGCGTCCTTGTCGGGCCGCACCCGGCGGGCCTCCGGCTCGCCCTCGCGCGGCCCGCGCTCCTGCGGCGGCTCGACCCGCTCCCGGGCCTCCCGGGCCCGCCGCAGGTCCTCCGGGTCGCCGCTGAGCGCCGCCACCGACTCGGCGATCAGCGCGTCCAGCTCGTCCAGTTCGGCGTACAGCGGGCCGAGCAGCTGGTGGTGGGCCAGCGCGAAATTGTCGATCTCCACCCGCAGGGTGGCCACGTCGACGTCCAGGGTCAGCCAGGCCAACTCGGCCGCCGCGACCCGCTCCTCCAGGTCCTGCCGCTCCGGGTCCGCCCACACCTCGACGCTCGGTACGCTCACCCTGGCCACCCTACCGGGGGTCCGGCACACCGCCGATCGGGTGACGGCGGAGCACCCCGGGGGCGTACGGCGGGCGACACGCAACTGATACTGACGAATCTGCCCGATTAACTACCTCCCCCCGCCGTCTCCGTGCTTCATTGGAGGGCGCGCGCAAGGACGCGCGCAGCGGCCAGGAGGAGCAGCAAGCACAACAAAGGGGCAGACCGATACCCATGGTGGACCAGCCCGACTCCACACCCCCCGCCGGAGTGGTCGCCCTGCTCCGGGTCGCCGCCGTGCTGGTCGATCCGGACGGCCGGATCGCGCTGTGGAACCGCACCGCCGAGGAGCTGTTCGGCCACCGCGCCGAAGTCGCCCTCGGCCGCACGGCGCACGGCCTGCTGCCCGCCCTCGACCCCCGCCCGGACGGCACCGGCCCGGCCCACCGCGGCGACGCCCTCGACACCCTCGACGACCTGGTGCTGAACGGCCCCTGGGCCGGCCCGATGGCCGTCGAGGACCGCGAGGAGCGCCCGCGCGACGTGCTGTGGTGGGCCTACCCGCTGATCGAGCCGTCCGGCCGCTCGCTGCTCGCGCTGGCCGCCGACGCCCGCCCGCTGCGCACCGCCGGGCCGCGGATCGCCCTCGGCGAGCGCCTCGTCCCGTACGCCGCCGCGCCCGCCGCGGCCCGCCCGCAGCAGGTCGACGCCGCCTTCGCCCCGCCCGGCCCGGACGCCGCCGAGGCGCTCGCCGCGCTGCTCCCGGCCGGCTCCGAGGAGCGCCGCCGCCGACTGCTGGACGCCCTCGCCCAGGCCGGCCCGCCCGCCCTGCGGGTGGACGCCGCGACCCGGCTCCCGGTGGTGCCCTACCAGTCCTCCCCCGAAGGGACCGGCACCGCCCGGGTCGCCGCCGGCATCGGCCGCCGCTACCCCACCCCGCAGCAGCGCGCCGCCCGCCGGGCGGACGGGCCGCCGCCGGGTGCGGGTGCCCCCGGCCGCCCCGGGGTACGGATACCGCCCGCCGGGCCGGCCGCGCCGAGGCCCGGCAGCTCCGTCCCTGGACAGCGCGAAGCCGCCACCCACGGCCCGAACCCGGGAGGCCCCGTCATCGACCCCGCAGCCGCCGCCCCCGAACCGACCTCCGCCACCGCCCTGGCCGTCCCGCCCAGCCGGACGGCCGCCCCCGGCACCGGCACCGGCGTGGAGGTGGTCCGCGGGCTGCCCGACGACGGCGACCTCGCGCTGCTCGCCTCGGTCGGCAGCCAGGTCGGCACCACGCTCGACCTGGACACCACCGCCCGCGAGCTGTGCGAGGTGCTGGTCCCCCGGGTCGCCGACTTCGCCTGCGTCGACCTGCTCGACAGCCTGATCTCGGACGCCGAGCTGCCCGCCGGCGCCCCCGACGACGCGACGATGCTGCGCCGGGTCGCCCGCACCTTCAACCCGTCCTCGCAGCGCTGGAGCCACGTCCTGGACGAGGGCTCGCTGCTGGCCATGCCGCGCTCCACCCCGCCCGGCCTGGCCCTGCAGGAGAACCAGCCGGTGCTGGTGCCGCTGATCTCGGCGGACGTCGCGGTCGACTACGCGGCCTCGCTCGGCGGCCCCGAGCTGGAGCCCGCCGTGGTCGGCCGCTCGATGCTGGTGCTGCCGCTGTCCGCCCGCGGCGCGGTGCTGGGCATCCTCAAGCTGCTGCGGCTGTCCGACCGGGCACCGTTCACCCGCTCCGACGCCGACACCCTCAAGGAGATCGCCGCCCGGGCCGCGCTCTCGCTGGACAACGCCCGGCTGCACCGGGCCGAGTCCAAGGTCGCCACCACGCTGCAGCGCTCGATGATCCCGACCCGCCCGCCGCGGATCCCCGGCGTGCAGGTCGCCCACCGCTACATGCCCGGCGACCGCAAGGCCGAGGTCGGCGGCGACTGGTTCGACGCCATCCAGCTGCCCGGCAGCCGGGTCGCCCTGGTGGTCGGCGACGTGATGGGCCACGGCCTGCACTCGGCCGCCGCGATGGGCCGCTTCCGCACCGCCATGCAGACCCTGGCCGCCCTCGACCTGCCGCCCGGCCAGCTGCTGCGCCACCTGGACAACCTGGCCCACAAGCTCGGCGACGAGCACCTGGCGACCTGCCTGTACGCCGTCTACGACCCGATCAACCGCACCTGCGAACTCGCCTCGGCCGGCCACGTCCCGCCGGTCCTGGTCCACCCCGACGGCCGCGGCGAGCTGCTGGAGCTGCCCTCCGGCGCGCCGATCGGCGTGGGCGGGGTGCCGTTCCAGACCAAGAAGATCGACGTCTCGGACGGCTCGATGCTGGTGCTGTGCACCGACGGCCTGGTCGAGGTCCGCGGCGGCGACATAGGGGAGGGCCTGGCGGCGCTCTGCGGCAACCTGATCGACCCCAAGCAGACCCCGGACGAGGCCTGCGACACCGTGCTGAACACCCTGCACTCCGAGGACCGGCAGGACGACATCGCGCTGCTGGTGGCCCGCTTCGACGGCGTCCCGCCGACCGAGGTCGCCACCTGGCAGCTCGGCGTCACCGAGCTGGAGGTCGGCCGGGCCCGTCGGCTGGTGCGCGACCAGCTGGCCACCTGGCAGCTCGACGCGCTCGCCGAGACGGTCGAGCTGCTGGTGTCGGAGCTGGTCACCAACGCGGTCCGGGTGGCCCGGGCCGAGGTGCAGCTGCAGCTGATCCGGGTCGACAAGCTGCTGGTCGAGGTCAGCGACGACAACCACAACCTGCCCTCGCTGGAGGCCGCCGACGCCGACGCCGAGCACGGCCGCGGCCTGAACCTGGTCAGCAAGCTGGCCGAGAAGTGGGGCAGCTCCCGCAAGGCGGTCGGCAAGGTCGTCTACTTCGAGATGCCGCTGCCGCGCGGCTGACCACCGCGGGCCGCGGCCCCCGCCGGTCGCGGCCGCCGGGATCAGGGCCGCCGGGTCAGGGCGCGACCGCCGCCCTGGTCCCGCCGTTCGCGGCCACCGAGGCGGCCGCCCCGACCCCGGTCAGCACCCGCGGCCAGTAGTCGCCGAACACCTCGACCCAGACCGCGATCAGCACCGCCGCGCTGATCGCCACCAGGTGCTCCAGGCCGGCCAGGTTCGGCAGCAGCAGCGCCTCCACCGTCATCGCCAGCACCACCGTGCCGCCCGTCCACCAGGCCCGGCAGCGCAGCGCCACCACCACGGCCAGCGCCACCACAGCCGCCGAGGGCCCGGTGTCCCGCACGTGCGCCACCCAGCGCGGGAAGCCCAGCGCGTGGTGCGGCCCGAGCGCCACCCCGATCCGGGCGAACAGCGTGCCCGCCAGGGTGCAGACGTACGCCACCACCAGGGTCAGCCGCCGCCCCAGCACGATCTCGGCCACCCCGAACACCAGGAACACCTGCGCCAGCGCGCCCCACACCGGCAGGTCCAGGGCCGGCACGTACAGCGACAGCGGGGTGCGCAGCAGCGACACGTCCAGCGGCAGCGCCGCCTTCACCACCCCGATGTCGGACACCAGCCGGTCCCCGCCCGGCAGGTGCTGCACCACCGAGAACAGCAGCACCAGCGCGGTCGCCACGGTCGCCAGCGGCACGACGGCGAATTTCCGCCGCACCACCTGCTCCTTCACGGAAGCGAACAGCTCCCCCCACTCCGCGACCGCGGCCCGGCGGAATACCGCCCACCACTTCGGCCGCACGCCCCCCGCGTGGGTGATCCGATCCACGAGCCCGTTTCTCCCGTCCGTTTCCGTTCCGTCCAGCGCCACCGCTTCTTCCGCTCCCCGTATCCGACCCTACGCACCGGATTAACCGGAGGCATCAGCTTCGGAGACCATTTCCGCTCTCCTCCCGGAGGCTGACGTCCGGGCCCGCTCCGCCCCCCGGCGGAGGGACCGCCCCCCGTCCCGCGCCGTGCCCGGCCGGGAAGCCCTGCTCACCCGTGCCGGCGGCGGAACAGCGCCGGCATGCTCGGCACCGTGATGAAACCCTCCGCGCGGGCCGAGGCGATGCCGATCCGGGGAATCTCGCCGCTCTTCTCGAAGAGCAGGTAGCGCGGTTCCCAGATCGGGCGGTACTTCGCATTCGCCCGGTAGAGCGACTCGATCTGCCACCAGCGCGAGAAGAAACCCAGCACCGAACGCCACAGCCGCAGGACCGGCCCCGCGCCCAGCTTCGAGCCGCGCTCGAAAACCGACCGGAACATCGCGAAATTCAGCGAGACGCGTTCCAGCTCCACCTCGCCGGCCCGCTGCAGGAGCTCGATCACCATGAACTCCATCAGGCCGTTCTCGCTGTCCCGGTCGCGGCGCATCAGGTCCAGCGACAGGCCGCGCTCGCCCCACGGGACGAAGCTCAGCAGCGCCCGCAGCTCGCCGTCCCCGTCGAAGCACTCCAGCATCACGCAGCGCCCGTCGCCCGCGTCGCCGAGCCGGCCCAGCGCCATCGAGAAGCCGCGCTCGGTCGCGCCGTCCCGCCAGTGGTCCGCCTTGGCCACCAGCTCGGCCATCTCGCACTCGGGGATGTCCCCGTGCCGGCGGATGCGCACCGTGTACCCGGCCCGCTTGACCCGGTTGTAGGCCTGCCGGACCACCCGCATCGCCCGGCCGTCCAGCGAGAACTCGTCCAGCTCGACGATCGCCTCGTCGCCCAGCTCCAGCGCGTCCATCCCGTGCCGGGCGTAGATCACCCCGGCCTCCTCGGAGGCGCCCATCACGGCCGGCACCCAGGCGTGCTCGCGGGCCTCCGCCAGCCAGGCGTCGATCGCCCCCGGCCAGGCCTCCGGGTCGCCGATCGGGTCGCCCGAGGCCAGCGTGACGCCGCCGACCACCCGGTAGGCGATCGCCGCCTTCCCGGACGGGGAGAACACCACCGCCTTGTCCCGGCGCAGCGCGAAGTAGCCCAGCGAGTCCCGCTCGCCCTGCTTCTCCAGCAGCTCGCGCAGCCGCTGCTGGTCCTCGTCGGTCTGCAGCTCCTCGCCGCGCGGCGAGCGGAACGCCACGTACAGCACGAACAGGAACAGCACCGCGCTCATCGCGTTGATCGCCGCGTTCACCCAGGTCGGCACCGAGACCACGTCCTGGACCCGCTCCGACGGGTTCAGCGTGATCATCCGGTGCACCGCGTAGCTGAAGCGCATGCCGAAGCCGGCGCCGGAGACCTCGTTGGTCAGCTGCACCAGCAGCGAGCCGACCAGCCCGCCCACCAGCAGCCCGCCCACCGCGGCGGCCGCGGCGGTCTTCGGGTTGGAGCGGTCGCCCTTGGAGGTGAACTCCCGGCGGGAGACCAGCAGCGCGACCAGGAACAGCCCGGTCAGCACGATCGAGAAGTAGTTCCACGGGTGGTCCCGGTACCGGTCGCCCCAGGCCATCCAGGCCAGGTAGCCGAGGAAGGTCACCCCGGCCAGACCGGTGTTGAAGATCCACGCCGCCCGCTTGCGGCGGCGCATCGCCACCGCCAGGAACAGGGCCAGCAGCATCGAGGTCAGGCCCGCGGTCATCAGGTACGGGGTGAAGAACTCCCCCGTGTTGTGGCGCTCGACCTGGTCCCGGAACGGCACCGAGAGCACCGCCACCAGGTTCAGCAGGGCCATCAGCCGCAGGTACCAGACGGTCGACGCGGCGGCCCGCGGCCGCCACCGTGCCAGCGGACCTGGACCCTCGCCCCGGGACGGGGACACGGCCGAGGAAGCCGTCTTCACAGTGGACACAGCAACCATTCCAGACGATCGATCACCGGGGCGCATCCGCTCGCGGTTCCGCGCACTCGACCCCGATTTCCATGGTTGCCCAGCGGAGATGAGAATTGCGTGAATCCGGTAGCGGATTCCCACCCCCGCCGATCGGCGGGGGTCCGGAGCCGCGCCCGGAACCGAACCCGCCCCAGCAGGGAGAGACATGCCGCCGACCCGGGTCCTGATCGTGGACGACGAGGTGCTGGTCCGCTCCGGGCTCGGCCTGATCGTCGGCACCGCCCCCGACCTGGAGGTGGTCGGCGGCTGCTCCGGCGGCCGGGCCGAGCAGCTGGCCCGCGAGCTCGCCCCGCAGGTGGTCCTGCTCGACGTCCGGATGCCCGACCTGGACGGGATCAGCGTGCTGCGCCGGCTGCGCGCGCTGCCCGAGCCGCCCGCCGTCGCGATGCTCACCACCTTCGACACCGACGAGCACATCGGCACCGCGCTGCGGGCCGGCGCCGCCGGGTTCCTGCTCAAGGACACCGCCCCCGAGCAGCTGGTGCACGCCGTCCGGGTGCTCGCGGCCGGCGGCAGCGTACTCTCCCCCTCGGTGGCCCGCACCGTGATCAGCGGCTACGTCGAGGGCGGCGGCCCCGACACCGCCGCCGCCACCCTCACCGGCCGGCTCACCGGCCGCGAGCTGGACGTCCTGGCGCTGCTCGGCGAGGGCCTGTCCAACGCCGAGATAGCCGACCGGCTGTTCCTCGGCACCGGCACCGTCAAGGACCACATCAGCGCCATCCTGGCCAAGCTCGGCGCCGCCAACCGCGTCCAGGCCGCCGTCATCGCCCACCGCGCCGGGCTGGTCCGCGACCGGCAGGACGGGGAGTGACCCCCGAGGAGCCCGCCGCCCCGCGCCGCCGGGCCCCGGCCTGGCTGCGCTCCCCGCGCACCTCCCTGCTCGCCCCGGTGCTGCTGGCCGCGATGGACTCCGCCCTGGTCGCCAAGGGCTCCGCGCCCTGGCAGCTGGCCCTCTCCGCGCTCTCCGTGGTGGCCCTGCTGGGGCGCCGCCGCCACCCCCTGCCGGTGGCCCTGCTCACCCTGCCCGGGGCGTTCTTCAACGAGATCTGGCTGGCCCCGATCACCGCCGTCTACGCGGTCGCCGCCGCCTGGCCCCGCCCCCGCGTCCCGGTCCTGTGCGCCACCGCCTTCGCCCTGGTCGAGTTCTTCCACTGGCCGCTCGACCCCGGCCTGTTCGAACTCAGCCGGGACAACGCGCTGTACGCCATCCAGTCGGTGATGCTCGGCGCCGGACCGGCCGCCCTCGGCATGCTCGCCCGCACCCGCGGCGAACTCGCCGAGCGCGTCACCGAGCTGACCGCCGGCCGGCAGCGCGAGAGCCGGCTGCTCGCCGAGAAGGTGCTGGCCGCCGAACGGGCCCGGCTCGCCCGCGAGATGCACGACGTGGTCTCCCACCAGGTCAGCCTGATCTCCATCCAGGCCGGCGCGGTGCAGGTCTCCAGCACCGACCCGGCCGCCCGCGAGGGCGCCCGCACCATCCGCGAGCTCTCCGTGCGCACCCTCGACGAGCTGCGCCAGATGGTCGGCGTGCTGCGCGCCGCCGGCGTCCCCGGCACCCCGCTCGCCCCGCAGCCCACCCTGGCCGACCTGCCCCGGCTGATCGACGGCAGCGGCCTGGCCGTCACCAGCCGGCTCGACCCCGGCCGCCGGCCCTGGCCCGAGGCGGTCGAACGGGCCGCCTACCGCACCGTCCAGGAGGGCCTGACCAACATCAGCAAGCACGCCCCCGGCGCCCCCGTCACCGTCCGGGTCACCGCCCGCGGCGGCAGGCTGCACGTGGAGGTCCGCAACGGCCCGCCGCCCGCGCGCACCCCGGGCACCGACGGGGACGGCACCCCGCTGCCCGGCGGCGGCCACGGCCTGATCGGTCTGCGCGAGCGGGCCGCCCTGCTCGGCGGCACCTTCACCGCCGCCCCCGCGCCCGACGGCGGCTTCGTCCTGCACGCGGTGCTCCCCGCGCACTGAGCCGGCCGCCCGCCCCGGGGCCGGACCACCCGCGCCGGACCACCCCGTCGGCCGATCCGGCCCCGGAGAACGAGCCCGGAGAACGAGAAAGCCCCGCAGATCCGTAGATCTGCGGGGCTTCGCTGTGCGCGAGGGGGGAGTTGAACCCCCACGCCCTTTCGGGCACTGGAACCTGAATCCAGCGCGTCTGCCTATTCCGCCACCCGCGCATGGGTGTTTGTCTTCAGTTGCTTACCGCTTCTTCCGACCTGTCGAGAAGCTTACCGCATCTCTCGGGGTCTTCCGTTCGGCTCCCTTGCGGGCGCCCCTTCCGACATGGAAAACATTAGCACGCCCCTGGCCGTACCTGCGAATCCATTCCGATCCGACCCCCCGCACGCCCCCCGGCGGTCCGCAACCGGAGGCGGGGCGAACGAGTGAGCGGGCCGTTCGGCGGGTACCCCTCCGGGCGCGACCTAGGCGGGGAACCGTACGGAAGGGCCGGGCGTGGATACGATCAGTACGGAAGTACCGCTTTCCAGCCGACGAACCGGCCCGTCCGACGCCCTGAGAGGGGGTGCCCCGTGGGAGTCCTGAAGAAGTTCGAGCAGCGACTCGAAGGTCTCGTCAACGGCACCTTCGCGAAGGTGTTCAAGTCCGAGGTCCAACCGGTGGAGATCGCCGGCGCCCTGCAGCGCGAGTGCGACAACAACGCCACCATCTGGAACCGGGACCGCACGGTCGTCCCGAACGACTTCATCGTCGAGCTCAGCCCGCACGACCACGAGCGGCTCAGCCCCTACTCCACCCAGCTCGGCAACGAGCTGGCCGGGATGGTCCGCGAGTACGCGGAGGCACAGCGGTACAGCTTCATGGGCCCGCTGCAGGTCGCGCTGGAGAAGGCCGACGACCTGGACACCGGCCTCTACCGGGTGCGCAGCCGCACGCTGACCGCCGAGGAGCCCCAGCGGGCCCCGGCCGCCCAGCCGCCCGCCGCCCAGCCCGGGTACGGGCGCCCGCCGACCCCGCCCGCGCCCGGCGCGCCCTGGCACCAGGGGCGGCCGCCCGTACGGCGCCCGGCGCCGCCCGCCGCCCGCCCGCGATGCCGGCCGCGCCCCCGGCGTCCGCCGCCGGGGCCAACGTGCGGCCCTTCCCCGGCGCGGGCCACGGCGGCGCCGGCACCCGGCGCTGGATCGAGGTGAACGGCGCCCGGCACCAGATCAGCCAGAACGCGGTGGTGCTGGGCCGCTCCACCGAGGCGGACATCCGGATCGACGACCCCGGAGTGTCCCGCAAGCACGCGGAGATCCGTCCCGGTACGCCCGCGATGGTCCTGGACCTGGGCTCCACCAACGGCATCGTGGTGGACGGGCAGCACACCCAGCGCGCTACGCTCCGCGACGGCTCCCGGATCGTCCTGGGGTCGACCACCATCGTCTACCGACAGGTCGAAGGGTAGAAGCGGGCCGGTATGTCTGATCTGACCCTGACGGTCATGCGGCTGGGCTTCCTCGCCGTCCTCTGGCTGTTCGTCATCGTCGCGGTGCAGGTGATCCGCAGCGACCTGTTCACCACCAAGGCCGCGGCGCGCACCGCCCAACGGGCCACCGCCCCCGCCCCCGCCGGGGCGGGCCGTCCGCCGCAGGGCCAGGGCGCCCCCGCGGCGGGCGCCCAGCAGGCCCAGGCCCGGCAGCGCCGCGGCCAGCCCACCCACCTGGTGGTGACCCAGGGCTCGCTGGCCGGAACGACCGTCGCGCTCCAGGGCCAGACCATCACGCTGGGCCGGGCGCACGACTCCACGATCGTGCTGGACGACGACTACGCGTCCTCGCGTCACGCCAGGATCTACCCCGATCAGACTGGGCAGTGGACGGTGGAGGATCTAGGCTCCACCAACGGCACCTATCTCGACCGGCAGCGGCTCACCACGCCGATGCCGCTCCAGATCGGCGTGCCGATCCGAATCGGCAGGACCGTCATCGAGCTGCGGAAGTAGTCAGCGCATGAGGACCAGCTCCACCCGAAGGAGGGCCCGGACAGCATGAGTCTCGTGCTGCGCTTCGCCGCCGGCTCGCACAAGGGCCTGATCCGCGAGGGGAACGAGGACTCCGGCTACGCCGGGCCCCGATTGCTCGCGGTGGCCGACGGCATGGGCGGGGCGGCGGCCGGCGAGGTCGCCTCCTCCGAGGTCCTCGGCTCGATCGTCCGGCTCGACGAGCCGCACCCCGGCGCCGACCTGCTGAGCCTGCTCAACGAGGCGGTGCAGACCGCCAACGACCGGCTGCGGCAGATGGTCGAGCAGGACCCGCAGCTGGAGGGCATGGGCTGCACGCTGACCGCGCTGCTCTGGGACGGCCAGCGGCTGGGCCAGGTGCACATCGGCGACTCCCGGGCCTACCTGCTGCGCGACGGCCGGCTCGACCAGATCACCCAGGACCACACCTGGGTGCAGCGGCTGGTCGACGAGGGCCGGATCACCGCCGAGGAGGCCGAGACCCACCCGCAGCGCTCGCTGCTGATGCGCGCCCTGGACGGCCGCGGCCAGGTCGAGCCCGACCTGTCGATCCGCGAGGTCCGGGCCGGCGACCGGTACCTGATCTGCTCCGACGGCCTGTCCGGCCCGGTCAGCCACCAGACCCTGGAGGAGACGCTCGGCAGCTTCTACGCGCCCGAGCAGACCGTCCAGGAGCTGATCCAGCTGGCGCTGCGCGGCGGCGGCCCGGACAACATCACCTGCATCGTCGCCGACGTGATCGACGTCGGCGCCACCGACCCGCTCAGCGGCCAGGCCGCCGAGGCGCCGGTGGTGGTCGGCGCGGTCGCCGAGAGCCAGCCGCACCACTTCAACGACCCGCAGCTGCTGGACACCCCGGCCGGCCGGGCCGCCGGCCTCGGCCGCGGCCCGCAGCCGGGCCCGCAGGGCGCCTTCGGGCCCGCCCAGGGCTACGGGGGCGGCTACGAGCAGCAGCCCGGCTACGGCGCCCCCGCGGGCGACTTCGGCCCCCCCGAGGGCTACGGCGCCCCGGCCGACGAGGCGGGCTACGGCGAGGCCGGCTACGGCGCGCCCGACGAGGAGTTCGACCAGGCCGAGCCGGTCGACCGCCGGAAGAAGAAGCGCGGCCTGAAGCTCACCCTGATCGGGGTGCTGGTGCTCGCGCTGCTCGGCGCCGGCGGCTTCTTCGCCTGGCAGTGGAACCAGGACCAGTACTACGTCGGGGCCGAGGACGGCCACGTCGCGGTCTACCGGGGCCTGGACCAGAGCCTGGTCGGCATCGAGCTCAGCTCGGTCTACCAGCAGTTCTCCGACGTCGAACTCAAGTACCTGCCCGCCTACCAGCGGGACCAGGTGACCAAGAAGATCCAGGCCGGCGGCCTGGACGACGCCCGCAAGCAGGTGGACACCCTGCGCGCGCAGGCCGCCGTCTGCAAGAAGGTCGCCGACTCCAAGAACGCCCCGGCCGCCGGGGAGGGCACCGAGCCGTCCGCACCGCCGCTGACCGAACAGGAGCAGCAGCTCGCCGCGTCCTGCCCGGCCCCGTAGGGCCGCGGTCGAACCCGGGGGGTTTCACACAGGCATGAGCACCTTCGACGTGAGCGGCGGCCGCACGCCCGCCACCGGGCGGCGCCGCGCCGCCGACCGACCCGCCCGGGACACCGTGCCGAACCGGCGCAACACCGAGCTGCTGATGCTGGCCTTCGCCCTGGCCATCCCGATCCTCGGGTACGCCAACGTCGGCCTGGCGATGGACGGCACGCTGCCCGCCAACATCCTGG
Source organism: Kitasatospora sp. NA04385 (assembly GCF_013364235.1). Taxonomy (NCBI): domain Bacteria; kingdom Bacillati; phylum Actinomycetota; class Actinomycetes; order Kitasatosporales; family Streptomycetaceae; genus Kitasatospora; species Kitasatospora sp. NA04385. The sequence goes on along the minus strand of NZ_CP054919.1, from coordinate 4,132,882 downwards.
CGTACGGCCTGGGCCTGGCCGTGCTGGCCGGCGCCGCGCACCTGGCGGTGCGCCGCTTCGCCCCGTACGCCGACCCGCTGCTGCTGCCGCTGGCGACGCTGCTGAACGGGCTCGGCCTGGTGATGCTCTGGCGGCTCGACAAGGCCGGCAAGCTGCTGCGCAACAACTTCCCGGCCACCACCAACCAGCTGATGTGGTCGGGCCTGGGCATCGCGCTGTTCATCGGCGTGATGTGGCTGCTCAAGGACCACCGCATCCTGCAGCGCTACACCTACATCTCGATGGTGGTGGCGCTGGTGCTGCTGGCCGCGCCGGCCTTCTTCCCGTCCCGGGACGAGGACTTCGGCGCGAAGATCTGGATCCGCTTCGGGTCCTTCTCGATCCAGCCCGGCGAGTTCGCCAAGATCATCCTGACCGTCTTCTTCGCCGGCTTCCTGATGGTCAAGAAGGACGCCCTGGCGCTGGCCAGCCGCAAGTTCATGGGCCTGTACCTGCCGCGCGGGCGCGACCTCGGCCCGATCGTGGTGGTCTGGCTGCTGTCGATCCTGATCCTGGTGTTCGAGACCGACCTCGGCTCGTCCTTCCTGTTCTTCGGCCTGTTCGTGGTGATGCTGTACGTGGCCACCGAGCGGACCAGCTGGATCGTCTTCGGTCTGCTGATGTCCTTCGGCGGCGCCGCGGTGGTCGCCACCAGCGAGCCGCACGTGAAGACCCGGATCAACGCCTGGCTGGACCCGATGGCCGCGTTCGGGCCGCACCCGCCCGCGCGGTCCTCGGAGCAGATCGGCCAGACCCTGATGTCGCTGGGCTCCGGCGGCACCGTCGGCACCGGCCTCGGGCAGGGCCGCAGCTGGCTGATCCAGTTCGCCGCGAAGAGCGACTTCATCCTCGGCTCGTTCGGCGAGGAGCTGGGCCTGACCGGCCTGATGGCGATCTTCCTGGTCTACGGCCTGGTGGTGCAGCGCGGCCTGCGCACCGCCCTGGCGGCCCGCGACCCGTTCGGCAAGCTGCTCGCGGTCGGCCTCAGCTCGGCGTTCGCGCTGCAGGTGTTCGTGGTCGCCGGCGGCGTCACCGGCCTGATCCCGCTGACCGGCATGACGATGCCGTTCCTCGCCCAGGGCGGTTCCTCGGTGGTCGCCAACTGGGCGCTGATCGCCGTCCTGATGAAGGTCAGCGACACCGCCCGCCGCCCGGCCGCCGAGCCGGCCGCCGAACCCGCCCCGGCCATCCCGGAGCCCGCCGGACCCGACCGCTTCGGGCCGCCCGGGTACGGCGCGCCGGGCCAGAGCAGGGGAGCGTCCTCGTGAACAAGCCGATCCGCCGGGTGTCGATCTTCTGCCTGGTCCTGATCCTGGCCCTGATGCTCCGGGTGAACTGGGTGCAGGGCGTGCAGGCCGCGTCCTGGGCGAACAACCAGCACAACGAGCGGGTGAAGTACGACCGGTACGCCTACCCGCGCGGCAACATCATCGTCGGCGGCCAGCCGGTCACCAAGTCCGACTTCGTCAACGGCCTGCGCTACAAGTACAAGCGCTCCTGGGTGGACGGGCCGATGTACGCCCCGGTCACCGGCTACTCCTCGCAGATCTTCGACGCCAGCCAGCTGGAGAAGCTGGAGGACGGCGTGCTGTCCGGCACCGACTCCCGGCTGTTCTTCCACAACACCCTGGACATGCTGACCGGCAAGCCCAAGCAGGGCGGCGACGTCGTCACCACCATCGACCCCAAGGTGCAGAAGGCCGGCTTCGAGGGCCTGGGCAACCGGAAGGGCGCCGCGGTGGCCATCGACCCGCGCACCGGGGCGATCCTGGGGCTGGTCTCCACCCCGTCCTACGACCCGGGCACCTTCGCCGGCGGCAGCGACGCCGACTCCGCGGCCTGGACGGCGCTGCAGAACGACCCGAACCAGCCGATGCTGAACCGGGCGCTGCGCCAGACCTACCCGCCCGGCTCGACGTTCAAGCTGGTCACCGCCGCCACCGCGTTCGAGAGCGGCAAGTTCAAGAACCCGGGGGACACCACCGAGACCCCGGAGACGTACATCCTGCCCGGCACCAGCACCCCGCTGGTCAACGACAGCCCCGACGAGCCCTGCACGAACGCCACCCTGGCGTCGGCGATGGCACTGTCCTGCAACACGGTGTTCGGCAAGATCGGCGCCGAGCTGGGCGGGGACGCGCTGCGCGCGCAGGCCGAGAAGTTCGGCTTCAACAACGACAAGGTGGACGTCCCGATCCGGGCCGCCGCCAGCTACTACCCGAGCGGCTCCTCCCCCGACGGCACCGCGATGGACGCCATCGGCCAGCACGACACCCGGGCCACCCCGCTGGAGATGGCCATGGTGGCGGCCGCGATCGCCAACAACGGCTCGCTGATGCAGCCGTACCTGGTCTCCCAGGAGGGCTCGGCCGGCAACGCCATCTCCACCCACTCCGAGCACCAGCTGAGCCAGGCCGTCTCGCCCGCCACCGCGCAGAAGCTGCAGCAGCTGATGGAGGGCGTGGTGAAGGACGGCACCGGCAAGCGCGCGGCCATCCCCGGCGTGACGGTCGGCGGCAAGACCGGCACCGCGCAGCACGGCCAGGACAACGCGGGCAAGCCGTTCGCCTGGTTCGTCTCCTACGCCAAGGACTCCTCCGGCAAGCAGGTCGCGGTCGCGGTGGTGGTCGAGGACGGCGCCGCGCAGAGCTCCGAGATCTCCGGCGGCTCGCTGGCCGCTCCGATCGCCAAGTCGATGATGCAGGCGGCCCTCGGCAAGTAGCTCCGGTCGCATGCGTCACATTCCGGCCGCCGGTCCTCGATCGGCGGCCGGAATTGTCACAATGGGACCGTCCCGGTCGATACCGGTCTGGTCTCAGCTGGCGGCCTGCTCGGGTCGGCTCAGGTTCGCCCGGTAGCGTATCCGCCAGCAGCGGGTGTACCCGCAGCCGGAAAGTCGCCCCGGCCGTGAAACCGCGGTGGCGGCCGACGCGTCCGAAGAGAGCGTGCGGGGACACCTACGTCACATCCTCACCTGCCGGTGGGGGAGAGGGTCGGAGATATGGAAGAGCCTCGTCGCCTAGGCGGCAGGTACGAGCTCGGCGGCGTCCTGGGGCGCGGTGGCATGGCCGAGGTGTACCTCGGCCACGACACCAGGCTCGGGCGCACCGTGGCCGTGAAGACCCTCCGCACCGACATGGCCCGCGACCCCTCCTTCCAGGCCAGGTTCCGCCGCGAGGCGCAGTCCGCGGCCTCGCTCAACCACCCGGCCATCGTCGCGGTCTACGACACCGGCGAGGACTACATCGACGGGATTTCCATCCCGTACATCGTGATGGAGTACGTCGAGGGCTCCACCCTGCGCGAGCTGCTGCACACCGGGCGCCGGCTGCTGCCCGAGCGGGCGCTGGAGATGACCATCGGCATCCTGCAGGCGCTGGAGTACTCGCACCGCGCCGGCATCGTGCACCGCGACATCAAGCCCGCCAACGTGATGCTGACCCGGCAGGGCAACGTCAAGGTGATGGACTTCGGCATCGCCCGCGCGATGGGTGACGCCGGCATGACGATGACCCAGACCTCCGCGGTCATCGGCACCGCCCAGTACCTCTCCCCCGAGCAGGCCAAGGGCGAGACCGTCGACGCCCGCTCCGACCTGTACTCCACCGGCTGCCTGCTGTACGAACTGCTCACCGTCCGGCCGCCGTTCGTCGGCGACTCGCCCGTCGCGGTGGCCTACCAGCACGTCCGCGAGGAAGCCGCGCCGCCGTCCTCGTACGACCCCGAGGTGCGGCCCGAGATCGACGCGATCGTGCTCAAGGCGCTCGCCAAGGAGCGCGACTACCGCTACCAGTCCGCCGACGAGATGCGCGACGACATCGAGCGCTTCCTCGACGGCCTGCCGGTCAACGCCGCCCAGCAGGCGGCCTACGGCATGGGCGCGGCCGGCTACGGCTACGACCAGGGCGGCAACCAGTACGACCCGTACGGCCAGACCAACGTGCTGCCCCAGCAGGGCGGCGGCCCGACCACCATGCTGCCGCCGGTCGGCAACCAGCAGCAGCCCGCCCCGTACGGCGGCTACCAGGACAACGGCTACGGCGGCGGCGGGGACGGCTACGAGGGCCGCAGCAGCCGGCGGCGCGACGAGCAGCCGAAGAAGAGCAACACCTCCTGGATCGTGCTCGCCGTCGCGGCGGTGCTGGTCCTGGTCGGCGCCTTCTTCGTGGTGCAGTCCATCGTGAAGACCGGCGGCAGCAACGCCGGGAAGAGCACCGTCCCGAACCTGGTCGGGTTGACCCTGGCCGAGGCGGAGAGCGCCGCCAAGGCGCAGAGCGCCAACCTCAAGGTGACCGCCGGCGACCCGGCGGCCAGCTGCGCCGACACCAAGATCCAGAAGGACCAGGTCTGCACCCAGAGCCCGGCCGCGGCCGGGCAGATGGCCTCCGACGGCACCATCACCGTGCACCTGACCGCCGCCCCGGCCCAGGTCGACGTGCCGGACGTCACCGGCCAGGCCAAGGACGCCGCGACCAAGGCGCTCAAGGACAAGGGCTTCGACGTCAAGGTCACCTACGCCAACGACGACAAGGTCGACCAGGACAAGGTCGTCTCGCAGGACGTCAAGGACAAGGCCGCGCCGGGCGCCACCGTCACCCTGACGGTCTCCTCCGGCCAGCAGAAGACCGCGGTGCCGAACGTGACCGGCAAGGCCCTGGACGAGGCCACCAGGATCCTCGACGAGGCCGGCTTCAACGTCGTGACGGCGCCCAAGACCGTCACCGACCCCACCCAGGCCGGCCAGATCCTCGACCAGACCCCGAAGGGCGCCCAGCAGGCCAAGCAGGGCTCCACGGTCACCCTCACGGTCGGCAAGCAGGCCGACAAGGTCTCCACGCCCATCACCGAGAACCGGACCTACAAGCAGGTCATCGCCGATCTCCAGAAGAACCACCTGCAGTCGGTGGTCGTGAACGGCGGCCCGCAGGACGAGAACGCCATCGTGATCAAGAGCGACCCGCCGGCCAACACCCTGGTCGACCAGGGCACCACGATCCAGCTCTGGACCAGGCCCGGCGACAAGCCCGCCACCCCCTGAGCGCCGCACCGCCCGCGAGGGGCCGCACCGTTCTCCCCGAACGGTGCGGCCCCTCGGCCGTTCCGCGCGCCCCGGCGGCCCGTCAGCGCAGCTCCGACGGCGGGGTGCGCCGCGCGTCCACCGGGTCGACCCGGACCAGCTCGGCCCAGACCGCCATCCGGTACCGGGAGGTGTACACCGGCGTGCAGGTGGTCAGCGTCAGGTAGCGGCCCGGGCCGGTGAACGGCGAGCCCTCGGGGACGGGCGCCACCACGCCCACGTCGTACTTGGAGGTCTGCGGCAGCGTCCCGGCGACCTTGTAGACGTACCAGGCGTCCTTGGTCTCCACCACCACCGGGTCGCCCACCGCCAGCCGGTCCAGGTCGTGGAACTTCGCGCCGTGCCCGTCCCGGTGCGCCGCCAGCGCGAAGTTGCCCTCCGCGTCCCACGGCATCGCCGAGCGGTACGGCTCCTCGTACACGCCCGCCACGCCCTCGTTGAGCACCTCCGCGGTGGTGCCCATCCGGATCAGCGTCTGGTCGCCGGGCCCGAAGGCCGGCACGTGCAGGAAGCCCACCCCGTCCCCCGCCGCGTACTGCGGCACCGGCGCCGTGCCGGAGCCCTCCGGGGGCGCCGCCGGGGCGGTCCAGGTCTGCCGCAGCCGGTCCCCCATCCGCCCGGCGGACCGGTCGGCCACCACGTCCGTCCACCACAGCGAGTACCCGACGAACAGCGCCAGCACCAGCCCCAGGGTGATCAGCACCTCCCCCAGCAGCCCCAGGACCGCTGCCGGCCGCCCCCGCCGCCGCCCGCCCCGAATGGCTGTGCCCATGGTGCCGCGCCTCGCTGCTCAGTGTCGCCCGGTCAGCGCCTCCGGCTGGCCCTGGCTCCTCGGCCGTTCCTCGACCATCTTGCCAAACACGATCAGTCTTCCCCGGGCACTGAACTCCGGCGTGCATGTCGTCATCGTCAGGTAGCGGCCCGCGGCGGTGAACGGCGAGCCCTTGGGCACCTTCTGCAGCACCGTCACGTTGCTCGGCGGGGTCTCCGGGATGCCGCCCGCCACCTCGTACGTGTAGTACGCCGTCGCGGTCTCCACCACGATCCTGTCGCCCGGCACCAGCTGCCCGATCTTCCGGAACGGCTGCCCGTGCGTGGTGCGGTGCGCGGCGACCGCGAAGTTGCCCTCCGGGTCGGACGGCATCGCGGTGCCCGTGTAGTGGCCGACCAGGCCGTGGTCGAGCACCTTCTGCTTGTCGGTGCCCTCGGCGATCGGGTAGTCCAGGCCCAGCTTCGGGATGTGGATGATGGCGAAGCCCTGCCCGGGCTGGAACGCGGTCTGCGGCGCCGGGGTGCTCCCGCCGCCGGACGGCACGGGCTGCTGCGCCCACTGCTGCTCCAGCTTGTCGCTGGCGGCGCCGGCGTCCCGGTCGGCCAGCACGTTGGTCCACCACAGCTGGTACGAGACGAACAGCAGCATCACCGCGCCGAGGGTGATGAACACCTCCCCCAGCAGCCGGGCCAGCACCACCCGCCTGCGCTCCTTGGGACGCGGCGGGCGCGGCCCGGCGGCCCGGCCGGCGGCCCGGCGGCGGCCGGTGCCCGCCCGCGGCGGCCGGCGGCGCGGCGGCGCTCCGCCCGGCCGCCGTCCGGCGGCGCGGGTGTGTCCCCGCCCCCGCCCCCGGCCGCGGCGGTGCCGGGCAGCCGCAGTTTCAGGGTCTGCTCGACCGGGGGCTCGTAGACGCCCCAGTCCTCGGACTCCCCCAGCCCCTCGGGCGCGCCCCCCTCCGGACGCACGGCGGTCACCGGCGTCACCCCCGGCCGATGACCGGGGCCAGTCCGGCCGAGCGGCCCACCGCCTCCGGGAATCCGCACTCGGCGAGCCAGTTGGCGAGCATCCGGTGGCCGCCCTCGGTGAGCACCGACTCCGGGTGGAACTGGACGCCCTCGATGAGGAGTTCGCGGTGCCGCAGGCCCATGATCACGCCGCTGTCGGTGAGCGAGGTCACCACCAGCTCGGCGGGCACGGTGGCCGGGTCGACCGCCAGCGAGTGGTAGCGGGTGGCGGTCAGCGGCGAGGGCAGGCCGGCGAAGACGCCGCCGTCCTCGTGCAGCACCGGCGAGGTCTTGCCGTGCAGCAGCTCGGGCGCCCGCCCGACCACCGCGCCGTGCGCCACCGCGATCGACTGCAGGCCCAGGCAGACCCCGAACAGCGGCAGTCCGGTCCGGGCGCAGTGGTGCACCATCTCCACGCACACCCCGGCCTCCTCGGGCGTGCCGGGCCCGGGGGAGAGCAGCACCCCGTCGTAGCCCTCCTCCCCCGCGCGCGGCCGGACGTCGGCCACCGCCAGCTCGTCGTTGCGGACGACCTCGCAGACCGCGCCCAGCTGGTACAGGTACTGGACGATGTTGAAGACGAAGCTGTCGTAGTTGTCGACCACGAGGATCCGGGGCGCTCTGCCGGCGGAGGTCATCGCTACTCCTGGGGTGGGGGTGCGTCCGAGGACGGAGGGGGCTCGAAGCGGCGTCGGACTCAGCCGCCGGTGCCCTGGTCCACCGTCACGTTCCCGAAGGGGAGCAGCGGCTCGGCCCACGGGAAGACGTACTGGAACAGGACGTAGACCACCCCGAGGACGAGCAGCAGCGCGATCAGCGCGCGGACCGGCGCGGGGCCCGGGAGATGCCGCCAGATCCAGCCGTACATGGTGCTCCTCGGTGATTCGGGTCTGCACAAGCGTAGACGCCCGGCCGACCCGCCCAGGGGGGTATCCGCGCATCGGGCACGCGCGCGGCGGCGCGGGGGTACCGTCAGGGGGCCGTGGCGGCCCGCAGGTCGGCGGAGCCGGTGTACCCGGGCAGGGTGAGGTCGCCGTTCTCCTGGACCTTCCAGCCCAGCCCGTACGCGGTCACGTAGCCCAGGTAGTTGCGGATGGTCGGGTCGGCGTCCACCGCGGAGCGCAGGGCGTCGGTCCGGCCGACCGCGCGGATCACGTACGGCGGCGAGTAGACCCGGCCCTGCAACAGCAGGGTGTTGCCGACGCAGCGCACCGCGCTGGTGGAGATCAGCCGCTGGTCCATCACCTGGATGCCCTCCGCGCCGCCCCGCCACAGCGCGTTCACCACGGCCTGGATGTCCTGCTGGTGGATCACCAGGTCGTTGACGTCGGGCTCGGGGACGTTCGGGATCCGCGCGGTGGCGTCCGGCGGGGCGTCGTCCAGGGTCACGGTCAGCCCGGGCCCGCGCAGCGCGTCCAGCCCGGCGGCCTGCTGCAGTTCGGCCAGCCTGGCCGCGTCGTCCGGGCTCTGCCCCTGCCGGGTGGCCAGCCGGTCGGCCCGCTCCCGGTCGGCGGAGACCTGCTCGGACAGCAGCTGGTTCTGGGTGGAGCGCTGCTGTATGACGTCGCTGAGCTTGAGCAGCGAGTTGTCGGTGCGCAGGTCGGTGCCGTGCGCGGTCCGTCCGCTGACGTAGAACAGCAGGCCGGCGAGCGCGAAGACGGTGCAGGTCAGGGCACGTCCGACAATTCGCCCACGCCGGGGGCGCGGAGCCGGGGACGGGGAAGAAATCGTGGAATCAGGCACCGTACCCTTATCTCCTTATGACCCGGCGAGCCACTACGCTAACGGACGCCGGTGGCATGTGCGGAGGACCGACCGTACGGACCGGCCCGCCATTCGCCGCCCGCCCACGCTGACCCACCCGCGCGGTCACAGCGCATCGACAGGAGAACCCCTCGTGCCGAAGTCTCGACTCCGCAAGAAGGCCGACTACACGCCGCCCCCGAGCACCGCGACGGCCGTGAAGATCAGTTCCGGCCGGAGCTGGGTGGCACCACTGATGCTGGTGTTCTTCCTGGTCGGCCTGGTCTGGATCGTCACCTACTACGTGACCAGCGGCGACTGGCCGGTCGGCAGCTGGAACAACTGGAACATCCTGGTCGGCTTCGGCTTCATCGCGGCGGGCTTCGGCGTCTCCACCCAGTGGAAGTGACGCCGGGCCGACCCGCCCGGCAGGCTCCGGCCTGACCCGCCCCCGCCCTGCCCCGTTCCGCCCCGCACCGCTCCGGCCACCGCGCCGGGGCGGTGCCTGCGCTGCCCACACCGGGGCCGTGACGGAACGTCCGAACGTTTATCCACAGGGTTGTCCACACTGGGGAAAACTCCGCCCGACCTGTGGATAACTCGCAACGTGGCAGCATAACGCGCGTAGAGCCGGGAAATCCAATCGACCGGCCGCACACGCTTTGCCGTCCACCGGCTGTGGACAACCTCAGCCGGGCAACCGGGCCGTCCCGACCAGCAGCATCACCAGCGTCAGCGCCAGCCCCCCGGCCACCGCCAGCCCCTGCACCAGGTTCCGGCGCTCGCGCGGGGCGTAGAACATGCCGGCGCCGACCGCCGCGCCCGCCACCAGGCCGCCGAGGTGCGCGCGCCAGTCGATCCCGGACAGCGAGAAGCTCAGCACCAGGTTGACCACCAGCAGCGCGATCACCGGCTGCATCGGCGTCCTGCTCACCTTGAACAGCACCGCGGTGGCGCCCAGCAGGCCGAAGATCGCGCCCGAGGCGCCGACCGAGTTCAGCCAGCGGTCCGGCGGGGCCAGCAGGTAGGCGAACGCGTTGCCCGCCAGCCCCGACACCAGGTACAGGGCCAGGAAGCGCAGGCGGCCGAGCACCCGTTCCAACTGCGGCCCGAGCACCCAGAGCGAGAACATGTTCATCGCGACGTGCAGCACCCCGGCGTGCACGAACATCGCGCTCACCAGCCGGTACCACTCCCCCGGCCCCTCCGCCACGCCCAGCCGCAGCCCCGGCAGCGGGGCGATGCTGCGCAGGGCCAGGTCGCCGAAGAGCGCGGGCGCCAGGTACTCGGTGAGCAGGAACACCGCCAGGTTGATCCCGATCAGCGCCTTGGTGACCAGCGCCCCGTCGCCGAGCGCCAGCAGCGCCCCGGCCGAGGTCCGGGGCCGCTGCCGGTCCCGCTCCTGCCGGGCCTCGGCGCCGTGCACGCAGTCCGGGCACTGGAAACCCACCGAGGCGGGCACCATGCACTCCGGGCAGACCGGCCGGCCGCACCTCGCGCAGCTCACCCCGGTCTCCCGCTCGGGGTGGCGGTGGCACCCGGGCAGCCCGCCGCCCGTCCCCTGGCCGTCCGCCGGCGTCGGTCGCACGGGCTCCTCCGGATGCATCGCCGCTGTTCCTCCTCAACGAGACGGTCCCGGCGCCGCCACCGTCGCGAACGGGGCACCGCCGGGACCGCCCAGGCTACTGCGCGCCGCCCCCGCGGGGAGGGCGCGCGGCGCGGGTCTCAGCCGCGCGAGACGACGACCTGCTGGATCACCACGTCCTCGACCGGGCGGTCGTACGGCTTGGTGGTGGCGGTGGTGGCGATCGCGTCCACCACCTTCTGGCTGGCCTCGTCGGCGACCTCGCCGAAGATGGTGTGCTTGCCGGTCAGCCAGGTGGTCGGGGCGACCGTGACGAAGAACTGCGAGCCGTTGGTGCCCGGGCCCGCGTTGGCCATCGCCAGCAGGTACGGCTTGGTGAAGGCGAGGTCCGGGTGGAACTCGTCGGCGAACTTGTAGCCCGGGCCGCCGGTGCCGTTGCCCAGCGGGTCGCCGCCCTGGATCATGAAGCCCTCGATGACCCGGTGGAAGACCGTGCCGTCGTACAGCGGCTTGGCGGCCAGCTCGCCGGTCTCCGGGTTCTTCCACTCGCGGGTGCCCTCGGCCAGCTCCACGAAGTTGGCCACGGTCTTCGGAGCGTGGTTCGGGAAGAGCTTGACCACGATGTCACCGTGGTTGGTCTTCAGGGTGGCGGTGAGTTCCTCGGCCACGGCAGTACCTTCCTTGTTTTCCACTGACTATCCGAAGAATCATCCCACGCGGCCCGCGTACGGCTCAGCCGAAGGTGCCCGGCGGCCGGGCGCGATGCATGATCTCCTATCAGGTGGAAAAGTGCATACCGGACCACACCGGAGACCCGCCGAGAAGGAGAAGCCCGTGAGCCGTACGGACACCGCGCGCGAGACCGCCGGACGGGCGAAGGACGCCGTCGCGCCCTACGCCGTCTCCGCCAAGGAGGCCGCCCTGCACTACGCGGAAGGGGCCAGGCAGACCCTCGGCCCCAAGCTGGAGGCGCTCGGCCCGAAGGCCGCGGCCGCCGGGGCGCAGGCCAAGGCGGGAGCAGGGCAGGCCGCGCACGCCGCCCGGGTGCAGTACGTCAAGCACGTCGCCCCGCACCTGGAGAACGCCTTCTCCAACCTCCCCCCCGAGACTCAGAAGGCCGCGCTCCGGGCCGTCCACCGGGCCCAGGAGGCCGCCCTCGCCGCCAAGGTCTCGGCCGGGCAGGCCGCCGGGCAGGCCAAGGCCACCGTGGTGCCGAAGGTCACCGAGACCTTCCAGGCCGCCAAGGACACCGTCACCCCGATCGCCCAGGAGGCGCAGCAGCGCGGCGCCGCCGCGGTCACCGCGCTGCACGGCAACGTCAGCGCCGCCGAGATCGGCGCGCTGGCCGCGAAGAACGCCAAGAAGCAGCACCGCAACGGCTGGGCCACCGGTCTCGCGGTGGCCGGCACCCTGGCCATCGGCACCGGCGTGCTGGCCTGGCAGTGGTACCGCAAGCAGAACAACCCCGAGTGGCTGACCGAGGCCCCGGCGCCGGTCACCCCGCCGAGCACCGTCCCGGCCGGTGCCTCGTCCACCGCGACGGCCGCGGCCCCGTCCTCCCCGGTCTCTCCGGTCTCCCCGGTCTCCCCCGACGAGCCAACCCCCGGCAGCGTCGCCGGCGGCCCGGTCGGCGGCGCGGTGCTGAACGGCTCCGTGCCGCGCGAGGAGCCCGGCTCCGGCGACGGCAGCGCGCAGATCGACGGTGACGGTGACACCGACGCCGACGCCAAGCCCGCCTCGGACGACCGCCCCAAGCCGCACGACCCGCGCAAGCCGCACTGAGCGCGCCCCGAGCACACGCGAACGGCCCCCGACCTGTTTCCCCAGGTCGGGGGCCGTTCGTCGACTGTGGAGCCTAGGGGAGTCGAACCCCTGACATCTGCCATGCAAAGACAGCGCTCTACCAACTGAGCTAAGGCCCCGAGCAACGGGGGATAGCCTACCCGCTCCCGGGCAACCGCCCACGCGGGTTTCGGACCGGCCGCGGCCCGTGCTCCGCGGGCCGGTCCGAGAAGACTGCGTCAGTCGGCGCTCAGCGGCCGGCGGGGACCGGGTCGGTCGCCTCGGTCCACAGGTCCTGCTCGGCGCGGTCCGCCTGGACCTGACGGTAGACAAAGAAGCCGCCGAGGGCGACCAGGGCGACCAGGAGGAGCTTCTTCACCGTGGGACCTCGTCCTTCTTGCTTGCTTGGATGGGGGAGCACGAACCGGCGGTCAGGGTGCAGACCGCCCTGGGGCCGATGATACACACCGGTAACCGGTTCAAGAGCGGCCCCCGCCACCGCCAACCGACCGATCCGCCACCGGCTTTGACACCCCACCATCAGTGCGATCGTCCGACCGCCGGTCCCCCGCGCGGATCACCGCCACGCCCCCGTCCAAGTCCACCGTCGAACGCGGCGGGGCGCCCTCGCCCTCCTCGTCCCGGAGCATCAGGGTGGTCTTCCGCTGCTCCAGCTCGGCCTGCTTCCCGGCCGCGAACTGGGCGTGCAACTGCTCGAACCCGGTGGCCGAGACCTGCCCCTCCCGGCCCGACCCGCGCCAGGGCACCCAGCGGCTCCGGCTGGCCCGCAGCGCGAGCTGATCCACGAAGGCCAGCACCACCAGCGCGCAGACCAGCCCCGGCAGGCTCATCGCCCAGAAGATTCCCACGCCCCGGCAACGCGCCCGGGCGCGCCACCGTTCCCGCCCGGCGGCGCGCCCGCGCACCCCTCCCGCTACGGCCTACCGCCGATGCCGCCGCCGCAGGTGGGCCACGTCCCGGCGGATCGCCCGCGCGTCCTCGGCCAGGGCGTCGCACCGGGCCTCCACGGCGTCGATCCGCGCCTCCTGCCGGGAGATCCGCTCACCGATCGCGGTGATCAGCACCCCCTGCGCCTCCAGCCGCCGCTCGATCGACCCGACCGACACCACCAGCCCCGCGACCAGCGCCGGCAGGTCCGCCGCGGTGAACCCGGGCTCCGGCTCCCCCGCGTACGGCACCGCCGGACCGTCCTCCCCCGGCCGGTACGCCCCGAACGGCTCCAGCCCGTCGATCCGCCGCCGCCAGGCCGCCACCGCCGGGTCCCGCCGCTCCGCCTCGTACTCGTCCCACCGCAGCTCGCTCCACCGCCGCCACGGCCGCCCCCGGAACGCGTGCACCACCGGCGGCCGCACCACCGGCCGCGCCGCCGCCTCCACCGCGTCCAGCAACCGCCCGCGCACCCGCCGGGCCACCTCGCTGTCCCGCAGCAGCATCGCGACGTTCAGCACGGCCCGCCGCGAGTAAAGGGCGACGCCGTTGCCACCGCCCTGCGGGCGGCCGTAGGGGTTGTCCGCCGGCGGAGCGCCTTCGCCCCCTTCATGGCCGCTGACCTGCCAGAGTGACATCTTGTCACTCTGGCCTGCGGGGTTTTCCACAGGCTTGTGGATGAAGTATCCGTTGCTCTCCAGCTCCTTCCGGTTGCGTCGGACCAACTGTCGGACGACGTCCTCGCCGACCTCGAAGTAGTCCGCCACCATCCGCGTGGTGACGTACAGGCCGTCGGGCAGCAGGACGAGGGCCTTGACCTCGTCGAGGGCTTCGGTGCGCTCGCACAGGCCGCTGCGGAGCGTCCTGGATTCGAGCAGCGCGGCTTCCATGGACATGGGAGTGCCTCACAGGGTGAATGAAGACATGACGTGGGAACCGCCCGGGAGCCCGGGGCGGGCGGGGCCGGATCATCCGCCGACCGGAGCAGAGGTCGCGCTACGTCCCACGTCACCCGATGACCGGGTCTGTCGCCCGGCTATCCCCGACTTCACATCAGTTTCGAGTCAGCTCACCCTGTGTTGCCTCTGCGCACCGGGCCCAACGAGCGGGCCGGGGCGGGGTTACGGGCCCAACACGTCGAAGGCCCCGATCACCAGGTGATCGGGGCCTTCGCGCAGGTGGGCCTAACAGGACTTGAACCTGTGGCCTCTTCCTTATCAGGGAAGCGCTCTAACCGTCTGAGCTATAGGCCCTTGCCGCACTCAAAGATTAGCGGACCGTCGGCCGATCTCCCAAATCCGTATCCCGGTGCCCCTGCGGACGGCCCTGCTCGCGGTGCTGCTCAGCGGCCCCGGCGAGCCACTGCGGGCGGGTCGGGGGCAGTCCGGAGGCGCCCGCGGGGGTGGGGCGGACGGCGAGGACCTGGTTGATGCCGATGTGGTTCTGCTCGAAGGAGACGGCGCAGGCCGCCATGTAGAGCCGCCAGACCCGGGCCCGGCCGCGGCCGGCCAGGGCGACCGCCTCGGGCCAGTGCGCCTCCAGGTTGGCGACCCACTCGCGCAGGGTGCGGCCGTAGTGCTCGCGCAGGGCCTCGACGTCGCGGACCTCGAAACCGGCCTCCTCCAGCCGGGAGACCGTGGTGCCGACGGGGGAGAGCTCGCCGTCGGGGAAGACGTAGCGGTCGATGAAGGGGGAGAGCCGGTACTCCTGGCCGGGGGGCAGCGGGCGGCGGGCGATCTGGTGGTTGAGCAGCCGGCCGCCGGGCGCCAGCAGCTCGTACAGGTGGCGGGCGTAGCGCAGGTACTGGGCGGAGCCGACGTGCTCGGCCATGCCGACGCTGGAGACGGCGTCGAAGGGGCCGTCGGGGATCTCCCGGTAGTCCTGGAGCCGGATGTCGATCCGGTCGGCGAGACCGGCCGCCGCGACCCGCTGCCGGGCCAGCGCGACCTGCTCGGTGGAGATGGAGACGCCGACCGCCCGGACGCCGTAGTGGCGGGCGGCGTGCAGCACCAGCGAGCCCCAGCCGCAGCCGACGTCCAGCAGCCGCATGCCGGGGCGCAGGCCGAGCTTGCGGCAGATCAGGTCGAGCTTGGCCGCCTGGGCGTCCTCCAGGCTCTTGGCGGCGGGCTCCCAGTAGGCGCAGGAGTAGACCATGCTGGGGCCCAGGACGAGCCGGTAGAAGTCGTTGCCGACGTCGTAGTGGTGGCTGATCGCGGCGCGGTCCCGGCCGCGGCTGTGCGCCCGGCCGCGGCGCTGGACGACCTCCTCGGGCGGGGGAGCGGGGTTGGGGCCGAGCGCGCCCAGCCGCAGGCCGGTGGCGAGCAGGCGGCGGCCGGGAGCGCCGAGGTACTCGCGGGGGCCGAGCTCCGGACGGGGGGCGTCCGGGTCCTCGGCGAAGGCGGTGACGGCGGCCAGCACCTCGTACAGGTCGGTGTCGGGGGCGAGTTCGAGGTCCCCGGAGACGTAGGCGCGGGCCAGGCCGAGTTCGCCGGGCGCCCAGAGCAGGCGGCGCAGCGCGCGGCGGTTGCGCAGGACCACGGTGGGGGCGCCGGCCGGGCCGGCCTGGGAGCCGTCCCAGGCGCGCACCCGCAGGGGGACCGGACGACCGATCAGCTCCTCCACCGCGCCGACCAGTTGCTGTGCGTGCTGCCCCATGACGGACCTTCCGACCAGTCGTGCCCGTGGGGTCGCCCGGTGACCGCGGGAAGCGGCCGGGCGGCCCGCTGACCGTTCCCGTTCTTCCATCTGTGCGCTGCGGGCCGCGGCGCCAATCCCGGTGCACCGGGCGGTCACCCGATTGCCCCCGGGGACGGCGAAGGGCCCCGGAGGCTTCAACGGCCTCCGGGGCCCCGGGAATTCCGCCGGGCCGACGCGGGGTCAGTCCTCCTCGGCGAGGGTCAGTTCGATGCCGCCGGTGAAGCCGGCGGCCGAGTTGTAGATGAACGCGGCCAGGGTCGCCAGGGCGGTCATCAGGACGATGTCGACCAGGGCGATCAGGGTGGTGAAGAGCATCACCTTGCCGAACCCGATGTAGTCCATCAGGTTGAAGGCGCTGGAGCTGTCGGAGCCGCTGCCGGTGACGTCCTTCAGGGTGCCGCTGAGCGAGGAGAAGACGCCGAGGCCGTCGAGCGTCATCCAGAGCACCGCGGCGGCCACGATGATGATCACGCCGAGGGCCAGCGACAGCAGGAAGCTGACCTTCATCACCGACCAGGGGTCGGCCTTGGTGACCCGCAGCCGGGCCTTGCGGGTCCGACCGGTGCCGCCGCCCGGGGTCGGCGCGGGACCGCCGGGACGGCGGGGCTGGCCGCCGCCCTGGCCGGGAGCGCCCGGGGAGCCCGGGGAGCCCGGGACCCGGGTGCCGCGCGGCGGGGTGGGCTGGCCCTTGGCGTAGGTGGTCGGCTGGGAGAAACCGCCCGCGGGCGGAGTGCTCGGCGGCGGGGGCGGGGTCTGGCCTCCGTAGGCCTGCTGCCCGCCCGCCAGGCCGCCCGTGGCACCTCCAGCACCCGTGGCTCCGCTCACCGTGGTCCTCCCGAACCGTCCGCCAGGACGATCGCACCGTCCTGGTCCGTCTTGTGCTCCTGCGCCGCGGGCCGGGTGGCCCTCGGTTCAACCCGTGGTGCCCGCTCCGCCGGGCGGCGGGGCGGGCACCACGGGTGCGCGTCCGGGCGTCAGCCCTGGTCGGGCGTGCCGTCCGCGTCCTGCTCGGTGGCGGTCGCGGCGCCCGTCTCGTCGACGGCGTCCTCCGCGCCCTCCTCCTCGTCGGCCTCCGCGTTGCGGGCCATGCCCACCACCGCGTCGCGCTTTCCGAGGTTGATCAGTTGGACGCCCATGGTGTCACGTCCGGTTTCACGCACTTCGGAAACCCTGGTCCGGATCACGCCGCCGGACAGCGTGATGGCCATGATCTCGTCGCTCTCCTCGACCACCAGGGCACCGACCAGCGAGCCCCGGCCCTCGACGATCTTCGCCGCCTTGATACCGAAACCACCGCGTCCCTGGACACGGTACTCGTCAACCGAGGTCCGCTTGGCGTACCCGCCGTCGGTGGCGGTGAAGACGTAGGTCCCGGGCCGCACCACGTTCATCGAGAGCAGCTCGTCGTCCTCGCGGAAGGACATGCCCTTCACTCCGGAGGTGGCCCGGCTCATCGGGCGCAGCGCCTCGTCGGTGGCCTTGAAGCGGATCGACTGGGCCTTGCGGGAGATCAGCAGCAGGTCGTCCTCGGCGGAGACCAGCTCGGCGCCGATCAGCTCGTCGTCCCGGCCCTCCTCGTCCTGCCGGAGGTTGATCGCGATCAGGCCGCCGGAGCGCGGCGAGTCGTAGTCCTTGAGCAGGGACTTCTTGACCAGGCCGCCGCGGGTGGCGAGGACGAGGTACGGCTTGTCCTCGTAGGTGCGCACGGCCATCACCTGGGTGATGTGCTCCTCCGGCTGGAAGGCCAGCAGGTTGGCGACGTGCTGGCCGCGGGCGTCGCGGCCGGCGTCCGGGAGCTCGTAGCCCTTGGCGCGGTAGACCCGGCCCTTGTTGGTGAAGAACAGGATCCAGTTGTGGGTGGTGGTCACGAAGAAGTGGTCGACGATGTCGTCCTGCTTCAGCTGCGCGCCGCGCACGCCCTTGCCGCCGCGCTTCTGCGAGCGGTAGAGGTCGGAGCGGGTGCGCTTGACGTAGCCGCCGCGGGTGATGGTGACCACGATGTCCTCCTCGGCGATGAGGTCCTCGATGGAGAGGTCGCCGTCGGAGGGGATCAGGGTGGAGCGCCGCTCGTCGCCGTACTTGTCGACGATCGCGGTGAGCTCCTCGGAGACGATCTCGCGCTGCCGGGAGGGCGAGGCGAGGATCGCGTTGTACTCGTTGATCTTGGCCTGGAGCTCGTCGTGCTCGCTGAGGATGCGGGCGCTCTCCAGCGCGGCCAGCCGGCGCAGCTGCATCTCGAGGATGGCGTTGGCCTGCAGCTCGTCGATGGCGAGCAGCTGCATCAGGCCGGTGCGGGCGGCGTCGGCGCTCTCCGAGGCGCGGATCAGGGCGATCACGGCGTCGATCTGGTCGAGCGCCTTGAGCAGCGCGCGCAGGATGTGCGCGCGCTCCTCGGCCTTGCGCAGCCGGAAGGTGGTCCGGCGGACGATGACCTCGATCTGGTGGGCGACCCAGTGCCGGATGAAGGCGTCCAGCGAGAGGGTCCGCGGCACGCCGTCGACCAGGGCGAGCATGTTGGCGCCGAAGTTGGTCTGCAGGTCGGTGTGCTTGTACAGGTTGTTGAGCACGACCTTGGCGACCGCGTCCCGCTTGAGCACGATGACCAGGCGCTGGCCGGTGCGCGAGGAGGACTCGTCGCGGACGTCGGCGATGCCGGCGATCCGGCCGTCCTTGACCAGGTCGGCGATCTTCAGCGCGAGGTTGTCCGGGTTGACCTGGAACGGCAGCTCGGTGATCACCAGGCACTGGCGGCCCTGGATCTCCTCGACCTCGACCACCGCGCGCATGGTGATCGAGCCGCGGCCGGTGCGGTAGGCGTCCTCGATGCCGCGGCGGCCGACGATCAGCGCGCCGGTGGGGAAGTCGGGGGCCTTGATCCGCTCGATCAGGGCCTCCAGCAGCTCCTCGTTGGAGGCCTCGGGGTGCTCCAGCGCCCAGAGCGCGCCGGAGGCGACCTCGCGCAGGTTGTGCGGCGGGATGTTGGTGGCCATGCCGACCGCGATGCCGGTGGCGCCGTTGATCAGCAGGTTGGGGATGCGCGAGGGCAGGACGGTCGGCTCCTGCTGCCGGCCGTCGTAGTTGGCGGCGAAGTCGACGGTCTCCTCGTCGATGTCGCGCATCATCTCCATCGCCAGCGGCATCATCTTGCACTCGGTGTAGCGCATCGCCGCGGCCGGGTCGTTGCCCGGGGAGCCGAAGTTGCCGTTGCCGTCGACCAGCGGCATCCGCATCGACCAGGGCTGGGCGAGGCGGACCAGGGTGTCGTAGATCGAGGTGTCGCCGTGCGGGTGGTAGTTGCCCATCACGTCGCCGACCACGCGGGCGCACTTGTAGTAGCCCTTCTCGGGCCGGTAGCCGCCGTCGTACATCGCGTAGAGCACGCGCCGGTGCACCGGCTTGAGGCCGTCGCGGACCTCGGGCAGGGCGCGCGAGACGATGACGCTCATCGCGTAGTCGAGGTAGGAGCGCTGCATCTCGGTCTCGAGCTCGATGAGCTCGACCCGGTTGCCGCTCTGGGCGGGGATGGTGCTGTCCTCGGGCTGCTCGCCGCCGTCCGGACGGTTGTCGTCGACCACTGCTGGTCAGTTTCCTTTCAACGATCCTTGGCGGACGTCAGACGTCCAGGAAGCGGACGTCCTTCGCGTTGCGCTGGATGAAGGAGCGGCGGGCCTCGACGTCCTCGCCCATCAGGACGGAGAACAGGTCGTCGGCGCGGGCGGCGTCCTCCAGGGTGACCTGGAGCAGCAGGCGGTGCGCGGTGTCCATGGTGGTGACGCGCAGCTCCTCGGCGTTCATCTCGCCGAGGCCCTTGAAGCGCTGGATCGCGTCGTCCTTCGGGAGCCGGCGGCCGGCCTCGACGCCGGCCGCGATCAGCGCGTCGCGCTCGCGGTCGGAGTAGGCGTACTCGAACTCGTCCCGGCCCCACTTGATCTTGTACAGCGGGGGCATCGCCAGGTAGACGTAGCCGGCCTCGACCAGCGGGCGCATGAAGCGGAACAGCAGGGTGAGCAGCAGCGTGCGGATGTGCTGTCCGTCGACGTCGGCGTCGGCCATCAGCACGATCTTGTGGTACCGCAGCTTGTCGGCGTCGTAGTCCTCCTGGATGCCGCAGCCGAAGGCCGAGATCAGCGCCTGGACCTCGGTGTTCTGCAGCACCTTGTCGATCCGGGCCTTCTCGACGTTCAGGATCTTGCCGCGGATCGGGAGGATCGCCTGGGTGCGCGGGTCGCGGCCCTGCTTGGCGGAGCCGCCGGCCGAGTCGCCCTCGACGATGAAGATCTCGCACTCGGCCGGGTCCTTGGACTGGCAGTCCGAGAGCTTGCCGGGCAGCGAGGCGGACTCCAGCAGGCCCTTGCGCCGGGTCAGGTCGCGGGCCTTGCGGGCGGCGACCCGGGCGCTGGCGGCCTGGATGGACTTGCGGATGATGTCCGCGGCCTCGTTGGGGTTGCGGTCCAGCCAGTCGGCCAGGTGCTCGTTGACCACCTTCTGGACGAAGGTCTTGGCCTCGGTGTTGCCGAGCTTGTCCTTGGTCTGGCCCTCGAACTGCGGCTCGCCGAGCTTGACCGAGATGATCGCGGTCAGGCCCTCGCGGATGTCCTCGCCGGAGAGGTTGTCGTCCTTCTCGCGGAGCAGCTTCTTGTCGCGCGCGTAACGGTTCATCAGCCCCGTCAGCGCGGCCCGGAAGCCCTCCTCGTGGGTGCCGCCGCCGTGGGTGTGGATGGTGTTGGCGAACGAGTACACGCCCTCGGTGTAGGACGAGTTCCACTGCATGGCGATCTCGGCGGAGATCGTCTTGTCCTTGTCCTCGGCCTCGAAGTCGATCACCGAGGGGTGGACCGGCTCGCCCTTGCGGGAGTTGAGGTGCGCCACGAAGTCCGCGATGCCGCCGTCGTACCGGTAGGTGACGGAGAGCGGCTTGCCCTCCTCGTCCAGGTGCTCGGGGCGCTCGTCGGTCAGCGCGATGGTCAGGCCCTTGTTGAGGAAGGCCATCTCCTGGAAGCGCCGGGAGAGCGTCTCGAACGAGTAGACGGTGGTCTCGAAGATGTCCGGGTCGGCCCAGAAGGTGACCGTGGTGCCGGTCTCCGCGGTCTCCTCGTGCCGGGCCAGCGGGGCGGTCGGCGCGCCGGACTTGTACTCCTGCGTCCAGCGGGCGCCGTCGGTGCTGATGTCCACCGCGAGGCGGGTGGAGAGCGCGTTCACCACCGAGATGCCGACGCCGTGCAGACCGCCGGAGACCGCGTAGCCGCCGCCGCCGAACTTGCCGCCCGCGTGCAGCACGGTCAGCACGACCTCGACGGCCGGCCGGTCCTGGCCCGGCATGATGCCGACCGGGATGCCTCGGCCGTTGTCGACCACCCGCACGCCGCCGTCGGCCAGGATCGTGACGCCGATGGTGTCGGCGTGGCCCGCCAGCGCCTCGTCGACCGAGTTGTCGACGATCTCGTAGACGAGGTGGTGCAGTCCGCGCTCACCGGTCGAGCCGATGTACATGCCCGGGCGCTTGCGGACGGCGTCGAGGCCCTCCAGCACCTGGATCGCGCTGGCGTCGTAGGCCTTCTGGTCGGACGGGTCTGGGGTCTGGCTGGGGTTGCCGGAATCGGCCACGAAGCGCCCTCTCTGGCACAGCGCGGGCCGCGCCCCTCCCCGACTGCCCGGGCAGGTGTGCGACCACGGCGTTTCGACTCTGTTGCTCCACGCAACGTTGTTTGCGCTTCAGTCTACCGGTACGACCGACAGAGAGGGGCGTTTGGCAGCCCCTGAGGGCAGATGTGCCGCCCTGAATCCCCTCGGGACGTGTCCCGATACTCGCGAGGGGGGCTCAGAGCGCCTGGTAGGGCTGCCAGCGATTCCGGAAGATCCCGATCCGCTCCGCCCGGGTCAGCCCCAGGTGTCGCCCGGCCCCTTGCTCCCGGGCGCCCGCAGCCGCCCGTACCCGCGCACCGGCGCGTCCGGCCCCAGCACCTTGATCACCCGGACCGTGCCGTGCCCCAGCTCGTGGTTCAGCCGTGCCACCAACTGGCGTGCCAGCAAACGGAGTTGAGTCGCCCAGGCGGTGGAGTCGCACTGCACGGTGAGCACCGCCTCGGCCTCCGCGTACGACTTCGGCTCGCAGTGCGCCGCGATGTCCGGGCCGACGATCTGCGACCAGCGGCCCATCACCCCGCCGACCGCGGCCGGCGCCTCCCAGCCCCGCTCGGTGATCAGCCGGTTCAGCGCGGCCCCCAGCGGCACCGGGTCCCGGCCGTCCGCCCGGGCGCCGCTGCGCAGGCCGGTCCGCTTGGCCTCCCGGCGCTCGCGCACCTGCTCGCCGCGCTGCCTGGCCTGCTCCTTGGCGGCGCGCAGCGCCACCCTGGCCAGGTCCACGCCCGAGAGCTCCGGGCCGTCCGCCATCCGCGCTCCATCCCCAGCCTGTGGACAACCGTTCAGACGAGCCGCCCAGGGTACGCGGTTCCCGGGTCTCACGGGGTCAGCCGGTCCACCGTGCCGCCCGAGACGCCGTAGCGGGCGCCGTCCAGCGCCTTCGGCACGTCCTCCGCGACGGCGGCGGTGACCAGCACCTGCTCGCCGCCGGCCACCAGCTCGGCCAGCCGGTCCCGGCGGCGGGCGTCCAGCTCGGCGAACACGTCGTCCAGCACCAGCACCGGCTCGCCGCCCTCGGCCCGCAGCAGCTCGTACGAGGCCAGCCGCAGCGCCAGCGCGTAGGACCAGGACTCGCCGTGGCTGGCGTAGCCCTTGGCGGGCAGCGGGCCCAGCCGCAGCAGCAGCTCGTCGCGGTGCGGGCCGACCAGGGTCAGGCCGCGGTCGACCTCCTGCTTGCGCATCGCCCGCAGGGCCTCCAGCAGCTGCTGCTCGGCCTGCTCGCGGCTGGTGGGCAGCTCGCCCTCGAAGGAGGAGCGGTACTCCAGCACGGTGTCCCCGGCGCCCGGGGCGAGCTGCCGGTACGCCTCGGCGACCAGCGGCTGCAGGGCGGCCACCAGCTGGATCCGGAAGGCGGTCAGCTCGGCGCCGGCCCGGGCCAGGTGGCCGTCCCAGACCTCCAGGGTGGCCAGGTCGGCGGACTTGCCGCCGCCCGCCCGGCGGGCCGTCGCGGCGGTCCGCAGCAGGGCGTTGCGCTGCTTGAGCACCCGCTCGTAGTCGGAGCGCACCCCGGCCAGCCGGGGGGCCCGGGCGGTCAGCAGCTCGTCCAGGAAGCGCCGCCGCTCGCCCGGGTCGCCCTTGACCAGGGCGAGGTCCTCGGGGGCGAACAGCACGGTGCGCAGCACGCCCAGCACGTCGCGCGGGCGGACGTTGTCGGAGCGGTTCAGCCGGGCCCGGTTGGCCCGGCCGGGGGTGATCTCCAGTTCGACCAGGGTGGAGCGGCCGCCCTGGGAGACCACGTCGGCCCGGACCACCGCCCGCTCGGCGCCGAGCCGCACCAGCGGGGCGTCGGTGGCCACCCGGTGGCTGCCCAGGGTGGCGATGTAGCCGACCGCCTCGACCAGGTTGGTCTTGCCCTGGCCGTTGGGGCCCACGAAGGCGGTGACGCCCGGGTCGAGCGGGACCTCGACCCGGGCGTAGGAACGGAAGTCGGCGAGCGACAGGTGCGCGACGTGCATGACGGTGGACTGCGCTCGCCTTCTGTCCGGGGGCGGTTACTTGGACTCGACCGCGTGGCCGCCGAACTGGTTGCGCAGCGCGGCGATCATCTTCATCTGCGGGGAGTCGTCCTGGCGGGAGGCGAAGCGGGCGAACAGCGAGGCGGTGATCGCCGGCAGCGGCACCGCGTGGTCGATGGCGGCCTCGACCGTCCAGCGGCCCTCGCCGGAGTCGGCGGCCCAGCCCTTGAGCTTGGCCAGGTGCTCGTCGTCGTCCAGCGCCCGGACCGCGAGGTCGAGCAGCCAGGAGCGGATGACGGTGCCCTCCTGCCAGCTGCGGAACACCTCGCGCACGTCGGTGACCTCGGGAGCGGCCTCCAGCAGCTCCCAGCCCTCGGCGAAGGCCTGCATCATCGCGTACTCGATGCCGTTGTGGACCATCTTGGCGAAGTGGCCGGCGCCGACCTTGCCGGCGTGCACCGAGCCGAAGTCGCCCTCGGGCTTGAGCGCGTCGAAGACCGGCTGCACCTTCGCGACGTGCTCGGCCTCGCCGCCGTACATCAGCGCGTAGCCGTTCTCCAGGCCCCAGACGCCGCCGGAGACGCCGCAGTCGACGAAGCCGATGCCCTGCTCGGCCAGCTGCTCGGCGTGCTTGACGTCGTCGGTCCAGCGCGAGTTGCCGCCGTCGACCACCACGTCGCCGGGGGAGAGCAGCTCGGCCAGGCGCTCGACGGTCTCCTGGGTCGGGCCGCCGGCCGGGACCATCACCCACACCACGCGGGGGGCCTCCAGCTTGGCGACCAGCTGCTCGATGCTGTCGACGTCGGCGAGGTCCGGGTTGCGGTCGTAGCCGATGACGGTGTGGCCGGCGCGGCGGATGCGCTCGCGCATGTTGCCGCCCATCTTGCCGAGACCGATGAGGCCGAGCTCCATGACAAGTCCTTCACTGTGGTGTCGTGCCTGATGACGGCGCCGTTGCCGCACCCACTGAGCCTACGCCGACGGCGAGGGAGCGCCGGGCAGCCACAGGGGCGCGGAGGCTGCTCGCCCCTCGCGCCCCTGGTAGGTCGGTACGCGGGTCAGCCGGAGAGGCGGACCGGCATGATCAGGTACTGGTAGGCCTCGTCCGGCTCCGCGTCGACCGCGGGCTTGCCGGTCAGCAGGGCCGGCTTGGTCGGGGTGGTGAAGCTCAGCTGCGCGTACGCGGCGTCGATCGCCTTGAGCCCCTCCTCCAGGTAACCCGGGTTGAAGGCGATCGAGATGTCGTCGCCCTCCAGGTCGGCGTCGATCCGCTCGGTGGCCTGCGCGTCGTCGCCCGAGCCGGCCTCCAGGGTGAGCACGCCCTGCTCGAAGTTCAGCCGGACCGGGGTGTTGCGCTCGGCCACCAGCGAGACGCGCTTGAGCGCCTCCAGGAAGGGCTGGGTCTGCACCGCGGCGACCGCCGAGAACTCGGTCGGGAAGATCGACCGGAACTTGGGGAACTCGCCCTCCAGCAGGCGGGTGGTGGTCCGCCGGCCGGCGCCCTCGAAGCCGATCAGGCCCTCGCCCGCGCCGCCGGCGGACAGCGCGATGGTGACCTGGTCGCCGCTGCCCAGCGACTTGGCGATGTCCTGCAGGGTCTTGGCGGGGACCAGCGCGACCGCGTTGATGTCGTCCTGCTCGGGCTTCCAGAGCAGCTCGCGGACGGCGAAGCGGTACCGGTCGGTGGCGGCCAGGGTGATGCCGCTGCCGTTGATCTCGACCCGGACGCCGGTGAGCACCGGCAGGGTGTCGTCGCGGCCGGCGGCCACCGCGGCCTGGCTGACCGCGGAGGCGAACACGTCGCCCGGGACGGTGCCGGTGGCGGTGGGCATCTGCGGCAGCGCCGGGTACTCGTCGACCGGGAGGGTCGGCAGGGTGAAGCGGGAGGTGCCGCAGACCACGCTGACCCGGGCGCCGTCGGTGGAGATCTCCACCGGGCGGTTGGGCAGGTTGCGCGAGATGTCGTTGAGCAGTCGGCCGGAGACCAGGACGGTGCCGGCCTCCTCGACGTCCGCCTCCAGCTCGACCCGGGCCGACACCTCGTAGTCGAACCCGGAGAGCGCCAGGGTGCCCTCCTGCGCGGTCAGCAGCAGGCCGGCCAGCACCGGCACCGGCGGCCGCGCGGGGAGGCTGCGGGCAGCCCAGGCCACCGCCTCCGCGAGGACATCACGCTCCACCCGGAACTTCACCGGTAACCGCCTCCTGGCTGCTGTCGCCGCACGGCCGGCCGGTACCGACCGCCGTGCTGTTGATCGTCTGATCCTCTTCCGGCCCCCGGTCGGGCCCCGGGCGGATCAGCTCCGCCCCGTCCTGCTCCCGGTTGCCGAAGGACAGTCTGACGTACTCGGCTGACAGCCGGGGCAGATGGGCACAAGCGAGCCGAACAAATGTCGGGGCCCGGTTGTCCACAGATTCGGGCCACCCCCACTGTTGATCAAGCTCCGAGCTCTCTATGTGTAGCAGTAGTAGTAGGGCCTGTGGATACCGTGGATAACCCCGTTTTCGCAGCTCAGAGGCCGGATTTTGTCCACAGGACCTGTGGACGGCGGCTGTGGACAACCAGGCCCTCCTGTGGACAGCGGAGAGTAATCCACAGGGCACGCTGAGTATCCACAGGTTATCCACAGCGCTGTCCACAGAAATCCCCAGAGTTATCCACCGCGCCGGATCAACATCACGTGACGCCTTTCACACCCAGGGCTGACAAGGGAGTTGATGTTGCCGAACTGTGGACACGGCTGTGGAAAACCTGGGGATAACCCACCCATTCCTGTGGACAGCCGGTGGATAACTCTGTGGACCGGCTGACGGGGCCTCAGTTCTCCACAGCCTGTGGATAACCGTTGTGCACAAGTCCACAGGTGGTTGACCTGCGCGGAAGAGCGTAGCCGTGATCGGCCTGTGGAGGAACCTCTGGATAACTCGCCCCCGCACACCCTGTGGACGGGGAGAACCCACCCGTTCCTGTGGAAAAGCAGGGGTGCGCGCCCGAACCGTTCGATTCGCAGGTCAGGCGTTCGGTGCGGCGGGCGGCCCGTGGATTCGGCCGCCGAGCGGATTCCTGCCCCGCCCCGGGCCCTTCCACACCCCCGTTCCGGCCCGGCCGGCCCCGACCGGTGCGGGCGGCTGCCCGTTCGATCGGCGTCTCTCTACTACGGGAGGCCCGGTGCGGTCCGCCGAAGGGGCGCCCGTGCACTCGGACGAGTGGCTTCCGTCGTGGGCCCGCCACTCGTCCGGGTAACGCCCGGGGCAGCCGGAAGGGGAGTCGGGCCGCCTCGGCCCGACTCCCCTTCGATGCGCCAACTACCGCTCTGCAGAAGGCTTTTGACTCTCCGACAGAATGATGTCGAGTGCCCTCTCGGCAGTGCGGGACTTTTGTTAGCTAGCTCTTGATGCGGTTGGTCAACTCGGTGACCTGGTTGTAGATGGACCGCCGCTCGGCCATCAGCGAGCGGATCTTGCGGTCCGCGTGCATCACCGTGGTGTGGTCCCGGCCGCCGAACTGGGCGCCGATCTTCGGCAGCGACAGGTCGGTCAGCTCCCGGCACAGGTACATGGCGATCTGACGGGCCGTCACCAGCACCCGGCTGCGCGAGGACCCGCACAGATCCTCGACGCCCAGCCCGAAGTACGCGGCGGTCTGCTGCATGATCACCTGCGCGGTGATCTCCGGCCCGGCGTCCTCGTCCCCGCCCGGGATCAGGTCCTTGAGGACGATGCCGGCCAGCTCCAGGTCCACCGGGGCCCGGTTCAGGTTGGCGAACGCGGTGACCCGGATCAGCGCGCCCTCCAGCTCCCGGATGTTGCGGGTGATCCGGGAGGCGATGAACTCCAGCACGTCGGCGGGGGCGTTCAGCTGCTCCTGGATCGCCTTCTTGCGCAGGATCGCGATCCGGGTCTCCAGCTCCGGCGGGGTGACGTCGGTGATCAGCCCCCACTCGAAGCGGTTGCGCAGCCGGTCCTCCAGGGTGATCAGCTGCTTGGGCGGCCGGTCCGACGAGAGGACGATCTGCTTGTTCGCGTTGTGCAGGGTGTTGAAGGTGTGGAAGAACTCCTCCTGCGTCGACTCCTTGCTGGCCAGGAACTGGATGTCGTCGACCAGCAGGATGTCGATGTCCCGGTAGCGCTTGCGGAACGCGTCCGCCTTGCCGTCCCGGATCGAGTTGATGAACTCGTTGGTGAACTCCTCCGAGCTCACGTAGCGCACCCGGGTGCCCGGGAACAGGCTGCGCGAGTAGTGCCCGATGGCGTGCAGCAGGTGGGTCTTGCCGAGGCCGGACTCGCCGTAGACGAAGAGCGGGTTGTACGCCTTGGCCGGCGCCTCGGCCACCGCCACCGCCGCGGCGTGCGCGAAGCGGTTGGAGGCGCCGATCACGAAGGTGTCGAACAGGTACTTGGGGTTCAGCCGGGCGTTCGGTTCGTCCTTGCGGGGGCCGCCCGCCGGGGGAGCGCCGGGCGGGGCCGGGACACCCGGGGGGCGCTCGACCTGGGAGTGCGCCGGGGTGGCGGGCCGGGCGCCCCGGCGCGCGCCGCCCTGTCGCGGCCGGTCCTCGTCCGGGGAGCCGAGCGCCCCGCCGAACAGGTCGCCCTGCGCGGAGTCCGGTCCGGGCCGGTGCGAGCGGCGCGGGGCGGGCTCCGGGCGCCGCTCGGGCACCGGGGCCGGGTCGCCCCAGCCGCCGGCCTCCGCACCGGGCTGGTGGTCGTGGTACGGGGCCTGGGCCGGCGCCCGGTAGGGCTCGGCGGCCGGGTAGCCGGACGGGTACGGCGGCCGCTGGTAGTCGTCCCCGCCCCGGCCCGGCCAGGCCCCGGGCGGCGGGCCCTGCTGCTGGTAGCCCCCGGCGGGCCCGGACGGGTACGGCTGCTCGGCCCGGGCGGAGTAGGGCTGCTCGACGCGCGCCGGGTAGGACTGCTCGGGACGCGGGTGCGGCCACTCCGGGACGGGCTCGGGGTCGAGCTCCTGGTCCTGGTCCGGCTCGCCGGCCGGGGCGGCGTTGGCGTCCACCATCACCGCGATCCGCACCTGGCGGCCGAACTCCTGCGAGATGGCCTCGGTCAGCTGCGGCAGCAGCCGGCCCTCCAGCACCTGCTTGGCGAACTCGTTGGGCGCCGCCAGCAGGGCGGTGTCGTGCATCATCCACATCGGCTGGGTGCGGCGGACCCAGTTCTTGTCCTTCTCCACGACATCGCTGTCGCTGACCAGTCGCTCGACGACCCTCGACCACATCAGGACGAGATCGCTGTTGACATCAGCCACTGGTACACGCTTTCTCGTTCCCCGAGCAGGGGGAGCCAGGCAAGGTCAGGGGAAGTGGGTTCGGGTGCGGCGGCGGCGGGGCGGCCGCGGCACAGAACAAAAGAGACAAGTCCTGCAACGGTAGTCAGCGCGCAGAGCTGATTCAAGTTGCTGTCCACAGGCTGTGGGCAACGGTGCGGCAGCCACCTGGTTTGACCCTCGGACCCGCTCCCGCGTACCGTAACCAGGTCGAGTTGTCGATGGCCGCTGCCGCATGTCCGCGGGTCCGCCCGCTTCCATGACGCGCGCAGCACGGGCGCCGTGGTGGTCCTCGACCCAGCAGATCTGGGTCCGGGGGCCGGATTTCCCAGTGCAAGGGGAGATCGCGCGGACGCACGGTGACGGCCAAGCGACTCCCCGTCATCCTACGATTCACCCCAGGAGCCCCCGAGTGAGCAAGCGCACCTTCCAGCCGAACAACCGTCGTCGCGCCAAGACCCACGGCTTCCGGCTGCGCATGCGTACCCGTGCCGGCCGCGCCATCCTGGCGAACCGCCGTGCCAAGGGCCGCACCGCCCTGTCCGCCTGATCCGCGCAGAGGGTCTGACGTGCTGCCCACCGAGAATCGGCTGCGGCGGCGCCAGGACTTCGCGACCGCGGTGAAACGCGGTCGCCGCGCAGGCCGGCCCCTGCTGGTGGTCCACCTCCACAGAGAGGTGGACCCCGAGGCGGGAGCCGGCCGGAACAGCGACTCACACCCGCACGTCGCCGAGGGGCTTCCTTCGGCGCGTGCGGGTTTCGTCGTGAGCAAGGCCGTGGGGCCGGCCGTGGTCCGCAACGCGGTGAAGCGTCGGCTGCGTCACCTGGTCCGCGAGCGCCTGTCCCGGTTGCCCGCAGGTAGCCTGATAGTGGTACGGGCGCTGCCGGCTGCGGCGACGGCTCCGTACTCGGACCTTGAGCACGACCTGGACGCGGCGCTGCGGCGCCTGCTCAGGTCGGAACCGACCGGCAGTGCCCCGACGGGAACAGGGCGATGAAGTACCTGCTGATGGGCCTGATCAGGCTCTACCAGTGGACCATCAGTCCGCTGCTCGGTCCGGTGTGCCGTTATTACCCCTCGTGCTCCCACTACGGGTACGAGGCGGTTCGCGTCCACGGCGCGATCAAGGGCGGCTGGCTGACCGGCTGGCGCATCCTCCGCTGCAACCCTTGGTCTCCCGGTGGGGTTGACCACGTTCCGCCGCGAAAGCACCCGGTGTGGCACCGCCGGCTGCGCAATCTGCTGAACCCCACGAGCGGGACCGCCGAGCCGGAGCCGGTGGCGAAGCCCGATGCCCAAGGAGTCTGACCGGTGACCTTCGGTTTTCTGAGTCCCCTCTACACAGCGGTGTCCTGGATCATCGTCCAGTTCCACTCGCTGTTCAGCCACGTCTTCGATCCCGACGGCGGTCTGGCGTGGGGTCTGTCCATCGTGATGATGGTGGTCGTCATCCGGATCTGCCTGATCCCGCTCTTCGTGAAGCAGATCAAGGCGACCCGGGCCATGCAGGCGATCCAGCCGAAGATGAAGGCCATCCAGGAGCGCTACAAGAACGACAAGCAGCGCCAGTCCGAAGAGATGATGAAGCTGTACAAGGAGGCGGGCACCAACCCGTTCTCCTCGTGCCTTCCGATCCTCGTGCAGGCGCCGTTCTTCACCGCCCTCTACGGCGTGCTGGCCTCGATCGCCAACGACAAGACGATCGGCGTCATCGACCAGCCGCTGCTGGAGAGCGCCAAGCAGGCCCACATCTTCGGCGCCCCGCTGTCGGCCAAGTTCGTCGGTGCGGACAGCATCCACATCCAGATCGTCTGCGCGGTCATGATCGTGCTGATGTCGCTGTCGCAGTTCGTCACCCAGCGCCAGCTGATGACCAAGAACGTCGACCTGTCGGTCAAGACGCCGTTCATGCAGCAGCAGAAGATGCTGATGTACGTCTTCCCGGTCATGTTCGCCGTGATGGGCATCAACTTCCCGGTCGGTGTGCTGGTCTACTGGCTCACCACCAACGTCTGGTCGATGGGCCAGCAGCTGATCGTCATCCGCAACAACCCGACGCCGGGCAGCCGGGCGTGGGACGAGCGCCAGGTGCGGCTGAAGAAGGCGGGCCGGATCAACCCGGACGGTTCGATCCAGAAGGCCGGCGTGATGGCGATGCTCACCGGCTCCAAGAACCCGAAGGGCGTGGAGGCCGACGCGCAGGCGGCGGTCGCGGAGAGCGTGCAGGTGCGTCGGCAGCAGCCGCGCAAGCAGAGCAAGGCCCAGCGCCAGGCGACCGCCACCCACCAGTCGCACACCGCGGAGCCCGCGGACGCGCCGGACGCGGCGGCGGACGGGGCGGAGGCCAAGCCGGCCGCGGCCACCTCGGCCGACGCCGGGAAGTCCGGTACGAAGGCGGGCGGGGCGAAGCCGGGGGCCCAGTCGGGCCAGGGCCAGCGCCAGCAGCCGCGGCGCGGTGGCCAGGCCGGCCAGCGGCCGAAGAAGAAGTAGTCCCCACCCTCGTTCTCGGCCCCACCCGAGGGCCTCGTTTCCGAAGGAGTCCACCTGTGACGGATGGCACCACCTCCGCCGTCGACACCGCGCCGGCCGGTGAGAGCGCCCTCTCGCGTCTGGAGCACGAGGGTGACATCGCCGCCGACTACCTGGAGGGTCTGCTGGACATCGCGGACCTGGACGGCGACATCGACATGGACGTCGAGGGGGACCGGGCGCTGGTCTCCATCGTCGGCGAGGGCGACGACCGGACGCTGCAGCGGCTGGTGGGCCAGGACGGCGAGGTGCTGGAGGCGCTCCAGGAGCTGACCCGGCTGGCCGTGCACCGGGAGACCGGTGAGCGCAGCCGCCTGATGCTGGACGTCGCGGGCTTCCGGGCGCGCAAGCGGGCCGAGCTGGCGGAGCTGGGGGCGGAGGCGTCCGAGCGGGTCAAGAGCACCGGCGAGCAGGTCAAGCTGCGGCCGATGACCCCGTTCGAGCGCAAGGTGGTGCACGACGCGGTGGCTGCCGCGGGTCTGCGCAGCGAGTCGGAGGGCGAGGAGCCCCAGCGGTGCGTGGTCGTGCTGCCGGCTTGATGCCGGTGGTGCTGCCGTCCCGGTGTCCGACCCCGCCCGCCTCGCGCGGGCGGGGTCGTCGGCTCTACGGCGGAGTGGTGTTTCACGTGGAACAGTGCTGGTACGGCGGGTGGATTCGACGGTGAGCGGAGAAGCAGAGATGGACAGGGACGACACGGAGCCCGAGGCGCCGTTGGAGGGGCCGGGTCAGACCCCGGAGGCGGCGGGACGGATCTTCGGCGATCGGCTGCCGCAGGCCGTGCGCTACACCGAGCTGCTGGCGACCGCCGGGGTGCAGCGCGGGCTGATCGGCCCGCGCGAGGTGCCCCGGCTGTGGGACCGGCACGTGCTCAACTGCGCGGTGCTGGCCGAGCTGCTGCCCGCCGAGGTCTCGCTGTGCGACGTCGGCTCGGGCGCCGGCCTGCCGGGCATCCCGGTGGCGCTGGCCCGGCCGGACGTGTCGGTGACCCTGCTGGAGCCGCTGCTGCGGCGCACCACCTTCCTGGAGGAGGTGGTCCGCGAACTCGGCCTGGAGAACGTCACCGTGCTGCGCGGCCGGGCCGAGGAGACGGTCGGCAAGCTGGCGGTGGACGTGGTGACCGCCCGCGCGGTGGCGCCGCTGGACCGGCTGGCCGGCTGGGGCATGCCGCTGCTGCGCCCGTACGGGCAGATGCTGGCGCTGAAGGGCGACACCGCCGAGCAGGAGCTGGCGGACTCGCGGGCGGCGCTGGCCCGGCTCGGCGCGGTGAAGTGGTCGGTGATCGGGGTCGGCGAGGGCGTGCTGGTGACCCCGACCCGGGTGGTGCGGGTGGAGGCGGGGGAGAGCCCCGGCGGCGTCAAGGCGGCCACCCGCCGGGCCCGGGCGGCCCGGGCCGGCCGCGGTGGCAAGGGCGGCGAGGGCGCGGGTCGGCGCGGCACCGGCCGCGGGCGGCGCTGAGCGTTTCGCGCTGGTGTTCGGGGCGGGTGGCCGGTGGGCCGCCCGCCCCGTTTCCGTCGGGCGGGGACCGGAGTGTCGGCCTCGCTGATCCCGACATTCCGGGCATCGTGTTCCACGTGAAACGTCGCTTCCTGCTCTCCGGCGTACTTGATCAAGGACTCAATCGGACCCCGGACCGTCACCCGGACGTGACTGTCGCGGCCCCGGTTTCACGTGAAACACTGACCCCCATGCAGGAGTCGGAGATCGTCGATCAGGTGGATGACACCCCCGTCGCCCGGGCCGCGCACACCGCCGTCCCGGCCGTCGGGCACGCCGGGGAGGCGCTGCCCCGGCCCGCCGCGACCCGGGTCATGGTGGTCGCCAACCAGAAGGGCGGGGTGGGCAAGACCACCACCACCGTCAACCTGGCCGCCGGGCTGGCCATGCACGGCCTGCGCGTGCTGGTCATCGACCTCGACCCGCAGGGCAACGCCTCGACCGCGCTCGGCATCGACCACCACGCCGAGGTGCCGTCCATCTACGACGTGCTGGTCGAGGGCAAGCCGCTGGCCGACGTGGTGCAGCCGGTGGTCGACGTGGAGGGGCTGTTCTGCTGCCCGGCCACCATCGACCTGGCGGGCGCCGAGATCGAGCTGGTCTCGCTGGTCGCCCGGGAGAGCCGGCTGCAGCGCGCCATCGCCGCCTACGAGCAGCCGCTGGACTACGTGCTGATCGACTGCCCGCCCTCGCTGGGGCTGCTGACCGTCAACGCGATGGTGGCCGGCCAGGAGGTGCTGATCCCGATCCAGTGCGAGTACTACGCGCTGGAGGGCCTTGGCCAGCTGCTGCGCAACGTGGAACTGGTGCGGGCGCACCTGAACCCCTCGCTGCACGTGTCGACCATCCTGCTCACCATGTACGACGCCCGGACCAGGCTGGCCGCGCAGGTCGCCGAGGAGGTGCGGACGCACTTCGAGAAGGAGGTGCTGGCCACCGCCATCCCGCGGTCGGTGCGCATCTCCGAGGCCCCCAGCTACGGGCAGACCGTGCTGAGCTACGACCCGGGTTCCACCGGCGCGCTCTCCTACCTGGAGGCGGCGCGCGAGCTGGCGCTGCGGGCCGAGGTCGCCAAGTCGACGGTCGGGCGGCACCGGGCGGGCGCGGCGGTCGTTCCGTCGCAGAGCGGCGGGGAGACGTCCGCGCCGACGGCACAGCACAGTTCGATGGAGGGCAAGCGGTGAGTGGCACGCGCAGGGGTCTGGGCAGGGGTCTGGGGGCGCTGATCCCGGCGACCCAGCCGGCGGCCGTAGGTGGAGCTCCGGCCGAGTCGGCCGGGACCGTCGCGGTGGCGCCGGTGGTGCCGACCGACCGCGGCACGGTGGCGGCCAAGGCCGCCGCGGAGAGCCTGCGGGAGCTGGCCGGAGACCAGCGCCGCAGCGTCCTGGAGGCGGCGCTGACCCCGGTGAACGGCGCCCGGTTCGCTGAGCTGCCGCTGGAGTCGATCCGGCCCAACCCGCGCCAGCCGCGCGAGGTGTTCGACGAGGTGAAGCTCGCCGAGCTGGTCTCCTCGATCAGGGAGGTCGGCCTGCTGCAGCCCGTGGTGGTCCGTCAGACCGGGCCCGACGGCTACGAGCTGATCATGGGCGAGCGCCGCTGGCGGGCCTCCCGGGAGGCCGGTCTCGACGTCATCCCGGCGATCGTCCGGGCCACCGACGACGACAAGCTGCTGCTGGACGCGCTGCTGGAGAACCTGCACCGGGCCGAGCTGAACGCGCTGGAGGAGGCCGCGGCCTACGACCAGCTGCTGCGCGACTTCGGCTGCACGCACGACGAGTTGGCCGACCGGGTGGGCAAGTCCCGGCCGCACGTCTCCAACACGCTGCGGCTGATGAAGCTGCCGGTGTCGGTGCAGCTGAAGGTGGCGGCGGGGGAGGTCACCGCCGGGCACGCCAAGGCGATCCTGATGGTGCCGGACGCCGAGCGGCAGGAGAAGCTGGCCGCGCGGGTGGTGGCCGAGCTGCTCTCGGTGCGGGCCACCGAGGAGATCGCCAAGCTGATGGCCGGCGTCGAGCCGAAGAAGCGCGCCCCGCGCGCCGACCCGCTGCCCACCCCGGCCTTCGAGGAGCTGGCCGGGCGGCTCTCGGACCGCTTCGAGACCAGGGTCAAGGTCGAGGTCTCGCAGCGCGACGGCAAGCTCGGCAAGGGCAAGGTGGTACTGGAGTTCGGTTCGGTCGAGGACCTGAACCGGATCCTGGACAGTCTGGCCCCGGGCGAGCGGGGGCTGCCGCTGTCCTGATCCGGCAGCCCCGGACCGCGGACCGACGGGTGCATGTTTCACGTGAAACGTGCACCCGTTCCGTTGGGCGGAGCAGACTGGGGGCAGGAGGGTTTCCGCCTGGAGGAGGAGGTGCGGGCGTGGGACGGAGGGTCGTTCCGCTGACGCTGGACAACCTCGCTGATCTGCCGAACACCTGCCGCTCCTGCGTCTTCTGGGAGCTCGACCCGGTCAGCGGGCGGGACGCGCAGGACGCCGGCAAGGGGGAGTTGGAGAAGGAGGGGTGGATCTCCGCGGTGCTGCTGGAGTGGGGGTCCTGCGGGCGGGTCGCCTACGTGGACGACCGCCCGGCCGGGTTCGTGCTCTACGCCCCGCCCGCCTACGTGCCGCGCGGGCAGTCCTTCCCGACCAGCCCGATCTCGCCGGACGCGGTGCAGCTGATGGTGTCCCGGGTGCTGCCGGACTTCCAGGGGCAGGGCCTGGGACGGGTGCTGGTGCAGTCGGTGGCCAAGGACCTGATCCGGCGCGGCTTCCGGGCGATCGAGGCGTTCGGCGCGCAGGGGCGGGAGGTGCCGAGCTGCGTACTGCCCGCCGACCACCTGCTGGCGGTGGGCTTCAAGACCGTCCGCCCGCACCACAGGTACCCGCGGCTGCGGTTGGAGGCGCGCACCACGCTCTCCTGGCGGGGCGACGTGGAGGGCGCCTTGGAGCGGCTGCTCGGCGGCGGGCGCAAGGAGCCGGCGCTGCGGCCGTTCTGACGTTCCGAGGGAGCCGTTCTCCGCTCCGGGGCGGCCCGCGCGCGGGAGCCGCCGCCGCGCTGAGGGCTTCTCGGCGAAGCCGCCGGAGCGCCGGTGGAGGGCGCCGGGAACGCCGCGGCGGCCCGGACGGGGGTGCCGTCCGGGCCGCCGCGGGGTGGTCGGGCCTACAGGTACTCGGCGAGCTCGCGCAGCAGCGCGGCCTTCGGGCGGGCACCGGTGATGGTCTTCACCAGCTCGCCGCCCTTGTAGACGTTCAGCGTCGGGATGGAGATCACGTTGTACGCCGCGGCGGTCTCCTGGTTGGCGTCCACGTCGAGCTTGACCACGGTCAGCTTGTCGGCGTGCTCGGCCGCGATGTCCTCCAGGACCGGGGCGACCTGGCGGCACGGGCCGCACCAGGTGGCCCAGAAGTCGACGAGGACGGGCTTGTCGCTCTTGAGCACCTCGGCGTCGAAGGTGGCGTCGGTTACTTCCTTGGTGGCGCCGGCCACGGGAACTCCTTGGGGTCGGAGGAGAGGTACGTCAGGGATAACAACGGCGGGGGCGGATCTGTTTCTGCCTCCGCCCGGACGGACCTGCCGGTGGGTCAGGTCCGTCGCGGTCGCCGGGAAGCGGGCGGGTGCGCGGGGGCCGCGGGCGGTGCTGCGGCGGGTGCGTCAGACCGCGACGACGGCGGCCGGGGCCTCGTCGGCGTCGGCCAGCGCGGCCAGGTACCGCTCGGCGTCCAGCGCGGCGGAGCAGCCGGTGCCGGCGGCGGTGATGGCCTGGCGGTAGGTGTGGTCCACCACGTCGCCGGCGGCGAAGACGCCGGGCACGTTGGTGCGGGTGGAGGGGGCCTCCACCTTGAGGTAGCCCTCGGCGTCCAGGTCGAGCTGGCCCTTGAACAGCTCGGTGCGCGGGTCGTGGCCGATCGCGATGAACAGGCCGGTGACGGGCAGCTCGCGCAGGTCACCGGTGTT
The DNA here is from genome assembly GCF_013364235.1 of Kitasatospora sp. NA04385. Classification (NCBI taxonomy): domain Bacteria; kingdom Bacillati; phylum Actinomycetota; class Actinomycetes; order Kitasatosporales; family Streptomycetaceae; genus Kitasatospora; species Kitasatospora sp. NA04385. The sequence continues at coordinate 4,096,409 of NZ_CP054919.1, read as the reverse complement.
GGTGTCGCGCAGGGTCACGCCGGAGAGCTTCGGGTCCCCGTGGATCTCCTCGACCGCGCTGTCCCAGGCGAAGGTGATCTTCGGGTCGGCGAAGGCGCGCTCCTGCATCGCCTTGGAGGCGCGCAGCGAGCCCCGGCGGTGGACGACGGTGACGCTGCGGGCGAAGCGGGACAGGAAGGTGGCCTCCTCCAGGGCGGTGTCGCCGCCGCCGACCACCGCGATGTCCTGGTCGCGGAAGAAGAAGCCGTCGCAGGTCGCGCACCAGGAGACGCCGCGGCCGGAGAGCTTGTCCTCGTTCGGGAGGCCGAGCTTGCGGTGCTGCGAGCCGGTCGCGACGATCACGGCGCGGGCGCGGTGCACGGTGCCCTCGGAGTCGGTGACGGTCTTGATCTCGCCGGTGAGGTCGACGGCGACGACGTCGTCCGGGACCAGCTCGGCGCCGAAGCGCTCGGCCTGGGCACGCATGTTGTCCATCAGCTCGGGGCCCATGATGCCGTCGCGGTAGCCCGGGAAGTTCTCCACCTCGGTGGTGTTCATCAGGGCGCCGCCGGCCGTGACCGCGCCCTCGAACACCAGCGGCTTCAGGGAGGCGCGCGCGGTGTAGAGCGCAGCGGTGTACCCGGACGGGCCGGAACCGATGATGATCACGTTACGGACGTCGCTCACTGCTTCTCCTGGTTCGCCTGGCGTCCCGCTCGCGCGGGGAGGGCGGTCTGCTCCGCCGCCCCGGACAACGACTCACCAGTCTCCCGCATTCCCAGGCCCGGCCGCACCCACCGCCCGCACTCCGGGCGCGGTGGGCCCGGCCGGGCGAGGAATCAGGGGGCCGGTACGGCGCTGTGCAGCAGGATCGTCGAACCGGGGCAGTCCGGGGTGGCCAGGTAGACGTCCAGCGGGCCGTCGCCGCCGGGCGGGCGGAACACCAGGGCCAGCACCGGACGGCCCCGGTAGCGGCCGGAGCCGGTGGCGGCCGGCTGCTCGCCCGGGTGCCCGGTGGCGGCCAGGACGCAGGACGGGAGCCCGGTGGCGCCCGTCCCGGACGGGGTGTCCGGGCCGAGCTGCTCCGGCGCGTTCCGGTGCATCAACTCCCGGACCTGCCCGGGGAGCAGGGCGGCGGTGAAGTCCGGGCCGGCGTCCTCGGCGCCGCCGCCCGGGGCGACCTGGTGGGGGGCCGCCGAGTCGCCGCCGCGGTCCCCGGCGGTCGGGGAGCCGGCGGCCGCGTCGGCGGTGTACTTGGCGGCGCTGCTGCTCCCGCCGCCGTCGCGGTCGAGCAGCGAGCCGCCCAGCCCCACGGCGAGCGCCACCACCGCGACGGCCGCGGTGGCCAGCAGCAGCCGTCCGTCGCGCCGCCGCCGGTGCGGCGGACGGCCGGGGCCGGTGGCGGCGGACGGCGCCCGCCGGGGCGCCGGTGCGGTGCGGGGCGGCCGGGGCGGCTTGTGCGGTGGACAGGGGAGCGGGGTGCGCCGGCCGGGTCTCGGCGCGGGCGGCGGACTCGGTGGCCAGCGCGGCCGTCAGCCGGTCCGCGACGTCCTGCGGCATGGCGGGCGCGGGGGTGTCGGCGAGCAGCTCCGGGAGGCCGCACAGGGCGGCGAAGTCCTCGGCGCAGGACGGGCAGTCGGCCAGGTGCGCGCGCAGCGGCGCGGCCTGCTCGGGCGGCAGCAGGTCCTCGGCGAGGTCGGCGAGGGCGTCCGGGCCGGGGTGGCCGGAAGGCGGGTGCGGCGTCATCGCGGGGTCGCATCTCCTTCCAGCGCGGGCGAGGGATCCGTGGGTGGGACGGGGGAGGGCGGGTTCGGGTTCCCGCTCCGGGGCGCGGGCGGGGCGGTCCCGCCCGGGTCCGGCCCGGTTCCACGGGGAACGGCGGGCCGGGCGTCCGCGGACGTTCCACGTGGAACGGCGCCCGGGTCGGTCGGTGTTCCACGTGGAACGGGGGGCGGCTCGGTTCCACGTGGAACACGGCCCGGCCCGAGGTGGCGCAGCAGCGGCAGCAGCCGGGCCCGGCCGCGGGCGCAGCGGCTCTTCACGGTGCCGACCGGGACGCCGAGCACCTCGGCGGCCTCGGCCACCGGGTAGCCCTGCATGTCGACCAGCACCAGCGCGGCCCGCTGCTCGGCGGGCAGTTCGGCCAGCGCGTCGGCCACCTCGCGGCGGGTCTCGGCCCGCACCGCGTGGTGCTCGGCGTCCTCGGCCGGGCCGAGCGCGCGCTCGGCGGTGCCGTCCGGACGGTGGTCGAGCGACTCGGCCCGGCGGACCGCGCCGCGACGGGCCCGGTCCAGGCAGGCGTTGACCACGATCCGGTGCAGCCAGGTGGTGACCGCCGAGCGGCCCTGGAACCCGGCGGCGGCCCGGAACGCGGAGACCAGGGCGTCCTGCAGGGCGTCGGCGGCCTCCTCGCGGTCGCCGAGGGTGCGCACCGCGACCGCCCACAGGCGGTCCCGGTGACGGTGCACCAGCAGCCCGAAGGCGTCCGGGTCACCCGCTGCGTGCCGGGCGAGCAGCTCGGCGTCGGTGGGCTCCTCGGCCATCCGCCCCCTCCTTGCGGTTCGGCCGTCCGCTCCGGCGGCCCTGGGTCACATCGTTGGGGATGCGCCGGAGCGGATCAAGGGGTGTTCGGGAGGAAGCGGGGTGCCTAGCCGTTGACCTGGACCTCGGCGACCTTGCCGCGGAAGCCGCCGTCGTCGCCGACCGGGACGCCGGTCAGCCAGAGCAGCAGGTACCGGGTGGTGACCGGGCTGCCCGGCTTGAGGGTGACCTTGCTGCCGGAGTCGGCCGCGATCGAGGCGCCGAAGCTGCGGAAGCCGGCCTCGTCGGAGCTGGGCTGGGTGGTGGTGCCGGTGGGCGCGGCCTTCAGTTCGGCCTTGGTGTCGCCGAGGAACTGGACGTCCACCGAGCCGACCCGGCGGGCCGAGCCGAGGTCGATCAGCAGGCCGGTGCCGGGGCGGTAGGCGCCGAACTGGTCGTTGTAGCGCTGGGTGGTCCAGGCGGTGGCCGGGTTGCCGTCGGTGGCGTTCGGCAGCTCGCTGAAGTGCTCGCTCTTGTTGTCGCCGAAGGCGTTGAACGGCGAGAGCGTGGTGATGGCGATCTTCTCGCCGGTGGCGGCGGCGGGGGCCGAGCCGGACGGGGCGGGCGCCGGGGCGGTCTGGCTGCTGTCGGGCTTGTCCTGGCGGGCGTTGACGTACTGGGCCAGCTGCCAGGAGCCGACCGCCACCGCGGAGAGCGCGACCAGCGAGGCGGTCCACTTGAGCAGGCGGCGCAGCCCGCGGCGGGTGCGCGGGTGCGGCGCGGGGGCCGGGGCGGGCGCGGGCTCGGTGCGCGGGATCACCTGGGTCTGCGCGGTGCTCGCGTAGCGCGGCCGGGCGGCGGGCAGAGCGCGCAGCGCCGGCGGGGCGGGCTGCTCGGGCTGCCGGATCCGCGGCATCCGGCCGATCGCCGCGGCCAGCTCGGCGGGGCTGGTGATCGGCTCCTTGTGGTTCGGGGGCTGCTCGCACAGGATGCGCGCGGCGAGCTCCGCCAGGCCCTTGTGGACGCCCGCCCGGACCTGGTCCGGGGGGACGCAGCCGAGCCCCTTGGGCAGGCCCTGGAGGTCGTAGCGGTCCTCCGGGTAGGGCCAGCGGTGGGTGAGCGCGGCGTACAGCAGTGCGCCGATCGCCCGGACGTCGGTCAGCTCGGCGTCCTCGGCGGGCAGCCCGCGCAGCGCCGCGTCCACCGCGATGCCGTTGATCCGGTACTGGCCGCCGTCGGTGCGCAGCACGCACTTGGGGGTGAGCCGCAGGTGCGCCTGGCCGCGCTCGTGGGCGGCGGCGATGGCGTCGGTGACCTGGCGGACCATCTGGTACGCGTCGTAGGGCTCCATCGGGCCGTCCGACAGCAGCCCGCCGAGGTCGCGCGCGCCGGGCAGCCACTCGCGGATGACGTAGACCAGCTCGCCCTCCTGCACCGCGTCCAGCACCTGGACGAAGCGCGGGTCGCCGAGCAGGGCGGCGCTCCGGGCGGCGGTGAGCACCGACTTGGCGCGCCGGTGGCCGGCCGCCAGCAGGTGGACGCCGACGGCGCGGCGGAGCTTCTCGTCGACGGCCCGCCAGCTGGTGAAGGTCTCCGACTCGGAGATGCACTCCTCCAGCCGGTAGCGGGCGCCGATCTTGTCGCCGCTGTGCCGCTTCGGGGCGGGCAGCACGGTCGGCAGGGTGGCGGTGTCGGCGTCCAGGGTCTCGGTGCTGGTGGCCGGGGCGGGCTCGGACGGCTCGACCGGCGGCAGCGGGCGGCGCACCCCGCGGCTGCGGGAGGGGCGGTCGGGGCGGGCGCCCTGGGCGGCGAGCTCGGCGTCGATCTCCTGGGCGGAGAGCGGGGCGGTGACCTCGGGGGGCAGGCCCGACGCGCCGTCCCCGGCGGCGTCCGGGACGGGGGTGTCCGGGGCGTCCGGGACGGGGGCGGCCGGGGCGTCCGGGACGGGGGCGGCCGGGGCGGCCGGGGCCCGGCGGGGCCGCGGGGCGTTCGCGGCGGCCGGAGCCGGGGCCGGAGCCGGGGCGGGCTTCGGGCGCGCCGCGCGCAGCGGGGTGGTCTTCGGGTCCGCCTTGGCGGTGCCCTTGCCGTTGCTCCGGCCGGTGCTCTTCGCCCCGTTCCTGGCCGCCTTCGCCGAACCGTTCGCGGAGCCGTTCGGAGAGCCGTTCGCCGAACCGCTCGTGGAGCCGTTCGGGGAGCCCTTCGCCGGGCCCTTGGCGGCCCGGCCGCGCTCGGAGCCGCGGTCGGACCCGTGGTCGGAGCCGGCCTCGCGCTCCGCGCCCGTCGTCGGCGCGGCCTCGGTCGCCGCCCCGTCCGTCTCGGACGTGTCGACGATCGCCTTGGTGCCGTCAGCCACCGTGGTCCTGCCTCCCCTTGTGTCGCCCCGGTCCATCCCAGGACGGTCGACGTCCCCGTTGCCGGGGTGGTCGGCCGTGCAGGGTCAATTGTGCCCACTTCCGCACACCAGGTACGACCTCTGGGGGTGGCGGGAGGTTGCCCGGTTGCCCACATCCGGCGGAACAGCAGACGAATGGGCCGGAACCGGGGGTGTTCCCCGACTCCGGCCCAGGAGAAGCGTACTGAGGATCCGACGGTTCGTCCTCGTCCGGGTTGACGTCGCGTCAATCCGGTGCCGACGGGTCGTTCAGCGGCCGAGCCTCCTGCGGACCATTCCGGTGAGTGCGCTCAGTTCCTCGATGCGCATCTTCCGCGCCAGCACCAGGAAGACCGCGAGCTGCGCACCGGCCGCGACCAGCAGCGTCAGCACGTTGCCGATCCAGCCGTCCAGCACCTGCAGGGCGAGCAGCTCCAGGGCCAGGCCGACGGCGGCGGCGGGCAGCGAGGCGATGGCCAGCCGGACGTAGGTCTTGGTGATCCGGGCGGTGTCCAGGCCGCCGACCTTCGCCTTCAGCTTGGGCACCGCGACGAACACGCCGACCGCGTAGGACAGGCCGTAGCCCAGCGCCATGCCGGTGACCGCCCACTGCGCGGGCAGCACCAGCCAGCACAGCACCGCGGTGGCGGCCTGGGTGAGCGCCACCCAGACGGTGTTGGAGAACGGCGTGCGGGTGTCCTCGTACGCGTAGAAGCCGCGCAGCAGCACGTACTGCACCGAGTACGGGATCAGGCCGAGGGCGAACGCGGAGAGCATGTAGCCGACCGCGGTGGTGCCGTGGGCGACCGCGCCGCCGTTGCCCAGGCCGTAGATCGAGGAGCCGATCACCGGGCCCAGCGACAGGAACAGGAACGCGGCCGGGACGATCGCCACCGCCGAGGTGCGCAGGCCGTAGGAGAGGTCGTCGCGGACGGCGCCGGAGTCCTGGTCGGCGGCGGCCCGGGAGAGCCGGGGGAGCACCGCGCTCATCACCGAGACGGTGATCACCGCCATCGGCAGCTGCCAGATCAGCAGCGCGTTGGAGTAGGCGGCCAGGCCGACGCCGAGGTGGCCGTCCTGCTCGGCGGCCTTGCCGGAGGCGGTGGCCAGCTGGGTGACGACCAGGAAGCCGGCCTGGTTGGCCAGCACGAACAGGAAGGTCCACTTGGCGAGCCGGGCGGCCTTGCCCAGGCCGTGGCCGCGCCAGTCGAACCGGGGCCGGAACGAGAAGCCCGCCGCCCGCAGGTACGGGATCATCGACAGCGCCTGCACGGCCAGGCCCAGCATGGTGCCGATGCCCAGCAGCCGGACGCCCTCCGGGGAGATCGACTGCGGGGTGACCTCGGTGTGCTGGAAGGTGCCGTACACCGCGATGTACATCACGAAGGTGAAGATCACCACGACGTTGTTCAGGACCGGCGTCCACATCATCGCGCCGAACCGGCCGCGGGCGTTGAGGATCTGGCCCATCACCACGTGCACGCCCATGAAGAAGATGGTCGGCAGGCAGTAGCGGGCCAGCGCCACCGTGGTGTCGGC